>CAZJPP010000009.1:0-105296 GCA_964547915.1 uncultured Lentimicrobium sp.
AGTACACCCTTTTGTAACATCTCCAAACGTTTTTCTAAAAAATTTTGAAGATTTTTTCAAAGGCCAATTACTGTGTTCATACAACTGTTGATTTCTAGGATGTTACGCGTCAGAGTATTCTCTCCCTCATTTTCATAATCCGACTCACTTTAATCAATTTAGTGCTTCTTCCCCAATGAGTCCTCTGTACTTATGATATACTCTAATTCTTTAATCTAATCCGATTATCAAATTTAGAACACTTCTTGTCTTCTGATTTACAACATTTTATATTTCCAAAGGTTTAATGATTGTGGAAAATTGAGCAAATTTCCACATACTCACTTGCTTCTTTAACTCCCATATGCTAATTTTATCCTAAAATAATGCCAGTCTATGAGAACCTATTACTGCACATTACTATTATTACTTTCATTTCTATTAAGTAGTACCACATTTGCTCAAAAAAGCAGCGATCAATCAGAGGTTAAGGACAAACCATTTAAAGAAAGGCTGGTTTTTGGCGGTGGCCTTGGGCTGCAATTTGGCACTGTTACATTTATAGAAGTTTCCCCTGTAGTAGGATATCGGGTAACCGACAGACTTGAAGCCGGAATTGGCCTTACCTATAAGTATTACAAATACAAGGACTTTTACTTCGACCAAACTACAAATAACCGATTCGATTTAAAAAGCAATATTTACGGAGCTAGTGTATATACCCGATTCAGTGTTTTTGAGAATATCTTCCTTCATGCAGAGTATGAGAGGTTGCGATACAATTATGATGATGTGCAGATAATTGGAGGTCAGTTTATAAGAGATCCTGCCCACGCTAATGTTGACGGCTTGTTCCTTGGAGGAGGATACAAACAACGCATCTCTTCAGGAGCTTATTTTTATATAATGGCACTCTGGGATGTTATCGAAGATCCACTATCACCATATAATAACCCGATATTGAGGATGGGGGTATTACTGGGAATATAATGTCCTATTATAATAATTGCGTTGCCCCATACAAGACAACGCAATTACAACAACCAAGTTTTCAATCATTTATCAATACTTCCGTGCATTTCTATAAAGAAGCCCTGCAGCTGCCCAAAGAACTATAAAGAAACCATTTAGCATTATTATCTGCAAAGTAGCATCAGCACCCGAATAGTAGTCGTTGCCAATAACCGCAATCACCGCCATTATCGCATTTAGTATTGCCATTACAAATAGAGTCATAGCCATGCCCAATGGTTTGAATTTCACTGATATAGCACCAAGTATTCCAATTGCCGGTATTGCTCCGTATAATAAGTTTGGGATATTCATACCGCTTCCAACCAGTCCAACTCCCAGATTTATCCAAATAAGGGAAAGTGCTGTTAATACAGTAATTACCGTAGCTATTTTATACATCATGTTTGATTTAAGTGCCAGCACCTTATAGGCAAAGAATGAAATAAACAAGAATAAACCGGCTATTATAAAATCGGCTACATTCCACTGCATCTCATCAGTTACAATGGTCGCTACCAGAGGCACGATTAAAATAATCAAAGCAAGAACTACTGCATCAATTGCTAGTTGTAGCAGTGTTTTTTGCGATTTGTCTGTGTTGTATATTCTGATTATTGAAGTCATACTAATGAAGTTTTAAGGTTAGATATTATCTTAGGATTTAAAAGTATTTAGCGTTTTATAATCAATCTCTCATTGTGCTTAGATCATACCAGTTTATCTTTCTGGTTATATACATAGTCAAAGCAAGGATACTGGTCAAGCCCAAACTACCTATTAGTAAGGCATAATCCTGGAGCTGAATAGTGATATACACAAATAAATATGTAAGTGCCATAACTCCCACCAAAACAAGAGTTTGCTTAACGCTTTCAAGAATTGCTTTTGCATACAAGCCTATCAGTGTTATGACCGACAAACTGGCTATTAAGTATGCAATGTCAAAGTTTGTATGTTCTGAAATTGAAATCAGTAATGTATAGAACAAGCACAACGCAAGGCCAATGAGTATATATTGGAATGGATGTACTTTCTTCCTGTTAAAGATCTCAACCAAAAAGAAAGCTAGAAAAGTAAGAGCAATCGCCAACAAGGCGTATTTGACAGAGCGTGTTGACTTTTGGTAATCATTCATAGGTAATAATAAGTTAACGCCAAAATCGCTTTCGCGGATATTCTCTATGTTCATGTCACCAATCCAGAATTGCGGGTAATTCCTGTTCAACTCAAGAATCTTATAGAATGCGTTAAACCCACTCTTTGTTACTGTGCGGTAATCAGGCAGAAAAGAACCAGTGAAACTCGGATCAGGCCATGTAGATGATAGTTTCACATTGGTTTCTTTACCCAGTGGCAGGAAACCTAAATACCGGCTTCCCTGCAAATGAAGATCAAATGAGAAATTCAGCCCAGATGTGTCTGACACACCGATATTAAGATTGTCTGCAGTTATTCCTGAGCCTATAAGTGAAGGAATCCTCGAACCCGGTTCAACATAAATTTCTCTTCCATTCCAATTAATCTGTACTTTATCTTTGATTCCACGTAAATCACTAATGTTCACAGTAAGGAAAGCCTCATCCCATAATATCTCATAACCTTTCAAATCATTCAGGTACTTATGCATCCCTATATAACTTCCGGTAAATGAAATCTTTGAATCGTAAACCACAACCTCGTATATTCCACGCTTTAGAGACTTGGGCTCTATGTTTCCCTCTATATTGAGTAGTGAGGGTAGCAAATGAACCTGTTCTCTTACCATTTTAGTCTTATCGTCAATAATAACCTGCTTTTGAATTGGAATCGTTAATACAGGGCCATAAAGATGCTGCTCATTTGCCCATTCATTGCTAACCTCTGTTATTGCGGTCTGCCGGTATGTCTCCCTCTCATATATCAGACTCCTCACAAATTCCATAGGTATCATTAGCAATAACATTAGAACAAAGATTGATAATAGTTTCAAGGTCACCGATTTACGGATAAACTGACCCACATTTTCGATAATAGATTTTTCTTGTGTTTCCATTTGATTGAGATGTTAAAAGTACTTTGAATTACAAAGTAAATTGATAAAAAAAATATCTAATGCTGCGATTTAATTAAATTCTCTAATGCTTTCAAGTGATCTTCAAATGCCTTCTTTCCTCTCATTGTAATTGCATATTTTGTGTTAGGTTTCTTACCTATAAAGCTCTTTTCAACTGATATATATTCTTCTTTTTCTAATGCTTTCAAATGACTGGCCAAATTGCCATCAGTCACATCAAGAAACTCCTTCAATGAATTAAAATCGACCATGTCATTCACTGAGAGCGCTGACATAATCCCGAGTCTGATACGACTTTCGAAGATTTTATTTAAACCGTTGATACTAGAAAATTTCACTTCTCAAACCTAAACATGTAAATACCATAAATTATATGACTTAAACCAAAGCCAATTGCCCAAAAGAGCAGACCAAACTCAATAAAAATGCAGTTAATTAAACCTATAGTAATTTGTACCAATCCCAATACTCTTATAATTTTAAAAGTATAGTTACCGGCATTATATAGCGAAATTCCATAAAATATCAATGTTAAAGGTGCAATTAAGCCAGCTAGTCCATTAATAACAAGAATCACAATCAGTATCCCGGCAGTAGTAAGCGGTATCAACATATTGATTAGCATCCGTTTTGAAGTAGTATTCCAGGCCCTCTCCCCTTTCCCTGAGGCTTTGCGATAAGAATCAAAAAAAGCAGACACCAATGCCAATCCAAGTACTGAAATTGCCAGAAAAAAAACTTTGGTCAAGCCTGAACCATCCGGCGAACTATAAGTATAGATAAAGCTGTCAGGGTTGAAATCAAGAACCTTCCAAGCAATAAAAGCGCCAGCAAGTGCGATTACTCCGGCGAATACCCCCGCCCATCCTGAAAGGGAAAGAAACTTTGAAGACCGCTCCATCATAGAACGAATCTCTGCCAAATCACGTAGGTAATCTTTTTCTTCTTTCATCGAAAAGTACTTTGTTTTGCAAAGTTAACGAATATTCTTACACAATTGTTGCATAATCCGAAATAAAATTTTACTAAAGCAATAAGTCTTCAAATATAAATAACCTCTGTATGGTAAATAAAATCTCAATTTACCTCTGCGCCTTTATTGCTTCCTCCAATGTCTTATCTAATCCCACTTCCATCTCTTGTATAGTGTTTTTGATATAAATATCAGGTGCAAGCCCTATTCCTTCATAGGAGTTTCCATCAGGCATCAATACTTTTTGAGGAACAACTGAATAGAACCATCCATTGGCCAGCTCTCTGAAAGTCTTTTACCGACTACCTATTAAACACAAATACAAACACTATCTGGTTATCACTTAGCAACCGGATTGCCATGCTTATAATACCTGATCCTGATTTTACCCCAAAACTTAAATTTTGTCAGCGATGTGTAAACCATCATCCTTTCAATCCACTTAAAACGCATTAGGTAATGCATAACCCGATATGCCACGCCCAGGAAAAAGATGATAATTGCACTTTCAACAAGCCACTGTATGAACCAGCTTTCAATTGAAAGAACATACTTCTCAAATAAGAGCAAAAGAGACCCTGTAACCGCTGATGCAAGAAATATATATCCAATGACAAATCCATGAGCTGTTTCAATTGCCTGTTTGGGACAATTGGCAATGCACTTCATGCAGCTTTCACACCGAAATGTCCAGTACATTCTGTTGTCAATCTTAATAATCGCTTTCGCTGGACAAGCCTTAAGGCATATATCGCAATCATCACAGTCTCTTGAAGCATACAGAGTTTTGGCCAATAAAAACCTGCCAACTAAGTAATAGGCGGGAGAAATCGGCATCACTATAATATCCTGAATAATATCCCGCAGTCCTCTCCAAACATTTTTACCCGTAAAAATCCTTTCAGCCAGTATTTTAACTTTCTTTTGATTTTTCTGATATAGAACATCGACAGTAGGACGATTCAATCCCGGATGAAATGATATCCAGTTTGAAGGAAGATCAACAGGTATCATTCCTGATATCTTGTACCCTTTTAAAGTCAAGATTAAAGACGAAAAATAGAAAGTCAAGCCACTCACACCAGGGAGATTATACTTCCCAATGAGCATCCCTGCTCTGGTACACATTAATACAATTCTGCTTTTTCCTTTTGGAAATCGCGTAATGAACTTTAAAACTAATGGCGGATAATTGAAACCGTGCACCGGAGAAATAATAATAATTAAGGCATCATCCGGGGGGCTTTCTATTGGATTCTGCAGATTGGAAATGCTAACCAAATCACATTTTGCGCCTGTCCTATTGGCATAATCATATAGCCAACCGGCCACATTTTTTGAGTTACCCGTTCCTGAAAAATAGTATACGATTACGTTTTCAGTCATTGAGTAGTTTAATTATCTGTCCTTTCCTTTTGAACATGAGGGTACAAGATTCCTTTTGAATTTGTATTCCCTTTGTTTTACTGCACCCTATCCTTAAGCAGTATCACCAAAGTAAAATTAAAGGTTTATTTGAAAATGGAAAATAAAAAAGGATAAATTATATTTACAGATACGGTTCACTTACGGTAAAATTACGGTAAACTTACTCTTAAATTACGCTTATCGTAAGTGTATTGTTAGTTAATTTTAATGTATTTCTAACTTTACTACTAATTTATATCAGACCAAAAATACCAATAAATTCTATACCGACGTACCTGAAACCAGGGCCGGAGAATTTCTTACAGCAATAATCTCCGATAAGCTTACCTTCTTTATTGTAGCTTCAACCCATGCTGTAAAATCAAAGATGTGAAGTACTTGCTGCTCATAAACATCGTGTTGCAATGCACTAAAATCGGCGTTATACTTTTCCCATAGTAGCTCACGCTTTCTCAATGATGAAGGCAATTCTCTCAGCAGGAACTTCAAAAAAATCTTTTCTATTTTATATCCTTTAACCGAACCTGAGAGATCTCGTTTAATCGATCTGATTTCATAGTGAATAAGGTCAAAATCCCCCAATTTGTAAAGTATCATGAGGTTCACAAGCCTTATAGTTCGGTATAAAGGCAGGTAATAATAGTTTTTTCCTCGTATAATTATTTGACTGAGGAATTTATAAGCTTTAGAATATTGCTTATTGCCAAAAAGTATAAGAGCAGTGTATAAACTTATTTCTGCTTGCCTGGCTAGACTAAACGATTGGAAGTTGTTGTATATCCTAGCGCGGTTGTTTTCCATGTGTTGTGCAGCAGCTAAATAATTTCCTTTATCAAGCATTGGAAACAATTCGTATAAATAGACAATGCATTGCACATGCAGATCGAAGTCAATGGAATTGCTTTCAATTTTCTTCAGCTGGTTTATGAATTGCGGCATACTCTCATAGTTGCGAATACTTCTCAAGCTTTCGAGAATACCTTCAAGTGATTGAACATAATAAACCGGAGGACTACTCCATAAGTGCTTGTTTTGCTCAAAAAGATTGTTCAATTCCGCGTAAGACCGGAGAGCTGATTCATAATCACCCACACTGATAAGGTAATTCGACTGGAAGAGTTGGTGCAACTTTGATATCTCAAAATTCTCGGGACCAAATGATGCCACTATACTTAATTCGCTATATACCAGATCATTCAGCTCATCCTTTTCTTTTTGTGACCTGGCATATCCTTTGGTTGCTATACGGTGTTTCAATATCTCGTATAATGAAGACTGCTCATTTATCTTTCTTAAATACTTGAGTGATTCATTAACATCGAATTGCTTTTTCAGAAGCATTTTTTCGTCGGTATCGGGAAAATTAAGTATCTGTAAATACTCAAGTTCTATTCTTCCGGCTAACAGTAATGCATAATAATTTTCAAATTTAGTAGCTTGCTTTTTTACATTATGCAACAATTCAAAACTCTCGTCGAATAAGGACTTCTCAAAAAGTACCCTGGCCTTAAGTATCTTGTTAAAAAGTGAATAAAAGCTATCTTGTTCTTTTCGAAGATCGAGCAAAATATCCAGCAACAGGCTCATTAGATATTTAACTGTGGTTTCAAAATTTGCACTCTTGCCTTTAATCGAATATGAACTCCTTATTTCCGAAGGTGTTTGTCCGGCACCTTCCTCTATAGCATTATATAAAAGGACATACTCAGTGGTCACCTTTTTCTTGCAGAATTTACTTGTGAATGCTTTTTTCTCTGCCTGACTCATTGAGTGTATAAGGTTTATCAGGGCTTCAAACTTGGTCATATATAATATTCTTCAGCTACTTATTATTAATGTGTCGGTTCAAAAAACGTAATTCAACTTTTATCAATTCCTTTGCAAAAAATATACTTAGTCAATTGCTCCAATTATGTTTCTGTAAGCAATTGATGCCTGCATGAGCTCAATGAAAAGGTTTTCCATATATAGTAGAAGGATTTATGCTGATGATTTTTTATTTCCCGTCCAAAGATAATGTTATAATTCTATAATCCTAGCATAAATTGAATTATTTAATCATTTGATTTAGTGCTCTTTAAGATTATTCACCTAAGCAAATACCCGTTTTATAATTACAGATTGACATAACTTTTTGGCTTTTTTTAACAATACCTTGCTATAGCTTTGTAACTCTCAAACAGATAATTAAATACATGCAAAGAAAGAAAATAGTAGTTGTCGGAAGTTGCAATACCGACATGGTTATAAAGGCAGACCGGTTACCAATACCGGGAGAAACTATTTTAGGTGGGGAGTTCTTCATGAATCCCGGTGGTAAAGGTGCGAACCAGGCCGTTGCAGCTTCACGTTTAGGTGGAAACGTCACACTTATATCAAAAACAGGAAATGATGTTTTCGGAAGACAATCAGTAACATTGTATAATGCCGAGAACATAAAAACAGATTATATCTTTTCAGATAGCAAAAATCCATCAGGCGTTGCGCTTATCACCGTAGATTCCTTTGGCGAAAATTGCATAGTGGTTGCATCAGGGGCTAATGCCTCTTTGTGCAGAGCTGATATAGATAAGGCAACTGAAGAGATTGAAAGCAGCGACCTTGTATTAATGCAGCTTGAGATTCCTATTGACACTGTGGAATATGTTGCTGAAATGGCAAATAACAAAGGTGTTAAAGTGATTCTTAATCCGGCACCGGCAAGGGCACTTTCTGACAAACTGTTGAAGAACCTCTATATCATCATACCTAATAAGAGCGAAGCCGAAATACTTTCCGGAATAAAGGTAACAGATTTGGAATCAGCAAAGCAAGCCGCTAAAATTATCAGTGATAAGGGTGTGGATATTGTGGTAATAACTCTGGGAGCACAGGGTGCATTGATTAAGGAACACGACAATTACCAGTTTGTAGAAGCTGTAAGAGTAGAGGCAATTGATACAACTGCCGCCGGCGACGTTTTCTGTGGAACTGTATGTGTTGGATTATCAGAGGGTAAAAGCATTCTCGAAGCAGTGCAGATGGCCGCTAAAGCATCAGCTATTACGGTTACCCGCATGGGTGCACAGTCATCTATACCTTACCGCTCAGAACTTGCTTCTCTCGAAGTAGAAAAATAAAAACAACAAATAAACCATAATATCATGAATAAAGTGAAATACACGTTCCCAAGTCTTTTGATGACTTTGTGTTTCTTGCTTTTCTCCCTTAACATATTTGGGCAAGGATCAAACACCATAAGAATTTCTGGGAAGGTATCTGACGGTTCAAATGGAGAATCCCTGCCGGGTGTTAACATCGTTGTAACAGGCACTCAAACCGGCAGCATTACAGATATTGCCGGGAAATATACTATTGATGCACCTAAAGGCGCAACTTTAGTCTACAGTTTTGTCGGCTATGTTTCACAGGAAATAGAAATTTCCAATAAAACGACTATTGATGTCAGGCTGTCTCCCAATGTTGAATCACTTGATGAGTTAGTAGTCATAGGATACGGACTTACTACTAAAAAGGAGGTTACGGGTTCTATAGCTTCAATTAAAGCAGATGACTTCAACAAAGGATCTTACAATGATCCTATTGGTATGTTGCAAGGTAAGGTAGCAGGATTGTCAATTACAAAACCCGACGGGGCTGACCCCCAATCGGGCTACCAAATTCTACTTCGTGGTACTAACACACTTACTTCAGGACAAGGACCACTTATTATTGTTGATGGAATTGCCGGTGCTGACCTTAAGAACGTGAGCTTCGAAGAAGTTGAATCAGTTGATGTACTTAAGGATGGCGCTGCTGCTGCTATTTATGGTACACGTGGTTCTAATGGTGTAATCATTATTACAACAAAAAGAGCTGCAAGAGGCGAAAGTAAAATTGAGTACTCCGGATACATAAGTGCACAGGTTGCCCCAAGAAGTGTGGAAAACCTCACAGCTTCACAGTTTAAAGAAGCTATTGAGAAATACGCACCTGAAAAAGCAGGTAGTTTATATGGTGCTGAAACTGATTGGTTTAAAGAAATTACTCGTCCGGTTCCAATCGGGCATACTCACAATTTAGCTATTTCAGGCGGTAATGAGAACTTCTCTCACCGTACTGTAATTTTCGTAAACCAGACTGAAGGCTTATTGAAAGATAACCAATCCGACAAATATCTTCTTAAGACGAACATTAAGCAGATGGCACTTGGCGACCTCCTTACCCTGGATTACAACTTGAGTTATGGAATGCGCAATTATAGTCCTGCAAACTACGATCTTTTCTATCAGGCTTTCATAAGAAACCCGACGTCACCCATTTATGATCCGGGCAATACTTATACCGGCGGTTACACGCTGATATCAGGGATGGATTATTATAATCCGGTTGCTATGCTCAATGAGCGCATCCGTACAGGTAAGACAAATGATGCCGGCGGAAATTTACGTGCCTCATTAAAACTCAGTAACTCAATCAATTGGGTTAACCTTATATCTATTGAGAAATCAGATTGGGAGGATTTCTCTTACCGTACAAAATACTATCCCAGTCGCCTTGGTTCAAATGGAGAAGCTGAAATAAGCAATGGCAGAAGCAGTGATATCCAATATGAAAGCACAGTCAATTATACAGGTTCATTTGGCAAGAACAATTTGCAGGCTCTGGCAGGATACTCTTTTGAAGAGGTTGAGATGAATGATTCGTACATGATAAATTCAGGATTTGATACTGACATTTACGGACCAAATAATATAGGAGCCGGAATAGCACTTTCAGAAGGCACTGCCGAAATGGGATCTTATCGTGAAAAAAGCAGACTCATTTCATTCTTCGGAAGGGTAATGTACAATTATGATGAAAAGTACTTAACTGCAATCTCCCTGAGACGTGAAGGATCATCCCGCTTTGGCGACAATCACAAATGGGGTTGGTTCCCTTCAATCAGTGCAGGTTGGAGAATTAATCGCGAAGATTTCATGAGCGAAGTTGCCTGGGTTAATGATCTTAAACTTCGTGTAGGATACGGTGTTACCGGTAACCAGGATATAGGAAACTATAAATCATTACTATTGATGGGGCGTGCTGGTAAGTTTTTCTACAATGGAGAATGGATAAACACCTATCAACCTATCAGCAATCCAAATCCTGACCTTAAATGGGAAAACAAGCATGAAATAAATGCAGGTCTTGATTTTGCAATATTAAAGAACAGACTAAGCGGTACAATTGACTATTATTACAGAAAGAGCACCGACCTCCTTTATACCTATAATGTATCAGTGCCTCCTTATCTGTACAAAGAGCTATTTACTAATGTCGGTACTATCAGTAACAGGGGTATTGAACTTACACTCAAAGGACTGGTAGTTTCAAAGAAGGACTTTAACTGGACTACAATCTTAACAGCTAACAGGAACAAGAATATTCTTGAGAAATTTTCAAATGAGGAGTTTACCGATAAATCCTATGATCTTGGATGGATTGGCGGCTCAATTGGTGTAAACGCCCAGAAAATACGCGAAGGCGAAGCACTTGGCACTTTCTACGGTCCGGTATGGATTGGACTTGATGAACTAGGCCATGATTTGTTTAAAAATGCAAATCCTGTTGGACAAGTAAGTCCAGACGACTGGGAAGTTATTGGAAATGCATTCCCCGATGTAACCCTTGGTTGGAGCAACTATTTTACATATAAGGATTTTGACCTCAGTTTCTCCATGCGTGCAAGTATTGGAGGGGATGTACTTAACACCTATAGACTATACTACGAAAACTGGGGTACATTAGGTTTAAACAATGTAACGCTCAGTCAATTTGAAACACCTGAATTTTCAGGAAACGCACGGTATTCTTCAAAATATGTTGAGGACGCTACCTTCCTGAAACTGGATAACATTTCTATTGGATATAATATGCCTGTGAATGTTAAGCACATATCAGGAATCAGGGTTTATGCTACAGCTCAGGACGTATTCTGCCTGACAGGATATCAGGGAATTGATCCTGAAGTAAACCTTGGCGGACTAACGCCGGGTATTGAATACTTATCATACTATCCCCGCACTACGCTGATTACCCTTGGTGTAAATGTAACCTTCAATTAAAAAATGATTTTAGCCATGAATACCAGAATTAAAATTATATCGATAGTTTCGGCCCTCACACTTGGATTGTCAACTTCATGTACTGATCTTGACGAGGATGTTTATTCAAGCATTCCCCTTGACGATTTCTTCCGAACAGAACAGGACGTGTTGATGAATGCAGGAAGGGCATACACTAAGTTGCAGCGCTTTCCTGAAGAACAACGCTTATGGTCGTTGATGGAAAATGCATCAGACGAACTAGTTATTCCGGGTCGTGATGATGGTTTATGGTGGGAACAAGGCCGATGGGACGAACTTCATACTCATCGCTTCAATTCAACCAATAAAATATTAAGACAGTCGTGGGAGTATGTTTTTGAAGGAATTAGCGCCTGTAACGAAGTAATCTATGAGACAGAACAATCAGAGATTGCTTTCGAGGGTAAGGACAGAATCGTTTCGGAAATAAAAATACTCAGATCACTATTCTACTATTGGGCAATTGACAACTGGGGCAACGTACCGTTTACAATTGACTTCACTGATAAAGAACTTCCCGAACAAAAAGACCGTAAGTTCATCTTCAATTTCATTGAGCAAGAAATTCTTGATAATGTAAATATCCTGCAAGCTGAACCTACTGATGAATACTATGGCCGTGTAACTAAGGGAATGGCTTATACCCTGCTTGCAAAACTTTACCTGAATTCAAAGGAATGGACAGGTGTTGACAGATATGCTGATGCCGTTACCGCTTGCGACCAGGTTATTGATCTCAATGCTTATAGTCTGGAACCTGATTACTTCGCAAACTTCAAAATACATAATGAAAGTTCTTCTGAAAATATATTTGTAATTGCAAACCACTCGGTTTATACAAAGGACAGATTATACTGGTACACTTTGACCTTAAATGATGCAAGTCGTGCTACTTTTGGATTCAAAGGTGAAATGTGGGATGGATTTGTACTTGAGCCTGATTTCTTCAATAAATACGCAGAAGAAGATATTCGCCGTAATTCTTTTCTTTTCGGACAGCAATATGATATGAACGGCAATCCAATCTATTTTGTAGAAAATGGCGATACAACATGGTTTGAGTATAAGCCAACTATCGACAACTACCGTGCTAGGAAGAAATGGGAAGGTGCCAGATGCTGCAAGTATGAGTATCAGAAAGACCTGGAATACTATGTTACCGATATGGAAAACGACTTTGTTCTCTTCAGGTATGCTGATGTATTGTATACAAAATTTGAAGCTCTGTATCGCCTTGGTAGAACAAGCGAAATGATTAACGATCCCGAACTTCAGATGATAAGAACTAGAGCCGGTTTGCAACCTTATGATATTGGCGACATTAACGATCAGGAACTATTGGATGAATTCGGTAGAGAGTTTGCCTGGGAAGGTCGTCGCCGTCAGGATCAGATAAGATTTGGCGTTTGGGGTTATACATGGTGGAATAAGCCTGCTTCAGGTGCTACTGCAAAATTATTCCCAATACCACAAACCGCATTAAGCGCTAACTCTAAGCTGGTACAGAATCTGGGTTACATATAAATAACGAACTACCCGGATCCTATTCATAGTTTGAGCAATTTAATTATAAAGTGATAAAAGATAATGGTTAAAAGAGTATTTAAGCTAAGTGTTTTATTGGTTTTAGTGTCGGTGTCATTAGGTGTTTTTGCCGGCAAACCGGAGAAAATTACCATGAACGAGCTGCATGATAAAATTGCTGCGGCATGGATAGGACAAATGATTGGAAATATCTACGGGCTACCGCATGAAAATAAGTATGTTGAAGCACCGGGTCCTGAGAATTGGCCATACGGCTACAGCAAGAATCTCGATAAACTTGCTAAATATGACGGGGCATTCTCTGATGATGACACCGATGTTGAATACATGTATCTGTTGCAAATGCAGAAATATGGACCGGAGCCTTCTTATAAACAGCTCAGGGACGCATGGATGTATCATGTACGCGACAGGGTTTGGCTGGCAAACAGGGCTGCTTTGGGATTAATGCATTTTGGCTATACCCCTCCTTTCACTGGAAGTAAGGAACTCAATCCGCATTGGTATCAGATAGATCCTCAGTTAATTAATGAGATTTGGGCATTTACTGCTCCCGGAATGGTTAAGTATGCTGCTTCGAAATCAGAATGGGCAGCCAGAATCACCAGCGATGAATGGGGAGTGGAACCAACGATTCATTATGGTGCAATGTACGCAGCCGCATTCTTTGAAAGCGATGTAAAAAAGCTTATTAATATTGGCCTTGAATCCCTCCCTCCTACCGGACGGTATGCAACTACGGTGAGGGAAATGATTGCACTTCATGCAAAATATCCTAATGACTGGAAAGCTGCGTGGAAAGTTATGGCTGACAAATACTATGTAAATGAACCTGACCTTACCAAGACTATCTGGAATGCCAATCTTAACGGGGCTTGCGCAATACTGGCTATGCTTTATGGTGAGGGTGATTTCCAAAGAACGCTTGACCTTTCATGTGCTATGGGATTTGATGCTGACAACCAGGCTGCGACTGTGGCAGGTCTGTTGGGTATTATAAATGGTATGAAAGGCTTGCCTTCCAATCTTTATTTACCAATTGAAGGTTGGACAATGCCCTTTAACAACAAGTATATAAATATTACACGCCACGATCTTCCTGATGCCAAAATCAACGACATCATAGATCAAACTGTAAAGGCAGCAGTAGATCTCATTATACTGAAAGGTGGAAAAGTAAGCGGAGTTGCAGGAAAGGAAGTTATAACAATTAACACCGATGCCGTATATAATGCACCGGTTGAGTTCTATCTTGGACCATTACCAAAAATGGAAGCCGGCAAACCTGTTGATTATACATTCTACACACCTTCGAACCAGGGATACAATTGGAGTATAATTTCGGGCAAACTACCAAATGGAGTTTCCTTTAATAAGGGAAGAATAACCGGCACACCCGATAAACCCGGTAAGTACGAGGTAACCCTTCAATTGGATAATGGAAAAGAAAAAACTACAAGGACCTTTAACCTATTGGTGAGATCCACTAATATAGCTCCTGTCGCTGATACCATCTATGCAAACATCAGGCATCTGAATGAGCAAGTGCTCGATTCATGCTGGCATACATTCGGATTTTCACTTTATGCAAAGGATGTAAATGTAATTAATGACGGAATAACAGGTGGGCCGGGGTCGGTATTTTATTCCCTTGCTGCGAAGTCAAAGCTTCCAAAAGTAGACTACTATGGCTATGGATGGAAAGAACCAAAGACCATAAATTCATTGGTCTTCAATACAGGTGGAATGGAGGAGTTTGGTGGTTGGTTTACTTCTCTGAATGTACAATATCTGAATGATGCAGGCAAATGGATTTCAGTTGGTTTTGTGGAAATAAATCCCTCTTTGCCTGCATCTGATATTGTATTTATTCAGCCCCATTTTGCCGAATATGTAATCTCTTTTGACCCTGTAACCACTAAAGGTATCAGGATTATTGGTGATGCAATGATACAGGATCACTGGAACAAATACACAAAGAATGTTTCAGGTTTCACTTCAATTACTGAATTAAGTGTATATACAAGCTACTAAATCGTCTATTAACATCATGAGAATTAAATTAAAAAATGTATCGCTCCTCTTGGTAACAGCCATTGGTTTTAGCCTCTTAGCAGCTTCTTGCTCTAATAAGAATAATAATGCAACCGGTGAAAATAGCAATATTGAAGGTTTAACAACTTCATTAACCACTGAACAACTAAAGGATAAGATAAAAGGTGGTTGGGCAGGTCAAACTATTGGTGTTGTTTATGGTGCACCTGTTGAATTCAAATATCAGGGATCAATTATTGATGAGTATCAGGTTATTCCTTGGGATGAGCATTATGTGAAGTATTGGTGGGATAAAAAGCCCGGATTATTTGATGATATCTATACTGATCTTAATTTCGTTAATGTTTTTGAAAAATATGGTATCAACGCCAATATGGATACCATTGCATCTTATTGGGCAAATACAGCTTACCATCTTGCTCACGCTAATCAGGCTTCACGTTATAATATCCTTAGAGGCTTAAAACCTCCACAAACAGGACATTGGTTAAATAACCCACATGCCGATGATCTCGATTTTCAGATTGAATCTGATTTTATAGGTCTTATGGCACCCGGTATGCTCAACAAAGCAACCGAAATAGCAGATCGTGTAGGACATATTATGAATAGTGGTGACGGATGGTATGGTGGTGTTTATATGGCGTCGATGTATTCAATGGCATTCGTAACCAATGATGTAAACAGAATTGTTTCAGAAGCACTTAAAACGATCCCTGAAGGAACCCAGTTCCATAGTTGTATTGCAGATGTTGTTAAGTGGCACAGTCAATACCCTGACGACTGGAAAGCTACATGGTTCGAATTGGAAAAGAAATGGAATAAAGACGTTGGATGTCCTAAAGGCGTTTACCTGTCTTTCAATATTGATGCTAAGATAAATTCAGCATACACAACTATTGGTCTGCTATATGGTCAGGGCAATTATACTAAATCGGTTGATATTGCAACCCGTTGTGGCCAGGATGCCGATTGCAATGCAGCATCAGTAGGTGGCATATTGGGAGTAATGACCGGATACTCAGGATTGCCTGATTTCTGGCTAAAGCCATTACAGGAAATTGAAGCTCTTAATTTCGAAGGCACTGAAATGTCTCTGGCTAAAGCATACGAGCTGAGCTATAAACATGCATTGGAAGTGATTGAATCAGAAGGGGGGCAAATAAAAGACAACTTAATTGAGATCCCATACAAAGACGCTGCACCTGTAGCATTTGAACAGAACTTCGAAAACACATACCCAATTGCAAGAGAAAGAATTGATTTTTCTATTACAAAAGATTTCACTTTCACTTTTAAAGGTAACGGGTACATTCTATATGGCAACATGGTAAACCGAACAAAGGTAGCTCCCGATTACATCGATAGAATTGCTAAAAAGTTTGGGTCAGAAACATTTGGACTAGCAGAACTTAATGATCCTTATGTTGCAGAAGTTGAGATATACATTGATGGCGTTAAGGATGAAACCGTATACCTGCCAATGAAAAACACTTCGCGCCGATTAGAACCGGCATGGAAATATCAACTCAAGGAAGGTGAACACGAAGTAACACTCAAATGGGTTAATGCTTCCGAAAACTACGAAATACGAATCAATGATCTTGTTATTTATTCTGAAAATAAGCCTGTTAGTAATCTGCCCATATAAGAAATGAAACAGCTAATAATATACGGTATTCTATTGCTCGGATTGGCTTCGTGTAGCCGGAATAATGGAAATCTTAACAGTGATAAAAATGATGTTAAGATGCCCGAGGAGGTTACTTTAACTAAAGAAGTACTCTTCGATAAAATAAGAGGTGGATGGGCCGGTCAAACAATTGGCTGCACTTATGGTGGTCCAACAGAATTTAAATTCAAGGGAACAATGATTCAGGATTACCAGCAAATGGTATGGTACGACGATTATATAAACGAAACCTTCAAGCTGGATCCGGGATTGTATGATGATGTTTACCTCGATTTTACATTTGTTGAAGTGATTGACCGCTTAGGATATGACGCTCCGGCAGATTCATTTGCCGTTGCTTTTGCAAGAGAGGACTACAAACTTTGGCATGCAAATCAGGCAGCAAGATATAATATCCTTAATGGAATTATGCCTCCCGAATCGGGTCATTGGATGAATAATCCACATGCTGATGATATTGACTTTCAAATAGAAGCAGATTTTGCCGGCATGCTGTCTCCCGGAATGATAAATAATGCAGTTGAGCTTTGTGATCGCACAGGACATATAATGAATTATGGCGATGGCTGGTATGGAGGTGTATTTATGGCTGGAATGTACTCAGCCGCTTTCGCAACTGATAATATTGACCTGATTATTAAACATGGGTTGGAGCCAATTCCTGTACAAAGTAAGTTCTATAAGACTATTCAGGCAGTTATTGATCTGCATAAGAAATATCCTGACGACTGGAAACAATGCTGGTTTGAACTTGAGAAAAATTATACATCCGAAAAGGGATGCCCCGAAGGTGTCTTCAATTCTTTTAACATTGACGCCGGTGTCAACGCTGCTTATGTTGTGATGGGATTGCTCTATGGTGAGAAGGATTTCTTTAAAACCATGGATATTGCAACACGATGCGGTCAGGATTCTGACTGCAATCCTGCCACCGCAGCAGGGATTTTGGGTGTAGCAATTGGATACAGCAATATACCTTCATATTGGAAACCGGCCATTGAGAAAGTTGAAGATACTCTTTTCCCATATTCTCAACTTACACTAAATGGCATATACGAACTAACTAATAAGCATGCAATACAGCAAATAACTAAATCAGGTGGTACTGTTGATGGAGAAAATATAACTATAAAGGTGCAAAAGCCAGCCAAGGTACGCTATGAGGAGTCATTTGAGGGAATGTATCCGGTTAAGGAGTTACTCGTTAGAAAAGACTTGCTGGAGGAAGATCTTGTAATAGACTTTAAGGGAACCGGTATAGTGGTTCTGGGAAATGTGAAGAACAGTTGCATTGAATACGATAACTCATTTGTGGCCCTTCTTGATGTCTATATCGACGGAAAGAAGATTGAACAGGTAAAGATGCCGGTTGATTATATTACCCGTAAGTATGACATTTTCCACAAGTACTTACTTCCATCCGGGCAACATAATCTTGTCATCAAGTGGGTAAATCAGGACCCGGCTTTCAGAATTTACTTTAAATCGTACGTGGTATACGATGACAAACCATTAAACTCGTTGGAATCAGAAATCAAGGAAAGTTAAAATGAAACGGTATCTATATAATATTATCCCATTGATTTTAATGCTTGCTTTAATGTTTGGATGCAGAGATAAGCAGGAGGATGATATTATTGTGCCTGAACCTTTCAATAGGTTGCAGTCTGACCAAACCTTTCAGAGTAGTATCTTAAAGAGAAAAGTCAGTTATGCAGTAATACTGCCCGAAGGATATGACACTACAGATGTTTCATACCCTGTTATCTATTTATTGCATGGTTTTGGAGATGACTATACAGCGTGGTATAAAGGTGGAAAGATTCAGCAATATATAGATAACTACAGAAACGCGGTTGGGCAAGTAATTCTTGTCATGCCTGATGGAGGCAACAGCTACTGGGTTAACAGATATAACGGGCAATATCAGATAATGGATATGCTGGTTAATGAAATGACTAACGTAATTGATACCGCTTACAGGACAATAAAAGATGCCGAAGCCAGAGCCGTGATGGGATATTCAATGGGTGGTTATGGTGCATTGGTTACTGTTGCTAAAAATCCTGAAGTGTTTTTTACTTGTGTATCTCTGAGTATGTCATTCAGGACTGACAGCCAATATCTTGCAGAACCACAGGAAATATTTGATTATCAGTGGGGATCAGTGTTCGGTGGTAGAGGAAAATCAGGCAGCGAACGTCTTACCCCATATTTTATGGAGTATAGTCCGTTCTATTTCTTCAACAACCCTGACGATCCTTCATATAGCGGTCAAAACTACTATCTGGCATGCGGAGATGATGAAGAGTCACTCGATGTTACTAACCAGGAATTGCATGATCTTATGGTTACAAATGGAATTGAACACACGTATAGCACGGGAAGCGGTGGACATAGCTGGACATACTGGCACAGAGAAATGCCAAAAGCACTGGAATTTATTGGAAATTCATTTGGAGAATTCAAGAGATGAGAAACTTTATATTATCGGTAGTCGTTTTTCTTCTTGCCTATAGCAACACTTCGGCACAAGAGCAATTACTTGTTATGGAAGGTTGCAGCATGCATAGTAAGCTGCTGAATAAAGAAATAAAGTATTCTGTATGTCTGCCCGGGGAGTATTATGATAACGATAAGAAATCATACCCTGTTACTTATCTCCTTCACGGATTTGGTGATGACCATTCAGGTTGGTTGGAATATGGTGCACCGGATATATTTCTGAAAAGGAATATTGAAAATGGCAACTCGGCTCCTATGATTCTGATTATGCCTGATGCTTTCAATACCTACTACGTTAATGATTATGCAGGCACCTTCCTTTATGAAGATATGTTCATTAAGGAGCTGGTTCCTCATATCGATAGTGCCTTCAGGACAATTAAAAACAGCGGTAACAGAGCTCTGGTTGGCTATTCAATGGGTGGCTTTGGTGCCATGATGCTTCACATTAAACATCCTGACATATTTGGCTGCACAGTGCCTTTGAGTATGTCGGTAAGAACCGATGAACAATATATGACAGAGGATGCTTCCGGATGGGATGGCCAATGGGGAAGATTGTTCGGACAGCCCGGATTGAAAGGCAGTGACCGTATAACTGACTACTACAGGAAAAACAGTCCGTTTCATTTATTTCCGATATTAACTCCTGAGGAAAAGAGCAGATTAAAGATATTTATGCTCAACGGTGATGATGAAGGAACCTTATGTCGCAGTAACGAAGAACTGCACATTCTTATGAGCAAGCTTGGAGTTCCTCATGAATACCGGGTTGTAAACGGGGGGCACAGTTTCAGGGTGTGGAGAGATGCAATGCCTTATGCCCTGAGATATATAAGTGATTTCTTCAATTCCAGAGAGTATACGGGAGATTATATGGTTAAAAAGTCACTAAATCTTACTGTGGGCAATGATTTAACAACATTAACCTCAGTCGAAAATCCATCACCCTCATTTAATCAGCTAAAGATTGCTGCCGGTGCTTCTGAAGTCTCTGCTAATTCACAAATCACCGGAGTGTTTGTACCTGATAACTATAGAGGTTCAAATCGTCAATATCCTATAATAATGATTCGGGGGAAATTTGATTCAACACAACAGTACAAGATAGCCGATAAGATTTATTCACATAAGCAGGTTATAGATAACTGCCCTGTAATTGTTGCCTTCTTTGCCACTGAGAACATTGTGGAAATAACAGATATTTTCAAAAGACTTGAAAGTGTAGCAAGGATAAGAGATGGAAGGAAGTACCGGTCGCTCATTTGCTCCGGCGGAGATGGTTACGAAACCTTAAAGACTACTACAGGTACTTTTCCGGTAAATGTCGTGGCTCTATTCAATAACCGAATAAATCGCAGGGAAGCAGAGTCTGTAGCAACCACATTCGATAAGGAAATGCTTTCCAGGTTAAGGATATTTATTGACACCCCCGACAAAGGCAGTTTTATTGAGGGTAATGGCGTATTGCATATGTTATTGAGAGATATTGACCATAATCATGAGTACCGTGTGAGGGAGAGTCTGCAGAATAGCAGCGGCTCTGAGTTTGACAATTTTAACTGGATGATAGAAGGAATAAATGAACCACTAGACTATATTATTTTGAATTTTCACAGATAACTTATTAATAACCAATCACCAAAAATCTACTTATTATGTACATTGTAAATAGTTATGCACTGGCAGTTGGACTCTGTTTTATCACCATGTTATGCTGGGGATCATGGGGAAATACACAGAAACTGGCAGCAAAGACCTGGCGTTATGAATTGTTTTATTGGGACTACGTAATAGGGGTACTGCTCTTCTCCATCATCATGGGGCTTACACTTGGCAGTATAGGCAATCAGGGAAGAAGCTTTATTCCTGACCTAATGCAGGTTAGCGCCAGAAATTTTGGAAGTGCCTTCCTTGGTGGTATTATATTTAATGCTTCCAACATTCTTCTTTCAGCTGCACTTTCATTAGCCGGAATGGCAGTTGCATTTCCTGTTGGTGTTGGTCTTGCACTTGTTCTTGGAGTATTTATCAATTACTTCGGAGCACCATATGGAGATCCATTTACTTTATTCTTTGGTGTTGGCCTTATAGTTCTGGCCCTTGTTTTCAACGGGGTGGCATATAGTAAGATGAACAAAGGCAAGGACAAAAAACAGTCGACTAAAGGTTTATTGATTGCTTTAGCAGCAGGATTCTTAATGTCATTCTTCTATCGTTTTGTAGCAGCTGCAATGGATCTGGAGAACTTTGAATCACCAACTCCTGGAATGGTTACTCCTTACACTGCTGTCTTCATTCTTGCACTTGGAATGCTTTTCAGCAACTTCTTCTTTAACACTTTAGTAATGAAGAAACCTTTTGTTGGAGCTCCTGTAACTTACAAAGCATATTTTAACGGTAATATTAAAACTCATAGTGTAGGAATACTTGGAGGTTTAATATGGTGCCTCGGTACTTCAATCAGTTATATTGCTACCGGTGAAGCCGGAGCCGCTATTTCATATGCACTGGGACAAGGTGCAACTATGGTTGCTGCTCTTTGGGGTGTATTCATCTGGAAAGAGTTTAAAGGTGCATCCAAGACAATCAATATTCTGCTTCTGCTGATGTTTATACTCTTCATTACAGGATTGGCATTAATCATTATTGCAGGAAACAGATAAATGAGTGATCAGCCAACTAAAAAACCGCGTATTACGAAATCAATTATAATCAACCATTCAAACAAATTAAATTTTATCCAAAAACCAAATTTTATGAAAAAGTACGTTTCTTTCTTTGTGATGGCAGCATTAGCCATTACATCACTTACAACAACTTCCTGTAAAAAGGATGACGATGATGATGATAATGATATAGTTGTTGAAGCTTCCAAAATTAAAACCATAAGTGTTAACTATGGTGACGGAGTTGAAGGCTATGAATTTTTCTATGATGCCAACAACCGTATTACCAAGATTTATAATTCATGGGAAGGTGAAACTGTTGACACTATTGCATATGATTATTCTGTTGCAGGAAAACTTACAATTACTAAAGAAGACTGGCCAACTGTTTATGAATTAAACGGCGAAGGCAGAGTGGTAAAAGAAATATGGGACGAAGAAAGCTATGCATCGTATACTTATGATGCTAATGGTTACCTGACTTCTGTAAAAGAATTCTGGGATGGAGTTAATCATAATAAATATGATGTTGAAATTACTAACGGAAATGTAACCAAACATACACGTTATGGTGATGATGGCGCAGTAAATCGTTACAAGACTTTCACATATACATCCGGTGACAACAAATCAGAGATTCAGCAAACTAATGCTGTTGATTCAAACTGGAAAACTGTTGGCGGTTTATTTGGCAAACCAAGCAATAAGCTGGTTGACTATCTGGAATATTGGGATCCAGGCGACGAAGCTAACAAAAAGACCACCACTATTACTTACACTTTTGACAGTAAAAACAGAGTAAGCACGATGGTAAGAGCTGGCGCTGACTGGCAGGAAGATTACGCATTTACTTATTACGAATAGGGAGGATTATTACAATGCAATAAAAAGGCTGTCTCTAATTAGAGTACAGCCTTTTTTATTTGTTCCTATAAGATTCGATTTTTCCTTATACAGTTGGTATGTTTTTTAATATTTCAAGGGTTAAATCCCAGAACTTTTGCAAAGTTTCTATATTTAATCTCTCGTCAGGTGAATGGGCGCCTTTAATAGTTGGACCATAAGAAATCATATCCATCTTTGGATACTTCTCCCCTATCAGTCCGCACTCTAAACCGGCATGTATTGCCAGTACTTTGGGTGAATTACTGAACAATTTCTCATATTGTGCTTTAGCAATTTCCAGAATTTCAGATTGAGGATTTGGAGTCCAGCCCGGATAACCTTCACCATGAACTGCTTCACCACCAGCTAATGTAAAAACTGAAGCTACCATATTAGCCGTGTCAAATTTTGCAGATTCCACCGAACTTCTCTGGCTTGTAGTGATCTCAATATGATTTTCCCTGGTCTTAACAGCTGCCAAATTTGTTGACGTTTCAACAAAGTTTGGTATGCTCTGTGACATGGCAATAACTCCATGAGGACATGCATAGAGAGAGTTTAAAAGCTTATCTCTCACTTCTGAAGTCATAATCTTTGCAGGATTCTCAACTTCAGAAACCTGCACTTTTAAGTCAGGCTCCGTGATCTTATACTCACTCCTTACAACTTCATTAAACCTGGTAGCATGATTGAGAAAATCGCTTGCAAATTCCGATGGGATAGAAACCAATGCCTCTCCTTCACGTGCAATTGCATTTCGCAGATTACCTGCATTAAATGAGGTGAGTCTTAACTTAAACTTCCTGACTGATTCCCATAGAAGTCGGTTAAGAATCTTGTTGGCATTTCCCAAACCCTTATTGATATCATCTCCCGAATGCCCACCTTTCAGACCACTTACTTTAACAATAAAGCCCTTCCCGGCAGAATTATCTTCTAAGGAGAGAGGTAGCTTAATGACAGTATCAATTCCTCCGGCACAGCCAATAAAGATTTCTCCTTCATCTTCTGAATCCAGATTCAATAATATTGTACTCTTTAAAACATGAGAATCAAGGCCGAAAGCCCCGGTAAGTCCGGTTTCTTCATCAACAGTGAATAAGCATTCTATAGGACCATGTTGAATATCTGATGCTTCCAGGATTGCAAGTTGTGCTGCTATACCAATTCCATCATCAGCACCAAGAGTTGTTCCTTTTGCTTTTACCCACTCACCCGATATGAACGGTTTAATTGGATCATTATCGAAGTCATGGTCAATATCACTATTCTTCTCGCATACCATGTCAATATGGCTTTGCAGCACTACTGACTTCCTGTTCTCCATACCTTTTGAAGCAGGCTTGCGAATAATAACATTTCCTGTTTTATCCTGAATTGTTTCAAGATTATGTTGATGGCCAAACTCAACAAGATATTTTGCAATTTTCTCTTCCTTTTTTGAAGGCCTTGGTATTTGGCAAATTTCTTCAAAGTAATGATAAACCCTTTCAGGTTCCAATCCCTTTAGTACTGTAGTCATAAATTGAAGGTTTTAAATGGTTATGGTAGTAAATTCATTAACTCTATTTCAAAGTCAAATATATAAACAAAAAAGATAGAATGCATTAGTTGCGGGGTTTCATTCCTCGCTTTTGTTTTAGCAGCCATTCGTAAAATGCTGGATTACTGTAGGTTTCTGTCCATGCATCATGATTCGCTGTTGGGTAGATTGTGAACTTTACATTATTGCCAATAGAAGTCAGTGCAGAAATCATATTCGCTTCCTTGTGTACCGGAACCACATCATCATTTGCACCATGAAAAACCCATATGGGCAAATGCTTTAGTGCTTCAGCTTTGAAAAGATAATTGCGGTTAACATAACCACACACAGGAGCAATCGCAGCGAAGTACTCCGGATGCAACATTGCCAAATCCCATGTGGCTGCGCCTCCCATACTAAGCCCTGTTATATAAATCCTATCCGTATCTACTTTATAAATTTCTGTTATTTCCTGAATCAGCGAAAACAACGCTTCACTGTCGAAATCTTCGTTTGCCGGACATTGAGGTGCCAGAATGATGAAATTATAATTCTCACCATTTTCCACATTCTTCAATGGCCCGTGTACTTTGAGCATTTCCAGATTGTCACCCCTTTCACCTGAACCGTGAAGAAAAACCAGCATAGGCCATAATTCCTTTGAATTTTCATCATATTCTGATGGCAAAGTGATGAGATACCTGACTTTGACTTCTTTTGTCACAACACCGTGATGTTTTCCTTTAATCGATTCCATATTTTGTCCTTTGGCTGTATAGATAAGCATACCAATAGCCATTATCAATAAAAAGTACTTTCTCATTTCTTAAGCATTTACAGTCAATAAACTTATATGTTAACAAAAATAGCAACTTTTAATTCTCTGAAGTGCCTCCATTAATTATATGTGCCCGGTATTCAACCATACTTTTAATTAGCTCATAAGGTATTGGTTCTTCCAATGGAAACTGAACAGAACCCTTGCCCTGCTTATATTTTGAAAGCTCCTTTGCGAATGCTTCATGTCCGGTTGGAGTCGCGTATAATCCAATATGATTCTTATATCCTGCGAAGTAAACAAGTGGTTTACCATTGAATTTGTAGGCAGGGATACCATATGCTATAGTTTCTGTTGCATTAGGAATTGTTAGGATTATCAGTTCTCTGATCTTACTCAAAATTTCCTGTACATCCGAAGGAAACTGACTGATATAAGTAGTTACTTCCTGGCTTAGCATGTTTAGTTTTATATTATATCGTAAATTTACGCCATAAAAATAATTGCTCATTATCAAGGCTCAAATGTCGGGTAACTATATTCGACTAATGCCATTAAAAACCAAAGTATGAGTCAACATTTGATTGCCCCAAGCCTTTTATCAGCCGATTTCGCCAATTTGGGCCACGATATAGAAATGATTAACAAAAGTGTAGCCGACTGGTTTCATGTTGACGTAATGGATGGAGAATTCGTGCCAAACATCTCCTTCGGAATGCCGGTAATAAAAGCAATCAGCAAGTATGCCCGCAAACCTCTCGATGTTCATCTAATGATAGTTAAGCCCGAAAGATATTTTGAAGCTTTTCGCGATTGTGGTGCAAACATCCTTAGTATTCATTATGAAGCAGTGATCCATCTGCATAGGGCCATTGAGCAAATACACAAACTTGGAATGAAGGCAGGCATTGTACTCAATCCACATACACAGGTTAATCTACTTGAAGATATAATTAAGGATATTGATTTGGTGCTTTTAATGTCAGTAAACCCGGGATTTGGTGGACAAAAGTTTATTGAAAACACATATGCCCGAATAATGAAATTACGCAAACTGATTGAAATAACAGGTTCAAAGGCATTAATTGAGATTGATGGTGGGGTTGATCTGAAAAATGCGCCTATTCTTATTAAAGCAGGGGCTGATGTCCTGGTAGCCGGAAACACAATATTCGCATCAGAGAACCCCTCCATGACAATAAAATTGTTGAAAAATTCGGGTAATTAATTAGTTGTGATAAGCTAACCGAGCTCTGATACTCTTTGAGTCTGAGATATTGAAATAATAAAAACAAAAAACCCCGATAATTCGGGGTTTTTACTTTTTAACCTAAATAAGTTTTGAGGATCTTACTTCTCGATGTGTGCTTAAGTCGTCTGATTGCTTTTTCTTTGATTTGTCTAACACGTTCACGTGTAAGATCAAAGCGCTCACCTATTTCCTCCAATGTGAGAGGATGTTCGCCACCTAAACCAAAATACAACCTAACAACATCTGCTTCACGACATGTGAGAGTTGAAACAGCACGCTCAATTTCTTTTCTCAGCGATTCATACAGAAGTTCAGTTTCGGGTGTTGGACCGTCTTCACTACGTAAAACATCATACATGTTATTATCTTCATCCTGTACCAAAGGGGCATCCATTGAAACATGACGACCAGAATTACGCATTGATTCTTTTACTTCGTTTTCACTGATTTCGAGCAAACCGGCTATCTCATCATAATTAGGCTCTCTCTCGTATGCCTGCTCCAATTTAGCGTATGCCTTGTTGATCTTGTTAATCGATCCAATCTTGTTCAATGGCAGACGAACAATACGTGATTGTTCTGCCAAAGCCTGAAGAATCGATTGTCTAATCCACCAAACTGCATAAGAGATAAACTTAAATCCCCTGGTTTCATCAAAACGCTGAGCGGCTTTAATTAAACCTAAGTTACCTTCATTAATAAGGTCGGGTAAGCTTAATCCCTGATTCTGGTATTGTTTGGAAACAGATACCACAAATCTTAAATTAGCTTTGGTTAATTTTTCAAGAGCAAGGCGATCGCCTTGTTTAATCCTCTGTGCCAGGGCAACTTCCTCATCAGCCGTGATTAACTCCACCTTACCTATCTCCTGCAAGTATTTGTCGAGTGAAGCGGTTTCACGGTTTGTAACCTGTTTTGTGATTTTTAATTGCCTCATTTTCTCCCTTCTTTATGTTGACAGTAAACTGTCTGAATGATATGTATTATTTATTCTCAGATTCAGGTTTTGGGAGTAAGACTTTCCTTGACAGTTTCAACTTGCCGGTCTTGCTGTCAATTTCAATAAGTTTTACATCAATCTCATCACCAACTTTCAATACACTTTCTACGTCTTTAAGTCTCTTATGGTCAATTTCTGAAATATGCAATAGGCCATCCTTGCCCGGAAGAATTTCAACGAAAGCGCCAAAAGTGGTAATATTTTTTACTGTTCCATGGTAAACAGTTCCAATTTCAGGGACTGCTACTATGCGCTTAATTCTATCCATAGCAGCATTAATTGAATCCTTGTTATTTGAAACAATGTCAATGATTCCAAATTCGCCAACTTCTTCAATAACGATTGTAGAATTAGTTTCACGTTGCATTTCCTGAATTATTTTACCACCTGGTCCAATAACCGCTCCGATAAATTCTTTAGGAATAGTCATCTTCACAATTCTTGGCACATGCGGCTTATAGTCTTCACGTGGAGTGCTGATAGCTTTCTCCATTTCACCGAGAATATGCATGCGGCCTTTTCTTGCCTGCTCTAATGCCTCAGCTAAAACTTCGTACGAAAGTCCATCAACTTTAATATCCATTTGGCAGGCAGTAATTCCATCACGTGTTCCGGTAACTTTAAAGTCCATGTCGCCCAAATGATCCTCATCTCCAAGGATATCACTTAAAATGGCGTACCTGTTTGTTTTTGTATCGGCTATTAATCCCATAGCAATACCTGAAACGGGCTTAATAAGTTTAACTCCGGCATCCATCAAAGCCATGGTTCCTGCACATACAGTGGCCATAGATGAAGATCCATTAGATTCCAAAATATCACTTACAACACGGATAGTATAAGGATTAGCATCAGGTCCGGGGATCATAGGTTTCAAAGCTCTCAAGGCTAGATTTCCATGACCGATTTCCCTTCTGCTTGTCCCCATCATCCTCTTAACTTCACCGGTTGAGAATGGAGGGAAATTATAGTGTAGAATAAAGTTCACTTTTCCATCAATTACAGCACCATCTATAATCTGTTCATCGAGTTTTGTGCCTAAAGTAACTGTGGTGAGTGATTGTGTTTCACCTCTTGTAAAGATAGCTGAACCGTGTGTGGCAGGCAGATAATCAACTTCACACCAAATTGGTCTGATCTGATCAAGTTTTCTACCATCAAGACGCTGACGTTTATCAAGAACAACATTTCTTACACCTTCTTTTTCAACATCATGATAATAACGCTTAATCATGAATTCCTTCTCTTTTGCTTCTTCCTCAGGAAGTGTGGCAATAAACTCTTTTAAAATTGCATCAAAAGCCGCAGTTCTTTCGTGTTTACCAGAAGGTGAACTGGCAACAGCTACCGCTTTATCATAGCAAAATTCTCTTAACCTGGCGCGCAATTCTTCATCATTATTTTCATGAGAATACTCTCTCTTTGGAGAAGAACCGGCAACCATATCTGCTAATTCCAGCTGAGCTTTACATTGTATCTTAATAGCTTCGTGAGCAACTTTAAGAGCCTCCAGAACATCAGCCTCAGAAGCCTCCTTAAGTTCACCTTCAACCATCATAATATTCTCAATGGTTGCAGCTACCATAATATCTATTTCAGCTTCTGCTAGAACAGAAACAGTAGGATTAATAACAAACTGTCCATTAATCTTTGCAACCCGCACTTCTGAAATTGGTCCGTTGAAAGGGATATTACTAACAGCAAGTGCTGCACTGGCAGCTAAACCTGCTAGTGCATCGGGAAGAATTTCGTTATCTGATGATATAAGAGTAACAATTACCTGTGTTTCAGCATGAAAATCATCGGGGAATAATGGTCTTAAAGCTCTATCAACTAATCTTGATATCAGTACTTCGTAGTCCGAGGGACGAGCTTCTCTTTTGAAGAATCCGCCGGGGAATCGACCTGAAGAGGCATATTTTTCACGGTATTCGACTGAGAGGGGCATAAAATCCACATTCTCTGCAGCATCTTCTTTAGCTACTACCGTTGCCAGCAACATGGTGTCACCCATACGCACAACTACGGAACCATCAGCTTGCTTGGCCAATTTACCTGTTTCAATAGAAATGGTCCTTCCATCTCCAATGTCAAATGTTTTTACTATTCCTTGCATATTTTCTTTATTGTTGAGGCTCACTATGTTTAACCGATATTTTTAGGGAAAGGATAACAAAAATACTTTATAATTGTATCGGTATCATAAAGTTGATAAAATTTACCTCTTATTTGCAACAAAAAGAGGCAACCTGTTTAATTGCCTCTTAATACTTCTTTTGTTAGGAAGAATTACTTCCTTATGTTCAATTTTTTTATGATCTCTCTGTAACGCTCAATGTCTTTTTTCTTTAGATATTGAAGGAGACTTCTGCGCTTTCCTACCAACATAACTAATGACCTCTGGGTTCCATGATCATTCTTATAGGTTTTTAAATGTTCAGTAAGGTGCTGAATTCTATAAGTGAAAAGAGCAACTTGTGATTCAGCAGAACCGGTATCATTAGTGGTCTTGCCATTCTCGGCAAAGATGTTTTTCTTAACTTCTGAGGTCAGGTACATATCCTTTATTCTTATTGGTACTTTTTAAACGGGCTGCAAAATTACGACATTATTTTTAAATACACAATACCGTTTGAAACTTTTTTTCTCCTTGTTTTATTGTGCAAATGTACACAAATTTTCAATTTGCAACCCTAGTCTTCCGGAACTAAACCACCGCTTATTGCTAATAGGTCTATTTCAAATAAACGGGCCTGATAAATGACCGTGATCAGCCTGTCCTGTGCCTGAAGAAAATTCTGCTGAGCTTCTCGTATCTCTATTCCCGACAATTCTCCTAATCTGTAGCGCTCATTGGCAATTTCAAAATTGGTGAAAGCTGTTTCCATGTTCTCCCTTTCCAATTCTATTGTCTTTAACTTGTTAGTATACAAGTTATAGGTCGCTAGCAATTGGGCATTTACATCAGCCAGATAACTATCATACCTTAACTGGGCACTTTGTATTTCAATCCGCGCGTTCTTCTCTTCTCTAGTTCTGGTAAATCCATCAAAAATCGACAACCTTGCAGTAAGGCCATAATTAACACCATCAGATTTTCCGGATTTCACAAAGCCTGATTCACTTTGTTGTTCATTATAGTTGTAGCCAACATTGGCATCTAAAGTTGGATATCTCCTGCCCTTTATATTCTTTAAATTCAATTCAGCCAGTTCAATATCCTTTCTGTTAAGCAGAAGTCCGGAATTGTTCTCTATAGTTTTGCTCTTAAGTATTTCGAACGAAGCCGGAGGCATCAGAACAATAGTGTCCTCAACTCTAAATATTTCATCGGGATTCCTTGCAAGCAATGTGTTCATTCTAATAGTTGCCTCAGTAATAAGATCATTCAGGTTAAGCATTTCCGATATGTCACTATTCATATCAACCCTTGCCTGTAGAAGTTCAAGTCTCGAACCCGCTCCTATTGATAACTTATCATCAGCAATTTCAGTTCTCGCTCTGCCCAATGCAACCGATTTTTCAAACATATTCACCTTTTGGCGAAGCTCAACTATGTTGTAGTATAATGCCAGTACTTCTCTTATCGTTGTTTCAACCTCTAGTTTTGTTTGAAGTTCTCCGGCTTCAAGTTGTTTTCGAAGCATATCATAGCCTGTAAACATTCTTAAGCCGTCGAATAGAGTCCAGTTTAATTCAACTCCGGCATTCAATGTTGATGACTTGGCATTGTCTTTCTCATTTATCTGTCCACTCAGGTACTCCTGTCTTGCGTTGGTTACACTATTATTCTGTGTTGCCACAGCATCAAGTTGTGGTAAAAATCCTGCGTTACCCAATGAAACGTTATTTTCAAGTACACTTTCATTCAGGTTTGATAACCTTATAGCGAAGTTATTCTGCAACGCAATGGCAACAGCCTGTTCAGCCGACAAAAACTGAGCAAAAGTTCTTCCTGACAAAAGGATTAATAAGGCCAATAAAACAATACTACTTTTTCCTACTCTTTTCATTTATCAACTTCTTCAGTTTGTAATACTTTATCTGCTTTAACTCTTCCGGTAGAAGATGAAAAATATTCGTACATAGCTGGAATTACATAAAGTGTTAAAATTGTTGAAAATGTAAGTCCACCAATAATTGCAACACCCATTGAAACCCTGCTTTCGGAGCCTGCACCCAGAGCCAAAGCAATAGGCAATGCACCCAATATAGTCGAAAGACTTGTCATAAGAATGGGGCGGAATCTGCTGGCCGAAGCATTTCTGATGGCTTCTGACTTGCTCAATCCGCTGTCTTTTCTTTGGTTTGCAAATTCAACTATCAATATACCATTCTTCGTCACCAATCCAATGAGCATGATAATTCCGATCTCACTAAAAATATTAAGTGTTTGTCCAAAATACCACAATGAGAGAGTAGCTCCTGCCAATGCCAGGGGAACAGTAAACATTATTATCAAAGGATCTCTGAAACTTTCAAATTGCGCTGACAAAACAAGATAAATCAAGACCAATGCGAGCAAAAAGGCGAAGATCAGACTCGAAGAACTTTCAGCGAAATCTTTTGAGGCCCCTGCAAGTGCAGTTGAATATGTATCGTCCAGGACTATATCAGCAATTCTGTCCATTTCATCAATCCCATCACCAATTGTCAGTCCCTTTGCGGGATTTGCTGAAAATGTTGCTGATACAAACCTGTTATACCTGAATAGCTGCGGAGGATTTATTCCTTCGGATATAGTAACAAGGTTATCAAGTGGAATCATTTCACCACGGTTATTTCTTACATTTATCGATCTCAGATCGAGTGGTTCGCTCCTGTATGGACGCGAAAGCTGTCCAATAATCTGGTACTGTTTACCATCCATAATGAAGTATCCAAAGCGTTGACCACTGAGCGCAAACTGAAGAGTCTGAGCAACATCAATAACAGAAACTCCAAGGTTACGTGCCTTTTCACGGTTTATATCAACCCTCAGTTCAGGTTTATTGAATTTAAGGTTTAAATCAACAAACTGGAATTTGTCGCTCTTCTGAAGTTCCTCCATAAAAGGCGGTATAATCTCCTTCAGTTTTTCAAGATTCGGCGCCTGAATTACGTATTGCACAGGCAAACCTCCGCTACCACCAATTGACTGGTCCTGAATTACAAAGGTTCTGGCTATACTAAACTTCTGTAATTTTGATGCAACATCGTCAGCAATTTCCTGTTGCGACCTGTCTCTTTCATCAGGATCAACCAGACGAATCCTTACAAAACCGGAGTTTACTGAACCTGATGCACCAAATCCTGGTGAAGTAATAGTAACCATTGCCTTATTCTCAGGCATTTCTTCCAATAAATAGCCCGTAATTTCATTCATATACTGATCCATGAAATCATAGGTTATTCCCTCGGGGGCAGTTGCACTTATTCTAAATCCCGATCTGTCTTCCATCGGTGCAATCTCAGATTGTAGCATACTGCCTAAACCCACAATCATTGCAATAGATACTGCAAATACTACTACTGCTAACCATTTTCGATTAAGGAACCAGTCGAGTGAATTAACATAAGCCCGGTTTAAACCCACAAAGAATGGCTCAGTAACCCTTTGGAACCAATTATCTTTTTCTCTCTTTCTCAACATTTTTGTTGAGAGCATTGGAGTAAGGGTAAGAGCAACAAACGATGAAATAATAACAGACGAAGCCATCACTATACCAAACTCTCTGAATAACCTTCCTGTAATACCTTCAAGAAAAATCACAGGAAGAAATACAGCCGCGAGTACAATTGTTGTTGCTATAACCGCAAAGAATATTTCAGCTGTTCCCTCCAGGCCCGCTTTAAGGGGCGTCATGCCTTTCTCAATCTTTGTATAAATATTCTCCAGCACAATAATGGCATCGTCAACAACAAGTCCAATTGCCAGAACAACGCCTAATAATGTCAGCACATTAATTGAAAAGTCTAATAAATACATTATAAAGAATGAGCCAACCAATGAAATTGGGATTGCAATAACCGGAATCAATGTCGTTCGCCAATCGCGTAAGAACAGGAAGATCACCAGTACAACCAAAATAAAAGCCATGTAAATGGTTTGCTCAACTTCTACAATCGATTCCCTGATATATTCAGTTGTGTCAAATCCATATGTTAAACTGATATCATGTGGCAAATCCTTTTTAATCTGTTCAACTCTTTTGTAGAACTCTTCGGCAATATCAATATGATTGGATCCGGGTTGTGGAACAACAACATTTCCTACCATTGGTATCCCGTTCATTCTTAAGATGGAGCGGTCGTTCTCAGCTGCTAATTCAGCATAACCAACATCCCTGAATCGGACAATATTATCACCCTGTTGTCTTAAAATCAGATCATTAAAATCCTCAGGTGTCTGCAATCTCCCCATGGTTCTTACGGTAAGTTCAACTGCTCCACCCTCTATTCTTCCCGAAGGAAGCTCAACATTTTCACTAACCAGTGCATTCCTAATATCTAAAGGTGTTAATTCTGATGCTGCTAACCTGAAAGGGTCCATCCATAAACGCATGGAGTATCTTTTCTCACCCCAGATGGATATTTCACTGACTCCGGGTATAGTTTGAAGCCTTTCTTTAAAAGTTCTTTCAGCTATCTCAGTCAATTCGAGCAATGACCTTTGTTCACTTCTTATGCTGAGGAAAATAATCGGGTTGGCATCAGCATCTGCTTTAGAAACGATAGGTGGGTCTGTATCCGGAGGCAGATTCCTTACTGCCCGTGACACTTTATCACGCACATCATTTGCAGCTGTTTCCAGATCGACTTCCAGATCAAACTCTACTCTAATCACACTTCTTCCATCGCGGCTGACAGAAGTAAGAGTCCTGATTCCGGCAATCCCGTTAACCGACTCTTCGAGAGGTTCGGTAATCTGGGATTCAATAACATCTGCATTTGCACCAACATACGAGGTACTTATAGTAATAATCGGAGGGTCAACACTGGGATATTCTCTTACCCCCGTTGAAACCAGTCCTATTAAGCCAAACAATACGATTACTATCGACATAACCGTGGCTAATACAGGACGTTGTATACTGATTGATGAAAGACTCATAAAACTATTCTGATAAGTTTGAAATAGTGACTGGCAGTCCGCTTCTTAGCTGAAGAATACCTGAAGTAATAACAGTATCACCGGCATTTAATCCTTCGGTTACCTGAACCATTTCGCTTGTTCTGATACCCACATTAATACTAGCTGCATCAGCCACACCATTTTTGTACATATAAACTTTATAACCACCAAGCTCGGGAATAATACTCTGAGCCGGCACCTGCAAAGCATTATCAATATGGTTGAGCTCAAATTCAATACGGGCAAAGCTACCGGGGCGAAGCTCAAGCTTGCTGTTAGGATACATTGCCCTGACTGTCATTGACCTTGTAGTTGGATCAATAGAAGGCTCGACAGCATATACTTCCGCTTCGAAAATATGCCCTGTGCCCTCCATTGTAAATTTAACTTTGGCTCCTTTGGCAACAGATTGGGCAAAACGCTCAGGTACTGAAAATTCAATTTTAACCGGTTGTATTTGAGTAAGTGTTGCTATTCTCTCTCCCGGTGTTACAAATGCTCCCTCACTTACCTGACGTAATCCAATTGTTCCGGTAAACGGAGCAGAAATTTTTGCTTTCTCAAGCTGTGCCATTAATAATGATGCTTCAGCCTTGACAGTATTCAGATCAGTAAGAACCCTATCGTACTCCTCCTGACTGATTGCTTCCTTTGCAAGAAGGCTTTTTGATCGCTGTTCACGATCTTCAGCAAGTTTCTGATTATATTTAACTTTTTCGAGCTGTGCCAATAATTCGGCATCATTTATCGTAACTAAAACAGAACCCTTTTGAACCGTAGAGCCCTCAATAAAATTAATTGAGGTAATTCTACCTGCAACTTCAGCACTTAAAATTACTTCTTCATTTGCCAGTACAGTTCCCGAAGCTACAATGTGATCAGTTAAACCACCGGGCTTAATTATATAAACCGAAACCGGCAAAATCTGGTTACCATTTCTGCTCTGTGTCGCATGTGCATCTTGCTTTGCCGAGAACCATCCGGCCTTATATCCAATTATCAATAATACTGCCAGTACTAAAAGTCCATAAATCAAAAATCTCTTGAGTGCTCTATTCATTGTGAGGTGTACAGAATTAGTAAAATTATTTGAATCACAAAACTAAAACAATCAAATGAATTATATTGTGAATTCCCAATGTAATTAAATCTATTTAACAAATAACCGGAGTTTCGACAATTAACTACTTTGTTAGCAATATGTTAATAAAAACTATCAGTCACCATCAAACCATTCTCTCAATCTTCCGTTACTTCAATAATACTTCACCAAACTTGATATGTCATGGTTATTCTAGTCAATGATGCTAACGTACAGACCGGGATTATAAAAAAGACAGAAGCGCATAAAGAAAGTCTACTTCACCGTTCTTCTGCCGTCTTCATTTTTAACTCCCTTGGAAAGTTGATGATTCAACAAAGGTCAATGTACAAAACTACATCTCCAGGTTTATGGTCTACTACCAGCCAGACACATCCAAGGCCTGGTGAGACTGCTTTGGCAGCAGCACACAGGAGTCTGAATGAAGAGCTGGGATTTGATTGCAGCTTCCACAAATTCACCTTATGTAAGGTTGATGCTCTTACAGAGAACAATGTTCTTGAAAAAGAGATCAATCATATGTATATTGGGATTTCTAACCAATTGCCAAAAATTAATCCACGGGAAGTCAATTCTTATAAGCTAATGTCTCCTTCTGAAATTAAAGAAGACATTACATTTTATCCGGAGAAGTATACTGACTGGTTTAAGGTAGTTTTCAACAAGGCATTCCGTTTGTACCCTACACTATTTAGGTAAACATTCATTCGTTTAATATTTGTTGTGTGTGATTAAACAATTGGGCAAATTTTATGTTAATACTGCCCAAGAAAAAACCCATGACAAAGAAGACGAGCATAATTGTAATAGGCGCTGGTTTTTCAGGAATCTCAGCTGCCTCTCATCTGGCTAAAGCTGGTTATCAGGTAACTGTGATTGAAAAGAACAGTATACCCGGTGGCAGAGCCCGCAAATTCGTTGAAAAAGGTTTTACTTTTGACATGGGACCCAGTTGGTACTGGATGCCTGACATTTTTGAGAAATACTTCAACACTTTCAATTATAAAGTCTCAGATTTATACGGTCTGGAGAGGCTTGATCCATCTTACAAAATGTACTTCGGCGAAGGCAACGAAGTAGTTCTTCCTGCAAATATGGAAGACCTCTTTAACCTTTATGATAACCTAGAGCCGGGAAGCAGCAAATATCTCAAGAAATTTCTTCAGGAGGCCAAAGTTAAATATGACATTGGAATTGGGAAATTTGTCTATAAACCAAGTCATTCCATAAAAGAATTCTTACACTGGGATATTATAAAGGCAGGTTTAAAGCTTAATATTTTCACTAATTTTGCCTCCTACACTCAAAAATATTTCAAGAGTCCGATTATACATCGGCTATTGGAATTCCCTGTTATATTTCTCGGAGGAACTGCAAAAAACACACCGGCGCTTTATAGTTTGATGAACTACGCCGATATGGTCAAAGGTACATGGTATCCAAAAGGTGGTATGTATAAAGTTGTTGAAGCAATGGTCAAAGTCGCTGAAGAATTAGGGGTTAAGTTTATTTACAATTCCGAAGTTTCAAAAATAAATATTCATAACGGAAACATTACATCAGTAATAGCATCAGAAATAGAGTATGCCACTGATTTTGTAATAGCTTCGGGCGACTACAATTATATTGAGCAGAATCTTCTTCCAAAGGAATATCGCAAATACAGCCCCGAATACTGGGACAAACGCGTTATGTCGCCATCATCTCTCATTTTCTTTATGGGATTTGACACTAAGATCGAAGAATTAAATCACCACACATTACTCTTTGATGAGGATTTTACGCCTCATGAAGCTGCTATTTACAAGAACCCTTCATGGCCTGAAAAACCGGCAATATATATTAGTTGCACAAGCCGCACTGATTCAACGGTAGCTCCTGAAGGACATGAAAATGTTATGGTGCTTATACCTGTCGCACCGGGACTTGAAGATACAGAAGAAATAAGGGAAAAGCTCTTCAAACACATAATGTTCCGTTTGGAAAGATATACCGGTCGTGAGCTCAGAAACCACCTTGTTTATTCCAGGTCATATGCTCACAAGGACTTTCAGAAGGATTACTTTGCTTACAAGGGAAATGCTTACGGACTAGCTAACACACTTCTACAAACTGCTTTCTTAAAACCATCAATGCGAAATCCCAAAGTATCCAATCTACTTTATGCCGGACAGCTTACTGTTCCGGGCCCGGGCGTTCCACCAGCTCTTATTTCGGGTGAACTGGCAGCAAACGAAGTAATTAACAATTAATAGCACATTACATGAAGCATCTGTTCGATCAAATTTCAAAGAAAACAAGTAAGCTTACAACCAACACTTATTCAACATCGTTTTCTTTAGGAATTAAACTGTTTCATAAGAGATTTCACGACCCTATTTATGCAGTTTACGGGTTCGTTAGATTGGCTGATGAAATTGTCGATTCCTTCCATGAATATGATAAAGCTTTCTTGTTAAAGAGGTTCAGAGAAGACACATATAGTGCAATTGAAGAACAAATTAGCCTTAATCCAATCCTCAACAACTTTCAATGGGCTGTGAATACATATGGTATCGAACGGCTACTTATTGACAAGTTTCTTGAAAGCATGGAAATGGATCTCAATAAAATCCAGTACGACCAGCATGCTTTTAAGGACTATATCCTTGGATCTGCTGAAGTTGTGGGCTTGATGTGCCTGAGGGTCTTTTGCGAAGGTGATAATGTAAAATATGAGGAATTAAAAGCTCCTGCAATGCACCTGGGTAGTGCCTTCCAGAAGATTAATTTTCTTCGTGATCTAAAAAATGATTATCACCAATTAGGAAGATCTTACTTCCCTAATCTCGATCTTCAGAATTTTAACGAAGAAGCCAAACGTGAGATTGAGGAAGACATAAATCGCGATTTCACTGCAGCTCTTCCCGGTATAAAGAAACTACCACGAGATGTGCGTTTTGGAGTTTATCTGGCTTATGTCTACTTTTACAATCTTTATCTCAAAATAAAGAATGAAAGTCCTGCTGATGTTTTGCGTGGCAGAATCAGAGTACCCAATTCACAAAAATATAAGCTCCTTTGCACTTCCTACATCAGGCATCAATTCAACAGTTTCTAAACAATACTCAAATTCATGTTTAATTTCGGTCAGGTTGTAACATTTTTAACAATATTACTGTTGGGAATACAATCCGCAACATCACAGCCTGTTACTATTCAAAAAGCCAGAGAACTGTATTTTTCAATTGATAAAGAGCCATGCAACGCCTTAACTCTTACAAAACTGTTCGATAATGACAATCCAGCATCTCCTGTTCTCAAAGCATACTTTGGAGCAGCTTCAGCTTCTTCTCCCGTATGTTTAGACAGTCCAACAAAAAAGATATCCAATTTCAACAAGGGTAAAAAGCTTATAAGTGAATCAATTGCAAGCAAGCCCAATGAATACGAAATACGGTTTCTACGGTTTGCCACACAAACAAAAGCACCCGGTTTTCTTGGATATAATGACAATGTTGAAGAGGACAAAAAATTTCTAATCAGCAAAGCCGGTGAAGCTTCAAAAGCAATAAATCACAAACCCACTACAACTGCTATTCTGAATTTTCTTATTGACTCAGATGAGTTAAACCAAATTGAGGAAAAACAGTTAATGACTATTTTAAGCCAACTTAAATAATTTGTTATGAGCGAACTAGTAATTCTTGTTGACGAGAATGACAATGAAATAGGTACGATGGAGAAAATGCAGGCTCACAGAGAAGCAATCTTACACAGAGCGTTTTCAGTTTTCATTTTTAATTCCAAAGGTGAATTAATGCTTCAACAGCGAGCTTTCGACAAATACCATTCTCCGGGACTTTGGACCAACACCTGTTGCAGTCATCCCAGACCCGGTGAAACCACAAATGATGCAGCCCACCGCCGAATGATTGAAGAAATGGGATTTGATTGCCATTTTGATGAAGCTTTTGGATTTCTGTATAAAGCTCCCTTTAGCAACGAGTTAACCGAACATGAATATGATCACGTTTTTATAGGATTCTCTGACCAATTGCCCAACATAAACAAAGAGGAAGTTGAATCATACAGAATGGCAGACCTTAAAACCATAAGAGAAGAAATAAACCAGAATCCCGGTTCCTTCACAGAATGGTTTAAGATAGCTTTCGATAGAGTAGAACAGCACTTCAATGAAAAGAAACAAAAATAAAAACCGTTAAAACTATTAAGTATGGAGATAGCAATATCTATAATATTAGCTGTGGCAGCATTTTTCTTCATGGAATTTGTAGCCTGGTTTTCTCATAAGTACATCATGCACGGTTTTTTATGGGTCCTGCATAAGGATCATCACATCAGAGATGGCCGAAAATTTGAATGGAACGATCTATTCGCTGTAATTTTTGCTATCCCCAGTATTTTATTCATCTACTTTGGAGTTGTGGATAGTAACAGCTACTTTCTGGGACTTGGTATAGGCATCTTGCTTTACGGATTGGCATATTTCCTGTTCCATGATGTGTATGTGCACCAACGCATTCCCATTCTTAAAAACTTATCAAACAGATATTTGAGAGCCACAGTAAAAGCACATCTTGAGCATCACACACCTCACGCTCATTACAATTTTGGATTCCTTATCGCACCATTAAAATATTACAAAGAGGTATTTGGTAAAAGTAAAAACGCACAATTAGAGTAAAAGTGTCGTATTATTTTCTCATAAATCTTGCAGCCATCTCTATACCTTTTATTGTAAGCTTTGATAAAAGGTTGAATTTTCATAAGAAATGGAAGTTCCTTTTCCCCGCTATGATAACAACTATGCTTGTTTTCATTCCGTGGGATATTATTAAGACTTCAATCAGGGTTTGGGGCTTCAATCCCGATCATGTACAGGGCTGGTATTTTTTCAACCTCCCGGTAGAAGAAGTATTATTTTTCATTGCCATCCCCTATGCATGCCTTTTCACTTATCACGCTTTCGGGTACCTTATTAAAAAAGACTATTTTGGAGAAGCAGCCAAATATATAACTATCACGCTTATCTTACTACTGACACTGGTAGCACTCTTCAACACAGAAAGGACTTATACTTTAGTCACATTCCTGGCCACTGCTTTCTTCCTTTTAATTCATTTTATATTCATAAAGGACAAGACCTATATGGGAAGATTCTATTTTATGTATATGGTTATCTTAATCCCATTTTTCCTTGTAAATGGCGCATTAACAGGCATGTTTACACCAGAGCCTGTAGTATGGTACGACGACACGAAGAATCTTGGAATAAGAATTGGGACTATTCCGATAGAAGATTCAGTTTACGGGTTATTAATGCTGTTAATGAATGTAACAGTATACGAAGCTCTACAGTCCAGATTCAACAGAAAAGAGGTGCAGATCCGCCAGGGTAAATAGATTAGTTACTACATTTATCTATCTGATAATTAAGTAACTACAAAACAATAACTAATATTCAGAGGGCAATGAACTTAACTTTGCACAACCTTTTACTAACTAAGCCCTCTTTGGAAATCAATTCCCGTAGGATTCTGGAACACTCTTAGTTCAAATTCCGGAACAGAAGCAAGCACATGGTCAAAGATATCAGATTGCACATCCTCATAACTGCTCCATGCCTGAATTTTGCTGAAAACATAAATCTCGATAGGAATACCACTTTCTCCCGGTTGAAGTTGTCTCACCAGCATAGTCATATCCTGATTTATATTCTCATTCCTTTTCAGGTACTCTGAGAGGTAGATTCTAAAAACTCCGATATTTGTCTGCCTTCGACCATTCACTAATGTAGAATCATCAATATTTTCGCGAATATTATGCTCAGTAAGTTCTTTTTGCTTTTCGTCGATATAATTTTTGATGATATCAATTTTTCTGAACTTTTCAAGCATTTCCTGAGTACAGAATTTCACGCTGTTCATATCGATGTTAACTGATCTTTTAATTCTGCGGCCACCCGACTCCTCCATACCTCTCCAATTGGCAAAGCTGTCAGATACGAGTGAATATGTAGGAATCATGGTGATACTCTTATCCCAATTCTGAACCTTTACAGTTGTAAGAGAAATTTCTATAACATCACCATCAGCACCGGCTTTAGGCATTACAATCCAGTCTCCCTGTCTTACCATATCGTTAGCCGATATTTGAATTCCGGCAACCAGACCAAGTATAGAGTCTTTAAAAATCAATAACAGCACTGCCGAAAATGCACCGAGACCACCCAATAAATAAACTGGTGACTTATCAAACAGAAGCGAAATGAATATGATAATCCCAATCAGGTACATTATGATCTTAAGAACCTGCAGGTATCCTTTAACAGGTCGTGATTTTGAAACTTCATATCCCTGATATATATCATACAAAGCATCTAAGAATCTATTAATTGTCGCAATTACCGACCATACAAGGACAATCCTGTTAAGGAGCATTATCCAGTACATGAATGTTGGAAATTCAGTCAAAGTATAAGGGGCGAGCATATTAAACAACATCGGCGGCACTATTAATGCACCTTTATGGAAAACCTTGTTGTTGTATAAAGCGTCATCCCATGTTGATGATGTACGGTGAGTAATTCTCCTGATAACTCTCAACACACCGTATCTGATAATATAATATACTATAGTTATCACAATAAGCATGATGAGGAAGTCAGTGACATCTCTCATTACAGAAGTAAGGTCATCTGATACGCCTATTCCAAGCAACCACTCCTTAACTCTTTCTCCAATATTGATTTGTGACAGCATAATTATTAAAGGTTGTAATCATTGGCCATTTATAGGTTCCTTCAACTTCACGATTTTCATAGGCTGATCATGCCTGTATAATTTGAAGTCGCATATTGTCTCATATTTATCTTCCGGCAAAAGTCGTGGATCAAGATAGTAATAATCAGTAGTGTTAAAATAGTCGTGTTTATATGTGAGTAATTGCATTTTGCCAAGTGTAATGTAAAAACTAGTTGCATGCTCTGTCTCACTGTCCTTATAAATATATAACTTTCCATCACCTGTTACTTCAGCGGCTTTAAGTGCTCCCTCCTTATGTTCCTGGAATTCCTGATATCGCGGTGGTATAATAAACCAATCGAATCCCACCCTTAAAACCAGCATTGCAGCAGCAAATATTACAAGTCGCTGTTCCTTTATTTTAACAAAGCAAAGCAGCAGCAAACCAACAACTACAAATAGTACAGCACCTTTTAACCATGCCTGGTCAACCCAACCTGTTTGCTTTAGTAAAGGCATAAGAACCGCCGCTACCATTCCCAGTATTAATACACCTCCTAAGAAATATTGTATAAATCTGCTTCTCCAGCCATTCTCCTCCCAATCGCGGTAAAAGAGATAGATAAGGACAGTAAAAAGTGGTGGGAACAACATAAAGATATATCTAGGATAAGTTTCGGGTGATGTCCAGTATATCAGAATGTTGAAAATGAAGATGTAAAAGTTATAGAGTAAGAACGGATGTTGCTTAACCCTTCCAAAGAACTTCCTGCTAATTAGGAAAATACCAAGAATTGACCAAGGGAAGAAATGGTAAAACATCTCAAAGGGGAAAGTAAATAAATGCGTTATAAACCTCGTCCATCCATAGTTTATTATAGTCCTCTTTTCGGATTCTGAAAATAGAGTAGTGAACACATTATCGAGCACATTATGCTTTGCATAAGCATAATAATATGCGCCTACGATAAGAATCAACAGCCCGATTCCTGCGAAATGTTTCCAAGAAAACAGCTTCTTGAATTCTTTCTGGTACGTAAAAAATGTTAGCAATGTAATTGCTTGAAAAACAAGCGATGGCAGTCCTTTCATCAAAAATGTGACTGCCGTTAAAAAATATGAGACTAAAAATAAGGCAAGGTACCTTCGCTTCTTATGCAAGAACCATATCGACATAAACGAAGTGTATACCAGGAATGAAAAAGTTATGTCAATCAATCCAAGGAAAGAATCCCAGAACAGAATTCTGCCCGAGGTAATAAACAGCATTGCTATAATGAATGCCTTCTTACCACCCAATTCCTTACGAACGAAGTAAAATATGCTGATTCCAAAAAGGAACAGTCCAATCACCACAGGAAGTCTTAAAGTAAATTCCGAATAATTACCTGCAAGTTTATAATAAGCAATAATAATCCAGTTATACAGAGGAGGCTTATTGTAATAGAATTCGCCATTTATTGTTGGAGTAAAATAATTACCGCTAACTATCATTTCAAGAGCGACAATGGCTCTGGTTGGTTCATCGGTAGGGAAATTAATAGCGAGAAATCCAAGATGCCACAATAACGCCGGAAACAACATTAAAATAGAAAAAATGTAGAAAACGCGTGGATTACTCTTAAGGTAGTTAATGACTTTCATCATACAAATATTTCAAAATTACTGTAATCAGCCTCCGCTGAATTTTGCCTTATATCCATTTTTAATGAGATAATCCATCACTTTTTGTCGGTTATCTCCTTGTACTATTATTTCTCCGTTATCTGATGAACCACCAGCAGCGCACAGATTTTTAAGTTTCTTTGCCAGATCTGCGAGATCGGAATTTGTACCGACAAAACCTGTAATCAGTGTTGCCTTTTTACCACCTTTTAATTTCTTGTCGAGCATAATCCTAAGATCTTGCTGCGAAGGAGGCAATGTCTCAGTCTCAGGCTGAACATCAGATTTATATTCAAAGTCAGGATTTGTCGAATATACTATTCCTGAAGTATTTTTTCTTTTCTGCGGCATAGTTTACTCTTGTTGGGCAGATGGAACAATCATCCTGAGGGAAAGCGGATTTACTTTAAAATTCAAATCCTTACCAACTTTCACAGGCTCACCGTCGAGATTAATTACTCTGTTCTTATTTCGTGGCAGGAATACTTCCTTAGCTTTAACTATCTCAATATAATCCGAATTCTCAATTTTATGGCGCCATAAAAGACCAAGGATAAACGGAGCCTCAAATACGGGAGGCTTCATAACTATACTTATGTCCATATAACCATCATCAATTGATGCCGAAGGCGCAATAACCGTATTATAGCCAAACTGGTTGCTATTGGCAAAGCTAATAAATAATGCTTTGCGTTTCAATGGCTCACCATCAATAATCATTTTGTATTTTCTAGGCCTGTACCCCGGAAATGCCTGAAGAGCAATGTGAAAGTAGGTAAAGAAACCCCTTCTGCCTGCTTTTGCAAATCTCTTAGCCACCAAAGCATCGAACCCGACACCGGCTATAGATACAAACATTTCATTGTTGACCGTAATGGTATCAATTGGTTTTATGTACAGATCATTAATTAAAGCCAGACTTTTTGGAACCTCAAGCGGAATATTAAGAAACCTTGCCAGTCCATTGCCGGAACCTGTAGGAATTAAGGCAAAGACTGAATTACTGCCATGCATCCCTTTCACAACGGAATTAGCAGTACCATCGCCACCTACCGCCGCAATTATATCAACACCATCAAAAGCGGCTTGCCGGCTAATTTCATATGCATGCTGAGCACTCTCTGAATAAATACAGGTTATCCTGAATTTTGATTTATCAAGATATTGCTTTGCAAGCTCAGGAAAGCCGGTTTTTTGTCCTGAGTGTACACCTGATACGGGATTAATAATAAAAAGAATACGCTTTTTGGAGCCCGGCATAAGAACATATTGAATAATAGTGCAAAGTTAGAAAAAAAGCGTCATTGAGGACATATTGCAGTCTTTAGATATAGGACCTTTCACGACAGACTGACGCTTACCTTTAAAAGTCTTGCATGCCCTCGCTGTGTTTCAGGTATTATAAGTGATAAAGTGGAGTTATACTTAACAAAAACATAAAATTATGTTAATGTACATTTATACTGATAGTATCTGTTCTGTAAGTTTACCGTAATTTTACCGTAAGTATACCCTATCTGTAAATTGACTTTATCATCGTATTTGCTAAGCTGATAACTGCATTTTAAAATTCACCTATGGGTAAAAATAAAAGCTGCCACTTGACAGTGGCAGCTTTTAGCAAAAGTATTAACCTAACACCTTAGTCTTTTTGTACTATAACGCTTACTTTGGCTTTGTCACCACGGTTCCATAAGTCAATTATCTTAATCAAACCAAGCTTATTGTTTTGGGTTTTGAACAGAATTACCTGACCTTCAGTTAATGAATTAACTCTGGATGTCTGGATACCCATATTGAATACTGGGAACTGGTATGTGTCGCCGATAGCATCAAACTGTGCAGCAGTAATATTGGTTACATTAAATCTTGTCTGATTCTTGAATGTCCATCCTGATAACTGAAGATCAACAATTGTGTTGGCATCTTCATCATCCGGAGCTGCAATTGTATTTGCATTCGTCACACCCTTGAAGAACAGGAAGTCAATCTTCTTCTGGTTGTCGGGAGTGTTGGTAAGCTGACCACGAATATAGACGTTACCTTCAGAAGTAGAGAAGAAACTTCCAGACTCATCATTCCATGAACCAAGTTCAACATCCATGTACTTGTTGATCTGCATTCCGGGATCTTCAACAACAACATTCAGTTCTTTTGAAACCTTAACGCCTGCTTTGTCTGTTAATTCGAATACCATTCTAGCCTCTCCTACTGCAGAAAAAGTAATTTCAGATTCCCAGTTAAATGATGGAGAATTGAAAGTAGAATCTACAAAAGTTGAAGGAACATTGTTAGAAATGATAGTAAACTTAAATCTAGTAAGATTATCGCCGGAAACTGGACTAGCTGAACCTGTAATTCCTACAAGAATAGCCTCTTCAATTTGGATGGTTACATCTTCAGCTGTATAACCTGTACCACCTTTAAAACTGATTGATGGACCCGGATCCGTTTCATCATCATCTTTAGAGCAAGAAGTTACAAATACAGTTCCCATTATAAGGAACAATGAAAGCAATAGATTCCACTTTTTCATAATTAATTAATTTTCGTTAGAATTGATTGTGTTGATTCTTTATTTTTTTACCTAAATCCTGATAACAAATTCTGTTCCAAATTCTATCTAAAAGCCATAAAAGCGTGCAAATATAGCAAAAATTCAGGTATATAGCATTTGATCATTTTAATAATATCATCCTAATTTACTATAATTTGACATCCGATCTAAATATAACGAAAAAATCGACAACGTATATAGAAGATGCCAAAAATTGCTACAGGTTGCAGCAATTATTTTTGATAGTAGGTCAATTTGCTGCATAATATCCACAATAACCAACCAGCTTGTTTTTTGTTGTTTATAAATAAACTGTTTCCGATGAAAATATTCACAGGTATTAGTCAGCTTATTGGGGGCACCCCACTAATTGAACTCAGGAAAATTTCGAATGGATTGCCAGCCAGGATATTAGCCAAGCTTGAATCTCACAATCCTTCATATTCAGTGAAAGACCGTCTTGCTTTGGCATTAATCGAAGATGCTGAAAAGCGAAATTTGATAAAAGAGGGAACAACTATCATAGAACCTACAAGTGGCAATACAGGAATAGGGTTGGCAATGATATGTGCCGAAAGAGGATACAAGTTGATGATTACAATGCCCGAAAGTGTAAGCATTGAACGCCGTATACTCATTAAGGCAATGGGAGGTGAAATCATTCTTACTCCTGCAGACCAGGGAATGAAAGGTGCAATAGCCAAAGCACGTGAATTGCATGAAAATATTGGTAATTCTTTCATACCATTTCAGTTTTCCAATCCTGCAAATCCCGCCAAACACAGAGAAACTACAGCTATTGAAATCTGGAATGATACAGGTGGAGAAATCGACATATTTGTTGCCGGTGTGGGAACAGGTGGTACGATTACGGGAGTGGGAGAAGTCCTGAAGGAAAGAAAAGATTCAGTACTTATCTATGCCGTGGAGCCTGAAACTTCTGCTGTTTTATCGGGTGAAGAACCTGGTAAACATAAAATTCAGGGAATAGGTGCCGGATTTGTCCCCGAAATAATGAATATGAAAGTATTAGATGGCATATTAAAAGTATCGGAAGAAGATGCATTCAATACTTCAAGAAGGATAATGCGCGAAGAAGGCATTCTTTGTGGAATTTCATCAGGAGCAAATGTTAGCGCTGCGATACAACTTGCAGGCAAAAAGGAAAATGAAGGTAAGATTATTGTAACCGTTATTTGTGATACAGGTGAAAGATATCTCAGCACTGATCTCTTCAAACCTTTTATAGCATGAGACCAAAAGAAGGTTTTGAGAAAGTTGTTGGGCATTTATGTGATCTTAGCAAGCATAGTGCCTTATATCATATACCATGGCACGACATGGACCTTCCATCAATAGATGAGATAAGGAACCTAACCGATGTGCTTCGCGAAACGCTTTTTCCCGGATACTTTGGCGACTCAAAAGTACGGGCAGAAACCCTGCACCATATTATTGGTTCAAGAATACATACGGCTTATAATTTACTTTCTAAGCAGATAAACAGAGGTTTCTGCTTCTATTGTACCGAGCCACAGGATAAATGCAAGGACTGCAAGGAAAAATCACAACACATGGCAGGGGAATTCATCCGGCAATTGCCCTATATTAAAAAGATGTTAGCTTCTGACGCTCTGGCAGCTTATAATGGGGATCCGGCAAATAAACATATTAGCGAAGCAATTTTCTGCTATCCAAGCATGACTGCAATAACTTATCACCGCATTGCACATGAACTTCTTTTACTTGGTGTTCCGCTTATACCACGCATTATTAGTGAAATTGCCCACAGTATCACAGGTATCGATATACATCCCGGTGCAACTATTGGTAAAGGCTTTTTTATTGATCACGGCACAGGAGTTGTAATTGGTGAAACGTCAGTAATCGGAAATAATGTCAGAATTTATCAAGGTGTTACATTAGGTGCAAAGAGCTTCCCTTTAGATGATGAAGGTAATCCTGTTAAAGGGATTAAAAGACACCCCATTGTTGAAGATGATGTAATAATATATGCAAATGCAACTATACTTGGTAGAATTACAATAGGCAGAGGAGCTATTATAGGTGGAAATGTTTGGGTTAGCGAAGATGTACCGCCAGGGACAAGAGTGGTACTAAAACTTACAACATAGACACTGCTCAATTGATTTTTTAATAACTTCGCTGCAGTTATACAAGTAAATGCTGCCCTAATGAGCAAAATAGTTGCCATCGATGACGATTCTATAATAAGGACACTTCTTTCCAACATGCTTAAGAAAGCCGGCTATGAAGTTTTGACAGCGTCTGATGGACAAACAGGACTACGCCTCTCAATTGAAGAAGATGCCGATGTGGTGATAACCGATTACCAAATGCCCGGGAAAAATGGAATGGAAGTACTTGAAGAGCTCAGAAGAGTCAAGCCATCTTTGCCGGTGATAATGCTAACTGCTCACGGTGATATCGCGCTTACTATCAAATCAATGCAGGCAGGTGCATACGATTATCTCGAAAAGCCTATAAAGGTTGATGAACTTCTGAAAATTGTTAAAAATGGGGCTGAGCTTTCTCAAAAAAGCCGCAGTATAAAAGACAATATACCTGCCAAATCCATGTTGGCCATTGAAGATAATACAATTGTGGGCAAGAGTCCTCTCATGCGTGATATCTTTAAGAACATTGGAAGAATATCAATTATTAAAGTCAATGTACTTATTTGTGGGGAAACCGGTACCGGTAAAGAACGAATTGCCAGCTTAATACATCATAGCGGAATTACCCGTAACAATCCGATGGTTGTAGTTAATTGTGCCACATTATCGGATAACATGTCAGAAGCTGAGCTCTTTGGATATTCAAAAGGGGCTTTCCCCGGAGCGATGTCCGAAAAGATTGGAAAATTTGAGCTAGCTAAAGAAGGTTCGGTTTTTCTGGACGATGTTTCAGAATTGTCCGACTCAATGCAAGCCAGGATACTGCGGGTAATTCAGGAAGAGGAATTCGAAAAACCCGGTCATAATGGCACTATTCCGATGAAAGCCCGCATAATAGCATCCTCAAATAAAGACCTGGAGTTGTTAGTCAAAGAAGGCAAGTTCCGTGAGGAACTATATTATCGATTAAAAGTTTTTAGTTTTCAACTTCCTCCATTACGAGCAAGAAAAGAAGATATACCCGAACTGGTAAATTATTTTATAGCCAAGAATAACAGGCGACTCAATAAAAGCATAACCAAAATCTCTGATGAGGCTCTCGACTCTTTGCTTAATTACGATTGGCCCGGCAATATAAGAGAACTTGAAAATACAGTGTTGCAGGCCATGATCTTAAATCATGGTGACATTCTAGAGAAGTCAACTCTTACTTTTTCACATCCATCTGAATCATGGGCTGGTGATACTTCCGAAAAACTGCTTTCGCTCGAAGAAGTTGAAAAGCTGCACATAAAAAGAGTGCTTGAATCGGTTAACTGGCGCAAACAAGAGGCTATAGCAATTCTAAATCTCACCAGGCCGACTCTCAATGCCAAAATTGAAAAATACGGTCTGAATAAGAACACTCATTCAGACAAATAGTCTTAGTGTAAACTTTTTTTACATTATCCATAAACTTGGAATAAATGTAAAATATTTTTACATTACACTATTATATGCACAATGTTGATTATCTGCATATTAGTAGTTATTTCCGCTAAAAAATAAAAAAGTTTCAGTATTTTCTTTTATTCAGGTAACCACGTAGAATACTTTTGCTTCAACAACCCATGTTAAGGTAATAATGAAAGCAAAGGTCGGTTTAGTTTTAGTTTTTAGTTTATTGATAGGGCTTATGGCAATGTCGCAGGTTAGGGTTACCGGCCATGTTAGTGCTGAAGTTGTTGAAGCAGCATCTATTCAGAATGAAATGAATGGCTTTATTGGACTCAATGGAACAGAGTCGAATATTGAATTGGGTAAGTTGAAAGTCTCAGGAACTGAAAATACATCATTTGATGTAAGTGTAGATCAGGCTTTAGTTTATAATGATAATTCCAAGTTTGCTTTGAATACAAGAACAAATGAATCTGTTGGAGCCGACTCTGACAGAGATTTAACGTTTTCTGCCCTCATGGATAATAGGTTGCGTAATGGTGAATATAAAGGGAATATTACAGTAATCGTATCCTACAATTAGTGTTTATAACTCAATTTCCTAAAACCGTTGTAAGCAAATGCAACGGTTTTTTTATGTCAATAACGTTCCCGAATTCGGCCTTATTTATCAATTTGTCCCAATTTAGGGACACCCAGTTTATTGATATTTGTTGCTGTTGAGGCACTTTTAGGGCTAAAATTTCTCAATTTCCGGCCATTAGTTAAAAGGATACTTTGCCAGGTTAGTACGCAACAGAAAAATTCCTGAAAGTGTGATTTCTGTATAGGTCGATGGTAATTTGAGTATAAACTTCATCAAATATTAGCCATAGATTGGTCAGGAAACCTCATATAAGGTCTTAATTTGTCCCATTATGAAATTATGTGTCCCGCTTTTTACCATTTTGGAACTTTGGCACAAGAATTTCTTCAAGGCACAAAATTCCAATTAGCAAAAATCTTTGATTCTATCAATTTGATTTACAACGCTTTAAAAATTATTTTATAAACTTTGCGACTTTGGCACGGGGAGAATGGCACACAATTCGACTAATGGTATGCGAGTTCAAACGAGAACAAAACGAAAAAAAAATAAATAAAAAATAACAAAACAAAAAACAACCCCCATCATGAAAAAATTATCAATTTTCGCAGCCATCTTATTCGCAGTAGTACTAGGAAACAACGTAAACGCTCAGAACAACAATTCAACTGCATCTTCAACAGCATCAGCAGAATTAATTACTCCGATTGCAATCACTAATGATATTCCACTTAATTTCGGAAAAATAGCAAAACCAGCAGGTGTTACAGGTACAGTTACTATTTCTGACGATGGAAATAACACTACAACATATGCACCCGCTTCAATGAAGACTACTTTAGTAACTCCAACAGCTGCAAAATTCAACATCACCGGTGACCTTAACGAGAATTTTTCAGTAGCGATTCCATCAGAAATTGTTCTTTCAAAAGGTGATGATGAAATGACTATCGCTACAGACATGAACCTTTCAGCTGCAAACAATACATTAGATGTTTCTCCAAAAGCATTATATGTTGGTGGTACTCTTAACATGGCCGCACAACAGCCAATAGGAATCTACAGTGCAACTTTTGATGTAACAGTTACTTACGAATAATCCTCAAACAAAAACATAGAAAAGGGTGTTCCGACACCCTTTTTTTTAGACTTCCCAACTTCTAGTACGCTTTCGATTAACCAGTTCTTTCACATAATAAAACTATCTCATGAACCGCAAATCATTAGCTTTAGCTATGTTGATTTTGCTGTCCGGTTTTAAGCTCTGGTCGCAGAACCAGGCAACTATAACCGGGCAAGCTTATGCGGAAGTGATCTCAGCCCTCTCAGCGTATGAAAATACACAGATGCACTTTGGGAAATTTTCTCCTGAAGTTGGAGGCGGGCAAATTGTAATGAGCCCTGAAGGGGTTCGGACAGTCCAGGGATCAATTGCTTTGGGAGGCGGTACTGCTCAACCCGGTAGATTCATAATCAACGGACAAGCAGATGCCACTTTTTCAATCCAGTTACCTGTTGGCTCTGCCGAGCTTAGACACAGTACCAGTAACAGGACCATGACTATCAGCAACTGGGTTTCAGATCCACCGGCCGGAACAGGCAGCGGAACCTTAAATGGAGGAAACCAGACAGTCTCAATCGGAGCCACTTTAAATGTAGGCTCAATGGAGGATAATCCTGTTGGTATTTATACGGGAACTTACAGTCTCACTTTCGCATATAATTAGTCAAAGAAAAATAGCGCTGTTTTTTAACAGCGCTTTTCCCACAACTGGAAATTCTGCTTTTATAATTCATCAATTTAATGTACGTTTGATGAAATTTTAAACAATACAAACCATGCAACGGCAAAATAATCACCTCATCACTTTTATCTGTTCAGCATTATTGATTCTGCTTAGCTTCAATTTGGTTGCCCAGGGCGATTTGCTCATAACACCCAGAAGGGTTGTTTTTGAGGGAAACAAACAAACTCAGGAATTAGCTATTGCTAATACCGGGAATGATACAGCACGCTATAATGTTTCTTTTGTACAGTACAGGATGAATGAGGACGGCTCTTTCGAACAAATCACAGAGCCCGATCCAGGACAACTGTTTGCCGATAAATACATGCGCATCTTTCCAAGAACTGTAACCTTAGGACCAAATGAGTCGCAAACTGTTAGAATGCAATTCAGAAAAGCTCCTGATATGCAGCCGGGTGAATACAGATCTCATCTGTATTTCAGGGCTGTTCCTGATGAGAAACCTCTTGGTGCAGATGATGAAGTAGATACAACAAATATTGGCATTCGTCTTATCCCAATTTTCGGAATTACCATTCCTGTAATTGCACGTGTTGGCGACCTTACCGCTGAATTAAGCCTCAATGATCTTTCACTCGATAAAATTACTGATACAGTCCCTGTTTTGAACATTACTTTTAGCCGAATCGGTGATAAATCAGTATTCGGTGATATAACAGTCGATTGGAAAGACGATTCAGGTGATGAAGTGCAGGTTGGCATTGTGAGAGGGATTGCTGTATATACACCAAATACTATAAGACGATTCAGCATGAGATTGCGCAATTTGCCAAATGTTGATTATGGTCGTGGAAAACTTATAGTTAAGTATCAGGCACCGGGTGATTTAAGACCCGAATTATTTGCCACAAAAGAATTAATGCTGCAACCTTAATACAGAATAACCTAAAGCATGAGCCTGTCGATATTCACTGGTGAAACTAAATTACAGTCTTCACTTAATTTATCCACATTCCTTAAAGGATTTGGCATTCTGCTTTTATTGGTAGCAATTCCACTTTGTATTTACGCTCAGGAATTAAAAATAACAAAAACCGGAAGTGGTACATTTAGAGTACCTGATGGAATTACCACTCTGACAGTTGAAGCCTGGGGTGGTGGTGGTGCAGGGGGAAGTGTCAATAAAAAGTATTCTGCCGGAGGAGGAGGTGCAGGGGGTAGTTACGTGAGAAGCGATATTAGTGTCACTCCCGGACAGCAGATTCAGTATTATGTTGCACCACAAAAAACAAGTTCATGGAATAATGATGGAAATCCTTCATGGTTTCAATCAGAACAAACCATCTATGCCTCAGGAGGAAATGGCGGTTCGCCAGGCAGTAATTACACAAATGGAGACGGTGGAACTGGAAGTGTATCCGCTTCAATTGGTCAGGTAATTAATACAGGAGGTAATGGAGTTAAAGGAAACTATTCAGGTGCAGCTGGTGGTGCTGGGGGTGGCGGTGCCGGCTCATCTGGAAATGGTTTAAATGGTAGTGGAAGTACAGGAGGAGATGAAACTGATTTAAATGGTGGTAGTGGTGGTAATGGACCCAGTGGCAGCAGCAGTGGGAATCCGGGAGGTACATATGGAGGAGGCGGTTCAGGGGCAAAAAATGCCTACTCTAGTAACGCATCATATTCCGGTGGAACCGGAGCACAGGGATTAATAATTATAAAATGGCCTTATCTTTCTGCAACTCCTAATGATTTAGCTTTTGGCACTGTAGCACCAGGCAATACCTCCAATTCTTTAAATTTCTTATTAACCGGTCAGAATTTATTTCCGGCTACCGGTAATATTACAGTAACCGCTCCTGAGTATTTCGAAATCAGTCTTTCTGCTTCAACAGGCTATTCTTCATCAATCCAAGTTCCGTATACAGGCAGATCTTTTTCAAGGACTATATACGTGAGGTTTAAACCAACTCAACTTTCTACTGATTATGACGGAGATATAACAATCCAGGGTGGAAGCGCAAATCCAACTTCCGTTGCTGTTACAGGAACCACTAATATCACCTATTGCATACCATCACAAGAATACGGTCCTGGTGATTATCATATTCAAAATGTCACTCTTGGCTCAATAAACAATACAACAGGAGCACTTTCAAGTCCTTATTACCACTTTTACAATCAATCAACAAGCTTAAAAAAAGGCATTCAGCATACAATTTCGATTACTAGTAGCGGAGACATTTGGTATGGATATGTGTGGGATTATAATTATGTTTCAGTTTGGATAGACTACAATCAGGATGGTGTCTTTAGCAGTTCGGAGAAAATAACAACTCTTGAATTTGGTTTTGAAGAGACTCTCAGTTATTCATTTACTGTTCCCGGCAGTGCAATAAACGGTCTTTCCCGTATGAGAGTGAGGTCTGCATTGACTTTGAGTACAATCGATCCCTGCAATGAAACATGGGCTGAGGGTGAAACCGAAGATTACAACATCGCAATATTTGAGAATATTGCAGTTACAGCAACCACAACACCTTCGTGTTCAGGATCTCAGGGTACAGGAACAATAACAGCCACTGCCTCAAATGGTACTCCACCGTATTCTTATAGTTTGAATAACATTACCTATCAGTCATCCAATATCTTTACAGGTTTAAGTGCTGGTAATTACACCTTATATGTGAAGGATTCTGAAGATCTTACAGCATCAGCAAGCGTTACAATAACTTCACTACCATCTGTTTTGCCTGAACCTGAAGCTATAATTACAAATACATCATGTACTGACACTCCGGATGGTGCAATACGCATTACAAATATCCCGACTCCAATACAGTTTAACAGTTCCCAGTCAGAATATGTAGATCTGGGTGGCAGTTATCTCAATAACTTATCACAATTCACTCTTGAAGGCTGGATAAAGATTAACAAGTCGCAAATATCAGGCTCCCGTGTTTGGGGACTCTTTGGACAGAACGATGCTATAGAATTTGGATTTATGAACTCCACCACTCTGCAATTATACACAGTTAATGGTGGCACTATGGATGTTTCAATCACCAATAGTTTTACTGATCCTGATAAGTGGTACCATGTGGCAGCTGTTGGGACGGGCTCAAGTCTGAATGTATATATTGATGGTGCTTTAATCAAGACTCAAAGTGGCAGCACTTCAAATTATGGCTCAAGCAATTATAACTCGATGTTAGGAGGCCGAATTTGGGACGCCGATGGTAATTACCTGAATGGAAGCATGTTAAAAGCGGGTTTTTGGAGAAGAGCATTATCGGTATCCGAAATCCAGGCACTTGCTTCAGGTTTGAAAAATTATTCATCCTCAGATGCAAGTCTTATTGCCGGTTACAACTTTTATGAAGGAGAAGGTAATATTCTTTCTCCGGTTGGAACAATAACTACTGAAGGAGCACTCAAAAATACGCCCACATGGGTTGAACTATTCACTTTCCAATGGTACAAAATAGGAACATCTTCTTTCAACAGAACTACAAAAAATATATCAGAATTAACTGCCGGCGACTATTTGTTCTTTGCTGAATATCCGGGTATGTGTCCTGCCACAGGAATATTTACAATAAGCGGAGTATTTAACAACGCATGGACAGGTAGCATCAGTAGTGACTGGTTTATAGCAGCTAACTGGACATGCAGAGTCCCAGATATAGAAACAGATGCCACCATACCAACCGCACTGCAAAGATACCCGGTGATTTCTTCAGGAGTTGCCTCCTGCAGAAATCTCACTATGGCAAATGGTTCTTCACTGACAATAAATGGTAAATTGGAGATTGCCGGAACAATCTTAACAACAGGAACTGTAAATTCATCAAATGGAACTGTAACCCTGAAAGGGTCAACAATCCAGGTAATTCCGGCAGGCATGTTTTCGGCCAACACTTTAAAGAACCTTAAGATCGACAATCCTGCTGGAGCTTCTCTAAACGGAACGTTGAACATTTCAGGTTATGTTCTGGCAGCTACCGGAAATCTGGAGACCAATAACCACCTTACCCTTCTGTCGAATTCTACTGCTACTGCTTTGATTGACGGAAGTGGCACAGGACAAGTGACCGGAGAGGTAACTATCCAAAGATACCTGGCAAAAGGTAATGGTTATAAGTACTTCAGTACTCCTTTTACAAACGGCACAGTTGGACAGTTCTCAAGCTATGTTGACCTTAACTCCAATGTTTTCCCAAACTTCTACTTCTATAAAGAGGAAAATGAAAATACAGGCTGGGAACCTTATATTAATGCATCGGGAAGTCTTACACCAGGCAAAGGTTATGCAGTTAATTTTGGCACTAACTCTGCTGCTCAAACTTTATCATTTACAGGCACTGTTAATAACGGCACAATAGGTCCGGTTACATTATACAATTCGCGCAAAGAATTTACTAAAGGATACAACCTGATTGGTAATCCTTACCCCTCTCCTATCGACTGGAACGCTCAGGGATGGGGGAAAACCAATATTGACAATGCTATTTATTTCTTTGATGCTGCAGGTGAAGATCAATATACGGGAATCTACAGTTCATACATCAATGGAGTGTCAACCGGTAATGCTGACAATATTATTCCTGCTTTCCAGGGCTTTTTCGTTCATGTTACTGAAGGCTCGGGGACAACTACAGGAAGTCTTACTTTCAGCAACCAAATCAGAGTCACTGAACAGAATCCGGTATTCCATAAAAACACACCTGTCGGACCAGAATCATTCATAAAGCTAAGTGCTTCTGTCAACTCTCAACAAGCCGATATTCTTGCAATCTATTTCACAGAATTTTCATTGCGTTCTTTTGAATTTTTAGGCGATGCATTGAAAATTGCAAATACTTCTCCTGTTGTTCCTGATATCTATTCATTTTCAGAAGACAGAAAAGAGCTGTCAATTAATGCTCTGCCATATCCCTTTAAAAATGCTGAATTTATTGATCTTGGATTCACCTCACGACAAAGCGGAACTGCATCAATTAAACTTATTGAATCAGTTAATCTTCCATCAGGATACACAGTTTATCTAAAGGACAACTATACAGGTTTTATTCAGGACCTGAATACAATAAATGAATATCAATTCAGTACTGAAGCAAAGAGCCTTACAGATAGGTTTTCTTTAATCCTTAGCAGCGAAAAGCTTTCGCAGGATGCATTCAGTTCATCAAGCTACAATGTATATGCTAAAGATGGAGGCATATTCCTGAATCTTGATTTAGCTTACGAGCAGGTAAGAGTTACTATTTCTGATTTATCGGGCAGGGTTATAACCAATAACACTGTGTACGGCAAGGGTGAGCATATTATTGGCAGATTCAATACTACCGGAGTATTCATTGTGAGTGTATTCACTGATATGGGAAACGTTTCGAAAAAGGTTTATTTAAAATAAGATGAGACGGGCAATTCTATATATAGCTATACTTATTTCAACTCTGTTTGCAGGCTCCGGCCTTAAAGCTCAGGAATTACCTCCGCGTCCTCTGGTTGTGTATACTCACATGAATATGAATTTCGGAACCTTCATTGCAGGGCTGGGAGGAGGAACTGTAACCATTAGTCCACAGGGCATAAGAGAGAAACAAGGCGACATATATCTTGTAAATTCCGGCAACTTCCCATCAGCAGCTATATACAGGGTTGAAGCAATGCCGGGGAACATTATCAATATGCTCATTCCATCAACTATAACTTTAAATGGAGATTCCGGTGGTCAGATATCATTGCAGATTACGAATTCCGATCCCGAGGCCCCATATATAAACAGGATAACTCCTCCTTATTATATGGAAGTCAAGTTAGGTGGGAGGCTAACTATTCCGGTTAATACACCTGCCGGCAATTATAATGGTTCATATACAATCACTTTTATCCAGGAATGAACTCTTTTTGCCTAACAACCGGAAACCATTGTCGCACATCTTATAAACTAATATCAAGGTCACAGATTAGATTATTCAGTGTATTATCTGTGCTTGCCTTGTTATTATTGAGCAGTCCCCGTCTTAAAGCACAGGATTATCCCGAATACGAAGACATCATTGTGTTTTTATCAATACACAATGTTGGAGGATATGAGATTGATGCCATTTATATGGATGACCGGATTTTCCTTGACCCTGCCACTTTATTCAGAATCCTGAAAATAAATCACATATCGACAAACGACAGTATCAGTGGCTTTTTTCTTAAGGAGGACAACCATTATTACATAAGCGCACTGAGTAGCAAGGCAAAGGTGGGATCAACAACATATACTATTGATCCGAAGGATATTTATTATAACGAAACCGGCATGTATTTGCGCAATACAGAATTTGGCCGTCTTTTCGGGCTTAACCTCACTTTTAACTTCCGAAATTTATCACTTGAGCTAAATACCGCGCACGAGCTTCCGATTATTAAGGAACTCAGGCAGGAACAAATGCGTAAGAATATCAACCAGCTTAGTGGTATAATTGAGGTTGACACCACTTATGAGAGACGTTACCATCTCTTTAAAGGAGGAATGGTCGACTGGTCGGTTATATCATCTCAAACTACAAAGAAGGCAAGTGACACACGTGCTTCACTTTCAGTAGGCACAGAGCTTTTTGGAGGTGAATTTACCGGAGCATTAAATTATTCAACAATAACCGGCTTTGAAGAGAGACAGCAACAATATAAGTGGAGATGGGTCAACAATGAGAAGAAGTTAGTAAAACAGATACACGCCGGAAAAATTCCTACCAGAGCAGTATCTTCCTTGTATGCCCCATTTGTTGGAGTTTCAGTATCGAATATACCTACTACTTTCCGAAAATCGTTCGGCAGTTACTTACTTTCTGATTACACTGAACCCGGTTGGACAGTTGAATTGTATATTAACAATGTAATTATTGATTATACAACAGCCGATGCGTCAGGGTTCTACAGTTTTGATGTACCAATGGTTTATGGGACCACACAAATTTCATTGAAATTCTACGGGCCATGGGGAGAAGAGAGAGTTAAAGAGCAGACTATAACGGTTCCTTACAATTTTCTTCCTGCAGGAACTGTTGTTTACAATGTAACCGGAGGGGTATTGACCGACACGGTTAACGGGATATTCTCAAGGGCTGAAACCATGGCAGGTATCAGCCGAAGCTTTACAATAGGTGGTGGAGTTGAATTCTATTCTGCTCTGAATGAAAACCCTGCAATGCCTTTTATTTCAGGAACAGCCCGACTATTTCAAAACCTGATGATTAAGGCAGAGTATACTCATGGAGTAAAAACACAGGGATTACTTAGTTATAGGTTACCATCCAGTCTGTCATTTGAAATAGATTATACAAAATATGAGCCGGGGCAGAAAGCTATTAGTTTCAATTATCTTGAGGAACGAAAAGCAAGTCTGTCTGTGCCTTTCTTGGTTTGGAAAGTTAAATCCTTTGCAAGAATAACTTATCGTAAAACTGTTCTGCCACTAACTACTTATTCAAATGCAGAGCTACTCCTGTCATCGTATTTTAAAGGTGTGAGTGCAAATATTTCAGCTTATGCAAACTGGCTACCCGAGGTAGATCCTTATATTTATTCAAACATTGCATTAGGGTTCAGAATTGGCCGTTCTATCCAATTCAGACCTCAGGCTCAGATAGATATTACAAACAACAGACTGATTTCGCTCAAAGCAGGAATAGAAAAGAATTTCTCACAGAAAGCTCATCTTACGCTGTTTTACGAAAATAACGTACAATCGAAGATCAGTAATATTGAGCTGGCATTCAGGTTTGATCTTCCATTTGCACAGACTTCAGCTTCGGTTAGGAAAGCCGACAAATATGTAACAACAACGCAGGGCGCCCGGGGCAGTGTATCCTTTGGAAGTGGTAATGGAAAAGTAATAACCAGTCAAAGAGCATCGGTAGGAAGAGGTGGAATAACAATTACACCATTCCTCGACCTGAATAACAATAGTATAAAAGAAAAAGATGAGCCAATTGTTTCCGGACTTGCTGTCAGGCTAAACGGTGGAACAATTGTAGATAAAAAAGATTCACTGATACGGATCACAGAACTGGAACCTTATACAACATACTTCCTTGAATTAAATGATATTGGTTTTGAGAATATTGCATGGCAGCTCAAACAGAAATCACTTAACATCAAGATAGACCCGGCGCAGTTTAAGAGTATCGACATTCCTATATCTGTAATGGGAGAAATAAACGGGATGGTGTATGTGAAGAGAGGAAAATCGTTATATGGTCAGGGTAGAATAATAATTAATATCATTGATGAAGATGGCAGGCAGGTGCATAAAATATTGTCTGAGTCTGACGGATACATTAATTTCCTTGGTCTGGAACCCGGCAAATACAAAGCACAGCCTGATACCGCCCAACTGAGAAAATTAGGTATGACTGTCGAGCCGGCACAGATTGACTTCACCATTAATCCATCGGTTTGGGGTGATATCATTGATGATGCAAACTTCATCCTAACTTCTTTAAAGCATGAGTCTGATTCTACCATTAAGCAGAGTAATGTCTCTCCTCAGTCTAAAGAAGAGCTCCCTTCAACGACACCAGATCCAGATAATGAATCGCAAATAGAGGAAAAGCCCCAGGATAATAAAAATATTGAAAGTAATACTTCTGCAATGCAATCAAAAGGTTTATGGTTCATTCAGGCAGGAGCCTTTAAAAATGAGAAATCTGCTAAAGCACTACTAATCAACATTAATCGACTGGGATTAGAAGGGGAAACAATTAAGAAAGGCAAATTGCATCTCGTAATCATTAGTGGTTTCAATAATAAATCTGAAGCCCGTAAAGCAGCCCGAATCCTTTTTGACAACGGAACAGATAACTTCATAAGCAAGTAGTCGGTAATTTCATATCTTTGATTTGAGAAAACCGCTTATGAAAGTATTCCCAACTATCACCACAGAACGACTGGTTCTTAGGAAATTTTCACTTACTGACGCTCCTGATGTCCAAAGAATGGCAGGCGATGTTGATGTTGCCAGAAACACTCTTAATATGCCTCACCCGTATACTGACGGAATAGCTGAAGAATGGATAAATTCAGTAGGTATTGAATATGACCTCAGCGATCTGATTGTATTTGCCATAACTATAAAGGATACTGGAAACCTTATAGGAGCTATTGGACTAACATTAAAACCTCAATTCAGAAATGCCGAGATAGGATACTGGATAGGAAAAGAATACTGGAACAAGGGTTATGCCACGGAGGCTTCTATTGGTGTCATTAATTATGCTTTCACCAATCTTGCCATTCATAAAATCCATGCTAATCACTTTGTTGGAAATGATGCCTCTGAGAGAGTAATGCAAAAAGCAGGCATGCATTTTGAAGGATTTCAGATGCAGCACATTTGGCATTGGAACGCCTATAAAGATTTGAAAAACTACGCTATTTTTAATCCTAATATTTAATTTCAGATGAAGTTTCAACTTATGAGATTTGTCAAGTACACACTGTTAGCAGCAACTTTTATTCTACTGACTAATTGTTCGAGTAGAAGATATCTGGAAATTGAAAACCTCAATTTTACAGATCAGATTGACCAGCTGCAGAATCTGGAATTTACCTTTAATAAAGATGTAGCACCCGATTCGTTGGTTGAACTATGGGACAGCACCCAATATATTGAGTTCGAGCCTAAGATTGATGGGCGATTCAAATGGGCAAGTAAAAGGCAATTGATTTTTTCACCTTCAGGACCGTTTGCCCCAAACACTGACTATAAGGGAACTCTTTCCACCCTTATTCTAAAGCTCAGAGAAGATAAAACCAGGTTCAGGGAACCTGTTATTAACTTTCACACCCCATATCTTGAAATTGAAAGTACCAATGCCTATTGGGGACTCGATGAATTTGAACAAAAGCCCGAATTAAGGATACGACTTTTCTTTAACTACCCTGTTGAACCTCAGCAAATAAATCAATTTATAACGATTAAGCTGAATCAACAGTCAAAGTCATTCAGGCTTACAACAGGAGAAACATCATCTGAAGCAGAACTGGCTGTTGAAGTAAATCCTGAAAATCAAGACCTGTCAGAAATTGAGGTTATTATGGGACCGGGTATGCAGGTTACGGGATCTATGAGAAAAAATCCCGAAGCGGTTACATACGATGTATCGGTACCGGCATCCGATAAACTTGAAATTACACAAGTTTCTGCTGTATTTGAGGAAGGTCAGGGCATTGTTATGGTTTACACTTCTCAACCTATTATCTCAAAAGGCCTTGAAGCTTTCATTAAGATTGAGCCTTCAGTTACATTTGAAACCTCACAAACCGGAAATGGTTTCAGGCTAAAAGGCGCATTCGGCGATGGACAAACATATCAGTTAACTATCGGTAAAGGGCTTACAGGTATATTTGGTCAATCTCTGCAAGACGAAGTGGTTCAATCAGTTACTTTTGGCTCACTACACCCGTATATAGCATTTGTTGATAAGGCAGGTATGTACCTTACTCCGGGTGGCGCAGGAAACTTAGGTCTAAGGATAATCAACATACCAAAAGTAAAAGTCACTGTTTTCAAGGTCTTTGAAAATAATATTCAGCACTATATGCGCAATGGCATGGACTGGGAATGGTATGAAGATGAAGATCAGTATTATGATAGCTATGGTTACAGGCTGAATGAAGACTATGGTCAGGTAATAAAAACACGTGAGTACTCTACTAATGCACTGCCCCGGTTAGGAAATCTCAGATTATTGAATCTAAATCCTGCTGATCTGGATGTGACCTCTGAGATGAAAGGTATTTACCTGATAAAGGCAGAATCACCTGATAAAGCATGGCTAAATGATGTTCAGCTTTTATCATATTCTGATATCGGTTTAATTGTAAGAGAGGGCGCAGATGAAATATTTGTAGCAACACGGTCAATTGCCGATGGTAAGCCTATTCAGGGAGTTGATTTGACATTCTATAGTCGCAGTAATCAACCTGTTCATAAAATAAGGACAGGGAATGATGGCGTCGCAATTTGGAAAGATATCAAAAAGGTTATTCCCGGCACATCGATTACGATGATAACAGCACGAAAAGATAACGACTTCAATGTGCTGCTATTTAATAAATCGGAAGTTGAAGTTACGCGGTTTGATATTGGCGGTAAGCACACTCTTGGACTTAACTATGATGCATTTGTATATGGTGACAGGGAGCTTTACCGTCCCGGTGACAGTGTCTATATTAATGCTATTATCCGTGACTTCGATGTTAAAACAATCACGGGATTCCCGCTAAAGTTTAAAGTTATCTCACCTGATGGTAAAGATTTCCTTATTAAGAGAATGAATGTGAATAGTCATGGCTCTGCTGAGATGTCATTTCTCTTACCTGCAAAAGCCATTACCGGGACTTATCTTTGTGAAGTCCAAACAGTTAACAATGTCTTACTGTCGAGTTACAGGATTAAAGTAGAAGAATTTATGCCGGATAGGATTGCCGTTCAGGTTAAATCAGACAAAAAGAACTATCAGTCCGGTGAACAACTGAATCTGCATATAAGCGCTACGAATCTTTCAGGGCCACCGGCAGTTGGACGGAAGGTTGAGAACGAACTAAGGCTGAGCAGAAAGGTATTTCTTCCAAAGACTCACAAGGATTACAACTTCAGTCTGACCACAATCGAAGAACCTGAGATCTTATCGGTAATAAATCAAACAACAACTTCAGCAGAGGGGATTGCACAACAGCAGTTTCAATTACCTGACTACAAAGGAATAGGCATTCTTGGAGGCAAGGTGTTCACAACAGTTTTTGATGAAACGGGCCGTCCGGTTAACAGGTTACACGTGTTTGACCTTTATACCCAAAATACCTTCCTCGGCATTAAGCCATTACCCGGCTGGACTTCATTAGGGAAACCGCTGCCTTTAAATATCATTGCTCTTGATATTAATGGTAAGGCAGTTGCTGCTCAGGCTAAAATTGAAATTATCAGGGTAACCTGGGAAACTGTCCTTGAAAGGAACTGGGGACAAACATCATACAGATCACAAAGAAAGGAAAATGTGGTTTATGCCAAACAGATTAACGTGTCGCAAAATGGCATAACAGAAACGTTTGCTCCGCATCAATCTGGTGAATATACCGTGAGGCTGACTCTACCCGGAAACAGGGCATGGGTTTCTGAATCATTCTATGCATATGGTTGGGGCGATTCAGGCGAAAGCTCATTTATGATTAATAAGGATGGGCAAATAGATATTACAGCCGATAAGGAGACATACGAATCAGGGCAGGAAGCTAAAATCCTGTTTAAAACACCGTTTTCGGGGGAATTACTTGTAACTATTGAACAAGACAAAGTGCTGGAGTATCATTCTTTAAAGGCAACTGAAAATGGTGCTACTCTGAACCTGAAGATTAAAAAGGAATTCGTTCCGAATGTGTACATCACAGCTACTCTTCTCAGACAAACAACCGAGCAGAACATTCCGCTGACAGTTGCTCACGGATTTGCAAGTCTGAATATTGAAAAGGCTTCAAACCGATTGCCGGTTACTATTACTGCTCCGGAGTCAATCAGGTCACATACCAAACAAAAGATTACTGTTAAGACGACCCCGGGTGCCGAAGTTACCATAGCAGTTGTTGATGAGGGCATTTTGCAGATAACCGATTACAAGAGTCCTGATCCTTATTCATGGTTCTACGCCAAGAGAGCTTTGGAAGTTAAGGCATACGATATATTCGATGAGTTGCTGCCGGAGCTTTTCACCAGGAGATCATCAACAGGTGGTGACCGGGCATTTGATATTGGACGAAGGCTTAATCCGATGACTGCTAAAAGAGTTAAGCTGTTGTCACTATGGAGTGGAAGGAAAACTGCCAACAGTGCCGGTGAAGTGAGCTTCACTGCAAACATTCCTCAATTTAGCGGGAGTGCCCGTATAATGGCAGTGGCCTACAAAGGAGAGGCATTTGGGTCAGGCAGTAAGAACATGAAGATTACTGATCCTGTGAATATAGTTAGTTCATTACCACGATTCTTAAGCCCAGGCGATAATGTGATTGTAAATACAACACTTGCAAATACTACATCACAGCCTATAACAGTCAACCTTAAAGCCACAGCAAAGGGTGCAGGAATGAAAATTTCAGATTTAAGTAATAATTCATTAGTTCTTAAGGCAAATTCTGAATCCAATATTACTTATAAGTTGCTGGCAGGTAATAATATTGGTAACTATACCATCACGTTCACTGCTGCTACAACAAAGGAAACATTTACTGAAAACGTTGATATAAGTATCAGACCGGCAGTACCACTTGTAAAAACAGCAGAAGCGGGATTACTTAATGCCGGCAAGAAGGAACTGATTAATCACACGACCAGTATAATTGAAGGCACAGGCAGTAACCGACTGCTCGTTACAGCAAATCCGGCTGGACAATTTGCACAGCATCTGGAAGAATTGGGAAATTATCCTTATGGATGTATGGAGCAGACTATTTCAGCTGCTTTCCCACAGTTGTATTTTGGTGATTTGGCAGCACTGCTTAAGAAGGGACAGATTGCAGGGCAATCGGACGTCGCACGCAATGTAAATGAGGCTATTGCCAAAATCTCTGCATTACAGCAATATAACGGGGGAGTGGTTATGTGGCCCTCAGGAGGTGAAATCAATTGGTGGGTAACTGCTTATGCTGCTCATTTCTTATATGAAGCTGAAAGAGCCGGATATAACGTCGATAAACAGGTACTTGCGAATCTGAATTCTTATCTGCTTGAAAAAGTCAGACAAAAACCAGTCAGTGAATATTTTTATAAAACATCCGGCAGTAATCAGTGGAGCAAGAAAATTCAGCCATCGAGAGAAACTTTCTACTCATTGTACGTATTGGCATTAACAGGAAAACATCACTTGGCTACAATGAACTACTATAAAGCAAGGGTTGATCAGTTGAGTCCCGATAGCAAGTATTTGTTAGCAGGTGCATATGCCATTGCCGGTGATAAAAAGAGTTTTTCAGCTTTGTTGCCGGGTTCATGGGAAAATAAAGAGTCTGAAATCATGACAGGCGGAAGTTTCAGCTCTCCTGTCCGTGATATTGCTTTGTCGCTATATACCTTACTTACGGCAGATGCTAATAATCCACAGATTCCGGTCATTGCACGTCAACTGGGAAGCATGTCGGCTAATTCTCCTTATCTGAGCACACAAGAAAGAGCATTCACAATGCTTGCATTAGGGAAACTGGCATCAAATAAGGGAAGTGGAGAACCTAAAGCTGCCATTTCATCAGGAGGCAAAACAATTAACTTCACCGGAAAAGACTTATGGATTGATCTCAAAGGTGCCAAAACGACTGTTGAGAATACCGGTAATGGTAATTTATACTGGTACCGGGAATCGGAAGGAATTCCTACATCAGGTCAGGTGAAAGCTGAAGACAAAGGATTGAAAGTAAGACGGCAGATTTTTGACCGATCGGGCAGACAATTAACCGGCAGTAATTTCAAACTTAATGACCTGCTGGTGGTAGCTGTTTCTGTTTCTACAACTGATAACAGTAATGTAGATAATGTAATTCTTACCGATATTCTGCCTGCTTGTTTTGAAATTGAGAACACAAGATTAAGTGCTGACAGGAATCTTGATTGGATAAAAAATAAGTCGATACCTGAACACCTCGACATGAGAGATGATAGGGTTAATATTTTTACATCAGCTAACGGTCAGACTAAAACTTTTTACTACCTTGTGAGGGTTGTTAATAAAGGAAGCTTTATTCACGGACCTGCAGGAGCTGAGGCAATGTATAACGGACAATTGTACTCTTATTGGGGGCAGGGAAAAGTTAATGTTGATTAGGACTTCCAGGAAGCCCTTCAATACAAACTGACTTGTAATGCAGAAAAAGAATAGATCCGAGCGATTAAGGAAATTCTTAATTGAGCTACTTTTGGTTATTATACCTCTGGTATTGGGATTCGGAGTGTTATATGGAACTTTCCAATTATCTCCGGCAATATGTAATGCATTAATATTTGTTTTTCTTATTCCGATAACTATTTCTGCACTCTCAGGACTTATCAGAGGCTTGCTTTTTAGAAACTGGACAACCCTTTCTCTTACATGGAAAATAAATACAGGAGTTTTTATAAGTGAGCCGAATCTATCATTTGGTAAACGGTTGCGGATAATCTTAAGTAAGTTCTTCTGGGAGCAACCACAAACTTACCTGGGCAATTTTTCAATGCATCTTATTAATAGTGTATGGCTACTTGAAAGAGGCGATAAGTTCAAAAACACATTTGTTCTGCAGGGGTATTTCTTCTTTGGAGGGGGAATAGCATTGGGATCTTACATTTTTATCGATTTAAAAGACAAAAGTCCAATTAACCTCCATCCAATGGATGAAAGGAAAAATGCCGAAAAGATTCTAATACGACATGAATATGGACATTATATCCAAAGTAAGATATCAGGTCCACTTTTCATTTTTAAATATGGAATCCCCAGTGTAGTGATGCAAGGATGGACTGAAACTGATTGTGATATGAGGTCTGATAAGATACTTCTGCTTGAAGAACAGATAATGCCAATATTTACTTATCCCAAGAATCTTAAGCCGGTCAAACCCAGGTTGTTTGAATTCTTAGTTATCGTTGTGGCTATTTCTACAGGTTATTTTTTTAATGAGATGCATGGGGTTATGGGGAGCTCTCTTATTGCTATGGTAGTGATTAGTATGCTCAATTTGAAAAAACCCCTCTGAACTGTAAGTCCTTATATTGGCTTGAAACAAAAGAATAAGTACATTTGCTCTGGAACCAGTAAGGTGTACTATGTCTGATACTGAATCAACTATCATCAATCTTTATGAGAATTTTACCGGATCCTTGCCATTAAAGGTTATGCCTTTGCCGGCTTCAGGATCTGACAGAAAATACTACCGACTAATTTCGGATGGAAAATCTTTTATAGCTGCATATAATGAGGAAATAAAGGAAAATGTCGCCTTCATCGAATTTGCAAATCATTTTAGGAATAGGAATCTGCCTGTACCAACTGTAATTAACGTTAGTAAGGACTTAAAGGCCTACCTGCAGGAAGATTTGGGTGATGAAACGCTCTTTTCCATTTTGACTAAAGAAGGCCTGAGTGAAAATGTGAGAGAGTATTACCATAAGGTTGTTAAAATACTTCCTCAAATTCAGTCAAAGGGAATTGAAGGTCTCGATCTTTCAAAGTGCTATCCAAGAAGGGAATTCGATAAGCAGTCAATGATGTGGGATTTAAACTACTTCAAGTACTACTTTGCAAAACTATCGGGGCTCCAGTTTGATGAACAGTTACTCGAAGATGACTTTGAAACATTGACAACTTTTTTGCTTGAAGCAGATAGCCAATATTTTATGTACCGCGACTTCCAGTCGAGGAATATCCTTGTTAAAGATAATGAGCCTTGGTTTATTGACTTTCAGGGTGGCAGACTAGGACCATTACAATATGACATTGCCTCCCTCCTGTATGATGCAAAAGCAAATCTGCCCGAATGGTTTAGAGAAGAATTACTTGATGATTATCTCACATATTTGATATCAATCAACAATCGGATATCAAAAGAGCGCTTTCTTAAGTATTTTGATGGGTTCGTATTGATGCGTATTCTTCAGGCTTTAGGGGCATATGGATTCAGAGGGTACTTTCAAAAGAAGCAGCACTTTCTCCAAAGCATTCCTTATGCTATGGAGAATTTACAGGTTTTGCTATCTAAGCCGTCGTTCAGATTACATATTCCTGAACTTGTTAAGATTCTGAAGCAAGCAATTGAAAAGAATCCTGCAATTAAAAAAGATTCCTCAACTCTCAATGTAAGAGTTCTGAGCTTCTCATATAAGCATGGGTTACCACAGGACGATTCGGGTAATGGGGGCGGATTTGTGTTTGATTGCCGGGCATTACCTAATCCTGGTCGTCTGGAACAATATAAAAACCAGTCAGGCCTTGATGCACCAGTTATTGAATACCTTCAGGCATTTAATGAACCTGATGAATTCCTGCAGAGTGTTTATAAGTTGGCTGATATGTCGGTGAGCAATTACCTTGAACGTGGTTTCACCAATTTAATGTTTAGTTTTGGCTGTACCGGTGGCAGACACAGGTCGGTTTACTGTGCTGAAAAGCTGGCTGAGCATCTCAATAGGAAATTCAAATTAAACATTCGACCGGAGCATACACAAGCCTGTTACTGGCAACCGGAATAAAACTGCATTCATGAAAGAACCTTTTGACATAGAGCCTTTTAAAGCTGAAGAACTTGTAATACGACAAACTGTTAAACAGATTCAGAAAGACTTTTCGATGTTTGGAATGGACATCGACTTTCCAATCAATTTTTCAATGATTTACAAAGATCTTGTGAAACATATTGATTCACACATTGAAACATTGATGTACACAAATGTGCAAAAATTAAGTGCACTGCTCTATCAGGTGGATATAGGTGAGAAGGAAATTACTGATGCATGGGAGAAGCACCCTGAGTATACCCGGTCATCAGTAATTACAGAACTATTGATTTATAGGGAGTTGAAGAAAGTAATCTTCAGAAATTATTATAAGAATTACAAACTTAAGGATAATAACGAAGAATGAAAGCGATGATACTCGCTGCAGGTTTAGGCACCAGACTCAGACCTCTAACAGATGCTACGCCTAAAGCCCTTTTACAGGCAGGGCCTTATACATTGCTGGAATTTGCTATTAAGAAATTGAAAAATGCAGGATTCAACGACTTGATAATCAATGTTCACCATTTGGCTGACATGATAACTGATTATCTGCTTAAGAATAACAACTTTGGATGCAACATCGCAATTTCAGACGAAAGTGAGAAATTACTTGATACAGGTGGTGCAATTAAGAAAGCAGGCCACTTTTTTGATGATGGCAAGCCATTTATTGTTTATAATGCTGATATCGTCAGTAATATTGATTTGTCCGGCGTGTACAATTTCCATCTAAATTCAGGAAACCATGCAACCTTGGTTGTAAGGAGGCGGGAGTCAACACGTTACCTTCTGTTCGATGAAAATATGCAACTTGTGGAATGGGTAAACAAGGCCAAAGGACTCTCAAGAGTGGTTCACATAACAAAGAAACCTCCCATGGCATTTGCTTTCAGCGGAATCCATGTTATAGATCCCAGCCTACTCTCACATCTTGGAAATAAAGAGGTGTTTTCAATAATTGATAGTTATCTGGATCTGGCTAAGGAGTTCAGAATAGGCGGTTTTCATGATGAAAGCACTTTATTTGCTGATGCGGGGAAGCCCGAAAGTCTTAAAGAAGCCGATGAAATTGCAGCCACAATAACTCTTTAATCCATTCATTGCATGGAAACCTTTCTAAATAGAGTCGCAGAGCTTATTAATCAGCACCCAAATGCAGAGAATGATTTGTGTGTGGTTTTCCCAAACCGACGTGCAGGACTGTTTTTGAAAAAGCTGTTGATACCTACTGATGGCAAACCCAGGTGGTTGCCTGATATGTTCTCTATTGAAGATTTTGTATTTAACTTGTCAGGAATGCAGGAATCTGACCACGTTACCCTTCTGGCTGCGCTTTACAGGGTTTATTGTAAAAATGTAACCAGTCCACACACATTCGATTCTTTCCTTGGCTGGGGAGGTGAAATTATAAGAGATTTTGAAGAAGTGGGTCAATATCTTATCGATCCTGATAAGCTGTTCCACTTTATAAGAGACGCCAAAGAAATAGATATCTGGAAACCCGGAGAAGATGCTACAGAATTTGAATTAAACTATCTGTCATTTTATGAATCTCTCGCCACTCAGTATTCCGACCTGAAAAACGATCTCATATCGCAAAACCTTGCCTATCAGGGACTGGCCACAAGTATTGTCGCCGGCAATCCCAGGAAATTCCTTACTAACTTGCCGTGGAAGAAGATTTTATTTGTTGGATTTAATGCACTTACACCTGCACAATTAAAAATAATTAAATACCTGGTTGCTGATAAAACAGCTGAGCTCATATTTGACGCCGATAGGTGGTATATGGATAACCCAAATATGGAGGCAGGCCATTTCCTGAGGAAATACCTTGAAGATAAAGAGCTTGGTGATTTTAAAAGTATTTCAAGCGATTTCCTGAGACCAGGGAGAAAAATATACACATGTGGAATCCCGGGTAATGCCGGGCAGGCCAGAATTGCAGGAAGCATATTGAACCGGATTCCGCCTGACGAATTCAGCCAAACAGCTCTTGTTCTTGCTGATGAATCATTATTATTGCCCGTGCTGAACTCTTTGCCGGCAAGCATTGACAAGTTCAATGTAACAATGGGTTTCCCTTTAGTTCAAACCCCATTATACTCACTGGCCGAGGCTATTCTTGTAATGCATTCCAATGCCATCAATACATATAGTGATGCCGCTTCATTTTATCATAAAGACGTTATTTCCATCCTTAAAAATGAATATCTGAAGCTTATTATCGATGACACCTTATGCAATAATATTTCCGGAAAAATAAAGTCCGACAATTACTCCTATATACAACTAGCAGAGATAATTAAGATTGCCGATGAATTCCAGACAGGTTCTAAAGATTTATTGGAACTGATATTTCAAAAACCCGGCAATTCAGTTCAATTACTTCTGATGATGGAAAAGGTACTTCTTCATTTAAATGAAAAGTGGTCGGCTATGAATGAAGAAGATAAGCCTTCAGGGTACAACCTCGAAATTCTCACATCTCTCCTGAAAGTTGTGAATGAATTGAGGATGTGTCTTGATGGCGAGGGTCTTCAGATAGAATCGTTCATTACTTTACAGAAGTTTTTCAGAGAAACAGCTCAGGCAACAAAGGTTCCATTCTATGGCGAACCACTTCATGGCATCCAGATAATGGGTATGCTGGAAACACGTGTACTTGACTTTAAAAATATTGTTCTCATCTCTGTAAACGAAAACTTACTTCCTTCAGCTAAAAGCAATAAGTCATTCATTCCTTTCGATATAAAGAGGAAGTTTGGGATGCCAACACACCTTGAGAAGCATGCTGTTTTTGGATACCATTTTTATCGTTTACTGCAACGTTGCGACAATGCCTGGCTGATATACAATGAAAATGAAGATACTTTTGGAGGTGGTGAAAAAAGCAGGTATATCCAACAGCTTGAATGGGAGCTTCCTTTAAATGGTATTGAAATCATCAAATCGAAATTAGCAGAACCTCTTCCTGTATCTCATGATGGTGAGATTTCAATTAAAAAAGATCCGCATGTGCTTGAGAAGCTATATCGCAAGGCTCAGAAAGGATTTTCGTTCTCGTCACTTAATACATATATTAATTGTCCGTTGTCCTTTTATTTCACATATATCATTGGAATAGAAGAACCCGATGAAGTGGAAGAGGATATCTCAAACCGGACAATGGGGACCATCCTTCATGAAGTGCTGGAAGATGTGTTCAGAGAATTTATTGGAAGATATCCCGATGAGTCTAAATTGAAGGATGCAAGGAATAGGGCCGATAAATTGGTAGTTGACAAGACCCGTTCTGTTTTCCCAGCATTAAGGATTGATTCGGGCAGAAATCTGCTTTTCATTAAAGTTGCAGGAATTTGGTTAAAGAGGTTTCTTGATGAGGAGATTAAGAAGATAAAAGCAGGAAATGCTCCAATGATTATCGCAGTTGAAGAATCAGTTACCAGGAAGATAAGAGTCAGCATACCTGACCAACAAATCGGCGAAAAAGAGATTGACATAACGTTATATGGAAAGATTGACAGGATTGATACTATTGGAAATGAATGGCGCGTAATCGATTACAAGACCGGTAAAGTCGAATCTTCAAATGTTAAGTGCTTCAACGCTGACGACCTGTTCAATCCCGACAAGGAGACTGCAAAACAACTCCAGTTATTGCTATATAAATTCATGTCAGAAACAGATACCCGAACTACTGGTTATAATATAGTACCGGGATTAATCTCTTTCAAAATGCTGTCGAATGGCTTTATGTCATTAGAAACCAGCATAACTTCCGAAGAGTTCGGAGAGCATTTATCTGAAATGTTCAGGGAAATGTTCAACCCCGAAATTGATTTCAGACAAAACAGTCTGAAAAATTGCGTTTTTTGTAATTTTAAACAAATTTGCAACAGAAATCAATAATCCAATACAACCATGAAAAATTTCACATTAATCTTTTTCCTTTCGTTTCTGATCTCAGTAAATGCAGGTGCACAAGGAGTTATAGGCGGAATAATACGTGATAAGGTTCGCGATAAGGCTATTGAAAAAATTACAAAGCAAGATCAGGAAGAAGAGGAAACTAACGACGAAGAAGAGACTGAAGCTGTTGAACAGAATGAGGCTGAAGAACAGGAAGAAGCGGAATCAAGTCCTCAGGAACAAGCAAAAGTGAAGATTGAAGCAAAATCACAGTATGACTTTGTTCCGGGTGACCGTGTGCTCTTTTTTGAGGATTTCTCACAGGATGCAATAGGAGACTTTCCTGCATTATGGACCGGAACGGGAAGTGGAGAAGTAAAAACGATAAATGTTGCACCCGGCAACTGGTTTCACCTTACTGCTGATGATCAGGTTTATAATCTGGCAAAAGACCTTAGCTTGCCTGAAAACTTCATCTTTGAATTTGACGTCATACCTATGGCTCTGGAAGAAGATGGCTACTATGACTTCTATTTCACATTGTACAATGGTTCGGATGATTTTTTGAACGACGAACTATATCCCGGAACAAAAGGCATGCATGTAACAATGAGTGAAGGTGCTTGGGATGTTATAGGTTATCATGCTGAAAAAGATTCAAGAGATGGAAGTAGTGGTTTAAGTCCATTAATACCCGAAACACTATCTCACGTCATAGTTTGGGTACAGAAAGCGCGCGTTCGTATCTATCATGCAGGATCAAAGGTTATTGATTTACCAACAGTATTGTACACCCCAACAGAATTTAACCGCTTAAGGTTCTCATTGTGGAGTACTAATGGAAATCCACTGATCAGCAATATTCGATTCACAACTGCATCTCCCGATACACGAAGTAAATTACTTACTGAAGGAAAACTAATTTCTTACGGAATATACTTTGACACTAATTCTGATAAAATAAAACCGGAATCAAAAGGTGCTGTTGCAGAAATTGCAAAAGTACTGGCCGAAAATCCATCAGTAAGGATTAAGATAGATGGTCATACTGATAGTGATGGTGATGAAACGAGAAATATGGATCTTTCAAAAAGAAGGGCTGAATCAGTAAAAAAGATGCTGACAGGAGAATATTCTATTGATGCCTCACGCATTGAAACCGGCGGATATGGCGAATCAAAGCCTATTGCCAATAATTCAACAGCCGAAGGTAAAGCTCAAAACAGAAGAGTGGAGTTTATTAAACTGTAATATTCTTTATCTATCCATTATTATAAGAACTTTTATCAAGCTTACTTTTGCAAAGTGAAGGGTAATAACTTCATTCTGTACAGGAATAGCGCGGTTTACTTGTAAATCTCAAATATCTTGTAAATCTTAACCATTCTTGGTCAAAAAACCGGCATCCAACAGGATGCCGTTTTCTTTTAAAAAGAGCCTCAAAAACAGGTTACTTTTCGCGTTTAAGTACATTAATAACATATATAGATACATCAACAAAAGCATCTTTATTCCGTTTTCCTTTAAATCATAGTTCTTATGAAGAAATTTTTAGCATTTATTGCAGTTTTGCTCATTTCCTCTTCACTATTAACTGCACAAAACGACGCTGATTCGAAACAACAATCCACTAATGGTCAATCAGAGTCAGGCAACATTCAAAAAGACTATAAAAATTATCCTTATTGGGTAGAAATGATGCAGGATCCTGCAGCCAATTTCTACGAGACGCAAAAAGCCTTCAATGAATATTGGGAAGGACGCGAAGTAACCAGGGGTAGTGGCTACAAACCATTCAAGAGATGGGAATACTGGATGAGCCGGAGGGTTTCGGCAGATGGAACAAAACCGACTCTGCAGAAAAATATTGACGAAATTATGGCGATTAAAGCTAATTCCCTCACCTCTGGCTCTGAATCTACGCGTTCTCAGGGGAACAGAACCACTGTAGGCGACTGGACATCGCTTGGACCAATTAATGTACCATCAGGGAATAACGGATACAGAGGATTAGGAAGAGTCAATGCATTGGCCTTCCATCCTACCAATGCAAATATTATCTATGCAGGTGCCCCTTCCGGAGGTTTATGGATTACATACGATGTAGGTGCTAATTGGACAACTTATACTGACGGAATGCCAACTCTTGGTGTTTCTGCTATTGTCGTCGATTACAATAACCCTTCGATAGTTTATATAGGCACCGGTGACAGAGATGCAGGTGATGCTCCCGGATCGGGTGTTTGGAAAAGTACCGATGGTGGTGTTACATTTCAACCATCAAATACAGGTATAACTACAGTTACCGTGGCTAAGCTAATCCAACATCCTACTAATCCCAGTATCCTGATTGCAGCAACTAATACCGGAATCTGGAGAAGTACAGATGCAGGCGCTAGTTGGACAAGGACATATTCATCTAATTTTAAAGATGTCGTATTTAAGCCCAATGACCCTGATATTGTATACGCATCGGCTAACGGACTATTTTACAGATCAACAAACAATGGAGTATCATTTACTCAAATCAGTACAGGTTTGGGTTCTTATGCATACAGGGGAGCAATAGCAGTTACACCTGCTAATCCCGACTATGTTTACTTAGTCGTAACAACAAGTGATTCATTCTATGGCTTGGTAAGGTCTACTGATGCCGGGTTAACATTTTCCACTCGTTCAACAACACCCAACATTATGTCATGGGATTGTAACGGAGGCTCAGGCGGACAGGCATGGTATGATTTAGATATTGCTGCCGATCCGGTTAATCCTGAAATTATCTTCGCAGGAGGTGTAAACAATTTCAAATCAACCAATGGAGGATCAACATGGACTATTAGTTCACATTGGTACGGAGGATGCGGTGTACCTTCTGTTCATGCAGACTTGCACGTAATGGAATACAATCCTCTTAACGGACGACTTTATGCCGGAAATGATGGTGGAGTTTACTGGACCGGAAACGCCGGTACTTCATGGACAGAGATAAGTAATGGCCTGATTATCAGTCAGGCTTATGCAATCGGACAAAGTGCAACCAGTCGCAATCTGGTGATAAATGGATATCAGGATAACGGCACATCAACATACACAGGAAGTTCCTGGGTAAACGTTAACGGGGGCGATGGAATGGAGTGTGCATATGATCCTGCTAATTCAAGCTATAGTTATTCGACTCTTTATTATGGAACAATTACGCGACATTTCAACAATGTCGACCAGGGTGATATTGCAGGTGACGGTGTAAACGGAATTACAGAAGATGGTGGCTGGATAACTCCTTTTGTAATTGACCATAATGATGGGAATACCATGTTCGTTGGTTATGATAATGTTTGGCGGAGTACTAATATAAAAGCTTCAATAACAGATTATGTGTCGTGGACAAAAATCTCGAACTTTCCTCTCACAGATCTAGACGAAATGGCTCAATCCTATGCCAATACAAATATTCTATATGTATCGGAATCAGCCACTCTTTATCGTAGTGATAACGTTAAAGCAACAACGCCAACATGGACAAATATCACTTCCTCGCTTCCGACATCAAATTACATTACAGCAATTGAAACCCACCCAACAAATGAGAATATCATTTATCTGGCGGCTCAGAATCAGGTTTATATGAGTTCAAATAAAGGAACAACATGGACTACTATTACCGGTAGTTTGCCCGGCATACAGGTTCACACTCTTGTTTGTGATCATCACAGTACAACTCAGGGCATGTATGCAGGTACAGATATCGGTGTTTACTACCGGGATGACAACAATCCAAACTGGATTCGCTTCTCAGAAGGTATGCCTTATGCTGCATGGGTTACAGATCTGGAAATATATTATGATGATGCCAACCATGCAAATGATATTCTAAGAGCCGGCACTTATGGTCGTGGTCTTTGGGAGTCTCCACTGTATGAAGAAGGTACTGTATTACCCGGACCAGCCGGTCCAATATCAGGATTACAAGCCGTTTGTCAGGGCCAATCATCTGTAACTTACTCAATACCTGTTATCACAAATGCTACATCATACGTTTGGAGTTTACCTTCAGGTGCAACCGGTTCGAGTTCAACCAACAGCATTTCGGTATCCTTTGGAAATAATGCAGTTTCAGGTGATATCAGTGTTTATGGTGTTAATACAGGAGGCAATGGGACACCTGCAACACTTTATGTCACTGTAAATCCTCTTCCGGGAGCAGCAGGAGCTATTTCGGGTGATCAGTCTGTTTGCCAGGGTGAAACAGGAGTTACATACTCAGTACCTTCTGTAAGTAATGCAACTTCTTATACATGGACTTTACCTTCCGGTGCATCTGGTTCAAGCACTTCAAACAGTATCACAGTCAACTATTCATCCAATGCCGTTTCAGGAGATATAAGCGTATATGCATCCAACTCTTGTGGTTCAGGTGCGTCTTCATCTTTAAGTGTTACTGTTAATGCATTACCTGATGATGCAGGAACTATCTCGGGCAATCAAACAGTTTGTCAGGGCGAAACAGGCATAACATATACAGTACCTGTTATAAGCAACGCAACTTCTTACATCTGGTCACTACCTTCAGGCTCAACCGGATCAAGCTCAACAAACAGCATCACCGTCAATTACGGATCAAATGCCGTTTCCGGAAATATCACAGTATATGGTTCAAATGAATGCGGATCAGGTTCAACTTCATCACTTAATGTAACTGTTAATACATTACCCGGTAATGCAGGAACTATCTCGGGCAATCAAACAGTTTGTCAGGGTGAAACAGGTTTAACCTACACTATACCCGCTATAAGTAATGCAACATCATATACATGGTCACTACCTTCGGGTGCAACCGGCTCAAGCTCAACAAACAGTATAACTGTAAACTATGGATCAAATGCCGTTTCCGGAGATATAAGCGTATATGCATCCAACTCTTGTGGTTCAGGTGCGTCTTCATCTTTAAGTGTTACTGTTAATGCTTTGCCTGATGATGCAGGAACTATCTCAGGTGATCAAACAGTTTGTCAGGGTGAAACAGGTGTAACCTACACTATACCCGCCATAAGTAATGCAACATCATATACATGGTCACTACCTTCGGGTGCAACCGGCTCAAGTACATCAAACAGTATCACAGTTAATTATGGATCAAATGCCGTTTCCGGAAATATCAGTGTGTATGCATCAAATTCATGTGGTGAAGGTGAGTCTTCATCATTGAGTATTACTGTTAACTCTTTGCCTGATGATGCAGGAACTATCTCAGGTGATCAAACTGTTTGTCAGGGCGAAACAGGCATAACATATACAATACCTGTTATAAGCAACGCAACTTCTTACATCTGGTCACTACCTTCGGGTGCAACCGGCTCAAGTACATCAAACAGTATCACAGTTAATTATGGATCAAATGCCGTTTCCGGAAATATCAGCGTGTATGCATCAAATTCCTGTGGTGAAGGTGAGTCTTCATCATTAAGTATTACTGTTAACTCTTTGCCTGATGATGCAGGAACTATCTCAGGTGATGTAACAGTTTGCCAGGGTGAAACCGGCGTAACATATACGGTACCTCCAATAAGTAATGCTACATCTTATATCTGGTCGCTACCTTTTGGGGCAACAGGAACAAGCAATACCAACAGTATTACATTGAATTTCGGCACAAATGCATTAAGCGGATTATTAGTGGTTAAAGGAACTAATCAATGCGGTATCGGACAATCATCTTCAGTAATGATTAACGTCAATCCAAAACCTGCCACACCAGTAGTAACGCAGAATAATAATACACTGCATTCCAGTGAAGTAGCAGGTAACCAGTGGTATGATCTGCTTGGGCCTATTGAGGGGGCTACAAATCAGGATTATGAAGTAATAGTTACCGGTGATTATTACACCATCGTAACTCATAATGATTGTCCATCAGATCCTTCTAATGTTGTTCATGTAGTGATTACTTCAACTCAGGATAATGAAATAACTGAAAGCTTCAATGTGTACCCTAACCCATTTACTCATGAGCTGACAATAGAAAATAAGAGCTCGGGAGAATCAGCAGATTATGAGATCATTGATGCCAACGGACAAATTATTATGAAAGGAATGCTTACTGATAAAGTCATTCTATCAACCGATAAGTTCGCAACAGGAATTTATCTTGTTAAAATACAGTCCGACAACCTGCTAATCAAGAAATTGGTTAAAACACTTTAACCGGAAATGAATCCGGTTAACAGGAATTCTAAACCGACATAACTAAACAAAGAAAAGAAGACGGGCAAATGCCCGTCTTCCTCTCCACTTCAACGAAAACTAAACTAAAACTCAATCTTTATCATTGTACGGCTTTAATTGCCTTGAGAACTTTATTTTCATGTCCGGCACTTACTCTTATCAGGTATGCACCATTAGGCATTGTGCTCATATCGAGATGACCTTCGGCCGTTTGAACAACTGTTGCTGTCTTTACAAGTCTTCCTGCCATATCAAATACTTCGAAATCAGCCTTTTCAACAGTTTTTCCAAGTGCAACAGCGAACTTACCGTTTGTTGATGGATTCGGATAAACCAACATTTGCTTTTCTCCGGTAAGCGAATCACTGAAAGCGATTTCTTCTCCTGATTTACCTGTTCTGAACTCATGAATTCCGATGTCAGGTGCACCTGATGAAGGAACTGTATTTCCGAAGTAGTCTTTAACAAGGCTTACATTTACACCTTTATTGATGGCCTGTGATGTTGACACAACTTTGAAGTCCTGATTGCCTGGGTTAACGAATCCCGGATTTCCTACAAGAGAAGCATTGTCGTTTCCCGAAGCGTTTCTCCATGCAGCCAATGTAGCATAACTGTTAATAAATCCGGAAGTCTGGGTGTTGAACATGTTATTGTTTGATGATACACTACCACCACTTGTCTTTATAGCTTTACCCGACCCAGAGATGTTGAATATATTATTCCTAAGAGTTGTACTGGTATTACTTGACGAAGAAACAGCTGTTGCAGTGTTATTGTAGAATACGTTATTTCTGGCGTTTAATGAGTACCCCGACATAGTGTGAACGGCAGTCTTATTGTAAGAGAATATGTTGTAATACACATCAGCCTTTGAATAGTTGTAGATACCGTAGTTACTGTTCTTAATGTGATTGTAACGAATTGTTACAGTCTTTGAAGTTGGGTGCAGATAAATACCGCTTACAACTTTTGATGCATTTCCAATGATAGTATTACGTTCAATAACTCCTGAATAGTTATTCCCAAAGGCAATAATGGCAAACTTGTTACCCATTGAGGAGTGGTCAATAATATTATCGTGAATATTGAAATTCAGATTATTAGTTGAAGCAATTTGAATTCCATCGCCTGAAGAATAGGCCTGGTCGGTATTAACAAGGTACTTTTTGTTGACATCGTAGATTGTACAAAAACCGATTTCAATTGTGCTTGCATCTTTAATATAGACACCATCATCAAGAATATCATTAATTGTACTTCTGAGAATCTTATTGCCACTGGCACCGGTAATAACTCTTACACCCCATTCAGTCTTTCTGAGTACTGTATTATCAATTGTATTATTAGCAGCATTATTCCCCTGAATTATTATGGCTGTTGTCCATTTACCGGATGTGAATACTTCGATATCCTTAACTGTGACGTTAGATGAACCTGTGACATTAATTATATGGGAACCTGTTCCTGATGCAACGATTTTAGGTTTAGCACCTGTTCCATAAGCACCAATTATAACATTTGACTTACCGCTTATTGTTATAGCACTAGTTGTATTATAAGTTGTACCGGCTTTTTGCAAATATGTGTTCCCACTGTTAATAGTGAATTTTTTCCATGAATTGTATGGATTCGACATTGACCCGTTTTGGGTAGAACCGCTATACGAGGGATCGATGTAATATGTTGCACCGAAAACCGTAAAAGAATAAAACACAACTAGCAGAAATGTTAAAAAGAGAAACCTTCTTTGTGCTTTAAAATTAGAAGAACTTACTTGATCTGATTTATTATCTTTTATTGAGACTTTTACTGATTGGTTTGCTGTGATCACAGCGGTTATTGCATTGTTTTCTATACTGTTCATTTTGTAGTGGTTTAGTGGTTACGATCTGGTGAATGATCACTGTCCTATTCTGAAAAATCGTTCCGTCCTTCTCTCTCACATTAAAAAATTGTCAACCTGCATTTTCCAAAAATAGCTAAAATCCTTATCTATCACCATTTTAAAAAGAATTTACATTGTTTTGGCACACATACCAAAGAATACCGTTTAATGGACTAAAGCGAAGATCTGCCTCGTAATTTCACCCCCGTTCGGGGAATGTTTCCCCAAATACCAATGGGTAGAGGCATGTTTGATGATAAAAAAAACGGGCCCCAAAGGAGCCCGCCATCATTAATCAAAACTATGAATCGTTATAAGCTATATCACTTACGCATAAAGCTTGTATTTATACTCCAGTACTTTTCTACCTCTGTCCATTCTTTGATAATCATTCATTTCTGATGATTTAGAGGACTGAGTTTTGGGATTAACTGAAGGCTTGGTTTTTTCTTGCTGCTCAACCTTAACGGGTTTATCTGCACTGTCTTTGGCCGATTTTTGCTCCTCATTTGATGATATCGATGAGGATTGCATGCAGCAAGATTCTTGGTTTGATTGATTGTTTATAGGTATACCGAAAAGGGTAGTTGAGCTTATTAAAACAAATGTTATGGCTGTCAATAGAGTTTTCATTTGTTAGTGCTTTTAGGTGTCAGGAGTTCTTTAGTCTGAACTCCTATTTGAAAAGATAATGCCAGGCACTTCTACAACTTGTGGAATACTGAATATTATTAATTGGTACTTCAATTTTCTCAATAATATCAATACATACAAGAATACCACCTTTTATGGTCACTGTACACTTAAACTCAAGGATAAAGGGGAGTAAGAGGGAGGTTTAACGCGATTTGGGGAAATACTCTACGGGATTCCATTAAGGAATACAAGCTTTGACATCAGTTAGCACACTACAATTATTCCATCATTAAAGCCTGGCAGAGAAATGAACGCCATGGAGTACTTAGCAGGCATAAAAAAAGCAGTGCTGAAGCACTGCTTAAATTTTATTTCATTTATTGGTTACTGATTATCTTTATATTTACCGATCATCGAATTCCATATCTTCCAATAAATCAGCCGCTTCAGTGAAGAAGTCTCTTATTTCACCTCTCTGGTCAAGAGCAGCTTCATCAGGACTAATTGATTGTGAAGCTTTTTGAAGATTACTTGCTTTATTGTCAAGAGATGGAAAGCTTGACTTTTGGAGATTGGTAAGTTCGTTAGATAAAATTTCAGCAGTTTGACGTAAATCCTGACTTTGCAATGAAGATGCACTTCCACTTGCTATATGATCTATATTCTCACGAGCAACCCTCAAATTAGCCGAAGGTTTAACACCAAGTTCTGAAGCCTTGGCATCTGTTGCTTCTGCCAGATGGCGGAAAGCCTGCCCAACTTTTTGAGCATCCAGATCATTATTGTTACGTAGGCCTGACTCAACAAACTCTATATAACTTGCAACCGCAGGATTACCTGACTTGGCAGTACCAGTCCTGTTTTGCCCCGACTGGTCATTTACACTTCTGTTAGCCAATGTTTTATGGGAGTTATTGCCAATGTCTCTGTTATGCTCATCATCATATTCCAGATTATTCTGATCCCGGGTGTTATCACTAGGTGTTACAGCTCCTCCTTGTCCACTGTAATCAGCATCGAGTTCGCTGTTATAGGCTGTTTCGTTTCTATCACTCTTATTATTGTTAGTAAATACCAGAATTGCTACAAGTGCTATAACAACAATTCCTGCCACCCATGGCCATATGGTATTCCGTCGCTGAATGTTATTGTATGGATTGTCCTGACGCTTTCTTCCCGGATCGTTGTATCGATTATCGTTATTTATATCGTCCGTTCTATTATCTCTATTGTCCATGGTCTGTTAGTTTAAATTAACATTTTTCAACATGCAAAGAAAATAATAATTATAACCAACTGTCTTTCATGATATTAAGTTAATATTACGAGATTATAACCTCGTACAGATAGTACAAACTCGTGCAGATAATACAAACTCCCGCAGACAGTACAAACTCGTGCAGACGGTACAAAAAAGAAAGGTAATTGGAAAGATTAAAGTGTGAAATGTTCAATGACAGACCATTTACCGTCAACTTTTTCCAGATATACCACCGAAACTGTACTTTCAGATTCGTTTCGATGCTGAGTTACTTCCAAAACCGCTGACGTATTCTGATCATTGAAACCTATTTTATTGAAGCAAAATATACCTTTTGAGCCCGGTTGTTCAACGTAGAAATTAGCCCAACTAAGATCGGGGTCTCCTCCTGATGTTAATCGTTTAAATTTCTCCCATGAATACAAAACTGCCTCCTTACCTTCCAGGTTTATATATTCTCCAAGGTAGTATTCATCGGCATTATTCTGTAAGTAATTAGCCTTTAAGCTTTCATTGAAAAGACTGTAGACTTTAAGCTTCTCATTAAAACTGGGCTTGGAAATATTACAAATCTTATTTGTCTTTTGTAATACAACTATGGTACTGTCAGAATAAGTATTTAACGCAAGAGCATAGATTGCATACTCATCTCTTGAGAAATCATCGGCCGGGCTTAATGGATAGTTGATTACAGCCTGGTCATCTTTATCACATGATGTAAGGGTAAGCACAAAAGAGAGCAACAGCAGTCCGGAAACAGCAAGAGAAATGCTTTTACCGTATAGAAGTATGAGTTTTTTCATGTCTTAAGGAAAAGAAGGTTATACGTGTTAATCTCTCTTTTTGGCAAAAATCACTCCCTTTTAATCTACAAATGTATATTTTTTTTCAACCCGTATAATAGTTTTATAACCAAGCTGTGTAAGTGGCTGTTTTTCATTTACTTACCTTAATGACTATTCAATTTTACCTGTAAATAATCTTTCCAAATGTAGTATAAAACAGCAATCGGACTCAAACAGTGTGTGGAAAAATTAAACAACAAGGGGAATTCGTGTACTGTATAATTATCACTGTCCTCAATTTGGAAATGCTCAGTGATTCAACAATTTACATGTTTATCCTGTTTACAAATTATAAGCTGATAACCAAGACTTTAAGGTAATTAAACAAATTAAAAAACAATAAGATGACTAACCGGCTTGAGAATGACATCGATGAACAGACTGTTCCGACTACTACTCCTCCTATAGCACCAACTGAACCGTCGCCTATACCTATTCCTCCAAGAGAAGAAGAAATGCAAAGTGATGGGAGTATAAGGAAAGAAAAAGATAGCAACACGATTACTCCACAATACTATTGTCCAATGCGTTGCGAAGGCGATAAAACATACAGTTTACCCGGTAATTGTCCGGTGTGTGGCATGACTCTTAAGCAGTTGTAAAATCAGCCCGTCAGATTATAGTTTAGTAATTCTTAAATGATCAAGCATTGCCTGGTTTATAAGTCCATTCATGTTATCATTGAAGTCCTCTAAGCTTATTACCAATGTGCTTAAACCTGCAGGCAATTGAACCATTAACGGATTGCTATACCCCCAATCCGACCATTCCCCATTGCCTCGTTGGGGAAAAACAAATGCATTCACATTTTTACCATTTACTGCAAGATTTCTGATGGCGCATTTATTCTCAGTGTTTATCGGGCCGTTTCCATTTGCATAGCGGATATCAATGGCATATTCCCCAGGATTGCCAACTTCTATAGGAATTTCCAGTTTCCTGTTAGCTGTTTTGCTGACTTCAACAAATCCTTCACCAGTATAACCCTGATAAGGGAAATCAGCTTTGGCAGCAACATTCTCTATCTCTATGATTTTGTATAACTGTGATTGAGGATATACCGGTTCCGAAGGAAATGGCTCAAAAGTCACATCCACCTTATGCACCGTTGAAATCGGTAATTTATTACTCAACTGAATCTTTATGGTATGTTTTCCCTTGATATTTCCTGATATAAAGTAGTCAGTTGTTTTCTTGCCATCAATTTCAAATGATTCAATTTCATTACCATAACCCGACAACTCTATGTCGATTATCGCGTCTCTGTACTTAAAGTTTGTAAGATATCTTGTGCCATTTAGAGCCGTCGGTACGAAAGGCTTAAACTCAAGTCTGTCATGCCCGAACCTAAGTCCAAACAAAACACGGTGAACCAGACTAATATTTCCCGATAAGCTCCAGAGCATTATGCTTGAATTGATCTGAGTCCCATTAAAGTCACCGGTTGCTGCAACAAAGTTCTCTTTATTTGTCAGAAATAATGCAGCAGGGCGATATATGGCTGCTATGCTTTCAAGCACACTCTGTTCATTAGATGATTCGGCTGATGCCCATAACCAGTATGATTGGACAAAAGGCCATACAGCGTTATTATGATACGGAGGAATATCAGAAATCTGAGGACTTATACAAGGAATCCCAAACTTAGTAATCGGAGTATTCATAATTACGCTATTGCTGCGCTCATTGTCAGCAATTCCCCAAAGGACACATAAAGCTTCACCCAACGCCTCTGACTTTGGTGAAATAACCTTTTCTATACGACCATATATGTATTGTGCATAATAACCCTTATCAGGCATCCAGAGGTGGTCATTAATTCCCTGTGCAATTCTGGCAGCAACTTTTAAATGCTTTTCAGCAACAGTATACTGTCCCAGTATTTCTGCTATCTCTGCCAAAACAATATTTGCCTTATAATGGACGGCATTTGTTCCAAGACATTCGCTCTCGAAGATATCGGCCGGCTGCATCCAAACAGGATAAGTTTGTTCTCTCCAGTCAAGAAATGATGACTCCCCTTTAACCATTCCGGTTTCCGGGTCGTAAATATTCATCATATCATCTTCAATAGAGTTTCTTATAATCTCATAAATTGACTCTAACCATTTTCTGTCGCCTGTTGCTTTATAGACTTCATAAGCAGCCACAGCCCATACCATTCTATCGGTGCTAACCGGCCAGGCACCTCCTGTACCTGTATCCTGAATTATTCGCTTCTTATCATTTACCTTTCTCATGAGGCTGTTCTTTGCAACATCAGGCTGCATATAAGCCATAGAGAGTATAATGCTGTAGCTTATGTCTCTGGTCCACACACCACTCCACTCCTGCCCTGTCCTGAATGTACTATCAGGCTCAATAGCCCGCAGCATTTCTTCAATAGAAAGGTTATAAATCGCATCGGAGATCAGATAATCTGATTTATACTGCGGCAAGTCATCAATATTGCGTGTCAGTTTCCAGTTGCTGTCCGTCTTCTTTTCATCAGTTTTGGCATTCAACACTAAATTCGTTTCGTAGATATGGTCACCATCAGGATCTGAGAGCTGAAGTTCCTTTCTGTTGTGAAGATTATTAAAATCCCAGGTTAGTGGAGCAGCACTTCCGGCAATATAAACACCTTTAAAATCACTCTTATTCAGTAGTTGTCCGTTATAAAATGTATAGTATCCTTTCGTTTCAAATTCTCTAAACACATCTCTCATATCCAGCCTAACTGTCCATAGCGAGTTTGGCTTTAAATTACCCTCCACGGGCATTGATACTTTATCGTTGCGTTGTTCGCCAAACTTAACCGTTGTAGTATGTGAATCTTTAGACGGATCAAGGATAACCCTGTGATTCTGACCAACAGGCATCTCATTGTCGCGCAGATTGATACTGAACTTAAATATAATTTCAGGACTATACTTTCCCGACTCAGGACTTTGGTAGTCAGACACCATTTCTGTTGATGAAATGGCTTTGGCGGTATATATATCCTGTACTATCTTGTCTTTATGTACCGAGAAATACGGAGATGAATAAATCACGTCAGCTGATTGAGAAAATGTGAAAAGTGGGCAGACTAAAATTAGTAAGACCCACAATTTGAAGGATAACCTCATACGTTTTTGCTTTACTTATAACCAATAGTCTGAGCTAAGACCGGTATTTTTTCGGGAGATAATTTAAGTACCTCTGAAACCAGCTTCTCATCAAAATAACGTCTGGCTACCGTATTGAGTTCTGCAGAAGCACAATATAAGTAAATATTCTGCATAATAGCCCCTGTGTGAATACCGGCATAGACTAATTTATTTTCATCGGAACTGTCGGCCAGCTTTGACATATCGGAGACTATTACAATATTCATAGCCGCCTTCTCCACAAAGTCCTGACGACCTGCGCTTTTCATATGGTTTCCGGGATTAACAAGTTTCAGCTTATGTTCCTTATCCATATAGAAATATACGCCCGATGGAAGGATTACATAGAGTTCCATATTCTGCCGGTTGTTGGCTGTAGGAGCAGTGTGTTTACCCTCCTCTTCTCTGTTGATTCCATTAGCTGCCCATAATATGTTAGAAATTTCCTGTAAAGAGATTTCTTTAGAGCTGAATTCCCTGGCACTTTTCCTCTCCGAAAGACAAACCATTAACGATTTTCCTCCTGCTTTTTCAGGATCTGGAAGTGCAATTTCCTCTTGTGCAATCATTGGTTTAGCCATAATTAACATAGCAATACAAATAAGAATATTTTTCATGGTCCTGTTTTTATATTAACAAAAGTAAGAAAATGGCAGTAGATCGCCATATCTGGATAATTAAATATCTTTTTACCATTAACGGAAAAATATGTAGCACAATATGTTATTGTTTGTATCTTTGCAGTGTCGTGATAAAAAATATTTACTATGATAACATTCAACAGATTTTATACAAACCCCTTTGATAAGCATATTGCTAAATTGGAAAAAGTAAAAAACCAATTAAGGTCAAGGCGTACAACCGGTGAAACACCTATGGAGGTTGCACCTGAAGAAGGTACAAAGGCTGATGCAGCAGCAGATCATATAGAAGCAGCCGTTGCAGTTCTGAGGGAATTGGATAGAAGAAGGTACTAATACGGGATAACACGTACCACTATATTTCCACTTTTACCTTGTCGGGCTCTTTTTCAACTGCATCGTCTTCAACGCCTATTGCCTCTCCTATTAATTCAGTACTTTTAGACTCGGGCAAATCCTGAACGTTTCGTAATTTACGTTCTATTGCCCGGGACTTTACGGCTGCCTCATCTATTACATTTGTGGCTTCCTGAAGCTTCTTCTTTGTCTTATCAAGTATTCCGCCAAAAGCACCAAACTGAGTCTTCACAGCACCAAGGATTTCCCATACTTCGCTGGATCTCTTCTCAATAGCCAATGTCCTGAATCCCATTTGTAAGCTACTCAGGAATGCTACAAGATTAGTCGGACCAACTACTGTAATCCTGTAATCACGCTGAAGCGTTTCAAATAAGCCGGTACGTCTTATAATTTCAGCATATAATCCTTCTGTCGGTACAAACATTACCGCGAAATCTGTAGTCATCGGGGGATTGATATATTTGTTTTTTATATCTCCGGCACACTTTTTTACCGAGTTCTCAAACTGCTTTTGCACCATATCGAGCTCTTTTGTGCTCATACCCGACATATTATCATATGCTTCAATCAATCTTTGATAATCCTCATTAGGGAATTTTGAATCAATAGGTAAAAGAACACTCTTGTCCTGTGTGTTTCTTCCCGGGAGTTTAATGGCAAACTCCACCCGTTCCATACTTCCAGTTCGTGTTACGGCATTTTGTTCGTATTGTTCCCTCGACAAGAATTGCTCGAGTATCACGCCTAATTGTATTTCCCCAACATTTCCTCTTGTTTTTACATTGGTCAGTACTTTTTTCAAATCGCCAACACCCGAAGCAAGTGACTGCATTTCGCCAAGTCCTTTATGTACCTGTTCCAATCTTTCGCTTATTAACTTGAACGACTCGTTAAATCTCTTTTCAACCGTTTCCTGCAACTTCTCATCAACAACCTTCTGCATTTCCTCCAGTCTCTTATTAACCAGGTCCTGCATATCCCTAAGTTTCTCGTCAACGGTTTTCCGCATGTGATCAACTTTCTGATTATTCTCCTGCTGTATTACCAACAGTTTATTCTCAATGGTTTCTCTTATACTCTTTAAGCTATTGGTGAGGTTATCACTCATAGCATGAAGAGACTTGTTTAACTCTTCCCTGTTATCCTTAAAGGCTGTCCCTGATTCTAATCTTGAGTTTCTGAATTCTTCTCTTAAAGCAGGCTCCAGTTTATTGACAGTTGATACCATCCATGCAGAGTCTGTTGTCAGCTTCTTCAATATTTCTTCAATCTGCAATAGCTTTTCATCATGATCGTTACCGAAGGCCCTTTTATTTGTGCGAATACTTAACACAAGGCTCACAATTGACAGAACCAAAATCAGCGAAAGTATTACCGGTTCAATTATCCCCATTTTCTTGTTGTGTGTTTGAAATTAAATTAATTATCCTGCAATATCTCATTATACATTCCTGAACCTTTAAGGTGACCTTCCTTGATCAGATTCTGAAGAGTTTTAGGCTTTAAAACCTTCATTGCACCACCAAACGACAGCAATTCCATAACGAGATCGTATGTCAGATAAAGTGTCAACTCAATGATAAGGCCTTCTTTTGTGTCACTTAATATTTTCTGAGTTTCATGCAAGGGTAAAGTTTTGATATAACGGCCCTGCTTTTCGGTAAACCAAAGCTCAATCTTACTTGGTTTTGGCGAATTAGGACTCATAATACCAAAGCAGTTCTTAAAATATTGATTGACATCGAAGTCCTCCGATTGAGTGAATTTCTGTCTGGTAATCTCTAAATCCCACAGTCGGTCTAGTCCAAAAGTTTTAATCTTGTCATCCTTAAGATCCTTACCCACAATATACCATCTGTTTTTAAATTCCTTAAGCGCATAAGGTTCAATAAGTCGTTCTGAACCCTCCTCTCCCTTAAACGAGCTATAAACGAATGTAAGCCTGCACTTATTCCTTACAGCATGCAAAATTCCGTTCATATACTCAGTCCCTGCAGGCTTCCTCTTCTCAAAGTGTATATCATTTGATAGTCTGTCAGCCATGTTCAGGGCATTAAAGATATCGAATGCTTCCAGTATCCTGTCATTAATCTCAGAGTGCTCATCCTCACTTATATAATAGTGCTTTTGCGACCTGTCATACAGAATATCAATATTATAAAGTTGCCTTATATCTAAAATATCTCTTTGAAATGTTCTCAGCGAGATATTGAAGTCATAATCCTGGAACTCCGATTCATAAGCAAGGTAATCTGCTATTTCCTGAAAAGTTGATGCTCTTTTACGAAGTCTCTTTATAATTAATGTGTATCTGGTAAGGGATTCTCTTTTTGACATGGCAGGAAATTTTCCTGCAAATTAATAAAAATCAACCTATAGTCTGCAATTTTCTATCATGCAGTTATTAGGTCTGAATATGATTGATTCAATTTCCAGATCAAGTTCTTTTCTGAATAAAGAAATAGCAGCGAGATTTTCAATTAAAGCTTCTTTGATTGCTTTATCCTTATTTAATTCCGATCCCTGTCTTTCAACTTTCCTTCTTTTAATTTCAGCTATCATGGCTTCACCTCTTTTATATTGTTAATGAAGCAAATGTAATATCTCTCAACGCCATTTCATGACGTGATGAAATAATAATTAGCTTAATAAAGCAGGTGCTGCTTTTCCTTATTCTTCCAACCCGCCTGATAACTGTTCTGTACAAAGAAAATCTTTAAATCAGCCTGATAGTCATAGTCAACAAAAAACACTTTCTTTTTTGCCTGATAGTCGTATTTCGTGAAGAACCACATACCGCTGTTACCTTCAGCCTGATAATCGTATTCTACTTTGTATACAAGCAGGTCGGCCTGATAATCATAGTCAACAACATAAACCTTTACGTCTGCCTGATAGGAATACTGCACAGAATATACCTTTTGACCACTAACATAAAGTGCTCCAATAACAAAAGTGAGAAGTAGTAATATTTTTTTCACGGTTCAAAATAATCAGATCACTCTTTTTTCAATCTCGAAATCATGTCACTATTTCATTTCCCAGGCAGATCATTCATTATTCTCGTACCGGGGTCACTAATCAGATCACTCTTTCATTTCATCGGGTGAAGCAGGTGGATATAGATGCGGGAACTCAAGCTCTCCCATTCGCTGTTGCCTGTTGGTTGCGCTTGTAACTTTATTCCGAATAACCGGTGACTGGTAATAATCTCTTATTCCATAAAGCAACGCGCTGCCAAGATCTCTCAGGTTATCAGGAGTTACCCATTGTGGCGCATATCCCGATCTTCCGTAAGTCATCTCCATTGTCATTGCCATTACCTGATCCTGGAAGTTTACCCACCACCAGCTTTCGGGGTAGGTCTTACCCGCAAAGCTACCTCCTCCTTCATCAGCAAGAGGTTCAAGCATATTCCATCCGTAATGGTCAGCCACTCTTTCAATAAAATGCACTTGTTTGTCCCATAATGACGACTCTGTTTCAGAATATCCAAGATACTGCGGTCCGAAGTGGGGGAAAAAGAATGGCCTTATATCCGGCTCACTTGCCGAAGCATGAAGATTCAGGGCCATTGTAACAGGTGGTCCCCCATCAGTCATTAGTCTTTTAGCTGTATTATGGATAATCTGAACTTCAACAGGAGCATTACCTGTCAGATCTATCGGATTAGAGCCATCATAATACCACATTAACTCAAGATTCTCAGATTGTGTTGTAGTCCGGTAATTACCTGCCACAACTCCATCAACATTTTGCATCGGGAAAATGTAGAATTCAAACTGTGATAAAATTGCTGCCATATCGGGCAATCCCGAAAGTAACTGATTAATCAGGCCCTCTATCACAAAAGAAGCAGGAATCTCGGCAGGGTGCGTCCTTGCATGAATTACTACCCTTTTCTTTCCTTCTACCGGAACGCTATTGTCGGTTATCTTAATGAGATAAACAGGCCTTCCCTGTTGCGAAGTACCCGCCACCTCAATGTTAATGAACTCATTGCCGGCAATGTTACTCAGATAATCCTCAAGATCGGTAAGAGTATAGGGGTAAAACATAGCAAGATAAACAGTTGTATCCTCAAACTCTTTTCTCACCAGTATTTCATTGCCGGGATACTGATTTGTTTCTGAGACATCAAATCGTTTGTATTCCTTTGTATTATATCCGTATACCGGGATATAAAAGTAAGGCCATCCTGAATTCCGAACTGAAAATTCAGTTAATGCTCCTTTCCTCACATGATCCATTCTAACCGACCACCATGCACGAAAAGATTCGGGCAAACCGGAATTGTCATTGTCGTTTCCGATATAAAATTTCCAGAGGGTATCATTATAACGGTTAATGACGCCAATGTTACCCGATTCAAAGGAATCAGTAACGGAGGTTGGAATAATAACTTCAGGAGTCTCCGGCAACTCATTTTCGTTATCATTTATCTGGCTATCCTTTTCGCACGAAGTACTGAAAAATACAAGTGCCAGGAATAGCCAGAAATAAATGATAACTCTTTGCAACATTTTAAAACCTTATACTAAAGAACAACTCTTTAACGTACAATAGAGAGTTTTCTTGCTTCAGAGACCTTTTGGTCAGCAACTATTCTGTAAGTATAAATACCTACAGGCAGTTGGCTGAGTTCAATTCTGCATAACGACTCGCTATCAATAACTTTGCTCAAAACTTTAATGCCATTCATGCTGTAGATCTCGATGAGACCACCTTTTGCTGATTTTGAAACAGGTATAAATGTGTAGTCATTTGCAGGATTCGGATAATTCTGGCGACTGATTAATGCATTTACTGCATCATCATATTCCACTGAAACCATTTCGGCTGATAACCATTCGCGTGTCAGCCCTATGATTGTATTCCTGACTTCAGTATTTGCAAGCATTTCCAGACCTACGCCAAAATAAATGCTTCTATAGTTAGGTGCTTCGTATCTGATTGCTGCAACATTACTCGGGGTAGCATAAGTGAATATCACATCAGCACCTTCACCTGCGGTAATAACATCAGGATACATATTTCCGCCATAAACATCAACAATATTCGTTTGTGGCACTTCTCCAAATACTTCATCCTCAACAACGGCATTCAGCTTATTATTTGAAGATGATCCATCATCAACGAAGCCTGCTTTCAGATAATTAGTGTAAAAATTACGTGTTATTTCATTTCCGTTTGAACCTGATGCACCACTCATTATATCCCATCCTATATCCTGACCGGCAATAAATACATTTCCACCTGCATCAAGATAATCCATAATAGCTTCTGCCTGACTATCAGAAAGTGCAGGGAAAGTCCATGCAATGTTCAGCCAACAGGTGAACACATCGGAAGAAGCACCTGCGTTTATCATATCGCGCATTTCATTGGCATTAACCACGGCATATGATGTTATACCTGACGCTTGGAGTCCGTCAAGATACTCTGTCTGATGCAATACTGTTTCAGGTCCACCTGTACCATTTACAAGCAAATCGGTAACACCTGCTACAAGCATAACTTTATATAACTGTACGGGCGCATTTGGATGATCAACCGATGACAGATTAAGAGTCATTGTGGGGAAACCTGCTGATTCACCCGGAGTTACTTTAACAAGAATCTCCTTTTCCACACCTTTGGTAAGTTCAATTGCAGCCTGAGTTGTATATTCAACACCGTCTACAGTAAATATGGCTTCCCAGTCAGCCGGCATATTCTTACCAGCAAATGATAAATTAAAGTCACTAGTACCGTCAATATTGGAATTCGCCTTTATAACATACTCAGTTTCAAATCCATTGAAACCTTTTTTTACGAATTGGTCTTCAGAAGTCAGATCTCCGATAAACAAATTGGTACCGTCAATAGCCGGAACTTCATATCCGGTATAAATTTCCTGGTGGCTTTCAGTTACGAACACCACAACATTCATATTTTCAACCACAGCCGGTACACTATTGTAGTCTGCAGGAACAATGTAACTATAGCTGCGGGTGACTAATGAACCGGCAGTTGTAGTGTTTACTTCCTCACCCCATTGACCGGTTATCATATGTCTAAGCATATGCATGTGAAGATAATTATTGCCTGCACCTCCACCTGTCTGAGGACCATAAATACTATCCTGTGTTAAAACAACATTAATGAAATTTGTTGAAGCGGGTGCATCAGAAGTATAGTACAATTCCACATCTACGGTCAATTCCCTTGTCATGGGATTAAAATTCGATGCGATTCCAAGGTTAACAGGTGATGTCTGACCCATAATCTGATCACATGAGCCGGCCCAGGCACCTCTGTCAAGAGCAGTCTTTACTCCACTGAAAACATGACGATTTACGGTGCCCGATGGATAACCTGATAACCCGGTTTGACCTGCGAGGGCATCTCCAAAAGAAGTTCTGTAGTCAGGTTCACCTGAACTCGGAGCAGCAAAGGAACCCTGGTGAATGGCAATAGTAAATGCCCTTCCCGGGTTGTTTTCTAAGATTGATTTTGCTATTGCATGACCATCAGGACAATATTGACAATGAATCCCGGTGTATTCTTCAAGGATTGCATTCTTTGGCATTGGATCAGTACCCGTGAGAGTCTGTGCTGATAGGCCTGACACAAATAGCACTGCCATTGTAAGGATAGAGTAAATCTTCTTCATTGGTTATGTGTTTAATATGAATGAATTTGGTGATGCTTCAAATGTACAAAAGTTATTATTTAACAATGACTAAAAAATAACCTCATTTGAAACTCAGTCAAATCATAGTAAAAACCGTAACCAGTTTGATGCGCCGGAATGCTTGAATGGTCAGGAAACCAATCGTCTGTATTGCTTTAGCATGAAATTCAGCCACCTGAACCGCTTCCTGAAATGAAAGTCTTTGTTCTCAGCCAATCCTTTATATAAAAGCAATTTCTCGGTAAAGGATAATTCATTTTTAAGCATATCCAGCTTTCGCATTGCATAATCGATCTCTGTCTTTGGAATTACCAGGTATTCCATCAATGCATAATCGTCGTCATAAATTAGCTGGTCATTATAAACTCTCTTAAAGCTATTTGTATCACCCTGCATTATAAGATCAAGCCTTCGGGTGAACTCTTCTTTCGTGTTAGGGACTCCGCTAAAAATAGCAGCACGACTGCTTCTGGCAGTTTCCGATTCTATCAACCTTCCGGCATCAATAATTAGTTCTTCAAAATTTGATGGTTCATCATAGTTGACCTCCATATCGAAAAATTCACTGGTTGTTTGAGTGGAAGAACGCATATTTTTAATTCCTGTAACAGGAATACCCTGCAGAACAGCATATAGAATTGTCAGCCCTCCCTTGAATGGATACGATTCAAACAGGATATCGACATTGCTAACTAATTCGTAAAAATCATCGCGTCTGCCCAAAAAGTGAAACCTCTCCTGCAGATTGTTTTCATTAATAAAGTCCATAAGCTTATCAGCATTTCCATATCCTGCAAGACAGAAAATGAAGTGGGGATACCTGTTTAACAGATCCTTGATTGCATTGAAGTACTGCAGACGCGGATCTTTATAGTATTTATAAAGGTTTGCAGCCGAAAAGCCAACCACTTTACCTTCTCGTTCAAACGGCAGTCCCTTAAAAGGCGTTTTCTGGAGTATTGGATAAAATGGAACCATTAGAAGCTTATCTCCGGCAATCCCCCTTCTGCGATTAGATACTTGATGGCCGAATTTCCTGAACTCCAGAAAATAGTCGCTGCATCCCTTCCCAAGCCAGAAAGTATGGTCATTATGAACAATATAATACCGTGTAAGGTCCTTACGTGTAACAAAGACACAATAACCTACAGTGTCAGTTGGCACAAAGTGAAGAAATGCATGGTTTGGTTTAAATAAATCAATCTCATGGTTTATTTCAGCAATTTTCTCAATGATGCCGGTTGATTCCGGAATAAATACTTTAATTTTCTCATGATTACTGATGAAATCAAGGATCTTCCGGCCCTCCACAGTTTTGCTGACATCGGGAACTATAAACAGAATTGAGTAGTCTTTTTCAAGCAGATAATGCAGATATTGCTCAGTAAGCGCTCCCGAATCAATTATCTGTCCGTTGTAAAACACAACACGTTTCTCATCGCCCGGTGTATTAAGATCAACACTATTACCATTTTCTCCTTTCTTCAAATCATAAGCAATCCGTTCCAGCAAATACTCCAGGTCATCATCAATAAATGCCTTCCTTATCGGATATCCTTCAGCTATTTTACTGCAAAAGGTTATATAATTAAGGGCATGCCTCAACCTGCCCAACTTGTAGTTCCTCTTTGCTCTTTCCTTGTAAATATCGTATTCGCTTACCAGAAAGCATTTGGTTAATTTCTTCATAGAGATGAATCACTTCTGTTTTCGCCCGAATTTGCTCAAAAGATCCCTGATACTTAACCTTTTATCCAATTCTTTATAGGCATGAATTCCTGAAATAATTATAAAAACACTGCCGGCAATGTATGACCAGGGATCATTTATAAATTTGACAGCCATAAAACAACTCACTGCCAAGATTAGTTGCAGGACGAAAAGTTTATAAAACTCCCCAGTGAATCTGAAACCGTACGTACGGGAAGTTGTGATGTACACTTGAATCAGATAAACAAAATACGACAACAGGAATGAGGCTCCGATTCCTGCCAATCCCCAAAATTTGTACCCTAAAATATTAAATGCCAGCTGATAAACATTAGCTATTAATTCATTCCAGAAAAAAAGCTTACCCGCACCTTTAGCCAGAAATACAATTGCCACTGCCCAACTGGCTGCCTTGAACATCATGCCAAGCACTGCGAACAAAATCATATCATTAATTGGCGTAAACTTGGAGGAATACAGAATGATGACAACCCAGTTAATGAATGTGAGGAATACCATTATTACAGGAGCCATAATCAGTATTGCAATTTCTGCCTGTTGGTTTATGGCGTTTGCACTCTTTTTATTATCGTGGGCTATGCCCGATAAGCGCGGGTAGAAATCAGTACTCATTGCAGTAAATATCATTCCCACATAAGTATTTACTATAGCAAAACCTGCATTATAAAGACCCACCTGTTCAACACTACCGGTATTACTGATAAAAATCCTAACCACATACGAAGCTGCCAGGGTTATCATACTACTCAGGCTGATGAGAAATCCCAACTTAAGCATACCCTTCACTTCTTTAAAAGTGCGCTTAGCAGAAACCTCTGCAGATGGAATTTTTAATTTCGAAGCATAGAACCATGTAAGCAACAGTGAGAATACCGATGCTATGATAATTGCGGGAACGATTCCGCCAATTCCAAAGAAGTAGTAAAGCGGAACTGTGGTGACTAATCCCAGCGTGCTGCCAAGAGCAGCAGATTTAGCCATCATCTTTATCTGCCTCAGCCCCCTCAGAAGTACACTCTGTCCGGCACTTATCTGATTAAACACAAGTGTAATTGAAAGAAGAATGAATGCAAAAGTGTAATCACTATTGCCAAAAGCCAGTTCACTTAACCATGGAGCAGTTACAGCAGTAATAACAGCACCAACCAATCCGGTTACCCACATTATTCGTCTGAAAACAGTAACGATAAGCGACACCTTACTATCATCCCCGGTACTATGGGCAGCTGATATGTCCTTAATTGCACTCGTTGAAAGTCCAAAGTTGGTAATCTGAGAAATCAGTGAAAGCGTAGCAGTAAGGAGGCCTGCAATACCCATACCTCCGGGGCCCAGCAAAACAGCTATAAACTTTGACCTAATAACACTTATTGCTATGGTCAATACCTGAACACCACCAAATAATGAAGTGGCCTTCATTATCCGACGGTAGCCCGTTTGCTCTTCATTAATCAATGTGTCGTCTGCTTCTTTAAGCATAGATTGACAACATTAACAACCCGGTCAGCTTCTTCTGCTGTCAGTACCGGACTTATGGGTAAACTAAGTACTTCACGATGTATTTTCTCTGTAACAGGCAAGCTTAAATTATTCCATTGAGAATATGCCTTTTGCTGATGTGGTGGTACCGGATAGTGAATTAACGTCTGAATACCACTTTCACTCATTGCCTGTTGCAAGTGTTCCCGGTATCCTGACCGGATAACGAATAAGTGCCATACATGCGACAAATCGTCCTCTGCAGTTTTGGCTGAACCATTATGACTTGCACCATTATTAAATTCAGGCAATATGACTTCATTGCTAATATTTTCTATATAATACCGGGCAATTTTTCGCCTGTGAGTGTTTTCGGCATCCAGATACTTCAGTTTAACCTCAAGAAAAGCAGCCTGCAACTCATCCAGACGACTATTAAGTCCCTGATAATCATTTTTATACTTTACCCTACTTCCATAATTTCCCAAAGCACGCACCACATCGGCCAGTTGGTCGTCATTGGTTACCACAGCACCTGCATCACCCAGTGCTCCCAAATTTTTACCGGGATAAAAGCTTAACCCTGCAGCATCTCCTAGCGCCCCTGACTTATGCCCATTCCACTCAGCACCAATTGCCTGGGCGTTATCTTCAATAATCTTCAGATTGTACTTTCGTGCAATTGCAGTTAATTCATCACTCCAGCAGACTCTACCGTATAAATGAACCACCATAATAGCCTTGGTTCTTTCGGTTATGTGCTTCTCCACCAATGAAATATCCAGGTTGTAGGTTGAAATATCAGGCTCAACCAATACCGGTTTCAGTCGGTTATCAGTTATGGCCAGTATGCTTGCTATGTATGTATTTGCGGGGACTATAACTTCATCGCCTTCCTTCATCACACCTAACTCTATGTAGGCTTTTAAAATCAACCTGAGGGCATCAAGTCCGTTGGCCACGCCAATTGAGTGTTTTACGCCAAGATATTCACACAGGGCAGTTTCAAAACTGCTTACCCGGCTACCCAACAAATACCAGCCACTATCAATTACCTCGGCAGCAGCACGTTTTAACTCATCATTATATTGAGCGTTGATCTTCTGTAGATCAAGAAATTTCACCATAAGTTAATTTATTTAGATTTCGTAATCAAGATCAAGCGGTTCTTCATCTTCAACCATATGCTTAATCCCATCCTTATCAACATAGTCCCTGTTAAGCACAACACCGTTTCTTGTTATAAATCCTTTATGCAATGCCGGATTGCCATACCATAAAGTAAACGGAGGAACATCCTTTGTAATAACACTGCCAGCGCCAATCATTGAATAACGGCCAATGCGATTGCCTGCAAGAATCGTCGCATTTGCACCAATACTGGCACCTTCTTCAACAAGTGTTCTTACAAACATTTCAGGATAACTTTTAGAACGGGGGAAAATATCATTTGTGAATGTGGCATTAGGGCCAATAAAAACATAATCTTCTATAGTAATACCATCCCAGATCTGAACACCCGACTTAATAGTCACATGATCCCCGATAACAACATCGTTTTCCACGAATACATTATAATTCAGATTGCAACATTTACCTATTATTGCCCCTTCAAGTACCACACAATTTTGCCATATAACAGTCCCTTCCCCGATTTTATCAGATTGAACATCAGCCGAAGGGTGTATACTATATCGCATTTTTAACTGATTTAAAGTCTTCATAGTTTCTTAAGTAGTCGTTTTCGTCATATAAATGTGAAGCCAGAACCAGGCAGATAGCTCCTGAAGAAAACTCCATAAGCTCACGCCATATACCGGGAACCACCATCAATCCGTAATCAGGTCTGTTTAGTGTAACAACCTTTTTATTAACTCCGTCATCGAGGAGCACATCAAAAGATCCACTGGCTGCAACAATCAGCTGGTATAAATCGCGGTGTGCATGACCACCCCTGTCCTCACCACCGGGTATGTCATACAAGTAATAAACACGTTTTACTTCAAAAGGGATGTTTTTCTTACCCTCAACTATGGTAATATTTCCTGCCCTGTTGTGAATTTTTGAAAGGGGAACAATTGAACACTCATATACGCTACTATTTCTCATCTTGCCTGAAGTTTAGGAATGCATTAAAATCATAGATGTAGTCATCAGGATTATAATTGGTTGAACTCAGAACAAGTGCGAGCGAGTTGGTCGAAAAATTCTGCATTTGCCTCCACAAACCCGGTGGCAGATAAAGACCATAATACGACCTGTTAAGCGAGTAAGTTTTTGTTTCCCTTCCATTCTCAATTACCACTACATCAAAGCTTCCTGATATAGCGATAATGAACTCCTGCTGCTCCTTAAAAGCGTGCCCACCTCTTATCTGGCCACCGGGCACATCATAAATCCAATAGGTTCTCTCAATTTTAAAAGGCACATGTTTCAGTTCTTCAACAATTGAAAGGTTTCCTCTTGGATCTTCAAACTTGGGCAGATTTATTAATCTTGGATTATCCATATACTAATTTTCTTAAATAATCGGCATAACTGCTTTTCCCTTGTAATTCAATGGATGATTCGAGCTGTTGCCTGTCGATAAATTTCATTTTAAGTGCTATTTCTTCAGGACAAGCGATTTTAAGACTAGTCCGCTTTTCAATAGCTTTAACAAATTCAGTTGCCTCAGTAAGGGCCTCATGGGTTCCTGTATCAAGCCATGCATACCCTCTGCTCATAATCTGAAGTTTCAGTTGTCGCCTGTTCAGAAATTCCTCGTTAACACTTGTAATCTCCAGTTCTCCCCTGTTGGAGGGCTTTACATTCCTTGCAACTTCAATCACGCTGTTAGGATAAAAGTATAAGCCAATTACAGCATAATTACTTTCGGGCTTCTGAGGCTTTTCCACTATAGATATAACATTCCCGTCTTTGTCAATTTTTGCTACACCATACCTTTCGGGATCGTCGACATAGTAACCAAAAATCACTGCTTTATGTTCTGAAGCGACTGTATCAACGGCCTGTGATAAAAGACTCTGCAAACCGGCTCCATAGAAAATATTATCGCCAAGTACCAGACAAACGTCATCGTTGCCAATAAAATCAGCACCAATAATAAAAGCCTGAGCCAGTCCCTCGGGTGCAGGTTGTTCGGCATAGCTGAACTTTAATCCTATCTGCTCACCCGTACCGAGTAGTCTCCTGAAATTTGGCAGATCCTGTGGTGTTGAAATTATTAATATATCCCTGATTCCTGCAAGCATCAAGACCGATAAAGGATAATAAATCATGGGCTTATCGTAAATCGGCAAAAGTTGTTTTGATACTGTAAGAGTAAGTGGATGTAGGCGTGTACCGGCTCCTCCGGCTAGAATTATTCCCTTCATTTGATGTGTTAGTTTCAGTATTTACGCTGTATATGTAGCATAAGTTTATATTGTAACAAACGAATGGCGGTTTTTCTTGTCATTTTAAAATGAAATGTTTGTACCCGGCTTTCCCTATCTTTGCAAATATGGACCATATAACAAGCCCGGCTAATCCTCGAATCAGAAATCTGATCTTGTTGCAGGAGAAATCACGCGAACGCAGAAAACAAAACCTTATAGTTGTAGAAGGTTTCAGAGAAGTATGCATTGCAATGGATGGCGGTTATGTAATCAAGGAAGTATTCTATTGCCCCGAGGTTGGAGAACTCGACTTGTCGCGACTCCCATCAAATACCATAGTCACACATATTAGTCGCCCGGTTTTTGAGAAACTCGCATACCGTGAGGGTTCTGACGGATTCATTGCAGTTTTGGAACCCAGACTGCATAACTTTGATGAAATAAAACTGAGAGACAATCCACTGATAGTTGTTCTTGAATCAGTTGAAAAGCCCGGCAATCTGGGAGCAATACTCAGAACTGCTGATGCAGTCAATGCCGATGCTGTCATAATATGCGATCCGTTGACCGACATTCACAATCCCAACGTCATCAGATCGTCAATTGGTTGTGTTTTTTCTCGTCAGATTGTCGCCTGCAGTTCATCAGAAGCCCGGAAATGGTTAAAGGAAAACGGCATTACAACTTATGCTGCCGAATTAACTGCTTCTGAAAGGTATGACACATACAACTATCAAAAACCAACCGCATTTGTAATGGGCACGGAGGCAGATGGATTAACTGAAACATGGATTAAATTTTGCGACCACCGAATTATCATCCCCATGCTTGGAAGCATTGATTCACTTAATGTTTCAGTATCAACAGCGGTTTTACTTTTTGAAGCCATGCGACAACGCAGTTTCAAAAAATAAACAAAAAATAAACCTGATACCTATATAACTGTTTATTACACTTATTCACTGCGCAACTAATACCAATGAATTTACTGAAGACACTGTATATACTCCTGGGGACAATATCTCTGATACTCGGACTTGTCGGCATAGTAGTACCGGGTCTTCCCACAACTCCATTTCTTCTATTAACAGCCGGGCTATATCTTAAAGGTTCACATCGTTTTTATAACTGGCTTATAGCAAACAAATACTTCGGCCCTTACATCACCAACTACCAGAAAAACAAAGGACTCTCCAAAAAGGCAAAGACAAGAGCCATAATCATCCAATGGATCATGATAACCATTTCCTGCGTATGGGGAATTGAAAAAGACGTAATAAGAAGTGTTGTAATCTTTGCAGGATTGATTGGTACCTGCTTCCTGATATTTGTAATCCCTACAGTAAAATAGCTATTCCGTCATCAACAATATACCAAGTATTGCTGACTTCAGCAATATACGAAGCTCCATGAACATCATGCTATTTCAGCGTTGGAATGAACAGTTGGGCAATAGACCTACTTTGATAAAAAATGATTATATTTATGCGCAACTAAACATCATATTATCATGGTAATGAAAATAAAAGTGCTTTTTATATGCCTTGTTTGTATCCCCCTGCTCATAAGTTCCTGTAAAAAGGACAAGGAGGAAGAAACAAAGTTGCCCGTATATGCAGGAATTACAAATGATGAGATGCAACACCAACAGATTGATCCCCCATTGCAGGTGCATATCTCCTATTTCAGCGAGGACCATTTCTATTACGGGATTGATTCTCTTGATATAGACCAGAATGGTAAATTCGATTTCCTGATCAAAATCGGATACTTTGATGATTATAGAGATGTTTCATCAATTTTATATTACCCTTCTACCGAATTCGTTGTAACCGACAGCATTCAGTTCACTACCAACCTTGAGTACTATCCTATGGGATTGGGAGCTTTTGGCCAAATCTACTGGGTTGACACCTTAAGCTACAATACCCGGATTGATGATATGGAGAAATGGTATCCTCAGGATAAACAGTATCTGTGGGTAGTGCCCAAGGCAGTAATATGGGGATCCAATGGGCCCTGGTTTTCACTTGAGAACAGTGAAAAATACATTGGTCTTAGAATGAAAAAAGGAGATTCTTACAAGTATGGTTGGATTAAAGTAAAGGTTATAACACGAACCCAATTGGAATTTCAGGCATTTGCAATTCAAAAGTAAAACTTGCTAACCCAGGTAACCTATTCAAAAATTTAAGAAACCTTCTTTTCAAATAATCAAATTGCAACTTCATGTGTTAGATATTAGAAATCAGTCACATAACTAATATCAAAACAAATGAAAAAACTAACCTCACTCTTAGTACTCATGTTTGTGGCCCTATTAACCATAAACACTTTTGCTCAATCAGAAGCCGAATTAAAGCAGATGATTGAGAAAAACAACAAGATCATGTCGGATGCTATGAAAGCAAATGATGTTGACAAAGCAATGGCGCTCTATGCAGAGGATGCGATTCAGCTTCCTAATAAACAAGAAATGAGACAAGGTATCGCTGAAATAAGGAAGGACGCTGAAAATATGGTGAAGGAAGGATGGAAGGTGAAGGAATACAATAACAACATTAAATCTGTAGAAGCCCATGGCGACCTGGTAACTGAAATCGGCACTTATTCAATGAGCGTTCAAAAAGAAGGCTCAAACGATGTTCATAAATTCGAAGGAAAGTATTTAACCCTGTGGGAAAAGCAAACTGATGGTTCACTTAAACTAAAGACCGAAGTGTGGAATGAGGATTTCGACAATTCATCAATGGCTGAATCCAGAGACATAGACAGAGAAAACATGGACAACAAAGAATGGAACGAAAGTGACAAATCCATGAAAGATAAAACTCACAAGGATGAAAATAAAATGAGTGACGACAACCCAACCAAAGGGAATATCGAGAACAAATAATCAGCTACTGCAATGCAGCTAAAGCAAAGAGGCTACTTCTGTTGAAGTAGCCTCTTTAATTTTATGAATACCTGAAGAAGATTTATCAATAACCAGGAGTCAAAAATATTGAGTAAAATTCCTAAACTCATTGAGTAAAATTTGATTTCCGTTAGAACGTCCTCATTTAAAATCAATTAGAGCAAGAAAAGATAAACCGGGAAAGTTTATTCAGGTTCATTCTACGACCTCTCCAGGTTAAATTACTGCTGATCTTTTATTATACGTCTTATTTGCAGTTTGCAACTGATCAATAAGAGCATGCATTTGCTGCGCACCATTATGCTCACCACATAAAAAAAGTCCTTGAATTTCAAGGACTTTTCTAATTTTAAGCGGTCCGGACGGGACT
>CAZJPP010000010.1:0-89401 GCA_964547915.1 uncultured Lentimicrobium sp.
AAAGTACATATTATAGATATTTGGCATCACTGTGGGAATCCTTGTCCATGTTTCAAAACCATCGGTTGTCTTAATAAGATAACCACCTCCACCTGCTGCGTAAGCTGTGTTTTCATCGGTAAACCTGAGAAACTTGAAATTTCCCATATAATCTGAAGGTATATGTTCCCAGGTTTCACCAGCGTTGGTTGTTTTGAGAATTGTTCCTGCTTGACCAACAATATATCCCGTATTACCATCAGTAAAGGCAATATCACTAAGAAATGCACCGATAGGTGAAGGATTTACCCAATACCATTGTGAATAGGATGTAACAACAAGAAATGAAAATAAAATAGTAAAGACTAATTTTTTCATGATCGCTCAATTAAAAAAACAGTCTAATATATAAAATAAAATTATTAAAGGATCAATTTTTGACAAAAGTTTAAAAGCAACTGTTCCTTAAGTGTTGAAAGAGCCGAAATAGATTCATGTCTGGATATATATATCATGAAGTATTGTACCCATGGTAACCAATTAAACAAACACTAATAATGTTATTTGGAAACAATATCAAGTAGGATAAACGAAAAAGTCCATGAAACAAAAACCCCTTGCACTTAATAAATGCAAGGGGTTAGATTTCAATCTTTTTTTGTGGGCCCACCTGGACTTGAACCAGGGACCACCTGATTATGAGTCAGGTGCTCTAACCGACTGAGCTATAGGCCCGGCAATCACTTATTTTGGTGATTGGGAATGCAAATGTACAAAAGAGTATTAAACTTTCAACAATTGAAATCATTTTTTTCATCTTTTAACACTATCCTGTAGGAGTAACTTTTAAGCTTATATTTGTTTGATTAGATATGTAACTATAAACAGATGACTTACCCTGACTTGAACGGCATTCGGAATATAGTATTTGATTTTGGCCGGGTGCTACTTAACATAGATATTCCAAGATCACAAAGAGCCTTGGCTAAACTTGGCTTTAACCCGGGAGCAAAAACCAGTAAAGAAAAAGATGATGAAGCAGTGGTTCTTTATGAAAGTGGAAAGATATCTTCTACTGACTTCATAAAACTAATACAATCAGCTCTTAAAGACCCTGGTATACCCGAAAAGAAAATAATTGATGCATGGAATGAAATGCTACTTGATTTTCCCGAGAACCACATACTTACTTTAAGAAAGCTTAAAAAGAAGTACAGACTATTCTTGTTATCTAATAGTAATGAGCTGCATTTTGAAAAGTATACCAATGACTTCAGAATTCGCTATGGCTTCGAGATGTCGACTCTATTTGACAAAATGTGGTTCTCATTCAGAATAGGGACTGTAAAGCCAGATCCGGCAATCTTTGAATATATTATAAAGGATGGAAATTTAAGCCCCGATGAGACTATTTTTATTGATGATACATTAATGCATGTTGAAGCCGCAAAGAAAATTGGTATTAGAAGCTACCATCTTGAAGGCGAGACCGATGTGAGTGATATTTTTAATTTCTAGGATGACAGCTGATAATACTTAACTGGTATCATCTCTAGGTCATCTCTAGGTCATCTCTCAGTCAAATCTAAGCCAAATCTCCCTAATACCAAGACATGACTGAGTGTTAATTCACTTTTAACCGAAAGTTAATACGAGTTAATACTAGTTGAATTTTATAAAGATTTTGGTAGCTTAAAAAGCAAGACAAAAAAAAAGAACCGACCTCAATTGAGTCGGTTCTTTTTGAATGTGACTCTGCTACTGCAGAAAAAATAATGGTAAGAGTATTATTTAATTATGGAAATCTTGCGTGAAACAACATTATTTCCAACGGTCAATTTCATAACGTACATTCCGTTTGTGAGGGTGTTGTTTTGAACAGTGATAGAATTTTTACCTGCAGGTAGATTACTTTCTTTTACACTGTAAACCAGTTTGCCAAACATGTCATAAACATCTACTCTGGCTTTTGATGCCTGGTTGAGAGTAAAGTCGATTTTGGTGAAATCACCGGCAGGATTTGGATAAACAGTAACTGCCTTATCAAACAAACCAGATTCAACACCTACCCATGAACTTATTACGTTCTCTGCATTAAGTATTTCCTTAGTTTCTGAATCTACAAGGAATCCGATTACATGAAGGTTATCATAATTCCAGGTAGCCGGGAGAACATAAGAATAATGATAGCTTACTGTCTCACCAGCAGCTATTGCAGTCGGTAAACTATTGGGTGTTCCATAAGGAGTGTCGAGGATTTTCCTGGCTACATGATCATAAACCATTTGAGCTGCAGGAACCGGATCTGGTAAAGTTTCAAAGCCACACATTACACCTTGACCACCACCTGAATAATAGTTTGCTTGTGCCCATTGTGAAGATGTCCCTGATAAACCATCTTCTGTAAAGATTACACCAAACCGTAGTTCTGAGTTAACAGCAGCAACGAATTCTGATTCAAGATCAAATGATAATTCGCGGGTTTCAGGATTCCAGGCAGCATTTACAATCGCAATAGTTGCAGGACTGATGGCGTTCATTCTTCTCAGATAACCGTCTTCGAGTTCTGAAGGATCGGAGTCTCCCGAAGTACGGTCGGTTGTAACACTTGGATACCCGGCAAATCCTGGAATTATACCTCCCATGGCTCCATCATAATCAGATACAACCATAGGGTCACCATTATGAACAGCAACACCTATCCATGTTTCAGGATATGTTTCAGCCATATAATTCATATTACAGGTTCCTCTTGGACACCATCCACACCATGTTCCGGTTGCCTCTTCGGCCAATACCTTTTTTGCAGGCAAATAGGGAACAGCTGACACCAGTTTGGTAATGGTATTATTTTCCATATTCAAATCCTGACCGCCATTTACATTATCAACAGTTACGACTATTTCGTATGGTCCGGGATCTCCAATATTTATAGGGATATTGTGAGTGAAATTATGGACGGCACCAAGTGCCAGATTTATTCCTGTTACTGAATAGACTTGTTCAGGACCACCATTAACGGTATATGATACATCGTATGAGGTAATGTTGGTTGTACCCTCATTCATTACTTTACCTTTTAATGAGAATGAAGTTCCTCCTTCAACAAATTTAGGAACATCAACAGATGACAAAACAGCGTCAAGTGCTAGAGGACTGAATAATTTTATATCATCTATAAACCAATAATCTACATTATACAAATTACCGGAAATAAAAATACAGAATTGGAAATCAGCTTGTCCGATATCAGTTAGTTGAACAATCTGAGTTTTAGGACCTTGATTACTACTAGGGGCTAATTGCCATGCTACCTGCCATTCGCCTGTACCGAAACGTGTTGCAACACCAATGGTTACACCGGCTGAATAGTAGTCGTAAAAATGTTTCAGGGATAGTACCGCATTGTCAATACCGGTCATATCAATAACCGGAGAAATGACTCTTGAAGTAGTGTTCTGTTGGATATAGGTAAATTTTAGCTCGGGAGCTTCACCACCGGCACTTGTTGAGGGAGATACTGACCACTGGGCGGGAACACCTTCTTTAGTCCAGCCTGCAGGAAATGTACCTTCACTGAAGTCTTCATACAAATAAACCTGCCCATAACTAAGCGCAGTAATTAGCATCGAGAATAACAGCACGTAAACTTTTTTCATAAGCGATAGTTTTTAAGATTATTAAGTTAATTAAAGGTTTATCCAGTAGAATTATTATATGAATTAGGCAATCTTCTAAACGCTGAAAATAGTAGGTAAATATATGCATATAAATACCTCAATTGTAAGCTTTGAGAAAAAAAAATCTAATAGATTGTAAAAACGTGGTATTGATGGTTTATTATAGGAGAGTAAGCGTGAGGAAGGAAATCAACAGAAAGAGGTTATAATCTTATAATCACAATTTTATCTAATTTTGCGCAACATTAGTTTAGCTCATGAATATTGCCGCACTTGTATCAGGTGGAGTCGACAGCTCCGTAATGATTCATTTACTTAAAGAACAAGGTCATAATCCTGTAATATTTTATATCCTTATCGGAATGAAAGATAAGGAAGGTTTCCTTGATTGTCCATCTGAAGAGGACATTGAGATAGCCCGTTGGCTTGCTCGCAGGTATGGCTTGAAGATGGAAATTGTCACTTTACAGGAAGAGTATTGGGATACTGTTGTGGCTTATACTTTAGATGCAGTGAAGAAGGGCCTGACACCTAATCCTGATGTTATGTGCAACAGGTTTATAAAGTTCGGTGCTTTTAATGAAAAGGCCGGTCGGGATTTTGATGTCATTGCAACCGGACACTATGCCCGCACTACTATGATCAATGATACTAAGTATTTGGCTACAGCATATGATAAAAACAAAGACCAGACAGATTTTCTTGCACAGATTACTTACGAACAGCTTAAGAAAATTGAATTTCCTATTGGTCATCTGCCGAAGCCACAGGTAAGGAAGATTGCGGAAGAAGCTGGACTTCCAAGTGCAGCGCGAAAAGACAGCCAGGGTATTTGTTTTCTGGGAAAGGTCAATTACAATGACTTCATACGCAGGTATGTTGGTGAGAAAGAAGGAAACATAATAGAACTAGAGACAGGTAAGATATTAGGCAAACATCAAGGTTACTGGTTTCACACCATCGGTCAGAGAAAGGGATTGGGTTTATCACAGGGGCCCTGGTTCGTGGTTAAAAAGGACACACAGGAAAATATTGTTTACGTTTCAAAAGGCTATGATCCGATAACTCAATATAATGACAAGATAAAGCTTAACGGATTTCATTTTATATCGGGTGATCCATGGAATGGAAATGATGAACCGAAAGATGTCATGTTTAAAATTCGACATACACCTGATTTCACAAGAGGTAAATTGTATAAGGAAGGTGAACATTATATATTACATTCAGAGATGCCTGTATCAGGAATTGCAGCCGGTCAATTTGGCGTAATATATGATTTGAACTGCAATCTGTGTTATGGAAGCGGCGAAATTGACTGGATTTAGTTGTTAATAGTACCCAAATCAGGGAGTTGAGCACTTGCTGAAATCGTCTGTGATGCTTTTTTAATGAAATTTTAATGTGACAAATAGCTCTCACATAATTATCGCTCAATCAATCAATTGCAATCCTATATTGTTATTGGTACTAAAGGGCATATTTTATAAACATCTATAATAGTGTGTGTTAGAGAAAAAAGGAAGGTTGATTAGTGGCTGAAATTTAGTTTGGTAATTGAAAAATTCGTTTCTTTGCACTTCAAAACCTAAAAAGCAAAAAGAACATGTCAGACATTGCAACAAGAGTTAAAGCTATCATCGTTGATAAGCTTGGCGTTGAAGAGAAAGAAGTTACTCCCGAAGCAAGTTTCACAAATGATTTAGGAGCAGATTCTCTGGATACAGTAGAACTTATCATGGAATTCGAAAAAGAATTCAATATCGCAATTCCGGATGACCAGGCCGAAAAAATCGGAACAGTTGGTGATGCCATTGCTTACATCGAAAACAATACTAAATAAGGGATTCCCTGAATGAAGTTAAGAAGAGTTGTAGTAACCGGAATAGGTGCACTTACTCCGTTGGGTAACAATGTCCAGGATACCTGGAACGGGTTAATTAACGGAGTAAGCGGCGCTGACCAGATAACAAGGTTTGATGCAGGCAAATTCAAGACTCAATTTGCCTGTGAAGTTAAAGGATTTAATCCTTTGGACTACTTTGATCGCAAAGAGGTACGGAAGTACGATCCATATGCACAATATGGAATGGTAAGTGCCGATCAGGCTATTGTTGATTCTGGTCTTGACCTTGAGAAAGTTGATCTCGAACGCATTGGAGTTATTTGGGCGTCAGGAATAGGTGGTTTGCTTACTTTTCAGGAAGAAGTTTCTGATTATGCAAAAGGTGATGGAACCCCAAGGTTCAATCCATTTTTCATTCCTAAGATGATTGCCGATATAACTGCAGGGCATATTTCAATTAAGTATGGCTTTAAAGGGCCTAATTTTGCTACTGTATCTGCATGTGCATCTTCAGCAAACGCTATTGTTGATGCTTTTAACTATGTGCGTATGGGCAAAGCCGATGCATTTGTCACCGGTGGTTCTGAAGCAGCTATCAATGCTGCAGGTATTGGTGGTTTTAATGCCATGCATGCTATATCAACCCGCAATGATGATCCTAAGACAGCATCACGTCCATTTGATAAAGATCGTGACGGTTTCGTATTAGGCGAAGGTGCAGGTGCCCTGGTACTTGAAGAGCTAGATCATGCTATGGCCAGAGGAGCCCGCATTTATTGTGAACTTGTAGGTTCAGGTTTAACTGCTGATGCATATCACATGACCGGTCCTCACCCCGAAGGTGATGGTGCCCGCAGAGCTATGAAGTTGGCTATTGAAGAAGCAGGTTTACAGATAACTGATATCGACCATATTAATACTCATGGCACTTCAACACCGCTAGGCGATGTGGCTGAAGTTAATGCTATAAGAAATCTTTTTGGCGAACACGCTCCCAAAATCAATATAAACAGTACAAAATCAATGACCGGCCACCTGCTTGGTGCTGCAGGTGCAGTTGAAGCTATCGCTGTTATACTTACTGTTTATAATGATACCGTTCCTCCTACAATAAATCATTTTACTGATGATCCGGAGATTGATAATACACTGAACTTTACTTTTAATAAAGCAGTAAAGCGTACTGTTAATGCCGCGCTGAGTAATACTTTCGGTTTTGGTGGCCACAATGCGACTATAATTTTTAAAAAATTTTCAGTGTAAGTGCATCGCCCGAGTCTAAGGCCTCTAAGGTTTTACATATCTAAAGAAAAGCAATTGTACAAAGCAATAAAAAATATTTTCGGGTTTTATCCCGAAAATATTTTTTTGTACAAACTCGCATTTACTCATAAATCACAGGCTGAGACATATAATGGAGTGAAGATCAGTAATGAACGACTGGAGTATCTTGGTGATACCGTTATAAGCACTGTGGTCGCTGATCATCTGTTTAGAATATTCCCGCTTAAAGATGAAGGCTTTTTAACTGAGATGAGGTCTAAAATTGTTAGCCGTGCTCAATTGAATAAGCTTTCTTTGAAAATAGGGCTAGATAAGTTAATTATACATACTACAGGCACAGGTTCGGTATTCCGTTCGATTAAAGGTGATGCATTCGAAGCTATAATTGGCGCAATGTATCTCGATAAAGGTTTCGAGTTTACCAGGAGTGTCATGGTAAATCGAATAATTAAGCAACACTTTGATCTTGACGAACTGGCTAATACTGATTTAAATTTCAAGAGTCGGGTGATTGCCTGGACTCAAAAGGAAAAAAAGACAATAGAGTTTGTTGTAGTTGATGAAATTGGAACCGGATACAGTAAACAGTATATTGTTGAGGTTAAAATCGACGGGGAAGCACACGGTCGGGGTCAGGATTTCTCAATTAAAGGTGCCGAACAGAATGCATCAATGAAAGTTATCGAGAAACTAGGTATAAATGGAAATGGTAATGGTTCCCATTGATACAACATGTTGAAAATTAGTTCATAACTTTGATTCATAAGTCTTTATTTAATAACTATATGGCTTTATCTTTGTCAGGCAAAGAGTTTATTATGCCTGTAAATAAGCTGAAGCATACACCCGACGATTTTTCGGAGGTTACCTTAATAGGAATAACCACCTCTTTGAAGGATTATCGCCTTGCCTATTTCATAAATAAAGAAACTAATTTGAATCTGGAGAGGCTAGACGACCTGCCTGTTTTTGATGAGAAATCAAAACAACTCAATAATTTTTCTTTTTATCGGTGGTATGATGACGATCAGAGGGTTAGCTACTATATTATAAGCAATGAACATCCTAATGGTAGAATGATCAGCACTTTTCAACAAGCCGATTATTTTCTTATCGTAAAGGGGAAAACAAATGACTCAAACCTTAAGCAGCTTCAGTCTATACTGAGGTCTATTCCTTCGGTTACCTTTGTTTTTAATGCCGATATCAATAAAATTAAAGAATTAACCGGCATACTTTATGACCTCGAACTGCACGAATTGTCACAGGTATCGAGACAGGCTGCCAATTAAAATTTTAAACCTTCTTTCGTTGTTTAGCTTATGTTAACAACGAGCAGTTTTAAATTTATTTACTTTTGCGTTCCTTAATATTATAATCAGTTAGGATGAAAATAGCTATAATTGGTGCTACCGGGATGGTTGGCAGTGTGATGATAAAAGTGTTGAATGAAGGCAAGTATATACCAACATCCTCAATTGAGAAGATTATTCCGGTTGCCTCAGAAAAATCTATAGGGAAGGAAATCTCCTTTAAGAATGCAACTTATAAGGTGGTTGGAATGGATGAAGCCCTGAAACAGAATCCCGAAATAGTTCTTTTTTCAGCAGGTTCAGAAGTTTCAAAGGAATTTGCACCCAAGTTTGTTGAAAGGGGTTGTGTAGTGATAGACAATTCATCAGCATGGCGGATGAATGACTCAGTTCCTTTGGTTGTTCCCGAAGTTAACGGTCACGTGATTAGAGCCAATGATAAATTAATTGCAAATCCAAATTGCAGTACCCTTCAAATGGTTGTGGCACTTGCACCATTACACACTAAATACAGAATAAAGAGGATAGTTGTTTCAACTTACCAAAGTGTAACCGGTACAGGTGCCAAGGCTTATAAACAACTCATGGATGAGCGTCAGGGAATAAGTGGCATCAAGGTTTATCCACATCCAATCGATCTTAATGTCTTTCCTCATGGTGGAACTTTCGAACCGGATGGTTACACTACAGAGGAGATTAAGCTTGTAAATGAAACCCGGAAAATCCTTGGTGATAGCTCAATAGCAATTACAGCCACCGTTGTGAGAGTACCGGTGACCGGGGGTCATTCTGAATCAGTAAATCTCGAATTCTATAATGATTTTCTCATTGAGGATGTTTTAAGTACTCTAACAACTATGCCAGGATTAGTACTCCAGGATGATATTGAAAAAGCGGTTTATCCGATGCCAAAATATGCTGAAGGTCGTGATGACGTGTTTGTTGGCAGAATCAGAAGGGATGCTTCCATCCCCAATGGTTTGAATCTATGGGTAGTGGCCGATAATTTAAGAAAAGGCGCTGCAACCAATGCGATACAGATCGCTGCGTTGATGCTTGAAAAGGAATTTATAAATATTTGAGATAGCTCTGTGAAGATTATTACTGATATCACCCATCCGGTTATAGTTAAAGACCCTGTTGTAACCGTCGGAACTTTCGATGGATTACATATTGGGCATCAGGCAATTTTAAGAAAGGTGCTGGAGCAGGCGGAATTAGTCGGGGGTGATAGCGTGGTAGTAACCTTTAATCCTCATCCCCGGATTGTGTTGGGACAGGATGTTGCTTTGCTGAACTCACAGGAAGAAAAGAGAGAAATCATCAGTAGCTTCGGAATTACGCATCTGGTTGAAATCCCCTTTACAATTGAATTTTCAGATCTACAGGCTGATCAGTTTATAAAACTGATTAATTACTTATTAAAACCTTCAAAAATAGTAATTGGTTATGATCATGGCTTTGGCCGAAACAGGTCGGGCGATATTGAATTGTTATCCAGACTGGGAAAAGAATATGGTTTTGAAGTTCTGAATGTAGAACCGGTTTCATCAGCGAGTCACAGAGTTAGTTCAACGAATATCAGAAATCTGCTTTTAGATGGTCATGTTGCAGAAGCAGCTGAATTACTTGGTCAACCATATAGTCTGTCGGGTAAGGTCATTAGAGGGAATCAAATCGGTAAAAGGATCGGTTATCCCACTGCGAATTTGCTTTTTGATGAGTCTAACAAGCTTATTCCTGCAACAGGGGTATATGCGTCATATGTCATTTACAATGGACAAAAGTACAGGGGTATGACAAATATAGGTTTCCGACCAACAATTAGTGCTCACCAGCTAACAGTTGAAACAAATATTTTTGAATTCGATAGAGATATCTATTACGAAAGGATAAGAATTCAATTGATTGACAGAATCAGGGATGAAAAGAAGTTCGGGAATCTCAATATCTTAAAGGAGCAGCTTGCATTAGACAGGCAAGCGACTTTAAAAATTCTTACTTAGTTGCTTTTTTTACAATAAGTCCCAGATCAATCAGACCTACCATACCCATTCGGGGATTTATATTTTCGATTACTATTTTGTAGGTTCCTTTCTGGTTGAAATAGAAATTTTTCCATAAGATTTCTTCTATATCCCATTGGTTGCCGGCAACACTGCCTTTGAATTTACCATTTTCATCTTTCATAGATATAGTACGATCAAGAATTCGTTCCTCACCATATGGTGTTGTCATTACTATATACATTGGAATCTCATCATATGGAAATTGATCCAGATGTCGGACGGCAACAATTATATCCACATTCATTTCCTTGTCGACCGGGATATTAAATGTGACAGGATTGAACCTCCCCCATGTATAATTTTCAAACTTGTGGAACTCCCTGAATTCAGCCTTTTGGCATGATGAAAGTTGTAATAAAGTAATAGCTAGAAATAATATAATCCCAAACTTTCTGAAATTCATCCTGATAATTATTTCTACAAAAATACAAAACAGCTATTAATATTCAGGCATGTAACACCTCTGTTAGAATTGTTACTTTTGCAATTAAATAATGAATAAGGAATGGGTAAGCAGAAGTTTTATGTGGTTTGGAAAGGGCGTGAGGCCGGAATATTCAGGTCATGGAAAGAATGTGAAGAAAAGATAAAAGGATTTGAAGGTGCAAGATATAAGTCGTTTGAAACTGAAAGTGAAGCCAGGGAAGCCTTTGCTGCCGGAGTTCCATCATACAATTCAATAAAGCAAATAAAGAAACCCAGTGCATTTGCAGGACATCCTGTACTCGACAGTCTTTCGGTTGATGCCGCTTGTTCGGGAAATCCCGGGGTTATGGAGTATCGTGGTGTAAGTACTGCAACAAAGAACGAGATATTTCATCAGGGGCCTTTTCCTGAGGGTACTGTTAACATAGGAGAATTCCTGGCTATTGTTCATGGCTTAAGTTATCTTAAAAAGCGTGATCTTCCAATACCGGTATACAGTGATTCAATGACTGCTATAAAATGGGTAAAGGACAAAAAGGCTAACACCAAGTTGGCAAGGAATCGAAAGAATGAAGAGTTGTTTATTCTGGTAGAAAGGGCTGAGAACTGGTTAAGATCAAATTCATACAATAACCCTATACTCAAATGGGATACTGCCAGTTGGGGTGAGATATATGCAGACTTTGGAAGAAAATAAGGCTGCTGATCATGTTATATTAAACAGATAAGTTTGTATCTTTGCAAACCCACAAGCCCTGGTGGCGGAATAGGTAGACGCGTTGGTCTCAAAAACCAATGAGCGAAAGCTCGTACCGGTTCGATTCCGGTCCGGGGTACATTAAAAAAGTCCTGCTCTATGGCAGGGCTTTTTTATTTTGCTTTTATTGATTTGAGTTGGTATAATTTTTGACCAGTCTGAAAGAGGAGTAAGTCTTAAACTTCTGTCATAACGACGTGTTATTTATAGTAGTTTAACATATTGAGAGCTCCCTTATTATTTCTAATTGTCTAATTTTGTTCCTTGAGTAAGTAAGTTAAAATGCACAATTACAGAAAACGTACTATATATATGCCAATAGCATTTGCACTCGTGCTGGCTATTGGTTTTCTTTTAGGAGCTGCTGTTGTTAGGGTAAAATCAGTAAATAGGAGCCTAAGTTTAATTAAATCGTTACAGTCAAACAGGTATGATCCTGTTAACGATGTGCTTGGCTATATTAAGCACGATTATGTTGATTCAGTTGATGTTGCTCAGCTTGAGCAGTATGCCGTGGAAGGTATGCTGAAGAATCTCGACCCTCATTCACAATTTATACCGGCGGAGGATTTCAATGAAGTAAATGAATCGCTGATGGGAAATTTCGACGGGATAGGTGTACAGTTCAGAATTGAAAGCGATACTGTTTACATTGTAAATACAATACCCGGTGGGCCATCGGAAAAAGTTGGAATAAGAGCTGGCGATAGAATAATAAAGGTTGATGGTAAGCTGATTGCAGGTGTAAAAGCTGAAAACCGTGATGTAATGAAAATGCTTAAAGGACACAGAGGCACAAAAGTGAAAGTAAGTGTATATAGAAGAGGCGTTGCTAAACTAATAGATTTTAATATTACCAGAGATGTTATCCCCACTTACAGTATTGACATAAGCTTTATGCCACAACCGGGTATAGGGTATGTTAAGCTTTCAAAGTTTTCATCATCAACTTCAAGTGAACTTGAAGATGCATTAATATCGCTGAAATCACAGGGAATGCAGGAACTTATCCTTGATTTGCGTGGCAATAGTGGTGGTTTTCTACAGTCGGCAATTGAAGTATCTGATCAGTTTCTGCCTGAAAAAGATCTGATTGTATACACTGAAGGATATAATAGACCTAAAGAGGTTGCATATGCTTCAAGAGCCGGTTTATTTGAAACCGGTAAAATTGTAGTCTTAATAGATGAAGGATCCGCATCTTCTGCAGAGATTGTTGCAGGTGCTTTACAGGATAACGACAGGGCTACTATAATTGGTAGAAGGTCATTTGGTAAAGGACTCGTGCAGGAGCAGCTTAAATTACCCGATGGCTCAGCTATAAGGCTTACTGTTGCCAGATATTATACCCCTAGTGGGAGAAGTATCCAGAAACCTTATGTTAATGGACACTCAGAAGATTATGAGAGTGAGCTTTACGATAGGCTGATCAGAGGGGAATTTGAAAGTATTGACAGTATTAAGTTTAATGACTCACTTAAATATGTCACCAAAGGCGGGAGGGTAGTATATGGTGGTGGTGGCATAATGCCCGATATTTTTATGCCTATTGAAAAGAATGAAAATTATCAGTATTACAATTCAGTACTTAATAAAGGAATACTCCACCAGTTCACTTTTGAATACACTGATAGAAATCGTCAGTTATTAAGTCGATACAAGAATTTTAATGATTTTAACCGAAGGTTTCAGATTGATGCCCCCATAATGAATGAATTTGTGAGTTATGCTGAAAAGCAGGGGGTTAAAAGAGATCAAAACAAAATTAACTTTGTTAGGGCAGAATTGAGTAACCTAATGAAAGCATTAATTGCCAGAAATCTATATGATGATAAAGGTTTCTATCCAATCTATCTCAAGACAGATAAGACTTATAAGAAGGCATTAGAGGTACTTAAAAACCAACTGGCTGCTTAAAATCTATTCTACGGTTACGCTCTTGGCAAGATTACGTGGTTGATCAACATTGCAACCTCTCATTACAGCAATATGATATGCAAGAAGTTGTAGCGGTATAGTTGCAATTAAAGGTACAAGCATTTCTTCAGTTTCCGGAACTTCAATGTAATAGTCGGCAAGTTCTTTTACTGTCTGGTCTCCTTCTGTAATGATGGCAATGATTGTTCCTTTACGGGCTTTTACTTCCTGAATGTTGGAGATCACTTTCTTGTATGTCCCTTTATTAGTTGCAATTATAACAACAGGCATTTCCTCATCAATTAGCGCGATTGGCCCATGTTTCATCTCGGCAGCTGGATATCCTTCGGCGTGTATGTAGGAGATTTCCTTTAATTTTAGAGCACCTTCCATTGCAACGGGGTAATTGTAACCACGGCCAAGATAAAGGGCATTTCTTGAATTTTTGAAGATTTCTGCTATCTGTATGATTTTCTCATTCACGTGCAGAGTTTTTTCAACTTTAGATGGTATACGGTCGAGTTCAGCTATCAGTTGGTGATATCTCGATCGGGAAATTGTACCCTTATTCTCAGCAATCATAAGTGCCATTAAAGTTAACAAAGTAACCTGGGCAGTAAATGCTTTTGTTGATGCAACTCCAATTTCAGGCCCTGCATGTGTGTAAGATCCGGCATGTGTTGCTCTTGCAATAGATGATCCTACGACGTTACAGACTCCAATAATAGTTGCACCCTTTGATTTTGCGAGTTCAATAGCAGCCAATGTATCAGCAGTTTCACCCGATTGGGAGATAGCGATAACGATATCATCTTCGTATATAATTGGATTACGGTATCTGAACTCTGAAGCATATTCTACTTCAACAGGTATTCGTGCGAGTTCCTCAATCAGATATTCGCCTACAAGACCAGCGTGCCATGATGTACCACATGCTACTATGATTATACGTTTGGCATTAACCATCTTTTGCTTGTAGTCATTGATCCCACCAAGGTTCACTACTCCGGTAATCGCATTTAATCGACCTCTCATGCTGTCGCGAATAGAGCGCGGTTGTTCGTAGATCTCTTTAAGCATGAAATGGTCAAAGCCTTCCTTTTCCAATTCACTTAGGTTTATCTCGAGAGTTTGAACGTAGGGTGTTTTCTCAATATTCGAAATCGTCTTAATTCTGAATTGACCATCACGACATACAACAGCAATCTCTTCGTCGTTAAGATATACTACGTCTCTTGTATATTCAACGATTGGTGTTGCATCTGAAGCTACAAAGAACTCATTTTTTCCAATACCTACAACTAGTGGACTTCCTTTTCGGGCGACTATCAATTTATCAGGTTCGTGCTTGTCAATTATAACAATTGCATAAGCTCCGACGACCTGATTTAGTGCTATTTGCAAGGCTTCCGCCAGTGGTACAGATTCATTTGACTGAATGTCCTCAATAAGGTGAATTAACACCTCGGTATCGGTTTCACTTTCAAACGTATAACCTCTTTTCAGGAGCTCCTGTTTCAAAGGTGCATAGTTCTCAATAATTCCATTGTGTATTATAGCCAGGTTCTTTGAATAGGAGAAATGAGGGTGTGCATTAACATCGTTCGGCTCCCCATGGGTTGCCCAACGAGTATGAGCAATACCGATAGTGCCAGAAAGATCTTTTCCTTTTAGAATCTCTTCGAGGTCCGACACCTTGCCTTTGGTTTTAAATAATTTTAACTCTGAATCTAAAATGGCGACTCCGGCACTGTCATAACCTCTGTATTCTAGTCTATGAAGTCCTTTTATAAGAAGGGGATAGGCTTGTCTTGGCCCTATATAAGCTACGATACCACACATGGGAATATAAATTTATATTTTCAAACAATCAGTCGTACAAAAGTACTCATTGATTAAACACTATTTTTAAGAAAATGGCAAAATTCAGCTGATTGAGGAAAGCTTCCGGCACTATTCAATGGGTGAAAAGTAAATCAATAGTCGCATTCTTCCTGATTCAGCGCCAGGTCCCTTGAGAACTGCCCGGTTTGAACTTAGTGCGCTACCTGCAGCTATAAGAGTCAATCCATAATCTGGTAGATCAGGATGTAGTAGTCTTTGTTGAACGTATCTGGTTACACGGATTCTGTATTCCTTGTTATTTTTAGCCTGTCCTCCAATAAAAGCTGAGCCTTCGGCTTCATCTGGCAGCACTTCATATTTACCATTTTCATCCAATGCTCTTATTGCAACAAGTGCAGGAATAGGATAGTTATCATCAGGCTGATCGTTTTCAATTACAAGCACTGCTTCGTGAATAGCAGGAATATTTTGTTTTGCCAGATCATCAATAAATGGGAACCTTAATTTGATCTTAGCGCCACCCATTGCCTGCAGAAAAAGTTTCTCATTTCCTGCTGTGGTATCACCTGCAAATTGATCTAATAGAACCTGATCAGCTCCATCGTAGTTAAAATGCTCATATTGATTATAGCGCGCGGCATTTGCTCCAAAAATGAAATTAACCCTGGATGTGTCATCAGTATTGTGGTAGTAAAGAGTTATTGCGGCCTGACTATGACCGAGATCGAGATACATCATTCCTCCCTCTCCTGTTGATGAAGCATTAGCAGCTGTTAAATAGATACCTTTAAATTCTTTAAGGAATGCAGTGTTAGTAGTAAATGTGTTTGTGTCGGCAGTAATTATTCGGTTTGCAAATTCCTGCGAGAGTTGAATTCTCATATGTGGTATTCTTGCAACACCATTAACGGTATCAGTTGTCCGGGTATCAGGAACGAAAGAGGCTTGGCCAATAACAGTTGGTTTAATGGAAGTTGAGCTGAAATGATAATAAGGATTTACAATGTTTAGTGTGTCATCAAGCTCAAATACGGTAATATCCTGAACAGCAAGAGTATCACCATATACGCCTTTATATGGGATTGAAAGAATTATACTGTCGGCTACGGGATTATCTCCAAAAGAAATATTTAGAGCAGCCATCCTGAATTGCGTATATATTGAAGCTGTTGTAACGCCAAAAACAGGATCGTTAACTGATCCAAGCAAACTTGTTGACAATTCATCGGTCCTCAGAGTATCCTCCTTAAGAGTATATGCAATAATTGTACTGGTGTCGGTATATTCATGTGATAATAATTCCTCGTCTGGAATCAGATCCAAACCTAGGAGATCAGGCTCTTTCTTACATGAAACTGAGAGAACAATCAATACAGCAAAAATCAGTATTCTGTTAATTGTGAGGCGGTGCACGTGTAGAATGATATTAAGTGAAAAGGGTTGCAAGATAATTGTTATTCAGGAGCTGTGGCCGGATTTGAAAGTACATTATCATAAAAATTGTTATAAAACTCAACATACTTTTCTTCGTTATAAGGCAAAAATGGTTTACCTGAATTCTTAGCATAGTCAAGTACTTCCTGGTTAGTATTCTCAGCACCTGCAATAATACCATCAGAGAAGTCAATTGCAGTCATCATCAGACTGCTATAAGAGGGTTTCTTAAAATGCTTGAGATCTTTATTTGTAATACCATCGAGCTTCACTTTATTTGAAAGATCTTTATGCAGGAGTTCACTAAAATCATCCTCGTATAGAGATGTAATCACTTTAGTGTCAGTGAATAGAGGATTGTCCTTGAATGCTCTCTTTACATAAAGCGGAATAAGGCTTGACATCCATCCATGACAATGTACAATATCGGGTGACCAACCAAGCTTTTTCACTGTTTCAATTACACCCCTTGAGAAAAATATAGCTCTTTCTTCATTGTCTTTGAAAAACTTATTGTTCTTGTCTCTGAACATAAATTTTCTTTGGAAGTAATCTTCGTTATCAATGAAATAGATCTGCATTCGGGCAGATTGAATAGAAGCAACTTTGATGATAAGCGGATGGTCGGTGTCGTCAATTATAAGATTCATCCCTGATAGTCGGATTACTTCATGTAGTTGGTTTCTACGTTCATTGATATGCCCGAAGCGTGGCATAAAAGTTCTTATTTCCCGACCTTTTTCCTGGATTCCCTGTGGAAGATAACGACTTATAGTTCCCATCCTGCTATCTTTTAAGTAAGGGACTATTTCCTGAGATACGAAGAGTATCCTCGTTTTTTCCATGATACGATCTTTTAGTATATAGAATGCAAAATTAGCAAATATTTGCCAAACTTTCTATTCTAAATTTATTCAACTGCAAATCAATGATAAAGAGCTTACAGATTTTGTTATGATATGTCAATTTTACCTGACTTGTTCTAAAAGAAACGGAAATATCCTCATGTTATTATTTAAAACGATTCTAAGTTAACTAATTGAAAATCTTTGCAATTAGAGTAAATATTTCCGCGTCAGGATTATTCTATTAAGAACAATTAATTATAAATTTGCCACTCCTGTTGCAATGATTTTTGAAACAATAACTTTTAAAGAAGATGTATAAAATAAACTCACACCCAATACTCGAGATTGCTCCCGCAGAAGAGGTAACTTTCACATTTAATGGTAAAAAAGTGAGAGGTGAAAGGGGATTTACCATAGCCGCTGCTCTTCATCAGGCAGGCTTTCCTATCCATAGCCATAGCTTACAAAACAGAGAACGAAGTCTGGAATGTGGTATTGGCAAATGTGGTGCTTGTGAAATGCTCGTTGACGGGCAGATTAAAAGAATTTGCATTACAAAGGTTGATAATGTTAGTGAAGTAAAAGAAATTCCTCACAACTATACACCCGAAATAACTTATGCAAATACCAGGGAAGAGATTAAAGTATACAGAACTGAGGTTGTGATTATTGGTGCCGGACCAGCCGGGTTGGCTGCAAGGGAAGAGTTAAATAAGAACGGTATCGACAATATTGTAATTGACAATAATGAGCATATTGGCGGACAATTCCTGATGCAAACACATCAGTTCTTCTTTTTTGAGAAGGAAAAGAAGTTTGGAGGCATGCGTGGATTCGATATAGCGAAAACACTGGCTGGGGACGACCACACAGGTATAATGCTAAACTGTACTGTCTGGGATGTACTGGAAGGTAAGCGAGTAGCTGTTAAGAATATCAAGACCAATGAAATCTTCTACGTGGATGCACAATACCTGGTTGTAGCCACAGGAGCTGTTCCTTTCATGCCGGCATTTGAAAACGACGACCTGCCAGGTGTATATACCGCAGCTGTCATTCAGAAAATGATGAATACAGAGTTTACACTTCTGGGCAAAAACATCTTAACAGTTGGAGCAGGTAATATTGGATATCTGACTTCCTACCAGCTTATGCAAGCAGGGGCAAGTGTAAAAGCAATCATAGAGGCACAGCCTTTTGAAGGAGGTTTCCCTGTTCAGGCTAACAGAGTTAGGAGACTGGGTATACCTATTATGCTGTCGCACATTCTGCTTAAGGCTATTCCTAATGCAAATCACAATGGTATAACCGGTGCTGTTATCGCAAGGTGTGAGAATTTTAATGCAATTCCCGGAACAGAAATTCTGATTGAAGGAATTGATGCCATTAATATTTGTACAGGCCTGGTTTCCGATGACCAACTATTGATTAAGGGAAATGAAATTTTTGGTCGCCATTGCTTTGGAGCAGGTGATTCTATCAGAATAGGAGAAGGTACAAGTGCCGTTCTCAGAGGCCGACAGGTAGCTTATGACATCCTACAGGAAACGGGAAAGAGGTATGATTACAATGAGTTTCTGTCAGTCTCAAAAGAATATATTGACTCTCAGCAACATCCAAAAAGGATTATTGATAAGCCTTTCCTGCCAACTCCTGAAAGGATGAATGCGAAGCCATTCGTACAGATTGACTGTTTGTACGGATTTGCTTGTAATCCATGTGAATTCTCATGCTCACATGGAGCAATAACAAAAACTTCTACCAGCACGGTACCTCATATTGATTATGATAAGTGTATTGGTTGTATGGACTGCGTTTATCAGTGCCCGGGTCTTGCAATCTTTGGATATAACATTAAAAAGGACTGGTTATTCTTGCCAATTGAATACGAAGCTAATGAAGGGGCAGAGGTTTATCTGGTTGACAACAATGGTTCGATTTTAGGAAGCGGACAAATAGAGAAGATATTAAAGAAACCTAATAAGACCAATGTTGCCAGAGTTAAGTCGCTCGATATTCATAATGAGCAGCTTGTTAGTGTGAGAGGTTTTATTATTAAAGAAAAGTATCCTGAGCCCTTAGAGGTTACCCCTGCTGAACACAAGGAAAAGGATAAAATGTTTGTTTGCCACTGCGATGATGTTTCACTTGATGAAATACTTGAAACAATTGGCGAAAGACAATTTATTTCAGTTGATGAGATTAAGCACACTACCCGTTTGGGTATGGGAGCATGCAGAGGCAAACGATGCATTCGTCGACTTAAACAGACATTAACAAGTTATGGCATTACTGTGGTTGGAGAAGCCACACCTCGTGGTCCTTTATCAAATCAACTTACAATGGGAGAGCTTTATCCTCATGAAGGTCACGAGAAAATATACATTAATTCGAAGGCAAGTGAGCCGGTGAAGATTGAAGTTGCTTCGCTTGTTGGTGGAGGCGGAATGGCAGGATCAGCATTGTTCAGATACCTTTCCGAAGCCGGGCTAAAACCAGTATTGATAAATGCCGACAGAGGTTCTTCATGGAGGAATATTGCTGGTGGTAGACCTGCATTCAGCGTGCCGGAACTGGCAGATATTGCTAATAAGAATCTTGAGATTTTTAAAGAACTACAGAATACTTCAAATATTAACTTCCACCAGATTAATTATGTAAACCTGGCTCATGATGAAGCAGTGTTACAGGCACTTGATAACTCAAGAGCTTGGTCGAATGCCTATATGGTTGGACCAAAAGACTTTAGCAAGCATATTTCATCATACTTCAACCCTAACAACAAAACATACCTGGGTGCTCTTATAACAAAAGACTGTTGGCAAGCAACACCGGGATTAGTTTTGGATTTAATCAGACGAATTGGAATTAAGAATGGTGGTACCATCAAAGAAGACTGTCGTTTGATTGATGTTAAAAGGGATGGCAAGAAGTATATTGTTCTAGTTCAAGACCATAACAAGGAATATATAGAGTATCATACTGATATTTTCATCAATGCCCTTGGAGGGGAAGCTGGTAAATTTGCATCCAAATTGGGACTTGAAACCGGTTTATACCCTGTCAAGCATCAGGCATTTATTACTAGAAGATTACCTATGATGGGTATCAATGGCAATCCGCTTGATATGATTATTGACAGACGCAAATACAAGGGATTTGTTGCTGTTTACGGTCAACAACTCGGTGAAACGGGTCAGATTATTGGCTGCGCATCACCGGCAACTGATCCTTTGGAAGCGGGTAAAAACTTAAAGTTTAATTCAAAACAATTCCTCGAAATCGTGTCAGAGGTATTTGTTGACTGGTTCCCGAATCTTTCATCTGTTGGTTTACAGGCGGTATGGGCAGGATATTACACTGAACCACGAATGATTGTAGATACAGAAGAAGGATTATTAGTAGGATTAAGGGGACAAGGATACATGCTTGGCCAGTATTTGGCAAAGCTATATGTTGATAAATTGACCGGTAAAAAGGTACCTGACTATATGGATTTACTAACCCTTAAAGGTGAAGGAATCCATGAAAAAGCTTTCAAGTAATTGTAAAACCTTGAATTACGGAATTTTAACAAGGCTTCAGCAATTAATTTTTTGCAAATAGAATAATATTTGCTACTTTTGCACCCCTAAAACTAAACCATAAAGCTGTGGATTACTTAAAAGATTTCGTAATTCCATTTGTAGGGTTAAGTACTGGAGACCATCAATATGAGTATCTCATAGATGATAAGTTCTTTGCAAATTTTGAATATTCAGAAATAAAGAGAGCGCAGGTTAATGTTAGGCTCAGCCTGAACAAACACGAGCGAATGCTGGTTTTGACTTTTTCAATGAGGGGAACAATTGAAGTTTCATGCAGTAGATGTCTTGATAATTTCGATTTACCAATTGATGATGAGCAGGTTCAATATATAAAATTCGGACCGGAATACAAGGAAGAAGATGCTGATGTATTGATCATTCCAGAGTCAGAAACACATGTCAATGTTGCGCCCTTTATATATGACTATCTCAATTTACTGGTTCCATTCAGGATTGTACATCCTGTTAATGAAGATGGTCTTTCAGGATGCGATCCGGATGTGATTAGAAGATTGGAGAAAGAAAGTAAGCAAAATGAATCTGATCCCAGATGGGATAAGCTAAAAGGATTAAATATCGACAATAACTAACAATAAAAAATAATTAGAAATGCCAAATCCAAAACATAGGTTTTCAAAAACCAGGACAGCAAAGAGGAGAACACATTATAAAATAGTTGCACCTACTATTACTATTTGCTCAAATTGTGGCGCCTCAGTTTTATACCACAGAGTATGTCCGGATTGTGGATACTATAAAGGTAAGCTTGCTATTGAAAAAGCTACAACAGCTTAATATTGAGTCTTTCTAACTCAAATATAGTCAGATGAGAATCGGACTTGATGTTATGGGCGGCGATTTCGCGCCTATATCGACTATTGCAGGTGCCATCCTTGCTTTAGAGCATTTGGATTCATCAGACCAAATAGTTCTTATAGGTGATAGCGATTCTATTCACACGGAACTAAATAAACATAACACATCTCCAGATCTTTTTGAAATTGTACACGCAAAGGATGTAATCCACATGGGTGAGCATCCTACACGAGCTCTATTTCGTAAGCCTCAGTCAAGCATAACAATAGGATTTGACCTTCTGAAGCATCGGCATATTGACGCTTTTGCAAGTGCTGGAAGTAGTGGAGCAATGTTAGTTGGTTCAATTTATAGTGTCAATAACATTCAGGGAGTAATAAGACCCTGCACTGCAGCTGTTCTACCACAAGAAGGTGGTGGAGTAAGTCTTTTACTGGATGTTGGCACTAATCCAGATGCAAAACCTGATGTGCTTTATCAGTTTGGCCTTTTAGGCTCAATTATGGCAGAGCATGTATATAAGATTTCAAACCCCAAAGTAGCTTTGCTGAATATTGGTCAGGAGGAAGAAAAGGGAAATATTAATGTTCAGGCAGCATTCGCTTTGATGAAAGACACTCAACAGTTTAATTTCATTGGGAATGTGGAAGGAAGGGATATCCTGAGAAATAAAGCTGATGTTATTGTTTGTGATGGTTTCACAGGTAACATCCTTCTCAAGAATATTGAAGGAATGTTCAGAATAATGATGAAGCATGGACTGCGCGATGATTATTTCGACAGATTTAATTATGAGCAGTACGGCGGAACACCTATTTTAGGAATTAATGGAAGTGTTATCGTTGGACATGGAATATCTAACGATGTCGCTATAAAAAATATGTTGTTACTTGCCAGGGAAGTCTATTGTGCAAAAGTTTCCGCTAAAATAAAGAAAGCTCTTTCAATAGCTCCGGCAGAATATTAGCTATGATGACAAAGATACGTGCTGCTATTACCGGTGTTGGTGGATATGTACCAGAATACCGACTTACTAATGACGAGCTTAGCCGTATGGTTGATACCACCGATGAGTGGATTATGACCAGAATAGGGATTAAAGAAAGAAGAATCCTGAAAGGGGAGGGTAAAGCCACCTCTGATATGGGTGCCGAAGCCGTTAAGAACCTTCTTCAGAAAACAAATACAGATCCTTCAGAGATTGACATGCTGATATGCGCAGTTGTCACTCCTGATATGCTCTTCCCAGCGACAGCAAATATAATCGCTGATAAAACTAATGTTAGAAATGCATTCGGTTTCGATCTCAATGCTGGTTGTTCAAGCTTTCTGTACGCTCTAACTACTGCAAGTAAATTTGTTGAAGCCGGGAAGCATAAGAAAGTGATTGTTGTTGGTGCCGATAAGATGTCATCGATTGTTGACTACCAGGATCGTGCTACTTGTCCAATCTTTGGAGATGGAGCAGGAGCGGTACTTCTTGAACCAACTACAGAAGAAGTGGGAGTAATGGATGCTATTCTTCAGAGCGATGGAGTTGGAAGGATCCATCTACATCAGAAAGCTGGTGGCTCATTGAAACCACCTAGTCATGAGACAGTAGACGCACGTGAACATTACATTTATCAGGAAGGACAACCCGTGTTTAAATGGGCTGTAAGTAAGATGGCTGATGTTTCTGTTGAAATGATGAAGCGTCATAATTTAACTTCAGAAAGTCTGAACTGGCTGGTTCCTCATCAGGCAAACCTACGAATAATTGAGGCAACAGGTAATCGTATGGGTCTTCCAAGGGAAAAGGTGATGATAAATATTCATCGTTATGGAAATACCACGTCGGCAACGATTCCATTGTGCTTATGGGAATGGGAAAATCAACTTAAGAAAGGCGATAATATTATTCTTGCAGCTTTCGGAGCCGGTTTTACCTGGGGTTCCATTTACATTAAATGGGCATATGACGGTAATCAGGTAAAAGGCCGTTCAGTCCAGCCATAAGGTGTGAAAATCCACGTTGAAGAATAACCACATTCTTTTAAAGTTCTTAAAGCCTCTCCAAAAAAGAGGCTTATTTCATTTGGGGCGTGAGCATCGCTACTAAGTACTATTCCAACATTCAGTTTCTGAAGCTCTTTAAGTATATCTTTTCCTGGAAATAATGAACTGCTTCTCTTTTTATAAATACCACGTGTATTTACCTCAACCAGCAGATTTTTTTTTGCAATAAGTTCAATTGACTCTTTCCAAAGATTAATGTACCACGGCGATTCTTCATCGAACCACCTGTTTTGATTATGCATTTTTATCTTGTCGAGGTGCCCCACCAGGTCAAACTGCTCTGTTTCTATCATTTTATTTACCTGATGCCAGTATGCAGTCACTGCTTTTTTAGCATCTCCGGCAAATAGTAGGTTTAATCCGTTATCATAGGTTTCCCTTTTTGGACCATCTATAAACCAAAGTTGGTCAACATTGAACTCACCCATAGAATCCAGGGGTAAAATCAGATGAACACTTCCAATTATATAATCAAGGCCGAGTCTGGTCTTCTGTAATTCAAAAGTTTCTGTAATGCCGGTTATAAAATCTGATTCCAGAGCTTTATAGATATTAATGCAATCTTTGTATTTTTCCTTCAGACTATCCAACTCTGAAATATAAAGTGATTCTTTTTTCTGTTGAAGAGCAAATGTGTTTTCAAATGGAAGTACTGAGTGTTCGCTAATGCCGATTCCTCCAAATTTCTGATTGATTGCTTCAATTATGTATTCTTCTATCGACAAATTACCATCAGAATAGTTGGAATGAGTGTGGAAATTATAGGGAACCATGTTAATTAACAATAAAGAAAGATTATTCAGCCTGAGTTTTGAATAATTTATGACCTGCACTAACAACAATATACACCTTGTCACCACGTCTCAGTGTCTGCTCAACAGGAATAGAACAATTCTCTCCTTTTATGGCTTGTTCTACTATATTATCATCAACCCTTAGCTCTTTAACTAGTGATTCATAGGCACCGGTTGTTGGTCCAATAACCAAAATATTGTCTTCTATACTCAATGAATTAGTTTCTACTTTAATTTCAGCAACGTTCAGCTTTGAGAAGAAGTTCATTACTTTTCCGATGTATACCTTACGGGTAGTAGCTTGAGAACCATATTTTTCAGACCATTCTCCCATCTTTTCACCCAGATAATAGCCACCCCAGAATCCTCTGTTATACACAGTTCTGAGCTGTTCAGTCCACTTTTCAACATTCTCACGAGAATAGTCATCATTAGCCCATGCTTCAACAGCATCATGATAAGTTCTTGTTACCGTCTTAACATATTCAGCTGAACGACCACGACCTTCAATTTTTAAAACACTAACACCTGCGTCGAGCAGTCGGTCAAGGATCGGGATTGTCATTAAATCCTTGGGCGACATAATGTACTTGTTATCAATTTCAAGCTCGAGTTGACTGTCGGAGTCTTTAACGGTGTAGGCTCTACGGCACGGTTGGAGACAAGCTCCGCGGTTTGCTGAAGAGTTTAGATTATCGAGACTTATATAACACTTGCCAGAAACAGCCATACACAAGGCACCATGAATGAATACTTCTATCCGTACAAGATTTCCCGAAGGGCCTGTGATTTTTTGCTCCCGAATGCCTTTAGCAATTGCTTCAATTTGAGAAACACTTAACTCTCTTGCAAGTACCATTACATCGGCATACCTGGAGAAAAATTTGACTGCCGACAAATTTGTAATGTTACATTGAGTGGAAATATGTATTTCAACACCCAATTCGTGAGCATACTCTAAAACTGCCAGATCAGAAGCTATAATCGCGGTTACTCCGGTTTCTTTTGCCACATTGACCATTTCCTTCATCTCTTCCGATTCGTTATCATAGATGATGGTATTAAGTGTTAAATAGGACTTAACATTATGATCATTACAGATCTGGACGATTTGCTTAATTTCTTCAACTGAAAAATTACTTGATGAACGGGAACGCATATTTAAGCGCCCGGCCCCAAAATAAACAGATCCTGCACCTGCTTGTATAGCTGCTAAAAGAGAGTCGAATGACCCTGCAGGTGACATAATCTCTATATTACTGAAGTCTTTCATCGCTTTATGAAGTGCTGTGATTATTTAACAATACGGGCAAAGGCCGGTTTTTTACCATCCTGATATATGGTTATAAAGTAAAATCCCGGGTTGAGTTTTTGAGAATTTATCTTTATCTGATCGGCTGATACCGAGTAATCAACTTCATATTCCCTTCCGGTAATGTCTAGTAGTTCAATGGAAAAGTCAGAGGAGGAGAAATAGACGTTGTGTTCAATTATGCAGAAATCAACAGCAGGTACAGGATAAACCCGAAGATTGCTTACAAACTCCCTGTCTTCAACTCCAACAGGTCCGCCCCAAATATATGAAACGTATTCAGGATGATCAATAAAAGGATTTCTGTTACCCTGGATATCATAAACTGCATTGTTACGATCAATTTCCTTTTGACTGACAGGATCGGCCAAATGCCATTCCTTCATCATTGCCAGAGCCCATGGTTTAAGCTGAGAACCATTAACCTGTGCACTTCCCGGCCATCCACTGTCTTCCTGATAATAACGCGTAGACATATAGAAGTAAGTGCGGGCAAAGTCTCCTTTAAAAGCATCAATAGGTTCAAAAACGACTCCAGAGTAACCGGGGTAGTTTGAATTTCCTAATCGGCTCCCGTTCTCCGAGGCCCATGTAGCTGATCCTACTTCGCCAAAAGGATAATTACTACGTCGTCCGTTTACATAACCGTCAGTTGGGTATAAATGGAACAGGTCAGAGTACATTGGTGGGCGGTCATCAAACCAACTCTTTGGCCATGAGTGCTCTCTATTGTAACAATCTCCTTCACTATTATAATTGCCACACTGATCGCCTGATGTAAAATGGTAAACATAAGGAGGTGTGCCACCGGGTATATCGCTATACATATCCCATACAGTGCCGTCAGACTTTTTGTCGGTATTTTTAAAGTGTTCGTGCAGAGAATTGTAACTCTGCGACTGATGGTTGTCTATGATAAGATGTAGTGCTGATTGCAGTTGAACTCCGGTTAATCCGGATGCTGAATTGTAGTAACCTGCAGGAGGTTGAGCCTTTACGAAGATTATGCTTATTATTAAAGCAAGTGTGAATAAGTGTTTCATAGTATTTAGAGAAAGTACGAAATGAAGAATTTTAAGGCAATTAGTGCAATCAATAATGCTGCAATGATATTAACATACCTTATTACGGGCCTAAGCCCTAATTTAACAGCGAATACAATTGCAAGATAACCAAGTACTATAGTTAAAATGAATGTTAATATAACCGGGTAATAAGGAGCTATCTTAAGAACACCCAAACTGATTCCTAAGAAGAATGTATTAAAACTCCCTGCAACTGAAACAAGAAGCATTGTCTTTAGATTATCTATAATCACGATACGTTCCTCGGGATGAAACCTGAGGACTTCAGTAAGCATCTTTAACCCGATTATAAACATTAGTGCATATGCCATCGTCATGTAAAACATTGGAACTTCAACCGAGGTAAGAGAACCAAGATAGATTCCTCCTAACAGAACAAGCGATTTAATTATTGCCATAGCAAACGGTAATAAGTAAGGGGGTCTTTGTTCCAATTTGGAATGCACTGCTGTACTGTACCAGGAAGTGGCAAAACTTTCAGTTGTAAGTGCTAACAATATGATTATAAGACTAAAAGGCACGGATTTTTAAATTGGATTGCAAAGGTATAATTTCTTTTCTTTTATAGCTTAATTTTACAAGCTAAATACAAATAAGTGTATGCGTAAGACAAAAATTGTTGCAACCTTAGGACCTTCATGCAACTCAGAGGAGAATATTAAGAAGTTGATGTTGGCGGGTGTTAACATATTCAGGCTGAATTTCTCTCATGGGCAACATGAGATACATGCAGCTGCAGTTGAGAATATTCATAGGTTAAATGAAGAACTGGACTTGAATGTAGGCATTTTAGCTGATTTATCCGGTCCCAAAATAAGGACCGGTGAAGTTAAAGATGGAAATATGTTGCTTGTAGCTGGTGAATATTTAAGCATTACTTCGGAGAATGTAGTATGCTCCGATGGGAAAATCTCAATTAACTATCCTCATTTTGCTGAGGATGTCAATCCGGGGGAGTATGTTCTTTTAGACGATGGAAAACTTCTACTGCAGATAGTCAATACTAATCATGTTAATTCAGCAAAGGCAAAAGTCATCCAGGGGGTATATTAAGTTCACGCAAAGGTGTAAATCTACCTGATACAACTTTGCGTCTGCCAAGCTTAAGTGAAAAGGATCTTAGTGACCTTGACTTCATAATGGGGCTTGATGTTCAATGGATAGCGCTATCATTTGTCAGAAGTGCAAAAGATATTGTTGAATTGCGCGAAAAGATAATGCAATATGACAAAGCTGATTATCCAAGGATAGTTGCTAAAATTGAAAAACCGGAAGCTGTTAAACAAGCTGAAGAGATAATTAAAGAATCTGATGCAATTATGGTAGCGAGAGGAGACCTGGGGGTGGAGGTTCCTCTAGAAAAGCTTCCGGGAATTCAGAAACAGCTTATCAGGTTGGCTGTTGCAGAATCAAAACCGGTGATTGTGGCAACTCAAATGATGGAAGGTATGATTGGAAGTTTCAGACCAACAAGAGCCGAAGTAAGTGATGTGGCAAATGCTTTACTGGATGGTGCTGATGCCCTCATGTTGAGCGGTGAAACTTCGGTGGGAATGTACCCTGTTGAAACGGTTGAAACGATGAACAGAATTATCCTGGATGCCGAGAAACTCAATGATCCATATTTTAGGGTCGGTCATAATCCGTCTCCCTCAGAGCGAATCATTTCTGATTCTATTATTATCTCTGCATGCGATATGGCTCAAAAAATTAGTGCAACAGCTATTGTTGCTATGACCCGAACCGGATACTCTGCTTTTAAAATTTCAAGTCATCGGCCTAAAGCAGGCATTTTCATATTTTCGAATGACAGGCATCTGCTTAAAACTTTAAGTCTTGTTTGGGGTGTCAGAGGTATCTATTTTAAGAATTTCTCAGATACTGATTCAGTAATGGGTCAAATGAGAGAGGTTTTGGTTGTTCGCCAATTAGTTGAAAGGGGCGATTATGTAATTAACATCTCAAGTATTCCAATAGGGCAACCTGGTAAGACTAATATGCTTAAACTTAGTGTGGCCTGATTATTCCGGAAATGATTAGTGTATTGCACAGGCTAGTGAGCAGGCAGATATCCTGATGTTGGGAATTTGCATCAGAACATGCCCTGCTGCTTCCATTGTTGAACCCGTTGTAATTACATCATCAACCAGCAATATGCTTTTGTTTTGAAGTAGATTGGAATCTTCGATTTCAAAGATTTCCATTACATTTTCCCATCTGCCGAATCTTGATTTATGAGTTTGTGTCTCTGATGCATATTTTCTTATAAGTGTTGTTGTATTGATGGGAATATGCATAGATTCTGCCAGACCTTTAGCAAATACTTCTGCCTGGTTATAACCTCGCAGTTGTTCTTTTTTTGGGTGTAAGGGTATGGGGACGATATAATCAATACTTGAAAACAGAGGTGATTCAATGAGTTTCAGACCGTATTGTCTTCCAAGATACTCACCTATCTTTTTGAATCCTCCATACTTGAATTGATGGACTAAATGCTGAATCTTTCCACCTTTTGAAAAGTAATAATAAGAAGCGGCTGATTTAAAATCAATTTTGCCCAGAAACTGATTCATTACCGGATTGTCATAATAGAGATGGAATCCAGTCTCCGGAAGTCCTATTGAGCAATTTGTACAAAGTATTTCTTCATGTCTTAGAAGTGAATTTCCGCATGCAAAACATAGTCTCGGGAAGAATAGGGTTACAAAGTCATTTACACCTTGGTTGAACATATTGAATATTCACTTTAATTCAGAGTAAAAAAAAAGAGGCCATAAGCCTCTCTTTTCCTTAAATGTTTTCTTAGTAGAACATCAGTCTGTGATCCTCTATCTCGCTTCTTCTCTTAAGCGCTTCGTTGATTTCTCTCTGACTTCTGTTGCTGAATGTGCTACTCATTATTCTCTTCTCGTTTGTATAATCATCTTTTGGACTGGCAGGTACAACATTGTCAATTATTGCCATAAATATGCCCTGATTTCCTTTTATAGGCTTTGACATATCACCAGCTTTCAGAGTAAAGATCGTTCCAATAAATTCATCTTCTTTACCGAAGCCTGGTAAGCTTGTAGAACTCATTGTTAAAACTGCTGTATCAACAGCCATTTCAAGAGAGCTGTATTTGGTTTCAAGATCTGCCTTTGACTTTATTTGAGAATTAATTTTTGTAATAAGTTGTTGTGCTTTCTTTTCACGTTTTACCAAAGGTTCAATAAATTCTTTTATCTGATCGAGTGTAGGATTGCCTTTTTCCCTTATTTCTGTAAGAATTGCGATAACATAGCGTCCTTCCAGATCAAATACTTGTGATACATCTCCAATTTCTCTTTTTTCATCAAAAGCCCATCTAACAACTTCTCTTGCATTTGCTAGTCCTGGAAGTGAATTTTGTTCAACAGAAATACGTTCAGCTTCACGCTTTGAGATTTTCTGTTCCTCAACAAGTTTATCAAAACTTTCCTGGTCTTTAGCTTTTGAAGCAAACTGGCTAGCCTGTGTATAAATGTCCTGCATAGTGCGAGAACTTGCTTCGATAGCTCTTTTAACAAAAGCAACCCTTACTTTTTTAGTTGGAGTTGTTTTACCTGTAATTCTAATGATATGGAAACCAAACTGAGATTCGACTACTTTAACATCACCAACTCTTCCTTCAAGAACAGCTTTGTTAAATGGAGCAACCATAGCACCATCATTAAACCAGTTTAAATCGCCCTTTGTTGCAGCTGAAGCTTTGTCATCATTAACAGGAGAACCTGCTATTTCTTCAAATTTAACAACGTTGTTCTTAACTAAACTGTAGATACTGTCAGCCTTTGCCTTTGCCTGTGATTTGTTAAGTTTTGTATCCGGGTTAACATTGGTACCTGTATAACTAATAAGGATGTGGCTTGCTCTAAGTGAGTCAGGTCTTGTTTGGACATCAACAAGTCGAGCCATTTGATACATATTGCTTTCAACAAATGGTCCGAATGTTGCTCCGATTGGTGAGTTGAACATTACAGAATCAATCTGATAAGACAGGGTACCCTTTTTATACCAAGTACTATCATATCTTTCATCTGAATTTGATGTTACAAAATCTTTAATATTGGTTGCTGAAGCAAATTCAGAATAGAGTTGATTTACTTCTCTATTAATGTTTTCTCTATCGGTGGCTGAAGGGACAACGTCAAAAGCTACGTATTCTATGTCTCTACCTGCCTCCTGATGATATCTGAATTTATTTTCGTTATAATATTTTTCAAAATCGGCATCGTTTACTTGAACAAGAGAATCGGCAATAGTTCTGTAAGGTAAGCTAAAGAATCTAACGGTTGCTGTTGTGCTGCGATTATTATATTCACGTTCAGCAAATGCTTTAGGAATATAGTATGCCTTAGCTATAAGATTGCGATATTTGGTACTGAGCCTGTCATCTTTAATTGCTTTTTCAATTGAAAGATAACGTTGCCTCATTTGAGGGTCAACCTGATCGAGGTTTTGGAGGAAATTCGTAACACTTGTTGGATCAAATTGTCCAGTTTGAGGGTCTGTAAAGCTTTGCCTGATATATGGATGTGGATTTTTTCCTCTGATAAAATCATCAAGTTCTTCAACTGAAACAGTCATACCTAGTTTTTCAACCTGTTCTTCCAGCAATGTTTCTGCAACCAATTGCTCCCATGTTTGCTGTCTGACCTGGAACTGTTCTTCTTGAGTAAGATTTTCCTTGCCTGAATTAAGGCGTTGATTTTCAAGGTTCTGATCAACTAAATTATTGAAATCTGTTGCCAGGATTTTATCACCATTAATCTCTCCAATTAGGTTTACCCGTCCTCTTCCCGGATTTCTGTTTGAAAGGAAGTCGCCAAGTATAAATGCAGCGAGTGCAACACCAATTATTATGACAAGTAGTCCTGAACGTTTCCGAATATCTCCGATTAATGCCATTTGTTATATTTTTATTTAAAATAGGGTGCAAATTTACAATAAAAGTGGTATGATAAAAATAATTTTACCCCGAGCCCTATATTTTTGTAAATAAAGGTGATACGAGATATTTTATTTTATACCCCGTATAGTAGTATTTTCATTAATCCAACATCCCACAGTATATGACCCTCCTTCCTTATAGTCTCTGAAAAAGAGATCGGAGGTTGCAGGAAAGTACCTGCTGTATTGTCCTATCTTTTCATTTGCTTCCTGCTCAACTGAGGGGTCAACCGATTTAGCTTTGTAATATTTATCGACTGCAGCCCAAAAAACGGTTTTACCACCCAAATCATCACCTCCACATGAAGATGCGCTTGCAGCATAAAGATCTCCAATTAGCATATAGGCTTTACCCTCTGAAGGTTTTATCTGCAGAATTCTGTTGGCTGCACTTCGGGCTTGTGAATAGTTCTTGTTGTTTGTATGAATTGAGGCTAAAGCATATAGTGCTTTAACCTGATCTTCGGGTTCAGTATATAAATCAGCTGCCTGGCTCATATATTCGGCTGCTTTTGAGAGCATATTGTTTGAAATTGACAATCGTCCCATAAGATATGCTGACTGAGCACTTGGTTCCAATTTATGAAGTTTTTCGGTTGCTCTGAAAAAAAGATCACCTTCTTGCGTGCACTCTCTTCTGTCGAGGATGGATGTTATGTTCTTAAGCACATTTACATCTTCAGAATTTTCAGCAAACTTTTTTTCGTAGATATTTACAAGGTCTGAGCAGGTTGCGTGGGGTTGAATAAGCAATTCAAGGTTAGCTTTAACATTCATCCAGTTGGCCAGTTCCTTTTCGTTTTCTGAAGATGATGAAATATTATTTTCGGCTATTGTTGCTGCTATATCGTAAACATCAAATATTTCACTTTTTTCAATTTTATTGTTGTTTGCAAGTTGAATTGCAGTGCTTAAGTAATAAGTAACTACTGCTCCTTCAGCATCATTTCCCTGTAATTCAACCGATCTGGCGAATAATTTATATGCTGTTTCTAAATTTCCAGGAATATAATTCATAGCATCTATTGCCTTCCTGCCTAAAACATAGCCCTCTTTACCATAGTATTTTATTCTTTGATCGTAAACCATCATCAATGTGTCGACCAACTTACTTTTTAATTCAGGATCCTGTGTTTCATCAATTTGAGAACTAATAATTTTAGTACCATCAATATATATATTTTGTGAGGATGACGGGCAATTTTGGAATACCCACCTCCAATGTGGCATGGCATAACTGTACAGCTTAATTTTATGGTATTCGCGATATAATGACAGTTGTTCCTGGCATTTGGCGTTATCAATGGAGGATGAGTTACTAGAAGTATCATTGCTTACCTGAGCACTTACACTAGTGATAGATAAAAGGGCTATAGCCACCAGTAAAGGAATATTCATACTTTAAAAATTATGATTGTTATGGTGGGGCAAAATTATGGATTTTTTATTTAAGGAAATTATTTTTCAGGCTATTAACCTCAAAGCTTACGGATTAAGATCTGTTCAATTTTAGATTCAGATGCTTTTAAGATGATAAAAGTGAGGTTATTTATGGTAATTTCTTCATTAATTGAAGGGATGTTTTCAAAATAGTGGAGAATATACCCGGCAATGGTATTGTATTCATCACTTTCTTCAACCCCCAAATTGTACTTTTCATTTAAGTATTCAATGTCAAGTCTGCCACTAACCAGAATTTCATTCTCGTTAATCTGTTTATCCTCTGCTTCTTCAACATCGTATTCATCATCAATATCTCCGAAAATTTCTTCGAGAATATCTTCTATAGTTAACATCCCATCTGTCCCACCAAATTCATCAACTACGAGTGCTACACTTTTTCTTTCTAAGATAAATTTGTTGAGAAGTTTGTCGGCTGTCATTGTTCCGGGGACTATAACAACCGGCTTGATAATTTCTGAAATTTTGCCGGGCCGTGCAAACATGTCGTATGAATGTGTGTAGCCAATTATGTTGTCGATGTTATCGTCGTAAACAAGAATTTTCGAGTGTCCGGATTCGACAATTAATTTTCCAAGATTCTCAACTTCTTCATCTTTCTCAATAGCAACTATCTCATTTCGCTGAACCATAAAGTCTCTGACCTTAATTGTATTAAGATCTCTTGCGTTTCTAAACATCTGCAGTTCCTGTGATTCATCTTTTCCTTCGGTTGATTCAATGTTTGACTCTTTAAGAAGGTTGTCGAGCTCATAGCTGCTTTCGTTAGTTTCTTTTTTAAGATCCTTTGTTCTAAAGACATTGCGGAGTATGAATTCGGAAATGTTATTTAGTAAAAATACTGCAGGATAAAGGATTATATAACAGACATAAACGGGGAAGGATAAAAACTTGAGCGTATTATTCGGATTTATTCTGAACAGTGTTTTGGGTGTAATTTCACCAAAAGCAATGTAAATCAGAATTAAAGTAAGCATCTCAATGACTGTGAACAGACTATAGGAAATGTTGGGGAGAAAACTCTGTTTAATTCCTGCTTCGCTAATATAAATATGCGTAAAAATTGCAAATGCCACCAACGAAATAATGTTACCGAGCCAGACAGTCCCAAAGAACAATGACGACTTCCTTGTTATCACTGAGAGTAGACGGGCTGAAAACAGATTTCTGCCTTTATCGACTTCAATTTTCAACTTATTGGAAAGTTTAAAAGCTGTTTCAACTCCTGAAAAGAAGGCGGAGAGTAAGAGAAAAATAATAGCATAAATTAACGCATCCATCAAAAATGAGATTGCTTCTACAAAGATAATGAACGGTTACTGATTTTCGTTAACATACATTTCACCTCTTGGCTTATGGATTCTCCAATGATAGAAAGCTTCATCAGATTGCATACCATCACCATATAATATCCTGTCGGGAGTTGTAATTTTAACAAACACATCAGAATAAACTTTACGCAAGTTTTGGTCCCATATCAGATGCTCAGTATTTAGTTGCTCACCTTTTAAATGGTTTATTACAACTACATCGGATTTAGCCTCCATAATTTTCTCTGTTTCACGATTGATTCCATACCTGGCCGTGATCTCAGTTCTGATTTTAGATGGATCCAATGAATCAAAGAAGACAACTTTGAATCCTTCAGGGAATTTAACAGTTACTCCTTTTTTTGTTTCATACCGGTACAAAACGGGAGCGGTAAGGTTATATTTCATGAAACCGGATTCACTTTGGGCAATTGACACATCTTTAGCATACATTGTTGGTATTGTGTCATTTGCATTAACCCGGTTAACTTCATCAATATCATTTTTACAACCCGTGTAGAAAACACAGGTGAAAATAAAAAGTGTAACAGCGTTAAAGAATGCGCTGTTACACTTTATAATTGATTTAAGAATGTATTTTCGGGTAGTGTTCACTACTGTCCGGCTCTAACAGTTGTTGTTTCATTAATCCAGCAACCTACAGTAAAGGAGTCACCGGGGTGTAGGTCATGGAAGAACAAATCCTGAGCTGGAGGGAAATATCTCGAATACTGTGAAATCTTCCCACTAGCTTCCTCTGCTACAGAAGAATCCACATTTCTTGCTTTCTGATACATATCTATTGCTGCCCAGAATACTGTTTTCCCTGAGAACTTGTCTTCTGTGCACATTGATGAGCTGGCTGCATACAGGTCACCAATGAAAATGTAAGCTTTACCATAAGAAGGATTAATTTGCAGAATTCTCTGTGCATTAGATCTGGCAGCTGAATAATTTCTTTGTTCGTAGTTGATTCCGGCTATAAGGTTCAGTGCCTTAATTTTATCATCAGAATTATCTGCAAGCTCAACTGATTGGTTCAGATACTCAATAGCCTTGCCATTCTGTTTCTTTTCTCTTGAAAGACTGCCCATTAGGTATGCTGATTTGGCACCAGGTTGAAGACTATGAAGTTTTTCAGTAGCAAGGAAGAATATATCACTATCAGTACATCCTTTCCTGTCTAGCATCGAAGTCATTTTTATCAACATATCAACGTCATCAGGAGTTGCGGCAAACTTCTTTTCATACAATGGGATAAGATCCTCACATGAAGCGAATGGTTCGAATGCTGCATCTATATTAGCTCTGATGCTGTTCCACATACCAAGTTTTTTCTCGTCTCCCTGGAATTTGATGATATTATGATCAATTATTGTGCTCAACTGATCGTATGAATCAATCACTGCAATTTTATCCAATTTTTCTGCCTGTACCATAGCTAGTACGGTTTGAAAATAATATGCAACTGCAGCTGATTCTGATTCATTACCACCCAGTTCGATTGATCTTTTGAGAGTATTGTAGTTAGCTTCCACGTTTTGTGGTCTTAAAGTAACCATGTCGATTCCTTTCCTGCCAAGTACATAAGCTTCTCTGTCGAAACTTTGTATTCTTTGGTCATAAACCATCATAAGAGTATCGAAATAGGCATCTTTTAAAGTCTGATCCGTAGCTTTATCAATTTTATCAGATACAAGTTTGGCTCCATCTATATAAAGATTCTGTGATGATAAAGGGCAGTTGAGAAATGCCCAACGCCAATGAGGGAATGCATCTTTGTAATTATTCTGTCTGTAAAATTCTCTGTATAGTGATAAATTCACTACACAGGTAGCTGAATCACTGCCATACTTAGGTCCTTTGCCGGTGGTTGCACCTGCCTCTTCACCATTCTGACTGTAAACACTGCCTAAAGACAGGAAACCGGCAGCCAGAAATGTCAGAACTAATTTAACTCCTGTTTTCATTTTGCTATTTATTGTGTTATTCATATTTTCTTATCACAAACCAGCGTTCAAAAATAGATAGACCTAGTGTAAATTTAACGTAGTTTTCTTGTATTAAGTTTTCATTCTTTGTTCCTCTGCTTCCCACTTCAACTGCCAAATTGATCGTTGAGTTGGTTCTCGGTAACGGTAAACCTACACCAAAGCTTATGCCAAACTCATTGATCCTTTGACCCCTAATCTCCAGGAAACCATCTGAATACCTTACTCCTGCTCTATATGTAACTCTGTTAAAATAATTTGAAACTGTAGAAACGGATGGATTATAAAATCCGCCTAATGCAAACTGCATATTATTAACCAGAGGCTCAGGAGCAGCAAAAAATTTAAAATCTTCCCACTGTTTGAAAGAAGCATCTCCTCCTACAAGCCATTTATTACCTCTTCCAAAAGAAAAACCGGCGCCTATTCCCATAGGTAATGTTATCACTTCTTTTGAATTGTTTTCAAGGAGTAATGTATCTCGGATATTGTCTACTCCAAGTGAGGTTGATGTATACGTGTATGCAATTTTATCAGCTTTAACATTCACGTTTGATTTTGCGAAGAAGTTAGCACCGACAGTTAAATGATAACCCTTATTTAAGTTTCGGTGGTACATTAATCCATAATTCAGAACCAGATCATGTACTCTTGCTGAATTAGTTCTTTTTACATTAAAACGATATAAAGAATCAGGGAAAACAGTAGCAGTACTCCTATCGGTTGTTCCAAACAAATATGATAAGTTTACACCGACAGAAAAATTTCTGGTGATATCGAAACTACTCCCAATAAAAAACTGGTTTACACCGCCCTTCCCTTCATACACGTTTCTATAATTGTCGAATATGGTATCTGTATGGTAATCAGTCATTTTGTATCCAGTAGCACTATATGGTATTAATCCGAATGCTCCCCTCCACCAATTTGTAACAGGGAACCCAAAAGAAAGATTACCTAATGATGCAAAGGTTGCAGACTGCGATTGTGATGTTGTTGAAAAGTCGGAGAATTTAGTATAAAGACCTATATCAAAAACGAAAGATAAACTATCGAATGCTGAATAGGATGCCGGATTCGATGGATTCACAAAAAACCGATTATAAACTCCGGTGGATATTCCACCCATAGCCATATTATTAGCATGGGTACTTTGGAACAGTTCACCAAGGCCGAATCGGGAATAAGGTGAACTTATTCGATCCTGTGCCAATGCGAAATTAGCTATTGAAAATGTGCTTACAAGCAGCAACATTAATGATTTACCTATTTTTTTCAAGATTATAAAGAAGTATTAAGTTTAATCCACAAAGCACAAGATTCTCGAATGCAAAGATGTTACTTTTCAGAATTTTATCAAAATATTTAGCATCTCCTCCTGTAATCAGGGTAATAAGATTCTCATACTTTTGAGTGTATTCTGATATAAATCCGGAAATTTCGAACATAGTGCCATTCATTACTCCGGTAAGGATTGATGAATTTGTGTCTATTCCGGTTAACACTGAAATTTCCGTCGGTTGCATCAATGGTAAACGATCTGTAAAACTATTCAAAGCTTTAAATCTGATTGTTATACCAGGTGAAATGCTACCTCCCGAGTATTTATTCTCTGAGGTTATGATATCATAAGTTATAGCAGTCCCTATATCTATTACCAAAACATTCCTATTCGGGTATTTTTCAGAGGCTGCTACGACTCCTGCAAGTCTGTCCTTGCCTAATGTGGTCTTTGATTGATAATCATTCACAATAGGTAGTGGTGTTTTTTCATCAAACGAAATCCACTTAATTTCAGGAAATAAACAAGTAATTGTGTTTGAATCTGCGGATACAGAACAAACGATACCTGAATCAATAGATTCAAAATCCAATGAGAGTTCGCCAAGAAATTTTACTAAATCATTTCTGCTGAACGGATTGAAATGCCGTGTTGAAAGAATTGCGTTTTCTTTAAAAAGAGCTACTTTAGTAAAGGTATTACCTTGATCTATAACAACAAAATGGCGATCGGCATTTTTGTTTGGATTCATCTATAGGAATTAGTTTCTTTAGATCATTCACAAGAAACCTGTTTGGATCTGTCAAACAAAAGTTAATGTCAAAATAATCAGTTTGGTGCAAAATTATCCTATTTTGGAAAGCACCGAGATTTTTTTTCAAAATATTTGTTAAATACATTTTCTTGATTACCTTTGCAGCCCAATTCAAGGTATCGTAGCTCAGTAGGTAGAGCAACGGACTGAAAATCCGTGTGTCGCTGGTTCGATCCCGGCCGATACCACAAAAAAAAACCGGTTAACTAACCGGTTTTTTTATTCATTTTACCCTTGTACTCAATCGGTAAGTATAAGGATATTGTTATTTTCAACCTGCAGCGTACCTCCATTGATTTCTATGAAAGATACTTTATCATCTTTATCCTTTATTTTAACTTTACCTCTTTCAAGTGAGGATATGATTGGTGCATGATTGTTCATTATTTCAAATGACCCCATAGAGCCTGGTAGCTGTATAAGGTTCACTTCTCCGGTAAAAAGCACTTTGTCAGGTGTAATGATTTCGAGCTTCATAATTATTTATTTTCCGGCCCTGATTTGTTTGCTTTTTTCAATCACATCTTCAATAGTACCAACCAGATTGAAAGCTGCTTCAGGGTACTCATCCATCTCTCCATTAAGAATCATTTTGAATCCTTTAATTGTATCCTCAATTGGGACAAATACTCCCTTTACTCCTGTAAAATGCTCAGCCATATGGAAAGGTTGCGACATAAAGCGCTGAATCCTTCTTGCTCTGTGTACTACCAGTTTGTCTGATTCCGATAGTTCATCCATACCAAGGATGGCAATGATATCCAGAAGTTCCCTATATCTCTGAAGGATTTCTTTAACACGCTGAGCTGTACTGTAATGTTCTTCACCCACTACATCCGGTGTCAGGATTCTTGATGTGGAATCAAGAGGATCTACCGCCGGGTAAATTCCTAATTCAAATATCTTACGACTAAGAACCGTTGTTGCATCAAGATGGGCGAATGTTGTAGCAGGTGCAGGGTCAGTTAGGTCGTCGGCAGGGACATAAACTGCTTGTACAGATGTGATTGATCCCCTTTTAGTCGATGTAATTCTTTCCTGCATAATACCCATTTCAGTGGCAAGTGTAGGTTGATATCCTACTGCTGAGGGCATTCGGCCAAGAAGTGCTGAAACCTCTGATCCGGCTTGTGTAAATCGGAATACATTGTCAACAAAGTATAATATATCTCTGCCACCTGATTTCTCATCACCATCCCTGAAATATTCTGCCATGGTTAATCCTGATAATGCAACTCTTGCTCTGGCTCCGGGAGGTTCATTCATTTGACCAAAGACTAAAGTGGCTTGTGACTTTGCAAGTTCTGCCCGGTCAACTTTAGATAAATTCCAACCACCTTTCGACATATCTTCCCTGAATGCGTCACCATACCTGATAACTCCCGATTCAATCATTTCTCTCAGAAGATCATTTCCTTCACGTGTCCTTTCACCAACACCGCTGAATACCGATAGTCCGGAATATCTTTTTGCGATGTTGTTTATCAACTCCATTATAATAACAGTCTTACCAACACCGGCACCTCCAAATAATCCTGTCTTTCCTCCTTTTGAATAAGGTTCAATTAAGTCAATTACTTTAATTCCTGTATAGAGAACTTCTTTTTGTGTTGTAAGATTTTCAAAGCTTGGTGGTTCGCGATGGATAGCGTATGTCTTTTCTTGTGAAACTTCACCCAATCCGTCAATAGGCTGTCCGATTACATTAAATAACCTGCCTTTAACGTCTTCACCAACAGGCATAGAAATAGGCATCCCCAAACTCTCTACTTCCATACCTCTGTATAAACCGTCGGTCGAATCCATTGCCAAGGTCCTTACGGTATTCTCACCAATATCTTGCTGACATTCGAGAATAATCTTGGAGCCATCCGGAGCCGTTACTGAAAGGGCATCATGGATATTTGGGAGTTTTACATCTTTTTCAAAAGTGACGTCAATAACTGGTCCAATAATCTGAGAGACCTTGCCTTTTGTAGATTCTTTCATGTCGGTAAACTAAACGAATTTGAGTAGCAAATGTAGCAAACAATCTTTGAGATGATATTGTTTGGGAGTAAAAATTTAAAGAACATGAATATCTAAATGTGACCTTCTCGTGCATCCTCATTTCTTTTTTTTGTATTTTGGCTGCCGATGAATTTTAGTTCTGATGGTTCATCATTAATATATTTAAAAATTAAACAAGATATTTAAAATGAGGAATTCACGGCTCACTATCATGCTGATGGTTTTGACATTATTGTCAGGATTTACTTCGGAAGCATGCACTAATTTCTTAATCAGTAAAGGAGCAACTACTGACGGTTCTACAATGATTACTTATTCTGCGGACTCTCACGTACTATACGGAGAATTATATCATCACCCGGCAGCAAATTATCCGGCCGGCACTATGGTTGACATTTACGAGTGGGATACAGGAGAGTTCTTAGGAAAGATTGATCAGGTACCATATACCTATCTTGTGGTTGGTAACATGAATGAGCACCAATTGGCAATTGGTGAAACTACATTTGGTGGAAGACCTGAATTGGTTGATACTACTGGTGTAATTGACTATGGAAGCCTCATATACCTGACTCTTCAGCGCGCTAAAACTGCCAGGGAAGCGATTAGAATAATGGGCGAATTAGTATCTAAATATGGATATTATAGCTCTGGTGAATCTTTCTCTATTGCCGACGCAAATGAAGTATGGATAATGGAATTAATCGGGAAAGGCTCGCCTGTAGTAACAAAGGACAGAAAAGGACGTGAAAGGACTACTCATAATAAGGGTGCTGTATGGGTTGCTATGAGAGTTCCTGACGGATATATTTCAGGACATGCCAATCAGGCTAGGATAACCACTTTCCCATTAAATGATCCCGAAAATTGTATCTATTCTCCCGATGTTATCAGTTTTGCCCGCGAGAAAAATTACTTCTCAGGTGAAGATAAAGACTTTAGTTTTTCAGATGTATACGCACCGGTGGATTTTGGAGCAGCTCGTTTCTGCGAAGCTCGTGTATGGGCAGGTTTTAATCGTGTTAGTACCGGAATGGATAAATATCTGGATTACGCAAAAGGATATAACCTGGAGAACAGAATGCCCCTGTGGGTAAAGCCTGATAAGAAGTTAAGTGTTCAGGATGTTATGGCTATGATGAGAGACTACTATCAGGGAACAGATCTGGATATGACAAAAGATATCGGAGCCGGCCCTTATAAGTCAATTGTCAGATGGAGACCAATGACTTGGAAAGTTGATGATGTTGACTATTTTCATGAAAGAGCTATTTCAACCCAGCAAACCGGATTTTCATTCGTAAGTCAGTCACGCAGCTGGTTACCTGATCAAATAGGAGGAATTTTATGGTTCGGAGTAGATGATACTTTCACAACTGTATATGTACCAATGTATTCCAGTATTACTGAGACGCCTCATTCATTTGCAGTTGGCAACGGTTCAATGATGGAATTTTCTGACGACGCTGCATTTTGGGTGTTTAATCAGGTTTCTAATCTTGCTTACACAAGATACAGTGACATGATAAAGGATATTCAAGGTGTTCAGACTGCCCTGGAAAATAAGTTTATTGCTCATTCAACTGTTGTTGATAATGCTGCACTTGAATTATACAAAAAGGATCCGGCAGAAGCAGTAAGATTCCTTACCGATTACTCCGTAAACCAAGGCAACAGCACAGTTGCAAGATGGAAAGAGCTATATGCGCATTTGTTTACAAAATTCCTGGATGGAAATGTAAAATACAAGGATGGCAACAATAGGAACCCAAGGATCGAATTTCCAGGTTATAGTAGGGATTACTATGAGATGATTATTGAAAAAACCGGAGATAAATTTAAAGTACCTCAGGGCGCAGGCCATTAAGTCATTTTAAAGATTTTTTTTTACCAGTTGAGAAAAGAGACGCTTTATGCGTCTCTTTTCTTGTGATAATGTATTCTTTTTTGAGACTTGGATTATAAAACACTTAATTTTGCATTACGAAACAGTGGTTTTTAGGTACTTAAGTTATTAGTAAAACGATCATTAATATTAGATATGGAAAATCTTTCAATGACCAGAAAGAGTGATAAAAGGAACCTTCTGATAATTATAATTGCAATTCTCGTTGCAGGTCTCGCCTTAATGGCATGGTTACTTCTTTCAACAAGGTCCAAATTAAGCAATATGCTTGAAGAGAAGGAGACTGAAAGGGTTGAACTTCAGTATGAATTAGACTCACTATTGTCTGTTCATAATGAAATGAAAGAGGAATACGGAACATTTGCAGATTCACTTGCGGCTCAGGACAGTATTATTCAGGCAAATGCACAAGAGATAAGAAAACTCTTAGATACTCAGTATGAGTTCTTTAAGGTTGTTCGAAAACTTGATCGTTTAAGGTCTATCTCTCAGGGATACCTACGGCAGATGGATTCACTGTATAATGTAAATCGTGAACTAAAGGCAGAGAATGAACAAATAAGATCGAGTTTCAGACAAGAACAAGAAAAGAGTAGTACTTTACTGAGAGATAAGGAAGCTCTTACCGAAAAAGTTACTGAAGCTGCTGTGTTAAGGGCTTATGCAATTACAGCTGTTCCTGTTAGGGGAAGTGGCGACAGAGAAAAAGTAACCGATAAGGGCAGAAGAGCTGAAAAAATTAAAGTTTGTTACACTTTAGGCGAAAACAACCTTCTATCGGCCGGCACCCGGGATATTTATATAAGAATTGCCGGGCCTAATAAAATGATTCTAACAAGAGGTATAGGCGACGAATATTCATTCCAATATAATGGTGAAGTTCTGCAATACTCAATAAAGCAGACAGTCAATTACCAGAATAAAACAGTGAACCTTTGCGATTATTGGATCAACAGATCCTCAAAAGAAGATCTTGAATCAGGTACTTACGTTGTCAGTATTTATGCCGACAATCGTGAAATAGGACAAACGTCATTTGTTTTAAAATAGCCTGTTAATAATCAATTAATATTAAATGTTTAGCTAAGAGAGGGACTTAAATTGTTCCTCTCTTTTTTTATCCCCTGTCCTCACGGAACAATATTTTGCCTTTACCAAAAATGGTTTTTAAGGACTATTCAATGATCTTTTTTTTTGATTCTCAGACATTATGCCGATTTGATTGTTTTTTCTACTTGTATTTAAAGAAGAAATAAAGTATTCCTATACAATAACCTCTTGAAAATGCTTTTATGAAGTTGAGAACCGGTTTAACTACACTGATAATAATTACAGTATTTTACTCAAGCTCATTATCTCAGGAAAAAACTACTTTTAGTCTTAAAGATGCACAAGAGTATGCATTATTAAATAGCCTGACAATTAAAAATTCTGAGATTGACCTAAGTCTGGCAAGAAAAAAAATATGGGAAACAACTGCAATCGGACTTCCACAAATATCAGCACAGGCTAATTATCAGCATGTATTTGATGTCCCAATGCTTAGTCTGGGAGGAACCACTTTCCTTACAACTGACCTTCCTGCAGGAACACCTATTTTGAGTGATTACATTATTGATGAAAGGGTGAGCCTGGGTTTTGAGCCCTTGCCTGCAGTCCCCCTTGCAGTTAAGGATAACACAACTTTAGATATCACAGTTTCACAATTAATATTCAGTGGTGAATACCTTGTCGGATTGAGGGCATCAAAAGTGTTCTATCTTGTTTCTGACCAGAATAAAGTCATGGTTGAAAATGATGTCAGGGAATCAGTTGCAAATACATATACTCTGGTTTTGATGCTGAGTAAGAATCATGAAGTTCTGCAGCAATCATTCGATAATCTGAACAGGACACTCACAGAAATGAAGGAAATGCATAAGCAGGGATTTATCGAAGTAACCGATGTCGACCAAATTGAATTGACAACTTTGACACTTCAAAACGGGCTTAACTCAATGGAACGCCAGGTAAATGCATCTCTTGAATTGCTAAAATTTCAGATGGGATATCCTATTGCAAAAGAGATTAGCCTTACCGATAATCTTGAATCGATGGCAGAAGAAATAAACATTGAAGGTTCGGGATTCTCTGACTTCAGAGTTGACGATAACATTACCTATCAGATTATGGAAACGCAAGTTCAACTTGGGAAGCTCAACTTGCAAAGAGAAAAGTCAACGTTCCTTCCAAATCTGGCCGCCGTGTATAGACATACAGAGAAGTTCAAAAAAATTGATTTTGACTTCATGCCTGCTGATATCTTTCTGCTCACCCTTAATGTTCCAATATTATCGAGTGGACAAAGATGGGTTAAAGTGCAGCAGCGCAGGCTCGAATATGATAAAGCTGTAAATAACCGCGATAATGTAGCACAAGGATTGCAGCTTGAGTATATCAATGCAAGAAATGAGCTGGTAAATGCGTATGACAACTATTTGAATAACAAGAAAAACCTTGAACTTACAAGAAGAATTTACGATAAAACACTTATTAAATTCAGAGAGGGACTATCAACAAGTATGGAATTGACACAAGCACAAAACCAGATGCTGACAGCCCAAAGTGAATACATAAACAATATGAATGCACTATTAACAGCTAAACACAGAATAATTAAATTAACAACTAACCAATAACAATATGAAAGCTTTGTTTCAACTTCTGGTCTTATTAGGAACGCTGCTTATAGTATCCGCTTGTGGTAGCAATGATAAAAGAGCTGAATTGGATAAGTTAAAAAAGCAGCGACACGAAATAGATGCCCAAATTAAAGCACTGGAGTCAGAGCTTTCAATAACAAAAGACTCTGTTGGTAAAATAGTAAGTGTCCAGGTATCCGAAATCAAGGAAACACCATTTAATCACTACCTCGAAGTTCAGGGTACTGTGGATGGGGAGGATAATATTGGGATTTCTGCACAAATGCCCGGTGTAATTACGTCCATTAATGTTAAAGAAGGTGATAGAGTTTCGAAAGGACAGATACTTGCTCAAATTGAGAATAATGCATTAAAACAACAATATGAAAGTGCGCTTACACAACTTGAGTTTGCCACCAATATTTACAATAAACAGAAGTCACTTTGGGACCAACAAATTGGCAGTGAGATTCAATATCTGACTGCAAAAAATAATAAAGAAACCGCTGAGAAAGGAGTGGCCTCCCTTGCAGAACAGCTTGAGATGAGCAGAATCAAGTCACCGATTAATGGAACAGTTGAAGAATTAAATCTTAAGATTGGTCAGCTTGCATCACCAGGCATGCCTGCAGTTAGAGTGGTCAACTTCTCAAATGTTAAGATAGTGGCTGATATTGCAGAAGGATATGCATCGAATGTTAAACCGGGTGCTGAAGTTATTGTGATGATTCCTGACCTTAAAAAGGAAATAAAGGCGAAAGTTGATTTCACCAGTAAGTACATAAATCCCGTAAATAGGACGTTTTCGACAGAAATAAGACTAAAACCCGGAGAAATTGAGTACAGAGCCAATATGGTTGCCAGGGTCTCAATACTTGATTATTCAAATCAAAAGGCTCTTACAGTCCCACTTGCAGTAGTGAGAGAAACAACCGAAGGCCATTATTTATTTATTGCAGAACAAAGCAATGACAGATGGATTGCAAAACGAAATCCAATTAAAGTTGGGCAAACATACAATGGAATAGCTGAAGTGATTGAGGGACTGAAACCCGGAGATAAAGTAATTATTTCCGGGTTCAACAATCTCGTTGACGGACAAATACTCAATATTATATAGTTACTGGTAACATAATAAGTTGCGAATATGAAGAACAACTTTAAAGAGTTTTTTGCCACAAGCTGGTCTATCGATAATAAAACCAGTATCTATGTTCTAACGGTATTCATTACCTTTTTGGGATTGTATAGTTATCAAACAATCCCAAAAGAGCAATTCCCCGATATTGTCATTCCCACAATTCTGGTTAATACTATTTATCCGGGCACTTCACCCGAAGACATAGAAAACCTCGTTACACGACCCATTGAGAAAAAACTTAAAGGTATACAAGGAGTTAAGAAAATTACCAGTAACTCATTACAGGATTATTCAATAATTTCTATTGAGTTTAACACTGATATTCCGGTTCCTGAAGCAAAACAGAGAGTGGTTGATGCGGTTGATAAGAGTAAGAGTGACTTACCCAATACTTTACTCGACGATCCAATGGTGGCTGATATTGACTTCTCCGAAATCCCTATAATGTACATTCAGATTTCGGGCGACTATGATCTCGTGCAACTTAAAAAGTTTGCAGAGACTGCCCAGGATAGGATAGAGTATCTTAATGAAATAACCAGGGTTGACATCGTGGGTGCATTGGAGAGAGAAATCCAGATAAATGTTGATTTATTAAAAGCACAGGCTGCTAAAGTTACGATGGCAGATATTGAAAGATCTGTCGCGTCAGAAAATCTTACACTTTCTGCCGGAAATATTACAAATCAGGGATCTAAGCGGAGTATCAGAGTCACCGGGCAGTTCAGCGACATGGAAACGATTAGGAATTTAGTGATAAGCTCATCAAGCGGAGCCCTGGTCTACCTGAAAGATGTTGCTGAAGTTAAGGATTCATTCAAGGAACAAGAAAGCTTTTCCCGGCTAAACGGAAAGAATGTCATTACTCTAAACGTTGTGAAGAAGAGTGGGATGAACCTGCTAGAAGCCTCCGATAAGATAAGAGATATTCTTGACAATGAGCTAATAAATAACAGTTTTCCCTCTGACCTCGAAGTAACTGTGTCGGGTGAAATGTCGAGGTTTACCAGAAATACTCTCGAAGAGCTCAATAACACCATGCTTTTTGGATTTATTCTGGTGACAATTGTACTGATGTTTTTCATGGGTATTACCAATGCATTTTTTGTGGCACTAGCCGTCCCATTATCAATGTTTCTTGCGTTTATGGTCATGCCTGCAATCGGGTTTTCTATGAACATGATTGTGATGTTCGCATTCATATTCGCACTCGGAATTGTTGTTGATGATGCCATTGTTGTAATTGAGAATATACACCGTACACACAGGTTCGAGCCTGACATTGTAATTGCTGCAAAGAAAGCAGCCGGAGAAGTGTTTTTGCCAATACTTTCGGGAACACTCACTACTCTTGCCCCGTTCTTTCCTTTAGCATTCTGGCCTGGAATAGTAGGAGAGTTTATGTTCTATGTACCGGTCACTTTAATCATCACTCTTTTTGCTTCTTTAGCTGTAGCTTATATAATAAATCCTGTATTTGCTATTTCTTTCATGAGGCATGAGTATGATAAGAAAAGCAAAGAATCAGCCCTCAGGAAACATACTCTATTATTAATTATCCTGATAATTTTTGCATGTTTAATGTATCTGGTGTATTGGGCTACAAAGAGTAGTGGTGCATTTGGATTTGCAAACTTCTCAGTCTTTGCCGCTTTAATGGTTGTCTTTTTCCATTTAGTAATAACCCCTTATATAAATTGGTGGCAGAATAAAGCGTGGCCTTATCTTATTAGTATTTATGAACGACAATTGAGGTTTTTCGTTTATGGTAGACGGCCATTATGGCTATTGATAATTGTGGTATGTTTGCTAATTTTCTCTTTTATCCTTACGGGAATAACAAAGCCCAAAGTTCTTTTCTTCCCTGAAAATATGCCTAACAGGGTATTCATAATGGTCCAGATGCCAGTGGGAACTGATCAGGTTGTAACAGATTCAGTAACCAATATTGTGGAGAAGAAAGTCATGGCAATCTTAGGGGACTCCAATCCAGTTGTCGAGTCAGTTATATCAAATGTTGCGGTCGGAGCCGGTGATGAAATGGATTTTAGTCAGGCAGTTAGTCCTGAAAAAGGTAAAGTCACTGTTAACTTTGTAGAATACAAATACAGAAATGGTGTAAATACAAACGACTATCTCGACAGGTTCAGAAAAGAAATCAATAATATACCGGGTGCTGATATAAATATTGTTAAAGAAAATGCAGGACCACCTACCGGTAAACCAATTAACATTGAAATAACCGGTGAAAATTTGCCAGCACTTATAAAAGATGCGCATACTTTCAAAAATTATCTGGATTCCCTGCAAATACCAGGAATTGCTGAGCTAAAATCAGATTTTCTTGAAAATAAACCCGAAATAATAATAGATATTGACAGGGTTAGAGCCAATATGGTCGGGGTGACGACAGGTCAGATTGCAATGGAGTTGCGAACAGCGGTACTGGGCAAGGAAATTTCAAAGTACAAGGATCTTGAAGACGAGTATCCAATACAGTTGAGGTATTCAGAAGAGACAAGAAAGAATATAAACAACCTCATAAACATACCTATAACTTTCAGGGATATGAATACAGGTATGCTCAAGGAGATACCCCTTTCATCACTTGCTACCATTGATTATGGATCTTCATACGGAGGTATTAAGCGACAGGATCTAAAGCGAATTATAACAATCTATAGTGAAGTTAATACAGGTTATTCGCCAAACGACATAGTACCACAAATTGAGGCATTAGCTGCTGATTTTCCTCTTAGTGAGGGTGTTCAGATCAAGTTGACAGGTGAACAGGAAGATCAGGAGGAATCCTCATCATTCCTGGGATTTGCCATGATGATATCAATAGGATTGATCTTCTTTATCCTCATAACACAGTTTAACTCATTTATTAAAGCAGTCATTATTCTAAGCGAAGTAATATTCAGCATAATAGGCGTCCTCTTAGGTATAGCAATATTCGGAATGGATGTCTCAGTTATAATGACAGGACTTGGTATTGTGGCATTAGGTGGTATAGTTGTGCGTAATGGAATCCTAATAGTGGAATTCACTGATGTATTGCGCGCCAGGGGACTAAAAACCCGGGAAGCAATTGTAAAGGCCGGACTGACAAGAATTACGCCTGTAATACTAACCGCCACTGCAACAATACTTGGTCTGGTTCCTTTGGCACTGGGATTTAATCTCAATTTCTTAACTGCCTTCACAGAACTGAATCCTCAAATTCATGTAGGTGGTGATAATGTGATGTTCTGGGGGCCGCTGGCATGGTCAATTATATTTGGATTGAGCTTTGCAACACTCCTTACGCTTGTTTTCGTACCGGCAATGTATTTTCTGGCACATCAATCTGTAATTAAGATATCAAGATGGAAGTCAAACCGTGCATTTAATAAAAAAGTAAGAAGAAAATAGCTGTTAGTCGTATATTTGACCTATGAAATTCTTTAAATCGGGTTGGATATCACTATTAACTGTAGTACTGCTTGCTGTATCCATTGTCACTGTGCGACTTGCACAGGAACAAAGGGATGTTCTTACATGGGATGTTTTCGGATACTATCTTTATCTTCCTGCTAACTTTATATATGATGATCCGGGGTTACAGAATAACCAGTGGCTTGATAAAGTCATTGAAAACTACGAGACATCACCCACCTTGTATCAACTGGTTGATATGCCTGATGGCAAGAGAATGATCAAGTATTCCTCGGGAATGGCTTTATTGTACTCTCCATTCTTCTTTATTGCTCATATTACTGCTCATTTATCCGGATATCCGGCTGATGGATTTTCATTGCCATACCAGTTGATGATTACTCTCGGAAGTATCCTATGGACTGTACTTGGAATATACCTGTTACGTAACCTTCTGAGGAAGTTTTTTTCTGAAACAATTGTCGTCATAACACTCTTACTGGTTGTTGCAGGAACAAATTACTTCCAGATAGCAGGCATTGATGGGACTCTCCTTACGCACAATTACTTGTTTACACTTTATGCATGGCTGATAATTTCAACCATAAACTGGCATCGTCGCCCTTCATTCAAGAGTGCTGTATTTATTGGAATATCAGGAGGATTAATATCTCTTGTCCGGCCATCAGAAGCAATCTGTTTCCTGATCCCGCTTCTCTGGAATATTGGAAACAGGACCAACTTTAAGATAAAAGTTCAAAACATTCTTAGCCATAAACTACATTCAATTCCTGCAATTCTAATCCCTTTGCTTATTGGATCGATACAGTTTTTTTATTGGAAATCAATTACCGGTGAATGGATTTATTATTCATACAGTAATAATCCCGGAGAGGGATTCCGTTTCTTACCACCCTATATAATAGAGTTTCTTTTTAGTTTCCGCAAAGGCTGGTTTATTTACACTCCTGTAATGTTCTTTGCTATCGTGGGAATCCTTACTATGATAAGAAAGGAAAATGCAAACGTACCGCTCTTAATCGTATTCATCATCATTGACCTTTGGATAATGTCGGCCTGGACAGCATGGTGGTATGGGGGAGGTAGTTTCAGCGCTCGTTCGGCTGTGGCAGTCTATCCACTAATGGCAATTCCGTTAGGATATCTGGTGCAATGGATTTTAAAAAGCAGACTAAAATATGTCGGAGTATTGGTTGGAGTGTTTCTGATTTGGTTAAATCTATTCCAAACATACCAGTGGAAAGCCAAGATCATTGATAAAGATAGAATGACAGGCAAGTATTATTTAGCTATTTTTGGGAAAACCAGGGTTGATAAGGAGAAGCTTGATCACCTGCTAATGGTGGCGAGGGGCACCGAAACAAATGAACTGCCGGCACACATTGAGCGTTATAGAGGTAATGTGATTTTTCAGACCCAGGTTTTATCGTCAAATGATACTATTGATGCTATAAAACTTGGACCGGAGAATCCATTCTCTCAGGGAATAAACCTGACCTTTGAAGAACTTACAAGTAAGGATCATGTGTGGATTAAAACATCAGGTGAGGTTTGGCTTCCTGAAGGATATGAAGGGCAAGGACCACTATTGGTTCATACTTTTCATTATAAAGGTGAACCTTATAAATACAGAGCATGGAAATTAACAACTCCTGTGATTAATAAATGGCAAACTTTAGAATACTGGTATTTAAGTCCTGAAGTCAGAACGCCACAGGATAACTTAAAAGTTTATTTTTGGCAATCGGAGCCAAGAGATGTTTTTATTAGAAATGTAAAGGTGGAAGTCTTTGAGTTATTAGATTAATAACAATGTTATAAACCATTAAAAAATTGATTTACTGTCATGTTTAATACAAGGAGGATGAGAACGCCTGACTGGTATCTTGCCTGGCTGATGGTGTTTATTCAATTCGCCATGTTAGGATTACTCTTATTTACTGGTCCGGTTCTTCCAACTAATTGGTGGGTTGCTTTAATAATGATCATTGGAGCATTCCTTGGATTATGGTCAATATACACCCTCAGATTGGGGAATCTCAATATTGCACCTCATGTCAGGGAAGGTGGAACCATGATAGCAAAAGGTCCTTACCGATTTATAAGACATCCGATGTATACCGGACTAATACTTATTTCATGGGCACTAGTGGGTAATTTACCTACCATAGCAAGGATACTATTCGCTCTTACTCTTACAATCTCATTAATAATAAAGCTTCACATTGAGGAACAGTATTTAAGAATGTCATTCCCAAGTTATTCGGAATATATAGCCAAAACCAAAAAGCTGATTCCATTTATTTGGTAATCCCGGAAATTCCTTTACAGGAAAATAAAAGACACTTTAGATTGCAGATACAAACTGCTTCAGGAAGCGAAGGTCATTCTCCGAGAACATCCTAAGATCCTTAACATTATAAAGCAGGTTTGTAATACGTTCAATACCGATACCAAATGCAAATCCAGAATAACGTTTTGGATCAATATTGCAATTAGTAAGAACTGCCGGATTTACCATTCCACAACCGAGAATTTCAACCCATCCTGTATGTTTACAGAATCCACAACCCTCTCCGCCACATAAATTACATGATATATCCATTTCAGCAGAAGGTTCAGTAAATGGGAAATAGGAGGGACGCAGTCTGATTCGTGTTTCAGAGTTAAATAATTCTTTAGCAAAATACATCAGAGTTTGCCTTAAATCGGCAAAGCTCACATTCTCATCAATATACAATCCTTCTATCTGATGGAAAAAGCAATGAGCTCTGGCTGAAATAGCTTCATTTCTGTATACCCTTCCAGGAAAAATCATACGAATTGGTGGCTGGGTTTTTTCCATAACTCTCACTTGAACACTCGATGTATGAGTGCGCAAAAGGACATCAGGGTTTTCACTGATAAAGAAAGTATCCTGCATATCCCTTGCCGGGTGTTCAGGTGCAAAATTCAAAGCTGAGAAATTGTGCCAGTCATCTTCAACCTCAGGGCCCTCGGCTACAGTATAACCAATATTAGTAAAAATATCAATAATCTTCTTTCTCACAATTTGCAATGGATGCCTTGATCCGGTGAGATACTCGGCAGGGGGAAGTGTAAGGTCTAACTCCTTGGTGCTTTTTTTCTCAGAACTACCAACCGTTGCTTTTAGTTCATCATGTTTTTGCTGGGCAGCATTCTTCAGTTCATTCAAAACTTTACCCATCTCACGACGTTCTTCAGGTGCAATTGTTTTGAATTCATTAAAAAGGTCGTTTAGTATCCCTTTCTTTCCAAAGAATCTAACACGGAATTTTTCTAGTTCATCAGCTGAATCAGTAGTAAAAGTGGATATTTCCCTGAGATAGTTTTCTATTGCTTGTTTCATTTTGTAGAATGGTGAGTCAATGCCACACCGGTATTTAGTCAGATTATTTTACTATGGAAATTTTCATTTTTACCTCCTTAACAGGACGGTCACCGGGACCTGTTTGAACAGCTGCAATTTTATCCACAACCTCAAGTCCTTTTATAACTTCACCAAAAACAGTGTAGCTATCATCCAAATGTGGTGTTCCGCCAACTGTAGTATAGGCTTTTCTTCTTTCCTCAGAGAATTTCTTACCCATTCTTTGTTCAAACTGGTTTAACTGTTCATTAGTGTAAACTTGTCCCTGAACAATGTAGAACTGTGATCCTGATGATGCTTTAGCAGGATTCACCTGATCACCCAGTCGTGCTGCAGCTAAAGTTCCTTTTTTATGAAAATGGGAAGGAACAAATTCAGCCGGAATAGTATATCCCGGATCTTGTTTCTCACCCTGCATTCCTCCCTGAATCATAAACTTATTTATAACTCTGTGAAAGATAGAACCATTATACCAACCCTGTTTAACCAATTTTACAAAATTATCACGGTGAGCAGGGGTATCATTATATAGAATGGCTGTCATATTACCATATTCGGTTTCGATGAGTATTGTAACAGGCTTTGTTTGCTTTGTTTGCGCCGAAACGGTTATCATTAACAATGTTGCTGTTATTGCCAGGAATAATTTCTTCATCTCTTTCGTGTTTTTTATAATTTGCAAAATTAATAAAATAGCAATTCACGGATTGCGTTGACTAATCCCCAAATTTCTTACCCTCCTGTTCAAAACAATACCTGCAAAGTGGTTCGTAGCTGTCAGTTTCTCCTAACATGACAAGCTTCTTATCGGCTGTTTTTCTGAAAGAGTACTGTGCAAGGTTGCCGCATCTTATACAAATAGCATGAACTTTTGTAACATACTCAGCTGTGGCCATCAATGCCGGTACCGGACCAAAAGGTTTTCCTGTAAAATCCATATCAAGACCGGCAACAATAACTCTAATACCCTGAGCTGCCAGTTTGTTACATACATCAACAATAGCATCATCAAAGAATTGGACTTCGTCAATACCTACTACATCCACATCATTAGTCAATAAAAGAATCTGGGTTGCAGAACTTACCGGAGTCGACAGAATAGAATTCTCATTATGCGATACAACATTGTTTTCATCATAACGGGTATCAATGGCGGGCTTAAATATTTCAACTCTTTGACGTGCGATCCGAGCACGGTTTAAGCGACGTATTAATTCCTCCGTTTTTCCGGAAAACATTGAACCGCAAATTACTTCTATCCAACCACGACGTTGATTTGAATTATTGGAGACTTCAAGAAACATAATAAATGCCAATCAGTTATGTTAAATAAAATAGAGCATCAATACTACAGAAAAATCCAACGAAATTGTCGAAATTTACACACTAATATCGGGCTATTTGAGGCTGCAATGTACAAATTTTCAATTTTAGTGCGTTAGTATAACAACACCAACAAAAGATATATTTGAAATGAAAAATAATCTTCAGGAACTTAAGGTCCTTGTTAATAAGCTAAGTACAAGAATTAATAATGTATCAGAAGATGCGCCGCTAAGCATTATTGAGCGGGATATAATTCTTGAGCTGCTTCGAAAAGCTTATCTGGCTGCTGAAGAATTATCCAATCAAACTAAAGCTGAAGATGATTTAAAGCTTAAGCTTGATGAACCTCATCAAGGGCAAGAATTTGAGTATTTTAGCGAACAGGTTATCAAAAGTGAAGAACCGAAATTATCTGACGATCATAAAGTATCTGATGCCCAATATGTGGTAACAAACCCGGAGGCCAATATCCCCGTCGTGGAGAGAGTGACAGAAAGTCATGAAATAGTTAACAGCCCTGTATTCATTGATACTCCTTTAGTGAAGGAAAGCCAGGGGATTGGAGAACCTGTTCCTGCTCCTGAGAACAAGCCTGAACCGGTAGTGTTAACACCAACGGTTGAAAGCAAAAAAAGCGAGGATATTTCACATTCAACTATTGATCTTTTTAGCGGACAAACGATTGCTGATAAGCTTAAAACCTCAACTCCTTCTCTTAACGATACAATAACTTCAAATAAAGAAGATTTGAGTTTTGCTCACAAAATGCAGCTCAAACCAATTAGTGATCTTAAAGCAGCGATTGGTATAAACGAAAAATTTCAGTTCATTAATGACTTATTCGAAGGAAGAACCGATAGATATAATGACGCCATAAACCGATTAAATAGCTGTGGTTCAATTAATGAGGCATCAATAGTCATGTCCCGGCTTAATATGGAGCATAAATGGAATAAGGAGTCGGATGCATATAACAAGCTTAATACATTTCTTTCAAGGAGGTATCTGTGAATCTGATCAGAAGCCACATTAAAACAACACTTTCCCTGGTTGTTACATTCATTCTGTTAACGCTTAATGCATACACACAAAACAAAGAATATGCAGGTGAAATCATAAAAACACTTGCTTCACCATCAATGTATGGAAGAGGATATGTAAATAATGGTTGTGGACTTGCAGCAGATTATATTGTTGCTAAAATGAAGCAACTCAATCTGCAACCGTTAGGCGAAGGTTTTAAGCAGGACTTCCCTGTAAAGGTAAACGCATACCCTAAGGCAAGTGTCAGAATCAGAGGAAAAGAGCTCATTCCCGGAAGTGACTTCACTATAATGGCAGGTAGTCCATCAGTTATAGGTCACTTTAAAATAAAGACTATTGATTCATCTTACTTCACTACGCTGAGTAAGATAGATAGTCTGAAGAAAAGAGATCTTAGAAATACTTTAATAGCTTTTCATACACCTCTGATGAAGGGAAATTACAGGAAGAGCCTTGACTCACTTCTTAGAGTTAACTATATTAAATGCGGAGGATTTATTCAAATTAGTGAGAAAAGTGATTTAACATGGAGTGTGTACTCACCACCTTTTACACTTGAATATCCTGTTTTAAACATCGTACAAAAACATCTGCAAAAGAGTAGCAGGTTAGACCTTGAGATAGAAATGTCAGATAATGAAAATTATCTGATAAGCAATGTGATAGGGTATCTACCCTCTTCGGTGGGATCTGATTCATTGCTGGTTATTACTGCACATTATGACCATCTGGGGATGCTTGGAAACAGCTATTTTCCGGGTGCCAATGATAATGCAAGCGGAGTAGCGATGATGCTAGATCTCGCGAAAGAATTCAGTGAAGCTGGTAATCAAAAGTATAATATCGCTTTTATGGCTTTTGCCGGAGAAGAAATTGGTTTACTAGGCTCAAAGTATCAGTCAGAACATCCGTATCTTGATCTCGACAAGATAAAGTTTCTTATTAATCTGGATATGGTTGGTACGGGTAGTGAAGGCATTACGATGGTAAACGGAGAACAATTACCCGGTTATTTCAATCAGATGGTCTCAATCAACGATGAAAGCAATTATGTTTCAAAAGTTGCAAAAAGGGGCGAAAGCTGTAACAGCGATCATTGTCCGTTTTATTTGAAAGGTGTCCCTGCTGTCTTTATTTATTCAATGGGTAAAGAACATCTTGCTTATCATAATCTGAATGATACATATGACAAGTTACCATTAACCGATTATGAGGACATTTTCAGGTTAATCAGAGATTTCTTATATTCGTTTTAAAAATAACGAAATGTCGCAACTATATCTGGTTCCTACACCGGTTGGAAATCTGGAAGACATGACTTTCAGAGGTGTCAGGATTCTTAAAGAAGTGAGCTTAATATTGGCTGAAGATACACGCAAAACAGGACTCCTGTTAAAGCATTACAATATTGAAGGAAAGATGTTTTCTCACCATCAGCACAATGAACATCAAACTGCTGAATTGATAGCCAGGAGGATTGAAATGGGTGAATCAGTTGCATTAGTGACTGATGCCGGGACACCGGGTATTTCTGATCCGGGATATTTACTAATACGGACCTGTATAGAGAAGGGAATAAAAGTTGAATGTCTGCCCGGACCTACTGCTTTTATTCCTGCTATTGTATCTTCAGGATTGCCATGCGACAGGTTTTACTTTGAAGGATTTCTTCCACATAAAAAGGGCAGAAACACCCGGTTAAATTATCTGTCCCAACTTGACCAGACTATAATCCTTTATGAATCACCTTTCCGTCTGGTTAAAACACTAATGCAGTTAGCCGAAGTTTTAGGTGAAGACAGACAGGCATGCGTTTCACGGGAAATTTCAAAAATTTATGAAGAGCACAAAAGAGGCACATTGTCTGAATTGGCAATTCATTATGGATTACATGAGCCCAAAGGTGAAATCGTAATATCAGTTTCCGGAAAGTAGTTTAATCACTAATCCATCCCTTTTTCCTGGCAAAAATAATAGCGTCACCAACCAGTAGATTGTGGTCAAATGCCAGATTATCAGGAATCTCATTTATTGGAAACCACCTGCAATCGGCTGCATCATCATTTGCTACGGCTAAGATATCCTGATCTTCAAGAATTCCGGCAAAAGCTATACTTATTGTGCGGTGGCGCGGATCTCTGCCAACATCTCCATATGCTCCATACTGGAGAAGTTTAACTCCTGTCACTCCTGTTTCTTCCTGTAATTCTCGTTCTGCCGACTCTAACAGTTGTTCATCCATATCAATGAATCCACCGGGGATTGCCCACAAACCTTTAAAAGGTTCATTGCCCCTTTTTATAAGCAGAATTTCCGCAGCATTAACAGTAATTCTGAAAACTAATGAGTCAACGGTGACAGTTGGACGTGGATAATCATAGCAATACGTCATAGGTCCTGCCTGATTAATATAAATCCTTAACTATAGACCCAATAAGATTGTAAGTGCCAAGTTCTATCTGGAGAATATTGGCATCGAGCATATAACAGGGAGTAGTATAAATGGGACGGTGCTTATCTTTTATCACTTCGCCATGGGTTGAAACAATATGCTTTGCACCCATTTTTTCAATGTGTTTTGCAGTTTTTACATCGGCACCGATAGTTACTTCCACATTACCAAGTATTTGTGAGATCACAACCGGAGATATGCACATTGCACCAATAGGTTTCTGCAAAGAAGCCATATCCTTAACTGCCTTTTCTACATCGGGATTAACTTTACAATCCGGACCATCGAATGCATAAGTACAAAGGTTTTTAGCCACACCAAAGCCACCGGGAAAAACCAAGGCATCGAAATTCCTTGCCTGGAACTCACTAAGAGGTTTGATTTTTCCTCTGGCAATCCTGGCTGACTCAACAAGCACATTACGCTTTTCGCCCATCACTTTTCCTGTTGTATGGTCAATCACATGATGTTGATTAACATCCGGTGCAAAAACTTCATAATCAGCCCCATGTTTTTTAATGGCCAGCAGAGTTAAAACTGCTTCATGGATTTCAGCACCATCCTGAACACCACAACCTGCGAGTACAACTGCAAATTTTTTCATAGCGATATAATTTCTACTGTTAACCCCAAAAATAGTAAATGATTAGTCGATATTGGAGCAACACAACAAAAAGTTGTAATTTTACATATACAACAGTAAACAGTTCTCACTGTTTAATTGTAAAATATTGACTCATGTGCGGTAGGTTTTCTTTAACTTCTGATGAACAGCAGTTAAACATGTTTTTTGAATTATCCGGAGGTACTGCACCTTACGTGCCGCGATATAATGGTGCCCCGACCCAGATGCTTCCAGTGATTACAAATATGAATCCAAAGCAATGGCAGCCCTACAGATGGGGATTAATACCGTCCTGGTCAAAAGAAATTGGCAGAGTGCCATTAATTAATGCAAGAAGTGAAACTATTCACCAAAAAGTTTCCTTTAAATACGTTCTGAAGGAAAAACGATGCCTTGTCCCTGCGGATGGGTTTTATGAGTGGCTACATACAGGAAGAAAGCTACCTTACAGGTTTACATTAAAGGACGCATCGTTGTTTGCTTTTGCCGGACTATGGGATTATTGGAAGAAACCTGATGGTGAAATAATACACTCTTTCGCTATCATTACCACCGAAGCAAATGAACTTATGGAACCGGTTCATGACAGAATGCCTGTGATTCTCGAAAAGCAAAACTTCAATGATTGGTTATTTGAAAAGAATGATGAAAGCATACATAAATTATTAAAACCTTTTCCTTCAGATAAAATGAAGAAATACCGAGTTCCCGAAGCAGTGAATAAAGTATCGGCCGAAGGTGCTGAACTGATTATTGCCTGCGAACCAATGGACTTATTTAATGGAGAATTGTTTTAATTCAGGAACGATAATTGTGGACATAATATCAAAAAAGCGAGTATGAAGAACTGGATTTGGGTGCTTATAATTCTATTGTTTGCCTCTTCCTGCAAGAAGTATGAAGAATTTCCGCCTGAACCTGAAATAGAATTTCTCGATTTCGTAATTCTGAGAGACCTTCAGGGAATCGATCAAAGGGGAGTTCTCAGAATTGGCTATACCGACGGTGACGGTAACATCGGTTTGTATGATTACGACACAGTAGCACCTTACGATTATAATCTTTTCATCAAGTACTTTGAATTGCAGAATGGAGTGTTTAAGGAAATTTTTCTCATAACTCCTACACATATCGACGATACCGTAGTATATGATACTGCTACCTTTAACGGAAGAATTCCAATACTCACTCCTGTAGGTAAAAATAAAGCAATTCGTGGTGAAATAGAAGACACCCTCTTCATCAACAACCCTCTGTCCAATTTCGATACAATTAAATTCGAAGCTTACATTGTTGACCGGGATTTAAATAAGAGCAATACCATAGAAACACCTCCCATTATCATCAAAAAGCGATAAACATCGATGTATTTTAATACATTTGCTGAAATACTAATAAGCAAATGAAGAATTTTATTACCCTCCCATTAATGGTTTTGGGCATCATATTATTTAGCTGCTCAGGAAGTAAACATTTTATAAGTGATGAAAATGTACGTGATCAGGTAAACAAACAATATGAAGCAAGATATCAGATGGCTTCTAACCGGGAAGCTGAATTATTTGGAATACTAAATGATAAATCCCTTTCAGATGAGCAGAAGGAAGCTTTCAAATTTCTGATTGCATATATGCCACTAAGCGACCTGGCGGATTATTCGGGCGAGTATTTCATGGATCAGATCAATCTTGCATTTAATGCACGTGAAACCTTTAATTGGGGCAGCGAATTGCCGGAAGATATTTTCAGACATTTCGTATTACCTGTTAGAGTCAACAATGAGAATCTTGATACTGCCAGAGCTTATGTATTCAGAGAATTAAAGGACCGATTAATCAATCTGAGTATTGAGGAAGCTGCTCTTGAAGTAAACCACTGGTGCCATGAGAAGGTGAATTACAAAGCTGGTGACGCAAGAACTTCATCGCCACTTGCCACTATAAAAACATCATTCGGAAGGTGCGGTGAGGAATCAACTTTTACCGTTGCTGCAATGAGAGCTGTAAGTATTCCTGCCCGTCAGGTATATACACCACGCTGGGCACATACCGACGACAACCACGCATGGGTAGAAGTATATGTAAACGGTAAATGGCAGTACCTTGGTGCTTGTGAACCTGAACCTGTTCTTAATAAAGGATGGTTTGATGCACCTGTTAAAAGAGCAATGATGGTACATACCAACGTTATAGGTCAGTATAGTGGGACTGAGAATGTACTTAGTCAGAATGATCTTTTCTCAAAAATCAATAGTCTGCCTGCATATACCGATACAAAGGAATACTTTGTAAAAGTTATTGACAAAAATCGTAACGCTGTCCCTGATGCAAAGGTGGAATTCGGAATTTATAATTACGCCGAGTTTTATCCGATGGTCATAAAGAGTACAGATAGTACAGGTATGGTGTCACTGTTAACCGGTTATGGTGATCTGATGGTGTGGTCTTATAAGGATAACTATTATGGTTATGAAAAGCTTACCGGAGGAATATCCGATACTATATTAATCAACCTGACCCGTGTAACCGGAGAGGAGTATACCGAAGTGGTTGAGATTGCACCTCCGGCTGAAAAGGAAGTACCTGAAGTATCGGTTAAGGATACTGAAAAGAACAATGTCAGACTAGCTCAAGAAGATTCAATCAGGAATGCTTACATGTCAACATTTATTACCCGTGAAGATGCAAAAATGTTTGCTGTGAAGGAAGGCCTTGATACGCTCAGAACTATTGAGCTTCTATTAAAAAGTTATGGTAACTGGAATGAGATTTGCAATTATCTAAAAGAGAATAAATCAAATATTCATGTTTTAGATCTCCTGGAATCAATATCTGAAAAAGATGTTAGAGATACACCTGCATTATTCCTTACGGATCATTTGATTAACGCACCTAATGTTGACGGAATTTCTGAGGAAGTATATAAAGAAGGCGTTTTATCTCCACGAATCTATCTGGAATTAATAAGACCATGGAGGTCATTCTTATCAGGGGAATTTGACCAGGGATTTAAAAATAAAGCTCTTGTTGACTATCGTGTCATCAATGAGTGGATTAGCAACAATATCCAACTCAACACCACCGATAATTATATGGGTTGTTCGCTAAGTCCGATAGGAGTGTATAAACTTCGCGTAGCTGACAAGCTGTCAACAGATATATTTTTTGTTGCTGTTTGCCGCACTATAGGCATACCGGCCCGAATTGATTACACTACTTCATTGCCGCAAGTATATAAAGATGGAAACTGGCAAAACGTATCAGTTGCTACAGAATCTACTGTCCCCAATAACTCAGTACTACAGCTCTTAAATTCAAATGATAATCCGGTAAAGCCCGAATATTATAAGCATTACACTGTTCAGAGATTTGAGAATGGCCGATTTAAGACTCTTGATTACGAGTATTCTGCAGAAGTTGCAGAGTTCCCTGTGACTCTTAAGCTTCAGCCGGGATACTATAAGCTAATGACCGGACATAGGAGAGAAGACGGCAGCATTATCACCCGATCGGAGTACTTTAACCTTGCAGCAAATTCTTCAGTGACTAAAACAGTATTTTTGCAGCCCCTGGAAAGTAAAAAGGAAATATTCGGCACTTTAGACATGGCTTTAAGCATTACTGATCAATCAGGAGCCACGTTAGAACTTTCGGAATTGGCTAACAATAAAGGGCTGATAATAGCTTGCATAGATCCTGGGAGTGAACCCACAAGACATTTGCTTGCAGGAATTCCCGGGTATAAACAGGCATTTGAAGAGTGGGGTGGAGGCTTCTTGTTCTCAGTGCCCGGCTCTACCGGCTTAAAGAGCTTCAATCACAGCAAATATCAGAATTTGCCAAAGCAATCAAAATTTTTGATGGATCACAATGATAAGCTTTATAAGGCTGTCATCGAATCAATGTCGCTTAAAACCAGACCGGCTTTGCCGTTTGTGGTCTATATAGATTCTGATGGTGCAATTAGTTTTTATTCAGCCGGATATAGAATTGGGACCGAAGAGAACTTATTAAAAGCAATTAAAAATCCATTATAGAAATAGAATGTGTGAATCATCACATTCTATCCGGATAATTATCTGCCGGGTGAAAGCACAAAATCCATTTGCTTTCTCTGCAGATCAACACTTTGAACAATAATTTCAATTGGATCACCTAAGCGGTATTCTTTACCCCTGTGTTGTCCGATTACTTTATAACTGTCTTCATCAAGATAGTAGAAATCATCGTCCATAGTTCTGATTGAGATCATTCCCTCGCATTTGTTGCCTTCAAGTTCCACATAAATTCCCCATTTACTTACACCTGAAATGAGTCCACTGAATTTCTGACCGATTTTATCCTGAAGATACTCTGCCTGCTTGTATTTCACTGAAGCGCGTTCAGCTTCTGCAGCTTTACGTTCCATATCAGAGCTATGAGTACAATACTCCTCAAACTCATCTTTATCTACAGAAGACTTTCCGTCAAGATATCTTTGCAGTAAACGGTGCACCATCAAATCAGGGTAACGTCTGATCGGGGAAGTAAAATGTGTATAAAAGGGGAATGCCAGGCCATAATGACCAATATTGAATGTAGAATAAACAGCTTTCGACATTGTACGGACAGCTATTGATTCAATCATTACTTCTTCTCCTTTACCTGATATTTCCTTGAAAAGATTATTAAATGACTTGGAGAGCTGTTTCCTCGAATTAATATTCATCTTATATCCAAGCTTAGTCAGGAATTCAGCAAACTTCTGTAGTTTTTCCTGATTAGGCTCATCATGGATTCTATAAACAAAGGTTTTTCCTTCCTTACCATCTTTCTTTTTACCGATTTTCTCTGCTACCTTTTTATTCGCCAGAAGCATAAAGTCTTCAATCAGCATATTCGATTCTTTCTGGACTTTTATATATGTGTCGATAGGTTTACCCTTCTCATCAAGGATAAACTTAACTTCTTCACTATTAAAGGCAATTGATCCTTTTTTGAATCTCTCTTCCCTCAGTTTTGAAGCAATCTTATGCAAAATCAGAAGTTCTTCTTTAAAGTCACCATCTCCACCTTCTATAATCTTTTGGACTTCATCGTAGTTATATCTTCTGTTGCTATTGATTATGGTACGACCAAACCACTCACTATAGATCTTTCCATCCTTGTCCAACTCAAAAACAGCCGAGAAACAAAGCTTGTCTTCATTTGGCCTTAACGAACAAACATGGTTTGAGAGTTTTTCGGGTAGCATTGGGATTGTGCGGTCAACCAAATATACCGATGTGCCACGTTCATATGCTTCTGTGTCTATATCTGTGCCTTCAGTCACATAGTGAGAAACATCAGCAATGTGCACACCTACTTCCCACAAACCATCACCATTTCTCTTTAAAGAAAGAGCGTCATCGAAGTCTTTGGCATCTTCAGGGTCAATAGTGCATGTCCATATACCCCTGAAGTCACGTCTTTTCTTTATTTGTTCTTCTGCGATCTTTTCACTTATTGTTTCGGCTTCTTTCAATGCTTTTTTGGAAAATTGAAGCGGGAATTCGAATGATGCCAGAATTGAGGCCATTTCCACATCATTATCACCGGGTTTTCCAAGTACCTGTATAATTTCACCAAATGGATTTTTTGATCTCTCAGGCCAATCAACAATTTTGGCAATTGCTTTCTGCCCATTTTTACCATTATTCAGCGATTCTTTAGGAATAAAGATATCGTATGGCATGTTGGCCTCATCAGGTATCAGGAAGGCGAACTTCCCGGTAATCTGAATTTTCCCGACAAACTGATTTTTAAACCTTTCTTTAATCTCAATTATTTCACCTTCCAGTTTATGGTCTTTGCGGAGAGGAAATAACCTCACCTTAACAATATCCCCATTCAGCGCATGGCCGGTATTATTAGGTCCGATAAAAACATCATCATCAAGATCCTTTACAATCACGTATGCCTTACCGGTTTGTTTCATATCGACCCTTCCTTCAACAATAGTCTGGTGATATTTTTCAGCAACCAGTTCGGGATTGTATTTAAATTTACCGCGGTTCAGACGTATAAGAATACCTGAATCAGAGAGTGATTCAATGATTTTGGATGTTAATTCACGACTTACTTTATCAGTAACCCCAAGACTATGAACAACCTGTTTATAGTTAAATGCTTTAGAAGGGTTACTTTTGAATAAATCTTCAATGGGTTTTACAAAAGGATTCTGACCTGTACGGGTATTTTTTGGTGTTTTTTTACGTGGCATATTCAATGATTTGTACTGTAAAGATAAGTAATATAACACACGGAAATCCATATGTATTAGCAAATGAGCCAACTGTTACTTTAATGTTTAATAATGTACTATCTTTGCACTAATCGGGGGATTACTTTTTTAGTTTATGAACATTAATAATGTACGGTCACAAATAGTGGCCCGTATTGGTATATTATACCCTGATTATGAAAAGAAAGCGAATTCTTCTGGCTGAGGATAATCCAATTAATCAAAAGATTGCCATAATTATGCTGAAGAAATTTGATCAGGTAATTGACTTGGCAGAAAATGGAAGTATTGCGGTTGAGAAATTTAAGACAGGCGATTATGATCTGGTATTAATGGATATACACATGCCTGAGTTAGATGGTTTTGAAGCGACCAAAATAATCAGAGAATTTGAAAAGAAGCAGAACAGTGGGGTCAGAACCAAAATATTTGCTATGACAGCCAGTTCACCACAGGATGAAAGGGCAAACTGTTTTGAAGCAGGAATGGACGGTTACATCACGAAGCCTTTTAATAAGGAAGAGCTTACAGCTCTGCTTTTAGATTAAGAGACTTTCCAGGGATTGCCTTAATTAACTGCCTGGTATAATCGTGACCGGGATTTGAGTAAATCTTGTCTGCATCCCCTTGTTCAATAATTTTTCCTTTTTGCATCACGATAATGCGGTCCGACATATATCTTACCACCGACAGGTCGTGTGAAATAAAAATGTAGGTGAACCCATATTCCTTTTTGAGATCATTTAACAAGTTAAGCACTTGTGCTTGTACAGAAACATCGAGTGCAGAAACCGACTCATCGCATATTACAAATTTCGGATTAAGAACAAGCGCTCTGGCTATACAAATTCGTTGCCTTTGTCCTCCTGAAAACTGATGGGGGTATCGGTTAAAATGATCAGCATTCATGTTAACCTTCTCAAGCAAGTCAATGACCTTTTCCTTTCGCTCTTTATAATTTTTAAGAATATTATGAGCCGTAAGAGGCTCCATTACTGCTTCTCCAATTGTAAGCCGTGGATTTAAAGATGAATATGGATCCTGGAATATAATCTGTATTCTTTTTCTTCGTTCCCTTAGCTCGTGTTTCTGTAATGTCGTTATTTCTTCACCATTCAGGATAATACTTCCTTCGGATGGTTCTGTTAATCTTAATATTGCTCTGCCCAGAGTTGTCTTACCGCACCCTGACTCACCGACAAGTCCAAGTGTCTCACCCTCATATACATCGAAACTTACTTTATCAACTGCAACAAAATAAGGCTGTTCTCTTTTTAAAAACTTCCTGGTTAAGGCATATTTTACTGACAAGTTATTGACTTTAAGGAAAGGTTCGCCTTTGTAAAGTTCATTCAGTCTTGATTCTCTCCCGGCATCTGATTCAAAAGCCATTTCCGGTTTTTCATTACCTGTAAAATCAGAAACGGTCATGAGACGCAGAGGTCTTACATTCAGAGGAGGTCTGCAGGCCATTAACCCTTTTGTGTAAGGATGTTGAGGATTTTTAAAGATTTCTTCTGATGCGCCCTGCTCCACAATCTTTCCCTGACTCATCACAATTACTCTGTCGGCTATTTCAGAAATTACACCCAGATCGTGACTTATAAAAATCATACTGAGTGATAGCTTTTGCTGCAAATCCTTCAATAATTTTAATACCGAATTCTGCACAGTCACATCCAGAGCAGTTGTAGGTTCATCAGCTATCAGTATGTCGGGAGAACAGCTAATTGCCATTGCAATCATTACCCGCTGTTTCTGTCCCCCTGAAAGTTGATGAGGGTATGCGTTAAAGGCATATTCAGGATCAGGCAGAAGAACCTCCCTAAAAAGCTTTAAAGTATAATCTCTGGCTTGTTTTTTATTATATTTCAAGTGAAGTCTTACTGCTTCTGTGATCTGCTTTCCACACCGCATAACAGGATTCAATGAAGTCATCGGCTCCTGAAAAATCATCGCAATTCTGTTGCCCCTGATTTTCCGAATCTCTGATTCCTGCAGCTTCAGCAAGTCTTGCTCACTATCCTGGAAGTTATACAATATATTGCCACTATCTACTCTGCTTATTTTGGCAGGGAGTAACTGCAGAATTGATAGAGAGGTTACTGATTTTCCTGAGCCACTTTCGCCGACAATACCAATTGTTTCTCCTTTTTTAAGGGAGAATGAAACTTCTGATACAGCTTTATGCCATCCGCTTTCGTCTCGGAAAGAGATATTCAGATTTTTAACTTCAAGTATGGGATTCTCCGGCTTCATCAGCTGCATTAATTATTTATAGCAGAGCATTTCTATTCATATCCTGTTTTATGAAAATAAACAAAAGGATTGTAAATGCCCATAAAGAGGAGCCTCCATAACTAAAGAATGGTAGAGGTATACCAATTACCGGCACTAATCCAATAGTCATTCCAATGTTAACCATAAAGTGAAAGAATAAAATTGAGGCGACCCCATAACCATACACTTTGCTAAACTCTGAACGTTGTCGCTCAGCCACCATTATTATCCTTAATAGCAGTAGCATAAACAAAACAATTACGACAGTTGAGCCCAAAAAGCCCCATTCTTCTCCAACTGTGCAAAAGATAAAATCGGTACTTTGTTCGGGTACAAAATTATACTTCGTTTGAGTGCCATTAAGGTAGCCTTTTCCAAAAAAGCCTCCTGAACCAATAGCTATTTTTGATTGATTTACGTTATATCCAACACCCTGAGGATCAAGTGTTTTTCCCAGTAAAACATTTATTCTTGCTTTTTGATGGTCTCCGAGGAACTTCTCAACTCCCATTTCCACACTGTATGTTAGTCCGATTCCCATAATTAATATGGCAATCACTGTTGCTATATTCCGTCGATTTCTTTTTATGAAAATAAAAAGTAAAGCTGTTATCAGTACCAAAAGAATTACAACATATAGGGTGCCTACCATTAGGGTAGTAATTGAGATTACAACAACCATTAATCCCGCAAGCAGGAAATTTCCCGATAATCCCATCCTGTATAATACAAGGATAAATGAACTATACACCAAAGCAGATCCGGTATCATTCTGTAAAAGAATCAGGATAGCAGGAGTACCTATTATCAGAAGGGGAATCAATTTATTCTTAGGTAATGAGAGATTGAGGTGCTGACCATTAAAAAATTTTGCAAGGGCTAGGGTGGTTGCAAATTTTGCAAATTCTGCGGGTTGAAGTCCAAAGCTTCCTATCTGGAACCATGATTTTGATCCTGATATTTCAGTACCAATTCCCAGCACAACGATAAGCAGGGCTACCATAAACCCATAAATCAGGTAAGCGAATGTGCTGAAGAATCTGGGATTTGTCAATAAAATCAACAGAGCCAGGAACAAGGAAGAAAGTATCCATATAACCTGCTTACCATAGCTTTGGGAGATATCGAAAATATTGTTGTAATCCTCATTATAGACAGCTGCATAAATATTTAACCAGCCCATTACAACCAATACAAGGTACAGTATTACCAATGTCCAGTCGATATTGTTAAATATATTATTACGCTCTCTCACCTTAATTAATTAATTTGCTGCTAATCATTCTTTCCTCCAGATCAGTTCTTTTAACTTCTCTGGTAATATATTTTTCTATCATAAGTGACGCAATCGGTAATGCCCATGTAGATCCAAAACCTGCGTTTTCAATAACGACGGCAATTGCAATTTTAGGATTATTTTCCGGAGCAAAGGCCATATACAAAGAATGATCTTCACCATGAGGATTTTCGGCAGTACCTGTTTTTCCTGCCATTGTTATTCCTTCAATCTGATACCATCTTGCTGTTCCCAGTGTTGCAACTTGTCGCATTCCCTCAATTGCAATCTCAAAATGCTGCCTGTCAATTGTTGAAATGTGTCTTTGGAAAGGTGCTATCTTTGAATTCTGATTTCCAATGGATTTAACAACATGCGGGACTATATATTGTCCCCTGTTGGCCAATAATGCTGCATAGTTTGCCAATTGGAGTGGTGTAACAAGTATTTCTCCCTGTCCGATAGATAAAGACCGGATAGTCATGGCATTCCATCTTCCTTTGCCATAAATCCTATCGAATGTTTCTGCGGAAGGTATATTTCCGCTTAGTTCTGATTGAATGTCAGTTCCAAGCTTTTTCCCAAATCCAAGACTGATAACATGTTTACGCCAGGCTACATAGTTATTTCTTATACTCCCATGTCCACCACCTGTAATAATAGACCTGAAGACAAGCCAGTGAAAAGGATTACATGACTGTTGTATAGCTACAAGCACGTCGAGAGGAGATTGGTGGTTGTGCGTACAGCGAATAGGAGATGATCCGGGTCCCTGACAGGTATATCTGGTTTGAGTTGTCAGGAGCCCTTCCTGTAATCCTACAAGGTCAGTCACCATTTTGAAAGTTGAACCGGGTGGGTATGCTCCCATCATCGCTCTGTTCAGTAATGGTTTAACCGGATCTTCAGTAAGAAGCTTAAAGTTCTTACCTCTGACTCTGCCGACCAACAGATTAGGGTCATAAGCAGGACTTGATATAAAAGCAAGTATTTCACCGGTGGCAGGTTCAATAGCAACAATACTTCCCATTTTCCCTGTCATCAGCTTTTCGCCATATTCCTGCAGCTCTCCGTCTATTGAAAGATACAGATCTTGTCCCATTACCGAAGTGGTATCGAATCTACCATCAGCATAACTACCCACTTCGCGGTTGTGCACATCAACCATTTTAATCTTCAATCCTTTTTCCCCCCGGAGGACTTCCTCATATGACTTTTCAATTCCGTTGATTCCAATATAGTCGCCTGATTTATAGTAAGGATTGCGATCAATCATTGATTGTGTAACTTCACCCACATAACCGAAAAGGTGAGCACCTATAGGTTTTGGGTATTTACGAAGGGTACGTGGTTGAACAAAAAACCCTTTGTATTTATACATTTTCTCTTCAAGAAAGCCATAAGTTTCCTTGGATATCTGCTTTTCAAAAAGGCTGGGTTTATATTTCGAGTACTTGCGGGCTTTATTTAACCTTTCTCTGAATCCTTCAATAGGGATTTGTAACAGGTTGCAAAACTCTACAGTATCAATTTCACCAACCTGTGCAGGTAAAACCATAAGATCGTAAACAGCTTCATTGTATACCAGCAACTTGCCATTACGATCATAGATAAGTCCTCTGGCCGGATATTGGGTTACATACCTAAGTACATTATTATTGGCTGATAGGGTATAACTTTTATCAATAACCTGAATGTAAAACAGCCGTATAATATAGATGGCGCCAATTACCAGAAAAATTGCTAAAACTGTCTGTTGTCGCGAAACGTTTGATTTTTGAGCCATTTATAATAAATCAATTATATCACCATACCAACTCCTACCGTGTTATTGGTAGCTTCATCAATAATGATGAGAGCACCGGTACGGCGGTTCTTTGAATACGGATCAATAAATACAGGTTTGGTTGTCTTGATTGTAACTCGGGCAATATCGTTCAACTCAATTTTTGAATCCTCAATCTGGTCAAGAGTATTTACATTAATCTTGTATTTAACTTTCTTAATCAGGCATTTGACCTCATTAGTAGTATGCTTTAGTGCATATTTAGTGCTGGCAATCATTGGTTTTTCACTCATCCAACACATCATAATGTCAAATTCCTGTGTTACCTCGGGCAGGTTATCAGGTTTTACCAACATATCTCCTCTGCTTAAATCAATATCGTCGGTAAGGGTTAATGTGACCGATTGGGGAGGGAACGCTTCCTCAACGGAAGACTGATAAAGGTCGATTGATTTTATTTTGCTTTTTCTTCCTGAAGGGAGAGATACCACATCATCACCCGGAGCGAATACTCCACCGGCTACCCTACCGGCATAGCCCCTGTAATCGTGATATTCATCAGATAGGGGTCTTATTACATATTGAACAGGGAATCGGGCATCTGTAAGATTGTGGTCACCTCCAATTTCAACATTTTCAAGAACATGAAGCAGGGATTCTCCATCGTACCACGGAGTGTTGGTCGACAATTCAACAACATTGTCACCCAACAATGCACTAATAGGAACAAATGAAACATCCCTTAACTGAAGTGTGATTATAAATTTCCGATAATCCTCTTTGATTCTGTTATACACGGATTCATCGAAGTTAACCAGGTCCATTTTGTTAATACAAACAATAATGTGAGGTATTCTAAGTAATGAAGCAATGTATGTGTGCCTGCAGGTTTGTTCGGTTACTCCATTTCTTGCGTCAATAAGAATAATAGCTGCATTGGCTGTTGAGGCACCTGTAACCATATTCCTTGTATACTGAATATGACCCGGAGTATCGGCGATAATGAATTTCCTTTTTGGAGTGGCAAAGTACCTGTAAGCTACATCAATAGTGATGCCCTGTTCTCTTTCAGCACGCAATCCATCAGTCAGTAAAGCCAGGTCCACATGTTCATTGCCTCTTCTAATACTAGCTCGTTTAATGGCTTCAAGTTGATCTTCGAATATTGACTTACTGTCGTAAAGAAGACGACCAATAAGAGTGCTTTTTCCGTCATCAACACTTCCTGCTGTAGTAAACCTCAGCAGTTCCATATCCAGATATCCTTTAGTTGAGAATTCAGTCATAACCAATTTGCACTACTTTAAAAATAACCTTCTTTTTTCCTGTCTTCCATTGCGGCTTCCGACCTTAAATCGTCGGCCCGGCCACCTCTTTCGGTAACACGGGTTGCGGCAATCTCATCAATAATATCTTCAATTGAATTAGCCGATGATAGAGTTAGTCCGGTGCATGTTATGTCGCCAATTGTGCGGCATCTAACAGTTTTCAGCTCATATTTTTCATCCGGTTTCAGCTTCATGAAAGGAGCTTTTGCAAGCCACTGCCCGTCTCTTTTAAACACTTCTCTTTGGTGAGTGAAGTAAAGACTTGGCAATTCAATTTCTTCTTTCATTATATATTGCCACACATCCATCTCAGTCCAGTTGCTGATGGGGAAAACCCTGAAATGCTCACCCGGATTTTTACGGCCGTTAAAAATATTCCATAACTCAGGACGCTGATTTTTTGGATCCCATTGACCAAACTCATCTCTGTGCGAGAAGAATCTTTCTTTGGCTCTGGCTTTTTCCTCATCTCTCCTTCCTCCACCCATTGCTGCATCGAATTTATATTTTTCAATGGTGTCTAGAAGAGTTGTGGTTTGAAGGATGTTTCTGCTGGCGTTATAACCTGATTCTTCAACGACTCTTCCCTTGTCAATACTTTCCTGTACGGAACCGACATACAGAGTAGCGCCGATTTTTTCAATCAGATTATCTCTATATTCAAGAGTCTCAATAAAGTTATGGCCTGTATCAATATGCAGTAAAGGAAAAGGGAGCTTTGCAGGCCAAAAGGCCTTTACTGCAAGGTGTGTCATCACAATTGAATCTTTTCCACCTGAGAACAACAACACAGGTCGCTCAAATTGTGCGGCAACTTCCCTTATTACATATATTGATTCGTATTCAAGTTCTTCAAGATGTGTCAGATAACCTCTGCTTTTCATGCTGTATTATTAAATAATGCTAGAAGCAAAATTAGCACTATTTTTGACTTACAGAGTGTTTTCTTCCCTTAGGTGGTTTCCCATTACCTGTTAATTCATCATCAGTGTAATATCCGTAACCATAACCATATCCATATCCGTACCCATAGCCATAACCGTAGCCGTAACCATAGCTGCTATTTTCAAATTTAACATCATTAATGGTCAGGGCGATATTCTTTAATTCGCGTTTCTCGATATCAGAGATGATTGACTCGAATATTTTCTTGTTGGTAAAATTCTGGCGTACTACAAATACATTAACATCTGAGTACTTCATTAAAAGGAATGCATCGGCTACAATGCCTACAGGTGGAGTGTCGATGATGATAAAGTCGTACATCTCTTTCAACCTTGCAATCAGCTCATCATTTTGTGGCGATGCAATAAGCTCAGCTGGATTTGGTGGAATTGGTCCTGCAGCAATGAAATCCAGGTTCTCTAATGATGTATGCTGAATTGTGTCTTCCAGTGAAGAACGGTTAATTAAACAGGTTGTAATACCATAAGTGTTCGACAACCCAAAATCCTGATAAATCTTTGGTTTTCTGAGGTCGTATCCAATAATGAGGGTCTTTTTCCCATAGAGAGCAAAGACTGATGCGATATTCATTGAAGTGAAAGTCTTACCCTCATTAACCATTGTGGATGTAACTAGAATTGTTTGCTTATCCTGATTTTTAGTATAAAATTGCAGGTTTGTCCTCACAAGTCTGAATGACTCTGCAATTGACGACTTAGGGTAATCAGCCACTACTAGCTTACTGGATCTGTTACTATGAGTAATATGTCCAAGTATTGGTAGTTTTGTTATCTTTTCAATGTCTTTCTTATCTATTATCTTGTCATTCAGGTAATCTCTGCCGAGGATATATCCAATCGGGAGTATTAAGCCAATTAGTAAAGCAATAGTATAATTGAGAGATCTTTTAGGAAGCACAGGTACTTTTTCCATTGGATCAGCAACATCTAACACCTCATTGTCGGGCATATTCGAGGCACGGGTAATTTGTGCTTCCGACCTTTTTTCAAGAAGTAAAGTATAGATCGCATCATTCAGCTTAAATTTACGTTCTATACCAAACAACATTCTTTGCGTCGTTGGTAACTTATTGATTTTACCCGACATAGCATTTATACGCCTGTCAATTTCCAGTATTGAGATTTTTGAAGTGTTGATAATATTCTTAATATTTTCGGCCAGAGTTCTTTTATTAACTGCTATTCGCGAGTCAAATGAAGCAATAATTGGATTCTTCTCTTTAGCCATCAACCTTGCTTCACCTCTTTCAGCATACAATCTTGTAAGGTCAGTTATCAATTTGGTGAGCACAGGATCGTCAATTCCCATTGAGGAAGGAACTGTGAGTCCTGTCATATCATCTTTATTACTGCTCAGGTAGTCATTGAGGTAATTATAATACTGGTTTTTAACTATGAGTTCAGCCTTCTGTTTTTCAAGGTCTTCCATAGTTTGGAATACCTGTTGCGATTGGAAGCCGAGGTCCATAACCTCATTTGTAGTCCTGAATTGCTGAAGATCACTTTCAGCGATTTTAAGAGAATCGCTTATTCCAAGCAGCTGATCATCAATGAAGATGATAGTATTTGTTGCAATTTGGTTCTTTTTCTCCAGGCTTCTTGCCAAATATTCAGAAGTCAGTGCATTCAGGAAATCGGCCGCTTTCTGCACATTGTTGCTTTCCAGCGAGATCTCAACTATTGAAGCTTCTCTGTTAATTGGTTCAATAAGAAAATCTCCAAATTCCTTAATCTGGTCTTCCATCTTATTGAATACAAAAAACAGGCTTTTATTCTGATGATGTTTAGGAATATAATGACCATTCAGTACAACTCTGAAATTGTGATACTTTCCCTTTACCTCCTGGCCAAATTTATACTTGCCTTTAACATTAAAAGTCTCGTCAATTATCTCTTCCCTTCTTTGTTTAGTGTAGTAGTAAGAAGAAATATTTTCTGCTTCTGCTGATAGAGTATATTCCAGGTCATTATTAATGATAAGATTGAATTTAACTCCCGCCGGTTGAGGATTCAGAGTGTCGAATATTATCGAGAATGGCGATTCATTGTAAAGCTCACGGGTAATAAAATTATCTTCTTCATAATACGATATGTCGAAGTTTAATGACCTTAGAGCTCTGCCGATAAGGGCTCTTGATTTTAGAATTCCAATCTCATTCTCAATGCTTTGTGCATTTTTCAGATTACCCAAACCCAGAAGCGTCTGAGCATCGAATGCACTTTTCTCATCCTTAACAAGAACTGTAGTACCGACTTTATAGATAGGTTTGGTGTACTTATTAAAAAGGTAAGCTACAGTAAGAGAAAGACCAATTGCAATTATGAAAAGGTACCAATACCTGAAAAACTTAAAGAAAATCTGTTTCAGATCAATGGTTTCCTCATTAAGGTCAACATTATTATTGTATGTATCCACGCTATATCCTATTTAAAAAAATTCAAAATCAAGAGGGTTGTTGTAATTGTAGATAACGCTATAGCGTAAGGGAACGAAGTAAAGGCAAAAGATTTACTTCTTAGCGGTTCAACGTAGATGATATCTTCAGGATGAAGATAAAATCCCGGCAATTCCAAAAGCGAGTCAGTAAGCAAGTTAACTTTCAGCACTTCAGTACCCCCTGTTTTAGATTTTCTTATGATATTCACTTCTTTTCGGTTGGCATATGAAGTCAGATCACCGCCCATACTAATTGCCTGAAAAATATTAAGCTTATCCTGGTAAACCGTATAAGTACCGGGTCGGTTAACCTCACCCATTATACTTATCTTAAAGTTTACCAGTTTAACAGTCACAGTTGTTAACTTATAAAATTCATCAAGCTCCTTTTGGAGTTTATTCCTAACCTGATTGATTGAGAGACCTACAACATTTACCTTTCCCACAATAGGAATATTAACATAACCTGAGTCGTTTACCTGATAACTCTTTAGGTAAACCCCCATATCACTCTGCAACTGATATTCGGTACGGTTATCCATAGCAAAGGCAGAAATATTCGATGGATCCATACTTGTGACATTTATGTACAGAAAGTCTCCTGCCTGCACCTTATACACAGCCAAATCATTTTCATACGAGCCGGAACCATCAGAAAATGTGCTTTTATTTTGAAGGTATACTGTATTCTTTTGTGATATGCAGGAACTGAAAGTAATGATCACAGCAAGAAAAAAGAGGGATTGCAAACGAAGTTTATCTAAATTTTTCATTCGTATTATGTTTTCCGTATTACGATGTGTGGGAATCAATAGTCACTACTAATTTAACAGTCAACGATATAGAATATACCTTTCAGATATTTACAAAGGTATCTATTTTAGACGATAAAAACGCGATTTTTGTTTTTATAAATTACACTATCTCTCCTATTAATGTCGCAGGAGTGCAAGAAGTAACTCTCACTTTTATATAATCTCCCGGCTTTCTTTCTGTTGAAGGAAAAACAACAACTTTGTTGCCACTATTCCTGCCTGAAAGCTCTTTTTGAGATTTTTTTGACACGTTTTCAACAAGTACTTCAAACTCTTTTCCTATATCCTTAAGATTGCTCTTGTGTGACAATTCCTGCTGGAGATCGATGATTCCCTGTAAACGTCTGCCTTTTATTTCTTCCGGGACATCATCGGTGTGTTTTTTTGCTGCCAGAGTATTAGGACGCTCTGAATATTTGAACATGAAAGCATAATCATAGCCAACATGTTTCATCAATGATAAAGTTTCCAGGTGATCTTCTTCAGTTTCACCACTGAATCCTGCAATTATATCGGTCGATAAGGCACAATCAGGTATGAGCTTCTTAATTGCTTCTATCCTGCCGAGATACCATTCCCGGGTATACTTTCGGTTCATTTTTTTCAGCATATTATTACTTCCCGATTGCACAGGAAGATGAATGCTGTTGCAGATATTAGGATATTTTGCAATGGTCTCAATTAATTCATCGGAAAGATCTTTAGGATGAGATGTTGCAAACCGGACTCTTAAAAGCGGATCGACCATAGCAACATCTTTTAGCAGCTTTGCAAATCCTGTCCCGTTATCACTTTTATAGGAATTCACATTCTGGCCCAGCAATGTAACTTCTCTTATGCCATCATCAAACAACCTGCGTGCCTCATCAATAATAGTCTCAGGATCTCTGCTTCTTTCTCTTCCTCTTGTATAGGGTACAACGCAGTAAGAACAAAAATTCTCACAACCCCTCATTATAGATATGAATGAGGATATACCTTTGGTATGAATCGGATTTATATCAGCGTAAGTTTCATCCAATGACAAGAGAACATTTATTGCTTTTTGACCTGTTTCAGCAATATTAAGAAGTCTTGGAAGATCACGGTAGGCATCAGGACCTACAATAATATCAACTGATTGTTCTTGTTCAAGAAGTTGTTCTTTCAATCTCTCTGCCATACAACCAAGCAGACCGACTTTAAGGTCAGGGCGATTCTTTTTGTACTTTTTAAATTCTTTTAATCTGGCCCTTATCCGTTGTTCAGCATGGTCGCGAATAGAGCATGTATTTATGAATATAAGATCGGCATCAGCAACATTATCTGTTAACTCAAAATCATGGTCAGTCATTATTGATCCTACTATCTGACTATCAGAAAAATTCATCTGACATCCGTAGGTTTCCATATATAATTTACGTTTCTCCACAGTAATAATCGGGTTTATACAATACTATTTATAGCGGCTGCAAAAATAGTCATTTTTGAACCGCCTCATTATTAAATTGTTGTAAATAAAATTCATAAAATATCAGTCGCATTCAATTTTAATTGTGTTACTTTGTGCCCATTTTATAAAAATTGCCATTCGAGCATCGAATTAAGAACAACCTATGTCAAAAAATCTTGTAATTGTTGAATCTCCGGCCAAAGCAAAGACCATTGAAGGATTTCTGGGTAAGGATTTTGTAGTAAAGTCAAGCTTCGGTCATATACGCGATCTATCGAAGAAGCAATTAGGAGTGGATATTGAGAATGATTTTCAACCAAAATATGAGATACCACCCGATAAGCAGAAACTAATCAAGGAACTAAAGAAATTAGCAAACGATGCTGAAATCGTATGGCTGGCATCCGATGAAGACCGCGAAGGGGAGGCTATTTCATGGCATTTACAAGAAGTTTTATCTCTCAAAGAGTCAAAAACAAAGCGAATTGTATTTCATGAAATTACAAAAAGCGCTATTACTAATGCAATAAACAATCCCAGAGGTATTGATAAGAATCTAGTTGATGCCCAGCAGGCCAGGAGAGTTCTTGACAGGCTTGTAGGATTTGAAATTTCTCCTGTACTTTGGCGTAAGGTTAAACCGGCATTGTCGGCCGGACGTGTACAATCAGTGGCTGTCAGACTTATTGTCGAAAGGGAAGAAGAGATTAAGGCCTTCAGGCATACATTTAACTATAGAGTAACTGCCAGATTTTTTATTTCTGAAGACAATGGCAAACAACAAATATTTGCCGAACTCAACAAAAGATTTAATGATGCTGAAAGTGCGGTGGCTTTTCTGGAAAGATGCGTTGGTGCCACATATAAGGTAAGTGATGTTGAAGTAAAACCGGCAAAAAAATCGCCCGCACCACCATTTACAACATCAACACTTCAGCAGGAAGCAAGTCGTAAACTTGGCATGTCGGTTTCCCGTACAATGCTTATAGCCCAAAAACTTTACGAGAGCGGCAAGATTACATATATGCGTACTGACTCGGTCAATTTATCCGGTATGGCCATAAATATGGCGAAAGAGCAGATTATTGGTTTATACGGGGAAAAATATTCTAAGGTTCGTAATTATACTACCAAATCGAAAGGTGCGCAGGAAGCACATGAAGCAATCAGACCTACAGATTTCAGCCGACAAAAAGTAAGTTCTGACGCTAGCGAACAAAAACTGTATGATCTCATATGGAAAAGAGCAATTGCTTCTCAGATGGCTGATGCAGAACTTGAAAGAACAAATGTGCACATTGATATCTTTTCAGGTGATTTATCGTCTAAGGCTAAGCCATTCAATGAATACTTTGTTGCCAAAGGTGAGGTAATTAAGTTTGATGGCTTTCTTAAAGTCTATCTGGAATCAACTGATGATGAGGCTTCAGATGAAGAGGAAGGTATACTACCCTCTGTTAAGAGTGGTGATTCACTTTCACTAAGTGATATGAAAGCAATTCAGAAGTTCTCACAACAACCGCCTCGATATACCGAAGCCAGCCTTGTTAAGAAAATGGAAGAACTAGGTATCGGCCGACCATCTACATATTCCCCAACAATTTCAACTATTCAGAAACGTGAATATGTGGTAAAAGAGGACAGACCTGGAGTAAAAAGAGATTACGACGTTTTTGAACTAAAGGGAAACAAAGTATCTCATTCGGTAAATACTGAAAACACAGGTGCTGAAAAGAGTAAATTATTTCCTACTGAAATTGGTGTACTGGTTACAAACTACCTCCTTCAGAATTTTGAGAATATTCTGGATTACAACTTTACTGCCAATGTTGAAAAGGAATTCGACGACATTGCTCAAGGTATGAAAGTCTGGAATCAGATGATAAAGGAATTTTATCGCCCATTTGCCAATCAGGTAAAGCAGGCACTCGAAAAATCAGAGCGTGTTAAGGCCGAACGCCTTTTGGGAGTTGATCCCGAGACAAGCAAAAATGTGTTTGTCAAGATAGGAAGATTCGGACCTATGGTACAGATTGGTGACACTGATGATGAAGAAAAACCAAAGTTTGCAGGTCTCAAGAAAGGGCAGACAATGGAATCACTAACTCTGGAAGAGGCTCTTAAACTCTTCGATTTTCCAAGAACAATTGGTAAGTATGAAGATGCTGATCTAACAGTAGCTATAGGAAGGTTTGGCCCATACGTTAAGCACAAATCAGCTTTTTACTCACTGGCAAAAACCGATGATCCTGCTTCAATAGATGAATCCAGAGCCATACAGATTATAGAAGAAAAAAGAAAGAAGGAAAGCGAAAAAGTAATTAAGATCTTCGCAGAAGATGAGAGCATACAGGTCTTGAATGGTCGGTATGGCCCATATATTGCGCAAGGGAAGATTAACTATAAAATTCCTAAATCTGTTGATCCTAAGGAAATAACATACAGTGATGCTTTGTCAATTATTAGCAGCTCTGCAAAAAGCACTGAAGCGAAAAGCGGAGGCACTAAGATAAGCAGCAAAAAAACTACATCCCGAAAGGCCAAAAAATAACCAACCACATTATCTTGTGTTTTATCTTAGCTGAAAATTGCGTAGGTTTGATGTTTTATAAAACTCAGGATGGATTTATCAATTTACTTTGACCCTGTTGATCAAAGGTTAATTTATGACCTTTCGACCGGAAAGCCGGTAATTGGCAATACAATAAGAATTCATCATCAGGACCAATTTCCTGATCTGGCTGATTTCGATATAGCACTTATAGGTGTACCCGATGATCGCGGAGCTCTCAATAATGAAGGCTGTGGTAACGCTCCCGATGAAATCCGCAAACACCTTTATGAGCTATACCCGGGTGCCTGGAAATCCGGTATAGCCGATTTGGGCAACTTAAAACAGGGACATTCTCAAACTGATACTATCTTCGCTCTGTCGGAGGTTATGGCATATCTTGTTGGCAATAAAATATTGCCTGTAATTATTGGAGGTAGCCAAAGCCTTACTTTCGGCATGTATAAAGCCTATGAAAGTCTTGATAAAATTATCAATATTACTGTCGTTGATCCACGTTTTGATTTAGGTAGCGGTAGTAATAGCGAACTGAATTCTCAAAATTATCTCAGTAAAATTATTCTCCTTAAGCCCAACTACTTATTCAACTTTACAAATATTGCATACCAAACCTATTTCATTGATCAGACGGAAATAGAACTTATGGGGAAACTGCTGTTCGACAGTTATCGTTTGGGTAATATAAACAGTGATTTTAAGGAAGTAGAACCCCTGTTAAGAAATGCCGACTTAGTTTCATTTGATATCAGTTCAATAAAAGGTTCTGAAGCACCCGGCAACGGAAATGCAACTCCCAATGGTTTAACCGGTGAGCAGGCATGCCAGATTGCAAGGTACGCTGCAATGAGCGATAAGTTGTCATCAATTGGATTCTTCGAAATGAATCCACTGTTCGACAGGAATAGCACAACGTCATTTCTGATGGCAGAAGTTATATGGTACGTATTTGAAGGTTTTAACCACCGCAAAATGGACTTCCCTTCAGCCACCAGTGACGACTTTATTAAATATACAGTTCCCACAGTTGATTTCAAAGATGGTATAGTGTTCTATAAAAGCCGGCGTACCGACCGTTGGTGGATGGAAGTTGTTTGTGGTGATGATAAACAGGTTAAATATGCTGCCCATTTCATGGTCCCATGTTCTTATAACGACTATCTTACAGCATGCGAAAATGAAATCCCCGATCGGTGGTGGCAAGTGTATCAAAAACTCATGTAATCGATTTATTCAGCTGATTATCCGGCTAACAACTTAACCGTAACAATTAAAGCTTATGAATCAAATCATCTTCTTAATAACGCTGCTTATTACACTCGGAGTGTTTACATTCAGCATGCGGAATCTTTGGTATAATTTCTCTCTTACCCGTCCTGAGAAAGTGACAGATTGGGGGAAGAGAATTGTAGTTATGCTTAAAGTCGCCATTGCGCAAACAAAGATATTTCGATATCCTCTGGCCGGTATCTTCCATGCACTGGTATTTTGGGGATTTATCGTAATCACTCTTGGAAGCATCGAAATGGTTATTGACGGGCTTGCCGGTACCGAAAGGATAATGTCATCTACCGGATGGTTCTATGACTTTGTCACTGCTTCCGGCGATATAATGGCTTACATTATCATCATCAGCATTCTGTTTTTCACGGGTCGCAGGTTATTCTTAAAGATAAAACGATTTTATGGAATTGAAATGCAGCCTAAATCGAAATACGATGCTTTGATAGCTCTTTCAATTATCATGCTTCTTATGGTATCGCTTGCAGGTTTAAATGTCAGTTATTACCAGATTCATCAAACAGAGTATGTAGGTACGTATCCTGTAAGCACATTGTTGGCTGCATATACTCTTGAAGGCCTTAGTATTTATGAATTGCATTTTATACATAATTTCTGCTGGTGGAGCCACATCTTACTGATATTCATATTCGCGAACATTCTACCGTATTCAAAGCATTTTCATGTTTTCACATCCATACCCAATGTTTTTCTGAGTAGATTAAAACCTCTGGGATATTTACAGAATATGCCTTCTGTAACAGCTGAAATAAAGTACATGCTTTACCCTGAAACAGCAGAAGCTCCCGCTGAAACGGTTGCAGAAAGATACGGTGTTAAAGAAGTAAGTGATGTTACATGGAAAAATTATCTCGACTCCCTGGCATGTACTGAATGTGGTAGATGTACCGACAACTGTCCGGCCAATATAACCGGTAAAAAATTATCACCCCGCAAAATTTTCGTGGATTTAAGAGCCAGGATGAAAGAGTATTCTGAGGGGCGGAAGAAGATGGGCGAGACATTTGAAGATGGCAAGACTCTCCTGCATAGCTATATAACTGCCGAAGAATTGTGGGCTTGTACAACCTGTAATGCTTGTGCAACAGAGTGTCCGGTAAATATTAATCACCCTGCATTAATCTTAGACATGAGGAGATATCTCGTTTTAGAAGAATCATCCGCACCATCAGGTCTAAATGCCATGTTTGCCAACATTGAGAATAATGGAGCACCATGGCAGTATCCTCCTGAGGATAGATTAAACTGGCTGAATGACCTTAACTAATAATCTGAAATGATGGAACAACAAATTCAATATAATGTGCCAATTATGGCTGATCTGGCAGCATCCGGTAAGTATCCTGAGTATCTTTTCTGGGTGGGTTGTGCCGGTGCTTTTGATGCCAGATACAAAAAAGTCACTGTAGCTTTTGCACGACTTCTAAACCATGCTAATGTCGATTTCGCAATTCTTGGTAGTGAAGAAACCTGCAACGGTGATCCTGCAAGGAGGGCCGGTAATGAAATGCTATTTCAAATGCAGGCTTTAAAGGTAATTGAAATACTTAGCCAATATCAGGTTAAAAAGATTATCACCTGTTGCCCTCATTGCTTCAATATATTTAAGAATGAATACCCCGATTTAGGAGGCCATTATGAGGTGATACACCACTCGCAGTTCTTGCAGGAGCTGCTTGATAATGGCAGACTTAAAGTGGATAAGCAGGTTTTAAAGAACCAGTCATTAGTATACCATGACCCATGTTACTTAGGTCGTGGAAATAACATATATGAACCTGCCAGAGAAGTAAATAACGCTTTGGGAACCACCAACGTTGAGATGCCGCGAAACAGGAGTAAAGCCTTATGTTGCGGAGCAGGTGGAGCTCAAATGTTCAAAGAATCGGAACCTGGTCATAAAGAAGTGAACGTAGAACGTACTGAAGAAGCACTTAAAACCAAAGCCGGTATAATTGCTACATCTTGTCCCTTCTGTATGACTATGATAACTGATGGCCTAAAGTTCAAAGGAAAAGAAGACGAGGTAAAAAATTACGATATTGCTGAACTCCTTTACCAGGCAATCTTCAAATAGAATTATCCTTCAGTATTCTTAATTTTGGAGCTCTTATGCGAAAATCCAGCTATTTGAGATATAAGAGTTGAACAGGTATGTTGTCCATATTAGGTTAACAACCAATAGAGTTATCAGAGAAATTGTTTTCAATCTGACTGATATTCTGTCCTGAAATAACCATATACCTATTGCACCTGAAAGAATAAAGAATCCAAGGTCAGTAAAATCAAAGAATCTTGAGTATTCTGCAAGGAAAAAAGTAGCTAAACCAACCAAGGCCGGTAAAGCGATTAATAAGCGGTTCTCATAATTTGTACGTTCAATATATTCGAATGCTGAATATAGAAGAATATAAATAAAAGGGCTACAAATTGTAAAACGAAATAAGCAATGGAGACTTCCGCCTCTGAAAAGCAGAATATACATTGTTATTCCGACCAGGTAAAAGACTGACAATAGAACCAGATAGTCCTTTGGATTCCTGTATTCCAAGGGTATTACCGGCTTACCTTTCTTTATTATTCGTATAAACGACTTAATAAGCAGGTACAGAAGTGGAATGGAAATCAGAAAGATCACACAGAGGTTAATCCCAAAACCTTCATGAGACCAGTCCTTAAGCCCTGTTGGAATAGTAAGGGCATTTTCCCAGTATTTCTGAACTGCAAGGAATTGGAATGGACTCTCACTGTTCTGGATTACAGGAACTAAAAATGTACCTACTATTAAAGGGGCTACCCGCAATAAAAAGTTTACAATTGTTGTTCTGATCTTTTTGTGAGATAACAGGAAAAATATCTCAACACACAAAATTGAAAGGGCTATAAAAGTAAAAGTTGGTCTGGTCAATGATGCCAAAAGGAATGCAATAAAGTAGACCCAGTATTTATTCTTAATAAATCCATAAACTCCCAGACTGATAAATAACATAAAAGTTGCTTCGGTATATGGAATCAGGAAGATTACCAAACCAGGAAGCGATAAACTAAGTATTGCGTTAATTAGAAAAGATTTTCTTTCTGAAAGATTAAGCAATAATAATATAGAAATCGAAAAAAACAAATAATTCAAAAACAGGATTCCAATAGAAGGTAGGCCGGATATTTTCCAAATGAGTGGAAATAATGGGAAGAATGCATAGATATATTCACCATTCGAGCTTACTGTATCGTATCCATGATTTTTTATCTGTTCGTAGTGATCGCCATCCCATTGTACATAATTGTCATCCGACAATTGTATATATGGCTCATTAACCTGCTTTCTTTCTCCGTTTTCATTAGTCCAGTTATTTGATATGAGGCCCAGGCTATTATGGTAAACAGATGGTGATTGCAGAACTGAAAAAATTAACCAAAACAAAATCAGCGATGCTGCTTGTATCAGAATTACCTTGATTAAACCGGTTGATTGTTCAGGCATATATCGGAACTTAGTCAAGCGTGTATGCAAGTACCTCAAAGTTATCAATCCAAACCTTATTTTTTCCGGTATAATATACGTAAGTATGGACTATTTCTTTCCCTGTAAAGATTTCCGGTGTTTGATATATGAGGGAAATTTTATTCCATTGGCCGGGAACAAATTCTTTTTCCGGTTTACCAAGAGCCCGGTATTTAATATGGTTACCACTATTATTCAAAGTAGTTATAACGATCAAAACTTCATCGTTTAGGGGCTGATCGGAGTACACCATTATTGATGATTTAACGTAGCAGTAATACTCGTCAGTTAACCGCTTATAAGCTATTCTGAAATCAGGGGAATATATAGCATCAGGGTTCAGTTCAAACATTCCCGTACCACTGAATGGCTTAGGAGCCAGACTATCAGTAACAGTGATATCGTCAAACGAATTTTGATGAAGGATTCTATTATTAAATTTTATATCTGAAGGCATTTCATCAACTGCAGTCAACGACCTTTCAATGAGAAGCAGCTTCTTATCCTCCTCAGTTACACTGTTTTTCCCAAGTATTCTGAAGTAGTATTCTTTGGTCATTCTGCTTCCGTCGATAATAGCCCATTTGACCTGCCATGTCTGATGTAGATTAAGAATTGTAAGCAAGCTTATCAACACCCAGGCAACAGTCCTTACTAATAACTTCTGTTTTGTTAAATACTGAATAAAGAAACCTGTAGGGATTATAAGGACTGCGTATGATTCAATAAATGCCCGCCATCCGTAGCTTACTAAGCTATTAAATGCAGCAACGAGGTATGTTAACAGGAACAGATAGATAACTGCCGGCCAAAAATATTCCTTATATTTCTTATAAGTCATAATTAAACCTGCAATTCCAAGAAGGCTTAGAGGCGAATAAATGAACCATCCTTTTCTGAAACTGAACAGCACATGAGCAAATTTCGGCCTGAAATAATCGAATGATGCGCCCGCTTCGCTGTATATATTCAGGAAATACTCACCGCCATACTTCTTGTAATATAAAAATTGTGGGAGCAGAATAAGTCCCATGACAACAACAGCTAATATTATTTGTGGAAGTATTTTCCTTATGAGATCAGGTCTGGCATTAAGAGGATTCTCTTTTCGTGTTATAAATAAATAGATGTAAGAAATTGGGATAATACCTATAAAGATGTCTGAAGGTCTTATAGCTAAGATTAGACCAAGTACGACACCCAAAACAAGTGCATTTAAGTAATTCGGCTTATCGTACCATTTAAGGGTGTACAATATTACCAGCGCAAATAGGGTGAAAAGGTAAGCATGCGGTACGTCATTTCCCCATGACACGAAATATAGCAGATTTGTTCCAAGTAGTAAGACAAAAAGCGTGAGAGTGGTTATTTTTTCATTGAAGAACCTAAGGAGTATTTTTCGGCTCGCAATAAATCCAATTACACACCAAAGCCCACCAAATATGATCAATGCCCACTGATAAGGTGCCGAAAATCCATCGGCTGGGTAACCTGCTGCTTTTGCATAAAAATGAGCGGTAAAAAAGGCAGGTGTCCATATATACGACATCCCCTTATAAAATCGCATAACATCTCCACCGTTCTTACTCTTAGCGACCTGAAAATAAGTAGGGGTAACCTTATACTGCTCGTTAATCTTCTTATACCAATCAGTTTTTAATTCAACATCCTTGTATATATATTTAGCAGGTAAATGCATGTAGTATCCGAAATTGTCAAAAGAGATAAAATTCTTTTGCTTCAGAATGAAATCGGAAGAGATGGTTAGTATTGAGTAAAGGATAATGAACCAAACAGACAATTTTTTATACCACATTTTGTTTCCGTTTATGGGTTTATGGAAACAAATGTATTGAAATTTATCAATTACTGACTGTATGAATCCAAGTTTGTTTCGATAGTTCAAGTGCACGATGCTGCACTGAACTATCAATACATACCGATTGTAGTTACAAGGTTACAGTTTGGTTGAAATTGAAAGATTTAAGTGCTGAAACCGATATTCTTTGCTGCTTCATTGAGTCTCTTTCTCTGATTGTGACTGTGTCATCTTCAAGAGTTTGATGATCAACGGTGATACAATAAGGGGTACCAATGGCATCCTGGCGACGATAACGGCGACCAATTGAGTCTTTTTCCTCATACTGGCACATAAAGTTCATCTTCATTTCATCCATTATCAAACGTGCTTTTTCAGGAAGACCATCCTTTGCAACAAGTGGCAAAATGGCCAGTTTAACAGGAGCCAGTACTGCAGGTATTTTCATTACTACTCTTTCAGAGCCATCTTCCAGTTTCTCCTCTGTATATGCATGACTTAAAATTGCAAGGAATGTCCTGTCAAGACCAATGGAAGTTTCTACGACATAAGGAACATAACTTTCATTAAGCTCCGGATCGAAATATTGCAGCTTTTTTCCTGAATAATTCTGATGTGCATTTAAGTCAAAATCGGTGCGTGAATGAATTCCTTCAAGTTCCTTAAATCCTATAGGGAAATTGAATTCGATGTCAGCTGCGGCATTTGCATAATGGGCCAGCTTTTCATGATCATGAAACCGGTAATTATCCTGACTTATGCCGAGTGAAAGGTGCCATTTCATGCGTTCACTCTTCCAGTATTCAAACCATTCAAGTTCAGTACCGGGCTTAACGAAAAACTGCATTTCCATCTGTTCAAACTCACGCATACGAAAAATGAACTGACGAGCCACAATCTCGTTTCTGAATGCCTTACCAATCTGGGCAATACCGAAAGGTATCTTCATTCTACCGGTCTTCATAACATTCAGGAAGTTGACAAAGATTCCCTGTGCAGTTTCGGGTCGGAGATAAATAACACTCGAATCATCAGTTACTGAACCTATTTTGGTTGAAAACATCAGATTAAACTGTCTAACCTCAGTCCAGTTTCTGGTACCTGAAACCGGGCATACAATTTCAAGGTCTTCAATAAGCTTTTTAACGGCATCCAGGTCGTTTGCGTCTAATGCCGAATACAAACGATTTTTGGCTTCATCTATCTTCTTTTGATTCTCAAGAACGCGTTGATTTGTTTCTCTGAACTGCTGTTCATTAAACGAGTCGCCAAATCGCTTTGCAGCCTTTTCAACTTCTTTCGATATCTTATCCTCAATTTTAGCAACATAATCCTCAACAAGCACATCAGCCCGATAACGTTTTTTCGAATCCTTATTATCGATCATAGGATCATTGAATGCATCAACGTGCCCTGAAGCTTTCCATATAGTTGGATGCATAAAAATGGCTGAATCAATTCCAACAATATTCTCATTGTACCGCACCATGGCGTTCCACCAATATTGTTTTATATTGTTCTTAAGTTCTACACCATTCTGACCATAGTCATATACGGCACTTAAGCCATCATATATTTCACTGCTTTGAAAAACAAACCCATACTCTTTAGCATGGGATATCACTTTTTTAAAAATTTCTTCGTTATTTGCCATTTGGCAAAAATACAAACAAAATTTTGTATACTTGCACTCTTTTGGCAAGCAATCCTCACTTTTAAATCCCACCTGAATGAAGAAAGCCATTATCTCCCTGAAGAGATTTATAGATCCACATTATCAAACTTTCTTTTCTGAATACAAAGTCGATTTAAAACCTAGATATGGTAATGGATCCCCCTTCCATCATAAACAGCTTTATGATGTAATTAATTCAAACAGAGATCAGTACAAGCTGATGATATCTAACATATTAAAATATAAAGATAAGTTTCAGTCAATTAAAAAAAGTATTGAAGAAAAAAACAACCAGAATCCTGTTTACAATAATGGATTTCTTCCCGGACTTGATATTTTCGGCATATACACCATAATTGCAGAATACAAGCCTCAAACGTACATAGAAGTAGGGTCCGGCAATTCTACGAAGGTTGCATATAAATCTATAAAAGAAAATAATCTAAAAACAAAAATCATTTCAATCGATCCTCAACCCCGTGCAGAGATTGATAAAATTTCGGATGAAATAGTCAGGGCTCCGTTCGAGGACATCAACTTTGATTTCGTGTTTGCATTAAAGGAGAATGATATACTTTTTATCGACAATTCACACCGAATTCTTCCAAATTCCGATTCAATGGTGTTCTTTCTTGAGGTTTTACCAAATCTCCCCAAGGGTGTGATTGTGCACATACATGACATTTATCTGCCATATGATTATCCGCAGTTTATGTGCGACAGGTTTTATTCTGAACAATACGGATTAGCAATGTATTTACTAGCAAACAGCGATAAATATCAAACTATTTTACCAAATTATTTTATTTCTGAGGATAAGGAATTAAGCACTCTTATTGAACCCATATGGAATCACTCCAACCTGAATAATGTTGAACGTCATGGGGGCTCCTTCTGGATAAAAATTACTCAATAATAAAGTTATCGATTATTAAAAGTATTCATCGTAATGGTTGGGCCGGCCAAAATGTAACTTTTAATCATCTCCACTGCAAGTGGAATTTTCTCCATAAAGATTTTCTCTTCCTGTGAAGTAAATCTGCCCAAAACGTATTCAA
>CAZJPP010000010.1:89501-93747 GCA_964547915.1 uncultured Lentimicrobium sp.
TTCTCCATAAAGATTTTCTCTTCCTGTGAAGTAAATCTGCCCAAAACGTATTCAATCTGAAAGCCGCGGGCAAAGTCTTTTCCTATCCCTATACGTAAACGAGGGAAGTCAGTATGACCCAAGGTTTCGATAATATGGTTTAAACCGTTGTGACTTCCACCACTTCCTTTGGTTTTAAGTCTTAAAATACCCGTATCAAGATCAATATCATCAACCAGGACCAGTGAATTTACAGTTTCGGCTTTTTCCTCAGTCAGCCAGTATTTATAAGCTTTCCCACTTAAATTCATGTAAGTGGATGGTTTTATGATCACTACTGTTTTATTTTTAAGCCTGGCTTCCGCCCTTGAGGCATACCTATCGGTAGTAAATGTAGCGCCAAGATCTTTAGCGAGAGCATCGGCCACAATAAATCCTATATTATGCCGTGTATTGGCATATTCAGCTCCAATATTTCCTAATCCAACTATTAAATACTTCATTATACCGGAACGAATTTAAATTTGTAAAGATAATGTCCAATTACCGGAGTAAAAAATTGATTATAAGAAAAGAGGCTGAACCATATTGAGGCAGCCTCTTTTAATATATTCAATATGCAAAAGATTATTTGCCCGGAACAGCCTGTTCAACATTACGTGTTGTTTGAACAGCTAAGATAACTGCACCTTTATTATCTAAAAACTCAACGTTTTCAAGTTTAAGGTCGCCAACTTTAATTGCCTGGTTGAGGTCAAGATCTGTAATACTAACTTCCACTTCATCAGGAAGGTTTTGCATAAGGGCTTTAACTTTCAGTTTACGGAATTTTTTAATCAATTTACCACCCTTTAAGACTCCGGGAGAAACACCGGTAACTTTAATAGGCACATGAATTGATACAGGTTTTGCCGGATCCAGTTCCAGGAAGTCAACATGCAGTATGCTATCGGTAACAGGATGAGCCTGTACGTCTTGTAACACTGTCATGTATTCTTTACCATCAACGATAACGTTAATCAGATAGGTTGAAGGAGTGTAAAGAATAGGTTTAAAACTGGTTGCATCAGCAGCAAAATGAATTTGTTCTTTACCGCCGTAAATAACACAAGGTACTTTACCGGCGTTACGAAGAGCTTTAGCATCTTTTTTCCCTACGTTCTCACGAAGAGAACCGCTCAATGATACTGTTTTCATTACTTAATTGTTTTTATTTGGTTTATAAATGATTAATCAAACTTAAATAGAGTCGAAATTGACTCGTAATTGTGAACTTTACCAATAACATCTGCCAACAAGTCGGCAGTGCTCAATACTTTTATTTTAGGGCTTTGCCGTTTAAGTGGAATAGTGTCGGTTACTACCACTTCGGTGAAAGCTGATTCTTCTATTTTTTCAATAGCGTTTCCTGAGAGCAGAGGATGAGTACAGAATCCTCTTACACTATTGGCGCCATTATCCATCATTAACTTGGCAGCTTTGCATATTGTTCCGCCAGTATCAATAATATCATCAACAAGGATAACGTCTTTACCGGTAACATCGCCAATAAGAGCCATCGTGTCGACCTGGTTTGCTTTCGATCTTTGTTTATAGCAAATTACGAATGCTGTATTTAATATCTTAGCGTAAGCGGCAGCTCTCCTGGTACCTCCGGTATCAGGTGAAGCCATTGTTAAATTTGGAAGATTTAACTGCTTGATGTAAGAAATGAAAATTGACGATGCAAAAAGGTGATCTACAGGTACATCAAAGAATCCCTGGATCTGATCAGCATGAAGATCAATAGTAATTATTCTTTGTACCCCGGCTGCTGTGAGCAGATTAGCTACCAGTTTTGCAGCAATTGATACTCTGGGTTTATCCTTTCTGTCCTGCCGTGCAAAGCCAAAGTAAGGGATAACAGCAATGATATGACGTGCCGAAGCTCTTTTGGCTGCATCAATCATTAGGAGTAACTCGAACAGGTTGTCGGTTGGTGCAAAAGTTGATTGTACAATAAAGAGGTCGTTACCACGTATGTTTTCTTCAAAAGAAGGCTGAAATTCGCCATCTGAGAAATCGGTTATCAATACGTCGCCCAGCTTTTTCCCGTAGCTGGTTGCAATTTTTTCTGCTAAATAACGTGTTGCTCTTCCTGAGAAAATGTTAACCACTGTTGCCATTTTTTTTGCCCCTGTGCTTAAAGAATTATTAATCTCGTCTTAAAGCGTGCAAAGTTAAGATGTTTTTTTAATGTGAGCACAAGCTAAAGGAGAAATATGCCAAAATACCTCTTGATTTTAAGGTAAAAATGTATTAATTTTGCACCCCTTAAAATCGATAATATAGATTTTTTTTGGCAATATGAAAGTATGGCTTAAGAATTTCTGATGCAAATCTAAAATAATTTATTAAAATATAACAACTTGATGACTTTTTTTAGCGTTTTAAAATAATTCGATCAAGTTCTTACCGTAAACTCAAAATATATCCAGGAATGAAACTTTCACAATTTCGCTATTCCTTGCCCAATGAACTTATTGCTAAGCAGCCGATAGGAAACAAAGGTGAGGAAAGATTAATGGTGCTGCATCGTAAAACCAGAACCATTGAGCATAAACATTTTAGTGACGTCCTTAATTATTTTAATGATGGAGACGTAATGGTTATAAATGATACGAAAGTATTTCCTGCATTACTGACAGGTGAGAAAGAAAAGACCGGAGCAAAAATTACTGTTTTCCTGCTCAGAGAATTGAATGCCGAAGCCCGTTTGTGGGATGTATTGGTCGATCCGGCCAGAAAAATAAGAATAGGAAATAAGCTATACTTCGGTGAAGATGACGCATTGGTTGCTGAGGTTATTGATAATACAACCTCTCGCGGCCGTACTCTCAGATTCCTGTTCGATGGTCCATATGACGCTTTTAAAAGGACAATAGAAAGCCTTGGTAAAACCCCTATTCCCGAAGAATTGCAAGCTATGAGGGAAATCAAACAGGAGGACAAGGATTGGTACCAGACAATATTTGCTAAGAATGAAGGAGCTGTTGCAGCACCTTCGGCAGGTTTTCATTTTAGTCGTGAAATGATTAAACGACTGGAGCTTCAGGGCGTTACATTTGCTAATGTTACTCTGCATGCTGGTGTCGGAAACTTCCGTCCCATTGATGTTGAGGATCTTACCAAGCATAAAATGGATTCCGAAGAGCTTATTATTGAAGACGCTGCAGCCGATATCGTAAATGCTGCCAAACTTAACCGCAAGCAGGTATGTGTTGTGGGAACCACTACCATGAAAGCAGTTGAAACCTCTGTTTCTATTGGCGGAATGCTTAAACCATTCAAGGGATGGTCTAATAAGTTTATCTTTCCTCCATACGATTTCAGCATTGCTTCATGCATGATCACTAATTTCCATTTGCCGCAATCACCCATGCTGATGCTTACATCGGCTTTTGCTGACTTCGACTTCCTGATGATGGCCTATAAAGAAGCAATAAAAGAAAAATACAGGTTCTTCACTTATGGTGATGCCATGTTAATTCTGTAATGGAAAAGTCTGTAATTATTGTGGCAGGCGGTTCGGGTTCACGTATGAATTCAAACATTCCAAAGCAATTCTTACTTCTTGAAAATCTTCCGGTGTTAATGCACACTATTAATGCATTTAATAATGCCGGATGCTTTTCTATAACAGTCGTTATCCCTCATCAGTATATAGAATTGTGGTCTCAACTCTGTAGCCAATACGCCTTTAACATAAATCATAAGGTAGTAGCCGGAGGAAACACCCGATTTGAATCAGTCAAAAATGGATTAAATTCTATAAAAACTGTTGAGGGTACTGTAGCAATACATGATGGAGCTCGTCCCCTCGTATCCCCGATTTTAATCCAGACAGCATTTAAACTGGCCGAAGAAACAGGTTCGGCAGTCCCATGTTGTGATTTAAGTGATTCGATTAGATTGATTGATGGTCCGACAAGCAAATCGGTGCCCCGGAATCTCTACAAATCAGTACAAACTCCCCAGTGCTTTAAACTTTCGCTGATAAAGAGTGCCTATTCAAGTACTGATGTAATTGATTTTAGTGATGATGCATCTTTGCTTGAAGCTCAGGGAGTTGAGGTAACACTTTTTGATGGGGAAGCTGAAAACATTAAGATTACTCGTCCTATAGATATGGTGATCGCTGAGGCGATCCTGAAGCAACGGACTGTCAGCTCACCCGTCTCTTCTTCCATAATACCTTAACAAAATTGCCCATAATTGCGGTTACCAC
>CAZJPP010000011.1:0-91527 GCA_964547915.1 uncultured Lentimicrobium sp.
TGTTGTTGTGTCTCACTATATGTTGATACCAATAGTCCAAAGCCCAGTATTGCAACGAGATAGATTGCTATAAACAAATAAATAACCAATAAACTGCCCTGTGGAACGATTCCATATATCAGCCATGATAATGTAAGCCCAATAGTGAATACAACATTCCCCAATATCCAGAAAGGAATGAGCTTTCCTAAGATGAACTGAGATTTTCGAATAGGTGTTACATTTATCTGTTCAATAGTGCCAACTTCTTTTTCTTTAACGATGTTAAGGGCTGTAAGAAAACCACCCACCATAGTTACCAGTATTGCTAATATGCCTGGAACCATGTATGATTTGTAGTCGAGACCCGGATTGAACCAGTTGGCTGTTGTCAATTCTATGACACCTGATGATGCTGGCTTATCTACTGACAAAAGCTCAGCTCTCAGTGTATTGTTGTATTCGCGAATTATTCTGCTAAGATAGGAAGCACCAAGATTGGCTTTTGTCCCGTTTATAGCATTAACTGCAATGAACAGACTCTTGGATTGTTCGCGAATCAGATCTTTCTCAAAGTTGGCCGGTATTTCAAGCACCAGATCTGCTTTATCGGCTTCAATTTCACTGAATGCCTGTTTGAATGACTGACAATTTCCGGTTAACTGAAAGTAACCTGACCCTGTAATATTTGAAATAAGGTTTCGTGAGTATGAGGAATGATCATTGTCGACTACAACCAGATTTATGTTTTTCACTTCATAATTGGCGGCATGTGGCAATATTAGTAGCTGAATCATGGGCATTACCATGATAATGCCAAGAATGGCCTTATTACGGAATATCTGTTTAAACTCCTTTATGAGTAAGTATTTCAGTGTCCTCATGCCAGTCGTTGTTTGAATTTTTTAATACTCATTATAAAGAAGAATGCAGTGATTGTGAGCAAAGCAATTGTCTCCTTTAGGATATCCATAAACCCTGTTCCCTTTATCATTATGTCCTTCACGATCACATAATACCATCTTGCGGGAATAACATTAGAGATCCATTGTAACAATTTCGGCATGTTCTCGAGGGGAAATACAAATCCACTAAGTAAGACGGTCGGCAACATCATTCCCATCAGTGAGATAAGCATAGCGACCTGTTGCGAACTGGTGATATTACTGATAAAAATGCCAATTGTAAGACATGTTAAGATAAAGAGGGTGCTTTCCGCAAACAATAGTAAAACACTGCCATTGAATGGTAATCCCATCACAAAGACTCCAAGCAGAACAATAGTGACAAGATTTATCCATGAAAGCGCAAGATAAGGCACAGTCTTTGAAATCATTACAAGAGCAGGTTTATAAGGCGAAACAAGCAATACTTCCATTGTGCCCAATTCTTTTTCCCGTACTATTGTAATTGCAGTCATCATAACAAACACCAGCATTAAAACGAGGGCCATAACACCCGGCACGAAATTATGCGCGCTGAGCAATTGAGGATTATAAATCATTCTTACCTGGGGCTCAATATTATAGGGGATGGTCTGAATGCTAAGGTTATCTTTTTGGAAATCCTGAATTATGGATGATAAATAGGTTGTGAGAAGACTTGCTGTGTTAGGATCTGAAGCATCTGCAATAATCCGCAATTGTGCGCTCCCTTCATGTAAGATTTCTGATTCAAAAGACGGTGGAATAATCAGTAAAATCTTAAGGTCACCCTTCTTAAATGCAGCCTCAATGTTGAAATCAGTTATTGTGAGATCCCTGATTTCTGCATCGAAATACTCGCTGGCATCTATACGTGCTATCAGCTTTGCCGAAGAGTTATCTATTGCCTGGTCGACTATGACAACTTTAGTTTTTTTAATCTCATTCGACATGGCAAATCCGAAAAGGAGGATCTGCATGATCGGCATCCCTATTAGGATCAGAAGAGTTTTCCGGTCACGTAATACATGAACGAATTCTTTCTTCACGAAGGCCATAAACTGTTTCATAATGATGTCAATTTTTATTCGCTTCTTTTAGCACCTCTTGCCAGGCTATAAAAAACTTCGTCCATATTGGTTGCTTTAAACCCTTCTCTTAATTGTCCGGGGGTACCAATTGCATCTATCCTGCCATCAACCATTATCGATATCCTGTCGCAGTATTCTGCTTCATCCATATAGTGAGTGGTCAGAAACACTGTTATTCCTCTTTGTGCAGCTTCATAGATCAAATTCCAGAACTGTCTTCTGGTAACGGGGTCAACGCCACCGGTAGGTTCATCAAGGAAAACAATTTTTGGCTCATGTAAAATAGCTACAGAAAAAGCAAGTTTCTGCTTCCATCCAAGCGGTAGTGATGCAACCATCTTTTTTGTTTCATTCTTCAGCCCAAGTTTTTCAACCAGGGCTTCACCCCTCATTTTAATCTCTTTTGATGACAGGCCATAGATTCCTCCATAAAAAGTAATGTTTTCCATGATATTCAGGTCCTCATACAATGAAAATTTCTGGCTCATGTAACCAATGTTCTTCTTGATAGATTCGGTTTGTGTGTAGATGTCAAACCCTCCTACTTTTGCCTTTCCGGATGTTGGTTTTGAGAGTCCGCATAGCATCTTCATCGCGGTGGTTTTACCTGCTCCATTTGCTCCAAGGAATCCAAATATTTCACCTTTTTCTATGGAAAATGAAATCTTATCGACTGCAGTGAAGCTGCCAAACTTCTTTGTTAATTCTTCCGTTTCAATTACTTTATCGTTCATAGTCAGGCTCTTAAAAGGTGTATAACGCAATCCTCTATGTTTGGCCGGATTTCTTCGGGAGAAACTTCTGATGAAATATGCTCTTTTAACAGAATGGTTATTTCCTGCAGAGAAATCATGTTATCATTGAAAGCAATATGAACATACTCTCCTGATGCATAAGCGTATAGCCCTGATGAATATTCGCTGAGTATTTTCAGTATTCTGCCGGTATCTTCAGTTTGCACGCGGTATAACTTTTCTGGAAATGAATTAATAATGTTTTCAGGAGTATCTATTGCAAGGATATCTCCTTTCTGTATAAGAGCAATCCTATCACACTTAGCGGCTTCATCCATGTAAGGTGTTGACACCATTATGGTAATACCCTGGTTCTTAAGCCGACCAAGCATTTCCCAGAATTCTTTTCGCGATACCGGATCAACTCCTGTTGTTGGCTCATCAAGGAACAGCACAGTTGGCTTATGTATAAGCGCACAGCATAGTGCCAGTTTCTGCTTCATTCCACCTGACAACTTACCGGCTCTCCTTTCTTTGAAAGGCTCAAGCTGGACGTAAATCTCCCTTATCAGATTATAGTTTTCCTCAATGGAGGTGCCAAAAATTGTAGCAAAAAAGTTCAGATTCTCTTCGACTGTAAGGTCCTGATACAGAGAGAATCGCCCCGGCATATATCCTATTCTGTTCCTTATCTCCCGGAAATCCTTTACTACATCCAGACCGTCGACCCGTGCATTTCCTGAATCAGGCAATAAAAGTGTGGTTAGGATTCTGAAGAGACTGGTTTTTCCTGCACCATCAGGTCCTATTAAGCCAAAGACCTCCCCTTTCTTCACCTCGAACGTTAGACTGTTTACGGCAATTTGTTTTTGTTTGCCATACCATTTACTAATGCCTTTAACCTCAATTGCACTCATAGTTAATTCACTTTGCTGAGTTAAAGATAACTTCGCCGTACATGCCAATTTTAAGAGTGCCATCATTAGGAACTCTTACCTTAATGGCATAAACCAGATTAGCCCGCTCGTCTTTTGTCTGAATGGTCTTTGGAGTAAACTCAGCTTTTTCACTTATCCATTCAACCTTACCCTCATGGGTATTATATTCATCTTTCCCTTTATCGGTCAGCACTTTAACAGCCTGACCTAATTGAATTTCAGATAATTGATCTCCGGTTATATAAGCCCTTAATATCAGTGTACTGATGTCAGCAATTTTGTACAATGGCTTAGCAGGGGCAGCTGTTTCATTTGCCCTGACATAGGTACTCAATATTGTCCCATTTACAGGATTTACGATGATACTCCTGGAGATCTGATCGTCAATTTGCTTTATCTGGGATTGCAATGCCCGGGTTTCAGCCTGCAATCCGGTTGTTGTAACACTTAAAGAGGAAGCTAAAGCATCGGTTTGCCGGTTTAATAATGCTACTTGTGCTTTTGCATCATCCAGTTGTTTGGATGTAGCTGCACCTGAATTATGGAGGTTCGTTACTCTGGTTAATTCATATTCGGCTTGTTTTAGCTGCTGCTGAAGCACAGATAACTGAACAGCTTTGTCAGGATTTTTGCTCAGGATAGCTTTGATCTGTGCCAATAACTGCTCTTTTTTCAGCGACAACTGGATTGTATCAATATACCCGATTGTATCGCTTTCTTTGAGTTCCTTTCCTTCAAATACATTAAAGGTTTTAATGATCCCTGATGCCTGGGCTGAAATAATTATTTCTTCGGCTTCAAATGTTCCGGATGCATCGGGATTATTACTCTTGTTACTACAGCCCATCAGGCTAAATATCAGTACAATTATTGTTATACTCTTTTTCATTGTAATGCTTATTGACCGTTAATTATTTGTTGGTTGTATTGTGATAAAAGGAGTTGAATTTCATGTATCAGTTTAACCTGACGTGCATTATCAGCTGCAATAACTTCTCTTACATAATCACTCGATGTAATCACACCGTTTTCAAGTTGAGTAAGTGATGTTTGCTTTATAGCTTCTCTCAGCTCAATAATCTCATTATCGGTTGCAGAAAGCCGCATGTTCTTCTCAGTTTCTGATTGTTGCTGCAATACCTGCATACGTGTATTGAAGAGGAATGTTTCACGTTGATTATTAACATTCTGCATGGCTATATCAATCAAGGCCTTATCTCTTTTGTGATTATAGAATCCCGAAACAGGGACTACAAATTTCAGTCCTGCCAGATAATAAGTATCGGCATCCGGGTTTAGCATGTTAAGTGCGGGGCGACCATAACCGCCCTGAAAAAACAAGTTAAGTTTCGGCAAATTCCTTGCTGTGACAAGTTTTGATTTATAAGATAAACTCTTCAGTCTGGCATCAAAAACACTAAGTTCAGGTCGGGTAATTTCTTCCTTGATATTAATAGTTTCCGGAACTTCGAATTTCGTATCAGGTGTGAACGTGATATTCGTAAAATGACTCATCATTCCAATATAGGATGTTTTTGCGGCTTTCAGTTCAATTTCCTTCTGTTCAACTTTTAAAAGCTCAGCCTTTAATGCATCAACCTGACTCTTAAGAACCACGCCTTGGGCATATAGTGCTTCTGTTTTCTTAATACCGTCAAGAATATCCTTCTTCATCAGGTCAGTCTGACTTAACTGACCTTCCATCAATAGAATGCCGAAATAAAGATTATTAACCCTTTCCTTCACTTTATAAAGTTCCGCATCATTTGAGCGGCTCTCTGTCTGTGCATCAGCTTCAGCAATATTCTTTTGGTTTTTAATTATACCACCATCATAAATAGCCTGTGATACCTCCAGATATAACTTGTACTGTTCTTTGTCCAATTCAGGGATATTCATACCCGGGATTGTTATGGGAAGTCCTGTAACATCTGATTGGTAGGTGTATTGCCCCTGAATTGAGACAGTGGGAAAATATCCCGATTTGACATTCGCCACACTATATGTTTCACTCTGCTTTAACAGTTCTGTGTTCCTGACTAATGGGTAGTTGTTTACAGCCATTTGCTGACACTGTTGAAGAGTGATACTTTCACTTTGAGAAAATGCGGTAGCAGAAAGAATGACAAAAAATAAGATCAGCCAATTCCTGAATAGTACTTTCATGATAAAATGTTTGTTTTAATCATTTGTTTAAACTACTGACAAAAAAAATTAAGAATCAAGCATTACTTTAACCCAATAAGGAATCAACTTCTTCCTTTCGATCATCAGCTCTGTAAATTCACTCTTAGAAATATCAGCAACCCCTGAAATTACAGGGCGGGCAATAAACGGAAAAACAATCAGGCCTAAAATTGAAAGTAGAAATTGAAAAGGGTCAACCTTGTTGTTTCTTTCTCTTATCTGGGTGAAGAAACTTGATTGCAATAACATAGGCTTTAATTGCATTTTTGCACCGAAATCGTTTGGGTGATTTTTAATTTCATTAAAGACCAACAGAGGCAGATCGGGGTTATCGACAAGCATATCTATATAGGTTTCAGTTGCAATTTCTATTTTGGTTTCAAGACTGAAAGCCGGATTGATGAGAATTGGTGCAACGGAGCCAAAAAGCTGATACACTTTTTCCTGCATGACTTCATAAAACAGCTTATCCTTGCTTCGGTAATAATAATTAACAAGAGCCAGATTTATTCCGGCCTCTTCAGCGATGTCCCTTGTCCTTGTGCCGGCATATCCCTTATTGGAAAACACCTTTCGGGCGGCCTCCATTATTTTCTCTTCAGTTGATTTGTCGGGTTTCTCTTTACGTTTAGGTGTCATAATTAGTAATTATTGAGATGCAAATATAATAATTAAACATCAATTTTAAACAGTTGTTTAAAATTATTTTACTTTTTTTCCATTCTATCCATATCAATTTTGTACCGAATACTTCTCCAAAGCAATCAAATAATAAATTAGTATTAAAGTGTATTGAATGATTAAAGTTAGTTGTCGCCGATTAAAATATTTATTAATTATTTTGGATTATTAATAATTTCGTTATACATTTCACCAAAATTTAGAATTGATGAAATTGTAAGTAATTGGTTACGTTTAATTTCCAAATCATGCAATATTATTAGGAAATTTCTCAGCTATCACTTTTTCTCATTAGCCTCATCTTCATGGATTACCTAAAGGATTTGGTACTAGCCCTTCTTAATCCTCTGCATACAAGTAGCTGAATATATTAATTTTTTAATGGCTCAAGGAATATTTTCACTCTCTTTCATCTTAAAATGAAATATGAAAGACCGTATGATTCCCACGTATGTGACTTCCTGACGTCTGTGGAAGCAGGTTTTATTAAAATTATGTTTTTAAATATTTTGTCACATGAAAGGAATTATTTTAGCAATTTTATTTATTTTTCTTTGTTCAGTTAACTTTGAGAGAGTTTCAGCTTCAGAAGTCGATCCTTGTATTACAATTAAATTGAAATGTGAATGTGATGGATCGCTTCATACTATTATGGTTTGCGAGGGTGTAGATATTATAACTTGGCGTGAGTTACTTTGTTGCTCTCAAACTAATTAAAAAATTAACACGTAACAGATGGACATATTGTCCATCTGTTACTTACTTATTATAATTAAATGCTTTAGAAAAAATGAGAAAATTAAGTATAATACTATATTTCGTCTTATTCAGCCTCATCACCAATGCTCAACGAATCTTTCATTACGAATACGACAAACTTGATGATGCAGAGTATCTGGTTACATACAAACATGAGTTTAAGCCTGACTCTACAAACAATGAATTGGTACGCAATTCGGAAATGCTTCTCTTTATAGGAAAAAATATAAGTAAATTCATCAGTCAGCCAGCCTATGTTATTGATACTAATATGAGAAGAATACCAACTGATGAAATGTTCATTGAATACTTTAATAATCCCACTACTCCTATAGTAAGGGTTTCATACGAGATTTATAAGAATCATCCCACAGGGAAGCTTTCATATATTCAGCATATTCCTTCGGAGACTTATAAATATGAGGAACCACTTGGTAGCTTTACATGGAAACTTAGCAACGAGACTAAAACCTATATGGATTATAATGTGCAAAAGGCTACGTGTAGTTATGGCGGAAGGGAGTGGATAGCATGGTTTTGCCCTGAATTAAATTTTAATGATGGTCCTTATAAATTCCACGGATTGCCGGGACTGATTGTACAGATTTACGACACACGCCATCATTATAATTTTGATTTATCGTCCATAAACAAGTTAGAACCTTCAATAGCAATTGATATTACTAGAAAAGAATACGTTAATACAACAAAGTCGGGACTTCATAAAGCCGAAGACAACTTTAGAGATGATATAATTAACAGGGCAAAAAGCGCTGGTTTGTCAAACTCCTCCCAGCAGGCGGCTGCGAAGAGTTTGTCTATTAAAAATAATCCACTTGAGCTGCTGCGAAAGTAAACACTAAGACTTATGTTGAGGCATTCCCAAATATCGGTCATCGTTTTAAGTCTGTTTTTTGCTTCTCCTGTGTACCTTTTCTCTCAAACTGTTATTGAAGGGAAGATCACCGATAACCATAAGGAACAATTGCCCGGGATTAATATTATGGTTTTTATTCCCGGTCAGAGTTCAATTAGTGACTTTGCTATAAGCGACCAAAATGGAAATTATAAGGTTACAACAAACGTAAAATCTGATAGCCTTGTTATTAAGTTCTCTTCAATAAGTCATAAAAATTCACAGCATTTAACAAAAAATACCTCACAACGACTTGACATTGTTCTGGAAGAGGATACTAAAACTCTTGAAGGTATTACTGTACTGGCTTCACCTATAAAGAAGTATGGCGATACTTTGAGTTATCTGGTTCAATCATTCAGGAATAAAAGCGACAGAACTCTTGAAGATGTATTGCAACGACTTCCGGGCATCGAAATAGAAGAGAACGGACAGGTACTTTACCAGGGATTACCCATTAATAAATTTTATATTGAAGGGCTTGATTTGATGGACGGCAGATATAGCATGGTTACAAAAAACCTGCCTCACGAATCAGTTTCGGTTGTGGAGGTAATTGAAAACCATCAGCCACTTAAACTATTAGAAGGCGAAATACCATCTGCTCAAGCTGCAATAAATATAAAAATTAAAAATGGAGTTAGTGTTACAGGTCGCGGCAGTGCCAGTGTTGGGCTTTCACCATTCCTTTGGGATGTAAATTTTACACCTATGATGTTTAGCAAGAACTTCCAGGCTATTGGCTCGGTGCAATCAAATAATATCGGATACGACCTGAGAAACCAATCGCGTGTTTTGACTTCAAATATTGAATTTGCCGAGGTGGGTGATTTAAATAGTCGGTATTTTTTACTGGGATTATACGAACCTTCGACGCCTGACATCGATGAAAAACTATTTCTTGATAATTCGGCATTTCTGACAAATCTAAATGGCTTAAGCAGAATTAGCAAAGACTTCTTTCTGAGGACAAATGTATTTTTTGTACGCGACAAGGTTCAAAAGGAAGCATCAATAATTCGCTCGGTCTTGCTTCCTAATGATACTCTAAACTTTATTGAAGCAACAAATAACACTCATGACAGTCGCGACTTAACATTAATGTTAACACTGAATAAAAATACTCCTAAAAGTTATTTTGATAATTCGCTCTCAGTTTCATTAATTGACCAGGATGGAGAAGGCGCATTAAACCAAACAACCAACGATGTAATTAAACAGAGTGTTAATTCGAATCGGGCTAGTGTCTCAAATAATTTTCACTCACTTTTTAAATTGGGAAAGAAAATTATTGATTTCAAGTCGACAGTGATTTATGAGAATATGCCCGAAACTATTAAAGTTAGTCCGGGTCAATTTGAGGAGCTTTTAAATGATAGCATTCAGTATTCTAATCTGAATCAAGATCTTGCCAGATCAAAAATCTTAACTACTAACTCTGTATCGGTAATTTTCAATAAGGGAAAATTCAGACTAAAGCCAAGTGCAGGACTTGATTGGTATAGGCAGAATCTTAAAAGTTCAATAAATATAGTAGGAAAGGAATTTATTAAAGGTGCATTGCAGGGCACTAGCAATGATTTAGCAAACAGAATGTTGGACTCTCATCTGGGTGCCGAAATATTTTACACAATCCCCAAATTAACGCTAAGTGCAGTGCTTAATCTTTCAAATCAGGATTATTCAATAAAAGATGCTGAAATAGGAGAAAGGTTAACAAATAATGATTTTTTCTTTGATAAAAAGTTTTCAATTAATTACAAGATTTCGTCGTTTACAAAATCAATTACTTCAGTTCAGTTCAAAAACAAGTTTGCTGAGATAAATGATTTCTACAGTTCCTACATGCTAACAAACGTGAGAAGTTTGACCTCCAAAGATCTTATTATATCTAAGTTAAACTACCAAACTTTTTTCCAAAGACTTGAGTACAAGAATCAAATCAGTTCAGTTTTTGGTTCGTTACATTACCTTTTCGCTATAGTGAGTTCTGACAATTCAACAACTTATATTCTTCAAGAAGATGGTACAACCATTGCTTACAGGAAGTCGCAGCCTCAAAAAATCTATTCACATAACGTGTCGGCTTATGCTAGTAAATTTATAAATGCCACTAAAACAAGTCTTGGCTTCAGGGTTGCTTTATCAAGGCAAAACGGCACTATTTCATTGAATAATTTAACTGCTGATTTTTCAAATACTATAATGGTTTTCAAACCTGAGTTTTCAGTTCGCATTACACCATTAATCAATGTACAGTACGACTTGAATATCGAAAAGCACATTACATCAATAAATAAGAAGCAAAAGGATGAATTACTAGTTAGCAGGCATAAGATTAATAGTTTTTTCTTTATTACTAAGAGCCAATTGATTAGCTGCAGTGCTGAATATTATTTTCATAACAGTAAGAACACATGTGTGGCTGATGTATTGTACAGATATACATTTGAAAATCAAAAGATCGACCTGGAGTTGAAATTGTCAAATATTTTTAATGCAAGTAGTTATTCTACAATGAGAGCCGACTATTTTTCAACTTCAGAAACAATATACCGGCTTCGTCCACGGCAAATTTTGTTAAGTCTTAAATTAAATGTATAATCAATCAGGTAAGAAAAAGCAGATTTACTCCCATTTAATTGTTAAAATTGTAAGTTATTTTTATTTCTAAAGAGTTCTTTAGCTCATTTGTTGTTGATATATTTGCTGTTTAATAAATAAATTATAAAGAACTCTATATGAAAATCTCCATAGTTGGTACAGGATACGTGGGACTTGTTACCGGTACATGCTTTTCGGAAGTAGGAATCAATGTGGTTTGCGTTGATATTGATGAAAAGAAAATAGAAAATCTTAAAAACGGAATCTCCCCCATCTATGAACCCGGACTTGATGTGATGATTTCGCGTAATGTTGAAAAAGGAAGATTGTTATTTACTACCGACCTGCCTTCTGTTGTGAATGACAGCGAAGTCATTTTCATTGCAGTAGGTACTCCTCCGGATGAAGATGGCAGTGCTGATCTTAAATATGTACTGGATGTTGCACGGACTGTTGGTAAACATATGGACCGGTATATGCTGATTGTTACCAAAAGTACTGTACCCGTAGGCACTGCAAAGAAAGTTCGTAAGGCAGTTCAGGAAGAACTGGATAAGCGAGGACTTAACCTGTCATTCGGTGTTGCCTCCAATCCTGAATTTCTCAAAGAAGGTGACGCAATTAATGATTTCATGAAACCCGACCGGATAGTTGTTGGTGTGGAATCATCAGATGCCGAAGAAATAATGTCGAGATTATATAAGCCATTTACCTTGAATGGTCACCCAGTTATATTTATGGATGTTCCATCTGCCGAAATGACGAAATATGCTGCAAACTCCATGCTTGCCACTAAGATCAGCTTTATGAATGATATAGCTAATCTTTGCGAAATAGTGGGTGCTGATGTTAATATGGTTCGTAAAGGAATCGGCAGCGACACCAGGATTGGCAATAAATTCATCTATCCGGGTATTGGATATGGAGGGTCTTGTTTCCCTAAGGATGTGAAAGCTCTTATAAAAACGGCCGATAAGCAAGGATATGAAATGAAAGTCCTGAAGGCAGTTGAAGATGTGAACGATAATCAAAAATCTGTCCTGTTTAACAAGCTAATGCAATACTACGATGGGAATTTGAAGGGTAAGACCATTGCTTTATGGGGACTTTCATTTAAGCCTCAAACTGATGATATGAGAGAAGCTCCCTCATTGGTGATCATAGAGAAGCTTCTTCAGGAAGGTTGCACCGTTAGGGCATATGACCCTGTTGCAATGAATGAAACCCGTCGCCGCATTGGTGATAGTATAACTTATGCAAAGGATCCCTATGAAGCAGCGATGGATGCTGATGCACTGTTGCTTGTTACAGAATGGACAGAATTCAGATTCCCGACATGGTCGGTTGTGAGAAGATTGTTAAAGAGACCGGTGGTTTTTGACGGACGCAACATCTATGATCTAAAGGAGTTGTCAAAAATGGGTTTTGATTACTTCTGTATTGGAATAAACACATCTAACGAAGTTGCAGTAAAATGATCAAAATTCTGGTAACCGGATCAAAGGGACAATTAGGCAATGAGCTGCAAAGAATAGAGTCATCATTCCCTGATTTTTCATTTCATTTTACAGATTTGCCAGAGCTTGACATAACTTCGGAAGCTGCGATTGAGAAGACTCTTGGAGATATCAAACCCGACTGGTTGATAAACTGTGCAGGATATACTGCTGTTGATAAAGCGGAAACGGATGCAAATGCAGCAATGCTTATAAATAGCGTAGCCCCGGGAATTTTAGCCCGGTTATGTGCCAAACATAGTGCAAGAATAATACACATAAGTACAGACTATGTTTTTGAGGGAACTGGTTACAGGCCTATTTCTGAAAGCAATCCCCAAAAGCCCAATGGTGTATATGCTGTTTCGAAATCAGAAGGTGAAGATAATGTTTTGGCCAATCATCCCAATCCTATAATTATCAGGACATCGTGGCTATATTCAGAATTCGGAAATAATTTCGTAAAGACAGTCCTGAGGCTTGCCAGGGAAAAGGGAAGTATGAGGATAGTTTATGATCAGGTAGGCACTCCTACGTGGGCAGGGGATCTGGCTCTAGCAATCATGAAATTAATAACGCTCAACGCAAAAGAAGGGTACTACCACTACTCAAATGAAGGTGTCTGCAGCTGGTATGATTTTGCAGTGGCAATCTGCAAAATAAAAGGAATTAATTGCCCTATAACTCCAATTATGACATGGGAATATAAAACTGCTGCTCCCCGTCCCTATTTCAGTGTTCTTGATAAGTCCTATTTTAAGGAAACAACGGGAATGATAATTCCACATTGGCTTGACAGCCTTAAAAAATGCCTCGATCAATTGGATGAACAGAGCTGAACTTAATAAAGCACATACTAAGGTTTTTGAAGCAGTTTCGGAAGTGCATAGTTTCCTGGGACCGGGTCTTGACAATCAGGTCTACAAGTCAGCACTTCTGCATGAATTGCGTCATAAAGGACTTCTTTTCAAAAAAGATGTAGTGTTTCCTTTATCCTTCAAGCTTTTTAAGGTCGGAGAACTCGTGATTGAAGTTATAATCGAGAATAGTATAATTCTGCAGATTATCAGGGAAACCGAAATCACCGACCTTCATGTGGCCGGTATGCAGTCGAAATTGAAGCATACTGGTCTTAGAATGGGAATTATTGTTACCTTTAATACGCTTAACATTATCGAAGGTTATCGCAAAGTTCTGTTTAATCAATAAGTGTACTGAACCACACAGCCTATTCGATGTTAGTTTGAAAAATTTATCAGTAATTACAAATAAAAATAAGTAGTTATGACGACCAATACAGTGGAGCCTACTATTCTGGAGAAGGCTAAAAAATGGATGCTGAATGATTATGACGAAGACACACGATTGTTAGTGCAGAAAATGATCCAGTTTGAAGAAGCTGAACTTGTTGAGTGCTTTTACAAGGATTTGGAATTTGGCACCGGAGGCCTAAGAGGCATCATGGGTGTGGGAACAAACAGAATGAATAAGTACACAGTGGGTTCGGCAACACAGGGTTTGGCCAATTACCTTAAACAGAGCTATGAAGAAAGCAAAAAGATAAGCGTAGTGATAGCTCACGATTCGAGAAATAATTCCCGTTATTTCGCTGAAGTAAGTGCCGGTGTTTTGGCAGGTAATGGTATTCATGTATACCTTTTTGAGAATCTGCGTCCAACTCCCGAACTGTCATTTGCTGTCAGGCATCTTAAAGCTCAGGCCGGAATTGTTATAACAGCTTCACATAATCCAAAAGAATACAACGGTTACAAGGTGTATTGGAACGATGGTGGTCAGTTAGTGCCACCACATGATAAAAATGTAATCAATGAAGTTAAAAAGATCACCAGTGTAAGCGATGTTAAGTTTTCGGGCAATGAAGAACTAATTAAAAGTATCGGGAAAGACGTTGATGACGTTTATATAAAAGCACTGACAACTCTTTCACTTAATCCTGACATTATAAAAAAGCATAACAATTTAAGTATTGTCTATACAGCTATTCATGGCTCAGGTGCTGTAATGGTTCCTCCGGCTCTGAAAGCATTCGGATTTAATAATGTAAGCACTGTTGAGGAGCAGATGATTCCTGACGGCAATTTCCCGACTGTTGTATCACCAAATCCCGAAGAGAAGGCCGCAATGACAATGGCATTGGATAAGGCAAAACAAATCAAGGCTGATTTAATTTTAGCGACTGATCCCGATGCTGATCGCGTGGGTGTTGGTGTGAGAAATGATAAAGGTGAATATGTTCTTCTTAATGGAAATCAGTCAGCCAGTATCCTGATTTATTATTTGATCACGCAATGGGAAAAGAAGGGGAAACTTACAGGAAACGAGTTCATTGCCAAAACTATTGTCACATCTGAATTACTTAAAGACATTGCCCGAAGTCGTAATGTAGAATGCTTCGATGTTCTGACCGGCTTTAAGTATATTGCTGAAATTATCAGAGAGCATGAGGGTAGTATGACTTTTATAGGAGGTGGCGAAGAAAGTTATGGATACCTTGTTGGTGACTTTGTAAGAGATAAAGATGCTGTAAGTTCATGCTGTATGCTGGCTGAAGCAGCTTCATGGGCAAAAGATCAGGGACTCTCAATGTATGAATTGCTGATTGACATTTACACTAAATATGGATTTTACCTCGAAGACCTGATTTCTATTACAAGAAAAGGTAAGGCCGGAGCTGAAGAAATACAGAAAATGATGGAAGGATACAGAACAAATCCTCCTACTGAGATTAACGGATTAGCTGTACTGGCTGTGAAAGACTATCTGTTGCAAAAAGAAACCAATCTGCACTCGGGAAAAGAATATGCAATTGAGTTGCCTAAATCGGATGTTATACAATTCATTCTTGAAGGTGGTTCAAAGATTACAGTACGCCCATCGGGTACTGAGCCTAAAATTAAATTCTATTTTGGAGTAAAGGGACAACTCACTGACAAATCACAGTTTTATGAAGTGAATCAGTCAATGAGAGCCAGCCTTGAAGGAATGATAGAAGCAATGGGATTGAGGAGTTAAACTTGTTTGTAGGATGATAACAAAGAACAAAGAACCAAAAACAAAGAACATAAATCTCCAATGAAAAACGCAACGTTATGGTCTTTCATTACTGCAATTTTTCTTTATGGAATGGCAGTGAATGCACAGACAACCGACTACAGTGCTTTTGTTAACCCATTTATCGGGACAGGTTCACAGGATAACCTGAGTTTATCGGGCAGCAACTTCCCGGGAGCCACCTACCCTTTCGGACTTGTACAGTTAAGTCCTGACACTGACGACAATCCTGAGGATCCATGCAGTGGCTATGACTATGCTGATGATACCATTGTTGGTTTCAGTCATACTCATTTAAGTGGCACAGGAGTAGCTGATTTATTCGATTTCCTCTTTATGCCTTTCAGAGGTGAGCCGGTGTGGAATGCCTATCCGGTTAACAATAAACCCGGCTATAGTTCCTATTTCAGGCACGAGAATGAAAAAGCATCACCGGGGTATTACAGCGTTTTCCTTGATAATCCGGGGATTACTGTTGAACTGACAGCTACAGAACATTGCGGAATGCATAAGTATTCATCTGAAAGCAGTGAGCCGGTGAACCTGATGATCGACCTTGATCATTCTTTAGATAAAAGTCGTCCTTACTGGGTTTGCAGAATCATTGATGCACAACTCAGAGTGGTTGACGATTACACAATCGAAGGTTACAGAACTATTACAGGATGGGCTAATCAGAGAAGGGTATACTTCAGGGCTGAATTCTCAAGACCCTTCACTTCACATATGATGAAAGCCGGTGGCAGAGTCTATGAGAATCAACCTATTGCCAACAATACAAACCTGAAAATGATAGCCTCGTTTGAGGGACTGAAAAATCAACCACTGATTGTAAGAGTGGGACTATCTACCGTGAGTTATGAAGGTGCACGCAAAAACCTGAACGCAGAAATTGGAAATTTCGATTTTGAGAAGGTACAGCAGAAAGCCATGGAAGAATGGAATAAAGAATTGTCAGTCATAGATATGCAAGGCTCAGACAAGGTAAAGACCATATTCTATACCGGGCTCTATCATTTATTTATTCAGCCTAATAATCTTGCTGACGTTGATGGTTATTATATCAATAGTACTTCGGAGCTTAAATATGCAAGAGATAAAAAGCACTATAGCACATTTTCTCTTTGGGATACATACAGGGCAGCACATCCTTTATACACGCTCGTGCAACCTCAGAGGACAGCAGGATTTATAAACTCAATGATAAGGCAGTACGATGATTATGGCTACCTGCCAATATGGCAATTATGGGGAAAGGAAACTTACTGCATGATAGGTAATCATGCTATTCCTGTTATTGCTGATGCATTTCACAAGGACATTAAGGGAGTCAACTACAGGGATGCATGGAAGGCTGTTAACGCTTCATCGAGAATTCCGCATCAGCATGCTGCATTCAATCTCCTTGATAAATATGGCTATTTGCCCGAAAACCTTCAGTCGCAATCGGTAAGTATTGCCCTTGAAGTTGCGTATAACGATTGGTGCGCTCTTAAAATGGCGGAAAAGTTTGGCAAGAAGAAAGATGTTGAGTTCTTTAAGAACAGGGCATCACTCTATAAAAACCATTTCGATCCTTCAATTGGATTCTTCAGGGCTAAGGATGACAAAGGAGCATGGATTGAGCCATTCTCACCACTTAAGTATGGAGGTAATGGTGGATATCCTTTCACAGAAGGAAATGGCTGGCAGTATTTATGGTATGTGCCACACGATGTTTACGGTTTTATTGAACTCCTTGGAGGTGATGAGGCATTCAATGCAAAGCTTGATGAATTCTTTACACTTGATGCCCGTCCTGATGATGTAAATGGTAACGCTTCAGGTTTTATCGGACAATATGCACACGGGAATGAGCCCAGCCACCACATTGCATACCTATACAATTTCTCGGGCCAACCATGGAAATCGCAGTATTATGCAGCAAAAGTTATGCACGAACAATACACATCTGAGCCTTCAGGATACTCAGGAAATGAAGATTGCGGACAAATGTCGGCATGGTATATCTTCAGTTCATTGGGTTTTTATCCTGTGAATCCCGCAAATGGCATTTATTGTTTCGGATCACCGCAAGTTGAATCTGCAACCCTAAGACTGGATGATGAAAAATCTTTCACTATAAAAACTGTGAATTCCGGCGAAAAGAATATCTACATACAGAAAATCATACTCAATGGAATGCCTTACAACAAGACATTCATTACTCACGAAGATATTGTTAAGGGTGGCTCGATTGAGTTTGAGATGGGCCCTGAACCGAATAAGGAAATGAGTACTTACCTCAGACCATTATAAGGATTGTACCGGATCTAATGAATATTCCGGAATCTGGCGAGGTTAGCAGTGATTTGAGAGTTATATAGCAGTCCGGAACAATAGCTGTCTGGTAGATGTTTGAAAGGTCCGGCAGATAGAAAAGATCTTCCCGGGTTTAGGAAAGATTAACCGGAATACAAAGAATTAGGAATAAAAAAAGAGCCTTCTGAATACCAGAAGGCTCTTTTTAATTCAATTCCGTAACTAGCAACCCAGAGTTGCAACCATTACAGCCTTAATAGTATGTAAGCGATTTTCAGCTTCATCAAAAACAACTGACATTGGTGATTCGAATACATCCTCAGTTACTTCCATAGCTTCAAGACCATATTTACGGTAAATGTCCTCTCCTATCACAGTCTCACGATTGTGGAATGCAGGCAGGCAGTGCAGGAACTTAACGTTAGGATTGTTGGTCTTTTTCACAACATCCAGATTAACCTGATAAGGACTCAATAATTTAATACGCTGATCCCATACTTCAGCAGGTTCGCCCATTGATACCCATACATCAGTATAAAGGAAATCAACTCCATTAACACCTACTGCTACATTTTCGGTAAGAGTTATTTTAGCACCAGTTTCTTTAGCAATTTCGCGGCATTTAGCAACGAGCTCTTCTGCAGGCCAGCATTCTTTCGGAGCAACTGCTCTGAAATCCATACCCATTTTAGCAGCACCTACCATCAGTGAGTTACCCATATTATTACGGGCATCACCAAGATATGCAAAAGCTACATTATGTAAAGGTTTATCACTGTGTTCCATCATTGTGAGGAAATCGGCCAGGATTTGTGTAGGATGGAATTCGGTTGTCAGACCATTCCATACAGGAACTCCTGTATACTTTCCAAGAGTTTCAACGATATCCTGAGCATAACCACGATATTCAATACCGTCATACATTCTGCCCAATACTCTTGCGGTGTCTTTCATTGATTCCTTTTTACCCATCTGAGAACCGGCAGGACCTAAATAGGTAACATGTGCACCCTGATCAAGTGCGGCAACTTCAAAAGCACAACGTGTGCGGGTAGAGTCTTTTTCAAAAAGCAGAACTATATTCTTGCCTTTCAGGTTTTGCTGCTCTGTTCCTGCATATTTAGCTTTTTTTAATTCAGCAGACAGATTTAATAAATGCTTGATTTCCTGTGGGGTGAAGTCAAGCAATTTGAGAAAATTGCGATTTCTGAGATTGAATGCCATGATTAGATATTTTAAGATTGTTTATTATTATTTGGTGTCGTTAAATTATTGCAAGACGGGTTCCGCCATTATCCTGACCAAGTTTATCAGCACAGGTAATTATTGCTTCTTTACCGGTACCTTCAACAAAGCTAATAGCTGCCCTTACCTTTGGTGCCATACTACCTTCTGCAAATTGTCCCTGCTCGAGGTATCTTTTTGCTTCTGATAGTGTCATTCTGTCTATTACCTGTTCCTGTGGAGTATTGAAATTGATGCATACTTTTGGTACATCAGTCAGGATGAAGAATTTATCGGCTCTTATCTGAACTGCCAGTAATGCTGATGCTAGATCTTTGTCGATTACTGCATCAATTCCCTGGAGCTTATTGCGTTCAACGTAGAATTGAGGAATTCCGCCACCACCAACAGCAATAACAATCTGACCGTTACGGGCAAGAGTTTCGATTGATTTCTGATTTTGGATAACCAAAGGTTTCGGACTGGCAACAACCTTGCGATAGCCTCTTCCACGGGGATCGGCTGCAAACACTGAACCTGTCTCGGCTGCAATCTGATCAGCTTCTTCCTTTGAATAATAAGGTCCAACCGGTTTAGTTGGCTTATCAAATGCCGGGTCGTGTTTATCAACTAAAACCTGGGTAATGATAGAAATAATATCACGATCAAGATCATTGGCCATCATAACATTGCGTAACTGCTGCTCAATCACATAGCCTATAAATCCCTGGGAATAAGCAACTGCAACATCCAAAGGCATATCGGGTAAACCGAATGTTGTATGTCCTGCAGTATTTGCAAGTAAAATGTTCCCTACCTGCGGTCCATTTCCGTGAGTAACAACAATATTATAATCTGCTCTGATCAAGGTTAACAGCTTTTCGGCTGTCAGATAAGCATTCATCTCCTGATCATCAATAGTTCCTTTTTGATCGCTTCGTAATAACGCATTTCCTCCAAGAGCGACAACAGCTAATTTATTCATATAGGTTATAATAGGTTAGATATTTGGTGCAAAAATAGGAGAATTTAACCATAAAACAAGGCTTTGTGAAAACTGCAACAGTACCTGAACGGCACGCTTGATAAATATAGTTTTATCTCTACTTTTGCATAATGACCAGCAACAGAAAATCTGTACTTTTTGCTATTTCCGCCATACTTTTATGGAGCACTGTCGGCACTGCTTTTAAGATTTCATTACGACATCTTAATTATGCACAACTGCTGCTTTTTGCATCCTTAACTTCTATGATATTCCTGTTGGGATTCATTCTTGTAAATGGTCAGTTTAAGCTTATACGCACTACTACCCGAAGGCAATTGGGCTATTCAGCACTTTTGGGTTTTCTGAATCCCTTTGCCTATTATCTTATACTATTTAAGGCATATTCACTATTGAAGGCTCAGGAGGCTGTGGCACTCAATTACATATGGCCTATGATGCTGGTTTTATTGTCAATTCCAATTTTAAAACAAAAGATACGCTTTGCCAGTGTAATAGCTTTACTGATAAGCTTTTCGGGAGCCATAATAATAGCAACACAGGGCAAACCCTTTGCTCTCGATTTTAGTGAACCACTCGGCGTGGCTCTTGCGCTCAGCAGTGCCATATTCTGGGCTTTATTCTGGCTGCTTAATATCAGGGATCACCGGGAAGAATCTCTCAAACTCTTTATGAATTTCCTTTTCGGATTCGCATATACTTTAATCTATTGTTTTGCGACCGGCAACATTGTAATTCCTGAACTTAATGGCGCTATGGGTGCCGTCTATGTAGGTCTTTTTGAAATGGGAATAACCTTCGTATTTTGGCTTAAGGCGTTAAAATATGCTGAAAATACCGCCAGAGTCAGTAACCTTGTTTACCTCTCCCCTTTCATATCTCTGATGTTTATCACACTAATACTCGGTGAACGAATCCTGCCTTCAACTTTGATGGGACTTGTACTGATTGTAACAGGAATCATCCTTCAACAGTTCATAGCTGTAAGGAATAAAAGAATAAATAAAACTCCGGGTTGATAGTTCTAGTCGTTCAGATATTTGCTGAGTGTCTCCAAAAGTAATGAAGGTCTGATGGGCTTAGCAAGGTATTCATCACAACCTGCAATCTTACTTTTTTCCTTTTCACCCATCATTGCATAAGCCGTTTGGGCAATAATTGGGAGATCGGGGAATTTATTCTTAATAGTGCGGGTTACTTCATAACCATCAACACCACTTAATTGAACATCCATAAGAACAAGATCGAATTGCTCACCATCATTGATCATCTGAATGGCGACCTCTCCGTTTTTGGCCCATGAAATCTTAGCCCCTGTCTTTCTAAGAGTGGCAGCAAGAAAAGCATAGTTTGAAGCAACATCCTCAACTATTAAAATTGATTTGTTGATCCAAGCGCCCTCACTATCTGATATAGTTGAGAAAATCTTTTTTGCCATCTGACGATATTGAGATATAACAATTCATGCTATCTGTCACGCAAAATTACTAAAAACTTAAAAGTGATACAGAATACTGTAAAAATAAACGACAATAAAATAAAGTGCTGAAACTGCGATAAATAACTCTTGCGTTGTTTGCTTTATTTGCAAACTGCGGTATAAAGCCTGCCTATTCAATATTAACGTAATTTTGCACAATGGAAAAGAAAAAAATAGCATTTCATACTTTTGGTTGTAAGCTGAACTTTGCCGAGACTTCAGCAATTGCGCGTAAATTCAATGAAAACAAATACGAAACTGTTGACTTTAAAGATAAAGCTGATATTTATGTTATTCATTCATGTACTGTAACAGCTGTTGCAGAAAAGAAGTGTAAAGCAGCCATAAAACAAGCTGTTAGAAGGAATCCTGATGCATCTGTTGCTGTTATAGGTTGTTACTCGCAACTAAAACCTGACGAATTGAAAGCATTGCCTGGCGTTAAAGTGGTGTTGGGTAACAATGAAAAATATCGTCTGTTTGACATAATTGAGGAAGGAATATACACTGATTATCATGGTCATATGATTGGGAATCAGGGTGACTCAGTAAGCGATGATGAGATTAAAACTTCCCGTAAGTTTGAACCGGGATACAGTCTTAACGATCGCACAAGATCGTTCTTTAAGGTTCAGGATGGCTGTGATTATTTCTGCACATATTGTGCTATTCCTTATGCCCGCGGAAGAAGCCGCAGTGCTACTGTAGGAGAAACAATTAAAGTAGCCAGCTCAATTGCGGCAACCGATGTCAAGGAAATAGTTCTGACAGGTGTTAATATTGGTGATTTTGGAAAACAACATGGTGAATCTTTCTTTGACCTGGTTGTTGAATTGAATCAACTGGAAGGAATCGAAAGGATCAGGATTTCATCTATAGAGCCTGAATTGCTCGAGGACAGGATAATTGATTATGTTGGCGCATCCGTAAAACTTATGCCTCATTTCCACATCCCTCTCCAATCAGGAAATGATCGCATCTTAAGTCTCATGAAGCGGAAGTACAAAAGAGAGGTATTTGCGGCCAGGGTCACTAAAATAAAGCAACTTATGCCCGAAGCCTGCATTGCTGCCGATGTTATTACAGGTTTCCCTGGTGAAACAGATGAAGAATTTCTCGACGCTTATAACTTTATTGATAATCTTGATATCTCTTATTTGCATGTCTTTACCTACTCCCAACGTCCGGGTACAAAAGCTATGGATATGGAGGAACAGGTAAGTGATAAGATAAAAGCTAAAAGAAGTCGTCTGCTTCATGATTTGTCAGAGAAAAAGAAGCACGCTTTTTATTCAGCAAACAAAGGCACTCTTCAGGAGGTTTTGTGGGAATCGGATGTCGAAAATGATATGATGTTCGGTTTTACTTCAAATTATATCAAGTGTAAAACCCCATACGATAAATCGAAAGTGAATCAGATTGAGAAAGTGAAGCTGGAAGAAATTGATGTTGATGGGATTTTTAAAGTTAGTGAAACATAATCCGGTTAATCTGAATCTCATGATTAACCTTTAAAATAAAACATAGAAACATGAAAGAAGTCAGTATCGACTATAAAGCAGTCTGTGAAAAAGTCGTTGAGATAAGTAAAATTGCAGGCAAGTATATTCAGGAGCAGGCAAGGCTTTTCAAAAGAGCCCAGGTAGAAATAAAAGGTACTCACAATTACGTGACGTATGTTGACAAGTCGACCGAAAAAATGATAGTTGATTACCTGAGAGATTTGGTGAAGGGAGCTGGATTTATTACGGAAGAAGATACAGAAACTACACGTGGTGAGGTTTTTAACTGGATAATTGATCCGCTTGACGGAACAACCAACTTCATTCACGGAGTGCCCCTGTATAGTGTCAGCATTGCCTTACAGGAGCATGATGAGATTGTGGTAGGTGTTGTGTATGAACCAAATCTCAACGAGTGTTTCCATGCCTGGAAAGGTGGGCCCTCAATGCTTAATGACGAAGTGATAAAAGTTTCACCCAGCAAAGACTTCAATTCAGCCCTCCTTGCAACAGGCTTCCCTTATTATGATTATGGCCGGATGGATGAGTATGTAGAAGTTTTCAGAGAAATGATGCATGAAACTGCAGGATTAAGACGACTGGGTTCTGCTGCTGCAGATATGGCATACGTTGCAGCCGGAAGGTATGAAGGCTTCTATGAATACGGACTCCAGCCATGGGATGTAGCTGCAGGTATAATCCTTATTAAACAGGCAGGTGGTGATGTATGCGATTTTAGTGGAGGAAATAATGCCCTGTTCGGGAAAGAGCTGGTTTGTGGAAATCCCCCAATTGTTTCTGAAATGAAAAGGATTCTTTTAAAGCACTTTAAGTCAAAAGAATAGTCCTGTACACAAAACCTTAGGATAGTACTTCAGGTTAGATTTTTCTTATAGTAACATTTATACCTTCAATAAGAACAAATTGATGGCTTAATAGTGTTATATTCGCACTACCAATGTATTCAAACTAATTCCATGAAAAGATACTTCTCCTTTCTGGCAGTATTCCTGCTTATACAACTTCAGAGCTTTCAGATTTTCAGTCAGGACACAGTTCTAACGCAAGAGCCCGCCAATGCAAAGGAAACGGCCACCAGGCAACTGCTTTTCTATCAGTTTAACATTCATGAGGAAATTGCACCCCCCATTTGGAGGGTCACAAGGAAAGCCCTTGACGAAGCAATTCAGATGAAGGCCGATTATATTATCCTGCACTTAAACACTTACGGAGGAATGCTTGAATCGGCTGATTCAATAAGAACAGCCTTGTTAAGATGCCCTATTCCAATCTGGGCATTCATTGATAACAATGCTGCATCGGCCGGAGCACTTATTTCGATTGCATGCGACAGCATTTACATGAGAAGTGGTGCAAGCATTGGTGCTGCTACCGTTGTTGATCAGGCCGGTGCTGTAGTGCCCGACAAATATCAATCGTATATGAGGAGTATGATGCGAGCTACTGCTGAAGCTACAGGTAGAGATGCTCAGATTGCGCAGGCTATGGTGGATCCCAGAATCGTTGTCCCTGGAATTTCTGATAGTACTCAGGTTATCACATTCACATCGAGTGAAGCAATTAAATATGGTTTCTGTGAGGGCCAGGCTGAGAGTGTTTACGATGTTATGAAGTTAAATAATATCAGCGATTATAAAATAGTCAGGCAGGAATTAACCGCTACGGATAAGATAATCGGTTTCCTTACATCACCCTTCATCAGTGGAATTCTGATTATGCTGATTATTGGCGGCTTGTACTTTGAGCTTCAGAGTCCGGGCATCGGCTTTGCTCTTTTCACTGCCATTACTGCCGCAGCTTTGTATTTTGCTCCATTATACCTCGAAGGACTAGCAGCCAATTGGGAAATCCTAATTTTTATTGCAGGAGTTATACTAATAGGACTTGAAATCTTTGTTTTCCCCGGTTTTGGAGTTGCGGGTATAAGTGGGATTACACTTGCCGTTACCGGATTAACCTTAAGTCTGGTAGGAAATATTGGCTTTGAATTTCAGGGGCTCCCTATAATGCGTCTTTTGGAATCATTCGCTATTGTGATCATTGCCTCACTGCTCGCAATAATCCTGTCTTTTTATACGACAAGCAAGTTATTTGGTAAAAAAACAATTTTTGGTGAATTAGCGTTGCTATCTACGCAACAATCTCAACTAGGTTATGTTTCTTCAGATGTACATTACCTCGGGATGATTGGGAAAACCGGTGTTGCACACACAATTTTACGTCCTGCCGGCAAGATAGAGATTGATGATAATGTATATGATGCTGTTGCCCAGACAGGTTATATAGAACGTGGTGAAAACGTTCAGGTAATCAAATACGAGAATGCACAACTTATTGTTAGAAAGTGTTAACCAAAAATAATAAACTATGAAAAAACTATTACTCATTTGTTCAATTTTACTTCCTTTTGGTCTTTTTGCTCAAACCGAAGCTACTCAGGCATTTCTCGATGAGAACGGCCAGGTGCAGGTAAGGAATGTGACCGTTCCTGATATAGACAATAACCGCGCTTCCCTTGATCAGATAGCCGGTTTCCCAAAGAAGATGGCAGCAAGTCCCAGTTTCAAGAACATGCGTGGTGTTACGCTTGCCGATATCAATGGCGACGATGCAGATGAAATCCTTGCCTCGGCTTACAACACTATGAATGTTTATGACGGTGACGGAGCTATAGTCTGGACTAAAGCACTAACAGGAACAGCAATATACCCACCTTCAGTTGCGCAACTTGATCAGCAAGGCACATTAGGCATTGTTGTGGTTACAGGTGGTTCCCCAAATAACGGCAGAATCTATCTTATGGATACTGAAGGCAATGATATGCCCGGTTGGCCACTTAGTTTTGAAAATCACTGGATTATTTGTGGACCGGTTATAGCCGATGTTACAGGCGATGGAGTAAGTGAGATAATTTGCGTTACCCGCACATCAAACAACCTTCACGTATTAAAACAGGATGGTACACCTCTCTCTGATGCATGGCCTGTGAATCTTGGCGGCACTCCTGCTGTTACTCCTTCTGTCGGTGATATCGACAATGATGGTGTAATTGAAATAGTAGCCGCAATTTCCAATGGTACTCTGTTTGCAATTGATGCCAATGGTAACACTGAGCCGGGTTTCCCTGTGGAATCAGATGGAATTAGCTTCTCTTACCAGTCACCTCTTTTGGTTGACTTCGACGATGATGAAACACTTAGTATTGTTGGAACAACACATGGCGATGCCCCCAAATTCTTTATCAGAGAGCATGACGGAAGTTACAGAGATGGATGGCCATTTATAATTCCCGATGCAAGCTGGACTTATGCCCCTCCTACTGTTGTTGATATCACCGGGGAAAATGACTTCAGAGTTTTTATGAGTCGCCCTATTACAGAAGACCCCCCTCTGCCGATGCTCTATGGTTTTTACCCTGATGGTTCACAAATTGATAATTTCCCGATAATTAAATCCGGGGGACTTGAAGGATTCACCAGCGTAGCTGACATAAACGGAGATGGCGAACATGATCTTATTTTCGGTTCTAACCTGAAGATTGATGAAATGGGCTTTATTCACGCTTACAAGATGGACGGCACTGAAATAGAAGGGTTCCCATTACGTCCCAATGGTTTTACATTTATGAATGGTGCTAATCTGGGCGATGTCAATGGTGATGGTATAATGGACATCGTTGCACTTTCATACGAACTGACTTTTCAGCCAACCGATTCATTGTATATCAACGCATACTCTACCAATATTCCATTAGAAACAGCCGACATACTGTTTGGAACTTATAAAGGAAGCAATGACAGAAGCGGTTTAGTGAAGAAATCAAGTGGAATAAATACAAAGGATATACCAACAGCAGAATCCTTAAAGTATTCTATCAATCGTGGCAGTGTTCTCAACATCTTTAATGCTGCTGAAATAAAGGAAGCAAATGTTTTCAATCTATCAGGCAAAATAGTATCCGGCACCGGCAATAAAGGCTCTGATGTAATATCGTTGAATATATCTACCCTTAACTCAGGAATGTACCTGATAAAAGCTATCAGGAATGACGGTACTGTTGTAGTTTCAAAGTTTCTCCTAACAAAATAGAGTAACTGTATTAATAAGGTTTGTGGAGGCTGAATCATTACATGGTTCAGCCTCTTTTCTTTGGCTTAATCCAGCAATCCCTTTTCAATGGCAAGCTTCATCAGCCCTACAATGGTTTTAGTTTTTGTTTTGATGAAAATATTGCGGCGGTGTGCTTCAACTGTCCTTTCACTGATAAACAGCTTCTCAGCGATTTGGCTGTTAGAATATTCCTGGGCTATTAGTTTAAGCACTTCGGTTTCACGTGAAGATAAAATGGATTTGCGTTCAGGTCCCGCGCCAAAAGTACCGGGCGGTGTAGAAAGGTTATCCATGATTATATTCTGCGTATCGCGTCCCAGATAGCGCTCACCTGCATGTACAACTCTTATCGCCTCGGTAACCTCATTCATATTTGTCAGTTTGAGGATGTAACCTGAAGCACCCGCTTCTATCATACGGGTTATTATTGAGATGTCATTATGCATCGTAAGAGCGAGGACTTTAATGGATGGATATAGCTTCTTAAGTCTGATTGTACCATCTATGCCTGATTCGCCGGGCATATTAATATCCATAAGAATTACATCTACCGGTTTCATGGAAATGAAATGCAGCGCCTCCTGCACATTGTTTGCACCTCCCACGAACAATATATCATCCTCATCCTGAAGGAGTGATTTCAGTCCTTCAATCATAAGTTGATGGTCATCAACCACTAAAACTTTGATAGGCTGGCTTAACATTGTCTGTAAATTTTAATGGGATTACTATACTTACTATTGTACCCCTGCCCGGAGCAGAGTCGATATGGAGGCTTCCATTAAGGTTTTCTATCCTTGTTTTCATGTTAGTGAGACCATTTCCATCCTTGAAACTGATGTCCCTTACGTCGAAGCCGTATCCGTCATCTTCGGCCATAAGTGTTATCTCGCTATTGCCCTGTGCCACCTGCATCGACAGCTTTTCAGCATTTGAGTGTTTTATAGTATTGTTGAGAATTTCCTGAGCTGCTCTGAATAGTGTGTTTTCAACAAGGCTGTTTAGCATTCCGTTAAGTCCGAATGTCTCACAGGTGAATTGAAGTTTGCTGGTTTTATTAACCTGGTCAGAGAGATTCTTTAATGCTCCTTCCAGTCCCCGTTCCGAAAGCAATGATGGCGCCAGGTTATGAGATATGTTACGAACTTCAGTAAAAGCTTCATTTACACTACGCATTGCCAGTTCAAGCAACTCACTTCGCCTTTCAGCAGTAAGGGTCTTCTTGTTCTGCAATACGCTGATATTGAGTCCTGCAACCGACAATAATTGTCCTAAACCGTCATGCAAATCCTGTCCGATGCGTTTACGCTCCTGTATTTCAGCATTAACAGCAGCGTGCGATTTCTTCTCGGTAAGCTCAATAATAGTCTGCTGCAGTTTAACGTGCTGCCGGTTACGGTGATTGCTGTATATGAGGTACAATCCTGTCACTGTAAGAATAAAGATAACTATTGTATACAGAAGCAGGTAGTTCTTTTTGTTTATCGCGAGTTCCTTCTTTTCTATTTCCATCTGCTGAAGCATATTTGCCTGGCTTAGGTTGCTGAGTTCAAAGTCGTAAATCTGATGTATGATCGACTGGTTAAGTAATTGACCGTTAGTCTCTACATATAACACATACTGGTCAAGGCTGTTTTTATAGTCGCCCGTATGCTTTAAAATATTAGACAGCACCAAATGTGTCTCATTCTTCAGGAAGAGGTTATTTGTTTCATCAGCCATCTGCATTACACTATCTGTTAATGAAAGTGCTACCTCACTATTATTAAGTAACAACTGTGCTTTAGCAATGCCGAGTGTTGCATGAGCATAATGATATGGCTGATTAATCTCAGTGGCCATGTTTCTGGATGTAGAATATGCAGCTATTGCATCAACAGGCTTATCAATTGAAAGGTAAACCCTACCCAGATTCTCGTATGAATTACATAAACCATACTGATTGTCGACTATATAGGCTTGTTTAATCGATTCATCGAGATATTGAAGGGCCATTACAGGCTTTCCCATGTCGAGATAAATGAGTGCAATGTTATTGAGCACTGCCGTCATTCCAATAGTGTCTTTAATATGTATCTTACTTAACAATGCTGCTTCGAAAGACTTTTTAGCCTTCTCAAGGTTTCCTAATTCATGATAAAGAGAACCGAGGTTGTTAAGAGCACCTGCCTTCTTCAATTCATTGCCGGCCTTTTGATAATAATTCAAAGCCTCTGTAAAATGAATCATTGCTACCTTATAGTTCTTAACATTAAAGTTTGTACCACCTATATTATTGTGTATATCGGCTATTTGTTCCTCATAATCAATTGCTTCAGCCTTTTTCAGTGCAATTGCATAGTACCTGAGAGCTTCGGCGAAGTTTGTTTCAAGAGCGTAGGTCGAACCTATGTGCTTTAAAAGTTCAACTTCTATTTGCAACTGATCAGGTTTAATGGATTTAAGTGTTTTCTGCGCAAGTTCACGTGCTCTATGCGGATTGGAGTGTAATTGCTGAAATATCTCCTCCGATATATCTTGCTCCCATGTATGCATGTCAGATCCGTCTGTGTCATTATCACCATTGTTACAGCTAGTTGGCAATAAAAAGCACAATGCAATCACTGCACATGCTATCGAACATATGGAAACTATTATATATTGGGAGATTTTTTTCACAGGGTGCAAATTTAGGCTTAAACCAATGTGAATCAATTGTTGATGAAACATTTTTGAAAAAATAGGTAGTAGTACTAATAAAACTTTAAGGGAAATAGCAACCAGTACTAATTGCGGCTGAAACTTCTTTAGGTTTATTTTGCTCGCGGGAAAAGTGGCTTTTTTCTTAGCTTAATAAGAATGAGACTGCTGGGATGTTTCTTGTCGGGTTTAGGGGTGGCCTCGACATGTAAGCTCAACCATCTGGACGTTGAACCCCTAAACTAAACCTATAAACCTAATAAACTAATTTCATGAAAAAACATCTTACGACGTTTTTAATTGTTTTAATTGGTCTTGTTGCTTTCGGGCAACGAACTGAAAGGGATATTAAAAGTATCTATATCCCGGGATCAGACAGGCTGATAAAACATGCAGAGGACCTTCTGTTCAATGAAGGTTTTGAAACATGGCCACCTGCTGGCTGGGAAGTAAACGGATGGGTACAAAGCCCATGGGGAGTGCCACACACAGGAGAAAAGTTTGCTCTATGTAACATTGCAGGCAGTACTCTTACAACTCCTGCTTTAAATCTTCCTGCAGGCGAAGGCTACAGCATTTCCTTCTTTTCAAGAGTTGAGAGTTCATATAACCCTCAGGATCTTGATATCGCTATCAGTGTAAATGGTGGTGAGTTTACAAACATTTTTCAATTTACCGGTTATTCAAACCTGGTTTATGAAGAAACAGAAATAAGCCTTGTTCAATATGCCGGATCTTCTGTTCAAATCAGGTTTACAGGACTTACAGGACAAAATTCATGGGATTATGGTTTCCAACTTGATGATGTTACTGTTAAGGAACTTTTCAGTAATGATCTTGCAGGTGTAAAAGTAACAGGTAACACCTCTCCTGCTGTCGGAACTGAAACAGTTTACACTATCAGTGTTAAAAATAATGGTATCAACACTCAGAATGACTATACCGTTAAACTAATGCGTGAAGATGGAATCCAGTTAGGTTCATCTGTTACAGGTACTTCAATTGAAGCCGGTGAAGTTCTTACTTTCGATATTCCCTGGACTCCTCAGAACGATGATCAGGGTATAATCGCAATATACGGACTTGTTGAACTCGCAAGTGATGAGGCAACAGCTAATAATGTAACTCCTAATCTTTCACTGTTTGTTTCTTCTGCAGATATAAATGTAGTTTCTATCGGTGACGGACAGGTTCTTTCAGGATCACCATTCAGCTTTTATTATAAATATAGCTTACAGCAAACACTTTACTACCCATCTGAAATCGGACTCGATGGTGGTGTTATGACTGGTGTCTTCTATTCAGGAAATTTCCAGCAAAGCCTTTTAGAAAAAAACATTAAGATCTGGATGGGCGAAACTGATTCAGCAAATCTTATAAATGGCTGGATTGATCCTGCTACACTTCACCTTGTATTCGATGGCAATGTCGACTTCCCTCAAGGTCAGAATGATATCTTCATTGAATTTGACCAGCCTTATACATACTCAGGCAGAAACCTTGTAATATATTCAAATAAGAATGACACTGCATGGATTCCAGGTATGGAATTCTACAATACTGAAGTTCTTGGCTCCCAACGTAACCGTTCATCACAACAGGATGAACCTTATGATCCTTCTGTTCTGCCTGAAAATTTCGGAGTATACGACAACTACGCAAACATAAAGATGTTCTTTACAAACAATACCGGAGCAGTTGAAGGTATCGTTACTTACGAAAGCACCCCATTAGAAGGTGTTCAGGTAAACGTCCTTGGAACTTTAGCTACTGCCACTTCAAATGCCGATGGTAGCTATGAATTGCCATACCTTTTACCCGGAACTTATGATATCGAATTCTCAAAGTTTGGATACAACTCTACTATTATTGAAGATGTAGTCGTAACAATCGGTGAAACTTCAACAATCAATGCCGAACTTACAATTATGTCGGAGCATACAGTTATAGGAATCGTTAAAGGTAACGATGACGTCCTGATTGAAGGTGCTATTGTCAACTTAGCCGGTTACGATAATTACAGTGTGGTAACTTCAGCTGACGGATCATTCGAAATTCCTGAAGTTTACACCGGAACATACTCTCTTACAATTACCGCCGAAGGTTATGAAGAATATGTAAACAGCGAAGTTAATGTTGAAAGCTCACTTGACCTTGGAACAATTATAATTTCTGAAATCATAGAGATTCCAAATAATGTTCAAATTGATGTACTATCACAGCAACAAGGCGAAGCTCATTTAACCTGGACTAATTTACCTGTCAGACAATTCCGTCATGATGATGGAACAGTAGTTGGACAACTAGGCAACGGATCAGGCACACTTAATTCTGTAATGGGTTCAGTTTATCGCAATGATGCCCTTCTGAGCGAAATGTCATGGTATATTACAAGTGAAGGTGGTCCACACAATACAGTTAAAATCTGGATTTTTGGACTTGATGAAAATGGGGAACCTAACACAAGCGATGTATTATATTCAGCTGAGGTTTCAAGTGTTGACGACCAGTGGAACACATACACTTTTGAAACAGAAATTGAAGCTCCTGCCGGATTCCTTGCAGGTTTATCTTACGAGGGATTCCTTGGAATAGGAAATGATGCAGGTACTGATACCGAATGGCCTTTTGTACCTAATGCAAACTATGTTGTATACGACTATACTTCAGAACCATTCGCACCAATTGAATCCATTATTGAATTCAGTTCAAACTTCATGATTCGTGCTTTTGGTCAAGATTTTGGTGAGCTTGAATATAGCAAGGCTCCTGTTGCAACAACCGTATCAAACAATAATTCAGGATTTGTTTATTCAAAGACTGCTGAAGCAATCAAAACTGTACAGCCCGTTATGAACACCAATCCTCAGAAATCTTTGCTTGGATACAACGTTTATCTTGATGGTGATATTGAAGCTGAAAATATTAATGCTTTTGAATATCAGTACACTGACCTTGAAGAAGGATTACATACTGCAGGCGTTCAGTCAGTTTATACATCTGGAACATCAGACATCGTTTCTGTTGATTTTGAGATTGTTTACAGTATTCCGGGTACTTTAACTGTTGTTACTAATACTTCTGAAAGCCCTGAAGGTGCAAACGTAATACTTCAAAATCAGGATTTATCACAGTTCGTTTATGAAATGCAGGTCGGCTCTGATGGAGTTGCCGCATTTGATGCAGTACGCAAAGGTAATTACACCATAACTGTTTCGTTAGAAGGTTACAATGAGTACTCATTACAGGACCAGATTATATCAGATACATTCTCTCTTACTGCTAACTTAATTGAAACCATCAGAACTCCTTTCGGACTTGTTATTGAAACAACTGATCTTCCTTTTGGTGATGCCAATTTCTCATGGAATAATGACCAGAGCTGGAATGAAAGTTTCGAACAAGGTGAACTTCCTGAAGGATGGTCACAAATAATTACCAATACAGGTAGTGAATCAGGTCAGTTATGCACATGGAGTATAACAGGAACAGTAGTTCTTGATGCAGCGATAATACCACAGGATGGTGAATATCAGGCTTTCATGATGTGGAGTTACGAACACCAGGATGAATGGCTTATTACTCCTGAATTTATAGCACCTGCCGGAGATCTCGTTTTCTGGTATCATGGTACTAACGGATCACCAAATCTTGATAACTATTTTGTTAAAGTTTCTACTGATGATGGTGACACCTGGACTGAATTATGGAATGCCAGTGACTTACCTGAAGGATATAACTTCTATGAAGTTCCTGCTGTTATTGACCTCTCTGCATATGAAGGACAAAACATCCGCATAGCATGGAATAATGTTGATGGTGACGGACAAGGAGTATGGATGGTATGGGCAATCGATAATATCAGCGTTGGTGGAGTTAAAATTGACGTAAGAGACCTTATCGTAAAATCTTCATCAAACAGTACCTCAAATAAGGGTGCTAATGGTGGAAACTTGCTTAACCCTGTTACTGTTGAAGACATGATTCCTTATAGCATCAGATCATTCCAGGGATACAACGTTTACATTGATGGAGAACTCGTACAAGAAGGTACAACTGACGAAAACTACATGTTTACAGGTCTTTTGGAAGGTACTCACACTGCAGGAGTAAAGTCAGTATATACCTCCGGTGACTCAGAACTTAAGACTATTGATTTTATCATAACAGACGTTGGAGTTGATGATATCAGCAACAGTTTCACAGTTTATCCAAATCCGGCCGGTGAAGTTATCAATGTTAACAGCAACACTATCATTAAAGAGCTCAATTTAGTTGACGTAAGCGGTCGTGTTGTTTATACATCAACAGAAGAGAAACAAAATCATCAGATTAATACCGGTGAATTGAAGAATGGAATATACTTCCTGAGAATGTTAACCACAACAGGAGTTGTTTCATGTAAAGTTTTAGTAAAATAGTTCGTGATTTAATAATTAGTTGGTTAATAATTCAATTCTTGTTTAGTTCAGCAGGTAACATAAGTTACCTGCTGTTTTTTTACAGGGTACCGATAAAAAAAACTCCCCGCCTAAAGGGCAGGGAGTTTAAATCGTTTAGTATTGTTTTGGTTAATCTTTTATGCAGCGAACTGAGTATCCATATGCACGGGCAGTATTATAAATCTGACAACTGACCTCATCGAATGTTATACGTTCTGTTACACCCCAATCCCCGGCATGATCAACATTACTTGCCCAGTAATTACCAAACCAACCATAACCACCAGGTAAGCCTGAACTGCTGTCACGACATCCGGCTACAGTAAGTTTAAGTGGTGAATTAAAAGCTCCTTCATCAGTCATACTGCTCCATGTCATGCGTTCTTCATGCCATTCCTCTGATGTTGGAATTCTGAATCCGGCCGGACAAGGATTGTTTGTACCATTTACCCCTTGCCACAAATCATCATTTTGAGGATTTCGCCAGTCAAATGGAATTGCCGGAGGTGCAATGAAGTCACCATGTCCTGGTATGTCAGTGCTGCTCATAACTGAAGTCACAACAGAATTCCTTTGTTCATGACCGTCAGTTGGCCTGCCCCATTGGTATAAGCCACCATATGCAAGTGTATCATCCTTTGCAGTTGCAACGCGTGAAGCACCAAGATTCCTGTCCATCCATATTCTACCTGTTGCCGGATTCACTACTGTGCTAACGCTTGATTCACCAACCCATGTAGGTCTGTTATTAGTGAAAGTCAATACATCACCTTCATTTCCGGGTGCAACTGTCACCCATGCCGAACCATTCCAGTATTGCATCTGTCCAACCTGGGTTCCTTGTGGTATACTCGGGTCAACTTCATTTGCATGTAATGCAAAAGGTACGCTAAGTAATTGACTTGTACCGGTAATAGTGTAATTTACTCCACCTTCGATATCTGTTTCAGTTTTAATGAAATATGGACCGTTTGCCCAATTGATTGAAGCCATGTCGCCTGATTGAACAGCTCCTGATCCGATTTCTAGACTAACCAAACCATTGGAATTTGTAGTTGGTGTCTGAGTTTCAACATAAACAGCAGTTCCACTTTGTGAACCTTGCAAAATGCTGATTTTCATTCCAATTTCCTGGTTCTGTACCAGAGCTTCATTGCTGTTACGAATAATCGCCTGGTAGCTCATTTTTTGTGGTGATTGAGCAAAAACACCTGATGTATAATATACTCCTAAAGTCATTACGACTATATATGCAAAAATCTTTTTCATTATTTAAACTCCCTTTAATTTTTAATAGTTTTAAATGTTTTAATGTCATTGTTTTCTTCCATCACTTTTACGAAATATATACCAGGCGAGAGATTGCTCATGTCAATGCTTGTCTGGCTTCCTGTGATTCTTTCGTTCCGTAAAAGTTTGCCGTAATTGTCATAGAGAAAATATGACATCAATTCGATGTTATGATCTTCATTAACATCAATCTGTAGTGTGAGATAGTCGGTTATAGGGTTGGGATAAGTTGAAACAGTAAAATTGATTGCAATATCCTCAATCCCTGTTACTGTTGAAATCTCATACGGTTGCTGCACTCCTTCTGATACCGAGCCATTAGGTCCGGTATTAACACTATACACTATCTGACCAACGGAATAGGCAACGGAACCTCCGGTCCCCGAAAGTTGCCCTCCCGATGCATTTACACTTTCTTGTGCGTGCAGGCCGGTCAGCCCAACGGCAAACAAGAAAATTGTACATAATTTCAATCGTTTTTCTTTCATAAATTAGATTTTTGGTTAGTACTGGTTTTTTTTTGCACCAGATTCCAATCTATCCATTCGTGTAACTGTTGGACAGAACTGGAACGAAGAAGAATCTCCTGTCTGGTGTTGATTAGATATAGTGTAAGTGTAGCAAATACGTGATAAGATTTAATTACAGGACTTTCCCATTTTTGATAATCGCAGAAGGATATGAAAGGAAAGGGCGCTATAAATGTTTTGAAAATTTCCTTGTCTTCATCAAGGGAAATAAATACAACTTCAATGTTGCGTTCTTTATATTTTTGATATGAGCCTGCTATCTTCATAAGTTCATTCGGACAAGCAGGACACCAACTTGCTCCAAATGCCAATACTGTATAATCAGACTTTATATCAGATAATTTTGCAGGTGGTTTAATTGTTCCGTATGCAGGTGCGAAAACATCACCCTTAAAATCAAAATCGGGTGCTATATTTCCTGCTTTCATCGCGCGGTAGCTTTCCAGTTGTGATGCCAGATTATTGTCAACCGTGCAACTTTCTTCGTTTAGTACTTTTAATGCCAGATATTCCGAAGCTTGATTCAGGTTATGCTTTTCTAAGTATTTGAAGAGGAAATCGGTTATCTCGTTAAATTTCTCCTCATCAGCTCTCAGGCTTTCAATAATATGATCGATGGAAATACTCATCCCTATGAATACCGAATCCGAAGAAAGTCCTCCGTTTTCAATTAACCGGAAATGACCTTCGATTATATCTCTCAGCAGTCCGCTTTTGTATAGCCTTTCATCAGTATAATCTAAATTTCTGAAAGCTTCTATTGTAGCCGGGATTTCGTTGCTTTGATACCTTGCCATAATTGAAACTGAGCTAACCAGTTTACGAACAGGTAAGTACCAGCTCAAATAAGTTCCGGGATCTAAATTTGCCAGAAAACTACTCTCTTCAGCTTGTATGTGTTGCTTTTCCTGTTCAATGGCAGTTAACGCGGTTTTATGTCCGGCAAAAAGTGAATCGGAATTATAAAAACTCTCAAGATAGTTCCATGCACTAAGGGCTTGCTCCCTACGACGGTTGTCACTTGCAAATTGTTCAAAGAGGCGATTTTGATCTCCTGCTATGATTTTTATCTTATCCGTTGAGGCAAATGATTCTCCTGAAAGACTTATATTTTCCGGTGCCAATATTACTATAAAGGCTTTACTATCATCAGTGACAAGATATCCAACACCATAATGCTCAGTATTAAATGAAAGCTTAAAGGTTCCATCCTCACTGACATTTACACTGTCAATTGGATCAGCCGAAAAGCCATTGAAACCAAATAATTTAACCTGTCTGTTAGCAATATCAGGGAAATTTCCGGTGATACTTTGTGCTTCCATTAAAAATGGCACCAGTAGAAGTATGCTAATAAAAATCAGGCGGTTAAACCATTTGACCATATTCATATGAAAGGATGTGACCTTAATGAAGCGCGCAAATGTATTATAAAATAATGTCTCCTCCTACATACATAAGGCTTTTAAGCAATTTTTAATATCTGAGTGCCATCCTCAAATCCCTATATAGCATCAATAATTATATTTCCTATGCATTCATTCATATCATTAAGGTAACTTGATTTTCTTCTATTAGTTTATGGTGCAGACATGATGTATGTGATTCGTTTCTTTATCTATTTCACTTAGTTATCATATAGTTTCCGGATAAGATTGCTGAATAAAAAGCACTTCAGACATTAAAAACCAGTAAATAGAACAAAAGAAAAGCCAACTCATTTCTGGTGAGTGGAAACTGGAAATTCTGTCAGTAATTCATTATCAGGCTACTAAGAAAGACAACTGATCTCTTAATTTTTTAGCAAGGTTATAGGTGGCTTTACATCAAATTTCACATATTTGAAATTCATGTCTGTAGCAAAAAGAGGCTCCCTGTGTTGGGAGCCTCTGATATTCATTATTGAAATTAATAAGAGCGGAAAACGGGGCTCGAACCCGCGACCCTCAGCTTGGGAAGCTGATGCTCTACCGACTGAGCTACTTCCGCATAATTCGGGTGACAAATTTACAAAAAGGATTTATTGAATGACAAGAGGTAGCAAAGAATAGTTTTCCTTATTTTTACATTGTAAAAACTTTAACTATAGTTTATGAAAATGAAACCCCGCCTTACTTTCTGGCAAATATTCAATATGAGTTTTGGCTTCATGGGTATTCAGTTTGGTTTTGCCTTGCAGAATGCAAATGCCAGCAGGATCCTTCAGACCTTCGGAGCCGATGTAGAGCACCTTTCATGGTTTTGGCTGGTTGCCCCTCTTACCGGAATGATTGTTCAGCCAATTATCGGACATTACAGCGACCAGACATGGAACAGACTGGGAAGAAGAAAACCTTATTTCCTCACCGGAGCTTTGCTTGCTGCTGTTGGTCTGATTTTTATGCCGCAATCGCCAATGTTTGCAGCATATCTGCCTGCATTATATGTAGGGGCCGGCATGCTGATGATAATGGATGCTTCCTTTAATATTGCAATGGAGCCTTTCAGAGCGCTTGTAGCGGATAAACTGCCAACCGATCAGAGGACATTGGGTTTCTCCATTCAAACAGCTCTTATTGGCGTTGGTGCCGTTCTGGGTTCCTGGCTGCCCTACGTTCTGACTAACTGGTTCGGCGTTGAAAACACTGCTACAATCGGTAATGCACCCGCTAATATTATTCTTTCATTCTTCGTGGGTGCAGCTGTCCTGGTTTGTGCAATACTCTGGACTATATTCACAACAAAGGAGTATCCACCTGAGCAAATGGCTGAATATGAAGCGCACGATCCGGAACTTGACAAAATTACCGAGACAAAAGGAAAATCAAGTATACTCGATATTTTCCGTGATTTTGCTAATATGCCTACTACAATGAGACAGCTCGGACTTGTCCAGTTTTTCTCGTGGTTTGCGTTATTCTCAATGTGGGTGTTCACTACTCCGGCACTTGCACAGCATGTATGGGGCCTGCCTCCTGACGATCGCAGCTCAGAAGCTTTTAACACTGCAGGTGATTATGTTGGTGTAATCTTTGGCGTTTATAACCTTGTTGCAGCTGTCTTCGCAATGCTCCTGCCTGTAATAGCCTCAAAAGTCGGAAGACGTTTAACACACTCAATTTGCCTGACTATTGGCGGATTAGGACTGATTTCTATAATTTTTGTTACTAGTCCCGAAATGAAATGGTTGCTCAATTTCAGCATGGTGGGCGTCGGTATTGCATGGGCAAGTATTCTTGCTATGCCATATGCTATTCTCGCGGGGTCAATACCGGCAAGGAAAATGGGTGTCTATATGGGAATCTTTAATTTCTTTATTACTTTCCCCCAGATTGTAAATGGTATTTTTGGCGGTCCTATAGTAAAGTACATTTATAATGAGCATGCAATTTATGCTCTTGTCGCTGCAGGTGTTTTGCTAATTGCCGGGGCAGTTTCAGTAGTTTTTGTTAAGGATAAAGACGATGTGGTAAATATCCTGAAAAGGAAATAGTACTAAGTCATTAAAAGAAAAAAGCCTCTGTTTGAAGTCACAAAACAGAGGCTTATTTTTTTATTCGTTCTGCTATTTGCTAACCATAACGATGTATTCCCACGGTTTTAGGCGGAAATAGTAGTCGTCGTATATCTTAAATGACTGGTTGGTGAATATTTCATGATAATAACCTTCAAGCCTTGAATCATGCAAATGTGCAAATTGTTCGTGACCGCTGAGGTTGAGTATTACCAATATTTTGCAATCATCGTCCTTTCGCATGTATGATAACGTACTCCCACCATTACGGGTATCAAAAACTACCAGACCGCCACCATATGGCCCACTCCATAATGCTTCAGTGTTTTTCTTCAGACTTATTAATTTGGAGTAAAGATTGAACATCTTATCATCTTTCCACTCAATTTCATCTTTCTCAAAAATGCTGAGCCTTTTGGTGTTGGCAGCTTCTTGTCCGCTGTAAATCAATGGGATTCCGGTCAGGGTGAAGTACAGGACAGTAAAAGTTTCGAGTCCATAATTAAGCCTTTCCAGCTCGGTGCCATTCCACGCGTTTTCATCATGGTTTGATGTGAACATGAGTTGGTAAGCATGCGACGGGAACTGAAATATTTCATAATCAAGCTTCGTGGAGATATCCCATGCATTGCTTTCTCCCTTACCAATCCTGTTCATTGCATGGAAAAGATTCCAGTTGTAGATTGCATCGAAAGCCCCTTCAAGGAGTTCTCTTTGTTCCGCTTCTGCAAGCATGAAAAGTGGTTTAACCTGGTCAAGTTCTTTTCGGGCAAATTCCCAGAAATCCGTTGGAACCAAATTTGCCATGTCGCACCTGAATCCGTCAATGTCTGTTCTGTTAATCCAGAATTTCATTGCCTCGACCATATACCTGCGTAATTCAGGTTCCTTATAATTAAGCTCTACTACGTCAGTCCATTCTTTATTTGGCGGTTTAAGTTCTCCCCTTTCGTTGCATGTATAATAATGCCGGTGGGTTTTGGTCAGGTCATTATCCCATGAGGTATGATTTGCCACCCAGTCGAGAATCACATACATACCCATGCTGTGAATCTTCTCAACAAGAGCTGTAAATTCTTCTATTGTTCCGTATTGGGGGTCAACAGCACAATAATCCTTAATGCTGTAATAGCTGCCGAGGGTTCCTTTTCTCTCTTTAAGCCCAATTGGCTGTATTGGCATAAACCATAAAATGCCTACTCCTAAACTCTGCAATCGTGGAAGATGAGTTTCAAACTCTTTAAATGTTCCTGATTTGGTGTAATGACGAAGATTTACTTCATAAATTGTGAGGTTCTTACTCCATTCTACAGGCAGGTTTTTTGACATAAGCATATGGTTATGTGAAACTTTATTTTGCTTCTCTGACTTTATATTCCTTGTCAATTAGTAAGTCGGCGCGATCCTTAAGTGATTGAACAACCTGGTGTTCGCGTTCCAGGACTTTCATTCTGTATTCGTTTTGAGGTTCTTTACCTCTTACAACCTGAGCTTTTTTAGTTTCGTGGTAGGTCAACTCAATAAACACTTTAAGGTCAACACCTTCTGTTTTTATTGCATAAAGTCCGTCAATGATCAGCATCTCCACACCTTTAAAATCAGTGGTCAGCTGGTCAACCTGTTCGGTGACAAGGTCAACACATGGCATTGAGGATTTGCGGTTATTCCTGAAGTCATCAAGGTTTCTGTAAATTGTCTCCCAGTCGTACTCTGTATAGCCTACAGCAGTTTCAATTCCATGAGCTTTTCTCCACTCTGTCCTTTCCAATGGATGTGTCAGATAGTAGTTATCAATGTGGATTGGTTTACAGATAATGCCTTCTTTTCTGAGCATTTTTGCTATTACATGAGCTAGTTCCGATTTGCCGGATCCACTCTCACCCGATACTGCAATGGTAAATTTGTCTTTTTTGTTCTTGAGTATATAAGGAAGTATTTCGCGTGCTGCAGCTTCGTGTTTCTCACTGATTAATAATACGTCTCCCAGCATGTTATTCTTTATTTTGTTATGGTTAAAAATATGAAAAAAATCATTTGACTGACAAAAACAGCTTATAATTCAACTAAAACAGCCGCATTGCCTCAATATTGGTGTCGAAATCTACATAAAAGTTGGCCAGCTTTTTAAGTGATTGTACAACTTTATGTTCCTGGGCAAGTACCAGCATTCTGTATTCATCAAGTTCTTCTTTGCCCGATAATTTCTGAACAGACATAGTGTCCTTGTAACTGTTTTCGATAAATACCTTTAAATCAGCCTTTTCAATTTTCATGGCATACAGACCGGCAACAATAAGCACATCAATTTCTTTGAAGTCAGTAGTTAACTGATCCATCTGCCCCGTGAAAAGATCAACCATTGGCAAGGTCGCCTTTTTGTCCTTAAGAAATGCATCAATGTTTTCGTTTACCTTATCCCAGTTGTACTCATCGGGACCAATACTATCTATTCCATTTTCTTTTCGCCAGGTAGTACGTTCAGCAGGTGAAACCTTGTAATAGCTGTCGAGGTACAAAATCTTTACTTTTATATTCTCAGCTTTTAGCAATCTACCTAAAACGTACGCTATTTCAGCCTTCCCGGTCTCAACTTCACCCGAAAGTGAAATAATATACTTCCGTCTGTACTCAGGCATGATTCTGTCGAGAATGGTCTGTGCTACTTTCTGATGGGCTTTATTTAAAAATAATACTTCGTTTAGCATGATAATTAGTGTTTGAAATCAGTTTTTTTTAGAGTTGATTTTAGAATTGTCGTTTAATGTGAAGAAGTATAATTTACTTTAAGTGATTTACCACCGCCCAGTCTGACCTTTTGATTGCAGATTATAAGTTCGGTTTCTTCGCTTTGGGAATTAGCTGACATAATTTCCACTTCATTCTCAGTTACTTTAACCACGAAATTCCGGCTTCTGAATGTAAAATTAAACTGAATGGAATTCCAGGTTTTTGGAAGACGAGGATTAATGCGAATCACATCACCTTCCAGATTGAGCCCTGCATATGAATTTATTGCAATCATAACAGTTCCGGCCATTACACCAAGATGTATACCTTCGGCTGTAGTACCTCCCTGGATATCATTAAAGTCACTGGTAAGAGCATCCTGGTATAATACGCGACTTAATTCAGTATCGCCTATCATGTTTGCCAGATGCGAATGAACCACTCTACTTAGCGTGGAGCCATGAGATGTTCTGGCCAGGTAGTATTCCATATTTAAACGAAGGAAATTGGGTTTTAATTCATACCCCATCTCATTTATGATCTCTCTTACTTCTTCTTCATCAAGAATATAGAAAAGCATCAGGGTGTCAGCCTGCTTGGCTACTTTATATTCATCAGCAGATTTTCCTTCAGCTTTTAATATCCTGTCGAGCCTGTAAATATTTCCATATTTGGACTTATAATGATCCCAGTCGAGCTCTTTCAGATCAAAATATCCATCGTACTGGGCAATTATTCCTTGGCGGGAAATCACCAGATTAAGTTTGCCTGCAATACGTTTCCATTGTTCCAGTTCATCATTGGTAACAAGAGTTGACTCTTCTGAAAGGCGTTTACCGATCTCTGCAGCTTTCCTGAATGCCCATGCCAACAACACATTGGTGTAAGCATTATCCCTGAGGCCACCTTTTTCTGCACCCGGATATTGTTCGTGGAATTCATCAGGTCCCATTACTTCAGGGATATGATACCTTCCTGTTGCCTCATCGTATTCGGCTTTACTGGCCCAGAATCTGCATATCTCAAAGAACATTTCTGCTCCGTAATTTCTCAGGAACTCATCATCGTTTGTAATATGCACATACTGCCAGATATTATATGCAATTGCCAGGGAAACGTGGCGCTGCAATGAACTGTAATCATCGCCCCATTCCCCGGTTAAAGGATTGAGGTGTACAATCTGGGTTTCTTCCCTCCCATCGCTACCACTTTGCCATGGATACATTGCTCCCTTGTATCCGTATTGTGATGCATATTCCCTGGCTTTGTCCAGCCTGCAGTATCTGTACATTAGCGTAGACTTCGCAGTTTCAGGCAGGTGTATATTGTACAGGGGCAGGATGAATAATTCATCCCAGAATATATGTCCTCTGTAGGCTTCACCGTGCAATCCCCTGGCTGTAAAGCTTGCGTCTGTTTTATTATTATGATGAGACGCTGACACCATCAGATGGTATAAATGCAGGCGCAGTAATTTTTGGTCTTTCCGACTTCCTTCAATCTTTACATCAATCTTTTCCCAAAGCTTCTTCCACACCTGCTGGCTTGCAATTGTAATCTCGATGAACCTCGTGGGGATACCGGCAAGTATCTGGGCATCTCTGAGTGGATCCTTTGAATCATCATGCTTTGAAGTATAGATTGCAGCAATTTTTTCAAGGGTAATCGACTGTCCCTGGATAACCTCATAGCTGAACTCCTGATATACGCATGACGGCGATACATTTGTACGCGGTTCAAGTACAAGTTCATGCTCTTCGAGGAACACTCTGTGTGTCACAGCTTCAGCAATAGTGATCCCGGATTGCACGGTTTCAACTACCACATGTATGGAATTTTGCATGTGACCTTCTTCAAACGGTTTCAGATGCCTCTGATTCAAATCTTTATATCTGTCTACACCTTCGTTGATGATATTCCCATTAATCCCCGATCTTATGGTTATTTGTCCGGTATAGCTTAACGGTGTAATAGTGTACTGGATAGCTCCAAGATGTCGGTTAGCCATCGAAAATACTCTCTGTGAATCAATTGCAGTAATTCTCCCTTGCGGGTCTTCGAATACTATTTTCCTACTAAAGACACCTGTGCGAAAGTCGAGATGTTTGTTGAATTCAAGGAATCTTGCAGTGTCGAAGTTAAACCATGGCTCATTGTCGATTTTAAAGGTAATCGGCAGCCAATTGGGAATGTTGACAAAATCTTCATTTTCAATCATCCGGTCGCCAACCTGTGATGAGAGTCGGTTGTAAAGACCGGCAATGTATGTACCCGGACTGTGTACCTTTGATGATAAACTTTCTTCCATTGCTCCGCGGGTACCTATATACCCGTTTCCAACAGTCAATAGCGCCTCCCTGGTTTTTTCCTTAACAGGATCGAATTCCTGATAGGTTAATGTCCAGACTTCATTTTCAATCCCTTCCTGAAACCAGTCATTGATACCTTCCAGTGATATTTCGGATAGATCGGTGACTACCAGATCGGCACCATTTAACAGCAATTCTTCTTCATTTTCTTCTCTGGCAACACCTAGTATTAGTCCGAAATCGCCCTTTCTTCCTGCCTGCACCCCCGAAACTGCATCTTCAACAATTGCAGTGCGCTCATATGATACACCCAGATTATCGGCGGCTTTGGTAAATATATCGGGCTCAGGTTTCCCTTTAAGTTTCAGTTCGGCTGATACAACTCCGTCAACTCTGGTTTCAAACAGTGAAAGCAGACCTGCGGCTTCAAGAACAGGAGCGCAATTTTTACTTGATGATGCCACTCCTACTTTAATATTATTTTCCTTCAGACTGTGTATCAGATTGACCGTGCTTTCATAAACCTGAACACCATCTCTCTTAAGTATCATGTTGAAAGCGTAATCCTTTCTGTTGCCTAAGCCACAGATAGTTTCAGTATCAACAGAGTCAGACGGATCACCGTAAGGCAATTCAATGTTTCGCGATTTCAGGAAATCATGCACTCCTTTATATCGGGGTTTACCATCAACATAAGGCAGATAATCGGCTGTATGCGTGAACTCTTTAAAAGGAATGTTATGCTTTTGGGAATATGTTGTCAGGAATTCATCGAACATGGATTTCCATGCAGAACTATGAACCAACGCTGTTTTAGTAATAACTCCGTCAAGGTCAAAAATTACGGCATCAAAATGGAGATCAGGCATAAAATGTTGATTTTTTAAGCAGTCGTTTTATTGGTACAAAGATAGTGAATATAAGGAATATAAGGTCCGATATATGACTTATCGTAGCTTGTTTATTTCGCCTTCGTAATATCTTTATCGTTGAACTTAAAGACCTTCATAAGATACCCCATTGAAGGGAAAATAATTAGGATTCCAACGATCAAAGCCCAGAAAAGCATCACCATTGTGCTCTGCGGTGCCCTGCTGTTGTATATGGTCAGATCATCAACTGCAGAAAGGTATAACATTCCCGGAAATTGAATTGCATACCACCCAATCAGAATACAGGCAGTTTGAATACCTGCCAGGATCCTCGAGCGTATAATATATTTCCTTTGCATTGCTCTCCACAGAAATGGGATGATTATGGTAGCAACCACCATACACATTATGCTGATAGGCGATTTGGTGAAAGTTGAGAAAAAGTGGACATTATAAATTTCCGCCATCGCAAAAACAGCGGCTCCCGAAAGGATAAGCAGAACATAAAAATACTGCGAAACTCTTAAAAACAATCGGGACTCCTCTTCCTTTTTTGTTTCGCCAATAAGATAAACTGCAGCAAGCCATCCAAATAAAAAGGTTATAAATATGCCGGTAACGAGAGTGAACCAGTTTACCCATGGGGCCATAAATACTTCATAGAATGATCCATCTGTCACTTTTCCGGGGATTTCACCCAACATAATGGCGCCTAATATCACTCCATAAAAGAATGGAGTGATGATACTTGAGAATCTGAAAAACCATGTGTAGTAGTAATGTGAACGGTCTTTTATTGCATCATAATACCTGAATGTAAATGCCGAGCCTCTTAAGACTATGCCTAACAAAACCAGAAGAATAGGAATATGCAGAAATGTGCTGATTGATGTGTAGACTAACGGGAAACCATTAAAAAGAATTACAACAGCCAGTATAACCCACACATGATTGGCCTCCCACACAGGGGCAATGGCTTTTGAAATTACATCCATTCCTTTCTTTCCTGTGAACACCTCAATGATTCCGGCGCCAAAATCTGCTCCGCCTAGTAGTACATATAGCATGAGTGAGATACCCAGCACAATTATGATGACTTCAGTCATGATACCATGTTTTTTAGTTAAATAATAGTTTAGTTTCCGCCCGTGGTTGGATCATGCTTATGATGTAATACTTTGATTTGTCGACGCATAAGCAGGATAACCACCAGTGACAGAATAAGGTAAAGCAGTGTAATTGAATATAATGACCACTGAAGTCCCGGCATAGGTGAAAGCGCATCTTTCGTTTTCATTATTCCGTAGATAATCCATGGCTGCCTGCCAACTTCGGTTACAATCCATCCCGCTTCAACAGCTATAAATCCTGCCGGCGTGAGAATTGTTAGGAGAACCAGCCACCATTTCTTCTCAAGCATATGCTTCCATTTCCACGAGAAAAGAAGGAAAAGAACACCCGTACCCGCCATCAGCGTTCCTAATAAAACCATCACCTGAAATGCAATATGGACAATAAATACAGGAGGTTGTTCATCATCGGGTATCTGGTCAAGGCCTTTTACTTCGGCGTTAAAGTCGCCATGGGCAAGGAAGCTCAATGCTTTGGGAATCTTTATGGCATAATCAACACGTTGTTCTTTATCGTTAGGTATGCCACCTAAAACCAGGTCAGCAGGTTTTGATGTATGATACAGCGATTCCATTGCTGCCAGTTTGGCAGGTTGATGTTTTGCAACATGCTTTGCTGAAATGTCACCGCTTAAAGGCTGAAGAATGGAAGCAACTGCCCCGTATACCAATGCAATTCTTATAGCGGCACGGTGAAGTGGATGCCCTTTGTGTTTTAAATATAAAAAGGCATGTAGTCCTGCAACAGTGAACGCAGTAGCAGAGAATGCAGCTATTGTCATATGCAGAGCCTGGTGGAACCACCCTTTATTGAACATTGCAGCCAGCGGGTCAATGTTGATAGCCTGACCGTTGACCCAGTCGAATCCCGCAGGATTATTCATCCAGCTATTTGCCGAGACAACAAAGATTCCCGACATAACGCCGGCAAGGCCGACCACAGCACCTGAGCCGAAATGCACCCACTTGTTAACTCTTTTCCATCCGTAAAGGAAAAAGCCTAAAGCAATCGCTTCCAGGAAGAAGGCGGTTCCTTCCCATGAAAATGGCATACCGATAATTGAACCGGCATGCTCCATAAATCCGGGCCATAACAGTCCAAGTTCAAATGAGAGAACAGTACCTGAAACAGCACCGACAGCAAATAAAATAGCTACCCCGCGCGACCACGCTTTGGCTAAATCCTGATAAACCTGCTTGCCTGTTTTAATCCATTTCCATTCGGCCATTACCATTAACCACGGCATGGTCATTCCAATACAGGCAAATACAATGTGAAATACGAAGGAAACAGTCATTTGTAGCCTGGCAGCTAATAGATCATCCATAGATAGTTAGATTTGTGTAGTTTGTTATGTATTCCCCACAACAATATTCGTTGTCTTTTGTTGCTGAATTGTAGCTCAGATAAAGGATTTTGACAAACTTTTAAAATTCTGAAATGTTAGAATAAACGAATAAATTAGGAAAGCGGGATTTATTTACTTTTTTCTTTCGAAAACTTATTAATTTTGTCGCCACAAACAAATCAGCCTTTAACATGGAAAATAAATTTTTTACCCCAAGAATGGTCTTTGTGATTTCTGCCGTAGTATTCGCCGTAGTGATGCGTATAATACCTCATTGGCCAAACTTCACTCCTGTAGCTGCTATTGCCATTTTTGGAGGAGTCTTTATTAACAGAAAAGCACTTGCATTCCTTTTGCCAATCTTAGCAATGTTTATCAGTGATCTGATTATTGGGTTTCATACAACCATGTTGGCCGTCTATGCCGGTATGTTAATTGCAGTTGGCCTTGGAATTCTTATGAGAAACAGAATTAAAGTTGGTAACATTGCTATTGCCACTGTTTCATCATCAGTGATTTTCTTCCTGATCACCAATTTCGCATCATGGTACACAGGGTTAATGCCTTATAGCAGGGACTTCTCAGGATTGCTGCAAGCATATGTTGCAGGTATTCCTTTCTTTAACACTTCATTGGTAGGTGACCTATTCTATAGTGGTGTTCTTTTTGGAAGCTACTTCCTGATTAGCAAACGCGTACCTTCAATAGCCAATAACTAAGATCTTTTATATTTTATTAAAGCCCCTTGTGTTAACGAGGGGCTTTTTTTGTATAGTTTTTGTGCTATATTGTGAAGACTGAAATCGGCTTATACATATTGAGGGGTTTCAATAATTAATTGACTAATTTTGTTAAATGATAAGTTCGGATTTAATGCGAAAGGACAAGAAATGAAAATAACGTTTTTCAAAACGCCTAAACCAAAGCAATTTTCCTATAAGCCAAGGTATTACGACGAAAGAAAGGAAGCTCTGGAAAACCTTAAGAAAAAGTACAGCGAGCAAAAAGATGATGGTGGAGTTAGCCCCGAATTTCGCGATAAGCTCAAATCTTCATGGAAATTGAAAGATAAGAGAACCGGAGCTATTACCGGAACTACTTTATTAATCTATCTGGCATTGGTTGCCTTATTTCTATACTATATCTTCTTAAGCTAAATGTCGGACATTATTAAACTACTGCCTGATTCCGTTGCAAATCAGATAGCAGCAGGGGAAGTTATACAAAGACCCGCCTCAGCTGTTAAGGAAATGCTTGAAAATGCAGTGGATTCGGGAGCTTCAGAAATTCAGCTTATCGTTAAAGATTCAGGTAAAACCCTTCTTCAGGTTACCGATAATGGGTGTGGTATGTCTACAATCGATGCCCGTATGAGCTTTGAAAGACACGCAACCTCTAAAATCAAAAATGCCGACGACCTATTTAAAATCAAGACTTTCGGATTCAGAGGAGAAGCATTGGCATCTATAGCCGCTATAAGTCAGGTTGAACTTAAAACAAGGCGGATAGGTGACGAATTGGGAACACATGTAACTATTGAAGGGTCGGTGGTTAAAAACCAGCAGCCCTGTGCTATGGAACCCGGGACTTCATTACAGGTTAAAAATCTGTTCTACAATGTTCCGGCCCGTCGTCAGTTTCTCAAATCCGATGCTCATGAGATGCGCCTTATTATTGAAGAGTTTCATAGAGTTGCTCTGGTAAATCCTGAAATCGCATTCGACCTTATCAATAATAATAAAATACAGATACAGTTGCCGGCAGGAAGCCTTAAGCAAAGAATAAGCAATCTGTTTGGAAATAATTATCAGGAAAAACTCATTCCGGTTGAGACTGAAACTGAAGTAGTTAAAATATCAGGATTTATCGGAAAGCCCGAAAGTGCACGCAAGACAAGAGGAGAACAGTACTTCTTTGCAAACTCCCGTTTTATTAAGCATCCTTATCTTAATCATGCTATTGAGGAGGTTTTTGGTTCGCTTATACCCGAAGATTATTTCCCCTCCTATTTCATTTATCTTGAAGTAGATCCGGGTAGTATTGATATTAACATACACCCAACAAAGACTGAAGTGAACTTTCAGAACCACCATGCATTGTATGGAATCCTGAAATCAGCCATAAAACAGGCAATAGGGAAATACAGCCTCTTCCCTACTATTGATTTTGATACACAACCCGAGTATAACTTCTTTTTTCCTAAAGATAAGCCGGTGGTTGTGCCTGGTATTAAGATCAATCCTGAATATAATCCTTTCGTTAAAAAGCAGTCGCCCGATCTTGGATTGTCATCATTTTATGTTAATCCTAACGTAGATCTTCCCTCATCTCCTATACCTGGCCGGGAAGAACAACAATCATTAAGAACAATGACTGTTGGGGCTAACTTTGAAAATGAAGAACAGGATATAAGGGGATTTTTCCAGCTCAAGAATAAATATATCATTACCAAAGTTAAATCGGGACTTATCATAATCGACCAGCAGGCGGCTCATGAGAGAATTCAGTTTGAAAAGCTTGTGGAAAAGATAGATCAGCGACCTGCAAATATTCAGCAGCAGCTATTCCCGCATACCATAAAACTTAGTCCTGTTCATATTGATCTTTTAAACGACATAAAGGAAGAACTTTATAAGCTTGGTTTTGTTATTGAGCCTTTTGGTGCGGGTGCTGTGGTGGTTACCGGTTGTCCGACCGATTTACCCGAACAGAATATTCAGCAGTTAATAGAGGGATTATTAGAGAATTATAAATTAAATAAGTCAAATTTAAAGGTTGATAAGATTACGAATATAGCCAGGTCAATGGCTAAAAACCTTTCCTTGAAATCAAATAAGATCCTTACAATTGAGGAAATGCAGGCCCTGGTTGATGACCTGTTTGCATGCAAGGTACCATCTGTAAGTCCTTCAGGAAAAATAATAATTATCAACATGTCGTTTGAGGAAATAGAAAAGCGTTTTCAACCCAACTTATAGATAAAGTATGTACGACCAACAATATTCGCCACGGGGATTTAGTGTATTACCACCTGTAGTAAAGAATCTTCTCATTATAAACGGATTGGTGTTTCTTGCCCAGATAATGTGCCTTAATGTGTTCAAGCTTGACCTGGTTGACTATCTTGGATTGCATTATTATGGATCATCAAAATTTAATCCTGCGCAATTTGTAACATACATGTTTCTGCATAGCCCTACTCAGTACACTCATGTTATATTCAATATGTTTGCTCTGTGGATGTTTGGCTATCTTATTGAGAATGTGTGGGGATCAAAGCGTTTCCTCATCTATTACATGGTTACCGGTATAGGTGCTGCCGTGATACATATGGTTGTAATGCATTTTGGCGTACGTGGTATTCAGAATGAAGTCCTCGCGATAATGAGTTCGCCAAATCCTGTCGACTTTGAGAATTTCGTGCATAACCATTTTCCTTTCTTTTTGGCAAGCATAAGGGATTTCATTGATGCATGGAGTCTACATCCAAATGATATGGGAATGATAAACCAGGCTTCACAGTATCTGAATGAAATGGTTGAGTTCAGGAAAGACGTACCAACTGTTGGAGCGTCGGGTGCAGTGTTTGGTATCCTGCTTGCTTTTGGTATGCTGTTTCCCAATACTTTAATTTATATTTACTTTTTGTTCCCCATAAAGGCAAAATGGTTTGTTATATTTTACGGTGGGTTGGAGCTTTTCTTTGGAATCCGTAACCAAACCGGCGATAATGTAGCCCATTTCGCGCATCTTGGAGGTATGATATTTGGCTTCTTCCTGATTCGCTATTGGAATCGAAAAAGAAAAAATGAATATTGGGATCAAAACTATTAAAGTATGTATCAACAGATTTCTCCATTTGAACGAGTTAAAATATTCTTTGGCAAGCGTGAAGCTTTGCCCCGTATCATATTGATTAATATTGTTGTATGGTTACTAATAGTCCTGTTCAAGAACCTTGCATTTCTGTTTTCAAGTCCTGAAACAGGAACATCAGGTCTTTACAAGCAACAGCTGACCGAATTTCTGCTTTCTTTTCTTGCCCTTCCCGCCAATATAAGTGTATTTCTTGCAAAACCATGGACTCTGTTAAGTTACATGTTTCTGCATTTTGATTTTATGCATATTCTGTTTAATTTGCTGTGGTTGTATTGGTTTGGGGTTATTTTCGTGCAGTATTTATCGCAGAGGCAATTCACGGCAACCTATATTTTAGGTGGAATAGCCGGTGGTCTTCTTTACATTTTCGCATACAATGTATTCCCTGTTTTTGAATTGGTGAAAATAAATGCCCTGGCAATGGGTGCATCAGCAAGTGTTCTTGCCATTGTTGTCGCAATTTCTTTTTATGTTCCCAATTATACCATAAATTTGCTCCTGCTCGGGCCTATAAGGATAAAGTATATTGCAATTATTACCGTTGTAATGGACCTGCTGATGATAAATGCAGGAAATGCAGGAGGGCATATTGCACATTTAGGCGGCGCATTGTGGGGCTTTGCTTACATTAAGATGCTGCCATATTTCGACCCGGCAAAAATTTTTGGAATTCTTTCGGCTGAAAGTATAAGGAAGTACAGAGCATCAAAAAAGACTACTTTTAAGGTGCATCATGGAAGAGCACCTGTCTCAGATGAGGAATACAACCTGAGAAAAAAGGAGAAGCAACAAAGAATTGACAAAATACTCGATAAGATAAGTCAGTCGGGTTACAATAGCTTAACGAAGGAAGAAAAAGAACTACTTTTTTCAACCAGCAAAAAACAGAATAACACCTAAAGACGTCTGATGTCACTAATGAAACATAGAAGGCTGACAATCTGGTCGGGACTACTTCTCATTTTCAACATATTAGTCATAGTATTATTGGCGTTGGGCTTTTTGGCTGCCTACATACCCCCTGATAAATGCTGGGTTATTTCATTCGCCGGATTAGCTTTCCCATATGCAGTAATAGCTAATTTGGTCTTCGTGTTCATTTGGATGTTCCTCTGGCGTAAGCTGTTCCTGATATCACTGATTGCACTGCTCATATGCTGGAGCCGGCTGACTAATTACCTACAGTTTGACAATGATACAGCTGACATTCATGACACTACTTTAAGTGTGAATGTAATCTCCTATAATGTCCAGATTTTTGATTTCTATAACTGGGGCAAAAGAATGATGAGTCAGAAAGGCTGGAACACTTTAATGATTCTACAGGAAAATAAACCTGATTTAATTTGTCTTCAGGAATACCATGCGGGCCGACCATCAAAAATTGATATAACTGATTCAATTGAGGATCTCACAGGTTTGAAATTCAGCCATGTTGCCAACGTTCAGAAGGATGGTAAGAAAATGCCTTATGGAATTGCTACTTTCAGCAGATGGCCTATAATAAACAGCGGTGTTATTGATTTTGAAGCCAGTCATAGCAACTTCTGTATATACTCTGATATAGTTATTGAAGGTGATACTATAAGGGTGTTTAATGTCCACCTGCAATCTATAAGACTGAGCAAAGAAGACTATCTGTATGTTGAGGAGCTTCCAAAAAAAGCTGATAGTCAGGAAATTTTCTCTGAAAACTCCCGCAAGATTCTGCGAAAATTTAAAAAAGCTTTTGTAAAAAGGGCTCCCCAGGCACGAAAGCTGAAGGAGGTAATTGACAATTCGCCTTACCCTGTAATTGTTTGCGGTGACTTTAATGATACACCATCATCATACACCTACCATCAACTGTCTCACGGTCTTGACGATTCATTTAAGGAGTCGGGAAATGGAATTGGTATGACTTATGCCGGAGCACTGCCTTCATTCAGAATAGACTATATACTGCACGATGAGGCGTTTAATTCGGTTAATTACAAAACCATAAAGAAAAACTACTCAGATCATTATCCAATATCAACTACAATACTGCTTAAATAAAAGAATTGCAGGTACAACGATCTGTTTGAGGGTTATATTTGTTGAGTAAATAAAAAGTAAATAGTGAATTTCAAATTAACATCTGAATACCAGCCATCAGGTGACCAACCACAGGCCATTCAGCAATTAACCGAAGGCCTTAAAAGGGGTGATCTTTCCCAGATATTACTTGGTGTTACAGGCTCCGGAAAGACTTTTACCATCGCCAATGTAATAGCTAGTGTTAACAGACCTACCCTGGTATTAAGTCATAATAAAACGCTGGCGGCACAACTTTATGGTGAGTTTAAGCAGTTCTTCCCGGATAACGCCGTGGAGTACTTTGTTTCGTATTACGACTACTATCAGCCTGAAGCATTCCTGCCTTCGACCAATACATATATCGAGAAGGACCTGTCAATAAACGATGAGCTTGAAAAGCTGCGTTTAAGCGCCACATCCGCTCTTCTATCCGGAAGAAGAGATGTGATTGTAGTTTCTTCAGTTTCCTGTATTTATGGTATAGGTAATCCCGATGACTTTTCGAATAGCGTAATAAAGCTTCAGAAAGGTGAAAAGCTTAGCAGAAAGAAACTGCTGTGGAGCCTTGTTGAGAGTCTTTACAACAGAAGTGAAGTTGAGTTCACAAGAGGCAGTTTCCGGGTTAAAGGTGATACAGTTGACGTTTTCCCCGCATATGCCGATTATGGAATAAGGATTCTTTTCTGGGATGATGAAATTGAGGGCATCGAATCTTTCCATCCTATTGATGGCTATCTGATTGAAAAAATGGAGATGATAAACATCTACCCTGCCAACATTTTCGTCACATCAAAGGAAAAGATGAAAGATTCTATTCAGGAAATCCAGTTCGACATGGTAAAGCAGGTTGATTACTTTAATGAAGAACGGAAAGTACTTGAAGCTAAACGACTGGAGGACAGAGTAACGTACGATATTGAAATGATGAGGGAACTTGGATATTGTCCGGGTATAGAGAACTACTCGAGATATTTCGATGGCAGAAATCCAGGATCCCGCCCATTCTGTCTTCTGGACTATTTTCCTGATGATTTCCTGACTGTGATTGACGAAAGCCACGTGACTATTTCCCAGATAAGGGCAATGTATGGCGGCGATCGTTCGCGAAAGCAAACTCTCGTTGAATATGGTTTCAGATTGCCATCAGCAATGGACAACCGTCCCTTGAAATTTGAAGAGTTCGAAGTACTTACCGGTCAAACTATTTATATGAGTGCCACTCCGGCTGACTATGAACTGCAGAGATCAGAAGGCGTTGTGGTTGAGCAGCTCATAAGGCCTACCGGTCTGACAGATCCTCCTATTGAAGTACGCCCGGGCTTAACACAGGTAGACGACCTGCTCGACGAAATTGACCAGACAGTGAAAAACGGTGGAAGAGTTCTGGTTACAACCCTGACAAAAAGAATGGCGGAAGAATTGACCAAGTACATGACCCGCCTCAACATTAAGAGCACGTATATTCACTCTGATGTTGAGACACTGGAGCGGGTGGAAATTCTTCGTGACCTGAGATTGGGACTCTACGATGTGCTTGTGGGTGTAAACCTGTTACGTGAAGGACTTGACTTGCCGGAAGTTGCTCTGGTTGCCATTCTGGATGCCGATAAAGAAGGCTTCCTGAGATCAGAGAGATCACTTACCCAGACTGCAGGACGTGCAGCTCGTAACCTGAACAGCAAGGTCATTATGTATGCCGATAAGATTACGGATTCGATGCAACGAACCATCGATGAGACCAACAGGAGAAGGACAAAACAGATTGCTTACAACACTGAACACAACATCACCCCGATGCAGATTATCAAATCTACAGCTTCAGTTATTGGTCAGGCTACTGCTGAATCAGGGTCACACAAACGACCGAAGGCATATTCGGAGAGTGACACTATAAATATTGCCGCGGATCCTGTTGTTCAGTACATGAACAAGGAACAACTGGAGAAATTGATTACCAGAACCCGCAAATCTATGGAAAAGGCAGCCAAGGAACTTGATTTCATTGAAGCAGCCAGACTTCGCGACGAAATGTATGCTTTGCAAGAGAAACTTGACCGTTTTAAAGGCGCATAAAATTCTATTGCATTCAGGTTGGATATAAAGTAATGCTAAAGAGGATATTAATCGCCTGTTGAGAGGGGGTTGAGAGGGGGCCAGGAAGGGGTTGAAATACTTACTGAGCCTCGAAACCCCTTCTGAACCCTGCTCAACCCCTGTTTAATATCCACTTTATATTCAATGAATATCAAGTATGATATAACAAAAGAAGGCTGCCCTGAGGGACAGCCTTCTTTATCCTAATTATCAAGGACTTCTTACTTAACTTCTAATAGCTCAACTTCGAATACCAGAGTAGAACTTGGAGGAATTGAAGGTCTTCCATCTTCACCGTAAGCAAGTTTTGAAGGAATGATTAACCTGGCTTTTCCACCTTGTTTCATCAGAGCAATTCCTTCTTCCCAACCCGGGATTACTTGTCCGCGACCAAGTGTGAATGAGAATGGCTCACCACGATCAACTGAAGAATCAAACTTCTGGCCATTGAGAAGAGTTCCGGTATAATGAACCTTAACGGTTTTGCCGGCTGTTGCCTGAGGACCTGTACCTTTATGTTTTTCAATATAAATAAGACCTGAAGCGGTTGGTGTAGCTTTAATATTATTGGTTTTCAAATAATCCTGAAGCTTGCTTGCTTCTTGTTTCTTTGCCAGTTCTTTTTCTTCAGCGGCTTTTCTTTGTTGTTCTTTTTGTTCTTTCTCTACCTGGGCTTTTGTCATGATGTCAGACAGTTCAAGATCATAAAGTAAAGTAGTGTAAGGTGGAATCATCTGTCCTCTGCCCTGCTCACCGAAAGCAATTGCAGATGGCACTATGATAGAAGCTTTTGAGCCTTTTGACATAAGATTGAGGGCTTCAGTAACACCCTGGTTATCGAAATCTTTACCGGCTTCCCACATCATTGGTTGTCCTTGATCATAAGTCGAATACAAGGTTTTTCCATCAATTGTTGAAACTTTAAAATGGATTTTACCGTAATCACCTGCTTTAGGTTTCTGGTTGTTACCTTTCTTTGTTTCCATGTAATAAAGTCCTGAAGGCAATGGAGCAACAGTAATTTTGTTGCTTGAAATATAGTTGCTTAAGGATGATAATTCCTGCTCTTTAAGTTTTTCCATTTCAACTCTGCGCTCCTGCTCCATTTGTTCCTGGGTTTTAGCAGAAAGTAACCTTATGTTGAAATAAATATCTTTACCGATAAATGCTGAATCAGGAACCTGTGGCAGTCTGATAGTCTTGATAAAGAACGAGTCAGCTGATGTAATGAAAGTAGCACTATCACCTGGCTTCATCATTGTAAGAGCGGTGTAAAGGTCACCTTTATAGGTAGGAGGATTTACAGGTAACAGGAATTCCTGAGGTATTTCGGATGAATTAAACAATACTGAATCGTTAATAGAGTATTGCATAATAAGGTTAAGAATCATACCTTCTTTAACTGTAGTGGTATCATCACCTTTTTCATGGAATTTGTAAAACAATCCGTCGCTTGTTTTTTTAAAACCCCTATGTTCCGAACATGACGCGAAAGTTAGCGCTACTGCCATAAAAAACAGTAAGAGGTTAAGATTTCTGTATTTCATTAGGTTGATTTTTGTTAAATTGTTTATCATTTAAGTTCTATTAATTCAATATCATAGATAAGAGTGGACTTTGGGGGCACCTTATTCTGATCGCCCAAAAGCCCGAAACCAAGGTGCGAAGGTATGATAATTTTTGCCCTGTCGCCAACCCTTAATAACAATATTCCTTCCTCTATTCCACTCTCTACTCCGCCTCTACCGATAAGGAATTCCTTGTTCCCCGATTCTTCCGATGAATAGATTTTCTCGCCGGTTATGAGTTCAACCGAATAACTTATGACTGCAATCTTTCCTTCACCGGCTTTCTCACCGCTTCCTTTCTTGTATATGCCGTATCTGAGTCCCGATCCTGTTTCCTGCATTTTCCAGTTGCGGCGTCTGATGAAATTGTCAATTTGTTGCTCTTCTTCCTTAACTGCTTGCTTATTTGCATGAATCAGAGGTTCTTCAAGCTTTGACGGGTCTATTTCCTTATTCTGCTCTGCCGTATTCTTAGGCTGACAAGAAAACAGTGCAAGCAACGACCACAAATAAATAGTTTTGTAAAATGTAAAACGCACATTTTTCATAAAACTGAACTTTTCTGAGCTGCTGAATTCAAACGTTCCTTGTATTCTTTTAACCTTTCTTCGAATTCCTGAAGTGTCTCGTGCATTGGTTTAAAGGAGTCACCGCCGGCTGCATTCTTGTGCCCTCCGCCCTGATAATGGTTTTTTGCTATCTCGTTTGCCGGAAAGTCTGACTTAGAGCGGAATGATATTCTTATTGATCCGTTTTTCTCAGTAAACAGCGCAGCAAAACTTATTCCTTTTATTGATAGGGCATAATTGACAAAGCCCTCAGTATCACCAGGCTGATGGTTGTATTTGTTCAGATCTTCTTTGGTCAGCCAGATATAGGCAGTGTTGTATTCCTTCAGTACGACAAGCTTTTCGCTCAGGCAATATCCCAGAAGACGCATCCGGTTCTCTGAGTATGTATCATACACTAACCTGTGTACCAGTTCAGTGTCTACACCACTCTTAATTAGTTCGGCAACTGCATAGTTGGTTTCAGGATAGTTGCTTGCATAACTGAAAGAGCCCGTGTCGGTCATCATGCCAACATAAATATTTACACCTATGTTATAGTCAATCAAATGCCTGTCGCCCAGAGCACTGATCATATCAAAAATAAGTTCTGAGGTTGATGAGACTTCAATAACAGAAAACGACAGATCAAACTGATTCTCGGGATAAGGATGGTGGTCAATCAGCACTTTCATCTTTTTAGAATTCAGAAGCTGATCTTTGAAAAGATTGACCCTGGAAATGGAGTTATAGTCGAGACAAAATATCAGGTCGGCATCTTCAATCAGCTTATTGCCTTTGCGTGAATGATGAAAATAGATAACAGCTTCGTCCATACCCGGCATCCACTGCAAAAACTCCGGGACATCGTTTGGTATCAGGACATTAACATTGTGGCCCTTGATTTTCAGGTAGTGGCATAAAGCAAGTGAGGACCCGATTGCATCACCGTCAGGATTGTAATGCGTAGTAATAAGGATATTTTTGGGAAGTGTAAGAATGCTCCTGATTTCAGCAATTTCTTGATTATTGAACTTATGCAAGCTTATGGAATTAACGTTAAATAGCAATTGAATTGAACACAAAAATAGTTAATTATGTTATTTGACCTTAAAACTAAATAGGTATATTTACTTTACCAACATAAAACGCAATGGAAGGCAACATAACATTTACAATGATTAAACCTGATGCAGTGAAAAATCTTGATTCAGGTAAGATTTTAGATATTATTATTAACGGTGGATTCCGCTTAAAAGCCCTCAAGATGGTGCACCTGTCAAAAGAAAAGGCTTCAAAGTTTTACGAAGTGCATAAGGAACGCCCTTTTTATGGTGCATTGGTTGAATTTATGTCATCAGGTCCGGTTATCGCAGCCGTACTGAGCAAGGATAATGCTGTTAAAGCTTTCCGCGATTTTATCGGATCTACAAATCCTGCTGAGGCAGAAAACGGATCCATCAGACAATTGTTTGGAACTTCTTTACAAATGAATGCCGTTCACGGATCAGACAGTGATGAGAATGCAATACGGGAAAGTTCCTTCTTCTTTTCGGAATTTGAACTGATAGATTGATTATTCTTCTCCGGGTGTATATTCAGTGAAGCTTTTGTCGGAATAAAATATAATTATTCTCGAAATTGTACGTGAATTTTCTTGTCTCAGAGGCTTTGTCTTTATAGGCAATTTAGGACTCTCTGGCGGATCCTCCTTATATTGGGGAGGATTTATATTTGCATGTTCCGGTTCGTGCCTTAAATCGCTTCTAATTGGCTCAATTATTTCCTGAGCTCTCTCTACTTCTTTGTTTAAATCCGGAGCAGGTGTTTCAGTCTCCTCCTGATCCGATTCGTCAAATAAATTCAAAAGGGATGGCTTCTTTTGTACATCCTGACTAATTTGTTGTACAGGTGCTGATACAATTGTTCCGGAGTTGAACATAGGACCTTCCCCAAACAAGAGCCATGACATGCTGATATCAGAATGCTTCTTCAGGAGCTTCTGTATAAAATCCAGACTTGGTTTATTACGTCCGTTGAGTATATGTGATATGCTTGACCTTTGAACACCTATCTCATCTGCAAGTTCTGCAGGGGTAATATTCTTAGTCTTTAATACGAGTGAAATTCGTGAATTCATAACCCTATATTTACATTTGTAACTCCTTAACACAAATATACAATATTGTTAAATGATAGCAATGTAATTTTGCAATAATTTAATATTGTGCTTAACTATCAATTCAGGTACATTATCTCAATATCCTAATTATACGTTACTTAGATTCTTCACTATCATAGTTTTTTCAGAAAGTCTGATAGTAATCATTTTGTGGAAGTATCACTTTATATATATACTCTTAAAAGCCTGATTTCTAAGCTAATAATAGTATATTATTGATAAATAGGCACCTTTAAGCACAATTTACATTTGTTTCACATATTCACATTTGTAACACCAATGTAAATTACATTTGTTATACAATTGTAAACTGTTTTTAGTTGTATCTTAACCCAATTTCCTTTGCTGTAATTAGTAGTAATTTGCAGGCTCTATCTAAGCTTTATATAACCATTCTAACTGACATTAAAAGAAAGTATTAAGTACTATTGAAAGTGTTGGTTAATCCCTATTGAAAACCCTACTTCTACAAATGTAAATAGCAAAACGACATTTTACTATCCCTGCCCTTCTCTCTATCAAATCTCACCTGTTGGGAGCTTCATTATTCATTCGATACATCACCATGATTCCTAATCATGAATGGATCAATCCCAGTCCATAGCATTGTGGTGGACATTCAGAAGTTGAAGTCTGGTTTAAATCATTACATCATCTTTGAGCTCTGTCTTGCTCCTACTCCTTAGTTTCAATATTAAGTCTGATAGTTTTAGACCTTCGTTTTAGTGAATCCGATTGAATGGACATTTTGTCCTCGATTCTCCCAAAGCCCAATTTATTTTCCAATGAAAAATTTTTGAAATGAAAATGGCGAGATAAATCATTATCCGATAAAAATTCATCTGTAAAATAATAGCTCTTCAGAAAAAGGAGAAGATAGACACCGGAATTTTTGGCATGCTTTTAAAATTCCTGTCAAACCTCGGTTTGCATGGAATATTCTTACCAGATGCTCGTCGGCTTGCTAAATAATCAATTCTGGAAGGGTTAATTTGTAGCTTAAACCTTTTGCTTAACTACAGTAATAAGGGATTCAGAAGCATTAACTTTGACGCTGCAGAAGACAAAAAAAAAGTAGTTACCCCTAATTGAAGTAACTACTTTCCTTTTTAATTATTAAGAAGCTTTATTTTATCAATTTATAGTTGAAAGTACTGTTATTGTAATTTACCTGAATAAAATAAATACCAGACCTTAAATCACCAAGTCCGTCAATTTTGACCCCCTTGTTTGTTTTGTCCTTTTCGTACTCCCTGATCACTCTTCCTGAAGCATCCATCAGCTTAATACGTACCGGGCTGTTAAGGGTATCCTCAATATCGATATTGATATATTCAGTGAACGGATTAGGATAAAACATAGTCTTAGCCTGTGGTAGTGAGTTAGAAGCGGTTAGTGAATTGGCTACCATGAAATCAGGTATTCCCCATCCAATCAGATTATCAGGATTGTTGGCCAGACTGCCGCTTTGTTTGATAAAAGATAAAATCTCCATATTTGAATAGGTGGGATTAGCCTGCCAGAAACAAGCAGCGGCACCACACATAATAGGAGAAGAGAAAGAAGTACCATTTGCCATAGATATCCCCCATGGACTTGCAACAATAGCCCCCTGTCCCTGAGCGGCAACATCAGGTTTAATCCTTCCGTCGGCTGTAGGTCCTCTTGAGCTAAAGTATGCGTAATCTCCCATATCAGTAACGGCGCCTACTGTGAGTACACTGTCACCATCGGCAGGAGCTGAAATGTAAGTCCATTCATTATTACCTTCATTTCCGGCACTGTTAACAACCAGTATTCCCTTTTTTGCGGCAAGGTCAGCTCCTATAGTTATAGGTGCAGTATCACCGTTCATATCCTGGTAAGTGTGATTATCAGCAGAATTATCAAATGTAGTATACCCCAGCGAAGTGTTAATAAGGTCCACTCCTGCCGAATCAGCATATTCAGCAGCATTAACCCAGTAATACTCTTCCATGAGATACTCGGCATTGGCATCTTCCGACCTCAATAAATAATAGGATGCATGTGGAGCTGTGCCTATCATTTGTCCGGGAAGATTAGCACCCATGGTTGATAATACCATGGTGCCATGAGTACTGATGTCAGGATTATATATATCATTGCCTGGTTGAACGAAATCGTGAACTGCCAGTATTCTGTTATTCATAAACAAGCCGTCGAAAGCATCCATTTCATCAGCACTGTTATATCCGGCATCTATGACTGCAATAGTCATTCCGTGGCCTGTATATCCCAGATCATGTATCTCATCAATTTTAAGCATTTGTGCCTGATTTGCAGCAGCGCCGTAGTCAAGCATAGTGCTTTTGTATGAGCTCTTTATTTTGCTTTCATCGAGCTTTTGTACTTTCTCATGCTGGATGAACTTCTTCAAAAATGAATTCTTCTTTTGAACCAGAGCAGTAGTTGGACTGGCTGATGCAATGAAAGGTAATCCTTTAATCATGTTAACCTGTTCAGGGTTTAGATTAGCCATCACAATATTCAGCCATTTCGACTTATAGAAAATATCGATACCTTCATCCTCTAGCGATTGAAGGTAAGCAGGGCTTATTGGCAGGTCAGTCTGGTCAAGCGGAATACTCTGTAATAATCTTCTTTCAATTGACCTCTGGGAAAGATAGTCGCCAGGCTTAGCCAAGGAATACTTTGAGCTTCCCTTATCCTTGAATTTTATGATATAGGGAGTTCCAGTCTGCTGCGCCGAGACCAGCATAACCGAAAAGAAAAAGGATAGTAATAATAATGGTAGTTTTTTCTTCATTCGTTCTGTTTATATTTAATTAAACAACGATTAATTGTCCTCGTTTGCAAAAATAGGAATTCAGTTGGATTAAGGTCTGTTTATCTGACATTTATTCCCTTTACAAACCTGTATTTGTCGTTAATATCCTTGTATCCCGTTATCCCTTTATAGCCAAAATACTGCAAAAGTTGTTCCAAATCGTTGTAATGATTTTCATTAATTTCAAACCATACCTGACCTGAACTTTTAAGGTGTTGCTGTGAGAATTTCAGAATTGCCCTATAAAACAACAAGGGATCGTCATCGTCGACAAAAAGGGCAAGATGAGGCTCATAATTTAAAACATTGGCTGACATTAATGCCATTTCACTCTTCTTTACATAGGGCGGATTGCTGACAATAACATCAAACTTTCCCGGGCTTTCATTCCTGATGTTATCCGAAGTGTCGTAGTCAAGAATATCTTGTAGTATAAACTTTATTTCAACATCGTGTCTGCGGGCATTAACGCCTGCTACCTCGAGAGCCTTTTCTGAGACATCCATTGCCGTAACGCGGGATTCCTTCAATTCTTTCGCCAGCTTGATAGCTATTGCTCCGCTTCCCGTTCCAATATCCAGGATCTCATATTTCTGAGTATGGTTCAGGCTTTTAAGCAGATGACTAATTAACTCTTCGGTTTCCGGTCTAGGGATAAGAACATCAGGTGTTACACTCAGCTCCAGATCACAAAACCATGATTTCCCGGTAACATATTGTACGGGAACATGATTTGAAAGCCTTGAAAGATCCTCTATGACCTTTGTATAAAAATCAGAGTCAACTTCCTCATCCTGAATAAGAAGCCACTTAGCCTTATCAAGCGGTTTATAAGAATAGAATAAGTAGTCCTGTATTCCTTTAGCCTCTCTTGTTCCAACTAAAGGAGAAAGTTTCTCAATAACCAGGCGGGCAAGTTGGCCGTAGTTCATGTTATTGTCTAATTTTACAGGGCAAAATTAATCAGAATAAGGTATCATATGCCACTTACTATTGAATTACTGAAAGTTAAGGACTCACCACTTGTCATACTGGGAAACAGAAGCAATGAACCCGGAGGCGTGCGATTAGTCGATAGTTCTTCATCAATTGAAGGTTTTTCCTGGCTAAAGTCAGTAAAATCAGATGATACGAAAGGAGTTTTTCAAAAACTTACAGAGGACCAGCTAACTACATCCTTGTATTTCTTACTCAGGGAATCAATGACCTCTGAGTTGCTGATGCAACAGTGGTTTTCGGATTTGGGAGTTAATAAAGTAGAAGGTGAAGAACTTGCAACTTTCATTTATCATACCCGCATAAATTACCTGGAAGAGTTGTCGGACTTCATCTATCATTACGCTGATCCTTTAAGATCATTTAGTGCGCTGAACCTTGATAATTTGCTAAGTCAGCTGAAATCAGGAAACAAGCTGTATTGGTATTACAAAAACAACAGCCGGGAATTGCATGCTAAAAATTCTGACAGCAAAATAAACCTTGCCCGTTTGCCTGAAGCATCATTCCTGATGGAAGATCATGATTGCATAGTGATAGGATTTGCCAATTCATTCACATCATTTATTGAGGTTATCCTGCATAGCTATCCTGCACTGCTGCCTGAACTTTGCTCCTTTGTACCGCTGGCGGAGAGAGATACCACAGCCATCGGGACATTGCTCGAATATGATATCAGGTTTCTTAAATATGTCAGCAGCCAATTTAAAAGAGTGGATTTCATGGGATTAGATTCAGCCGGCAGATTAAAAGAATGGGAATCATTCAGTGCTTCCGACGACCGCACCTATAACAATATGAATAACTTCTTTAGTCCCATGAACGAGCAAACAGTGGTTCCCTTGTTTATCAAGTTGATTAAGTGATTAAAATAAGCCATCAGATGAAAAATGAGTGTCCGTTTTGTAATAATGAAGTTTTAAGTCAGTCTTTTGGGGATGAAGGAGAATTCCTGGCATTATATAACCATGCTCCTATTGTTGAAGGCCACTGTCTGGTAATTCCAAGAAAGCACGTCAGCCACCTTTTTGAAATGGATGATGAAGAATATAAAAGGCTGATGCTCTTTGCAAGGAAAGTGGCTACTTTCATAACAGGTTACTACAATACTGATGAGTTTGACATGACAATTCAGCAAGGAGTAAATGCGGGTCAGAGTGTTGAGCACCTCCATATACATATAATTCCCCGCAAAAAGGGCGATCTGCCTGAAGGTGTTGAATGGTATGATGAAATGCAACACAAGAGAATTGATTCCGACAGGATACTTCCACAGGAAGAGCTTAGCAGGATAGCTAAGGAATTGAAAGAAGCCTTTCAGCAGAAGCTAAAATAGCAGACGAATCTCTTCTGCTTAAAATTTATGGCATCAGATAAAGAAGAGAGAGACACCTGCAACCGATATCACTGCGCCTATTATTTCAATCCAGGTTACCTTTTCCTTCATGAAAATAACTGAAGGTGCTATAATAAGAACGGGTACAATAGATATAATAGTTGAGGCGACGCCTGAAGAAGTGAACTTAACAGCAAGAAGGCTGAAAGAAACTCCCAGGAAAGGTCCGAAAAAAGCACCTACGCTCATCCTTTTCATTGCACTTACATTCTTCACAGCACTAATAACACGTGGCCAGAATCCGACGTAAGATATTACTATAATAAAGCCTATAAGGCCTGTTATAACTCTTATCTGTGTGGCTGCAAAAGGATCATAGTCGTTAATGCCATACTTGCTTAAGACTAATCCAATGCCTTGTCCTGCAGCACCTCCAAGTGCAAGAAGAATCCCCTTCACGGGATATCTGAAATGCAGCAGATTAAGAAAACCTTGACCCGGTTCATTTGAGGTCTTCTTGGCTAACACCGTGATGCTGATTCCGAAAAATGTGATGATCATACCAATTATGCCTTTAAATGACATGGTTTCGCCCATTATAAGCCATCCTGTGATGGCGGCAATTGGAGGAGCCAGCGACATAATAAGCATTGAAATCCTTGCTCCCAGCACAACATAAGCCTGAAAAAGAAACAAATCGCCAAGGACAAATCCCACGAGTCCGGAAACTGACAACCATATCCAGTTGTGGGCTGAGGCTCCAACAGGCAGAACATGACCGTGGAGAATGAGGCTTAGGAGACCAAGATAAATGAATGCAAAAGATAATCTGATAATATTTACCGAAAGAGATCCAACCTTTTTACCTGCAGATTCAAAAGCAAGAGCAGTGATAGTCCAGAAAACAGCTGTAGTCAGGGCAGCTAACTCACCATAATATTGGTACATATAAAGAAATTAGTGTGCAAAAGTATTAAAAATAATTACCAACCTTCTTCAGGTTAGGATTGTGTATTAGGTTTTTTATCTTAAGTTTGAGGTATCAAATTATTGCAACTATTCAGTTACTGTCAACATGCTGTTTGAAGATACATACCGAACTCTGAATGAACCATCTACAGGAATATACAAAGAGAAAGGAAGCAAGTTTCTTGCATTCGCATACCCGGTCAGAACCGAGTCGGAGATCAAATTAATTCTCGAGGAAATCAGGAAGAAGTATTTTGATGCCAGGCATCACTGTTACGCATATATTTTAGGGTATGACAAATCGGGCTGGAGAGTAAATGATGACGGAGAGCCATCGGGAACTGCCGGCAAACCAATTCACGGACAATTGCAGTCGTTCGATTTAACAAACGTTCTTGTAGTGGTGGTAAGGTATTTCGGCGGAATAAAGCTTGGTGTTGGTGGACTAATTAATGCCTATAAGTCAGCTGCAAAAGATGCACTTGAAAACGCAAGCATAAGTGAGCGTACTGTTAATGAAGTTTACCGAATGGAATTTCCGTATGAAATGATAAATGATGCAATGAAGATTGTAAAAGAGATGAATCTTGAGATAATAGAGACCGTGTTCGACACAGCAGCTTTTATCAAGTTTCGGATAAGAAAAAACGACTCTCAGAAAGTCATTAACAAATGCAAGTCGATGTATCGATTTAATGTGATATATTTAACTACTGAATAATTTCTGATTATCAATCGTTATGCGGAATTCATTCAATAAGGCAATACTTAATTTTTTCCGCAAAAGCAATAGATAATAAACTTTTTTTTTAACTTTTTTTAAGTGAATTTTGTTAAAAAGTTCGTTGAGGGCAAAAAAAACAGAGTAGATCATCAACTAGAAAAATTTTGGCAAGCGGCCAAAGTTAATTCTTAATACCGTTATCTTATTAATATAATGAAAGAAGTTCATCAGGAAGTTTGGGAGAATTGCCTCAGTATCATTAGAGACAATATCAATCACCAAAGTTACAAGACATGGTTTTCGCCAATAGTACCTATCAAACTTCAAGACAATGTACTTACTATTCAGGTTCCAAGTCATTTCTTTTATGAATGGCTGGAAGAGCACTACATTACACTACTTAAAAGAACAATAAAACACGAATTAGGTCCTGCAGGTCGTCTTGAATACAGTATTATAATGGAAAACAGTACTGATTCTGTCGATCCCATTAAGTGGAATTTGCCGGGCAGTAACCGAAATTCGCTTGCTAATCCACCGGTACAGATGCCTATCGATATTAATCAGGGCGCAGCAAAGGAAATTCCCAATCCCTTTGTAATTCCGGGTTTACGAAAAATTCAGGTACATTCTCAATTAAACGAAGCTTATTCTTTTGATAACTTTATTGAAGGCGATTGTAACAGGTTAGCCCGATCAGCGGGGTATGCCGTTGCAACAAACCCGGGTAAGACTGCATTTAATCCTTTATTTCTATATAGTGCGAATGGTTTAGGCAAAACACACCTCGCCCATGCAATAGGAATTCAGGTTAAGAGCAATTTCCCCGAAAAAACTGTCCTATATATCACCGCGGAGCAGTTCATTCAACAATTTGTACAGGCTAACATCAATAAGAATCAGAACGATTTCGTTCATTTCTACCAGATGATTGATGTGCTTTTGATTGACGATATCCAGTTCCTTTCGACAAAAGAGAAAACACAGGACGTATTTTTCCACATTTTCAACCATCTTCACCAGAATGGTAATCAGTTGGTTATAACCTGCGATAAGCCACCGGTTGAACTGAAAGGTATGGAACCAAGGTTGCTGTCACGTTTTAAATGGGGATTGGCCGCCGATCTTCAGGTGCCTGACCTGCAAACACGTATTGCTATTCTCAACAAGCGCCTTTATAAGGACGGTATTGAAATGCCTAAGGATGTTATTGAATACGTTGCCTATAGCATCACGACAAATGTGAGAGAACTTGAAGGTGCCCTCACATCTCTTATGGCACAGTCTTCTCTGAATAAGAAAGCTATCACAATTGAACTTGCCCGTCAAATGATCGACAAGTATGTGAAGAATTCAAGCCGTGAGGTGTCTATCGATTATATTCAGAAAGTGGTTTGCGATTTCTTTGATATCCATATTGAGAATCTTAACTCAAAAACACGTAAAAGAGAAATCGTACAGGCTCGTCAACTCGCTATGTACTTCTCCAAAAAGCATACTAAGTCATCACTGGCAACAATAGGTATGCAATGTGGCAATAAAGATCATGCAACGGTGCTTCACGCATGCCGCACTGTATCAAATCTTATAGAGACTGATAAGGAATTCAGGATCTGCGCTGAGGAGATAGAGAAGAAAATAAAGATCTAACTTTTGCTTTTTTGAATTTGTTACATTACTTTCGCATATCACTGATATGGATGGTATTAAATTGTAACCTATAAAAGGTGTTAAAGACCCTTAGCCAAGCTTTTATCCCGTTATTGGAATAATATGTCAGTTTGCGGTTAAAGCACCTGTAAATGCGTAATATCATGAAAATTCTTATGGTTTGTCTGGGAAATATTTGTCGTTCTCCACTTGCCGAAGGGCTTTTAAAGCACAAATTCAGAAATAGCAAGCTTGACGTTCAGGTAGACTCTTGTGGATTCGAGTATGACCACCTGGGTTGTCAGCCTGATTACAGGGCTATTGAAATTGCTGCTATTAATGACATAGATATTACCGCTAAAAAAGCCAGATTGTTCACACCTGCAAACTTCGATATTTACGACAAGATTCTGGTGATGGACAACAACAATTTCAGAATGGTTGCTTCAAAGGCAAGAACCAATGATGATTTGAAAAAGGTTGACCTTATTATGAATGTCGTTGAGCCCGGAAGCAATAAGCAGGTCCCCGACCCATATTACGGCAGGCGGGATCATTTCGTGGAAACATTTGAAATGCTAGATGTTGCAACCGACAAGATAGTTCAGCTGATTAAAAATAAGCAATGGTCAGCAAACCAGGATAATAATTAAGATAACAATAATAAATGAAACCGGGGACTCTCTACATAATACCCACTCCTTTAGGCGACCAGGAACACAATACAACAATCCCCGAATACAACATCCAGGTAATTCACAGCCTTGATATTTTTGTTGTTGAGGAACTACGCACGGCACGGAGGTTTCTGAGGAAATATGGTTACAAGAAAGATTTCGACACGGTAACTTTCTTCACGTTGAATGAGCACACTCCCTTAATGGATATTGCCGAATACTTGTCGCCTCTGCTGCAAGGTAAATCAATGGGACTTCTGTCAGAAGCCGGTTGTCCTGCAGTAGCTGATCCCGGTTCTGAACTTGTGTTCCAGGCCCAAATAAAAGACATCAGAGTAGTTCCATTAACCGGACCATCATCAATATTATTATCCCTGATGGCCTCGGGACTCATAGGACAGCAATTTACATTTCATGGATATCTGCCGGTTAAAGCGCCCGAAAGAATTCAGAAGATTAAGGAGATTGACCGGTCGCTGACAAAATCCGGCCAACACACTCATATATTCATTGAAGCGCCTTACCGCAATCAGCACATAATTGATACTCTGCTACTTCATTGCCGCGAAGAAGTCAATCTTTGCATTGCAAGCAACATCACCATGCCTGATGAAAGCATAAAAACAAAAAGGATAAGAGACTGGAAAAGGATAAAGCCAAACCCGGGCAAAGTACCGACAGTATTTTTGATTTCCATATAAAACCCGAATTGCGCATATAGTAAAGCCTCGGGATAATTGCAACTGCTCTTCTGGTTACTGCTTAAAACAGCTACACTCCGGCTCCGGAAATCGTTGTTTTATAAATTAACAATATGGCGTACTGTGCCAGTAAAAGCAAAAGGAATCCGGTGTTATTACGGCGGATTCCTTTACTTTGTTTATGACTGAACGACCCCAAATTTGAGCCGGTTCAACTAAAAAGCTGTGATTTTTTAGTGATGATGACCATGAGGACCATGAACGTGGCCATGGCTTAATTCCTCGGGAGTAGCATCTCTCAGATCAATAATCTGACCGGTGAAATGTAAAGTCTTTCCTGCAAGAGGATGGTTAAAGTCCATCTTCACGTTATCACTGTTAACTTCAAGAATCTTTCCTTCTAATGGATGGCCTTCGTTGTCCTGCATCGGAATAAAGTTTCCAACAGTTAGCATCTCATTGTCAAGCTTGCCATCAATTTTAAAAATATCAATAGGGAGGTCAACGATAGCTTCACTAATCATCTCACCATAGCCATCAGATGGATCAAGTGTGAATTCAAATCTGTCGTTTAATTTCAGATTTTCAAGATTTGATTCGAATTTCGGCAACATGCTACCTGTGCCATAAATAAATACAAGTGGTGAAGCATTGTCAGCTCTGTCTACAACTTCTCCTGTATGATCGTCTAATTTGAGTTCGTAGGTCAGTGACACTACCTTGTTTTGCGAAATGTTCATCTATTTCAGTTTAAATTATTATTAACAACAGGCTGTCACATTTGTTGAGCCCGTAATAAGTTTGTCACATTGGCAATGGTTCAATAACCAGGCTATCTTCCATTATGAAATCTTCTTCTCCCTGATTTTCATCATCATAAGCCGGTGAAACACAATTATAGTCCTTTAAGATCTTAATATCAGGTTTGTCAAATTTACCACGATATTTCTTTAATGATTCATCCTTAAGAACTTTTTCCATATAAAGTCCATAAGCCGGCAGAGCGGTTCTTAATCCTTCACCCAATTGTGATGTTCTGAACCTGATATTTCTGTGCTCTCCTCCTACCCACACACCTGACACTAGTTTTGGAGTTACTCCAATAAACCACCCATCAGAGAAGTTGGAAGAAGTACCTGTTTTTCCTCCGAAATCGGTATCGTATTTAAAGAGGTCATATTCCCAAAGACCTTGTGTTGTACCACCGGCTTCCGAAAGTCCCGACCGAAGCATCACCGTCATAAGGAAAGCATTTTCCGCATTAAGCACTCTCACCGGCTTAGGTTTATGCTCATAAACAACTTTACCTTCCTGGTCAACAATCCTGGTAACCAATACAGGCTCATTAAGCTGTCCCTGATTAATTATTGCAGCATAAGCATTCACAATCTCAAGAAGAGTAACATCACTTGACCCGAGGCATACTGAAGGAACATCTATCAATTCGGAGCTTATGCCCATCCGTTTTGCCATCTCTATTACTTTCTCCCAACCGAGTTCCTTAGTAAGCTGAACAGCAACAGAATTTACCGAGCGGGCAAAAGCATTCTTAAGTGATATATTATTATAAGAGAACACCCAGTTTGCGTTCTGAGGTGACCATGATTTCTTTTCACCCTTTTCAGTGTAATCTATTGTTATAGGTTGGTCAACACGGCGATCGCAAGGGCCCAGTCCATTCTCAAAAGCAGCTGAATATACAAATGCCTTAAATAATGACCCCGGCTGTCTTTTTGCCTGGTTAACATGGTCGTATTTGAAAAACCTGTAATTAATTCCTCCAACCCAGGCCTTTACATACCCATTCGAAGGATCAATACTTACAAACCCGGTATTCAACAGATGCCTGTAATACTTAATTGAATCAATTGTGCTTAGCAATGTATCCTGATCACCACTCCATGAAAATACTGTCATTTTATGGGGAAGATTCAGGTAATGATTCACTGAATCTGAATTCACTCCATATTTTGCAGTCAGGGATTTATAATAGGATGTCTGCTGAACCAATTCGTCGATAAATCCGGGTATTTCATTACCCTTGCTGTCGACCCATGGATTAAGCCCCCTCCAGTGTTCAAAGAACTTCTTTTGGAGTCTTTTCATATGCTCATTAACAGCCTCTTCGGCATAAACCTGAAGGGTTGGATCAATTGTGGTGTATATCTTCAGTCCATCGGTGTAAATGTTGTATCCCGATTCTTTGCTCCATGACTGTAAAGCTCTGGCTACTGCATCCTTAAAATATGTTGCATCGGAAGCATCAGGAACAGGTTGACGATATTTAAGAGCAATAGGTAATTTCTGGATTGAATCTGATTGTTCCTGTTTAATGAAATTGTACTTAGCCATCTGGCTCAGTATGCTGTTTCGCCTTCTGAGAGCATTCTCTTTGTTTGAGACAGGACTGTAATATGTTGGAGCTTTCAGCAGGCCAATCAGTAGCGCTGCTTCTTCATAGTTGAGCTGATTGGGCTGCTTGTTGAAAAATGTCTGCGAAGCTGCTTTAATACCAAAAGAATTGCTTCCAAAATCAACTGTATTCAGATACATTGTCAGTATCTCTTCCTTGGTATAATAAAACTCAAGCTTAAGGGCATTGATCCATTCCTTTGACTTGTCAACAATAATGCTGACACCTTTAATATGCCCTAATAGTCCCTTTTTATTTTTATGCCTGATTTTATAAAGGTTTTTAACCAATTGCTGGGTTATTGTACTCCCACCTCTCTTATCTCCTTTAGCGGTACTCCAAACAGCAGCTACAGTGGCTTTAACATCAATGCCATTATGTTTATAGAACCTGATATCCTCCGCTGCAAGCAATGTGTTGATTATCACAGGCGACAGGTCACTGAATTCAATGGGTTCCCTGTTTTCTATATAGTATGTACCCAAAGGAGTGCTGTCAGCAGCAAAAATCTCCGAGGCAATATTCATATCAGGTTGTTTAAGTTCCCTGATTTCAGGTGATTGGCCAAATAACCACAAAAAATTAATGTCAATGGCAATGATAAGCAGTAGCAGAATTAATGCTCCCTGTGCCAACCGCACTAAAAGTTTTTGCCACCACGCTTTGGCAAAATCAGGCAGTGAAAACACACGTTTAATAAAGGAGCCAATCTTTTTCAATGATACTTTTACTGCAAGAATGATATTTTTAGTTGTTGGTATTTTCACTTGATGATTGACGTCCAGCTAGTTAGTATGATTATATTGATTCCGTAAAAGTCAGGCAAGTTACATCGATTTCCGAAAACCTTACTTAAAATTTGTAACTTTATTCGCCCTTGTCCGTCAAAGATTCATACACAATGATTAAACCCAATAAACCATTGTTTGTTGCTAAAGAGGGATTGTTCGATTAAAGAGTTGGTTCGGTTCAAGCTACAATTAAAATAATGAAAAAGATACTTCTGTTTGTCTTGCTTTGTTTTCACATTTCGGGATTTGCAATTGGTCAAAAAGCGTCCGATTATCTGAAAGCGGCTGTTGTTTCAACCAATAATAAGGATTACAAGAAGGCAATTGCATATTGCGACCTGGCGTTGACAGCCAACAGCACTTATAATGCCGCATATTTTCACAGGGGGTATAACAAGTTCTTACTCAAGGATTATAAAGGAGCGATTGTTGATTTCACTGTATGTATAGATTTGAACAGTGATTATCTTGAAGCCTATCTTTATCGCGGACTTTGTAACCAGAGGGAAGGAAATAACATGTCGGCCACACGTGATTATAACCTTGCAAGGCAGATTAATGCCGTGGAGACACTAGCTTTTGTGACTGGTAACCTTTTTAGATTTGGTTTAAGAAATGATTAAGACCGATTTTACAGTGCCTTTACCCTATCGATTAATGGCGGGTGTGAATAATATGCCTTAACGTATAGCGGATGAGGGTTCAAATCGGAAAGATTGCTTGATGAAAGTCCTTTCAGGGAAGTAATCAACGCTTCGCCCGAAGCAACTTCAGCTGCATAATTATCTGCCTGATACTCATATTTCCGCGAGATATAGTTACCCCAGATTGACAACACGAATGAAACCGGGGAGTACAAAATAGCGAAGACTATTAATCCGATATGGAAACCTTGTACAACTCCAAGTGAGTCATATAAAACCTGGTAATCCATTATCCTGGAAAAGAGAAACAGCAACAGTCCGGTCTGAATTATTGATGTAATGAGCCCTTTTATGGTGTGTTTCTTTTTGTAATGACCGATTTCGTGTGCCAGTACTGAGATTATCTCACTACTACTCTGAGTATTCAGCAATGTATCATAAAGTACTATTCTCTTTTTTGCTCCAAATCCTGTAAAGTATGCGTTTGCCCTTGTTGATCTTTTGGAACCATCTATAACGTATACATTATCGAGCTTGAATCCTGTCCGTTCTGCAAGTTGGGCAATTTCCTCTCTTAGCTCTCCGTCCGGCAAAGGCGATTGCTTATTGAATAATGGCACAATGACAGATGAGTACAACAGACTCATAATAATTGAAAAGACAGAAATCACTATCCACACCATCCACCAGAAATTGTCGCCAAAAGTCATGTAAAGCCATATAATGAGATAAAGAAGCGGAAACCCAATTATTACTGCAAGCATGTATGTCTTTAACTTATCAAGAATAAATGTCTTAACAGTCATGGTGTTGAATCCATATTTCTGTTCAATTTTAAAGGTTGAGTAGATATCGAAAGGAAGACTAAGCAGATCGGAAGCAATTCCAATAACTGCAAAAAAGACGATACTCAATGCAATCTCCCCGGATATCAGTTCTCTAAGCCAATTGTCTAGCAAAGCAAATCCTATAAAAAACATTACCAGAGTTGCGGCCAGTGTTATAAAAGAGGTTATGACAGACAACCGATAGGTTTCCTGTTTATAATTCTGATACGTGATGTACTTTTCTTCAGAATAGACATCTCTAACAGCTTCGGGAACAGGCTTTTTACGCCACCTGTGGTTAATAAATCCCAAGCCTGAGCTTACAAGGAAGTCAGCAATTATGAGTGCTATAACAAGTATAAAAAATGTATTCTCCATAAATAATAAGCTTTAAAACAGAGGCGGCATATAATCAACAGTAGCCTTGCAACTTATAGACCCAATAACCAATCACTTCATGTATCAGGAGATCCCAATTTTTAAGAGTCATTATTGACGGAACAAACAGGTGATCAAAGTTGTAAAGCCTTTTACCCACGATTCGGGAAGTTGGGTATTCAACCACATATAAGCCCTGGTTTGAGAAGCATTCAGCTGCACGCTTCATGTGCAATGCAGAGGTAATCAGCACAATAGTGTCATTTGAAGAGTGATCTGTCAGCAGTTTATGCGTATATACTGCATTCTCGTATGTATTCCTTGAATTTCCCTCAAACAGCACGTCATTACTGGGAAAGCCAAGTTGCAGAAGAAGCTTGCTTAAATACAATGACTCGATCCTGTCGGAATATATGAGGTGGCCTGAGCCTCCACTGATTATAATTCTTTCTACAGTCCCCTTTTTATAAAGGTCCAGTGTTTGCATGAACCTATCGGCACCTGACCTGAAAATAAATTTACCTGTTGAGTTTTCCAAAGTAACTATATCTCCTCCAAGCAATACGCCATATTCATAACAGGCAGAATCAGGAAGGATATTATCAGGTCGTTCCCAGCATCTTATGGCCTCATCACCAATAAAAGGATTGGTAAAAAACAGCAGTAATGCAAAGCCCGCAATCGCCAGTCGCTTTTTAGCAACCCGTTTTTTTATAATCAATACCAGGAAAAAAAGAATCAGTATCCAGCCAAGTGGATTTATAAAATAGCCTAATATCTTGGAGATGTAAAAAAACATACTAGTAACTTCCCATATACTTACGAATAAACCATTCAAGTCCCAGAGCTAAAAACAGCAGAATCATAATCTGATATAAATCAATAAGATCAGTATAAATCCTTCTCGAGTATGTTACTGATTTTACGTCATCTCTGGCCTTTATATCCGATGGAATAAGATCTGTTTCATCAATATGATAGGATTTAGCACCCGATTCTGCCGCAATAGTATTGAGTAATTTATGATTAGCAACGAGATTTATATCCTCCATTTTGATTTCAGTAACCACAAAGCTCCCTGATTTTTTTAAGGTTTCACCATTCAAATCAGCAACGGCTTCAAAAGTATACACACCGGGGGGAAAAGTCCCGACTTTTAACGTGTAAGTCTGATCACCGGCCGAGAAACTATAATCATACTTTTTATTGTTTTCATCAATAATCTGCATCCTTATATCCGGCTCAGTTATAAGCTCATAACTCTCGTTATAAAGTGACGCAGTAAACATAATATTCTCGTTCTCTGCATAAAAGTTATTCCACTCAACTCTAAAACGACTTCTGTCGTTTCTTGCAGTCAGATATTGGAAGCTTTTACTCATAAGCTCGTCAAAATTGCCATGAGTATTATTGGTTATGTAATCAAACATTCTCCACTTCCAAATACCTTCGCCAATTATCACCCCTATTCTCCTTTCGGGAGTTTCATTAAAGAGAATCAATGGCATATCAGTGGTTGTTGATCCAATTCTCTGGTAAGCAAGCACTTTTGCCGAATTTGCGATATTGTAGGCAGCAAAAGGAGAAACAAGTGGTGGCACCATTTCCATTAGCTTTCTCTGGGGATCAGTAAGTACAAACAGAGAAAATGACGAGTTCAGCAAAGGGAGAGCTTCATTATACGACCCTTTAAAATTGCTGATATTTAATCCTGCTTCCAGTGAATTTATCATCTGCAGGCTGCTTTGCTGACCTATCATTAGCAGCAATGGCACTTTTGAAGCAACTATCTGCTCATACTTACGGAAACCAATATTCTCGACTGATGGAATTTGTGAGAGTACAATAAGGCTGTACTGTTCAGGTAATTCCGAATTAAACTCACTTCCGGTGAATAATTTAGCCTCAAAATTATTACTGTTCTCCAGAACACGCTGAATAGCTGCAACATCCGGATGAGGAGACTGGGCAATTACTGCAACTTTGAGCCGGCTTTCTCTAACTTCTATAAAAATCTCCCTGCTGTTATTGCCGGTGTTTATTTCACCATCAACTGCATCAACAGATACTTTTAGTCGTTTTAATCCGGTCTCATCTGCATCAAGATAAACAGGAACCGAAATAATCTGGTTGTGTGATGTAATGCTGATATTCTGAGAAAAAATCTGAGTATTATCTTCAACAATTCTCACAACTGAACTTTCGCCGGGTATTTCCACTGCCTGTATTGTAATATCGACAGGGAATCTGTTACCCTTAAAAGCTGTCTTATTATGGCTTATTTTCTGAATTCGGATATCCTTTCGGGACAAAGTATCACCAAGTTTTATAGTAAACACCGGATAAGAAGTATTTCTCACTTTATACAGAGGATCGGAGCCGCTGTTGTATATACCATCACTGGCAAGTATAACAGCACCAATATTCCGGTTATAGTATCGCGTGTTAACTTCATCAAAAAGCGCTGAAACATTGGTGAGTTCCGAATTGAAAAGAGGTGCCTTATCTACTTCTACCTTATCGCCAAAGGAGTATGTATGAACATCATAGTCATCGCTCAACTCTTTAACAAGTGACTCAATAATTTCAGGGAATTCAGTCTTGTAGAATGAAGAATCAGCGTTCATCACTATTGATGATGAATTATCAACTCCAATTATAATTGCCGGTTTTTCAGTCGTGCGACTGGTAGTACGAATCATTGGGGAAACAAGCAGAAAAACCAGCAGAGTAGTTGAAATAAATCTTAAGACCGCCAATGACCATGTAACAGGTTTGGAGAAGTCGTCATTTTTTCTTAAAAAATATAAGGCGAACGACACCAACAATCCTGAAACGATGCAAATTACAATAAACCACCAGGGGTATGCAGTTATGAGCTTAAAATCCAATTTAATGCAGTTTTATCAGGAGCAGAATACTATGTTTATTGGTTAAACGCTGTAATTTCAGTGTATCCAACCAGCTTGCCTTTGCTATAAGTTTCACTTCTTACAGCACCTACTTTAGTTGAAAACCATTGAACAGCAGAATTAGACATCTTTATTATTGACTTTGTGTCAATATCGTAGGTGACTTTATAACATTCAAATGACCCTGCAGGCGTTGTGATAGTTTCTTTTGCTTCAACCTTGCGGTTATAAATCTTTACGCTCATATTCATTGGTATCGGGCCACTTACAAACGACATATTTATTATTCCTTCAGGCAGCTCCTGTCCTACCTGCATGTTGTACGGGTAAGCCAGATCGGTAGCATCAACAGAAACCTCCATATCCTTCATTTCCCCCATTGATTCCTGGTTGAAGAAGTTCTTCATATCCATGTAGAAAACCCCGTCTTTACAGCGCATTTCAAGGTTCACAATTCCGGAGGATTTACCTTTATTGTCAAGCTGTTCACTTTCAATCTTCACAACAATGCCTTCGTTTGTTTCACTAACCTCTTTAATTTGCTGACGGTTAGTGCCGGTTAACTTCTGTTTACCATCATAGCTTTTCATCTCAATAAAAGTACCTTCCTTCATCATTTCAAATCCACCGCAATCCTGTGCAATTGCATATGATGACATAAACAGGATGACAACAATTACCGTAAAAATCTTTTTCATAGCGTTAGAATTAAGTGATTGAATCAAGAATAAACTATTGTAGTTTGTGCAATCAATAAACAAAGTTAATAAAACCCCGCACAAAATGATGTGCGGGGCTTACTGGATTTTTTTAAGTGTGCATTCCGCCACAAACACTTATTACCTGACCGGTAATATATGACGAAAGGTCACTGGCCAGGAATAATGCTGCGTCAGCTACATCCTGTGGTTTTCCACCTCTTCTCAAAGGAATTTTCTCTGCCCATGCTTTGCGGACTTCTTCCGAAAGTTTAGCAGTCATTTCAGTTTCAATATAACCCGGAGCAATTGCATTGCACCTAATATTACGTGAACCAATCTCCTGTGCTATAGATTTAGTAAAACCAACCAATCCGGCCTTAGATGCGCTGTAATTTGACTGGCCGGCATTTCCCGACAATCCTACCACTGAGCTCATATTAATAATGGAGCCAAAGCGTTGTTTCAGCATTTGTTTCTGAACTGCCTTAGTCATATTGAAGATAGACTTAAGGTTGACCTTTATCACTAAATCCCAGTCACTTTCGTTCATTCTCATCAGGAGATTATCTCTGGTGATACCGGCGTTATTTACAAGGATATCGATTTTTCCAAAATCATTAATCACGTTATTAATCAGCTCTTCGCTTCCTTCGAAAGAGCTCGCATCTGAAGCATATGCTTTAGCCTTAATCCCAAAAGCCTGCAGTTCTTTTTCCAGCAATGATGTTTGATCATCGACTTTTAAATCAGAAACTGCCACATCAGCACCATGCTGTGCAAAAGTGATGGCAATTGCTTTGCCAATTCCTCTGGCGCCCCCTGTAATAAGGGCTGTTTTTCCTTCTAGTAATTTCATCATTTTGGTTGTTTATGCATTAAAAATTAATTCGAATCTTCTTTTGATATCCACCTGACAAGGTTAAAATCCTGCCTGTGTGGTAGTAATGGATGTTTAGGATAAAGCCTGAAAGCAAAGTCATAAACACCTGCCTGTTCGGTTCTCATCTCAGTGAAGTACGTTACAATGTTTCCGTCAACCCCTGCAACTATCATTTCTTCGATGTTGATGATTGTTTTGACTTCATCGTTAACTTTTTGGCCGAACAGAACCTCCAGGCCTAAATCATTAGGTGACAACTCATTGACATTCAGCACCACTTCAGCAACAAAGTTTTCGCCCAACCGCAATGGCTTCTTAGTAGAATCGGGCATATTTACTGAAAGGACTTCAATGCTATCCCACCCCCTAAGTATTTTTCGTTTCCATGTAGCAAGCTGGCGCGCTTTTTCATAGCCATTAGCCATTAAAAGTTCCGATCTTTCAAACAATACATTATAGAACTTCTTGTAATAATCGTCTATCATGCGTCGCATTGTGAAGTCAGGAGCTATTTTGGCAATGGTGTTCTTCACATAGCGCACCCATTTTTCGGGAATGCCATTACTATTGCGGTCATAATATGCAGGCACAATCTCATTCTCAAAAGTGTTATAGATATTCTCAGCATCCAATTCATCCTGGAACTGCTGGTTATCGTATGACCTTTCTTCCGATAACGCCCAACCTGCGCCGGGTGTATAGCCTTCAGCCCACCATCCGTCAAGCACGCTAAAGTTGATCACACCGTTCATTACAGCTTTCTCGCCTGATGTTCCGGATGCTTCCAATGGTCGTGTTGGAGTATTCAGCCACACATCCACTCCCTGCACAAGTCTCGATGCCAGCATCATGTCGTAATTCTCTACAAAAATTATCTTGCCAAGGAACTGTGGCATCTTTGATACTTCCACAATTCTCTTAATAAGGTCTTGTCCTGCACCATCTGCAGGATGTGCTTTCCCCGCAAAGAGGAACTGAACAGGCCGCTCTGTGTTATTTACCAATTTCTCCAGTCTTTCCAGATTAGTGAAAAGCAAATGAGCCCTCTTGTATGTAGCAAATCTTCTTGCAAATCCAATTGTCAATGCCTTGTCATTTACTGAGTCAAGGGTCCGAATTATATTCTTTGGATTCTCCTGACGCATTTTCAGGTCAACTGCCAGACGTGATTTCACATAGTCAATCAGCTTTTTACGATGCGACTGTCTTAAATCCCAGATAATTGCATCCGGCACATCATAAATTTTATTCCAGAGTTCCCGGTCATACTGCTTTTCAAGAAAATCAGCACCAAATGCCTGTTTGTATAGCTTCTGCCAATCGGGCGAAGCCCAGGTAGGCATGTGAACTCCATTTGTTACATGCCCAATGTGAAGTTCATCGGGATAGAATCCCTCGTACATTCCGTTAAACATCTCGCGACTAACACGGCCATGTATAAGGCTCACCCCATTCATCTCCTGTGATAATTTAGCAGCAAGAACGCTCATTGAGAACTTTTCATCACCCTTATTTTCAACGAATCTGCCAAGGTTCATAAAGGCATTCCATGAAATATTCATTCGTTCGGCATAGTGAGGTATGTAAGTCCTGAGAATATCTTCGGTGAAAGCATCATGTCCTGCAGGCACCGGAGTATGAGTTGTAAACAATTGCGTTGCTCTTACAACTTCCATAGCCTGATCGAACGAGAATCTCTTCTCAGCTATTAGTAAACGCAGACGCTCAATACCAATAAAGGCAGCATGTCCTTCATTGCAGTGATAGAGATCAGGCGTCATACCAAGAGCCTTAATCAACCTTATTCCACCAACGCCAAGTAACAGTTCCTGTTTAAATCGTGTATCCCAATCACCACCATATAGCTGATGGGTAATAAACCTATCGGCTTCTGAGTTCTCTTCAATGTCGCAATCCATTAAATACAAAGGAGTTCTGCCAACATCTATTTTCCAGACTTTGGCGTACAGATTCCTGCCCGGGAGGGCTACTGTAACCCGCAGCCATTCGCCGTTTGCAACCCTGACAGGTTTAAGCGGCATATGAGTAAACTTCTGTGGTGTATAAGTATTAACCTGCTCACCATGAGCCGAAAGTGTCTGTTTGAAGTAGCCATATCTGTACAAAAGCCCAACCCCTATGAGGTTTACGTTTGAATCGCTTGCTTCTTTCAGGTAGTCTCCTGCCAGGATTCCCAATCCACCCGAGAAAATCTGAACAGTATCATGCAGTCCATATTCCATACTAAAGTAGGCGACCTGCTTTTTAGGCTTTTCTGATGCCTTCTTCATGTACTTCTCAAACCTGCTGTAAACTGCATCGAGTTTCATAATGAACTGTTCGTTCGTTTCGAGGTCGTGCATCTGGTTTATGGAAAGTGACTCGAGAAGAGCCATAGGGTTATGGTTCAACGACTCCCATCTCAGAGGATCAATCATTGAAAACAATTCAACAGCGTCGGGCTGCCATGTCCACCATAAGTTTCTCGACAACCGCTTAAGCCCGTTAAAACTCTCAGGAATTCCGGGCTTAATAAGTACTTTATTCCATACCGGTGCCTGGAATCTCTTAACGGGGAATGACATCAGCAAGTCGGGAGTGCGCTTATCGCGATACAATTCTTCTCTCGAATCAGCTTTATCAAGCGCAATGCTATACGCCTGCAGATATCTTTTGCTAAATTCATGCCATAAGGCCGTTCTGGAAAGCTCAAAAGCTTTCTGACGTGCATCCTCTACCTGGTCTGCAGAATAGTTACTAAACTCAAGTATTATCTTGTGGATATTCCTTATAACCTCCTGAGTATTTGATTCTGTTCTTTCTACCACCCATGTTCCCGGTTCAGGCTTTTCTTCCTGTTGTTTTATCCATGCACCAAAACCTGCAAGTGAAGTTGTGATGGTCGGGATTCTGAACGCAATACTTTCAAGTGGTGTATATCCCCAAGGCTCGTAATATGATGGGAAAACCGATAAATCGAAGCCAATAAGAAGTTCATAGTAAGAGAAATTGAATATACCATCTTTCCCATTAAGGTAAGAAGGTACAAAAATAAGCTTCACTTTATCATTAACCTTATTGGTAAGACCAACCATAACTGCCCTGTTGAGTATGCTGTCGTGATCGGCATCATATAGTCCATGAGTAAGATACCTGCCCTCAACAGGTGAGTTGTAATCTGAGTTATTGAGTCTCTCAATTAGCTTCTTGCTTACTCCTGAATGATTTGCAGGAACTGCAATAAATGCAATTACTGTTCTTTTAAGCTCAGGATCCTTATTTAATTCAGCAAGAGAATCAAGAAAGGTGTCTATTCCTTTATTCCTGAATTCATACCTTCCACTGTTTATAATCAGCAATGAGTCATCAGGCAATTCAGTGTTAAACATCGCACATGCAACCTGCATGAGCTTAGCCCGTGCCATGTCTCGTCTGATATTAAATTCACCCACGCTGGGAATAAAACTGTCATCAAAGCCATTAGGTGTTATTATGTCGACTTTCTTACCGAGGAAGTGCTCGCACTCATGGGCAGTAATTTCACTAACTGTGGTAAAAGCGTCGCTGTTTTGGGCCGCTGCCCTCTCGAGTGAAAACTTTGAAACTATATCAAACCTGCGGGCTGTAGAATCGGGATTATACGATTTCATATCGCCATACAGCGGCAGGTGATTTCCTGCAATCGACCTTCCCAATGCAGTAGCATGGGTGGTGAATACACAACCCACCTGCGGGACTTTATCATTAAGGTATAAAACACCCGTGCCCGACATCCATTCATGGAAATTGGCAATGATTCTTTCTTTCGATGTCAGATTAAAATCATAAAAGCTTTCAATTACCTTGCCTGCTGCATATCCGAATAATGCAGGTTCAATGTAGTCCCACTGTCCTGAAATTGAATCAAGTTGATACTTTTCCCAGAAACCGGCAAATATCTTATCCTTAATCTGAAAGTACTGTGTAAACTCAACGAGTATGACTATTGGTTTACTTTTTATGTTCCATCTGCCTATTCTGAGTCTTAATCCCGAAGCCTCAGCATTTTCGCGCCATGATCTGTAAATGTATTTATCTTCAATAAAGTCGGGATTGCTATTGGTTTCTTTCCAGACATCCGGTCCTATCAGCAGGTAGTTATCTTCAAATGCCTCTTGAATCCCGGGAGCCTTTGTTGATATAACTGTGTAAATACCACCAACTTTATTGCATATTTCCCAGCTTACCTCAAAAAGATAATCCGGCCTTTTTATATTTTCACCCATAATTGATTATTAACAAATATTAGTTGGGCGGTTCCTTTTTTAGCTTCGAAAGGAGCCGCCTAAAATTGTAATCAGCTGAATAACAAATTCTAAACAGATTAGTCAATGTGTTTCTATCAGCCGGCTAAAATAAATTAAAATACGATTGGAGTTTAGAAGCTACCTTCTTTCTGTAGTTCTCTACTGTTGCCTTCCTTGGCTTTTTAATCTCTTTCAGAAACTTATCAAGTTGATCTTTAGATGCTTCAGGAAGTTTTTTCTTAAGTTCAGTTATCTTATCTTCTGCCTTATCATAAATGGAATAAGCAATTTCCTTTAGGTCAATCTTTTCAAGAGCTTTCTTTAAATCCTTTTTTGATAAAGAAAACAGCACCTCAACATTCCCGTCATCTTTCTTTTGATTCTTGACGGGATCAGTTGCAGGTTCCGTAGCTGATTGAGCTTCACTTGTAAAATCAGCCTTATTACAAGCATCATCAAGACGCGTTATAAAGTCGCTCAGTACATTCATATAGTTAATGAATGCCTCGTAAGGTGTGGAATAAGGATTAAAGTACTTATGTACGGTTCCATCCGAAAACCATTTGGTGCACATATAGTAGAAATGGTCGGATGTCTGCAGGTACAGATAATCACGTTTAATATCCTGATCGTGACAGTTTCTTACTCTCTCGCGCAAACTGAAGAGCAATTCAAAAGCTTCATCCTGCATTTCATTTCCCAGCCATGCAGTGAGATCTCTTTCTTCATCAGCCCATGAAATTGGGGTAGGAACAGAAACTGCCGCAATCGGTTGCAATTCCGCTGCAAGCTCACCTGGTGTCTTAAATGAAAAGTTCGCTGTTTTGAAGACCTGTTTAGGCAAAGCCCTCATAAAATCAAAGATACCTGTTTCAGACCATTGATGTTCTCCAAAAGTCTCATAATCAATAAACAGATTAACCACGTGCTGATTTTGGTATGTGCTTATCCATTTGGTGAACTTCTCAGCAGTCAATGGCCATTCACTCCATGATTGGTTTGAGAACCTGAAAGCAATATCATCACTCAACTGAAAGTTTCTCAACAACACCTTAAGTCGGGGCTTAATAGCATTAGCATACATAAAGTTGGGACTCTTCCATCCCAGCACATGTTTAGCGCCTTCTGTAAGCATAACCTGAAATCCCATTTCCTCAACCATTTCACCAATATGGTCAGAATAAATCAGCTCAGTATTTCTGAAAGAAACTGGACGTTTGCCAAAAAGCTCCTCCATTGTATCGGCATGCTTCTGAACCTGCCATCTGAACTCATCAGGATCTTTCAAAGAGACCAGCGAGTGGGCATACGTTTCGGCAATAAATTCCACATTACCTGTTTGTGCCAACTCACTGAAACTTGTTATGACTTCAGGGGTGTACTTCTTAAACTGATCAATGGCTATTCCTGATATAGAAAAGCTTACCTTAAAAGCTGAGCCATATTCTTTAATCAACTCCAGCAGAAGGCGGTTCATTGGAAGGTACGACCTTTCGGCAACCCTCTTTATTATAGTACGGTTGGTATATTCATCATAATAGTCATGGTTACTACCTATGTCAAAAAACCTGTACGTCCTTAATCTGAATGGTTGATGAATTTGAAAATAAAGGCAAACGGATCTCATAATGTCTTTGATTTATATTACAGGAATCAGGGTTGATATACTTGTGTATAAATTGATTTTATATGCCGTGCTGCATTTTCCCATTTCAGGTTGTCAACTTCAACAGCACCCAATTTCGAAAAAGTCTTCGACAGGCTCTTATAATGTAACAAGCCATAAATAGCATCAGCCATAGCATTAACATCCCAAAAGTCGACCTTCATGGCATGCTTAAGCACTTCAGCCACACCCGACTGTTTGGATATTACCACAGGCACATTTGAACGCATGGCTTCGAGTGGCGAAATTCCGAAAGGCTCTGACACTGATGGCATGACATATACATCGCTCAATGCAAACATCCTATCGACGTTTTCGCCTTTCAGGAAACCGGTAAAGTGAAATCTCGACGACATGCGCAATCTGGCCACATGTCTTATCATCTTCTCGAGCAAATCGCCCGTGCCGGCCATAACAAATCTCACATTCTTATCGCGCTGGTAAACTTTATGTGCTGCTTCAATAAAATATTCAGGACCTTTCTGGAAAGTAACCCTCCCAAGAAATGTCACTATTTTTTCGGGCACATTGCGCTGATATACCTGAAACTCCTCTCTGTCGGTAGGTTCAACGGCATTGTGCACTGTAAATACTTTTGCAGGATCAATGCCATATCTTTCAATAACTATATTTCTTGTAAGATTACTAACGGCTATTACCCTATCGGCTGCCTCCATCCCACTGCGCTCAATCTCGTAAACCTGGGTGTTGATATTCTCACCAGAACGGTCAAATTCAGTGGCATGCATATGCACTACCAAAGGCTTTCCACTAGCCTTTTTGGCAGCAACACCGGCAGCATAAGTCAGCCAATCGTGAGCGTGAATAATATCAAAATTCGTCTGAGTTGCAATCTGTGCTCCAACCAATGCATACCTTGAGACTTCCTCAAGCAGGTTCTCGCCATATTTACCCGAGAATTTGTAGCGTGCGTTGAAGACTGAATTTTCGCTCAACGACTCACTGGCTTCCATTTTTTCAACGGCATAATCAAAAGCAAGAGGGTCAACATAGGGAACAAGAATTGAATTTACTTCCAGGTAAGTAATATTTTTCCAGAACTCAGTATTCTGGCGCAGTTTTATATCAACACTTACATCACTGGCATTTACCAGTCGAACAGCCTCTTCACTCTCGTCACCATATGCTTTAGGCACAACAAATATCACTTCCACATCATTCTTCATGAGTCCTTTGGTCATGCCAAAGCAGGCAGTGCCAAGGCCCCCTGTTATATGTGGCGGAAATTCCCATCCAAACATCAATACTCGCATGCTCATTTTAGTATTTAATATGACTACTTACTTCTACGACTCACTATTTGTATAATCTTTAATCATCCGGTTTATCCTGAGCAATTCAGCTACACACCAGGCCTGTGAAATTGCGCCTTTACCTTCGTGTGGCGGATCACCGGTATAAACCTCCGATATTGTACCAATTCCATGTTCTGTCATTTCATCCTCAAATCCGAAGTAGATATCTTTGATCATATTTAAGGCTGATTTGCCATGAATTGCAAGATATCCTTCGGTAAAATGTCCTAGTAACCAGGGATGCACAGCGCCCTGATGATATGCATGGTCCCTTTCGGCCTGGGTTCCATGATAATTTCCTTTATAAAGAACATTCTTAGGTGCAAGAGATCTGATTCCTCTGGGAGTTAAAAGTTCTGATTTAACTCTTTCGAGGATACTGTTACGCATTTCTTCCGGTAATGGTGTATAGGGTAGTGAAGTTGCGAGTATTTGGTTTGGCCTTACCGAGAAGTCTTTGTATTCACCATTAGTATAATCTGCCAGATATCCCTTCTTTTCATTCCAAAAGTTATTAATGAATGCCTGAGGGAACGCAGCAGCAGTCTCCTGCCAATCGCTTACAAACTCATTATCACCTGCTGCCGATGCGAGCTGCATTGCAAACAACAGGGCATTGTACCATAAACTGTTAATCTCAACACAATAACCGGTGCGTGGTGTAACAGGTTTTCCATCAACCACTGCATCCATCCAGGTAACTGCCTGTCCTGCCTCTCCACTATAAATCAAATGGTTATCGTGAAGTTTTATATTATATGAAGTTCCTTCTCTGAAACCATATAATATTTGCTTCATGTATTTTCCATACTCTTTCCACAATTTGGATGTTGTATTTGAATACATGCCATATTGCTGCAATGCCCAGAAGAACCATAAGGGGGTATCAGCTGAATTGTAAACTGCTTTCTCACCAAGTCCCATGTTTGGGAATAATGGGCCCTTAAGTTCCTGAAGCATTGAATCAATAACAGCTTTTGCTGTTTTATGCTCACCGGTTACCAGTGTAAGTCCGGGTAAGGCAACAAATGTATCTCTTCCCCATCTTCCAAACCATGGGTATCCGGCAATTACCTGAGTCTTCTTTCCTTTCTTAACAATAAACTGCTGGGCAGCATTGAGCAGACAGTGTTCAAAGCTGTCGCGGGGAATCCTGTTTCTAAGTTCTACCGAGTATGCACGACTAAGGGAAGCGGGACTTATGGGTTCAACACCGGCGGTGAAATAAATGCTTTCACCTTTTTGAATGCCAATTTCAAAGTAACCGGGTACATACAGATCTTCGAGACAATCGTATCCTCTTGTCTTCTCTTTAATATACTCAACGTTGTAATACCAGTCAGGCACATGTACATACTCAACAGGTCGTGAAAACTGCATATGGAGATATGAGTACCCTCTGTACATTCTAAGCTTTATACCATTATCAATCGGTTCATAACTTGTATCAGCATCATAATTTGACCTGGTAAGCGAATGAATGTTTCTGAAGGCCAAAAAAGGTTTAAACCTGATCTTTATAGGCAGCTGAGTATCAACCAGCGTGTATTTTATGATTACCCTGCCATCCTTATGCGAGAAAAGCATCTCTTTAGTAAGCTCTACCCCACCAACCTGATACGTAAGCTTAGGAATAGGATCGGAATTAAAATCTTTTAAATATTTATGTCCTTTTGGTGAATAAACCTCTCCCTGGTACTTATGGATTCCAAGATTAAATTCCGCATTATGTTGAATTATTGTCTCATCGAAATTTGATAGTAACACATGATTACCTTCGTCAATTGCCGGCTGTGGCATCACCAATAATCCGTGATACTTGCGGGTATTGCAATTAATGATAGTACTGCTGCTGTAAGCCCCCTCCCTGCTGGTGCGGAGAAGTTCCTTAGTCAGACTGTACTCAAGGTTTATTAATTGATTTTTTTCGAATGTTATGTAATCCATAGTAAGTTCTTTGGCAAAGACATAATACATAATTACTTATGCAAAGATAAGAAATATTGCACTTTTATGGTAGTTAAATTTACCCGTAATTTAACCTTTTAACAATACTATTGTTTGAGGATTAGGAGAGAAAAAACCTTAAGAATTCATAATGAAAGAAATTGATAATTTAAAGAAGACAATCATCACCCCAATGGGCAGGTTTTCTTATTTTGATTTAAAGGAACTGACAAGCCGGGGCATCGATGTTGAAACCTTACCATTTTCAATAAGAGTACTTATTGAGAATGTTATAAGAAATCAGAACGGGACAACCTTTACCCCCGATCACCTCGAAACAATTTTAAAGTGGGAGCCTAATCCCTCAAACGCCGACATTCCTTTCCTTCCGGCAAGGGTATTGATGCAGGATTTCACCGGAGTGCCCGCAGTTGTCGACATAGCCTCAATACGTTCAGAGGTTCATCGTAAAAACAAAAATGCCGCACTCATAAATCCACAGGTGCCGGTAGATTTGGTAATTGACCATTCAGTACAGGTTGACTATTATGGATCGAAATATGCATACGATCGCAACGTTGAGCTGGAATATGAACGGAACCATGAAAGGTATTCCCTTTTAAAGTGGGCCAACCTCTCGCTCGATAATTTCAATGTGCTGCCCCCGGGTATGGGAATTTGCCATCAGGTAAATCTCGAATACCTTGCCAAGGTAGCCACTTACCGTGATGGCCTGATATTCCCCGATTCACTTGTAGGCACCGATTCACACACCCCGATGGTAAATGGCATTGGCGTTGTAGGATGGGGCGTGGGAGGCATTGAAGCCGAAGCTGTAATGTTGGGACAACCCGTGTATTTCATGCTTCCTGAAGTAATCGGACTAAAGCTTACCGGTCGTCTTCGCGAGGGAACAACAGCAACCGACCTTGTTTTAACTATTGCACATCTCTTAAGAAAACGCGGTGTTGTAGGCAAATTCGTTGAAGTATTCGGCGATGGACTTGACAACCTTTCAGTCCCCGACAGGGCTACTATCTCAAATATGTCGCCCGAATTCGGATGCACCATAACTTACTTTCCACCCGACCAAAAGACACTCGAATACCTGCATGATACCGGACGCAGCAAGGACCATGTAGCAACAGTTGAATCTTATCTTAAGACGAACCTACTTTGGCGTGCAAACGAGAGCAAAATAATATTTACTGATGTGCTCGAACTCGATATGGACGAAGTAGTGCCATCACTTGCAGGTCCTAAAAGACCACAGGATATGATTCCTTTAACGTCGATGAAAGAGAGCTTCATCGACTTACTCAGACTGGGCTATTCGCGAAAATACATAAACGTTGATTACCGCGATGAAGGGCGGTGGCTTAGCGAAGGCGGTAGCGTTGAAGAACTTGAAGAAGATGAAGAAGTTAAAAACGAGAAAGTAGAGCAGGCAGGAATTGAAGTAGGCGATAAGCGCGATTACGAGGAACTCAAAAGCGTGAAGATAAAGGTTGGCAACACCAGGTACCTGCTGAGCGATGGCCACCTTGTTATAGCGGCAATTACAAGCTGTACAAACACATCGAACCCCGATGTAATGATAGGTGCCGGATTAGTTGCGAAGAAAGCTGTAGAACGGGGACTCGACTCCAAACCGTGGGTAAAAACAAGTCTCGCACCAGGCTCCAGGGTCGTGACCGATTATCTCGAAAAGGCAAACCTCATACCTTACCTGGAGGCACTGGGTTTCCATGTTGTTGGTTATGGTTGTACCACATGTATTGGTAACAGCGGGCCACTACCCGCACACATTACAAAGGCCATTACTGAAAATGAATTGGTTGTATCGTCGATATTATCGGGAAACCGAAACTTCGAAGCCCGGATTCATCCACTTGTAAAAATGAACTTCCTCACATCTCCCCTGCTTGTGGTTGCCTATGCTATTGCAGGAAGAATTGACATTGACCTTTTTGAAGAACCCCTGGGTTATGATCCTAACCTGGAACCTGTTTTCCTTAAAGACATTTGGCCGACAACAGATGAAATAAGAGGAGTAATGAAAAGCGTTCTTACTTCCGAGGACTACAGAATTAACTATGACAACATCTTTAATGGAGATGAACAGTGGAATATGCTGAAGTCGACCCATAGCGATGTATATGCGTGGGATAAGGATTCATCATACGTCAAGGAAGCTCCGTTTTTCAAGAACTTCCCTGCAGAACCCAAGCCTGTACAGGACATTAAAGATGCAAGAGTGCTGATTAAACTGGGCGACTCGGTTACCACCGACCATATATCGCCTGCAGGCACAATAAACGAAGACTCACCCGCCGGAAAATACCTTAAGACACTGGGATTCGTCAGGAAGGACTTTAACTCATACGGGGCCCGAAGGGGAAACCACGAAGTAATGATAAGAGGCACCTTTGCCAATGTGAGGATAAAAAACCAACTGGTAAATTATGAAGGAGGTTGGACAGTGCACCATGAATCGGGTGAACTTATGTCTATTTACGATGCCGGCATGCGTTACCAGTCTGAGAAAACACCTCTCATAATACTTGCAGGCAAGGAATACGGGAGCGGTTCATCACGCGACTGGGCGGCAAAGGGAACAATACTGCTTGGAGTAAAAGCCGTAATAGCCGAAAGCTTCGAGAGAATTCACCGCAGCAACCTCGTTGGAATGGGTGTGTTGCCACTTCAATTCCTTCCCGGTGAAAGTGC
>CAZJPP010000012.1:0-82278 GCA_964547915.1 uncultured Lentimicrobium sp.
AGGCTCACTCAAATCTTGTTCATAGAAAGTTCCTATTCAGTAAACTGAATGAACTACTTGATGAAAAAAGCGATAAGAAGGGACGAGACACAAAAGCAGCCAGTTCTATTCATCAAATTGCTGATAATATACACAAACGCTCACTTGTGGTCATATTTAGCGACATGTTCGAGCACGGATATAATAATGAGCTTTTCTCTTCCCTTCAGCACCTTAAGCATAACAAGCATGATGTAATTCTCTTTCATGTAAATGACAAGAAGTCGGAAATTGATTTCTCTTTCGACAATAAACCGGTTAAATTCATTGATCTCGAATCAGAAGAAGAAATTAAGCTTAGACCAGGAGAGATAAGAGAAGAATATGTAAAGAAGGTTAATGAATTCAGATCAGAACTGTTAAAAAGATGTGCGCAATACCAGATTGAGTTTGTTGATGCCGATATAAATAAAGGCTTCAAGCAAATATTACTTCCATTCCTTTTAAAAAGAATGAAGATGATGTAAGATAAACATCATTTCTTTATCAGAGTGTTTACCTAAAATTATTATTGATGGCCATAAACGAGGATTTTCTTGTAAGACTTGAGAAACAATTAGTTAACAGTGGCACATGGCCTCAATTATACATATTCAAGTTCATAATTACTGATAACACCAGAAGTTATGCCATCCTACAGGGAATATTTGGTGAAGAGTCGAGGTTGTCAGTACGACATTCAACAAAAGGCAAGTACATATCGGTTACTATCAGAGAGATGATGATTAATCCTTCAGAGGTAATAGAGCGTTATCGAAAAGCTGCAATTATAGAAGATATAATAGCTTTATAATAAAAAACCCTCCACTAAGATTTTGGTGGAGGGTAGAATTTATGAAAACAGGTACCTTTACTTGGCAAAACTAATAGCCCGTGTTTCTCTGATAACTGTAATTTTAATCTGACCGGGATATGTCATTTCGTCCTGAATTTTCTTTGATAAATCGTATGATATCTTGTTTGCTTCATCATCGGATACTTTGTCTGCTCCCACGATAACTCTCAATTCTCTACCGGCCTGAATTGCATATGTTTTAACAACTCCCGGATATGAGAGTGCTAACTCTTCAAGATGGTTTAACCTTTGAATATAGGCTTCCACTATTTCACGACGTGCACCTGGACGTGCTCCTGAGATAGCATCACAAGTTTGAACAATTGGTGCTATAAGACTTTCCATCTCAATCTCATCATGATGAGCGCCAATAGCATTGCATATGTCTGCCGGTTCCTTGTACCTTTCAGCAATCTTCATACCTAAAATAGCATGTGGAAGTTCTGGCTCATTATCCGGTACTTTGCCAATATCATGTAGCAATCCAGCCCGTTTAGCTTTTTTCGGACTAAGACCAAGTTCTGCTGCCATTGTAGCACATAAATTAGCTACTTCTTTTGAGTGTTGTAACAAATTCTGACCATAAGAAGAGCGGTATTTCATCTTACCTATCATCCTGATAAGTTCGGGATGCAAACCATGTATTCCAAGATCTATGGTTGTGCGTTTGCCGGTTTCTATAATTTCCTGCTCTATTTGCTTTTTAACTTTACTTACAACTTCTTCAATACGGGCAGGATGAATCCTTCCATCGGTCACAAGCTTATGCAAAGATAGGCGGGCAATTTCACGACGGACAGGGTCAAATCCTGAAAGAATAATTGCTTCAGGAGAATCATCAATTATAATCTCAACGCCGGTTAGTGATTCCAGAGTCCGTATATTACGTCCCTCGCGGCCAATGATACGACCTTTAATTTCTTCGCTCTCGATGTTGAATACCGAAACACTGTTCTCAATCGCATGCTCAGCGGCTGTTCGTTGAATAGTCTCAATAACTATCTTCCGTGCCTCGTTATTTGCAGTTAGTTTTGCTTCTTCAACTATGTCTTTAATTTGAACCATAGCCTGAGCCTTGGCTTCATCCTTAAGAGTGTCAATTAGTTGTGACTTTGCCTCCTCGGCCGACATGCTGCTAATTTCTTGTAATTGGTCAATTTGCTGTTTAACAGCTTTGTCGAGTTCCTGTTGTTTCTTGTTAATAATCTCAACCTGAGCTGTCAGATTGTCTTTAATAGTAGAGATTTCCTTTTGTTTTCTTTGTAATTCTTCTTGTTTTTGAGCCAGCGATGTTTCTTTTTGCTTTAGACGATTTTCATTTTTAAGGAATTCCTTGTTTTTCTCCTGAAAGGTATTCTCATAATCAGATTTCATTTGAAGGAATTTTTCCTTAGCCTGAAGGATTTTATCCTTCTTTATCATTTCTCCTTTCTCTTCGGCGTCTTTGATGATGTTTTCACTTTTCTTTTCAATAGCTTTTTTAATGAAAGAACTAGTGATTATAACACCAATAGCGATACCAAGTATGGCCGCGACAATGCCTATTATTATTGCTGTCATCATGTAATTTGGTTAGTTTATATATGTTGAGTTTGGAGTTCGTAAAACAAAAAAAACCCGCACTGATCGTGAGTTTTGGTAAACCCCAAAACTACATGATTGGAGCTGCCAGGGATGTCAAACTTCCAATGCTCCCAAAGGGAGACCGGCCGAAGCCGGATTAAGGCCTGTTTTTCATCCATTATCTGAGCTTTGCCCCAAAGTTGAAAATGTTGAGTTTACAAACGATTCGATTCAATGCGGGATATCTTAATACTTTTCAAAGAACTAATGCTTAAACTTTTTTAAAATGACTGTTAGTCCAAATGGTCTGATAATACTTTGTCAATCTCTGCTAATTTATCAAGCATTTCGTTGTCGCGGTATTTTAATTGATCTTCCAGTGAATGGGCACTAACTGAAAACTGAAGTGCAACCATTGCAAGTAAATCTTGCTTGTCTTTATACTGGAAGTACTTAGCATAATTTTCAATTTGATCTTCAATCGCTTTAGTAGCTTTTCGCAAACCCTCTTCTTCACTACGAGCTATTTTTAACTTGTATGGTCGGTCTGCTATTACTACCGTGATTGAAAGTTCATCCATTACTCAATTAACAGTTTATTTATTTAAAAGTCTCACACAATTGTCGATTTCCCGCAAGAGTTCGTTAATTTTAAGTTTAACTTCTGTCTTACTTTCCTCTTTACTCAAAGATTTAGCTAATTTCAGTATTCTAATCTTCTCCTGCTGCTGGTCAATTCTTAGCTCCAGGTTAATGCTTTTATTCTTGTACTCTTCTATTCGATCCTTTAATTCACGATTTTCATTTTGAAGTCGGGCCACCTGACCAATTAACTTACGTACTTTATATTCTATACCACTTATAAGAGTACCCGGACTTTCCATGAATACTTAATTATATGTTGCAAAGGTATGCTAAACTTTGCAATTTGCCAAAAGCCTTTAAAAATCGATTCCTCATTCAAATATACTAAATAAACGCTCGAATTGAAAGTATATTTTTACTTTTAGGTCAAATTTCTATCCATGACCGAGGATTTTCTACATTACTTGTGGCAGAATAAGCTATTCACTGATACTCTGACAACTACACTAGGTGAACAAATTGAAATAATTCATACCGGATATCATAATTTCAATGCAGGACCTGATTTTTCTGATGCCCGTTTAGTTATTTCCAAAACAAAATGGGCCGGGAATATTGAAATTCACTTAAACGCTTCAGATTGGTTTAAGCATGGTCATCAGCATGACGAAGCATACAATAATGTTGTCCTCCATGTGGTATATAACAACGATTTAAAGGAGCATATGTCGGGAATGCCAGTTTGTGAACTTAAAGGGAAGATTAATCTTAAGTTATATGAAGCATATGAAAGCTTCCTTTGCAAACAGGAATTCGTACCATGTTTTAATGATCTGACAACTATTTCAGAAATAGATCTTACACTATGGCTCGAAAGAATGCTCATTGAGAAACTTCAAAGCAAATCAGATTTCATAAATGATGCATTAAAAAGGTCTCAAAACGACTGGGGAGAGGCATTTTATCAGGTCCTTGTACGTAGTTTCGGATTCAAGGTAAACAGTCTGCCGTTTGAAATGCTATCACGCACTCTACCTTTAAGAATACTGGCTAAACACAGTGATAGTTTATTTCAGACTGAAGCACTACTTTTCGGTCAGGCAGGATTGCTTTCGCAAGAACTTCTCGACCCTTACTCACAATCACTTTTCAATGAGTATGTTTTTCTCCGAAAGAAGTATCAACTTGCTCCAATATCAAAATCTTTATGGAAGTTTTTGAGAATGCGTCCGGTTAATTTCCCAACAATTCGACTTGCTCAATTGGCAGCTGTTGTTCATTCTACATCTGGTAATCTTTTTGAGATCATCTCTTTGCCTTCCGTTGATAAAATGCTCGAGTTATTTGATGTAACCACATCTGATTACTGGCATACCCATTATGTGTTTGATGTTGAATCACCTTCAAAAAGCGGCCATTTGGGATTAAAGGCTTCTTATCTGTTGATTATCAATGCAGTTCTTCCATTTATGTTTGTGTATGGAAGTTCATGTGGCAACGATGACTTATGTCATAAAGCATTGAGTTTTCTTGACCAAATACCTGGTGAGGAGAACTCTGTAATTTCTAAATGGAAAGAGGCTGGTATTCATGCTCCTACTGCTTCTAAAAGTCAAGCATTGATGGAATTAAAATTTTCATATTGTGATAATAAAAAATGCCTTCAATGTAGAATCGGAAATCTAATCATCAGAAATCCTGAATTTCTTAACACGGTGTAATTCCTGTACTAAAAAATATTTTGTATTCATCTTTATTTTCTTAATATTGCATCAACTTAAATAATTGATCATTCATAAACACTGCTGATGGGAGATAATACTGAGAATTGGGGATCACGAGTTGGATTAGTTCTGGCTATGGCTGGTAATGCTGTCGGATTTGGAAACTTTCTCAGATTCCCGGTTCAGGCAGTACAGAATGGTGGAGGTGCATTCATCATACCTTATTTGGTATCTTTCCTTGTTATGGGAATTCCTCTCCTTTTTATTGAATGGTCTACCGGTAGATTTGGTGGTAAGTCGGGTAATCATTCAACACCCTTTATCCTCCATACAATGGACAAGAGATGGATCTGGAAGTATGTTGGAGTGTTCGGAATATTTTCCAATATCGCTATTGCATCTTACTATTGCTATATGGAGAGTTGGACAATGTCATATATGTATCACTCACTGGCAGGTACATTCAACTCGATGAACCAAACACAGGTGGCACTTTTTTTTAGCGATTATCTTGATGTAACTACATCAACAACCGGTATTCCATATGAAGCACTTGTATTTTTTGTATTCTGCCTTGCTCTAAATACATATATCCTAAGTCGGGGACTTAGTCAAGGTGTTGAAACAGTTGCAAAAATTGGAGTCCCATTATTAATATTCTTCGGTATCTTCTTGGCAATTAAAGGGATTACATTGAAAGCAGGAAGCCAAGGGGCTTTATTTGATGGAACAGTAGGATTGAATTTCTTATGGACTCCTGATTTTTCGTCACTATCTAATCCTAAAGTCTGGTTGGCTGCTGCAGGTCAAATATTCTTCACTCTATCGGTTGGCATGGGCTCTATCCAGTGTTATGCTTCGTTTGTTCGTAAAAATCAGGATGTGGCTTTAAATGCATTGTCTGCAGGATGGATGAATGAATTTGTTGAAATAGTTCTGGGAAGTGCTATTATAATTCCTATTGCTATTGGTTATTTGGGGATTGACAATGTTATTGAACTTACTCAGATAGGAGGATTAGGTCTTGGATTCAGAACAATGCCATTCTTGTTTGAACAATGGGGACCAATTATCTCTGCAATAGCAGGGTTTGCTTTTTTCGGAATGTTGTTTTTCGCGGGTATAACATCTTCCCTTGCAATGGGAACTCCAGGTATTAGTTTTCTTATGGATGAGTTCAACTGGAAAAGAAAAAATGCAGCTCTATCTTTTGGTATAATAATATTAATAATTGGGCTTCCTACAATTTTCTTCTTCAATTATGGCGTGTTTGATGAATATGACTACTGGGCGGGAACAGTGTCTTTGGTAGTATTTGCGTTATTTGAGGCAGTCCTTTTTGCATGGGTATTTGGTATGAAAAAAGGTTGGCAGGAAATTACTTCAGGTGCTGATATTAAAGTCCCCATTATCTACAAATATATCATCAAGTATGTAACTCCTGTTACACTTATTGTTGTCTTTTTTGGAGCCCTGCTAAGACCCGTTGATGATAACTGGAGCTTAATAAGTTTTAAAGGTTGGCCATTACATAATGAAAGTATAATTGGTCAATTAAGACATCAGGGTATTGGTCCGAATGATAAATGGTTTGCAGATACTTTTTATTCTGAAAATTCCGGATTAGTAGATTCTGTTTACCAGAACAGTTCTTCAAAGAAAACCTCGGTAATTGTAAAAGGTATTTCTCCCGAAGGAAAGGTGCAGTCAAAAACTTATATCCTCAATAATAAAACTCATGTTTTAACTGTATCAAAGGGTGATGAGGTTAAAGCTGGAGATGTTATCTACAGCGGTAAAGTAATAAATAAAGTGTTTTATATTGATATGGCTAGGGCTTTACTAGCCCTCTTGTTTATTTTTATTGCAACATTGGTTCTTGTAGCATTTAGGAAAAGAAGAAAGGAGATCATGGTTATATGAACACCGGCGCATTAATTATGATGATTACAGTTGAATCGATAGCCATTGCTTTAACAGGTTACTTTTTTTATAAAGTTTTGGTAATCAAGCCTCAACAAGAGGATGAAATGGATGATAATACAGATAAGTGAAAAACAAGATCAAGGACTTTTTTAGTTTTTCTAAGTCTGAAAGAAATGGTATAATCATTTTACTCTCTCTGACTATCTTTTTAGCCATAGTGTCACATTTGCTGGAAAATAGTCGCTCTGAAGAATTTGACAATGATGCTCTTTTTGAAGCTGATGTTAAAAAATTTATGAGTGGTCTTAATGTCCCTTCTGAAAATAAGGAATCTAACACAATTGGAAACGCAGGATTTGGTTTTAAATCTTCAGATTTAAAGAACCGCTATACTCCTTTTCCATTCGATCCCAACACCCTTGAACTTAAAGGTTGGATTAAGATGGGATTTTCTGAGAAACAAGCAAATGTAATACTAAAGTACAGGGAAAAGGGTGGTAGATTTTATAGAAGAGAAGACTTTAAGAAATTATTCATTATAGATACACATACATACTCAATATTTGAACCGTACATCACTATTTCAGCATCGTCTACAAAAGAAAGTAAAAAAGTAGTAGAAGACATTGCACATAATGAATCATCTTTCCATCGTGAATCAATTGAGATTAATGGTTCTGACTCTGCAGGTCTGACAAGAATATATGGAATCGGCCCGGTTTTAGCCTCAAGGATAATCAAGTATCGGGAAAAGCTCGGTGGATTTTGTAACAAGAGCCAACTAATGGAGGTATATGGTATTGATAGCGTAAGGTTTAATCAGATTGAAAATCAAGTTGATATAGATACATCCGGAATAAAGCGTATTTTTATCAATAAAGTTTCCCTCAATGAATTAAGGAAATGCCCATACCTTGATTACTATATGGCAAAAAAGATTATCGATAAAAGGATACAAAAAGGGAAGTTTTATTCAATGGAGGAGATAAGTGCTCTTTTTAATTCTAAGCCTGAAGTGTATTCTAAAATTGCACCATATATTACCCTTTAACCAGTTGTGAAGGATAATTTGTTCATCTAGGTGAGATAAGTGTTTGTGAGGGCTGTTTGTAGAACTACTCTAATAATTCTTAAGGGTCAGGGTTATTTGGATTCGAAGTAAAGGTTGAAGAATAATGAGTACCATTTTCTCCTGTTGCTGTGGTTGAGTCGTCTTCATCATCTTCGTCCTCAGGCCATTCATAGACCTTCCTTTGAGGGCCGACATCCCTGTATCCAAAAGCCAGAATTACACCTGCTATCGCCCCCATCAGATGGGATTCCCAGGATATCCTTTCTCCGGGTGAAAAACCGGGAAAGATTCCCCAAACAAAACTCCCATAAAGGAAAGTTACTAGTAAACTAAAAGCAATTAAACGCGGTTCCTTTCTTATGATGCCTGATACCAAATGATATGCGGTTAGGGCATAAACAACACCACTGGCACCAATGTGATATGAGTTTCCTCTTGCAAATAGCCAGACCCATATACCGGTCAAAAGCCATGATAAGATAAATATTTGCCAGGCCTTATTACGATAGTAATAAAAAAGTGCAGCGCTTAATAAAAACAATGGTATCGAGTTTGAAATTAAATGTTTGTAGTTTCCATGGAGTAAAGGAGCAAATAGTATCCCTTTGAGACCTTCAACTTTAAGTGGTAGGAGTCCCAAAAAGGATAAGGAAATACCCATCAATTCCTCAGTTAATTTTACCAGCCATAAAGCCGCAACTATCCCTGCTGCGAGTAATGAAGATGATACGATTTGTTTTTTTTCCTGGTCAACTGACATTACTGATTAGTTTGAAGATAGTAGCTGGTATTTCACATCACTCCATAAACTCTTTTGGTTTTTTAATTGTGAATACCCTGCTTATATTAAATCCAAAATAAATATCACCGTTGTTCCATTTGCCCATTGTTTCGGTAATAAACGCCCTTTCAAACATTGGTTGTGCATTAGTAAAATGCAATTGGAAAACGTGTCCACCTGTTTCAATATCAACCCCCACAGACAAAGGATTCTCAAAATTATCTGCTACATATCCCGGTAAATTGTGGAAGTATTCCATGTTTATACTCAGTCTTTTTGTGATTTTATAACGCCCACCAATTCCTATAGCAAAGTTATCATTTGTTCCTTTCTCAACCACCAGATTTTTATGAATGTAAGTAGGAGTCAATTGAACTGAAAAGGACTCGGAAAATTTTCTAGCTATAAGTAACTGATTGACAAAGGAAAGCCGGGATGAAAAATAATTTGACCTTTCGGTATCCTGCCACTTTAGTGAAAATAGATCGGAAGAGGAAAATAAACTTACTGATAGTGGCATATTTCTTACCCCTGTGCTTTGTCGAAGCAATTTAACTTTTAGAAATCCATCAAATGTTTTCTGATAAGTACTACGACCTATTCCTACGCTTAATCTGTCATTTATACCATATTCAAGTCCAAGTCTTATTGTTGCCTGGTCAAGACCAAAGAAATCGTATGCTCCCTGATTAAGCCTTCCAAAATGGTGTGATATTGTAAATAGTAATACTCCATTAGCCGGATTTTCAATTGAATGTCCTGACACAACTCTGGTTGTTTTAAAGGTGGCAGTTGCATAATCAGTGGTTGGTTCTTCTTCTCCAAATAGATCCATAAGGTCTTCCTGCCCAAATAAAAGTTTCGAAGACAAAAGAAATACCACCAGAAGCCATAAAGTGTTGTGTGATTTTTTCATGTTTTAGTTATTTGGGGCACCTGCATTTATCCAGGCATTAATTTTAGAAAGTTCACAAGCAGGCAATTTTTGTGCATTCTGAGGCATTGGACTTGCTCCGGGTTCATGATTCACAGCTTTGCGAAATATTCCGCTTTGAATGTGAGGAAGTAATGCTTGATAGCTATCAGTAATCACGCCACCGGAAGCAATAGATGAACTGTGGCATTGATTACAGTTTGAAGTCAGAATTGGTTGTATTGTGCCCGAGAATGTTAAATTGGAAGTATCACAAACGCCTCCTCCTGTTCCCGGATATAACTCTTCTTCACTATCATAATAACATGACGTAAAAACTATAGTGAAACACACTAACAAAAACCCCAAAGTCATTATTCTCATTTTTAGAAATTTTAATTGTTAGGATTCCCTGATTCAATCCACTTTCTTATTTGTGAAATATTGCACTCCTGAAGTCTATTACCATTAAATGGCATGGGGGTAAAACCAGGTTCATGTGACACTGTTCCTAATAACCTTCCATCTTCAGCGACCAAGGCAACTGTTTCATAATTATCCAGACGCACATTTCCATTTGCTGTATTGGCGTTATGACAACCAACACAGTACAAGTTGAGAAGTGGCTGAATAGATCCGGAAAAAGTAAAATTTGTTGTATCGCATTCAGTGCATTCATTGTTTTTTGCACCCTGATTAATCCAATCTCTTATTGATGCTATTTGCTCAGCATTTAGGGGCGAAAAGGGAGGAGGTGGCATCCTGTCGCCGGGATCGTTATCAGTTATTCTCTCATAGATATCACTGTCAGCTGCATTTCCTGGACGAATTTCACCACTCGCCATAATGCTTTCGTAAGTTGAAAGATTTATTCCTTCCTGAGCAGTTATATTATCATGGCATCCCGACATAGCACAACTTGACTGAAATATTGGCAGTACTTCATTTATAAAGTAAACTGAATCTGGATCGCATTCAACAATTGTGTTTGTGTCAGGAGGATTAGGATCGACCGGAACAGGTTGGTCAGGCTCATGTTTGCAGGAGATAATAATTAAGCTAAATGTTATGACAAGAAAATAGCTCGTGTTATGTAAAAATCTCATTGTTAGGTTTGAATAAAGATTACATTGTTGTTTTTCTTTGCTTACTCGCTGCTAAAAAATGTTAAGAACTTAATAATTAATTCTCTATTTTAACCTTAATAAATCATTTAGGCTTAATTTTGTTTGCAATAACACTAAGAAAAAAGAAAACAATCATGATAAGTGATAAAACATTATATAAAATTTGGGTGGGTTTACTTCTTGCAGGTGCACTTTTAACATCATTGCTTTCTAATGCCCAGAATAGTGAAACTCGCAGGAATGTTGAAAAATTCACTTCTCTACTGCAGATTATTAATTACTATTATGTAGATTCTACAGATCAGTCTGAACTTACAGAGACGGCTGTCGTTGCAATGCTAAAAGAGCTTGATCCTCATTCTGTTTATCTTTCAAAAGATGAAGTGAGAAAAGCAAATGAACCATTGGTCGGCAATTTCGAGGGAGTTGGAATCCAATTTCAATTATTCCATGATACGATATTAGTCATTGCTGCAGTTCCGGGCGGGCCTTCTGAAAAAGTAGGTGTTATGGCAGGTGATAAAATTATCACCATTAATGGAGAAGAGGCTTTCGGTAAAAAAGTTACCAATACATACGTAATGGAAAGGCTTCGTGGTACAAAAGGCACTAAAGTTAATGTTGGAATTTTAAGGAACAATCAGTTGCCGCTTATTGATTTTACTATAACACGCGATAAAATTCCTTTAAATAGTATTGACGCAACTTTTATGCTTACAAGCGATATAGGCTATATTAGATTGACCAGATTTGCACGGACATCAATGGTCGAAATGCAGGAATCTATTAGGAATCTTAAAGCTAAGGGAATGAAAGACTTAATCCTTGATTTAAGAAATAATTCTGGTGGGTATCTTGATATTGCAGTTGATCTTTCTGATGAATTTCTTCCATCACAACGCCTGATTGTATATACAGAAGGTTTGAGAAGCCCAAGGATAGAATTTAAAGCCACAAGTAAGGGTAATTTTGAAGAAGGAAAACTAATTGTGATGGTAAATGAAGGAAGCGCATCAGCCAGTGAAATTGTTGCTGGTGCCGTTCAGGATTGGGATAGAGGTTTGGTGTTAGGTCGCAGATCATTCGGTAAGGGGCTTGTACAAAGGCCTTTCAATCTGCCCGACAGTTCAGTCATCCGGTTGACAACAGCCCGCTACTATACACCATCAGGCAGGAGTATTCAAAAACCTTATGAAGCGGGATCGGAAGATTATTATGCCGATCTGACCAATCGTTTTAAACATGGTGAGTTTATGTCAGCCGATAGCATCAAATTTCCCGATTCACTTAAATATTATACTCCTTCTAACAGGGTAGTATACGGTGGAGGTGGTATTATGCCTGATGTATTTATTCCTCTGGATACTACTACTAGTTCGCGGTTTTATACTGATCTCTGGAGAAAAGGAGTGTTTAATGAATTTGTCCTGAATTATATGGAAGACAATAGGGGTAAAATTTCACGGGACTACAAGGACTTTATTAGTTTCAAGAGTAATTTCACTGTTGATGAGCCATTATTCCAAACATTCGTTGATTTCGCCGCGACAAAAAACGTTATTCCTGAAGATGATGCATTGCAAAAATCAGGTGATGAAATAAGATACATAATTAAGGGCTTGATAGCCAGGAATATATGGGATGCATCCAGTTACTTCGAAATAATTAGTCCAATCGATAATGAACTCATGCATGCTATACAGGTGATGCAGCAGGAAACAATGTTTACCAAACTTAGTAAGTTGAATTAAACTCAATTTGAGTGATTTCAAACTATAGGGCGTCAATTTATTTGAATTAGGTTGTCAATTGTTGAATAAATGGTGCTTAAATCTTTTATATTTGTTTCTTGTAAAACATTTAAAAGCACTTCCTATGGCAGATATCACAACATCATACATGGGCTTAGACTTAATAAGTCCTATAATAGTTGGAAGTTCAGGCTTGACAAATAAGCTCGATAATATTAGGACTTTTGAACAACTAGGAGCAGGAGCAGTGGTCTTAAAGTCGTTATTTGAGGAGCAAATCCAACATGAAGCTTTGTACGAGGTTCATCATAATGAGGCAATGTACCCTGAGGCTTTTGATTATATTTCTAATTACAGTAAGGAGCATCACCTAAATAGGTATCTCGATTTGATTAACCAGGCTTCTAATACTGTAAAGATTCCAATTATTGCGAGTGTTAACTGTATTTCGGGTGAAGAATGGACATCATTTGCTCAAAAGTTTGAAGCTGCAGGGGCATCTGCCATTGAGCTTAATATTTTTATTTTACCCAGTGATCCATATAGGACAAGTTCAGATAATGAGCAACTTTATTCAAAAATTATTTCTCAGGTATTACAGAGTGTTACTATTCCGGTATCTATAAAAATTAGTTACTATTTCTCTTCTTTAGCAAAGACAGTAACTGAAATGTCATGGACCGGAATCAAAGGCATAGTTTTGTTTAATAGATTCTATTCACCGGATATTGATATTGAGAAAATGAAAGTTGATGCTTCTAATGTCTTCAGTACACCTGAAGAAATTTCAACTTCATTAAGATGGATAGCAATGCTCTCAAAAAACCTTCAATGTGATGTTTGCGCATCAACCGGAATACACGATGGGGTTGGTGTTGTTAAACAAATGCTTGTTGGTGCAAAGGCAGTTCAGATTGTGTCAACGCTTTATAAAAATGGTTTTGACAGGATTACTTCTATGAATAAGTTTTTGAATGATTGGATGGAGAGAAAAGGATTTAATTCTACTAATGAATTTATAGGAAATCTGAGTTATAAGAAAATTGAGAATCCTGCGGCATTCGAAAGAGTTCAGTTTATGAAATATTTCGCAGGTGTAGAGTAGTTGTGAAAAGTGAAACAAATAAGTATTATCCACGTTAAGGAAAATACCAAATAAAAATGCGTTTATGAGTAAAGTGTTGATTGTTGATGATGATGTAACTTTTTGCCTGATGCTGGAGACTTTTTTGAATAAGCATGGGTTTAACGTTCAACAATCATTTTCTTATAGTGAGGGTAGTAAAAAGATAGCTTCATTTAAACCGGATATAGTACTCACTGACCTTAGACTTCCTGATAATGACGGGTTGGAAGTTTTAAGAACCGTTATGCGCGAAAGTCCACATGTGCCGGTTGTTCTAATGACAGGTTATGCAGACATCAGAACTGCTGTTCAGGCAATGAAGTTAGGTGCATTTGATTATGTTGCTAAACCGGTAAATCCCGATGAAATTCTAATTACAATTAATAGAGCATTAAATCCTGATAAAGCCAACAACGCTTCGATTATCGATAATAGTGACAAATCGGGATTTTTTGTTGAAGGAATAAGTCCGGCTGCAAGGAAAATTAGTGAATATGTTAGTCTGGTATCGCCAACAAATATGTCGGTTTTAATTATGGGAGAAAGCGGTACGGGCAAAGAGTTTATTGCACGTAAAATTCATCTGCAAAGTGCCAGGGCTGACAAAACATTTGTAGCCATAGATTGCGGCGCATTACCCAGAGACCTGGCTGGTAGTGAATTCTTTGGACATATGAAGGGATCCTTTACAGGCGCTTTTTCCGATAAGCAGGGTCAGTTTGAAGCCGCCAATGGCGGTACTATTTTTCTTGATGAGATAGGTAATCTGAGTTACGACATTCAAGTGCAATTACTCAGGACTATTCAGGAAAGAAAGATCAGAAGAATAGGATCAACGAGCGAAATAAGCGTTGATGTAAGGATAATTACTGCAACAAATGAAGACCTTAAACAAGCAGTTGCAAGAGGAGACTTTAGAGAGGACCTTTATCATAGAATAAATGAGTTTGCTATTACCGTAGCTCCGTTGCGTCAGCGACCCGAAGACCTGATGCTGTTTGCTCAACATTTTCTAAAATATGCAAATACTGAGCTTCAAAAAAACGTTGTGAACTTTGATAAAGAAGTTATCGATATCTTCTTGAAGTATTCATGGCCCGGCAATTTCAGAGAATTTAAGAATATTATCAAAAGATCGGTCCTTCTCTCAAAAAGTGAAACAATATATAAAAATACTCTGCCTGAAGAAATAATAAGTGAGGCTTTGCAACACTCTGCAACCATTAATCCTTTAATTAATTCAACAGAAGCTTCACACAGAGAATCACCAGCTGAAGAACCACCTGTTGATTTAAGAGATGCTGCTCATAGAAGTGAAAGAGACTTGATTATATCAACACTCGAGAAAGTGAGATTCAATAAGTCGAAGGCTGCAAAAGTACTAAATGTTGACAGGAAGACACTTTATAATAAAATGCGTCAGTACAATATTCCATTACAGTAATTATACTTAGTGGATAACCGTTTCCAGACTTGCTTTAAGGTTAGTCATCTCTGAAATGACCTCTTCATAAAGACTTTTGATCTTTTCATATTCTGAAGGTTCATTTCTGCTTGTTAATTCAAGCCTTTTTAATAATTCCGATGTGTATTTTGCACCAGATAAACGAACATTTGGTTGGATACGATGAGCCAGTAAGGCAAGCTCCATGTATTTTTTCTCATTAAAAGCTTTTTTGAGCTCACCCTTGGTTGTCTCAATATTTATGATTAGTGATGAAATTATCTTGTTTAATGAATTCTCATCATCACCGGCAAACTGTCTAAACCCTGAAAGGTCAATCTGCATTACCCCGTTACTTTTAATTTCATTGGTAGTTGACTTTTCGTAAGAATTACTTTTACTCAACAAATCAAGAAGCTCTTGCTGTTTAAATGGTTTCAGGATTACTTTGTATATCCCCATCTCAATAAAATGAGAAATCTCGTTCTGATCGGCATGTGCAGTTAATGCAATAATTGGAGGTGCTGCAATAGCTTTCTCAATACAGTGCTTTTTAACTTTTGTAACGAACTCAAGTCCGCTTATTCCAGGCATCTGAATGTCAGTAATTATTAGGTTTATCTTAGAATATTCCTTGCTAAAGATATCAAAGGCGGAAAATCCATCAGACGCTTCATAAACGATAGCTTTTTGTTTACTGAGAATATCTGAAATCAGAATCCTGGTAGTTACATCATCATCTGCCAGTAATACATGTATTCCGTTCAAAACCAAAGGCTTCAACGATTGCTCATTGGTTGATGTATTAATCAATTCTGTGCTAACTGGTAGAATCAAGCGTACTGTAAATATTGTGCCTCTTTCCGGTCGACTTATTACACTGATGTTTCCATCCATTGAATCAACCAACTTTCTGGTAATTGCTAACCCTAATCCTGATCCACCATATTTTCTGGTTATACCCGGATCAACTTGTGAAAATTCTTCAAAGATTATCTTCTGCTTCTCAGGCGGTATTCCAATCCCGGTGTCGGCAATCCTGATCGTAAGCTCATAACTTTTATCATGATCAAGAAAGTTTCCTTTGGCATGGAGCATTATTTTACCTTCTCCAGTAAATTTTACACTGTTACCCAGTATATTGAGAATAATCTGTCGAAAACGTAATGGATCTCCGACTAGTATTATGTCACGTGGTATATTTAAAGTTATGGTAGCCTGCAGGCCTTTCTCTTTTGCCTTTGCAGAAAGTGAATTGAATGCATCTTCGAGTAGCTCAGAAATGTTAAAGGGGCGGTTATCAAGAATAAGCTTGCCACTTTCAATTTTAGAAAAGTCAAGCAAATCATTAATAAGCTCAAGCAGGTGTTCTGATGAGTTATGAATATATTTCAGGTATTTGGACTGCTCTTGATTAATTTCAGTATCTCTGAGCTGTTCAGAAAAGCCTATAATGGTAGTCAAAGGCGTTCGTATTTCATGGCTCATATTAGCAAGAAACTGCTCTTTAACTTTAAGCAGACTCTCTGCGTATGTCCTGGCCTCTTCTAATTGTCTTCTGTAGAAAGCGCTACGTGCCAAATCTTTCCATATAAGAATTATGAATCCTACTGTAGTGATAATTCCCAGTGCTGCAAGAATAAGCGCAGTTGACCATAATTTGTCCAAAACTACCTGACCTTTATTTGCACTGCTGATAGTGTTGGTTATCTCCTCCTTTTCAAAAAGTAAAAGGATCGCTCTTATTTCATTCATAACATCCTGATCGGCCTGAATAAGTTTAAGTTCCCGATCAACGATGAATTGTCTACTCTCATTCTCACGATCTTCTATACGCCGCAGCTGTGTTCTTACTTTTTTCAGAGTGCTGTCTTTAATCGAACTATAGGTAGTTACAGTATCATATTTGACATGAGTACTATCATTTGCAGTAACTAATTTGTCATTTTGGTTTTTTCCTGTAATCTCTTGCCAAAGGCGCGGTAATAAACCTTTCTTCTTTTCCTTTACTGGAGCTATATGTTGAGTGACTGTTTTTGAAATGGTTTGCCTGGGTACTCTTATTGTATCAGTATAATCCTTGATTACTTCTACTAACTTAAAGTTTTTTATAGAAGATGATTTTCTGCGAATACTAAAGAATTCGTTTAAGGTGCTGCGTTTGAATTCCAATAGACTATCTACAGCAATAGCTCTTAGATATTGATTAGTGTTATCAATGCTCGAAAGCTTTAGTGAGTCGATTAATAGTTTGGTAGTTTCCTCTTGTTTCCTGAATTTATCCAGATATTCATTCTTCCCTGTATTAATATATGCCCTTGCCTGGCCATCTGATTCAATTATACTGGATAAAAGAGCACTTGTCAGAGTCAACTTTTTTACTGATGCAGAAACACCCTCATCACTCGGATACAATTGAACAGCAAGTCTTATAACCGAATATATTCCAATGGTAGCAAATAATAGCAGAATTATAAACCCTGCTGCAATCTTCTTCTTTATTCCGGTTGACTTTGTGTTGCTCATAATGAAAACTCAATAAATAAACGAAAAAATCCCCCATGAAGTACAGATGGGGAATTATTTTCATTAAAAAGAATTATTATCAGACTTCAGTTGAAATTACAAGCATCCTTGATTTCTGCCAGAACAGTGCGGGATCTTTAATTACAAGTTCACTTACCTGTTTGTCATTTCCAATGAGTTCATAAGAACCAGCAGGATGTACTGACATAACCTTGACTTTCTTTGCGTGGAGTGGTATGGTTTTTAGGTTTCTTATATCAACCTTGGTGAATTCATCAAGATTTACATCACCTGCAACACGTTGAGTACGACCTATACCTAAAACACCACCTTCTTTTGTAAGAATCTTTTGTTCAATCAAATCTTTACGTTCACCTACAACAAAGTATGCAGTATTTAATTCGTTTGTTCTATCAGTAACCTGACTATTCAAGGCTAGATTACGATTGCTGATTTGAGAAATTGTATCATTAAGTACTGCTATTGTGAAGTTGAGTGTTGACAACTCTGTCTTTAAAGAATCTATTTCTTTATCTCTGATGGCAAGTTGTTGATTAGTCGACTCAACCATTTTTTCAAATTCAGAGATTCTGATGTTAGACTGTTTAAGTTTCTTATTTAGCGACTCAATTTTTTGTTTGTTTTCGGCCATTAGCTCATTAATTAAGCGAATGTCTTCGTTAACCCTTTGACGTGCTGATTTACTAAGCTCAGTGCCTGAAGTGGTTTCTTTACTGATTAGTTTTTCCCTCGACTTTATCTCTGCCAGATTTGATTCAATCTCATTTAAAGTCTGCATAAAGTCGTTTATTAATGAATCTTTAGTTTGTGCTTCCGAGAGTATCATGTTCTGCTCTTCTTCAAGTTGCTGAATTCGGGCAGTCTGTTCCTTGTTTTCACATGCTGCAAAAATGAAAGGGACAAGAGCAATGATGAATAGTTTTTTCATGGTTTTTGTTTGTTTATTGATTTCTTCAAGCATTGTTTCAAAATTAAAGCCAAAGCTTCCAAAATTTCGCAACTGCTTTATTATCAATGTATATAACTCGAAAGTGTATATTATATTTATGTGCAATATTTTCCACAGCATGCAGAAATAACAAGAATTTAGTTGTAAAACAGGATATTTCAGCCTACACTTTTTAAGTTATGCAAATTCGTAACTTTGTAAACCCAAATCTGAAAAAGCTATTATGCGTCGTTATTTAATATTTTTACTTCCACTTATATTTTGTGGGAGCTGCCGTCAATCTGTTAACCAATCTGATAAAGAAGCAATTACAATAAGTATTTTACCACAGAAATTTTTGATTGAAGAGATCGGAGGTGGCAATTTTTCTATTAATGTTCTTGTGCCTGATGGTAGCGGACCGGAAACATATGAACCTACAGCCCGACAATTACAGGAAATTAGTAGATCAAAAGCTTATTTCATGACGGGTTTGCTGGATTTTGAAAAAAGCTGGTATCCAAAGGTGGCAGAGAATAATCCGGATCTAAAAATTATTAATCTTTCTGAAGGTACAACTGTGATTTCAGGGGAAACTCATGTTCACTCTGAATCAGCACATACAGATCACAACCATGATACAGATGAGCATTCAGAAGCTGAGCACAATTATGATGTCCATTCGGGTGACGATCCTCATATTTGGCTATCTATTCAGTCGTTAAAGGTCCAAAGTAATGTTGTCCTACGAGAGTTAACTGAACTTAAACCGGAATTGAAGGATGTGTTTGAGGCTAACCATATGCATCTAACCAGCCGTCTTGACTCTATAGATAATGTTATTAGAGGAAAGTTCAATGCAGTTGGACATAGTGTTGCATTTATGATTTACCATCCTTCATTAAGTTATTATTCACGTGATTACGATGTTAATCAGATTCCAATTGAATTAGAAGGAAAGGAGCCGAGTCCGGCTTATCTGAAGGAGCTCATCGACAAGGCGCGTGAATTGAAAATTGGAATAATATTGTATTCGGAACAGTTTGATAAAAAAAGTGCAGAAACATTATCCCAGCAGTTGGATATTCCATTATATTCTTTTAATCCATTATCACCTGATGTTGAAGAAAAGCTTCTTAGCATTACCGACATTATAATTAAAGCTCAGGGAAATGAGTAAATCACCTATTGTTAGTCTTAAAAGAGTTAACGCCGGTTATGCCGATGAGGTGGTGATTAATGATGTTAATCTGGATGTCTTTCCTTCAGATTTTATCGGTGTTATTGGCCCTAATGGAGGAGGAAAGACCACTCTTATAAAAGTAATACTAGGATTGATTAAGCCAATTTCCGGTGAAATTACCTGGAATAAAGCTGACGGAGTATTGCATATTGGATATTTACCACAAACGAGCTTTAACGATAAGTACTTCCCAATTTCTGTAAAAGAGGTTGTGTTTTCAGGACTTATGTCAAAGAAGAGCTTTAACCTTGGGTATAAAAAGAAAGATGAAGAGAAAATATACAAAGTACTAGAGCTGATGGGTATTCCACATCTTGCCCACAGGAATATTGGTGAACTTTCCGGAGGACAGATGCAACGAGTACTTTTATGCAGGGCAATAATTTCTGAGCCTAGTTTATTAATTCTCGATGAACCAAATACATTTGTCGACAATAGTTTTGAAAGAGATCTGTACGATTTGTTAAAGGAACTTAACAAAGAGATGGCTATCCTTATGGTGTCGCATGATGTTGGGACTATCACAAGCTATATAAAGACAATTGCTTGTGTTAATCAGTATCTTCATTACCATAAGTCTAATGTTATTACCCAAAGCCAGCTTGATTCATATAATTGTCCCATTCAATTGATTACTCACGGCAAGGTACCTCATACCGTATTAGGTGATCATAATCACAATCACTCACATGATTAGAGAACTATCATCATTGTTTGAATACCAGTTTTTCACTAATGCACTTGCAGCAGCAGTCATAGCCAATGTTTCCTGTGGCATAATAGGGTCATACATTGTTGCTAAAAGAATGGTATTTATTAGTGGGGGAATAACACATGCTTCGTTTGGGGGAATTGGAATAGCCTATTTTTTGGGTTTGAATCCGGTTCTTGGAGCTGCAGTTTTTAGTGTTTTATCAGCCCTTGGAATTGAGTGGGTTTCAGGTAAGTCAAATGTTCGAGAAGACTCAGCTATAGGTATTTTATGGTCGCTAGGAATGGCTATAGGGATCATTTTTACATTTCTAACTCCGGGCTATGCACCTAACCTTATGTCATACCTGTTTGGAAGCATTTTAACAGTTAGTAAGACCGATCTGTGGTTGATAGGAATGTTGGCAGTCGTCCTGATAATAATCTTTACCAGGTTTTATCATTTAATTCTCTTTATAGCATATGATGAGGAGTATGCCCGCTCACATAAAGCTCCTGTTAATACCGTAAAGTATATATTAATAAGTCTTATCGCAATTGCAATCGTTTTGAACATCAGGTTAGTGGGTATAATTCTTGTCATATCATTTCTTACGATTCCTCAATCCACTGCCAATATATTCACCAAAAGGTTTAGTCGGATAATATACTTATCCATATTATTCGGAATTATCGGCTCAATAGGAGGGCTGTTGATTTCTTATTTTTATAATATTCCCTCGGGAGCGACAATTATCTTTGTTTTTGTAGTAATCTTCGGCATAGCAAAACTTGTTAAGACGTCTCAGGTCAGATTAAGCCTTAAACGGCAAATGAAGCGCTTATAAATTCCATAAGCTTTTTGATAGAAATTATAGCTTTGTTTACTCAATAGAGGAAGTTAGATTGCATGATAAATATTACCTTTGCCCTCATGCAAGAGACAATAATTATTCTGGACTTCGGTTCACAGTATACCCAGCTAATAGCGAGGAGAGTTAGGGAGTTGAGCATTTATTGCGAGATACATCCATATTACAAAATGCCTGAAATAACCGATGAAGTTAAAGGGGTGATTCTTTCAGGTAGTCCATTTTCAGTCAGAGATAATCAAGCTCCTAAGCCTGACTTAGGTATGATTCGCAAACACGTACCTTTATTGGGAATATGTTACGGAGCGCAGCTTATGGCACACTCAATGGGTGGAGAAGTAATGCCATCTAACAGCCGCGAATATGGTCGTGCAAATTTGGGTTTCGTTGATTCGTCAAATATGTTATTAAATGGTATGACTAGTGGAAGCCAGGTGTGGATGTCACATGGTGATACCATAAGAAAAAAGCCTGATAACTTTAAGATCATTGCAAGTACCTCTGATGTAGAAATTGCCGGTTTCCAAATAGAAGGAGAAGAAACCTGGGGAATTCAGTTTCATCCGGAGGTCTATCATTCAACAGAAGGGAGTACTCTGCTTCATAACTTTGTTGTTGAAGTCTGTGGTTGTTCCCAATCATGGACACCTGCAAGCTTCATTGAGACGACAGTAAATGAATTAAAAGCTCAAATAGGGAACGATAAGGTTGTTATGGGTTTATCCGGAGGAGTTGATTCAACTGTTGCTGCTATATTGCTTCATAAAGCTATAGGTCCGAACCTCCATTGTATTTTTGTTAATAACGGTCTGTTGCGCAAGGATGAGTATACCCAGGTGCTTGAGTCATACCAGAACATGGGACTGAACGTTAAAGGTGTTGATGCTACTGATGAGTTTCTGAATGAACTGAGAGGAAAAACCGATCCCGAATTGAAGAGAAAGGCAATTGGCAAAACATTTATTGAGGTATTCGATCACCAGGCGCATCTCATCACTGATGTTAGTTGGTTGGGACAAGGCACTATATATCCTGATGTAATTGAGTCTGTCTCAGTTAATGGACCTTCTGCCACGATCAAGTCACATCATAATGTGGGCGGTTTGCCCGACTTTATGAAGTTGAAAGTTATTGAGCCATTAAAAAGCTTATTTAAAGACGAGGTTAGAAAAGTTGGATTTAGTCTTGGTATTAGTGAGAAAATTCTTAACAGACATCCATTCCCGGGACCTGGTTTAGGTATTAGAATTTTAGGTGAGATTACCAGAGAGAAAATAGCCATATTACAGGAGGCTGATAGCATTTTCATTGAAGGTCTTAAATCAGCAGGGTTGTATGAACAAGTATGGCAGGCTGCAGTAATTCTTTTACCCGTGAAATCGGTTGGTGTTATGGGAGATGAGAGGACTTATGATAATGTAATTGCCCTAAGAGCTGTTGGCTCAACAGATGGAATGACAGCCGACTGGTCGCATTTGCCTTACCAATTTCTGGCAAAAGTCTCAAACGATATAATAAACAAAGTAAAAGGTGTTAACAGGGTTGTTTATGATATCAGTTCAAAACCACCTGCTACTATAGAATGGGAATAATAAATAAATAACTACATGTTTAGAGTAAAATTTCTGTCAGGACTACTTGTCTTACTCCTGTTCTCTCCCGGATATTTATCAGCTCAAGAATCAGGACGGTCCTCAATAATTGAGACATACCATGGTGAATCATGGTATATGCACTTTGTTGAGGAAGGCGAAACAGTTCAGTCAATAGCAAAGCTATATGGCGTTAGTAATCTTGAAATTCTTAACGATAATCCTGAAATAGCCACAGGACTCAAACCTGGCAGGGTGATACGAATTTCAGTAAAGAACTCTAAATCCACTCCGGCTGTACAACAACCTGATACTGTAAAGAAAGTGGGAAATCTTTCTGATATTCATATTGTAGCACCTAAAGAAACCTGGTATGGTATTGCCAGAATGTACAAAGTCCCTGTTAAGGATCTGATATCAGCAAATCCCGGTATAGATACTTTAAAGATTGGAATGTCAGTTAGGATTCCTCATATAGAGGAGTCTGAGAAAGTGATTACAGAGGGTTTTGCTGAACACACAGTACTTCCGCAAGAAACCCTTTATGGGCTATCTGGTAAATACAATACAACTATTGAGGAATTAACAAGACTGAACCCATCATTAAAAGATGGATTGAAAGTTGGACAGGTTCTTATGGTTCCGGTTGGCAAAGGAGAGCTTAACAATGGATTAAAAGTTCAGGTAACTGATACTACATACAAGATTCATATAGTGCAGAGAAAAGAGACTTTATACAGCATTTCTAAATTGTATAATGTAACTCTTAATGATATTGTTAGCGCTAATCCCCATATGGAAGGTAATCTGAAAAAAGGTGATGAATTAAGGATACCTCAAACAACGATGAAGATCAGACCATATGTCTCACCTGATACTATAATCATGGGCAGGCCTATCAATAAACAGGCGGTAGAAGTACAACCAACATATACATGTAAGAAGATATCAAACAATAACAAACAATATAACGTTGCTCTGATGTTGCCGTTAAGGCTAGAGATGGTAGATAGTATAAGAGTTTCTGATCCTACATCCCTGGCAGCGGCTAATGAAATCGAATCATTTGACTTTATTCAGTTCTATCAGGGTGCATTAATTGCAGCCGATTCCATGGCAGCAATAGGCATGAATGTGAAGTTGCATATTTATGATACAGACTTTGGGAGCAGTGTTGCTAAGACTAAAAGGATACTGAATCAGCCTGTAATGCGAAATATGGATCTCATCATAGGCCCATTTTTTGCTGAGAGTTTTGATATTACTGCTCAATTCGCAAAAGAGAATAGCATACCTATCATAAATCCACTCTCCAGGAGATCTGAATTAATAAGGGATAATGACTATATCATAAAGATGCAACCTTCAAACTGGTCTCAGTACAATGCCCTGTCGAAATACATACTACAATCACATGCAAATGACAACATTGTATTGGTAAGGAGAAACCAGGACGAGAATAGTAATATGTCAAACATTATTAAGAATTCTCTTACTCTTGGTGGCCTCACAACCAACTTCCATGAAGTTATTTATAGTAGCTCAGGATGGAGTGGTATAAGTAGGAATCTATCTTCTTCAAAGAAAAACGTTGTCTTGCTGCTTACAAACGATCGGGCAGTTCTACCTGCACTTCTCCGGGATTTGTCTGAAAAAGCTGAATCTCATCATATAAGTGTTGTGGGATTGCCTTCATGGGAAGATATAGAATTAGACTACAATCATTTGGTAAAGCTGAATACTCATTTTGTTAAACCTTGGTTTGTGGATTATGACCGACCAGAGGTAGTACACTTTATTAAGAAATTCCGTTCACGATATGTTGCAGAGCCTGAAGTAGACAAATACTCATTCCTGGGATATGACTCAATGTTATACTTCCTATCGGCTCTATATGATTTTGGCGATGGATTTTTAAAATGTATAGAGGAATATGGTAAAACAGGATTGAGTAACGATATGGTCTTTGTCAAATCGCAGGAAGGTGGGTATGAAAATCAATCCGTATCGATATATAAATTTAATGAATTTAAACGAGAAAAATTAAATTCGTCCTCAAAGCTTTAATCGATCACAATAATCAGTAAATGTGAATGTTTAATTGTTCGCAGACTAACAAATGAATTAAAAAATGAATTATTTTTGCCTGACAATCGAATATTGTTACTATGGAAAATAAACTTCTTGAACTTACAAAGAAAATTTACTCTGAAGGAATTGAGAAATCTAAAACAGATGCTGAACTGATTGTACTGGAAGCGCAAAAAAATGCTGAGGATATTATCAGGAAAGCACAATTGGAAGCATCAGAGATAATCAAGAAAGCCGAGCATAATAGCGAGGAAATAAAACGTAACACTGAATCAGAGGTTAAAATGGCATCAAAACAAGCCATCAGTCGCCTTAAACAACAGGTTGTTGAACTAATAACAGCAGGTGCTATTGAAAAACCGGTCAAAGAAGCGATGAAGGATAAGGAGTTTATTGGATCATTGATTCTTAAGGTCGCTTCATGTTTCAATACTGATGTTCAGCTTATATTACCTGAAGCCGACAAGAAACAAATGGAAAGTTTCTTTAGCGATCGCATAAAATCTGAACTGAATAAAGGTGTTACATTAAATTTTGATTCATCCATGAATTCAGGATTTAAAATTAGTCCTGAAAACGACAGCTATATTATTAGCTTTACTGATGAGGACTTTGCCGGATATTTCAAAGGTTTCATGCGTCCCAAAACTATCAAACTTCTTTTTGGCGAAGAATAATGGGCACGCGTAATTATTATTTTCTGGTAGCAGGGCTGCCCGATCTCGCTATAGATCAGGGAAAGTTGCAATTTGGAAGTCTGGAGATGAAAGAATATCTTCAAACTCAATTGCATAAGAAAGACTATCAATACATTGAATGGCTTTTCTTACCTCACGATAACGATAACCTGCTCAATCTTCTTGAGAAAAATAACAAGCCATGGGATCCTATGGGAAATTATTCTGATAGTGACCTGGAATTGGCAATTCTCGAGATTGTAAATCCTGATAAAATTTTATCAGATGAGAAATCGCCGGTGAAGCCTTACATGAAAGAGTTCATAAAGAGCTATCATAGTGAAGTCAGGGTTATGGAAGAAAAGTCACCTGAAAATGAACTTACTGAGCTTTATTTCCGCGATGCATTAAAACTAGATAATAAGTTTATTGCTGAATGGTTTGCCTTGGATGTTGATCTCAAAAACCTATTAGTATTTAATACTGCATCAAAGTATAATATTCCGTTTGAGAATGAAATTACAGGCAATACACGATTAGCTGAAGTGTTGAGGCTTAAAACAGGCCGCAGTATGGAAGATATATCGGAATGGCCTTTTTTCGAAAGAGTTAATCAATTAGATGATAACGGCGATATTGCTGGAAGAGAAAGGGCTATCGACCAACTCAGGTGGAACATTCTCGATGAGATGAACACGTTTAATTATTTCTCTATAGAAGTTATCTTTAGCTATATGATCAAAATCATGATGATTGAAAGATGGCTCAAACTTGACCCGGCAACAGGTGAACAATTGTTCAGAAAACTGCTGGGAGATTTACAATCGGGTTATGAATTTCCTAATGAATTTTCAATTAATGATGGAAAATAAAAACAGAACTAAGGGTGTAGTATCGGGCATTATTGCTAACCTGGTAATGGTTGAAGTTAGTGGCCCGGTTTCTCAGAACGAGATTTGTTACATTGAACTTTCCGGTGAGAGTTTAATGGCAGAAGTTATAAAAGTTATAGGCAAAGTCGCCTATGTACAGGTATTTGAGAGTACAAGAGGATTGAAAGTCGGAAATACCGTTGAATTCATGGGCCACATGCTTGAAGCTACTCTGGGTCCTGGAATCTTATCAAGGAACTATGATGGTTTGCAGCATGATCTTGATAAGATGGAAGGCGTTTTCCTTAAAAGAGGTGAATACACCCAGGCAATCGATCCAAATGCAGAATGGGACTTTAAACCACTTGCAAAAGTAGGTGATGCAGTTACTGCCGGCTCATGGCTTGGCTCAGTTAAAGAGAACTGGATCGACCATAAAGTAATGGTGCCTTTTAAATTTGAAGGCTCTTACAAGATCAAATGGTTAGCTGAAGCCGGTAATTACATGGCTTCTGAAACTATGGCAGTCCTGGAAGATGAAAATGGCAAAGAACTGCCTGTGACCATGATACAACACTTCCCTGTTAAGCTTGCTATCAAAGCTTATACTGAAAAGCCACGTCCGTATAGACTAATGGAAACTGGGATAAGGATTATTGATACACTGAATCCTATTGTTGAAGGTGGCACCGGATTTATTCCGGGACCTTTCGGTTCAGGTAAAACTGTACTTCAGCATGCTCTTTCCCGTCAGGCTGAAGCCGATCTGATTATAGTAGCTGCATGTGGTGAACGTGCAAATGAAGTAGTTGAAATTTTCTATGAATTCCCGCATCTGGATGACCCGAGAACCGGTCGTAAGCTGATTGAGCGTACAACAATTATTGCAAATACATCAAATATGCCGGTTGCTGCTCGTGAAGCTTCGGTTTACACAGCAATGACAATAGGCGAATATTATCGCTCAATGGGATTGAAAGTTCTACTTCTTGCTGATTCTACTTCTCGTTGGGCACAAGCACTCCGCGAAATGTCAAACAGAATGGAAGAGCTACCAGGCCCTGATGCCTTCCCAATGGACTTGCCTGCTATTATAAGTAACTTCTATGCTAGAGCAGGTTATGTAAGATTAAATAATGGCTCAACAGGTTCAATTACTTTCATAGGTACTGTTTCACCAGCGGGAGGTAATCTTAAAGAGCCTGTAACTGAATCTACAAAAAAGGCAGCCAGATGTTTTTATGCTTTGTCTCAACAAAGAGCCGACAGTAAGAGGTACCCTGCGGTTGATCCTATTGATAGCTATTCAAAGTATCTTGAATATAGCGAATTCCAGGAATACCTCTCTGAACATATTTCCGTTGACTGGATTGATAAAGTTGAACTGGCACGAAATCTATTACTAAGAGGTAAGGAAGCTAATGAACAGATAAATATCCTTGGCGATGATGGCGTTCCTATTGATTACCATCTACGTTATTGGCGTTCAGAAGTAATTGACTTTGTAATTCTTCAACAAGATGCATTCGACAAAGTTGACAGTTCAACACCTCTCGAAAGACAGCAATATATGTTGAACCTCGTATTGAATATTTGCGATACAGCTCTTGATTTCGATTCTTTTGAAGAAGTAAATCCTTATTTCAAGAGGATTATCAACCTGCTAAAACAAATGAATTATTCTGATTTTAAGTCAGAACAGTTCAATAATTTTGAAAATGAATTAGTGGCCACCCTAAATGAAAGGAAAGCAGCCTAATGGAAACCATAGCGTTTAAAAAGATTTATACAAAAATTACCCAAATTACTAAAGCCACTTGTTCACTACAGGCTACTGGTATAGGTTATGATGAGATGGCTGAAGTTAATGGCCGTCTTGCTCAGGTTGTAAAAATTAACGGAGACAATGTTACACTTCAGATTTTCTCAGGTACTGAAGGAATTCCTACAAATGCTGAAGTAACATTTTTAGGAAGACCGCCAATGCTAAAAGTAAGCGATGATTTAGCCGGTAGATTTTTTAATGCATACGGACAACCAATTGATGGTGGTCCGGCTGTTGAAGGTGAAGAACGTGAAATCGGAGGTCCTTCTGTTAACCCTGTACGTCGTATTCAACCTTCATTGTTGATTCCTACCGGAATCGCAGGTATTGACCTTAATAACACACTTGTTACAGGACAAAAAATCCCATTCTTCGCTGATCCTGACCAACCTTTTAACCAGGTAATGGCTATGGTAGCTCTGAGAGCTAAAGCTGACAAGATTATATTAGGTGGTATGGGACTGACAAACGACGATTACCTTTATTACAAAAATGTCTTTGATAATGCAGGTGCACTCGACAGGATTATCAGTTTTGTCAACACTACTGAGAACCCTCCTGTTGAACGTTTACTTGTCCCCGATATGGCTCTTACAGCTGCTGAATATTTTGCTTTTGACAAGAAAGAAACTGTGTTGGTTCTGTTGACAGACATGACACTCTACGCCGATGCCCTAAGTATTGTGTCAAATCGTATGGACCAGATTCCATCCAAAGACAGTATGCCGGGATCTTTGTACAGTGATCTTGCCAAGATTTATGAGAAGGCTGTTCAATTCCCTGATGGAGGTTCTATTACTATTATTGCTGTTACAACATTGTCGGGAGGAGACATAACTCATGCGATCCCTGATAATACAGGTTATATCACTGAAGGACAGTTGTTCCTGAGAAGAGATACCGATATTGGAAAAGTAATCATCGACCCGTTCCGTTCGCTATCCAGATTGAAACAATTGGTTATCGGTAAGCAAACCAGAGCAGATCATCCGCAGGTTATGAACGCTGCAGTCCGTCTTTATGCTGATGCAGCAAATGCCAAGACGAAGCTTGAAAATGGTTTCGATTTAACTGCTTATGATGAAAGGACAATGAAATTTGCACGTGAATATTCCCAAAACCTTCTGGCTATAGATGTCAATATTGATACAACTGAAATGCTGGATAAGGCCTGGGGATTATTTGCTAAACATTTTAGTAAGGCTGAAGTAGGTATCAAGCAAGAGTTTGTTGATTTGTACTGGCCTGAAAATGCTTAAACACTATAACTTATAATGGCAATAAAATTTCAATATAATAAAACCTCACTCCAGGAGCTTAACAAACAACTGAAAGTCCGCGTTCGTGCATTGCCAACAATAAAGAATAAAGAGTCGGCCCTGCGAATGGAAGTTAAGAAGGCTAAGGATGCTGCACATGCCCGCGATATCGAGCTTGAAAAAAATATCCAGACCTACTCTTCCATGTCCCGCTTGTGGAATGAATTTGACACCGGATTAGTAAAGGTTAAGGATGTGGATTTATCTGTAAAGAAGATTGCAGGCGTTCGAATCCCAATACTCAATGAGGTAAAATTTGAGATTGGATCTTATAGTCTCTTCAATAAACCAACATGGTATGCAGGAGGTATCGCTGTAATTCAGAACCTGGCAAGAATTGGAATTGAACGTGAATTTCATTTTCGCACAATGCAATTACTTGACCATGCCCGCCGTAAAACAACTCAGAAAGTTAACCTTTATGAGAAAGTTCAGATCCCCGGATACGAGGAAGCAATCATGAAGATTAAGCGTTTTATGGAAGATGAGGAAAATCTGTCGAAATCTGCACAAAAAATAGTCAAAACACGACAAACAATGGAGGCTTCGCTATGATAGTACCAATGAACAAGTATTCGTTTGTACTTTACCATAGAGAGTACGACGAGTTTCTGAAGGACCTGGCACAGCTAGGCGTTGTTGATGTTTCTATTAGAAAACATGACATCGACGACAATATCCGTAACAAGATGATTGCTGATGCGCAGGTTAGTGAAATTATCAACTTCCTCTCAAAACGCACTGTTGAACATGTGGAGGATGGAACAGAACTGAAGGGCGAAGATGTAGTTGCTGCAGTAAAGCAATTACAATCTGATATTGACAAATTAAACCATAAAGTAACTCAGCTTAAAAAAGAGCTTGCAATTCTTGAACCTTGGGGTGAGTATTCCGCTGATCTTATCAAAAAACTATTCGATGAAGGTTACAGAGTGAGGTTTTATACCACACCTTCACGAAGGTTTACCCTGGAAATGGAGGACAATGAAAGTATCATTGAAATTAATAGGGCACAATCTACTGTATACTTCGTAACAGTTGATCATAAAGATAAGGAAGCTGATATTGATGCTGATGAAATTAAAATTCCGGCCATTTCACCGTCAGATTTGCGTAATGAACTTGACAGAACTTTAAAGGAAATTGAAACTTCAAACAGCAAAATTGATGAATATGCAGCCAGGTATATTCCAGCTCTTGAGCAATTGAAGAAGAGAATACTCAATGAAGTTGAGTATCAACAGGTTATGTTGAAGACCATTAGAGAAGCAGATGACAAGTTGTTTATTCTAAATGGCTTTGCGCCGGTTACAAATGAAACTGACCTGGAGAATCATCTTAAATCGAGCGGTGTAATTTATTACAAAGAAAAGCCCATTCCTTCTGATGATCCACCTGTGTTACTCAAGAATAATAAATTTGCGAAACTCTTTGAACCAATTACTGAGATTTTCTCGTTGCCAAATTATGGTGAAAAGGACCTTACAGCATTGTTTGCTCCTTTTTTCATGATGTTTTTCGGCTTCTGTATGGGCGATTTTATGTATGGCGTTGTGATGGTACTTGCAGGTCTAATCTTAAGAAGATTTGTATCTGACAATATGAAACCTTATTTAAAACTTGCAGTATATCTGGGAATTGCTACAATGTTCTTTGGCCTCTTGGGCGGTACTATTGTAGGATTCGATATGGAGACAATTTCTGCTTTCCAGCCTCTTCATAAATTTATGTTAGATGATATGGCTGTGTTCTACCTTGCTTTGGGTCTCGGTGTTCTGCAGATTGTTTATGGTATGATAATACAGGCATACAACAGAGCAGTGATGTTTGGTTTCAAGTATTCACTGGCTCTTATTGGTGTGTTGCTGGCTATTTTCGGAGTTATTGACATAGCTATTGTAAAAATTGGTGGCAATATATCATTGTATGTAATATATGCAGGTATCGCTCTGATGTTCTTCTTCAGTGATCCTGATATTAATACATTCGCTCGCCTTGGAAAAGGTGTTTGGGACTTATATAGTAACATTACCGGAATATTTGGTGATGTCCTTTCTTATATTCGTTTGTTTGCTTTAAGTGCTTCAGGCGGAATTCTTGGCTATGTAATTAATAGTATTTCTTTACCTTTATTGGATATAAATCCGATTCTGGGTCCAATCATATTCGTATTAGTTATGGTTGTAGGTCATGGTGCAAATATTGCACTCTCGGGACTTAGCGCATTTGTTCACCCTATGAGGTTGACTTTTGTGGAGTTCTATAAGAATGCTGGTTTTGCCGGTGGAGGTAAAAAATATAATCCTTATTCTAAACATTAAGAAATCAAATAATTAAATAACTCTAACATCAAATCAAAGGAGAATTAAACTATGTCAACAGCTGTAATATTAGCTTACATTGGACTGGCACTAATGGTAGTACTTTCGGGTGCCGGAAGTTCTATAGGTGTTGTTATTGGCGGCAATGCAACCCTGGGAGCTTTAAAGAAAAAAGATGATGCATTTGGTAGCTACATGATTTTGAGTGCTCTACCCGGAACTCAAGGATTGTACGGTTTTGCCGGATTTTTCATTATTAATAATTCGGGCATTATTGTTCCCGAAATGTCCCTTTTAAACGGAATGGCAATTTTAGCTGCAGGTATTGCACTTGGCACAGTAGGTTTAATCTCTGCTATAGTACAAGGCCGGGTTTGTGCTAATGGTATCGCTTCAATTGCTCAGGGATATGATGTTTTCGGTAAAACAATGGTTCTTGCTGTATTCCCTGAACTATATGCTATCGTGGCTTTCGCAACCACATTCCTCATTTCAACAGGACTCGCATAAAGAATATTTTCTATTTTTGTTAAAGCATCGTCATACAGACGGTGCTTTTTATGTTTCCAGTAATCATAAATTTAACTATTTTAATGCCATGAAAGAAGAATATAAAGTTAAAGGTGAGGACCTTCTGTCTAAAGTGAAACAAATTATCAATGAAGGTAATGTAAGCAGGATCATTATCAAGGATACTAAAGGTGATGTCTTCCTTGAAATTCCTGTCACCATTGGAATCATAGGTGCAGTTTTTGCCCCTGTGTTGGCAGCCGTAGGTGCACTTGCTGCTCTTGTGGCTAACTTTACTATTGAAGTGGTTAGACGCGACTAACACAAAAAGTGAAGAAAATAACTATCTTTGCAAACTAATTGAATTTCGTAGAATTGAATAGTTAAAATAACCACACTAGTAAGATAAAAATGAACATTGAACTTCAGAAAACAGGTGATTTAACCGCAACTATCAAGATTGAGCTGTTAAAAGTAGATTATGAGGAAAAAGTAAATAAGGTTTTAAGAGATTACCAGAAGAAGGCTCAAATGCCTGGCTTCAGACCCGGTAAAGTCCCTTTCAGTCTGACCAAGAAAATGTACGGACAAGCTGCCACGGCTGATGAAATTAATAGGATCCTGAGCGATACTCTTGATAATTACATCAGAGACAATAACATGAAACTGTTAGGTAATCCTTTGGCAAATACCGAAAAAACTCAAATGGTAGATTTTGCATCCGAAGGCGACTACAGTTTTTACTTTGATATTGCACAGACACCTGAGTTTGAAATATCTCTTTCACCGGAATTGAAAGTCACTTATCAGAATATTGTAGCAACCGATAAAATGGCTGGTGATTATCTTACAGATATCAGGCAACGACAAGGTAATCCTGTAGATGTTGAAAGTGTTGAAAAGAATGACCTTGTTAAAGGTGATTTTGTTGAACTGAAAGACGATGGTACTGTAAATGAAGAAGGATTAAAAACTTCAGGTTCTATAAATATTTCCTTACTTAAAAATGATGACCTTGTTGCCAGACTAACAGGTTTGAAATCAGGTGAAACTATCATTATTGAAGCGGAAAGTTTATCTGATAATAACGAAGAAAAGGCAGTTATGCTTGGTGTAACTCCTGAAGAAGCTGCTAATGTTAACTCGAAATTCAATTTCACTGTCACAGGAATTAGCAGAATAACACCGGCTGAATTAAATGAGGAGTTCTTTGATAAAATTTTCCCCGGAGAAGAAATTAAAACTGAGGAAGATGCCTTAGAAAGAATTAAGAAAGAAGCAAACCAATCGTTTGTTGGAGAATCTGACCGCAAATTCCTGAATGATGCTATTGAGGCTCTTATCGAAAAAGCTAATATCGTTTTACCTGATGAATTTGTAAAGAGATGGTTGGTAGAAACTAATCCCGATAAACTAACTGCTGAAGATGTTGAAAGAGATTATGAAGGTTATGGCAGATCATTACGCTGGCAATTAATTGAAAATAAATTAATCGCTGACGAGAACATCGAGGTAACTGAAGATGAAGTTAAAGACGTTTTCAGAAGTTATTTCCGTCGCCCGGGTTCCGAAGTAATGGATGAAGAGATGAACAATCGTATCGACAGTATTGCCGATTCATTTATGAAAAATAAGGAAGAAGTCGGACGTGTAAGGAACCAATTATTCGATAAGAAGCTACTCGATGTATTAAAGAATAAACTTCAACCAGTGCAGGAGAACCTAAGCTATGATGAGTTTGTTAAATTAGCTTCAACTAAATAAAGAAGAATGATTATGGAAAATAGCGAATTTTATAAATATGCTACTAAGCATCTGGGATTAAGCAGTACCACACTGCGTAAATACAATTCTGTAGCTCAGGGTTACATTTCACCAACAATCATTGAAGAGCGACAACTTAACATTGCAACAATGGATGTCTTTTCAAGATTGATGATGGATCGAATTATCTTCCTGGGCGTTCCGATTGATGATTATGTGGCCAATATAATTCAAGCTCAGTTACTTTTCCTTGAATCGGTAGATGGTAAAAAAGATATTCAGATTTACTTCAATACCCCCGGGGGAAGTGTTTATGCAGGACTTGGTATATACGACACTATGCAGTACATAGCCCCTGACGTTGCTACAATCTGTACCGGAATGGCAGCATCAATGGGTGCGGTTCTTTTATGCGCAGGAGCCAAACATAAACGTACTGCATTAAAGCATTCCAGAATTCTTATTCATCAACCTATGGGAGGAGCTCAAGGTCAGGCATCTGATATTGAAATTACAGCCCGTGAGATAATGAAGTTAAAGAAAGAATTATACGAGATTTTAGCTGAACATACTGGCCAATCCTATAAAAAAATCGAAAAGGATTCTGATCGTGATTATTGGATGACAGCTGAAGAGGCTAAAGAATATGGTATGATTGACGAAGTTCTTCTAAGAGGAAAAGTCTAAGGAAGATTATACTTAATTGAAGAATTATTAGAAAATGCCAAAGAAAGAAGAAAAATGTTCATTTTGCGGAAGGCCCAGAAGTGAGACTATAATGCTCATTTCCGGGCTTGAGGCACATATCTGCAACTACTGCGTTGAACAGGCAGAAGATATTATTCGTGAAGAGTCAAAAGCAGGGAAAGCAGGCGACTTCTCAAAAATTAAATTGTACAAGCCTGTTGAAATTAAAAACTTCCTTGATCAATATGTAATTGGTCAGGATGAAGCTAAGAAAATTCTTTCGGTGGCAGTTTACAATCATTATAAACGAATCAATCGACCTGTATCGCATAATAATGAAGTTGAAATAGAAAAGTCGAATCTCATACTTGTTGGCGCTACAGGTACAGGTAAGACTTTAATGGCCCGTACTATAGCCAAGCTTTTAAATGTGCCGTTCTGTATAGCTGATGCAACAGTGCTTACTGAAGCTGGTTATGTAGGCGAAGATGTTGAGAGTATTCTTTCGAGATTATTACAGACAGCCGACTATGATGTTGCTGCAGCAGAGAAAGGTATCGTTTTCATAGATGAGATTGATAAAATTGCAAGGAAGAGTGACAATCCTTCAATTACCAGGGACGTTTCCGGTGAAGGTGTTCAGCAGGCACTCCTAAAGCTTCTGGAAGGTGCTGTTGTTAATGTACCTCCTCAGGGTGGCAGGAAGCATCCCGAGCAAAGAATGATCCAAATCAACACTCAAAATATCCTTTTCGTTGCCGGAGGTGCTTTTGATGGTATCGAGAATAAAATAGCATCTAGAGTCCAGACTAATATTATAGGATATACTTCTGCAAAGGACCACGAGATTGACAAGAGTAACCTTTTGCAATATGTAGCACCGCAAGATCTTAAGAGCTTTGGTCTTATCCCTGAATTAGTTGGTAGAATGCCGGTAGTTACTTATTTAAGCCCACTTGATAAAGAAGCATTACGCAGAATATTAGTAGAACCTAAGAACGCACTGGTTAAGCAGTTTACTCAACTTTTTGAACTGGATAATATAAAGCTCACAATTACAGATCAAGTTCTTGATTTTATTGTCGAAAAAGCAATTGAATTCAAATTGGGAGCCAGAGGACTCAGATCAATAATGGAAGCATTGCTTACAGATGCAATGTATTCACTTCCTTCAGACCAGAATGCAAAGGAATTCAAATTGTCACTTCCTCAGGCAGAGAAGATATTAAAGAAAATCAACCAGTCGAAGCTCAGGGTCGCTTAATTACAGAAATAGTACAATTTTATTGGCATCTTTTTTGTTATTATAGCATTAAAAATGGTAATAAATGAACAGGCTGCTATATAGCATCTTTTTCGCCATACTTGCTTTTACATCTGCAAATGCGCAGCTGCCTTACGATCGTGTTTTTAAAGCGAGAGTGATAAATGGTGATACAATACCAATGATGACATTGCCTGAGGTAAACATCAAAGGTTTTGTTATATACAGAACACCTTCTGAACAACGAAGATATGACCGGTTGGTTAGAAATGTCAAAAAAGTATATCCTTACGCTCGTTTGGCCGGAATTAAACTTCGTGAATATGATAGCATGATGGCCGGAATGACAGAGAAAGAGCAAAAAAGAATTTACAAGCAAGCAGAAGCAGATTTGAAAGATGAGTTTGGTGAAGAACTAAAATCTCTAACCATAACCCAGGGCCATATCCTATTAAAGCTTGTTGATAGAGAGGTGGGAAATCCTACATACGATATAGTAAAAGAACTGCGGGGTAGATTTGTAGCATTCTTCTGGCAAAATCTGAGTCGGTTGTTTGGTTATAATCTTAAAGACAAGTACGATCCAAAAGGACGTGACAGAGATATTGAAATTATCGTACAAAGAATAGAGAACGGTACTATCTGATTCTGTATGTGAAATCCTGAGCTATTTTCCTCTTCCCTGAAGAACAATCAGTACAGTATAAATAAGAATTTTAAAGTCCATTGCAAGCGACATATTTTCTATGTAAAGAATGTCGAATTTAAGGCGTTCAACCATTTCCTCAACATTTTCAGCATATCCGTATTTAACCTGCCCCCATGATGTTATACCGGGTTTTACTTTTTGAAGCAGACGATAGTGAGGTGCGCGTTGAACTATTTGATCTATAAAGAACTGCCTTTCGGGTCTTGGGCCAACAAGTGACATATCACCAATAAGCACTGACCAAAATTGCGGAATCTCATCGAGACGTACTTTACGCAGAAAGTGGCCGAATGAAGTTATGCGTGGATCTTCTTTAGAAGATAAGAGAGGCACGCCATTCTTTTCGGCATCACAATACATGCTTCTGAACTTTATCATTGTAAAATGTTTCCCATGAAGCCCTACTCGTTTTTGGCGATATAAAATCGGTCCCTTTGAGGTAAGTTTAATTCCAACAGCAACGGCAATGTAAGCAGGCGTGAGTATAATCATTGCGATTATTGAGACAACTATATCCATGATCCTCTTTAATGATTGTTGCCACGCAGGCATTAAATCGGGAGAAATCTCCAAAAGAGGGGTGTGAAAAATTGAAGTCGAATGTATGGTTCCCAAAAGATAATCCTGCATATCGGGGATGACCTTAATGATGACGTTTGTATTTTCAACTTCTGTAATAATCTGTTCAATAGTCTTTACCTCTGATCTTTCAGTCGCAATGATGACTTCCTCTACTTCATAATCCATTATTATCTGTTTTAATTGGTTTATCTGTCCAAGATGTGGCAAGAATTTTTCCAATTTGTAATCCTTATATGGGACAGCGTTTACGAATCCAACGAATTTGTTTCCACTCGATTTCTCCTGATTTTCAATTTCATTATAAATCCCAATCGCATTTCCATTACTTCCAACGATGATTGTATTGAAACCAATGATTTTGTGATGGATTCTATATGTAGTGATAGAAGTGAGAATAAGGCGGAATGTATATGTGGGTATAAAATGGCATAAAAATAGGACTGCGATAGAATCATAATAGTGATGATATTCAGTTATCATATCATCTATAATCAGGGTAAAAAAGATAATGATTACTCCAATAATCGTTATAAGCAGCGTTTGTCCAAGCTCTCTTAAACGGGCTTTACGGTATATCCTTCGGTATGTGCCCATCATTATGTATAAGCAAAACCAAAAGATGGGGATAAAAATCAGACCATACACCAGATTTTTATCCTGATATATAGCTTCGGGGTACTGAAAGATATTGGGGTCTGCAGTGTATTTTCTATAAATAAAAAAAGTAGCCCAAGCCAACAGGGCGGCTAAAAGATCAGCAAGAACATAACGAGCTACTTGTAATTTTCGATTCATTTCAGAAATTTAAAAATGCACGAGTTTTAGGTTGTCAAGCAGGAATATAGCATCTGTATTGCCTGAATTCTTCTGAGCTCCAAAGAATATTTGAAAATCAGTAGCACTCGGGGTGTCATACTTTGGCACTGACAGATTGATGTATACTTTATTCCATTCATCAGATCGATTCAGAACAATTAAGGGTCGTTGCACTCTTAATCCTTTAGAGACGTAGAATACACCAACGACCATTTCCTGGTTAATTTTATAATTCATTTCGAGAAAAATCGAATTCCCATTACCCGGGAAATCAAATTTCTCAGTAGTCACTGCTTCAAAGATGGCGGTATCGGCAGCAAGTTGCACGATTGCCGAATAAGAATTACCCATTTCAGGGAAAACTAATGCCGGGTCACTTGTTTTAGAGATACCTACGGTGCTTTTTGATGTTGTGTCGAGCGATAAACTTGAATTTTCAAAACTCTCAAGCCATGGAAACTTTGCATTCGTAGCATAATTTACCGTAGTACCCGATATGTTGACTACACTATCTTTTACAAGTTCAACCTCTTTGTTTAAGGCAGTAAAAAAAGGATAAACACTTCGGGTGTTGCTGATACCATTTAATTTAATTCCCGGGCGGATGTTAATGGTTTTCTTACCTGAAGTCAAAATTGGAACAGTTGCAGGTAATTCAAAAGAGCCAATAAAAGCCCCATCAATATAAATCCATGCGTCAGATATTTTTGATGATGATGTACCTTGCTGATAAACAGTGTTAAGATCAATATTTTCTATGTGAATATATGATGGCACCAAATCCTCATCATCTTTCGGCTCACAACCATATAGAAAAACCAATTGGAAAACGATTGCGGAGATTAATAGTAATTTATTTCTAGTAAAGATTTCCATAAACGAAATTAAGGTTGTAACCGTGTAATTTCAACGGCAGGATTATACATTTATTGCTTAAAATTTAACAAAATTTAACCTTCTGTAATTTTCTACTCAATCATCTTCGAAGAATACATCATTTTGTCGATTATACGATATGCCAGGTCGAGAGCCTGATACCCATCGTTAATTGTTACAGGAGGTACCGTGTTGTTCAATACGGCATCTGCAAAGCTCTCTAATTCAGAGAGTATGGCATTGGTAGGAAATATTTGTGGTTTATCAATCAGAATCTGCTTAGGATTTTTATCCTTTCCCATATCTAAAATCATTGCAAAAGGATCATTCTCATCTATTTTTTCTGTCATCCTGATAATCTCTGCCTTTTTATCAAGAAAATCGACTGATATGTATGCATCGCGCTGGAAAAAGCGGCTCTTACGCATATTTTTCATCGAAATCCGACTTGCTGTGAGATTTGCAACACATCCATTGTCAAACTCAATTCGTGCATTGGCAATATCAGGAGTGTCACTGACTACAGGAACTCCGCTTGCACTTATCTTGTGGATTCCTGACTTTACAACGCTCAGTACAATATCAAGATCATGAATCATCAGATCAAGAATTACCGGAACATCGGTACCACGGGGATTAAACTGAGCGAGACGGTGTGTTTCAATAAACAATGGCTTTTTAATATACTTTGAGGCAGCAATGAAAGCAGGATTGAATCGTTCCACATGGCCAACCTGGACTTTCACATTTGCTTCTTCTGCAATCCTTATGAGTTCAAGAGCTTCTGCAGGTGTGGTTACAATGGGCTTTTCAATGAAGACATGCTTGAATTTCCTTAATGCACTGTTTGCAATTTCAAAGTGTGAAAGAGTGGGAGTGACAATGTCAACAATATCAACATCATCAATAAGTTTGTTGAGTTGGTCATAAGCCCTTACTCCATATTCTTCCGACACTTTTTTAGAGTTTTCAGCATCAGAATCATAAAAGCCGGCAAGTTGATATTTGCTAATTTCTTTTATACATTTAAGATGGATTTTACCAAGATGTCCTGCGCCTACTACCCCAATTTTTAGCATATCAAGTGTTTTAGATTGTTTTGTGTTAACACGAAGCGAAATTAGTAATTTAGCAGCAAAAATAACTGACTTTTTGAGATGACTTCTAATCTTGTTGATACTTTTAGGCATAAAGGGTTACGTAAGAAACTGGTGGACACAATCAGAATGAAAGGTATCAGGGATGAAAGTGTTTTGTTGGCTATTGAAAAGCTGCCACGTCACTTTTTTTTCGACTCGGGTTTCCTTGAATATGCATATGAGGACAAGGCTTTCCCTATTGGTGAGGGGCAGACTATTTCTCAGCCGTATACCGTGGCTTTCCAATCGGAGTTACTCGATGTGAATAGAGGTGATAAAGTATTGGAAGTTGGAACCGGGTCAGGATACCAGGCAGCCATATTATTTGAAATGGGCGCCAAGGTTTTTTCAATTGAACGTCAGAAAGTACTGTATCTTAAGACTAAAGAGCTCCTTCCAAAAATAGGATGTATAGCAAAACTGCATTTTGGCGATGGCTATAAAGGATGGCCGGCATTTGCACCTTTCGACAGAATAATTGTGACAGCCGGGGCACCTTATATCCCCGATCCTCTTATTGACCAACTTAAGCCAGGAGGTAAGCTTGTAATACCTGTAGATGAGAATGATTATCAGGTAATGACTCTGGTGGAAAAGAAATCAGATGGCTCAGTTCAAATGTCTCGTCACGGAATATTCAGATTCGTTCCTTTGCTTGGTGATAAAAACCATTAATAGCTTTCCCTCATACTACGTCTAACATATTCACCCATGCTAAACAATTGATGTCAGGGGTTGTTAATGCTGCATAAACCGAAGTTTTAAAACTCTGAACATGCCGCATTATCACACACTGGGAAACATCCCTAAAAAGCGTCATACACAGTTCCGTAAACCCGACGGTGGGTTATATTCGGAGCAGTTGGTCTCTACTGAAGGCTTTTCTGATGTTTATTCGATAACATACCATACTCATCCTCCAACAATGGTTCTCTCGGTGGATGAACCAATCAATGTTGAACCTGAGGTGGTCATTCAGAAGAATATGATGCACCGAAGTTTCATAGGTTTCAATATTAAACCTGAGTCAGATTATTTAAAGAGCAGAACTCCGGTGCTGGTAAATAGCGATCTTATGATTTCACTCGCGGCACCGGGTAAAGGCATCTCCAATTACTTCTTTAAGAACAGTCAGGCAGCAGAGATGCTGTTTATACATGAAGGCAGTGGTACACTTCATTCAATGTATGGTAAGATACCGTTTAAGTATGGAGACCATATTATCATCCCCAGAGGCGTCATTTATAAAATCGAATTTGATACAGAAGACAACAGACTTTTCATAGTAGAGTCATTTTCTCACATCAGATTCCCGGGTAAATATGTTAATAAGTATGGGCAGCTCGAAGAACATTCACCGTATTGCGAACGTGATATCAGGAAGCCTCAGGATCTGATTACGTATGATGAGAAAGGCGACTTTTTAATTTACATCAAGAAAGACCACTTACTATTCCCATATCACTATGCATCACATCCTTTTGATGTCATTGGCTGGGATGGATACCATTACCCATATGCCTTGTCAATTCACGATTTTGAGCCAATAACCGGAAGGATCCATCAGCCACCTCCTGTGCATCAAAGCTTTGAAGCACATAACTTTGTAGTTTGCGCTTTCGTTCCGCGAATGTATGACTACCATCCGCTCTCGATCCCCGTTCCATATAATCATAGTAATGTTGATTCAGATGAAGTGTTATATTATGTTGATGGTGACTTTATGAGCCGAAAGCATGTAGACCGCGGTCAAATAACCCTGCATCCGATTGGAATACCTCATGGACCGCATCCCGGAACTGTTGAGAAAAGTCTGGGTTTAAAAGATACCAAGGAACTGGCTGTGATGGTTGACACATTCAGACCTCTATGGATAACCCGACAGGCATTGGAAATTGAAGATAAGACTTACCACAAATCGTGGCTCTATTAGCTCAGTAACTAAGATATAAAGAATACTATTATGGAAAAGATACATGATTTTTTACCTTTAAACGGTACCGATTATATTGAGTTCTATGTTGGAAACTCCAAGCAAGCAGCATATTTCTATCAAACAGCTTTCGGATTCAAACCATTGGCTTACGCCGGATTGGAAACCGGGCTTACTGACAGGACCTCTTATGTGGTTGAGCAAGGCAAAATACGGCTAATGTTCACATCTTCCTTAAACGGGGAAAATGAGGTTAGTCGACATGCTATTAATCACGGCGATGGAGTCAAAGCAATTGCTTTGTGGGTGGATGATGCTACAAAAGCCTGGAATGAGACTACCTCCAGGGGGGCGATATCATACATGTCGCCAACTGAATTGAAAGATGTTGATGGAAAAGTCGTTATGTCGGGAATCCATATTTATGGCGAGACAGTTCATTTGTTTGTCGAAAGGAAGGATTACAAAAGTGATTTTCTGCCGGGGTTCAGGAAGTGGGAAACTCACAACAAAACTGTACCCACAGGTCTTAAATATGTTGATCACATGGTTGGCAATGTCGGATGGGGCGAAATGAACAAATGGGTCGATTTCTATGCAAATGTAATGGGATTTAACCAACTTATAAGCTTTGATGATAACGACATCTCAACAGAATATACAGCGCTGATGAGCAAGGTAATGTGCAATGGAAATGAACGCATTAAATTCCCAATCAATGAACCTGCCGAGGGGCTGAAAAAGTCTCAGGTTGAAGAGTATCTTGATTTCTATGGCACAAGTGGGGTTCAGCACATAGCTATGGAAACAGATGATATTATTGGAACTGTAAGCGACTTAAAATCGAGAGGAATTGAGTTCCTTCAAGTACCTGAAGGCTATTATGAAATTGTTTCAGACAGGGTTGGAGATATTGAAGAGGATATCAGGAACCTCCAAAAGTTAGGAATTCTTGTAGATAGAGATGAAGAAGGCTATTTACTTCAAATTTTCACAAAGCCACTGGTCGATCGTCCAACACTATTCTTTGAAATAATTCAGCGTAAGGGAGCCAGATCTTTTGGTAAGGGTAATTTTAAAGCTCTTTTTGAAGCTATTGAACTCGAACAAAGCAAAAGGGGTACTCTGCAATGATAAGTGACAACTCTCCGGTTTCAACAAATTCATGGCTGAGAATTCCCTTAGATTCTGATTTTTCAATATTCAATATTCCTTTTGGAATTGCAAGATTGAAAGATGGGAAGGTATCAGCAGTTAGTCGAATAGGAGACTTTGCCATAAATCTATCAGCTCTTAACAGAGATGGAGCTTTTGCTGACATTACTACTCAGCTTGATACCGTTTTATCACAGTCTGTATTAAATGATTTTATTGCTCTGGGGAAATCTGTAACTTCAAAAGTCAGAAACCGGACTCAGAAATTATTTGTTGAAGAAAGTCCCTTTTCGCAAGATGAATTTATCAGGAAATACCTTATCCCGGTTGATAAGGTTGAAATGCTTATACCGGTTAGAATTACAGACTATACCGATTTTTATTCAAGCCTGGAACATGCGGTTAATGTTGGCAGTATGTTCAGAGATCCCTCAAATCCTCTGCCTAAGAACTGGAAACACTTGCCTGCGGGATATCATGGGCGGGTGTCGACGATAGTTGTTTCGGGAACAGAAATACATAGGCCTAAGGGACAGGTCATTGATGCTAATAGTAGTACTCCGGTATTGTCTCCTTCCGGGAAGGTTGATTTTGAATTGGAATTGGCTTTTATTATTGGGAAAGAGAGTAAAATGGGAAGTGCTGTTTCAATTGAAAATGCCGAAGATCACATTTTTGGGATGGTGCTTTTTAATGATTTGTCAGCCAGGGATATTCAGTTTTGGGAGAATGTGCCATTAGGACCTTTTCTGTCAAAGAATTTTGGATCTGTTCTATCACCCTGGATTATTACCATGGAAGCACTTCAACCTTTCAGAACAGAAGGGCCGCCTCAACAGCCTGAAGTGTTAGAGTATCTGAAAATAAGTAAGCCTTCTAATTTCGATATCAATCTTGAGGTTTATCTTAAACCTGATAAAAATGGGCAAAGCCTTGTAAGTACTACTAATTTCAGATACATGTATTGGAGTATGTCCCAACAATTGGCTCATCACACTATAAATGGTTGTAAGATTAATGTTGGCGATTTATATGCCTCAGGAACAATAAGCGGGAATGCACCCGGTACGTACGGTTCACTTCTTGAGTTAACAAAGAATGGTCAGAATCCTATTAAAGTTGGAGGAAAAGAACGGTTCTTTATTGATGATTACGACTCTGTAATTATGAAGGGTTATGCTAAAAAAGAAGGAATGAGGGTGGGCTTCGGTCAAAATATTACAAAGATCTTACCATCCCTTTAGTTTTCAGTACCAGATCTAGTCCATCGGTAATCAACTTTGTTAAATTGTTATCACTATCTCTTAAATGGTTTAATTGATGTAATATCTCATTACTAAGGGCAGTATGTTGTTCATATGCAATTACAATTTCAAGCAATTCAAGCATAATAAGCCATTCTTTGGGATAGTTAACTATTATATCGTTCCAAAACTCATTCAGCAAGGTCCCGTTCTTTATGGCAACGTGCTCTATAGAGTTATTAGGAGCGTCAGCATTTGTTTCTCTGATGTCTCTGATGATTTTATATAACCCATATAATTGAATGTCGCTTTCAGTATGAACTATTTTATGCGTCGTTTCCTTAGGCTTTTCATATTTTAGTCCGAATGCCAGAGGATCAGCGGGACCTGAGTACCCCGAGATAACTTTGCTTCCTGTAGCCATATCAAATCTTCCCCATTCAGGTTTGAAAAGTACCTGGCCCTTAAAATATACTGTGCAATTGTTAAATGTTAGTACCAGGATTTTACCTTCAACTCTTCTTCTGGTTTGATATATCCCTGAAACAACGACTCCGCTATTGAATTTAAGAAGCGCATTGCGGCTTTCAACAATGCCGATATCCTCAAGGTCATCATCGCTTAACAGATGAAGTGGTTTATCAGTGCCTTCCAGCAATCCAACCGGAGTTCCAAAGCCGTCTTTATGAAATATTTTCCCATGCCCCGGTAACTCTTTGTTTTTGTATGATAGTGCTGTGGAACTGTTGGTCCTGAGATAAACAACTTCATTGCCTTCAATGATGCAATCATCAAAGGTCCCCGAGATTTCAAGTCCTGAGTCCAACTGCATACATGCAGTATTTCTTGATGAAACAGCTTTATTTACAGCGTTAATACCACCTGCACACAAAGCCATAGACTCGCTGAATTCATTAAGCACATCAGTTAAATGTTGGAATGAGGGGGTTACAAAAAGTTGAGGCTGTTGTGTTGTAATATCGAAGTTGTATGTTGAAGCGTCTATGTTATAAGGTATCTTTTTTACATGATCTTTCAGACAGTTGAAGCTTTCACCTATTGAAGAAAGCAATCCCGCTCCGTAAATTTTTGGTTTTCTGAGAGAACCTATCAATCCGTATTCTACTGTCCACCAGTGCAGATTTCTAATCATAGCCATTTCAGAAGATTCTCCCATACTCGATGCTATATAATCGAGATGCTTTTCTGCGGCTTCAATTTCTGCTTTTCTTGAATACGGATCAGCTTTTAAGATGGATAAGTGTCGGACTGCTTCGTACAATTCATAATCGCGCGCAGAAGAGAACGCCTTTGACCCTATCTTTCCAAATAACCTCAAATATTCTGAATATTCATCATCCGCTATTATGGGTGCATGTCCTGCGGCTTCATGTATAATATCTGGTGCCGGAGTATATTCAATCTGGTCAACCGGTCGGATATCAGCGGCAATTACAAGGACCCTGTATGCCTGAAATTCCATGAATGCCGAAGGAGGAATAAATCCATCGACTGCTACAGCTGCCCAACCAATTTCTTTAAGAATACGGTTCATGCCGTACATATGTGGAATATAGTCGATGCTGATACCCGTTTTCTTCAATCCATCAACATACGAACCATGAGCAACCTTGCTCAGAAACTTTACATTTTGGCGCATAACATATCGCCATACAGCATGATCTCTATTAGTGTATTCGTTATAAGGCTGTTCAATTACCAGACTCAATAAGTGAGCAGGTAGTTTATCTAGAACTTCATTCATTTCCATAAAACGATGTATTACTTTTGCTTTAAAATAAAGAGCCTGTGACCGTAATAAGTAACATTGAAAGAAGAATTAAAGTTTATGCAGCACTACCGGTACTCAATGAATCTGAGAATATTTCTCAGGTTGTTGACAATCTGCTCACTCAGGAAGGCGTGGAAGTGCAACTTGTTATCTGTGTAAATCAACCCGAAGAATGGTGGAGTGATGAGCACAGGACTGCAATTTGTCATGATAATCAGAAAACTCTTGAATATCTTGAATCACTTGATGATGATAGAATCTCTATTGTTGATAAGAGTAGTAGGGGTAAAGGTTGGATTGGAAAGAGACATGGGGTAGGGTGGGCCAGGAAGGTTGCAATGGATAAAGCTTGTGAGCTGGCAAACGATGAGGACATAATCTTGGGCGTCGATGCCGATACTTATTATGTTGCCGATTATGCCAAAGCTGTTGTGAGTTCTTTCAATCAGAATAACCTTGCTGTTGGATTTTCTGCCCCATACTACCATCCGCTTGTTGGTGATAAAATGACCGACACCTGTATGTTGCGGTATGAAATCTATATGCGGAATTATGCGCTTAACATGCTGCTTATCAGAAATCCTTATGCTTTTTCGGCAATAGGCTCAGGAATGGCTTGTACAGCAAAGATTTATAAGAAGGTGAGGGGACTGACTCCTAAGATGAGTGGTGAGGATTTTTATTTCATACAGAAGCTGCGGAAATCTGGTAATATTATTATTGATTGCGACGAAGTGATCTATCCAGGCAACAGGTTCTCAAACAGAGTTTATTTTGGAACCGGCCCTGCTATGATTAAAGGCAGTACAGGTGACTGGAGCAGCTATCCGGTGTATGTTCAGGACCAGTTTCTTGATGTGAAAGCTACCTTCGATTCGTTTGAAGAGCTTTTTTCTAAAGACATATCTACACCGATGGATAGTTTTCTGTTAAGTGCTTTTTCCATCGAAAGTAATAGTATTGGCGAGTTATGGAAACCATTGAGAGAGAACTGCAACAATATGGCTTCATTCGTTAAGGCTGCCATTCAGAAAGTTGACGGACTTAAAGTGCTTCAGTTTCTGAAGGCGACTCATTTGGATTTCCCGGGATCTGATGAAAAAAGATTGCAGGAATTTATTTTAAGGAATTTTAATCCTGGTGAAGAAATCTCAAACGCACTTAATAATATTGTACTTAAAGGATTTATGAATTCAGAATTAAATGATTTAAACCTGGTGCGGGATTTTATGTTTGTAAATGAAAGAAAACTGCAAAAGAAGTTCAATAATGCATAATTAATAATCCGGCATGAAGCATTTAATAGTGATTCTGGGTGCAACAGCAACAGGTAAAACGAATTTAGCAGTTAATTTGGCCAGGGAAATCAATGGCGAAATAATCTCAGCCGATTCACGACAAGTTTACAGAGGTATGGATATAGGAACCGGTAAGGACCTATCAGAATATGGCGATGTTAGATATCACCTGATTGACATAGCGGCCGCTGGTGACCAGTATAATATCTTTAACTACAAGCTCAGCTTTGAAGAGACTTTGCAACAAATAAAAGAAAGAGATAAGTTTCCAATAGTATGTGGTGGAAGTGGAATGTATCTTGAGGTTGCTTTAGGATTATATAACATGAATGAAGCTCCCATTGATCACAAGTTTCGGCTTGAAGCTGAAAATAGGTCGGATAATGAGCTTATTTCACAACTTGAAGCGCTTAAGGAAGTCCACAACGTTACTGATCTGAAAGATCGTGAAAGACTGATAAGAGCAATTGAAATCGCCAGAGAAGAGACAAAACGTACCGGATTATATGATAATGAACCCCGTACTCATTTTATCTATGGAGTTGCTGCTTCACGACAAGAAATAAGAGACAGGATAACCAAACGATTAAAATCCCGACTTGATGAAGGACTTATTGAAGAGGTTGAAGAACTGCATTCAAAAGGTATTAGTTTTGAATCACTCCGATATTATGGTCTGGAATATAAGTATGTGTCAATGTATTTGCAGGGTGAATTGAATTATGATGAAATGTTCAGGCTTTTAAATACAGCTATACATCAGTTTGCAAAAAGACAGATGACATGGTTTAGACGAATGGAAAGAAGGGGAGTGCAAATTAAGTGGCTGCCGGCTGATTCGGAAATTTTTACCTCTACAATACTTAGAGATATAGAATCGGGTAGAAAAGATTACTGATTGAATGCGATAAAATCAGGGGTGCTTCCATCTTTTATGTGACCACAACCAATCAGTTGGATTTTCCTTAATCTCAGTCTCAAGCAATCTGGCATATTCATTAAGAATTCGTTGTTCCAACTGTCTTTTATCGGTATTTTCTGAAAGCCCACTTTCATAATCAATGGGTATAAACCTTAGAGAGTAGTAACCTCGTTCTACTTTTCTCAATGATATAAATAATAATGCTGATTTTGTGGCAATTGCAAGCTTTGCGCCACCGGTAAAGAAGGTTGTCCTCTGATTGAGAAAAGTAAACTCATGAGCATTCTCTACTCTTGCAGGCGATTGATCGGCAATGAAAACATAAAATGAATTCTTGTGTGCAGGATCCAGAATGTAGCGTGGAGCTGCTTTCATTGAAAGCAGGTTCATTCCAAACCTGCACCGGATTCTGTTTATTATATTTCCTGCAATTTTACTTCTGAGTGGCTTATAAAGAGTGTATACAGGAAAACTAAAACGCGATGGTAAAAGAGAAATCCATTCCCAATTTGCCATATGACCCATTAATCCTATAACATTATATCCCTTTGAGTGAAGATCAATTAGTACTTCTGGATTTTCAATTTTCAGCCGTGATAAAAGTGCTCTACGAGAGATCGATACTCCTTTTAAAGTTTCAATAAAAACGTCGGTAAAGTGGAGGTAGAATTTTTTGGTCAGTAACTCTATTTCCTTGTATTTGGCATCAGGGAAAGCACGACTTAAGTTCTGAACTATGACAGCTTTGCGATAACCAACAATGTTTTTTAAAAAATAAGAGAGTATAGTGCTCTTAACATATAATAGTCTGAATGGCAGCAGACTAATTAGCCATGCAATAAAATACAGGATATAAGAAAGGAGCTTGCTAAACATGCCTGAATGGCCTCTTGCAGGTGCTTTGAGTTTGTGATCCGGACAGGATTCGAACCTGTGACCCACAGCTTAGAAGGCTGTTGCTCTATCCAGCTGAGCTACCGGACCATTTCCTGAAAAGAATCAGGGTTGTTGAAATCGCCTGCAAAGGTAATAAAAAGTAATAATTTTACCACACATGAAGAAATATTTTAATGAAACTCAGGAAAATTCACTTTTTAATGGTTTTTGGGATTACTTTTTTAAGAATTTGACATAAACAGATGAACCACATTAAGATTTTATTGTAAATTCGCTTTGCAATCTTGATGTAATAAGCCTCATTAAAATGAAACAACTACTGTTCACAGATTTTCAGCAGAATACTAGTGCGAAACTCTATGATTGGACTGGCAAAACGATTCTGATTGCAGAAGACACAGACTGTAGTTTTCTCTATCTCAAGACAATTCTTAGGCATACTAACGCTCAGATCCTTTGGGCCTCCTCAGGACAAGAAGCCATTAATTTGGTTAGAGAAAATAAAGGAATAGATGTTATTTTGATGGACATCAATATGCCTGGTATTAATGGTTTTGATGCTACCATAGCCATTCATAGCATAAGAAAAGAACTGCCGGTGATAGCACAAACAGCATATGTTTACGATAATGAGGTTGAGCTTTGTTACGCTAGTGGTTGCTCTGATTATATCTCTAAACCAATCGATAAACACCTTTTACTTGAAAAAATTGGTGCATTTTTGGGCGCAGGAGTTACTGCTAATGTAGAATCTAAGCAATCGATGTTAAATTCCTGAAAGCAAATTAATAAGATGATATAACCGGTTCTTTTATAGGCCGGTTTTTTTGTGGTGTCAAAAATATTTTACTTAAAGGGCGTTTATTTGCAAAATAAATTTGTTAATTAGGAATCAATTTGTACTTTTGCACTCCCGTTGGTGAGGTGGGTGAGTGGCTTAAACCAACAGTTTGCTAAACTGTCGTACTGGAAATGGTACCGGGGGTTCGAATCCCCCCCTCACCGCAGATACGACAAAAGTCTCGGGGCGTAGCGCAGTCCGGCTAGCGCACCTGGTTTGGGACCAGGGGGTCGAAGGTTCGAATCCTTTCGCCCCGACTTAAAAAGACCTCTGAAATCACAAGATTCAGAGGTCTTTGCTTTTTATGACCTTTATAACATATCTTTCCCGGTATGTCATTTTCCTTTTAGCTTCATTATTTTTGATGAATCAAACCTCAATTTGATTTCATTTGTTGAATGTGTCTCAATTTTTCAGAAAATGCCGGATAATTCTAGTGTAAATGCTTCTGGTGAAAATACCAGATACGCTTGCCCAATGCTCTGTGAGGGTGATAAATCATATCGCGACCCTGGGTCTTGTCCTGTTTGCGGTATGTTTCTTAAACCTGTTGATGAAGTTATCAGATTGAACAGTAATAAAGTCAAAGAACAGTGGTACTGCCCAATGAAATGTGAAGGTGATACTATGTATGATTACCCTGGACGATGTCCGGTATGTAATATGTTCCTTGTTTCAACAGAAGATAAGGAGGCTACGGCCAGGTGGAAACATCTCGATAATGAGGTTCCCGGTACTGTATCACAAAAACCCGGGCAGATTGAGAAAAGTTTACATTCAGGCAAGGATGTCTACTATTGCCCAATGCGCTGTGAAGGAGATAAAACATATGATAAACCTGGCGATTGCCCGGTTTGCGGTATGCATCTTCTTAAGGAAGAATCTTTTTCAAGTACACCTGAATCTGACAAAACCGAAGATGAATCGTATAGGAAAATGCTGAGAAAATTCATTTTAGCAGCAATTTTATCTCTTCCTATATTCTTAATTGCTATGTTGGAAATGGTTCCGGCTTTTCATGATTTTGCCATGAGTTATAAAAAAATAGCAGGATGGATTTCCTTCTTTCTATCAATACCTGTTGTCTTCTATTCAGGTTGGCAATTTTTTGTACGAGGCTATAATTCGGTAAGAAGACGGTCGCCAAATATGTGGACTCTAATTAGTCTTGGTGTGAGTGCTGCATTCATCTTCAGTGTTATTGCATTGATTTTACCCGGTATTTTTCCGCCTCAGTTCAGGGACATGAATGGAAATGTGCACCTATATTTTGAAGCTGCTGCTGTTATTCTTACACTTGTTCTTCTCGGTCAGGTTCTTGAACTCAGAGCATATGCTAAAACCAATAGTGCTATAAAGTCTCTCTTAAATCTGGCTCCTCCAACGGCCAGACTAATTATCGGATCTGATGAGCACGTTATTCCTTTGTCGGATGTTAAAGTGGGCAATTTGTTAAGGGTCAGACCCGGAGAAAAAATTCCTGTTGACGGAATAATAAAAGAAGGGAATGCTGTAATTGATGAAAGTATGATTACAGGTGAGTCAATGCCCGTTGAAAAAGAACCTGGAGGCAAAGTAATAGGTGGAACAATTAATGGGAAGACCTCATTTCTAATGCAGGCAGAGAAAGTAGGTAAGGATACATTGCTGGCACGTATTATTCAGCTTGTTAATGAAGCCGGTCGATCAAGAGCACCAATTCAAAGACTTGCCGATGTGGTTGCAAAGTATTTTGTTCAGATTATTATTGGCATATCGTTAATAACCTTTGGATTATGGGCATTTCTAGGGCCCGAACCAGCTTTAGTGTATGCATTCGTAAATGCGGTTTCGGTATTGATTATCGCTTGTCCCTGTGCTCTGGGACTTGCTACACCGATGTCAATTATGGTTGGAACAGGAAGAGGTGCTCAGAAGGGTATACTTATAAAGGATGCTCGTGCTATTGAAGAATTTAACAAGGTTGATGTACTTCTGGTTGATAAGACAGGAACCCTCACAGAAGGTAAGCCATCTCTCAGAGGTTATATGTCGTTCGGAAGTTATTCTGATGATGAAGTTCTTCAATTATCCGCTTCTGTCGATGCAAATAGTGAGCATCCACTTGCTGAAGCTATTGTAAGAGGTGCAAGGGAAATGAATGTCCCATTGCTCGAGGTTTCGGAATTTAATGCCATCACCGGTAAAGGGGTTGAAGGTATCGTTAACAACAAAAAGGTCAAACTGGGCAACCATCATTTACTGGTTGAATCGTCAGTGAAAATTGAAAAAAGGTTCAATGAGCTTATTGAAGAGTGGCAATCGAAAGGTCAAACTGTAATGTTTCTTGTCATAGATGACAAGCTTGAAGGTGTTGTAAGTGTTTCCGACAAAATCAAAGAAACATCATGGGGAGCGATTCAGGAATTAAAAAGTATGGGTGTAAAAATTATTATGCTCACAGGTGATAATGAGCTGACAGCCAAATCTGTTGCCGGTGAACTTAATTTGGACGGATATAAAGCGGATTGCCTGCCTGAGGATAAATATCAAATTATTAAGGATTTGCAATCAAAAGGGAGCTTTGTAGCGATGGCCGGAGATGGTATCAATGATGCTCCTGCATTAGCCCAGGCCAATATTGGAATTGCCATGGGTACAGGTACCGACATCGCAATTGAAAGTGCTGAAATAACCTTAGTAAAAGGCGACTTAAATGGAATTGCACGGGCAAAAAAGCTCAGCAAGGATGTTATGCAGAATATCCGGCAGAATCTTTTCTTTGCTTTTATCTATAATACTTTGGGGGTGCCGGTGGCTGCGGGGATTTTATTCCCGTTTTATGGAATATTGTTAAGCCCTATGCTGGCGGCTGTTGCAATGAGTTTTAGTTCAGTCACTGTTATTGCTAATGCATTAAGATTGAGAGCCAAATGAAAAATTTATGTACTTTTGTGCTCGTTTTTTAGTACTTTATTAATTGCTTTTCTCACTCATATACCATCATTTTGGCTTTCAGGCTTAGCAAGAAATACCGCATTGGCTTATTAGTGCTTTTGCTACTCGTAGTGCTCTATATAATGTTAAGGAGTGCATTGCCACAATATTCGGCAAGAGTTCCCCTTTTGGGTATGTACCTGCTTACCGATTTCCTGGTATTTAATTTTATTCGGGATGTAAGTCCTTCATTGCCAAAACCTTTCAAAGGCCTTTTGACAGCACTTTGGTGGATGCCCGTTGTTTTATTTATCTCATTTTTATTGATTGCTTCTTTTATACCATTGCCGGAATGGAATGGTTTTTGGAAAGTATATCTGCCGGGTTTCGCCTTAATGACAATGCTGGCGAAATTTATTTTATTTGTGTTTCTTGTGCTCCCTCTTATTCTTGTTATAGTAAGAAGGTTACTCAGAAACAAAGTTAGTTTTGGTTATCGTTACGTTTATTTAGAAAAGTTTTTAAAAAGAATGGCTATTATTTTAGGAAGTTTGGCGTTTGTAGGATTGTTTATAGGGAGCATTCATTGGGTATCAAAGTTTAAAGTCAGAGAATTAGAACTCGTAATTGAAGATTTGCCCGATGCTTTGGAAGGTAAGAGAATAGTTCAGATTTCTGATATTCATCTTGGTAGTTGGATGACCACAAAACCAATTGAAAAAGCTGTTTCAATGGTTAATGAATTAAATCCCGACCTGGTCTTATTTACAGGCGACATGGTTAATTTCAGTGCAACAGAGACTAAAGGATTTGAAGTACTTGGGAATATCCGTTCTAAATATGGTGTTTATGCTATATTAGGCAATCACGATTACGGTGATTATGTGAAATGGGAAGATTCGGCAAGTAAAGCTGAAGATTTCAAAATCCTTGAGAACTTTTACAAAACAATAGGGTGGAAGCTTTTAAGAAACGAGCACAAAGTGATTGAGCTGGACAGTGCTACTATATTACTTGGTGGGGTTGAGAATTGGAGTGCAACCCAAAGATTTCACAGATATGGTGATATGGTAAAGACAATGAAGAATGCACCTGTTGCTGATGTAAATATTCTCATGTCGCATGATCCTACCCATTGGGAAGCGGAAATTATAGAATCGTATCCTCAGTTTGATATTACCTTATCAGGCCATACACATGGAATGCAAATAGGTTTTGAAGGTCTTGGCTTAAAGTGGAGTCCTTCACAATATATTTACAAAAACTGGGGCGGTTTATATAAGCGTAAATCCTCACGCGGTATTGAGTCTAAGTTATATGTAAACCTGGGATTAGGACATATTGCATATCCGGGTAGGGTAGGGATACTCCCCGAAATAACACTTATTACTTTAACCGGAAAAAATTAGAGTGTACTTTTTAAATCCCGTTATCTTATAATAGCCGGGGTTTCAAGTTCAAACCAAGGGGCCACCCTTTCATCAATATGTTTATCACCACTAATGTGTTTAAATTCGTTAGTGTGTTTGTTATAAACATAATCTTTCTGCCATTCTTCGTGATTAGCCTGGATTTCATTCAGTGCATTCAGAATTTGCAGGAGTTCGTCATTGGTCATAGTAGGATGCAGTGATAATCGGACCCATCCCGGCTTTTGCGACAAATCCCCATGGTTGATCAGGTTGGTTATCAATTTGGAATGCTCGTAACTTACATCCAAAAGATAGTGCCCGTATGTACCGGCACATGCACAACCTCCTCTTACCTGTACACCGTACCTGTCACTTAAAAGTTTAACTACCAGATTATAATGTATATTGCTAAAGTAGAAAGATATCACTCCAAGTCTTTTTGTCTGAGCAGGTGCAAGTACATGCAGGTTGGGGATACTGTTTAATCCATTAAATGCAATTTCAAGGAGTTCTTCTTCACGTTTTCTGATATTCTGAACACCCATGCTTTCCTTAAGCTGAATGCATAAAGCACTTCTTATAGCCTGCATAAAACCTGGTGTTCCACCATCCTCTCTGGCTTCAATATCGTCAACGTATTTAAATTCGCCCCAGGGATTCGTCCAGTCAACTGTTCCACCTCCCGGTTGATCAGGAGTCCTGTTGTGATACATTGCTTTGTCAAATATGAGCACTCCTGAAGAGCCTGGTCCTCCAAGAAATTTGTGAGGTGAAAACAAAATGGCATCCAGATGCTCATCAGCATTTTCTGGATGCATATTAATGTCATCATATGGAGCGGAAGCTGCAAAATCAATTATACAGTACCCACCGTTTTCATGCATAATGCTTGCGAGCTTATGGTATGGGGTTCTGACACCTGTAACATTTGAACATGCAGTGAATGCTCCAATTTTGAATGTACGATCTTTGTATATTTCAAGTTGACGGCGGAGTTCTTCCGGGTCAACCAGCAAATCTTTATCAGGTTGCAGGACGACAACATCACTTACCGTTTCGAACCAGGAAGTATGATTTGAGTGATGCTCCATATGGGTAACAAAAACAACAGGCCTGCTCTTTTCATTCAGGCACTTACTATCAGACAATTTACCACACATCTTGAGACCCAAAATTCTTTGGAACTTCACAATTACTCCTGTCATACCAAATCCCGAAGTAATAATTATATCATCAGGCCCGGCGTTAACATGATTCTTAATCATTTTATGAGCCATATGATATGCGCGGGTCATAGATGTACCTGTTTCACTTGTTTCGGTGTGAGTGTTCCCTATAAAAGGACCTATGACATTTGAAAGTACTTCTTCAATCGGCTTATATAATCTTCCACTGGCAATCCAGTCAGCGTATATGAGTTTCTTGTTACCATAAGGTGTTTGGTATTCCTGGTCAAATCCAATTATATTTCTCCTGAAGCTATCAAAGTATCGTTCCATTGGGATTATATTTCTTCAGCAAAAGTGCAAAATAAAATGCCATGGTGCAACTATCAGGTGTACCTTTCTTTATAACAGATGAAAGAAAATGATACTATGGATTAACGAGTTGAAAATCGCCTTGTGAGATTCGAATACTCGTAATTTCTATGTCCCCACCTTCAGGATATATACTTATCCAGTTATTGTCGATTCTGTACCACATATCCTGGGCACTTATTCGGAGTAAATAGTCAGTGGTTTCTTCGTTTTCAATTCCTTTCATTACTATACCACCGCTCTTCTGGCCGTCTTTACCGTAGTTGATAAATACCTTAGGTGTTTTTTCAGTTGTTTTGCGGGCTTTTAGTATGATGTAGTTATTTTTCCTAAGACGCATTTCAATTGTTTTGAAGCTGAATTTTTGCTCCATTGCGTCGGTCATTATTGTAGGTTGCTCAAGAATTGTTACAATGGCATTATCCTCCATTTGTTTACGAATTTTCTCGATCATCATAACAGGATATCGTTCCTCTGGTCGGAAAGTAGATGCTTTTGTAAACTCCTCGATTGCTTTATCGAAAATATTCGATTGATATGCAAGGTCGCCGGCAGCGATGAACTTGTTATAGGACTCCATGTTATTTTTATGGCGTTCCTGAAGGATATTATTAATCTGTATTAGCCGTTCTTTTGGAAGAGATTCAAGAGGTTTAAGCTCCGAAGCTTTTTCGTACTCTTTAATTGCAGAGGGATAATCCTGCGCTGTGTAGAGTTCATTTCCTTTGTCAATTGCCTCATAGTAATCTTTGTCAGCCAGTCGTTTCTGTTCTTCTTGAATTCTTCTGTTTTCTTCGGCAATTGCTAGTAGTCTATCCTCTTCTGCTTTCTTCTCTGCAGCTATTCTTGCTTCTTCTGCAAGTCGTTCTGCTTCTATTCTATCTGCTTCTGCTTTCTTTTCAGCAGCAACTCTTGCTTCTTCTGCCAAACGGACTGCTTCCTTTTCTGCAATTATGGCTGCTTGTATTGAATCTTGTTTTCGCTGTTCAGCAGCTTTCAAGGCAGCAAGCGCAGCTTGTCTGTCGAGTTCTGCTTGTTTTTCTGCCTCAATTTGAGCTAACCTGTTTTGCTCGGCAAGTTGTTCAGCTGCAATTCTGTCTTCTTCAGCTTTCTTTTCAGCGGCTATACGGGCTTCTTCAGCCAGTCGTTCCTGCTCCAGTTTTTGTTCTTGCGCAAGACGTTCAGCTGCGATTCTTTCCTCTTCAGCTTTCTTTTCAGCGGCTATACGGGCTTCTTCAGATAGCCGTTCTGCTTCTATTCTGTCCTCTTCTGCTTTCTTCTCAGCAGCTATGCGTGTTTCTTCAGCTAGTCGTACTGCTTCCTTCTCTGCATTTATGGCAGCTTGTATAGAATCTTGTTTTCGTTGTTCAGCAGCTTCCAGGGCCGCGAGAGCTGCCTGCCTGTCAAGTTCAGCTTGTTTTTCAGCCTCGAGTTGGGCAAGTCTGTCAATTTCTGCTTGCTTTTCAGCCTCAATCTTAGCCAGTCGTTCTTCTTCAGCTTTCTTTTCAGCGGCAACTCTTGCTTCTTCAGCAATTCGTTCCTGTTCCAGTTTTTGTTCTTGCACAAGACGTTCAGCTGCCATTCTATCTTCTTCAGCTTTCTTTTCAGCGGCTATGCGGGCTTCTTCAGCTAGTCTCTCTTGCTCAAGTCTTTGCTCTTCAGCAACACGTTCTGCAGCCAGTCGATCCTCTTCAGCTTTCTTTTCTGCAGCTACTCTCGCTTCTTCAGCTAGTCGTGCTGCTTCCTTTTCTGCAATTATTGCAGCCTGTATTGAATCCTGTTTCCGTTGTTCCGCAGCCTGTAAAGCAGCTATTGCAGCAAGCCTCTCTTGTTCTGCTTGTTTCTCAGCCTCTATTCTCGCGAGTCTTTCTTCCTCCGCTTTTTTCTCTGCAAGTATTCTTTCTTCCTCTACTTTCTTCTCAGCAGCAATTCTTGCTTCTTCAGCAAGGCGTTCCTGCTCTATTTTCCTCTCTTCTGCCAGCCTTTCTATAGCTATTCTCTCTTCTTCTGCCTTCTTTTCTGCTGCTATTCGGGCTTCTTCTGCCAGTCTTGCTGCCTCAATCTCGGCATTCTTTATAGCCTGTATTGAATCCTGTTTGTTCTGAGTAGCCATATCAGTCATGGACTCTTTAACCCTCTGAATCATGCTTTTAGGATAATTCTCAGAGGGCTTTAATGCTGATGCCTGTTGATATTTTGATATAGCCAGATTGTAATTCCTGCTCATGTATGCTTCATCAGCCTCAGTTACCCTGACTGTATATTGGTCATCGAGTGCTTTCTGCTGAATAAGCAGTGATTCTATTTCCTGAATTCTTCCTGTGGTAGTTTTATTGCCAGGCAGTATTTCGTCAGCCAATTTATATTCTACGAGAGCTTCGTTATACTTCTTATCATTATAATGCTTGTTCGCGTTGCTTATGTGAGTTTCGTACTGCTTCGATTTATTTAAATAGTCAGTTTCTGATTGATCAATTCCTGCAATTTTTTCTCTCAAGGCTCTGTCATCCGGCTTAATTAGCAGGGCTGATTGAAATTGTTCTTTTGCAGCCTTAAAATTCTTTTGTTCAAGATAGATATTGCCTTTTGCTATAGCATCATTATAAATGACTTCATCCTGAGGATCAACATAGAATTTTCTAATCAGAGCAAGTTTATCTTTAGGATATTTTGCTGAAGGGTCAATTGAGAGAGCCTTCTGATATTCAGCTTTGGCTTTAGGATAGTCCTTAGCCTGCAAATATTCTTCTCCCTTTAAAACAGCCTCCTCGTACTGTACTAGCTTATTTTGGTCAAGTGCCTGACTAAAAGCGTTGCAAAATGGGAATAATAGAATGATAACAAAAGTAAAGATCAGCGATTTATGAAATTTCATTTTAAAAATGTCTCTGCTTATTAACGCTTTAGATGGTAGAATATTGAGCAATTATTTAGGACTGTCAAAAATTTGTCCATCACGCATATATACTCTTCTGTCGGCCATTTCAGCAAGTTCTTCGTTGTGTGTTACAATTACAATTGTTTGCTTTAGGACATCTCTGAGTTCAAAGAAGAGGTTGTGGAGGTTTTTTGCATTAACTGAATCAAGATTTCCTGATGGCTCATCAGCCATAATTACTGCGGGGTCATTTATGAGAGCACGAGCTATTGCTACTCTTTGTTGCTCACCTCCCGAAAGTTCTGAAGGTTTGTGATTGGAACGGTCGGATATTTTTAACAGGTCCATAATTTCCAACCCCTTCTTTCTGGCTATTTTTGGAGATATTCCTGCTATAAAAGCCGGAATACAAACGTTTTCAATTGCAGTGAATTCCGGAAGCAAGTGATGAAACTGAAACACAAAACCAACTTTACGATTTCTGAATTCAGATATCTTTTTATCGTTTAAGTCTTTTATTCTAATGCCATCAATTGTTACTTCTCCCTGGTCAGGTTTATCAAGGGTGCTAATAATATGCAGGAGAGTTGATTTTCCTGCACCTGATGCTCCTGTGATGGATATAATTTCTCCTTTGTTGACTTTTAAACTTACTCCTTTTAAAACTTTTAGCGATCCATAAGATTTGTAAATGCCATTTGCTTCTATCATGTTCAGAATAAGATTAGATGCAAAGTTAGACAAAAAATAAAGGCCGGTTATTAGTTAACCGGCCTTTGGATTAATTAAATGACATAAACTTAATCGTTGTCGAACTCCTGGAATTCACTGGAATCGTAAGTGAAAGGAATAACAACATTCTTGTTATCATCTGTCTTGATTGTGGCCTGAATGTTATAAGTTCCACTTTCGTTAAGAGACAACTCGCCCATGTGGTGTTCACCTTTTTCTTTTAAATCTGCAGTGAAGCTCTTTTTACTCGGGGTTGTTACTTTCATCTCAATATCCTCAGCATTAACTTCACGACCTGTGCTCTCATCAACAACTTTAACATAAACCTTCTTTTTCTCATTATCGATATTAAGGGCTGTTGGCTGATTTGGACTGCCGCTCTGATTTGAAGAACTTCTCCAGTCAGTTGATGAGCTCGTTCCCTGGCCGATTGTTGAAGAACTACCTGTAGATGTGCCACTCTGGTTGTTCTGGGAACCTGTTCTATCTATGCCTGAACTACCTGATGTACCTGTTGAACCAGTGGTGCCATAAGATGAGCCTGAAGTTGTACCTGAACTACTGCTACCCTGCGTACCAATTGTTCCTAAAGAGCCACTGGTACCGGAGCCTGTAGTTCTTGACGTCGTGCCTGAAGTACCTATAGATGATCCTGAAGTTCCGGTTCTGCCCGAAATGCCTGAACCTGATGCTTTATCTTCTGGATCTACCCATACCTGGATTGTGTATCCCTGTGCTGACTTTTCGATATCCGGTTCGGAACTTAAAGAAATTTCATCGCCTGATTGTCCTGATTGCCAACTGGTACTTCTATCGGATTGATCTCTGTCATTTTGAGATGACGTACTGCTACTGTGGTCTGAACTTCCTGTAGTTTGTGTATATGACGTAAAGTAAAAGCCACAGATTGCGGTAGTTATTATTGCAAGAATTTTTATCTTTTTCATTTTTATAACCTCCTGGAATTGTGTTTAGTTTTCATTTTTTTTAAGGTTACAAAGATTAAATTTTCCCGTTTTTTAATTGTTACATTCTTTTTTGTTTATGTTGTATAATTATAACGTAACATATTGCTAATGAGCAATTTGAATGGAATTGGTTGCATTGATTCTTTAAAGGGGGTAATATTTTGACTTTTTGTCACAAAGATGATAAAGTAGATTTACAGATACAGTACACTTACGGTTAACTTACGGAAAACATACTCTTAAAATACTATTTACGTAAATGTATATTAAGCATATTTTATGCTTATTCTAAGTATATATCCAGTTTAGGAGCTGCCAATTTTGGAGTGTGTTTAAGAAATAATCAAAAAGCCCTTACTGAATAGGATTTTCAATAAGGGCTTTACCTGAATGTGAATTTTTATCAAGATTGATCGAGTACAAACTCGTCCTCGTTGACTTCGAGAGTCAACTCGGTTCCTACCAGTTCAACTAACCATTTATAGTGTCGTTTCACAATTAGTCTTATTTTAGTTAATCCCATAATTGGGAATATTAATCGGGCTGTCATTGAAATTAAGTATTTAGAGTTTTAAAAGTCAAGTTGTTACAATTTCAAATATCTATAAAATAACAGACAAATGTGTTACAGACTAAGAATAAAAAATTACATTATCATAATACAGGTCAGGGCTCATCTGGGTAATTATTACCAGATCAGTTAGGTTTTGCAGAGTTTCCTGTTAATCTATTTTTTTGCATTTGAGCAAAAATGATGTTGCTTTCTGTATTGTTCTCCTTCTTACTTTTAAGTATGTTTTCTAAATCCTCTTCAAAAGTCTTAGTGTAATACTTATTCTGACGTTTCCTTGAATACATTATCAACATACTCAATTCAGCATCAAAGGAGTTCTCTGTTCTTATCTTCTTCCAATCATCACTTATTGATTCGAGGAGAATCTTTCTGTTTTTTGCAGAGACGTTATTTTCCTGTGTGTTTTTTTCTGTCCTTTTCATGATCGTTGAATTTTTATTTTTAGTAACTATTAATTTGATCAGATTTCCTGCTGCTACATCTAAACTTATCTTTGACTTTCGCTGTTTTGCTTTTTGACTTTTACAAAGATGTGGATGTAAATTCATACATGCGTTATACAATTTTTCTCTTTCCTTTCATTATTCACATGACAATGAAACCTGCATATATAGTGGAAAGCAAACATATTGTTAAATTCACTTGTTGAGCTTTCCTTTTATCACCCTCCTTACATGAATGTAAGATGACGAACTATGAATGATGTAACATTTCATTTAAATAGTGTAACAGGTTTTTTGCTATTCCGATCCACTTTTGTGAAATGAAAAATCAGCCCGTTTGATTTGATTCCACAAACTATTACTATTGATCCTAAAACATCTTATATGAAATCTAGTATCCTACATTTTGCGCTGATATTATTTTTTACATCATCCATAATTTCTTGTAACAGTCAGGGTGACAGATCAAACAATAGTGAAAGTGATACTATCTCATTGAGTGATGATAATAATCAGGACATAGGAATAAATGATGGGGTAAATGATGACGCCGGTTTTATGGAAAAGGCTGCGTATAGTGGATTACTCGAGGTTGAGCTGGGACGATATGCGCAACAAAATGGAGTAAATCCAAGAGTGAAAAACTTTGGTGCTATGATGGTTAGAGACCACACTAAAGCAAACGACCAGTTAAAAGCCTTAGCTGCACAAAAGAATGTTACTCTTCCTGTTTCCCTGGATCAGGATCACATTGATAAAGCTAATAAGGTAAAGGAAAAGAAGGGTGTAGAATTCGATAAGGAATATATGAGTCATATGATTGATATGCATTCTGAAGATATTGACATGTTCAGAATGCAATCGGAAAATAATAATGACCGGATTCTAAAGGATTTTGCAGCAAAATTACTACCAACATTAATGACTCATCAGGACTCAGCAAGGAAAATCAACGATGCAATTAAGTAAGATATTAATTACTGTTAAACGATATAAGTGAAAAGTTTTTTAAGTGTATTTAATCATTTAAGCTCACTGAAATTATCAACCTCAAATTTTAAACCATGGAATTCAGCAATAAATTAATAAGTCTTCATGATCACCTCTTTTACTTTGCTTACACTTTAACCAATGACAAGGAAGAAGCAAAGGATTTAATACAGGACACATATTTGAAAGCCCTGATGCACAGGGACAAGTTTGCAGAGCAAACTAACCTCAAAGCCTGGACTTTTACTATCATGAAGAATACATTCATTAACAATTATCGTAGAAACAAGAAAGCCAATACGATCGTCGACAACTCAGAAGATCTGTATTACTTGAATATTCCAAAGAAATCGGATTTTGGGTCACCAGAATCAGAGATTTCAACTAAAGAAATCAAAGCAGGTATTTCAAAACTCGAGAAAGATCAGAGGATGCCTTTTGAAATGCATGCAGCTGGTTATAAGTATAAAGAAATAGCTGAGAACCTCAATCTTTCAATAGGTACTGTTAAAAGTAGAATATTCTTCACCCGGAAGAAGCTAATGGAATCATTAAAAGAGTTCCAGTCTTAAACATTTATAATTGAAGGGCTTCCGGTTGGAAGCCCTTTCTTTTCCTCTTAGTTGTTAGTCACGCCGGTTGAATCGGCTGAAAATAAATATTAGCAATACTATTAGTATAACAACTATGAGAATTCCAACCCAGACACCTGCCTCAAAAATTGACCCTATTAAATCACAAGAACTTAGTATTATTGGGAATGCTAGAAGTAGTGCAGTAATTAGGTTTTTGAAAAATCGGGATTTAGGCTTCAACATATTATTTAGTTTTTACAAGTTAGATAGTTTTAGTTAAGGGCTTTTTCTAAACGTCTAATTATAACCCACTTAGAGGTTGAAGCTATTATATTTTGGAGAAATTGTGTTACATGTTTTTAAGGTTCTTATGTGGAAAATCCACCTAAAGCATTGAACTCATTAACCAATGGGTTGTTTGTAAGGTTGTTTCTGAAATACATTTTTTATAAAACCACATCTAAAAGCAACCGATTATGAACTTGCATGAGTATCAAGCTAAAGAGATTTTACGTAAGTATGGTGTCTTAGTACCCGATGGGAGTGTGGCACATTCACCTGAAGAAGCAGTTGAAATTGCTACCAAATTAAAGAGTATAACAGGTTCCGAAGTCTTTGCGGTTAAAGCGCAGATTCATGCTGGAGGCAGAGGAAAAGGTGGTGGCGTAAAAATTGCGAAGTCACTTAATGATGTTAAACAATATGCATCGCAAATTATCGGTATGCAATTAGTAACACCTCAAACACCACCTGATGGTAAATTAGTGAGTAAGGTATTAGTGGAGCAAAATATATATTATGCCGGGCCATCTGAAACAAAGGAATACTATTTGAGTATACTCTTAAACAGAGCTTCAGGTAAGAATATGATAATGTATTCAACAGAAGGAGGAATGGACATTGAAGCAGTTGCTGAAAATACTCCTGATCTGATCTTTGTTGAGGAGGTCGATATAGCTACAGGATTACTTGATTTTCAATGTAGGAGAATCGCTCATAATCTTAAGCTTGAGGGTACGGCATTTAAAAATATGGTTTCGTTTGTAAGGAACATTTATAATGCATACGTGGGCATTGATGCAGCTCTCCTGGAAATTAATCCATTATTCAAAGCTGCTGATGATAAGATATTTGCAGCTGATTGTAAAATTCGTCTTGATGATAATGCGTTGTTTCGTCATAAGGATTATGCTGCTATGCGCGATTTAACTGAAGAAGATCCTGCTGAAGTGGAAGCTGGCCGGTTTCATCTTAATTACGTAAAACTGAATGGTAATGTTGGTTGCATGGTAAATGGCGCCGGTTTAGCAATGGCGACTATGGATATAATAAAGTTATCAGGTGGTGAGCCTGCAAATTTCCTTGATGTTGGTGGAACTGCAAATGCTGAACGTGTTGAACAGGCTTTCAGGATTATCTTAAAGGATCCAAACGTTCAGGTAATTTTAGTCAACATCTTCGGAGGAATTGTAAGATGTGACAGAGTAGCACAGGGAATTGTTGACGCATATAAGAACATCGGAAATATTCATATCCCTATTATAGTCAGATTGCAAGGCACCAATGCTGAGGAAGCTAAAGAATTAATAGAGAATTCAGGGTTAAAGGTATATTCCGCCACATTACTGCAAGAAGCTGCATCACTTGTTACAGAGGTACTCAGCTAAGATTCTTATAATAAGATTTATGATTATAGTAAAACAAAAGAGGCTGCTGATGCAGCCTCTTTGCATTTATTAATCAAACAAGTCCACCATTTTGGCGACCTTACTTAGTATACTCAGAGACGATCTCTTTAACACTGTCAGCTGACAGACGCCCGTAAACTTTATCGCCAACCAGTACAACTGGTGCAAGTCCACAGGCTCCGACGCATCTTAGGCAAGCGAGTGAGAATTTACCATCGGGAGTTGTTTCGCCAACAGAAATGTTGAGTACTCTTTTAAACTCTTCAATGATTTTCTCAGCACCACGAACATAACAAGCTGTGCCAAGACAGATTGATATTGGGTGTTCGCCTTTAGGAGTCATAGTAAAGAAAGAATAGAAAGAAACGACGCCATAAACCTGAGCGACAGATATCTTTAATTCCTTTGCGATTATTTCCTGAACTTCTGCAGGCAGATAACCAAATATGCCCTGAGCTTTGTGCAGCACATTGATTAATTCTCCTTTATCGTTGTTAAATGACTTACAAACATCCTTGAGCTCATCAATTTTGCTTGCTGATAATTTTATAACTGCCATGATTTTATTTCTTTATTTGTTTCAAAAATAACTTATTCTACCACTTTAATTTCAACAGTTTTATCGAAATAGTGTGTATGAAGCAAGTGATGAGAAAGTTCGCCGCATGGTTTTCCAAGGAATTCCTCATAAAGTTTTACGATATAAGGATTTTCGTGTGATTTACGGATAACCTTGCTAGCGTCTTCTGAATAGAGAGCTTTTTGACGAGCTTTGAGGATAGATGAATCACCATGATGCAGTGGTTGGCCACCACCTCCGATACATCCACCAGGACAAGCCATGATTTCAATAGCATGATAGGTCGATTTTCCTGCTTTTATTTCCTCGAGGAGTTTACGGGCATTACCTAAACCATGTGCAATTCCGATCTTAATTGGCAAACCATCGAAATCGATAGTTGCTTCTCTGATAAACTCCATTCCACGTAGTTCCTGGAAGTCAACTTTTTCGAGTTTTTTGCCGGTCTGTATTTCGTAAGCAGTTCTTACAGCAGCTTCAATTACTCCACCTGTGGTTCCAAAAATTACAGCAGCACCAGTTGATTCTCCAAGTGGAGCATCAAAGTCTTCATCAGGCAACTCGTTGAATGTAATATTCAATTGCTTGATAAGGTGTGCAAGTTCTCTGGTTGAGATTGAGTAGTCGACATCAGGATTACCGTTTGTCTTAAACTCATCCCTCTGGCATTCGTATTTTTTAGCCAGGCAAGGCATTACTGAAACAACAACCAGATCTTCGCGTTTAACGCCGATCTTATCTGCTAAATATGTTTTAGCAATAGCACCGAACATTTGCTGAGGACTCCTTGCTGTTGAAGGGATGTTAATCATTTCAGGGAATTGGTGTTCGAAGAAATTTACCCATCCCGGGCAGCATGAAGTTAAGATTGGAAGAGCAACATTTTTATCACCGTTTAAGTGACGATTTAAACGATCAAGTAACTCTGTTCCTTCTTCCATGATGGTTAGGTCGGCTGCAAAGTCAGTGTCGAATACATAATTGAATCCAAGGCGACGAAGAGCAGCTGCAAGTTTACCTGTAACCAGAGTACCTGGCTCAAGACCAAACTCTTCACCTAAAGCAGCACGAACCGCCGGAGCTGTTTGTACTACAACAGTCTTGGTGGGATCAGCTAAAGCTCTGATTACAGCATTGGTATGATCAACTTCTGTGAGAGCACCGGTTGGGCATACTGCAACACACTGTCCGCAATATGTACATTCACTGTGATCGAGGTTCATTTCGAATGCAGGCGCAACTACTGACATGAAACCTCTGTTTACAGCTGAAAGAACTCCTACAGTCTGTACTTCATTACACATCATTTCACATCTGCGGCACATGATACACTTGTCAACATCGCGTATAATTGCAGGAGATGTATCTTCTCTGTAGGTTGATTGTTCGCCTTCATAATGAATTTTGCGAATACCAAATTCCTGAGCCATTGACTGCAATTCGCAATCACCATTCTTTGCACAGATTAAGCAGTCGGTAGGATGATCAGAAAGGATCAATTCGAGAACTGTTTTACGTGCGTTAAGAACGTGAATATTATTGGTGTTGATAACCATTCCATCTAAGCACTCCGTAGCACATGCCGGAGCCAGATTCTTTCTTCCGGCAACCTCAACTACACATATACGACAGCCGGCAGGTTTATTCTCTATATTAAGATCGTGCAGATGAAGGTGACATAAAGTAGGAATATGTATACCAACTTGTTTGGCAGCCTCGAGGATAGTAGATCCTTTTGCTACTTCAACGATCTTATTGTCGATATTTATTTTAATTGTTTCCATTATCGTCCAAAATTATTTAATTACCACTGCATTGAATTTACATTTTTCTAAACAAGCACCGCACTTGATGCACACTTCCTGATTAATGGTATGTACTCCCTTACGTTCGCCCGAAATAGCATTCACTGGACAATTACGTGCACAAGCTGTACAACCTACACAGTTCTCAGATAAAATGTGATACTGCATTAAGGCTTTACATCTTCCGGCACGACACTTCTTATCGGTAACGTGCTCAATGTATTCTTCCATGAAATTATCAATGGTAGATAATACAGGATTTGGTGATGTTTGTCCCAGACCACATAAAGCGGTATCTTTAATAACCTTACTAAGGTTTCTTAAACGGTCAATATCTTCAAGAGTACCGTTTCCTTTAGTCAGTTTATCAAGAATTTCATGTAATCTCTTGTTACCGATACGGCATGGAGTACATTTACCGCAAGATTCCTCAACTGTAAATTCAAGGTAGAATTTAGCAACCGATACCATACAGTCATCTTCATCCATTACAATCATACCACCTGAACCCATCATAGAGCCACTGGCAATAAGATTATCATAATCGATTGGAGTGTCGAGGTGTTTTTTTGTTAAACATCCACCTGAAGGACCTCCGGTTTGAACGGCCTTGAATTCTTTTCCGTCTTTAATACCACCGCCAATTTCATAAATTACCTCGCGTAGTGTCGTTCCCATTGGTACTTCAATAAGGCCTACGTTGTTAATTTTACCGGCAAGAGCAAAAACTTTAGTACCTTTTGATTTCTCAGATCCAATAGCTGAGAACCATTCAGCACCCTTGTTTATGATAACCGGAACATTAGCAAATGTTTCAACATTATTAACGTTTGTTGGTTTTTCGAAGTAACCTGAAACTGATGGGAATGGAGGTTTCATGGTTGGTTCACCACGTTTACCTTCCATTGAATGAATCAGTGCTGTTTCTTCACCGCAAACAAAAGCACCGGCACCATAACGGAGTTCAATATCAAAGTTGAAATCTGTTCCAAGGATATTGTTTCCAAGAAGACCATATTCACGGGATTGTTTGATAGCGGTTTTTAATCTTTCAATAGCGAGTGGATATTCTGCTCTGATGTAAACCAAACCGTTAGATGCACCGATGCAGTAACCGCAAATTGCCATTGCTTCAATTACTGAATGTGGGTCACCCTCAAGAATTGAACGGTCCATGAATGCTCCGGGGTCACCCTCGTCTGCATTACATACTACGTATTTTACATCACTTACTGATTTGCTGGTAATTTCCCATTTTAAACCAGTTGGGAAACCTCCACCACCACGGCCTCTCAGCCCTGATTTCTTCATAATTTCAATAACCTGCTGGGGAGTCATTTCGGTTAAACATTTACCCAATGCTTCGTAACCTTCCCTTGCAATGTATTCATCGATATTTTCGGGATCAATAAAACCGCAGTTGCGGAGAGCAATACGTAGTTGCTTCTTATAGAAACCCATATGCTTTGAATCGGAAATATGTTCTTTGTTTTCCGGATTCATGTAGAGTAATCTGTTTACTTTACGACCTTTAATAAGGTGCTCTTCAATGATTTCACGAGCGTCATCAGGTTTAACCTGAGTATAGAACGTATTATCAGGCATAATCTTAACGATAGGTCCTTTTTCACAGAAACCGAAGCATCCTGTTGCAATAACCTGAACATCATTTTCAAGTCCTTTATCCGCTACAATAGTTTTCAGATTTGACAGCAGTTTATCACTTTCAGAGGCGTGACAACCGGTACCACCGCAAACCAATACGTGCATTTTATACTTTGCCATAGTTTTTTCTCCTCTTACTTTTGAACAGTTTCATAATTTACAGGAATGATTCCTTCAACCAACTCACCATTTTTGATGTATTTTTCAATAATGTCGTCGGCTTTCTTTTCATTCACATATCCATAAACAACAGGAGCCTGACCAGGCAGAGTGATTTCGACAGTAGGTTCTGCGAAGCAGTATCCCATACAACCAGTTTGGGTAATTACAGCCTGGATGTTCCTTTTGTCAAGCTCTTCGATGAAGAACTCCATCACTTGTTTTGCTCCTGAAGCAATTCCGCATGTTGCCATTGCAACTCTGATCTGTACGAGACTTTCGGGGTCGTTGCTTTTCTCCCTCAAACTCATTTTCCCTTGTAGATTCTCTTTTATTCTACGAAGGTCAGCCAGTGATTTAACTTGTGTCATGATGATTTGATTAACTTTGTTTGATATTTGTAGTATTATCTTGAAATTCCAATTGATTGGAGATTTTCGTCTATCATTTCTTTTAAAAATCTTATTACAGATGGCTCAGTAATCGATACTCCATCTAAAGTACTATTTATTTCAGTCGTATTGTACTCATAATCACCAGTATTTGTACTGTGACGATAAATAATTGTGAGCTCTGGATTAGCGGAAGTTAGAAGAACTATTGTCCCTGCTATGTCACCAATTGGCAACCTGTCAGGGTGCATCATTACAAAAGAAGCCTCCACAGTTGTTCCTTCTCCTTCCTTACTCTCAATGCTGAAAGTCCCCCCGGTTCTCTCAACATTTTGCTTTAATAATGGTAGTCCTAGTCCTATCTTGCGTGTAGTCCGGGTTGTGGTAAATGGATCGGTAACCTTTTTCAGTAATTCTTCAGGCATGCCTTTTCCATTATCTTTTATGATAACTGTATATGCATCGTTGTCAATATCCTCAATAATATTAATCTCGAGTAAGCCAGCACCTGCAGTAATTGAATTCTGCGCTATGTCCATTATATGCATCGAAATGTCTTTCATTGCAGTACAACCTTTCTGCCATTCAGGCCATTTAATGCTAGTTTAAACTCTGCTAAATCAGGCGATTCCATTTCGTAAATTGTTGTAATTGCAGCAATCTGATCAAGAAAATGAGCATCAGAATTCCTGATTAAGGTAGTTTCCGGATTTAATCTGTTTTGTGAAATAAATCCTTCTTCAGTTATCTGCTTTGTGATTTCGTATGCGTCAGCTTTCAAATTCCGTGGAATGATTCCTAACTGACTTATCAGACTATTTGAAGCTTTATTGGCATGAGCCGGTATGAAGACTCCATTAAGTTCATGAACCTTACTCTCAATTGTATCTATATCAGCATTCAGAGCTGAAATTAAAAGTCGGTCTTCTTCGAAAACGATGTCCTCATTTTCGTCGACTACTATTTGATATCCGAAGAGATCAGTGTTGTTTTTGAAATCAGGCAGATACTGGTCAATGTAATCCTGAAATTTCAGAAGTTCAATTTCGTTTTCAAAAAATGCAAGGCAATGAATTTCTTCCTGTGTAGTTACCTCAACTCCTGTAAAAACTGCAATACCTTCTTTCTGAGCCTCTTTCTTCACAATTCCACATTGTCTTGTTGAATTGTGATCAGTAATTCCTATTATATCGAGATTGTGTTCTTTTGCCCTCTTTACAATATTCTTAGGACTCATCTCCAAATCGGCGCATGGAGATAAGATCGTATGAATATGTAAGTCAGCTCTGAACTGTCTCATCTTTCGTTTAGTTGTTAATCAGATTGTAAATCTTTCCTGTAATCTCAAATGTTGACTCATTGGTCACGAATACAGGTATGTTTTCCTCGTTACTCTGTGAAATCATATCTTCAGCAGGTTCAAGGTCATTGACTATTATCACACAAGCAAGCTCTTTCAATGATGCAATTGCCATTACATTCTTATGAGTCTGTAGTGTAATCCATACATTACCCTGTTCTGCGTGACCTATAACATCACTAAGAAGATCGGATGTGTATCCTCCGGTGATCTCATTAGTCAGACCTTCGGCACCGCCTGATAATTTGAGATTTAGTTTTTCGGATAATTCTTTAACTGTCATCATTTTAGTCTTCTGTATTTATTAGTTTTTTCGAAACCCCAAATATTACGAAGTATTATGTTGCTTTCAGCCGGATCGAGTTCGCCTTTTTGTTCCATTGTTCGTTGGATAAAAATGCACTGCTTAAGTTCAGCATCACCTTTTACAATATCCTGTGCCAGTGCCTGACAACTTGGAGAGCCGCAAACACTGCAATCAATCATTGGGAGGACCTTAAGAATTTGGTTAACCTGATCCATTTTTTTCATTGCCTCTGACATGTTCTCATCCAACTTCATCATTGAACGTGGAGCCACTGATCCAACGCTCATTCTCTCATTAAGATAATCTTTCTCTTCAAGAATACTTCTGAAAGCATCAGGGTGTTTTTGGCCTTTAGCTAGTTGACTGTTTCTTATTTGTTGTTTTTGTAATCTTTCAACAGTAAGAAATCTATTACCTGGGGTTAGCACTCCACCGGCACAACTCTGGTCGCATGCTCTTAATTCAAGAAAATCAATATCTGTAATTTCGTCGTTTTCAAGTTTTTCGAGAAAGCTGATTACGTTGTGTATTTCGTCGATTGCTAGAGATCTGCCTTTGATATTTCGGGCTTCACCATTAGTGAGCGACCAGTTGCGTGCAGTATCAGTAAGAATTGAAGTTGCAGGTAGAGTGCATGATTGGTTAGATTTTTTTATAACCTGATGATACACTTTATTGAAGAGATAATCCATGTTAATAGCACCCGAAATAGGGGAGGTTGGCTCACCCACAGGATCTTTAATAGCAGCAATTTTAGCAGCACAAGGGGTGACATAGAATATTCCGATATCTTCTTCAGGAATGCCTGCATCGGTCATTTCCTTTTTGAGGAACATGGCCGATATATCAAGAGGGGCTTTTAGTAGTAAGAGATTGTCGACCAGTGAAGGGAATTTAACCTGAATTAATCTAACGATAGCAGGGCAGAAGGAGGATATTATTGGTTTAACATCAGGGTTTTCTGCTGCATAATTGTTGATTGCATCTGTAAGAAGTTCGGCTCCATTCTCAACTTCAAAGACATTGGTGAATCCAATATCCAGTAAAACACTATGGATTTGCCTGAAGCTTATATCTTCAGGAAACTGTCCGGTAAATATTGCCGGAACCAGAGCAATTCTGTGTTTGAAAAGGAAAATGTCGTCAAATTCATCATGTTCAATAATGATAGCTGATGAAGGACATTCAGCAAAGCATTTTCCGCAATCAATACATTTTTCCTCATGGATGATTGCTTTTCCATTCTTAACGCGGATAGCTTCAGTCGGACACACATTCATACAATGTGAACAACCTACACAAAGGTCTTCACGAATTTTGAGTGAATGATGAAACTTCCGGTTCTCCATGATTATTGATTGAGGAAAAATGACATTTCAACAATAGTACCCTTACCAACTTCTGATGTAATATTCAATACATCACTGTTATTCTTCATGTTAGGTAGTCCCATACCTGCACCAAATCCCATTTCTCTAACTTCGCTTGAAGCAGTAGAATATCCGGTTTGCATTGCCAGGTTAATATCCGGAATTCCGGGTCCTTCATCAACCAGGCGAATGTTGATGCTTTCGGTAGTGATGGTAATATGGACAACTCCTGAATATGCATGAGCAACAATGTTAACTTCTGCTTCATAGAGTGCAACTACCACTCGTTTAACTACCTTGGGATCTACATTAAGCTGCTTCAATATTTTTTTTAGCTGGCTTGAAGCTGTGCCGGCTTTAATGAAATTACCTCCTTCTACTATGAATTCAAATTCCATTATTGGTTTTTTAGTACACAGGCTTCATACCTGCATTAAATAGCATGCCCGAAGCTTTGAACATAGAGTAGTCACACTCAATTAGAATCATGTCATTTTCTTCGGCAAGTTGGATCATTTCGGGAGTTGCTTTTTTCTTACGTACGAAGATAATTTTAGTTATTTCCGACATTTCGGCAGTTCTGATGGTTTGAAGATTTGCCAATCCGGTCAAAAGCAAGATGTTATCTTTCTCAATAGTCAGCACATCGCTCATCAAATCGGAAGCAAAGGAGTATTCTACCTCTGAATCAATATGATGCTTTCCCGAGACCACTTTCGCATTAAGTAAATCTACAACTTCCCTAAGTTTCATTTTCTAAATTTTAAGCACACTTGTGTGCAGGATCAAAATCAAATGGTGCCACAAAGGTAGAAAGTTTTTTCCACAAAAAAGCATTTTTGTGAAAAAAATAACATTGTTATTTAATTAACAATACCCTTTTTAAAGTATTGATAATAAAGATGTTTAGACTGATTCTAAATAAGAATTCTTTGCGCTAATAATCACCTGAAATCACTAGCATTGAATGAGCAAATGGTAGATATATAAAAAAATTCTTATTAGGGATAATGTGTCTTGGTCAGGTCACATGTAGTTTATCATAAAGATACAAAACTTCTTCTGAAAAGCAATAAATCTTCAGGCTCTTTAAAAGTGAAACAGCATCATAGAATAGTTGGGATTGCAAATATATCGGCAGTTTTAGACTGGTCAATTTGCAATCCCTTCTGGTTGAAGTGGCAACGATAATTACTTTATGCCAAACGTATCTATACTATTATCAGAATTGACTGGAATGTGTTACCAATCAATGGTCTTACTGAATAAGCATTATACGCACAAGTACTCACAAAATCCTAATACCTCTTCCTGGGCCTGTAATGCGTATGTAACAGATCGTGTGATTTATGTCCAAGTGGTTCTCCAAGGAATTGTTCATAAACTTCAACGACTTCAGGATTTTCGTGTGATTTACGTATAGGCATATTGGCATCTTCCGAATATATTGCCTCGGCCCTCTTTTTTCTGATCTCGGGTGATGTTGGAATTGGCTGTCCTCCTCCTCCAAGGCATCCTCCCGGACATCCCATTATTTCAATGAAATGGTAGTTAGCGTCTCCACTTTTCACCTTTTCCATCAGTTTTCGTGCATTTGCGAGTCCGTTTGCAATAGCGACATTAAGATCAACACCTTCAAGGAAACTCCATTCGGGTTTTACATTCTTAATTTTAATTGAAGCCTCTTTTATGCCATCCATCCCTCGCACGGGTTGAATATTAAGATTGGTGAAAGGAACTTCTCTACCTGTAACTATTTCATATGCTGTTCTCAGCGCGGCTTCCATTACTCCACCCGTTGCACCAAAGATAACTGCAGCACCGGTAGATTCTCCCAGGATGCTATCATAGTGCTCTTCTTCAATATGATTGAAATCAATACCCGCCTGTTTTATCATCATAGCCAGTTCTCTGGTTGTCAGCACAAAATCCACATCCTGATAACCACTATCACGCATTTCGGATCTTTCGCACTCAAACTTCTTGGCAACGCAAGGCATTATAGAAACAACAATCATGTCCTGTGCCTTGATGTTTATCTTATCTGCATAGTATGTTTTCGCCAGTGCACCAAACATCTGTTGTGGCGATTTGCAAGTTGATAAATTTTCAAGCAGATCGGGGTACATGTGTTCCTGAAATTTAATCCAACCGGGTGAACAGGATGTCATCATTGGTAACTTGACTGAGTCATCCTTTTCAACCAGGATTTTCTTTAGACGTGTTAACAATTCAGTTCCTTCTTCCATTATTGTCAGGTCGGCAGTGAAATCTGTATCCAGAACCTTGTTAAATCCTAACCTTTTGAGTGCTGAAACCATTTTTCCTGTAACTCTCTCGCCAGGACTTAATCCCAGATCCTCTCCCAATGCAATTCTTGTTGCAGGAGCCGTTTGTACAACTACGAATTTTGATGGATCGTAAATTGCATTCCACACTTCTTCGATATTTGTATGTTCGGTTAAAGCTCCGGTTGGACACCTGTTAATACACTGACCACATGTTGAGCACACTACATCATTCAGTGGCTTGTTGAGGAATGTGGATATTTTTTGGTGGTCACCTTTGTATGTAACCGCCAATGCCGTTAAACCCTGAAGCTCGTCGCATGTTCTAACGCATCTTTGGCATCTGATGCATTTACTATCGTCTTTCACTATTGAAGGTGAGCTTATATCCTGGATTTTCGACTGTGGTTTAACAATATCGAGGAATACATGATCCCCAATCCGGTATTCGGTTGCCAGATCCTGAAGTTCACAATTGCCACTTTTGAAGCACTTTGTGCAATCTGCATTGTGCTCAGTTAGAAGTAGTTCTACAATGTGTTTTCTGGCTATTCTTACTTTTTCACTATTAGTGAAGACTTCCATTCCTTCTGATACCGGTGTGGCGCATGAAGCAGCCAACAGTCGTGCACCCTTAACTTCAACCACACAAACACGACAGTTACCTGCCACTGAGAGGTCGGGGTGGTGACAAAGGGTTGGTATGCGCAGGTTCAGTTGCCTGGCCGCGTCGAGTATTGTAGTGCCCTCTTCAACAGAAATGGGCATGTTATTTATCTTTAGGTTGACTAAATACTTGTTCATGTTATTCTGTTTTTGAAGTGCTTAATAAATGATTTCTTCCCTGAAATTGTCAACTATAGAATTGAAAGGATTTCCAACAGATTGACCAAGGCCACATTTAGCAGCAATTTTCATGGTGTTTGTTAGTTTCTTGAGGTCGTCGAGATAAGCAGGGGCTTTTTCTCCACGTTTTACAGCCTCAATCCCTTTAAGCAATTGCTGACAACCCACTCTGCAGGGTGTACATTGGCCGCATGATTCCTCAGTAAAGAACTCTAGATAGTCGTGTAAGACGTTATACATCGATCTTGAACTGTTGAAGATCATCATTGATCCACCAGTAGGTATTCCTTCAAAACCAATAATAGTATCATTGAATTTCTTTCGTGGAACACAATGGCCTGAAGCTCCTCCTACCTGCACAGCTTTTGTATCACCATCACCAAACTCCTCCACAAACTGATTGAGAGGCATTCCGAGTTCCAACTCGTAAATACCTGCGATAGGTGTATCGCCTGATACGCTGAACACTTTAGAACCACGTGAGTCTTTTGTTCCTAATTCCTTGAATTTCTCAGGACCCATGTGGCAGATCATTGTAGTGTATACAAGCGTTTCTACATTGTTAATCACAGTTGGTTTGCTATTATAGCCGGCAACAGTTGGATAAGGGGGTTTATTTCTTGGTTCACCTCTTTTGCCTTCCATTGATTCGAACAGAGCACTTTCTTCACCGCAAACATAGGCTCCGCTTCCACTCTTCAGGTGTATTATGAAGTCTATGTGTTTCTGTTTAAGCATGTCATTGAATTTATCTAATTTGGTCTGGAGACCTTTCAACAAGAAATTGTATTCTCCTCTCAAATAAATATATCCTTCTTTAGCGCCTATAACATAACCGCAGATTGTCATTCCGGTAAAGATTTTTTCGGGCACTTTGTCAATGATTTCCCTGTCTTTAAATGTTCCGGGTTCTCCTTCATCCGCATTACAGATAACATATTTTACATCACTGTCTTCATTGCGTGTGAATTTCCACTTTAGGCCAGTGGGAAATCCTGCTCCACCTCTGCCTTTTAGCCCGCTGTCAATAAGGTCCAGAATAATTTCATCGGGCGATCTTTTCAAGGTCTTTTCAAGGACATTCACACAAGATAATGCTTTAGTATCCTCGAAAATTATATCAACTTTTTTTAAGTACTTTTCCATTTGATTTGATTTTTAGGGTTTTTATTCCTCTTTCCCGTATGTTTGAATTATTTCAAGAGCTTTATCGGGCGTTAAATCCGGATATACGTCATCGTTGACTAACATAACCGGACCTTTATGGCACCAACCCAGACAGTTGGCGGTTAGTAGAGTATACTTCTTGTCGTGTGTAGTTTCACCAACTTTGATTTTAAGGTGATTACAAATGGCATTCACTATATCATCCTTGCCCTTCATGTGGCAGGTGATAGTCTTACATACCCTGATAATGTTCTGGCCCCTTGGAACAGTATCCAGAAATGTGTAGAAAGAAGCGGTTCCATAAACATCCGCAGCCGACAAATCCAATTCCCTGGCTACAGCAAGCATGGCTTCTTCCGACAAATAATGCTCTTTTTGCACAATTCCCTGCAGAATTGGCATCAGACTGTTGCGACACTTGCCATTTTTCTCGACAAGTTCCTTTACTAGCAGATCTGTTGTCATTGAATTTCCTCCATTGTTAATAATAAATGAATGATTAGTTAATTGAGTGTGACTAAATACCCTTTCGAATATCAATCAAATATAAAAATTTCTTTGTGAATTGATTAACAATAGAAATATTTATTTTGTCCTAAAGTGCTAATTTATAATGATTCTAATAAGCGAAAACCGGATATTACTTTTGACAGCTTACAATTTTTGTTGATTTTATTGCTTTTTTTGGGCATTCTGTAGGATTCTGAAATGAAACCTGAAAACTAGGAGGTCCGTCCATTTTAATTCATCTTTTTACACTTCTTCCATTAGATCATTTTCGTTCACTTAACGACTGATTTCATAACTTTGGGCAGTTAAACTACATTTATTAGAAAATAGTGGTAATAAAAGCCAATTGTGATTCAGAAATGGCAAAGTGCAGGTACTTTATAGAAATGGCTTACAATGGGGCAACCTTTCATGGTTGGCAGTCCCAAAACAATGCAGTTACTGTTCAGAGCGAAACTGAAAAGGCTCTGAGTCTATTGTTGCATTCTAAGACTGGGATTACAGGAGCCGGTCGAACGGACACAGGAGTCCATGCTCGTCGGTATTATGCCCATTTCGATTATGATAGTCCATTAGATGAGCTGACTTTACAGAATATAGCATATCGTATGAATCATCTTTTACCACAATCAATTGCCATCTATAAGATTTTTCGGGTTCAAGATGATCTTCATGCAAGATTCTCTGCTTTATCCCGTACATATAAGTACTATATCTGCAGAAATCATGATCCTTTTGCCCTTGGCTTCTCATACAGACTTACTATTCCGCTGAATATTGAATTGATGAATCAAGCCGCTACCGAGCTATTACGCTATAAAGATTTTACTTGCTTTACGAAATCAGGGACTCAAAACTCCACTAATATTTGTAGTGTGTTTGAGAGTTTTTGGGAAGAGCAGGGAAATTTTCTAATCTATACCACCAAAGCGAACCGATTCCTTAGGAATATGGTTAGAGCCATGGTGGGGACTCTGATTGATGTTGGTAAGAATAAATTGACTATGGATGATTTCAGACATATTTTAATGAATGGAACGCGTTCTGATGCAGGTCAGTCTGTCCCGGCATGCGGTCTGTTTCTTGAAGATATTGAATATCCAGAATTTGCACAGTTAAAACAGCACTAATAAGAATTGGATTGTCATTATAACTGAGACTAATAATTTTACAATTGTACCGGCTAAAAAGCCTAAGAAGGTTCCCGTTCCGGCTTTTAATGAAAGTGCAATGTCTTTCCCATCAATAATTTCTCCAATAATTGCACCAATAAATGACCATAAAATCAGTCCAAAAGGAGGGAAGAAGAATATTCCGACCAATAACCCTATGGTCGCACCCCATATTCCTTTCTTTGAGCCTCCGGATAACTTAGCTCCATAAATAGGAATGATATAATCTAATACGATGACAATTACTGTTACTAATAACCAGCCAATTAAGAACTTATTTGAGAAATGATGAATTTTTGTTATGTGCAGAATGACAAGTGCTGCATAATTTAACGGAGGGCCGGGTAACACCGGGAATATGGAACCTGCTATTCCAATTAGGCATAAAATGATTCCAATTGTTATCCAAAGCCATTCCATAGTTGTTATCCTTTAATGCGGTTGATTTCGATTCAATTTCGACATTTTGTAATTTATAAACCCAAAACTGATATCATAAAAATGAAAACTATACTTCAGATTGTTGCTTTTGTTTTGATGATAATCATTGTGTCGTGCAATAAAAGTACTTCAATAAGCGAAACTATGCAAGAAAAACCAAAACTTACCGAGAAGATCTTCAAGACGGATGAGGAGTGGAAGAAGATTTTAACTCCTGAACAATACAAAGTTTTAAGGGAAAAAGGAACGGAGCGCCCCGGAACGGGTATTTACGATATGCATTTTGTTAAAGGTACATATTACTGTGCAGGATGTGGGCAGGAACTGTTTAAATCAGATTCCAAGTATGATGCAGGTTGTGGGTGGCCAAGCTTTGCTGAGCCATCTGAAAAAGGAACCATTGATGAACACCTCGATCAAAGTTATGGAATGATAAGAACAGAGGTGGTCTGCTCCAAATGCGGAGGACATCTCGGGCACGTTTTTAATGATGGTCCGCTCCCTAAAGGCTTGCGGTATTGTATAAATTCCGCTTCCCTAACCTTTAAGCCGGATAGCGAAGAATGAAGAATCTTCTTAATTGATCTTTTCTGCTGACCTACTTTCTGAATTCCAATTCTGTAAAATCGAAATCAGGATTAGGTATGTCAACGCGCATTTGCTCAACTTTACCTTCAGGATCTAAAACGAAATTCACAGTTCCCTGTGGAAGAGATGGAACGTCCGGAAAAATGATTGTAAAAGTATCGTAATGCCAATGAGATAATGTCCCATGGAATAATGGTGTTGGAATAAATTCCAGATACAATTGTCCATTTTTTAAACTAACTTTTGCATCCCCGTATAGCTTGCTGGTGTATGTTCCGGTATAATTTTCCAAATCTGTACTTGGTTTAGTGTTTAACACCCGCTTATCAATTTTCTCCTGTTCCTGTTTATCAGTATAATCTTTGTATAATTTCTCTCTGTCAAGAAAAATCTGGCTCCAATCGGTTGTATCATTACTAAGGTAAGTATCTAAAATCTTATACATCATTGGCATATACAGGCTGGAATTTTTATTGGTGAGTACTACTAACCCAATATTACCTTCCGGACAGAATGCTGTATATGAAATCATTCCATCATAACCACCCGAATGTGACATTACTTTTTTGCCGTGATAATCCATTATTGACCAACCGAATCCATAACCTTTAAAGTGAGTAGAAGGCCAGTATTGTTTTGATAAGTTTGAAACATTATTCATGATGTGTGGATACCACATTTCATCTAATGATTTTGCTGATATAATCACCTTTTCTCCGACCTTACCATAGTTTAATTGCATCTGAATCCATTTAGCCATGTCGTTTGGAGAAGACATGATTGATCCTGCAGGTGCAATATTGTCCCAATTCATGTAATTGATTCTAACAGTTTTAGAATTAAAGGTAGTATGCGGTTGAGAAAGATTAGTAGATTCGTTGAATTGTTTCACTGATGTCAATGTCGAATTCATCTCTAAAGGCTTAAAGAAGTTCTCTTCAAGAAAATTGGCCCAGGTTTTACCACTTACTTTTTCAATAATCAGGCCGGCTGTGAGATACATTATGTTAGAGTATCCGAAAGTTGTTCTGAAGTCATATACCGGTTTCAAATAACGTGCTCTTCTAACAACTTCTTCACCCGACCACGTGGTACCATACCATACTAAATCACCACTAAAAGTCTTCAATCCCGATCGATGAGTCAGCAAATCCCTAATGGTCATATTTGCTGTAACATAAGGATCATAGAGCTGAAACCAAGGAAGGTGTTCGATAACTTTGTCATCCCATGTAATTTTATTTTGTTCAACCAAAAGAGTAAGTGCTGCAGCTGTGAAAGCTTTGGTATTTGAAGCAACTGCAAAAAGTGTGTTTTCATTCACAGGCTCTTTCGTATTAATATCTTTAACTCCATATCCTTTTGATAATAGAATGGAATCTTTAGTTACTATAGCTATACCCATTGCCGGAACATCCCAGTCAGCAATTGCTTTTTCAAAGTACTTATCGAGATCCTGAATTTTTTGGGAACTAACGTTTTGTCCAATTGCAAGGCTATGAACAAACAGTATAATAGCAAGGGTAAAAAGCTTAAGTCGCATGATTGGTTTATTTTAGGTTGAAATCTCTATTATTATTGCCAGTATTTCTTTTCAATAAAATCTTAGTGTCTGGTTGGTAATTCAGTTCTGCCCAATAAGTAAGTGATAGGTCCTCAATCCTTCAATAACTGATTTCTGGACCTTCCCGATTTTTATATTATTTTTCTTAGCAACATCCAGAAGAATATCCTGGAAATAATATGCAACCGAACCTACGAAGTTTGCTTCCAGATGTTCAAATCCCGAGAATTTTTTAACTCCAACTTCAAGAAAGCTTTCAAACGACTTGGCAATTAACATTCTAATGTAAGCATCATTTGAATGCTGTTGAATAAATGGAGAGAATGATGCAAGGAATTTATTGGGATTATTATGATTATAAATATTGTCCAGAACGAATTCAAGTGACAGATTGAACTGTTTCTCCAACATATTGCTGATATTGGAAGGTGTTTCACCTTTAAGGTAATCAGTAATTAATAATTTACCCAGATGGGTACCACTACCTTCATCCCCAAAAAAATAGCCCAGAGAGACCATTTGTCTGGTTATATTATTGCCATCATAGACACAAGAGTTTGAGCCTGTGCCCAGGATGCAGGCAATGCCTGGTTTATCCTGGCACAATGAACGTGCTGCAGCAAGCATATCATGATTTACCTCAATAAGAGCGTTAGGGCATATTTTGGAAAGAATGTCTATAATCTTCTGGCATTTGCTTTCAGTTGAGCACCCTGAACCATAAAAGAAGATGTGTTCAATCTCAGAGTTTGGAATTAAAGGCTGAAGCTCCTGTGCAAGCATATTGAAGATATGCTCAGATGACATATAATATGGGTTAATTCCTCCTGTGGAGAGAAAAGTACTGTTAGTATTTTTCAGTAGGAGCCAATCGGTTTTTGTAGAACCACTATCAGCGATTAAAATCATTTGTTGCAAGTACTTAGAAATGAATATTGGCAAAAATATTTAAAATACGTGAATAGGCAAGTAAAAAGGGGAATATAATAGGGTAGGAGAGATCTAAAAACACAAAAGGCTGTCTTTATGGGACAGCCTGAGTGTTAGAAAAGGCGGCG
>CAZJPP010000013.1:0-75767 GCA_964547915.1 uncultured Lentimicrobium sp.
AGTACACCCTTTTGTAACATCTCCAAACGTTTTTCTAAAAAATTTTGAAGATTTTATTGGCATGTTCTTTAAAGCATTGAAAAACAGCATTAAATCATGCTAACCTTTAGTTCGATGAAATCGAAACCATTCCCGGATCAGTTAATTTCATTGAGCAGACTATTCAAATCTAAGGCTCTGGTGTACATTTCAAGCTTTCCATCTTTATTATGTGGCCATTGTTCTTTTGGTCTATCCCAATATAATTCGATTCCATTTCCATCAGGATCTTCGAGGTAAATCGCTTCCGAGACTCCATGATCGCTTGCCCCTTGAATGGGATATCTTTCTTTTCGTAGTCTGTCGAATATTATGGCTAAATCTTTTCTGGTGGGATAAGAAATAGCCACATGGTAAAGACCGGGTGCATTTCCCGGAGCAGGAGGCATTCCCTTACTATGCCATGTATTAAGTCCAATATGATGGTGATATCCTCCGGCTGACACAAACGCTGCATCATTTCCATACATCATCACTATCTCAAAACCGAGTATACCATTATAAAAGTCAAGTGATCGTTTTAAGTCTGATACTTTTAAGTGTACATGGCCAATGCGGGTCTGGGCCGGCACTACATAATCTTCCATTGTAATCTTTTATTGTTGACGTGAGCCCCTATTAACAAAGTTAATTCTATTAAGTTCTTCACACAAAGTTTTATCCTCAGATAAACTATTGATAACCAGAACGCAAATCATGGTCACAGCTATTCCCAGGTTGACCTATTAAGGACGATTTTGCTATCGAACTGTTCACAAGAAAGAACCACTAAGAAAAATGCAGTATTAAGTAATTGTTAACGACAATGCACAATTACCCTGGATAGATTGTTATTTAAGTTAAACCTGATCTTTTCTAAAACTAATACTATGAAAGCTCTTATTGTATGCACAGGAAACAGCAGCCGCAGTCAGATGGCTCATGGATTTCTTCAGTCTTTTGATTCACGGCTCAATGTATATTCAGCCGGAAATGTACCTGCCGGACAAATAGATGAGAATGCAGTCCAGGTTATGCAGGAAGTTGGAATAGACATAAGTGGCCATAAGCCGACATCTGTAAATAAATATCTTGATACTGAATGGGATTATGAAATTTCAGTTTGTGGTAGAGAAAATGGTGCATGCCCATATTTTCCGGGGAAGGCAAAGCATCATATGCATATCAGAATAGAGAATCCATCCAAATTTCAAGGTTCCCATGAAGAATTGCTCAATCGTTACAGAAGGATTCGTGATGAGATTAGAAATGAGATGTATTCACTTTACAGCGAACAAATTAAACCCCATTACTAAGGATTGCCGCATTCAGTTAGAGACATTTTGATAATCTCTTCAAGGATATCAGTGTCAATGTCTTGTAATTTATTGATATACAAGCATCCTACACCAGTTTTGTGCTTACCCAATTTTTGAAGCAAGTGCTCGTATTTGCTTATTTGCATGGATAGGTAAAGCGAAAAATTAGCTTTACGAGGAGCGAATCCCATCCTCATCCAGTCAACTTCCCTTCCTGTTTGTGGACTTTTGAATACTACCTCTCCGAAGCCAATAATTGAATTACTCCAAAGCCTTGGTTCTTCACCGGTTGCTTTTTTCATCATATCCAGTAATGTAAAAGCATCTTTTCTTTTTTGCTCAGAAGGCAAATTACTAAGATATTGTTCTACACTCTCTCCGGTTGGTTTAGTTTTAATCTCAACGTGTTTAGATTTTTTCTCAGCCATATTCTGATTTCTGCAATTGCTTAATTTGTAAAACAATACAAAACTAAATAAACATTCTTAGCTTGGATGAAATATTATGACATTATTAGTAGTGCAGGTACTGGAATTGATGGGGTTCGTGAAAGGATTAGATGGGAGGACAATAATCAATAATATTTTTTTCTTTACTTTTGTGCCCTCAACAAAAAAGCAGATCCATGGGAAGGGCATTTGAATTTCGCAAAGCAAGGAAATTGAAAAGATGGGGTAACATGGCAAGAGTGTTTACCCGATTAGGAAAAGATATCGAAATTGCTGTAAAAGCAGGTGGTCCCGACCCGGCAATGAATCCCAAACTCAGGCTTCTGATACAGAATGCCAAAAGTGAGAACATGCCTAAGGAGAATGTTGAACGTGCCATTAAACGCGCTGTTTCAAAGGATTCGTCTGATTATAAAGAAGTTGTTTATGAGGGATATGGACCTCACGGAATTGCAGTTGTTGTAGAGACTGCAACAGATAATCCAACCCGCACTGTTGGTAATATCAGAAGCTACTTCACACGCAATGGTGGTAGTTTAGGGACTATGGGAATGCTGGACTTTATGTTTGAGCGCAATTGCTCTTTCAAAGTGGAGTTTAAAGCAGGTATAGAGATTGAAGAACTTGAGCTTGAACTTATTGATTTTGGCGTTGAGGAAATTTTCGTTGAAGATGATGAACTTCATATTTATGCCGATTTCACAGCTTTTGGTCCAATACAGAAATATCTCGAAGAAAACCACTTTAACATTAAGAGTTTTGCATTCGAAAGAATACCCAACGACTTAAAGACTCTGACAGCAGAAGAACAGGCAGATGTTGATAAGATGCTTGAAAGAATGGAAGATGACGACGATGTGACCAACGTGTTTCACAATATGAGGTCTGCTGAATAAAGAATCTACATCTTTATTACTTTTTGAATTTCAGTTCCTTGTGAGCCGGTAACCCTTAAAAGGTACATACCTTTTTCCAAACCGGACAAATCCATAGTTACATGTTGCTCTCCGGTGCTGTTAAAGCTCTTTTTAAAACCTGAGATTTCTTTGCCCGTATTCGTTAATAACGTCACTTCAATATTGTCGTCTTTTATAAGGTTAAGTTTTATAAAGAGTTGATCGGAAACCGGATTAGGATAAACCATCCTTATTATACCCAATTCCGATGCCTTAATTTCTGATTGTGGCAAATTGCCAAGTCCAACATCAGGTGTTGCCAATTTCTTATTTGTGTAGAACTTATAATCACCTGCACCTAAAAGAACTTCTTGTGTTAAAGATTCCACATTTAAGGAATCACCGGTAAAATACTCGTACCAAATGCCTGTAGAAGGAAAGTCAGGTGTAACTGCCTGATTGTATATGTCAAAGTTTGCCACAACTACAACCAGCATATCACTTCCCCGCAGAATTACCTTCTTTATTAATCCAGTGCCGCTTGAAATAGTAAAATCAGAGGTTCTGAATACTTCATATTCCTGTCTCAGTTTAATCAGTGAAGCAGTCACATCATATAAATGCCTACGCATCCAATGGTTTTGATAATCCCACCTTATTGGTTTCTCCCCGGTACGACCATTAAAGTCAATGGAATAGTCATACCCTAATTCTCCAAATTGCCATAACATTTTAGGACCGGGTATTGAATAAAAAATTGCTGAGGCTCCGGCAATTCTCTTTATTGATTCATCCAAGCCTTTGATGTTATACCATTTATTCTTGGTGTTTCCCCACTGCTTTATTGAGAACATTAGCCTTTCTTCATCGTGGCTTTCCATATATCCTATCAAATGAGGACTATTCCACCCCCGATTCTTGTACGAAATCCCTGCAATGTCACTGTCTTCTGACCATCCCATCACAAGTTGCCTGAAATTATGGTTATGATTGCCCCATAGCATAAATCCATAATTGGCTAGTTCTTTCTCTTCTCTGTTTTCGGCGAAATGCTCCAGAATCATGTAGAAGTCTTCGTCTGAATCCCATACAATGTTTCCAATGTTTTTCCATATGGCTACCCGGCTGGCATCATACATTCCCCATTCATCAGTATGTCCAAGAGTGTTGTTCTGAGTAAAACCTTTTGATAAATCGAACCTGTAACCGTCAACATTGTATTCCTGCATCCAGTATTTTACTACTCTTGAAACCAAATTTTTTGTTGCCTGACTTTCATGGTTAATATCATACCCAACATTGTAATCGTGTTTTGCAACAGGATTTAACCACGGATTATTTGAAGCCGGCCTGTTGTTGGTAGCATCCCAGTACAATCTGGCAAAAGGCGAAGTGCCAAACACATGATTCAATACTATATCAAGGATAACCACAATACCATTTTTATGGCACTCATCAATAAATAGCTTAAGATCGTTTTTAGTACCGTAATATTTATCAGGAGCAAAATGAAATGCAGTATTATAGCCCCAGCTTGAATTGCCTTCAAACTCATTTACCGGCATAAGTTCAATTGCATTAACTCCCAGGCTTTTTAAGTAGCCCAGAGTGTCAATTAATGTCTGATAATCATGCCTGGCAATGAAATCACGAACCAGTAACTCATATATTACAAGATCTTCTTTTGCAGGACGTTCAATTGGAGGTGCTCTCCATTCGAATGGAATTTGCGCAGTTTGCAGAACAGATGCCGGTTGATTTGTCTTATCCAACGGATAGTCAATAAGGTCAGGATAAGTAGTATTGCTGATATACTTATCATTCCACGGGTCAAGAATCTTATCAGCATAAGGATCAGCTATTCTTATCTGTTCATCAACCAGATATTGAAAAACATATTCGCGTCCCGGTGCCAGTCCTTCAATTTGTTTCCACCATCTGGTAGCATCAGGCGAGCGATTCATAAATCCTTCATCAGAAAACTCCCAATTGTTAAAGTCTCCTATAATATATACAGTTTGTTTTTGAGGAGCGTATAGCGACAAAATGACAGTGCTATCATTCACATAATTTATTCCATCTGTTACTCCATTTGGAACAGCTGCTGTTTGCACCGGTTTCTTTACAAAGAAATAAGCGGAATCCCAGGCTGAATTACCTTCATAAAATGCTTGCACTTTGAGATATTGTTTACCTGCGGCCGGTGCATAAAGTGTGTATGATATTTCATTGTTGGTAACTGAAGCTACTCTTTCATTATTAAGGTAGATAACCATTGAATCGGCACTATTTGCCACTGCATCTATTGGGAATACTTCACCCGGTTCAATCAGATTATCATAATTAAGCGGATTCTTAAACACCACAAATAAACCATCGCCATATACAGGAGCGAAGATATCACCATTGGTTTCAGTCTTTCCTTCTTTATAACTTCCGCCAACAGCAGCGGCACTCCTGAAAACAAATGCAATCTGCACGATTTCCTCAGCTGCAGGAACATCGTAATACTGCCTTATCGTTTGTGCTCCTGTAGTGAACCTGTACAAGTCTGCACCTATTCTCTCAAGCTTTGTCTCGGGAGTATTCTCACCCCATTCAGTTTTAACATACCTCCAGTCAGAAGGATCGCTACTAAGATTAGTAATTACTCCGGTATGAGCATAAACGTCTCCTGTGTATCCGGCCAGACCTTTGTTTCCCAGAGTAGCATTGAAAATAACTTCAACAGGTTGATCGTCTGAAGGGAAATAAGGATCAGTTTCAATAAGTTGTGCAAATAAGCCATGGAGATTCCACAGTAAAAGCAGACTCAGTAAATAAATTTTCATAAAAATCAGGCGATTTCTAATTTGGTTTGCTTCTTTAATTTAATTGTAAAAGTGCTTCCTGCACCAACCTGGCTTGAGACAGTAATAGTGCCGCCACTGCGTTCAACCATTTCCTTGCATAAAAGCAACCCTAAACCCGAACCACTTTCACCTGCAGTTCCTGTGCGTGTGTATTTAACCCTGGGATTAAACAGTTTTGACATATCAGCTTCAGGTATTCCAATGCCGGTGTCAGTGACTCCAATCTCCAAAAAATCATCACTTTCATTAATATTAACAATTATTTCGCTGTTTTTATTGGAGAATTTGATGGCATTAACAATAAAATTTCTCAGTGTAATGCTCAGCACATTTTGATCAACAACCGCATTAAGGTCCGTCTTCCCGGCAATTTTCAGTGTAAGATTTTTATTCTTTAAAGAAACTGATAATTCATCAGCAATTTTCTCAACAGATTTAATAATCGGGAAACTCTGGAGTTCTGACTTGTCTGACTTCTGACTCCTTGCCCAATTAAGCAGTTCTTCAAGAATATCGTAACCTTGTCGGGATGCTTTCATCAAATCACTCAGAAAAACTTTGAGGCTATCCTCTGTAAATGTTTCATATTCTTCGGTAATGATCTGAGAAATGCTCAAAATCTGATGGAAGGAGGTTCTAAGGTCATGGGCAATGATAGATATAATTCTATCCTTTTGAGTCATAGCTTCAGTCATCTTATCGTGAGAAATCCGCAATTCATTCAAAAAACTTCTGCTCTGACCTTCGAGTAATTTTCTTTTGGTAATATCATGCATAAGCACAAGCAAACCGCTGAACTTATTGAAGTCGTCACTAATCTGGCTTATACTTATTTCTATCCATTTCTCCGGATCATCACATATTTTCACCTCCGGAGTTACATTGTCTTTAGTATTTTGAATTGCCTCACTTAGCCAATTTACTTCTTTAACAGTCTGGAAAGTAAAACCGGTGTCCTCAATTTCAAGAAATTTAGCAGCCGACGGATTAAAATATATAATTTGGTTACTCTCATCCATAACAAGCAAACCATCTCTTATTGTCTTGGTAATCTGACTACTCATTATAGGAATCGCTTTAAACATTCCGTATTTGAAGATACCAATCATAAAAAACACGCCGACAATTGAAGTGCTTATAGCCGACAAATCAAGGCCAGGGTATGGATTAAGGTCTGAAACATACAAAATGGTCAGGATGAAAGGTGCAGTACATCCCATAGCCAGAATTCTGATTTGCTTTCTAATGATTCTGGAAGCTCCTTTCTGCATCTTCATCAACTTTATGATTGCTGCCAGGATAAGGCTTAAACTGTATACGAAAACTAAATACCATAAAATGCCATGAACATAGATTAGGTCATTGCTTCCGGCCCCACTCCATTCAAATCCTTTCCATATCAATTGGTGACTATCATTTGTGAATGCAAGTATGCTGAATATGGGTGGAATAATGTAAACATACCTAACAATACTCAGCATGCGTTTGGATGAATTTGATAGCACTAAAACAAAATGCCATAACAAAATCGGAGTAAATGGAACAAACAGGTATTCAATTTTTGACCAAAGTATTTTCTGATTGATATCAGTCACTGAAGCCTCCATCATTGCAAAGAATGCATATAAAGCAGCACAGAGCATTAACCATGTAAAGTATTTCTGGCCCTTTAAATAGCCTTTTGTAATGCTATAAATAGAAATACCCAACGCGGTTAAAAAACTAAAGAAAAGTATTAAAGTTACCGGTGAAATTTTAAGTTCCATTATGCTCAAAATCTGAATACAAAGATAGCTATAAGTCAGGATTAGTTTACAAAATTTTGCGAAAAGTGTAAGTAAAAATTGAGCACCATACGTTAATATCGATGCCCAACCAACATAATATTGTGGGTTAAATATTGGAATATCATAAAAACCCTTTATTTTTGTATAGTCACTAATGTAAGTCCCATAATTAAATAAGCAATCCAATGGATAACAAGAAAATTGAAACTATCCTGGTTCCGACAGACTTCTCTGAAGTATGCGCCAATGCAGCTAACCAGGCCGCTGAAGCAGCAAATTGGCTGAATTCCAAAATTATGCTTTTGCATGTCATCAACAATGAAACCAAATCATATCTTAAAAGCGAGAACCTGCCTGTTTCAGCTATTGATGAGAAGCTAAAGGTTATTGCAGAAGATCTTAAATCGCGTTATGCTGTCGATGTTAATTATATGACCCGTGAGGGTAGTATTTTTACCGAGATTGCCGATGTTATTAAGGAGCATGATATTAGTATGGTTTATCTTGGAACACACGGTAAAGTTGGTCTTCAGAAGCTAACCGGTAGTTTCGCTTTAAAAGTTATTACGTCTTCCGAAGCACCCGTTGTAGTGGTTCAGAAACGTCCTCTTAATCAAGGTTACAAAAAAATCGTTCTCCCGCTTACAAGTGAGGCCGGACCCCATGAAAAAACTAAATGGGCCGTGTTTATTGCCAAAAAATTCAATGCAACTATTCATATTTTCAGAACAGCTGAAGCTACGGATGAAGTTTATAAGGCCACCAAGCATATTGCCGATTTCCTATCGAAAAATGGTGTCTCATTTGTAGAGAGATCCGCAGAGAAAAACAGCAATTTTGCCCGTCAGGTTATTGATTACTCAACAGCTAATAATGCCGATATGATAATGATCATGACTGATCCCGATAAGAGCTTCACATCTTACCTTTTGGGTCGTTATGATGAGGAGATAATCTTCAACTCTTCACAAATCCCCGTAATGTGTGTAAATCCAAGAAGATTTAATTACGAAATTTTAGGATTATAAAAACTTAAAACGGTCTATGAACTCCGGTCACAGCCGGAGTTTTTTTTCTAATATAAAACCCTTCGTATGGATCTTCAGGGATTGGCTGATTTTATTAGTAAAAGAATGGAGCAGCAATTGCCTTCATTTGTAATCTACCATGGCGTGGACCATACAAAAGATGTGCATTCTTCTGTTGTCAGGCTTGCTAAGCTTGAGAATCTCGATGATTATAACACTAAGCTGGTAAGAGCAGCCGCCTGGTTACATGATTCAGGCATAATGGTCAAATTTGAAGACCATGAAGAACTGTCAGCTAAGATGGCTGCCGAATACCTTCCCAATTTTGGTTTTAATGAAAGCGAAATAAAGCTCATCCAGTCAATGATTCTGTCTACCCGACTCCCACAAACAGCCGTAACAATTAACGAGAAAATATTGTGTGATGCGGATCTTGATTATCTTGGAAGGACTGATTTCTTTATTATTGGTCAGAAACTACGTCTTGAGTGGGAGCTAATAGGCAATAAGATATCATTATATGACTGGTATCGTTTGCAATTGGAATTTCTTAAAAACCATCACTATTTTACCAAGTCGGCACAAATTCTTAGGAATGAACGTAAAAATTCCAATATGGCCGAAATTCAACACTTCTTTAACAGTAGCCGTTTAAATAAATAGTTACTCATTTCGGTTGATTACTATATGACACCTCAGGAAGCTCAAAACAGGATTCAATTTCTTACCAAAGAGATAAATAAGCATAACGATCTCTACTACCAGAAGGCGGCACCCGTTATCTCCGATTATGAATTTGATTTGCTTTTAAGTGAACTGATATCTCTCGAAAAGCAGTATCCTGAGTTTCTGAACCCTGATAGCCCGTCACAAAGAGTAGGAGGGATCATCTCTAAAGAGTTTCCCTCGGTTAAGCATAAAACTCCTATGCTTTCGCTCGATAATACATACTCCGAAGCTGAATTGCGCGATTTTGACCGAAGAGTAGCCAAAGCATTGAATGAACCATATGAGTATGTATGTGAGTTGAAAATTGATGGGGTTTCAATAAGTCTTCATTATCATGAAGGAATTCTTGTACAGGCAATCACTCGTGGTGATGGAGTGCAGGGTGACGATGTTACCACTAATGTTAAAACCATCCACAGCGTGCCTTTAAGAGTGCATGGAAATGACTATCCTGATGATTTTGAGGTTCGGGGTGAAATATTTATGCCAAGGGCAGGTTTTGCCCGAATGAATAAGCAACGTGAGGAAGCCGGCGAAATGGTTTTTGCCAATCCCCGTAATGCAACCGCAGGAACGCTTAAAACACAGGACTCAAAGCAGGTAGCAAAGCGACCTCTTGATATGTATGCATACTTCCTCTTAAGTGAAGTTCCGGATATCCCTACTCATTATGAGCGACTGTCAATAATGAAAAAATGGGGTTTCAATATCTCTGATATCATGGTTAAGTGCCAGAATATCGAAGAAGTGCTCGACTTTATTAATGAGGTCCAGAATGCCCGCGCTGAATTACCGTTCGATATTGATGGAGTGGTAATAAAAGTGAATAAGATAAGCCATTGGAATACCCTGGGATTCACGGCAAAAGTTCCCCGATGGGCAATTGCATATAAATACAAACCCGAGGAAGCTTCAACTATACTACTCTCAATCGACTTTCAGGTTGGAAGAACCGGTGCAGTAACCCCTGTAGCTAATCTTAAGCCGGTACAATTGGCCGGTACTACTGTAAAACGTGCAACACTTCACAATGCCGATGTGATGGAAGCTCTTGATATAAGAGTCGGCGACACCGTGTTCGTGGAGAAAGGCGGTGATGTTATTCCTAAAATCACACGCATAGATTTTACTAAAAGGCCACCGGAATTATTTGCCACTGAATTTATCAAAATCTGTCCTGAGTGCAGAACACCCTTAGAGAGGCAACCGGGTGAAGCATCATGGGTTTGCCCTAATTACTCGGGCTGTGCTCCACAAATTAAAGGAAGACTGGTCCATTTCATAAGTCGCAGGGCTATGAATATTGAAAGCCTGGGTGAAGGGAAAATAGAGATGCTTTATGATGCGGGGATTGCTAAAAATATTGCTGATTTATATGATATTACACCTTCAGACCTTTCAACGCTTAAGGACAAGCTTCCAATATCAGAGAAAAAGAGAGCATCCTTCAAAGATAAATCTATTGAAAATGTAATGCGGGGTTTGGAAAATTCCCGACAGGTGCCATTTGAAAGATTGGTTTATGCCTTGGGAATTAAGTCGGTTGGTGAAACAATAGCAAGGATTCTGGCAAATCATTTCAAAAACATTGATGCTCTGATGAATGCTACTATTGATGACCTTACTGAAATAAATGAAATCGGTCCTATAATAGCACAATTCGTTGTCAGTTACTTTGCCGATCCTGAAAACAGAAAGATTATCGAACGACTTCGTGAACATGGTCTGCAAATGGAAACGTTACAGGTCGTTGAAAATTTAAGCAATAAACTTGATGGTTTAACCATAGTGTTTAGCGGGTCATTTAGTTTATTTCCATCCCGTGATGACCTGAAAAGAACAATTGAGCTCCATGGTGGAAAGGTAGGATCAGGCGTTACATCTAAAACAAGTTTTATCATAGCAGGTGCCAATATGGGCCCCGAAAAGCGTGTTAAAGCAGAATCACTTGGTATTCCAATCCTCACTGAGGAAGAATTCATTGTCCGGATTTCATAAATCCCACTACCTTTGCACCTAATTTTCTAATATGCAAACTACCTCAAAATCACTGGCCAGGTACTATATTTTTATCACTATTTCAATGCTCTTCTGGGGCATGTCATTTATTTGGTCAACTATAGCCCTTGAATATTTCAAACCCATTGCACTGATATTCTTTCGTCTTGTTTTATCATCATTAATTCTTTACTCATACATACGAATATCAGGCAGTGCTGAAAAAATCCATAAAGAAGACCGTAGATGGTTCTTTTTGCTTGCGTTGGCCGAACCATTCTTTTATTTCCTTGGTGAAAATTTCGGACTGTTATATGTATCACCTGCCATAACATCTGCAATAATAGCGACTATACCACTGTTTTCAGCTATTGTGGCTTTTATCTTATTGAAAGAAAAGATTGAAAAGCTTACAATTGCCGGAATCTTCATTTCATTTTCAGGCATAATATTTATGCTAGTAAATCGCGATTTAAGCCTAAATGCCAGCTTAAAAGGAATTCTTTTGCTCTTTCTGGCAGTGTTTTCAGCAGTCGCCTATTCCTTTTTCATCAGAAAACTTGCTAATAAATACAAGGCAATAACAATACTTACCTGGCAGAACATAATTGGCTCTTTGTATTTTCTTCCATTGTTTTTAATCTTCGATTTAAAGGATGTATTAAGTTCAACTCCATCAACCGGTTCTGTCCTTGCAATTATTCAGCTATCAATTTTTGCTTCCGGATTAGCTTTCCTTCTTTTTATTGTTGTTGTCGCAAAAATCGGGATGGTAAAGGCAAACATATTTACAAACCTGATTCCTGTATTTACAGCAGTGTTCTCCTACTTTATTATCGGAGAAATTATTAATCTGCAGAAAATTGTAGGTATTCTATTGGTGGTCGGAGGAATTGTAATTTCCCAGATGCCGGCTTTTGTGCAGGTATATTACCGGAACAAACAAAAGAGAGAACTCGAAAGAACAAAGATTTAATCCAGAAAGCAGTAGCAACTGCAAGAGTCAATGAGCATGGTTACCATCCAGTACATTGTGTAATGCCTCAATTGTGTGAGTATAATCAACATAGGCATCCACATACTTTCTCCCGTTTTCCGCATTGGTGTCTTTAATTGCTTCCAAACTTTTTACTCTCTCAAACTTCTCTGAAATAACTGAATTAATGTGATTAGTCAGTGGTACCGTCACATGTTCGATATTATCTGAGGTGATGGCTCCGTCGCTTAGCTGAATTATGGGGGCTGTTGTTCCGGCTTCTTTTAATCCTGTATAAGGGGCATTTTCAGTCTCGCGGTGTAATCTCACCAGAGTCTCCAAAAAGTGCTTCTCCACAATCGGGTATAAATCCTTATTGCTCAGCTTGGTTCTTACCGTCAGAGCGAAAAGATCATTAATTTCTGACTCCTGAGCTTCTGAAATCCATTTGTATACCAAATTAACATTGTTTGTTTCTAAAGCTTTGTATGCATCCTTAATAACCGGACCATCATACGAATCACAATGGGCAAATACTCCCTGAATACTAATAGTCAGTAAAATTGTCAGAATAAGCAGGCTCTTTCTTAATGTTTTCATTTTTTTTGGTTTTTTTGTTTTGATACCGCAAAATTAGCCTGCTGATCAGGGTCAAATCGACCTTAATTATAAGTTGGCACCTATTCTTTTAATCTTTTCTTAAAGTGATTCAGGATTTGCTTTATACTCCGACGGAGTTATACCGGTAAACTTTTTAAAAAGCCGGTTAAATGCGGACTTGGAATTAAACCCACTGTCGAGCGCAATTCCTAATAAAGAGAGTCCGGCATACTTAGGATCTGCAATTCGTTGTTTAGCTTCATCAACACGGTACCGGTTAATGAAATCATAGAAATTTAATCCGAACCTTTCATTCATAACCTGTGATAAATGGTGGCCGGGTATATTAAGCTTTTCTGATAAACCCGACAATGTAAGATCAGGCTCAAGATAAGGCTTGTTGTCATGCATAAAGTTTCTCAGCAATTCAGCATATTCACTGGCACTATCTTCTTTAAGACCCGTGGTTGCATATTTCTTTACAATATTATTTTCTGAATGATCTTCCTCAATATGGTCATTGTGTACTTCCTCCTCACCTGGTATTGCATGGGAGAATATATCCTTTTGCCTGAGTCCGAAATATCCCGTAAGGATTATAAAAACAGAAATTGAGAGAGTAATACCGTGTGTACAGAACTGCCGGTCAAAATACCCCAAAATATGCCAGGTAATTGCAATACCCATGAGCACGGTCCATACAATACCAAAAATGACCACCAGAGTCTTTAACCAGCCAACACTTATGCGTTCATTATAAGAGAAATTGCTCCTGAGAATTGAAGTGTGCTTTCTAAACAATCGAACTGACCAAAGAAAATAGACCGGATAACGCAATCCATATCAGGAAAATGATAAAAATTACCGGTTGATGTGCAGAATGCGTGTGCTCAAGATGTATCCCCGCGGTATCACCGTATAAGATACTCATGATGACCAGATAAATCACGAAAAGGACAAATGGAATAAAGTGCAGGAAATCTTTGATATCAGGGCGCTCTTTTGACCCGGATAATGCCCTTATATACAGAAAGAGAAGCGGACCATGGAGCATCAGCAATGACACCAGTACTACCGACCAATAGGGGTGATCAGTAAAAAGGAAGTTATAGGTAAATCCATATATACCGGTGTATATTCCCAGCAAAACCAACCAGAATACAAGCACTTTGTCGTGATAGCCCTTTTGCTTTTTTTGCAATGCAAGTAACGAAAAGAAGAAAGCATTAAATGAAGCAATCAGGAAAACAGAAGCCATAACAACAGTTATATTGATTGGAGCACTTAGTTTAAATTTGGTGAACTAAATTAATGCCATTATGTTTAGTGGCAAACAAAAAAAACATGAAAAAGTGGATATTTAATTCCGGCAGACACAAAGGCTCTGTTGACTTTTCATTATTGCTGATAAGAATTATTGCAGGTGGATTAATGATTGCACGACATGGTTATCCCAAATTGTTAAAACTGGCAGCAGGACCACCATATACTTTTGCGGATCCAATCGGACTTGGTGAAATGCCCTCTTTTCTCCTTATAATCTTTGCAGAATTCGTTTGTTCGGTACTTATAATTATAGGGCTTGGAACCCGACTGGCAGCTATACCGCTTGCTTTTGCAATGGGGGTTGTCACATTATTGGTTAATTATAGTAAAGGGCTCCCGATGATGGAACTTCCCATATTGTTCTTCACACTCTTCTTTGTGCTGATAATAATGGGAGCGGGGAAGTACTCGGTTGATCGTTTAATAAGCAGAGGTTGAACACCTTTGCGGATGAAATTAAAAATCTGCTCCAAAAAAGCACAAGAAGGTATGGTTGTTTCAAATATTTTAATAATTTTGCCAACCCAAAGCTGATGAAAAGCTAAGGGAAAGGCAATACCCTTTGAGTGCAACAAAAATGACCTGGCGAGGTAGCTCAGTTGGTTAGAGCGTCGGATTCATAACCCGGAGGTCACGAGTTCAATTCTCGTCCTCGCTACAAAACACCTTTAAACAGGTGATATACAAATAAAGCTTCTGTACCTTAATACAGAAGCTTTATTATTTTAAAGGCATCACCAAGCCAGTCAATCCTTCAGGTTTATTTGACTACTATTTTACCGCTTACAAAGGAGCCATCACTGATAACGCTATATGCATAGATACCCGGTTGGTAATTATTACAATCCCAAACAGTTTTTTCACCTGCGATCTTTAGTTTACAACAGGCAGCACCAATAGAATTGTAAATTATGATTTTACCTGACCGGATACCTGGAATCTCAAATGTAACATTACCTGTAGCCGGATTAGGATAAGCCTTCAGAGTGAGCCCGACCATTTCAGGGATAGCATTTATTTCACCAAGTGAGTTAGTTTTAATCAGGAACGGCTTATAATTAGTTGGGAATTCCTCACCCCCTGTAATAATAAATCCATTATCACCGGTAATTTTAAAGTCCCAACCGGTTTGTTCATAATTGCCTGGGAGTTGTGTCCAAAGGCTATCACCACTCATAGAAAAAGCATGAAGCATCACTTGCCCCGGTTGACCACCCCCAGAAGCATCTCCCATTGCAACTACCTGATTCTCGTCAGTTATAACACATTTATATAAAATTGCAGTATAGTAACCGAAAATCTCTTCTTTGAAAGCTAATAGTGTTCCATCGGAAGTATATCTGATTAAATAAGTAACATTGGGGAGTGAGTATCCGGGATGGTTTGCAATACTTATCAGTTCATTGCCGAGATTTTTAGTGTCACTCACGACAAACGGATTAGTAATATCTAATGAGAATTCTACTAAATCATTAGCACCAGGAAGAAGTTTGAAAAACTGAGTTTGTTCGAGAAACGGTTCAAAACTGTTTGCTAAACTCACAGTAACAACTACTTCATTATTTTCGGTTACTGCAATAGATGTGGCATGGCTCGATGCTCCTGATATATTATCAACATTGAATACATTTGAGCGCCACAAACTATCTCCTGTCAGTGCATCAATTTTAAATAGGTAATTACCCAGGGGGGAAGCATTTCCGCATATCCAAAGCACGTTGTTTTTCACAATCATCTCTAGTTTAAGAGTAGTATAATTTTTGGCCCAGAGTATGTTTCCATCCATATCCAGTTTCAGAAGGTTCTCATGTGCAAAATCATTGCATGCAATGTAGATATTACCTTGCTCATCGTTAGTTCCGTAAAGATCGGTTATATAATCAATTCCTCTGTCGTAATCTTTAGTCCAGAGTGTATCTCCATTCAGGTCTGTTTTAACTAAAGATAGGTAGTACTTATCCTTCAGGCCCGCCATTGCCATCAGGTAACCGTCCTCCTGACTGAAAACAAGGTCAGAAAAGGCAGAATTGTAGAAGTTATAAGATCTTTCAAACGTTGTTTGGGCACTCAATGAGAGTACAAACATCAAAGATGTGATAGTGAGTAGAATTCTTTTCATAATGGTTGGGTTTGTCATACAAATTTAATAATCTCCAAGAAAATTCACAATAAAATATTAAATTTATAAAATTATAATTAATAAATTGGACCTTTAAAAATGAAGAAAGATGTAATTTTGTTTGGAATAGTATCATTGTATACTATCTAATTCTTGCTAAAGAGAAGAGAGTTAGCCAACGTCACACATGCATTTTTAAACAGATATAATATTGTCCATGAAATACATTGCTTACTCAATAATTTTAATAGGAGTGTTCCTATATGGCGATTTAAGTCTAGTTCTTAGAGCATGTTTGATTTTTGGATTTCTTAGTTTTTACCCATTAAGCCACTTAAAGGAAAATGGAAAGAATTACTTGTACTTTCTTTTGATATTGGTGCCTTCAATTGCATTGTTTATTTCAAAATTCTTTCACAAAGAGGCACTTTCAATCAAACCAATATTATTGTGGACAGCAATTGTTATTTTGGGGGCCTTGTTGGGATACTTATATGAGCGTATTAAGATTAAACCACAGCATAAGAGATCTTTGCTAATCAGTTTTGTTATGCTGTTAATCATTCCTTTATTTAGAAAGTTGGGTGAAGGTAACTATGCAGTATTGGCTTCAATAACTTATTTAACTGCGGGTTTTATTGTTTTTAAGTCACAATGTAAAAGTTCATATCTTTCTTTATCATTACTTTTTGGTCCTTACATTCTTGCTTATTTGTTAGATGCAATCATAAGTGATTCAATGCAAGGATTTCTACTCATTTTGCCTGTATTCGCTTTGTTGTTGCTTATAGTACTATTTCTATTTTTTACTGACAATCTGAAAACTGTAAGAAGGGTTGGGCTTTTATTATTTGCTGTTATATTATGTCCAATAATATGGGTAACACAAGAAAATTATGCAAATTGGATTTACAGTAAGAATAGTCGACAAATTCGTAAGAACCATATTCAGTTCACTATCTCAACTGATAAAAAACTTGTAGAATCTTCTTCAAAAAGAATAAGCGTTTTCCTTTTCACATCCGCCTATTGTGGCAATTGTAGAAAGGAATATCCTTATTTTTCGGAACTAGCTAAGAAATACTCAACCAGTGATGAAATTGGTTTCTACGGAACATTTCTGTGCTTTAAAGAGGCTGATACTCTTTATTACAATAAATTAATAGAGCAAAAATTTGACTTTAAATGGGCAATGGCACATGAGAGTTCAGAGGTTTTAACCAATTTGGGAGTAGATGGTGTGCCTGCTTTACTAATTCTTGATTGTGAAGACAATGTCTTGTATAGTGGACATTGTTACATCAGACCATGGATTTTTATTAACTCTCCTGACATAATTCTTAAAAACATTATCTCATCACCTCAGACAAACGAACAATCAAAGAGGATATAAAGTAATGCTAAAGAGGATATTAATATACTGTTGAGAAGGTCTTGATCAGGTGTTGAGCCGCTCTTTGAATACTTATTTGGTATTGAAAGACCTTTTGAACTCCCTCTCGACTCCTTCTCAACTCCTGATCAATATCCACTTTATATTCAATTAATATCCAAGGAAGTCCCTGAAGTAAACTTCAACTTATAAATTGAATATAAAAAAAACCTGGCTGAGCCCCTAAATTCGCCTAAATGTCATACTTACTCTGGTGCCTTCATGCTCCAGGCTTTCAACATTGTACGGTACCCGGTGTATTTCAAAAATTTTGTGTACCAGCGATAATCCAATACCAAAACCGCTTTTATAGCGTGCGTTTGATCCGCGGGCAAATGCATTGAATACTTTATTCAGCTGGTCGTTGGGTATCCCGATACCGGTATCGGAAATTGTTACAAGGATCTCTTTATCTGTTATCCTGAAGTCAACCAGTATGTCATTGTCGGAGAATTTGCACGCATTCTCTATCAGGTTGTTGAATGCAATATGCAATAGTCCGCTGTGTCCCGTAATCAGTAAGTCGCTTTTCTCATCGGGATATTCTATTTTTGATACTATGCGCCGCTGGGGGTATCGCTGTTTTACCTGCCTGATGGATTCAAATACTATTTCATCAAGGCGCAGTTCTACAAGCATCAGCTCTTTGTTCCTGTTGAGATTGGCAAGTTCAAGCAGACTGTTTACAAGATGGTTCAGTTTGCGAATGTCGTCAGTTAATCTTTGTAGGTGTTCTTTATATTCTTCATTTGTCCGGTCTTTGCTTAACAGGTATTCCGATTCTATCAGCATAATGCTGAATGGTGTACGTAATTCGTGTGATGCGTTGGAAATGAATTCTTCCTGGTTACGGAATGCTACTTCCAGGTCAGAGAGCATAGAGTTGAATGTCATGGCCAGCTGTGCAATCTCATCTTTGCGGTTTCCCTCCTCGAGCCGGGCATTTAAGCGCAATGAGTTTATGTTCTTTATGCTGCCTATGAGTCGTGAAATAGGAGAGATGGCCCTTCGTGAAAATATGTAAGATAAAAATACTGACAGGATAACACTCGATATGATGCTCCAGAACAAAGTTTCGCGCAGTTGTGACAGGTTTACATGCCTTATTCTGTCGTATCCTGCAGCGCATACATAGTAGGTTCTGTTTTTGAATTTGTGACGGTAGAATATTCCATCCTTATCACCCAGAGTATAGTAACTGATTGTGGATGAAGTTAACTTTTTTTTCAGGACTTCAGGCGACAGGTATTCAAGTTTATTGCTGTAGAGTATCCTGAAAGCAGAGTCTGTGAGAATTATTTCATCGCGTTCTCCCCATATGGTAGAGCGATGTATTTTTTTTAGCAGCACTGAGTCAACTTCAACAACATCTATGAGCAGAATTGCCGTGTTTTTGGCAAATTCTTCAAGATTATCCCGGTATTTGTTGATGTGTGTCTGGTATGATAAGTAGTATACCAGTCCCGCGAAGAAGATAAGCAAAGAAATAACTATTGTTGAAAATTGAAGCGAAAGCTTTAGCTTGATATTCATATGGCTGAATAATTATTTCCTATAACAATGTATCGCTGCAATAAAATCCAAAACCATACTTCGTGTGAATGAGTTTTGGCTCAAATTCTTTATCAACTTTGCGCCGGACATAATTAACATATACATCAATTACATTAGTTCCCGGGTCAAAGTCGAGCCCCCATACCTGTTCGATGATGAATTCCCGTGATAGTACTTTTCCTTTGTTTCTCACCAGGAATTCAAGTAACTGGTATTCTTTAACAGTAAGGTCTATTTTAACTCCTGAACGGGTAACGGTTTTGCCGGACGTGTTTAGCTCCAGATCTGCTATTCGTAGAGTGCTGTCTTCTGAAAATATTTCAGATCTTCTCAGGAATACATTCACCCTGGCAAGAAGTTCCCTGAAATCAAATGGCTTGGTAACATAATCATCAGCACCGGCATTAAATGCCGTTAATTTATTATCGGGTGTACTCAGTGCTGTAAGCATTATTATAGGGATATTGACATCAGTGCTTCTTATTTCTTTACATAAATCATAACCGTTGATGTAAGGAAGGTTTATGTCGAGTATTATCAGATTATATGAGTTGTTGGCAGACATTTCTTTTCCTGCATATCCATCAGATGCAATGTCGACAATGAATCCATTTTCATTGAATTGCTTTCTGAGAACATCGGCCAGGCGGTTCTCATCTTCTATAATTAATATACTTGCTTTATTCATTCCCGATTTTGGTGGGTAACGTGTATCAAACTTACAACAAAATATTTAAGCTGAATTAAGCAGAGTGAATTCTAATGAGTTTCTAAAAAGTGGTTTATGGCAGCTCGGTAATTTTGCATCAAAATAATTAGAAATGGAACCTGTAAAGAAAAAAAATGTAGAGCTTAAGCTTATTTTGTTGTTTGCTTCGGTAGTTGTAGCTATGGTCATCATAAGCTTTATAATATAGCTCAGTATAAATCCTTTTACGACAGTGCCTGAGCCGGTGGATTTGAATCCGGTTTGTCTTTAGGCAGGGGCACAAATTCATGGTTGTCGCTTGGTGGTAAATTAATACGTCCCTGTTTCCAGTCTTCTTTTGCCTGTTCAATCCGCTCTTTACGACTCGAAACGAAGTTCCACCAGATATACCGGTCACCTAAAGGCTCGCCACCCATAAGCATCATCGTTGAATTCTCAATTGCACGAATATTGGGTTCTTCACTTTTGTGAAATACTATGAGTTGACCCTCTGAATAAATATGCCTGTCAATCTCAACCTGCCCTTTGGCAATGTATATGGCCCTTTCTCTATATCCTTTCGGAAGGTTAATCCGCGATCCTGCTGCTATAACGGCATGTACATAGAAGAGTGGTGAATCCACGCGAACCGGACTGTTCATGCCATATGCTTCTCCTGCAATAAGCCGCATCCACAATCCATTGTCGGTTATAACCGGAAGTACTTCAATTGTGTAATTATTAAACGCAGGTTCAGCTTCTTCTTTGTTTTCGGGAAGTGCAACCCATGTCTGAATCATCTCGAGTTCTCCACCTCTGAAAAGCTCAGGATCCTCGAATCGTTCACTGTGTGATATTCCTTTGCCGGCAGTCATCCAGTTCACTTCGCCCGGTCTTATGGTTTGTTCAACTCCCAGACTATCGCGGTGCGTGACTTTTCCGCTGAATAAGTAGGTTACAGTCGATAATCCGATGTGGGGGTGGGGTAGGACATCAAATTTCGAAGCCTGTGATCCAATAGGGTGAATGGGACCTGCATGGTCCATAAAGATGAAGGGGCCAATCATTCGTCTCAACCGGAATGGTAATATCCTCTTAACTTCAAGGCCGGGACCAATAAAGGCTTTACGTGGTTCAATAATAATTTCCGGCATAGTCTCTTTTTTTGGTACAAGTTAAGATTTTTTCCATTTCATCGCACAGATACAGAGCAAAGAACCAAAAACAAAGAACCAAAAACAAAGAACCAGGAGCAAAGAACCAGGAACAAAGAACCAAGAACAAAGAACCAGGAACATTATTTAGTTTATCAGTGCATTGCTTGTATGTACGGTGCCGTCGTCGGTAATAATTACCAGCAGGCACATTCCGGAAAAATCACGGTTTACGATTTTAATAGTTGCGCCATTTGCTGTGGATGATTCTTGTATAAAGGGTATGGCTTGTCCGGTATAACTGTATAATTTCAGATCTGAAATCTTATGGGTGTCGTTAAGTTCTATCCGAAAACTGCCGGTTGATGGATTTGGCCATATGGTTGAAGAGATCTTGATTTCCTTATCACCCAAACCCGTGGCCCATTGGTTCTTTAATTCCGATATCTGCAGAGGCGATATTTCCGTATCCCAGATTTTAACTTCATCAATAGCTCCTCTCCATGAGTAAAGAGTTTCAGTATTGTCGACTCTTCCTATAGTGAGATTTTTATCGGCTTGCTGCAAAATACCTGAATTTTCATCAAATGAATCCAAAACCCCATCAATATAGAGTTCCATTGAGTACCCGGTATAAACTGCCGTTACATGGTAGTAACGGTCAAGTTCAATAACAAAGCTTCCATCAAGATCAGTGATGCCACTGGAAGTTTTTATTGTCCACCGGATATACCCTTCAGGGGTAACCGACAGTTTATATCTCTGCTGATATGACCCGTGTGATATAATATATCGTTCTGAACCAAGTTGTTCACATTTTATCCAGCAACTTATAGCTACAGCATCACCGAAGTTCAGTTCATCTTTGTTAGGGGTGTAAATAATATCAGATCCTTGAGTGAAATGAGCTGCGAGGGAGGGAATAAGCCGTGCATCTTCAGTTTTTGTTACTCCCTGTCGTAAAGCATGGAAATCGTTCCGGCTAAAGTTTTGTTCGTTGTAATCTAACGGATACCATATTATTGGGTCTTTTACTTCCATGCCGGTGTCTTTGACCAGCAGATTCCCGGATACTGTTGTTGAAGCGTTATCCTGGTTGGTTACCTCAACGTTTACTGAGTAGACTCCCGTTACCCCGGGTGCTTGCCAAATAACGCTGTTTTCAGTATTCTGTGTTAAAGTGCCACCGGTTATATCCCATGAATATGACAGGATTTCTCCGGGTGCCGGTTCCGTAAGTGCTGTCAGTATATTGGTTCCGTCTGTGGCTATATATGGTGTTTCTGATTGTATTCCTGTGACCACCGGGGGAACAGGTATGGTTTGAACTGCATGAATGTTCAGGGTGTCTTCAATTGTTACGTCTCCTGTTAAAACCATGCACTTTAATACAAATAGTCCTTCAGTTGCAGGGGCTGTTAATGTTGTCTGACTGTTAGTCCCTGTTGCAACCTGTGTATCATTAATAAACCACGTGTACTGTGCCTGAGTCCCGGGTTGCGTGTTTTCTACAGTGCAGTATGCAAGAAACGTGGAGTTTGTCAATACCGGGTTTTGGTCAATGGCTAGTCCCTTAATCCGGGGTAGAGCGGTGAAATCATACCCGAAATTAAAGTCGAGAATTTCATCTTCGACCATCATTTTAGAACCTTCCTGAACGGGAGTTGCATCTGAATTATATAATCTTATAAGGCGGGCTTCACCGGGAGGTACCGATAATTGCAACTGACCGGAAACCATGGGAGTTAATATGGTTTCGGTAAGCGTTTCATACACTCCCCATGAGCCTTCGGGAAGTGTTACGTTAACCTGCTGCAAAATGTCAAATGGGTTGTAATAGAGATAGGAAGGGAGTGTATTTTGTCCGTAAAAATCTGTCCTGTTCAAATCAATTTGCAGGATTCCGTCGACGTTGGTATGGTCGATAGCAGCAGCAAGATATCCCACGCTTGATCCGCTGTATAATGAGAGGTTTGTGGCAGCCCATCCGCCATTAATGGCATCACCACGTGCAAAGGGTGATTTCCCAAGCCACACTTCTTTCATTGATTCATGAGGAATAACTGCTTGTGGATCATTGTTTAATGACCACTCATAAGAATCCTGGTTTTCTTGCGGTAATTCTGTGCGATAAAATAATCTGCTGGCATTAGCCATGTTTAATATCCATTTAGCGATATCCCGTGCATACCTTTTATCGTATTTTGGCAATGGCGCTAATGCTGCAGCCTGCTGAAAGCCATTCATTACAAATGCATAATCATTACCATTGTCGTTTGCTTCTCCTATTAAACCTGAAACATCATAACCGCCCCAGTTTCCGACTATTGCACCCCAGCCTCTTAATGGTCCGCGGTTGAAACACCAGTTGAGCATTTTATCAATATCATAATTAGTCCCTTTTTCTGCATTCATCCTTGAAGCTATGAGTGTACCATAGGGTAACTGGAGTTCATAGGAGGGATTTGTTTGCCATTCCTGCAGAAAATCAAGTGCTTGTTGTGCTCCTTCGATATATTTTCTGTTTCCTGTGTTAAGCCATGCATTATACAAAAGCCATGCAATGGTTCCGGCGCTTTCCGGTTCGGCAACTCCTGAGGAGTTTGGCTGTCCTGTATGGAGATTGAATGCCCGGTGATTCATGTTTGGTATTGACCATGGTGTTGAACTGCCACCGAGTTGGTTTACACAATAAAGCCACTGATCTGCGACTGTTGTAAATTGATCATCAAATTCAGGGGCTCCATCCGGGTATATGGATCTCATCTGATAGAAGTACACATTTGGCATCAGATCATACCACCAATCGCCTCCCGATGATGTGGAGTAGTTGTTGAGGTATACGTTCTGATTGTTACGCGAATTGTAAAAATCCTTGCTCATTGCAACCCAGTTATGACCATCCTGATTGCTTTTGTCAATTCCAATTAATGACGCCCCGATAATTGCAGGCATTATATTGATTGCTTCTGCCACATTGAGATGGCTATTGCCTCCAACATAGGTGTCGAGAAAAATCGGGGTGTTGTCAGGATAATTAAATTGACCCTGACTTCCGATTCTTACTAATGGCAGGTACTGACCTGTTTTGTCGAGGTCAAAAATATAACTGTCATATGCTGTTGTTATAGCATCCCAATCCTTTATGATTAGTGGAGAAGGCAAGTTTGGCATCTGGCCAATACGGCTTATGCTGATTTGCCCTATTTGACTATAAGCAGCTGATGATATTATTGCTGTATAGAGTACCAGAACTGCCCTGAGGAAATAGTTTTTAATTCGCATTTTAGTGGATTAGGGTATAATAGAGCTATTCATGAAAAATTGAAAAGATCCGGAAGGCTTTTCTTAATGAATTGCCTCCGGATCGTTTTCTCAATCCAAATATTAACACACAAAACCAGAGTCTTTATGGTTTTTCATCATTGTAAAGTTTCGAAACCTGACCATCGCTGAGTGCAATGTTATAAATCTTAAGTTCATCGATAACTCCTTTGAAATAGCCCAGATTATCGGGAGTAGTCCATTCCATGAAGTTAGCAGCAAGCTCTTCATCTGTAGCAACACATCCAATAATAAACGGTTGTGGATCAGGTTCGGTAAGTGTTTGTGTTAAAGGTCCAATACCTTTATTCTCTTCATTCCAGGTCTTGGTAAGGGTTCCGTCAACAAAGAACTTAAGTTCTTTAGTAGTGGCATCAAGAGTAATAACTATATGGTTCCATTCACCTTCTGTAATAGAGTTGTCGGTTTCATTATCGGCATCAATAACTCCACCATCAACTTTCTTGTATGTGAAGAAAGGTTTTCCACCACCTTGTGTCTGCAATTTGTATCCCTGCCAGTAATTCTGAGAAATAATATAATTGTTTTCGTATAATGCATCAGGTTTTACCCATACTGAGATAGTCAGATTAGCAGGTAGGAACGCTGTTGTATAAGGTACTTCAAGATGTGCACCCTGATCGTAATGGATTGCTTTTCCTTTTACTCCATCAACCCATGTTGGCATTTCAGCTGCATCTCCAAGAACAGCAACACTGCCTTTTTTGAATGTTGCAACATGTTCAGTAGTTGAAAAAGCAGTAGCAGTTGTACCGGTACCTTCATCAAAGTGCCAGCCTGCGGTTAGATACAAGTCTTCGTCGATAAATCCAAAGGCTTGTGATTCAAATGTGTTCATAGCTTCAGTAAGCTGAGTTACAAGATTGTCAATCTGTGCTTGTGTTAATACTCCTGCAGCAGAGGTCTTTACTGTATTGAGAGTTGTCTTAAAGTTGTCAATAGCAGCTTGTGGGTAGTCGGCAGTTGTTGCAGAGTTAGCAATTGCTTGAGCGTCTGCAATAAGTGCATTTAGTGCTGTTTTGTCGCCTTCTTTGATATCATCATCGTCGTCGTCTTTACACGAAACAAAGACCATTGTTGAACTAATGATCATCATTATGACCATGAGGATTCGGTAATTTGATAGTTTTTTCATTTTTGTTACTGATTTAGTGATTAAACATGGTTTACTTAAATAATTATTATTAATTAGGGTATTGCCTGATTTTGGTCAATTTCAGACTGTGGAATTGGCAAATATTTGTTGGTTTCGAAATTAAAGTTTGCTCCAAGAGCAGATTCTGCAATGGCTTTGCCCCATCTCATTAAATCGAAATAACGGTGGAATTCCTGGGCCAATTCAGTTCTGCGTTCATTTCTTATTGCCTGCAACAGTGTGAATGTGTCAGTTGCTGTGATATCCGGAAGTAAATCTTCAGGTGGCGTTCCTTCATAACTGTTTCTTGCACGTTGTCTTACTAAATTTAAGTTATACAGCGCAGAATCTGCCTGGCCAATGTTAGCAAAAGCCTCTGCTTTCATGAGCATTACATCAGCATAACGCATGTATATGTAATTGATGTCCCCGTCTCCTTTAAGAGAAGCTGATATTTCAGATAATGGCTGCTGGTGCTTTTTTGTGAGATATCCTGTTGGTGACCATCCGGCGCTGAAGGGTTCTCCATTTAACCATGGCTGTCCATCGCGTCCAATGCTTGCATCAAGTCGCGGATCGCTAATGGTACCATCCGTAGTACTTTCAAATGCATTTACCAGTTCTTGTGTTGGAGCATTAAAATAATATCCACTTTCATGCGACGGGGCAAACCATTGGTTTAGCGCGTTACCTTCCTGTGGAGTTTGTCCCGAAAGATGCTGTATTTCGAAAATTGATTCTTTGCTGTTTTCAAATGCTAACTTAAAGTTGTTGTCGTATTCATCCAGCAGTCCGTAAATTTCAAGGTTTTCAAGCTGATGGAACCAACTGATTGCATCATTCCATTGATTTCTGTACAAACATACTTTGCCCAACATTCCAAAGGCAGCGCCTTTGGTAGCTCTACCGATATCTGATGTTCCGTAGGAGATTGGTAATACTGCCGCTGCATCAGTAAGATCTGTTGTAATTTGAGTATATACAGCCTCAACGCTGCTCAGAGGAACATGAATAGCCTCCTGTGTAATTTGTGGCTGTAGCTTTAGAGGTACTTCACCGTATATGTTGACAAGATTAAAGTACATGTAGGCTCTGATAAATTTGGCCTCACCAATAATCCGGTTTTTAAGTTCCTCATCCATTTGGATATTGGGTACATTGGCAATAACATTGTTTGCACGGGAGATTGCCTCATAAGCAAATGACCAGTAGTTCCCGGAAATACCATTGTTCGCGTCAGCTGTAAAGTCATCTATATAACTAATTTCGGCCTGGTCGCCGGGATTTCCTCCTTTTACTGCATCATCTGATGCAACGTCACCAAAGACCCATAGTTTATTGTCGGGGTCGCTGAAAGAGATTGCCTGGTAAACTCCGTTTATTGCTTGTATTGCTTGCTTTTCATTCTGGTAAAATGTATCGGATGAAAAGGTTCCTTTGAGATCTTCGGTAAGGAATTTTTCACATGATAAAAGCATGAAGGATGAGACTACTATGAAGGTCAATCCTTTAATTTTTTTCCTGCCGGCTTGTTTTATATTTATCATAACCGTGATTTTTAAAAGTTAATGTTTACACCGACCATAAATGTCATTGCGGAAGGATATGTTCCCCAATCAATGCCATTAGCAATATCACCTTCGCTACGTGAGTTGTCGCTGACTGTCATTTCAGGATCCAATCCGGAATATTTTGTGAGCGTAAAAAGGTTGGTTGCCGATACATAGAATCTTGCGTTGCCAATTCCTATGTTGTCGAGTAGTTTTTTTGGAAGAGTATACCCAAGCTGTACATTTTTGAGTCTTAGGTATGATCCGTCCTCAAGAAATCTTGATGAAGGTCGTGCATTGTTGGATTTGGCTGTCCATGCCGGTCTTGGCTGGGTGTTTGAAGTTCCCTCACCTGTCCATCGTTCATCAAAATATCGTTGCGTAACTGCAAAGCCTCTGTAAAAACCTTCAATGTCCTGGTTGATTTGCACATAAATCTTATTGCCGTATGTACCCTGGAAGAATAACGCGAGATCGAATTGTCTATAATAAGTAGACAGGTTAAGACCGGCAAAGATTTTGGGGATTGCACTTCCCATATAAACGCGGTCATTATTATCTATACGGTTGTCGCCATTCTGGTCCTTGAATTTTACATCTCCCGGTTTTATGTTATTTCCCTGGAAAGCTGATAATAACACATCTGCTTCATTCTGGAAGATTCCTTCCATTTCCAGTAGATAAAATGCTCCTATTGGCTGACCTACTTCGGTACGTGTGGCATAAATTCCTGTTTCAACTCTACCACCAAACAGGGCTGCATCCAGTTCTAAGACTTCATTGTGAAGAAATGTAGCATTTCCTCCAATTGAATAACCCCAGTCTTTAAGATCTTTGCGATAGGTTGCTTCGAGTTCAACTCCGGTGTTTAGCACTGAGCCACTGTTTATCCAGGCTGCTTCAGCATCACCAACCGAAGGGGGATTCGGAGCTTTCACAAGCATGTCGCCTGTTACTTTGTAGAAGTAATCGACAGATACAGCAAATGCTCCGTTCCATAGTTCTGCATCTACACCTGCATTGTACTGGTAACTGGTTTCCCATTTGAGGTTTTCATTTCCAAGTGATGTTTGTGCATATCCACTTGCTGAAATTCCTCCGAAAGGATAATTGAAATACGGAGAAATTTTATCGCTATAGGCATATAGTCCAATTTCCTGATTTCCAATAGCTCCATATCCTGCACGCAATTTAAGTGTTTCAATCCATTGTACATCTTTGAGAAACTCTTCCTGACTGATTAACCATCCTGCAGAGAAGGAATAGAAGTTGCCCCATTTATTATTTCCGGTAAACCTTGATGAGCCATCGCGGCGAAGGGTTGCTGAAACATAATATTTTTGGTTAAAGTCGTAACTTACCCTGCCAAAGAAGGAAGCTAAAGTTGAAGACCATTCGTTTTGTGAAGTGGTTTTGATTCCAATGCCATTACCTATATACAGAAGTTCTTCCTGTTCAATAGGAAAGTCAGAGTCGGTTGCATACAGGGCTTTGCCATGATTTTTGATAGCTTCGAAACCCAGCATAGCTGAAAGATTGTGCTTATCGGAAATTGCTTTATCGTAATTGGCAACTGTGTTTAAAGTCCAGTTATTTACACGCTCATTCGATACAGCCAGGCTATTTCTTGCATTTATGCGGTTGTCGGTACCCCATGTTGGATTGAATCTGCGACTTTGTGCATTTCTGTAATCGATTCCATAGTTTGTAGTGAAAGAAACGTCTTTTGTAATTTGTGCTTTAAACCATGCTTTTGCAAGATAGCTGTCAGCTTTTGTATTGTTATCATTTAGTTCGGCCATTCCAATTGGATTGTATCCGTCGCCTAAATATGAATCATAAACCTGGGCGCCAAAATACTCTGCCGGTCTGTCAACGAATCTTCCATCAGGGAATTTAACCGGGATGGCAGGATTTCTGAAGAATGCGTATCTAACCACGCTGCCTCCATTGCCTCCGTAACCGTCACCTGAACTGCCAATAATGTCATTATCGGAGAATCCTGTAAGCATGCTGATTCCTGTAGTAAGCCACTTACTCACTTTGGAATCTACTTCTATTCTGGCTGTTCCTCTTGTGTAGCCGGTATTTTTGATTATACCATTCTGGTCGAAAAATGATCCTGAAATTATATAGTTGGTACTCTCACTTCCCCCTGAAACTGATATTTCGTGTGAAGTTATAGGAGAAGTTTGTAATAATTCTTCAAGATAATTAACGTCCGCCATTCCTGTGGTTTGCTCAGCTGTAATAAGTGATCGCTGAAGGCTTGGAGGCAGGTACATGTTATCATTTGTTGCAGCTTCATTATATGCAGTAATGTAATCGGCTGTATTTACCATGGGAGTAAGTCCTGTGGCTCTTTGAAATCCAAATTGACCGTTATAGCTCACTCTTGTCTTGCCCTGTTTACCTTTTCGGGTAGTTATAAGGACAACGCCATTATTAGCTCGTGATCCGTAAATAGCTGCAGCTGATGCGTCTTTAAGCATTGTTACATTCTCAATATCAGACGGTGATAAAATGTTGAGAGCATCGGCTGTTGGTATTCCATCAACAATGTAAAGAGGGCTGTTGCTTGAAGAAATTGATCCTGCACCTCTGATACGAACAGAAACACCTTCACCCGGTGCCCCGGTATTTTGAGTAACCTGAACGCCTGCTGCTCTTCCTTGCAAAGCCTGGTCAAGGCCTGCAACCGGAATTCTTGTCAGTTCCTTTGAATCAACTTTTGTTACAGCTCCCAATACGTTTCGCTTTTTTGCACTACCATATCCAACCACAACAAGCTCGTCCATTAAAACAGCTTCGGGAGCTAGCGAAATATCGATTGTGGTTCGATTTCCAACAGTTTCCTGAACAGATTTGTACCCAACGTAAGAGAATTCAATAATTGAAGCTGGTTGAACCTGCAACTGGTATTTTCCATAAATGTCGGTTATGGTACCCTGGGTTGTACCTTTAATCATAATGGTAACCCCAATCAGTGTTTCACCGGTTTCGGCATCAGTTACTGTTCCCTGTAGTGCTTGTTGCGCACTGGCAGGTAATACTGAGATGATGGGAAACAGAAATAGAAAAAGAAGCTTTTTCATTTTTTTACCTTATTTATAGGATATAACAATGTCGTTTACTTTTAGTCGTGTGCCATCTGATGTGACTTTGCTATCATCAGGAAGAACAACCATCAATACAGCATTATTTGCCGGGATTGTTATGCCGGTTTTGCCATTTGATGATTCTCTGATGTATGTTCTTGTGAGGATATCATAAAGATCACTAGGAGATTCAGTATTGAATTCTATGGTTTTGTCCTCATCATAAGGATTATAGAACAGATACTGAGGATACTTGTTCTCTCCGTAGAAGTCGGTTATATTACAATCAAGCTGTAAGATGCCTTCAATATTTGTTGGAGTAACTATTGCCCCAAAAATGCCTGCTACAGCAGTGCTATATAAACTAAAGACTGATTCCTCCGGTTGACCGGCCACCCATTTAGGACCGTCGCCGGTTGATATGGGTGATTTACCTTTTAATGCTTCATAATTATAATCATCTATTTTGCGAACTCCTTCGTAACCGATGATTCCATTAACAATATCTTTCTTTTTTGCAAGTACCTGATGGTCATCGGCTACCTGGTCGGGATAAAATAGGCGCGAGGCGTTAACAGCATTGAGCATGTATTTTCCAATAGCCCTGGCGAACTTTGGTTCATACTTTACCATGGGCACTAGCGGCCAGGCCATTGCAACAGAGTTCATGAAGAATCCATATCCGCCACCATCGGTTATACTACCCTGAAGGCCATGTACATCCATATCACCCCACTTTTCGGCAATTACACCCCAACCATATCTGCCATCCTTTGATTGACACCCGTCGAATGTCCATTCAAGGAGTTTTTTTACATCGTAATTAGTGCCTTCTTCTGCGTTGAGCCGGGCTGCTGTATAAGCTCCGAATGGAAGAAGGATTTCATAAAAGCGGCTTTCTTCCTGATTAAGGAGTGCCTCAGTGGCACTTTTAGCTCCTTCTAAGTATCGTTTATCGCCAAATTTCTCCCATGCCGAATACATAACCCAGGAGTGTCCACCCGCTGCATCCTGTTGTTGCGGTATATTGTTATTCATACCCTTCATTTGCGCATAATCGAAATACGAGTAATCGTAGTTTCCTTTAAGGACAGAATCAGCCTTGTAGAATTTTTCGGCTATCGAACGTTGTATGAATTCTGTGTTCTCCACCTGGGGGAATAAATCAGCAACAGCATAATACAAAACGTTGGGATAAACATCATACCACCAATCGCGTCCATATCCGCCACCTGCCATAGCTACCTCAGGATTTGTATTATTCATCATGATGTTCCATCCGGTTGCACTGTTAAAATAGTTCTGGGACATTTTAACATAGTTGTAGCCGTCCTGGTTTGTTTTATCAATGCCCAATAAACCTGCACTAATAAGTGATTGAAAGGAAGTAAGTGCTTCGTGGAACTCTCCATTGTAATTTTTCGATCCTTGTCGTACATCTCCGATAACTGTGTAAAGACCGTACGTTACCTGGTTAAAGTTGCGACCGGCACTATCTAACCAGATTAATGGGCCAAATGGAGTGGTATTGTTAAAATTGAAGACAAGACTATCAAATTGGAGAGCTTTCTTCTTCCAGTCAATTATTTTGAGAGGCTGAGGAAGGTTTGGCATTTGCTCTATTCTATCAATCGATTCCTGCTCTAAAGCTATCTTTTGACTCCTTTTGCAGGAGGAAATGGATAAGATTACAGCGAGTAGGAGTAATGTTCTGATTGTGTGTGTGATATATTGCATATCTTATATTTTTTCGCTTTGAAGTGCTGTATCGGAATTTTTATTTTCGTATGAGTGCTTCATAATATTACGCGCCAATGGAATTGAAAGCATCTGTAATGCGGCAACAATAATTAATGCATACCTGAGAGCAAATGTTTCAGAAACATAAAATGCGAGGAAGATAAAAATTGCCAATCCAATAATCCTACCGGTGAACAATCCAAATTCATGGTTGAGAATATAAGCATAGTTATTTCGTTTTTCCCTTGCAGAAACTACATCAATAACTTTCATCATTATCGGATAGTATGCCAGGTCGTGTAGTGGTTGGAAGAAAACCTTGCAGAGAACAAAAACCATCACTCCAAACATGGATAGTTCTATCCCGTTTACAACGGTTCCAATCAGGAATAGAGTAATGCCGGCTGCAAAAATTGATATTCTGTGTTGTGGTTTTGCAAACCTTCCCAGCAGATAAATTATGATTGCCGAAAGTCCGCCACTGATACTTTGTATAAGTCCTAATGAGCCCTCTTGTCCTACATATTTCATAATCAGCATTGCAGGAGCAGTTACAAGGAAACCTTGCACCAAACCTTTGAGCATTGAGAGAAGTATCTGCTTATTCCATAATCTGTCAAACTTGAAATATATGAAGTTCTTTTGAACCGGATTTTCAAATTTGCCTTGTGCAAGTGCAACACAAGCTACAATTGTAATAGCAAATACTATTAATGTGACCAGCCTGTAGCCGGACAAGATATCAAACTGAATTCCAAGGAAACTTGTGCCATCAATGAAGGCGAGCAATGCACCAATAGCAAGTGGAACTCCTATATTGGAAATTGTAAAGAAGAACGATTCAAGACCGAAGAAGTAATTTCTATTGCTGTCTTCTGTTGTTGTTAAGGCCATCAGGTATCTGTTTGTCCAGAAGAATCCTGAAGCAGCACCAATTAAAGTTCCTGATACTATAAGGCCGGGCAGGGCTATGTCTTTAATGAACATCATACCAACCATTGAAAGTCCGCTTAAAAGGATTCCGAAGCTATACAAATGTGCCACTTTGAATCTTTTTAACAGGAATCCATTAGTTACGGAAGTAATGATAATCCCGGTATACATACAAACCTGGAAAATTGCAACAAAACTTACACTGTCGAAAAACCTCATTATATATGCGGCCATGAAGATTTCAACCACGGGCAATACAAGTGCGTATAACATATTGGTTATAAGCAGCACTTTCATATTGTGCGGCATTGACAGGAAGAACCTATACTCAGTAGTTAATTTGTTGGGCATATAAATCGCTTTATTTTGTTGCTGTCAGATTAAACTTGTTAAACCAGTGTTGCAAGGATTTCGGAAATTGAGAATTTAGCACCGCAAATCACTTCATCACTGGCTCCATAATAGAAATTAATTGTGTCGCCATCGACATAATGGCCGTTAGTAAATACTACATTGCCAAAAAAGCCGGTCTGTTCATATGGCATATCAGGTTCCATTATTGGATCAATACTCCGTGCCAGGACTTTGGTGGGGTCATTAATATCGAGAAGCAAAGCTCCTAAACAGTACCTGTGATGCTGATTTGCACCATGATATATTTCGAGCCATCCTTTTTCGGTTCTTATAGGTGGACCACCGGCACCTACGCGAACCGAGTCCCACATTCCCGGTCTTACAACTGCGATGCATTTGTGCCGGCCCCAATGTATTAAGTCGGGTGATTCAGCCAACCAAATGTAATTTCCACCTAACTCAGGGCTGCTGGGGCGGTGGAACGCAAAGTATTTATCGTTGATTTTTTCTTCGAAAACTGCACAATCTTTATTGTGCGGAGGAATTATCATTCCTTCGCGACTGAAGTTCTTCCAGTCAGTAGTTTTAATCATACCAACACCAACACCAAATTCAGAAACCTCAGTGAAAGTGAGCGCAAATTCCTTACCTATGGTGGCAACCCGGCAATCTTCTATGCCAAAAGTTTCAAGTTCTCCTTTTCCAAAAATGGGAGGGTATCCTTCGGGTTCATAGAAGTGGATGCCATCATCTGAGCATACGAGCCTGAGATAAGAAAGGGTGGTAAGATAGTCCTTCTTTTTATAGTTGATTACTCTTGGATCGGTTGCATCTAAGTCGGGATCGTTAACATCGAAACTTAGTACTTCAATTTCACCTTTCTCATTATATATAGGGAAGCTGATTTTGCCTTCAATCTGTTTAGGGCGTTCGGCTACTCTTAATAATAACCATATTTTATTATTGTATCTAAAAACACCCGGATTGAGCAGACACAATATCTCCATTCCTTTTATTCCGGGTTGGAGGTCAGATGGCCTGAGAAGGGGGTTCTGTTCAAATCTTTTAGCAATGTCCATGATATTAACTTGTTTATGGTGTTAACAAAGTTAATATTGGAATGTCCCAAACATGTCTGCCAGATTCCCGATTGTGTCCGCCAGGTTCTGATTATCTAGTAAATTTTACTTTTTTGACGATATTCGGTTGGTGAGCATCCATAAACCTTATTAAAAAGCTCATAGAAGTGAGCCCTGCTGTTGAATCCTGTTTGATCAATTATTTCACTAACATTTAGACTTGTTGTGTCAAGAAGTGCAGATGCTTTTCTTAGCCTTCTTTGATTGATCAAACCATGTGGAGTTGTTCCTAATACTTGTTTGGTCTTATTGTACAATGAAGATTTACTGATTCCGAGACTTTCGCACAATTTATCAGAAAGCAGAGTGTCATCATCAATGTTTTCATCTATGTAATTTAGTAGTTTGCGAAAGAATGGATCCTGAATTTCATTGATAAGTGTGTTGGTGTCATTTTTATTACCGAACTTATCTTTTAAAGTCTGCCGTTTCTCAAGTAATTTCTCAATTCGCACAATCAGATGCTCAGGGTGGAAGGGTTTTGGGATATAGGAGTCTGCTCCGGCCTGAAGTCCTTTTATTCTGTCTTCTATTTCTGATTTTGCAGTCAATAATATAAGTGGCAGGTGGCTGGTATCGAAATTCTCACGTATGGCTTTACACAGTTCGATACCATCCATTACGGGCATCATAATATCCGATACAACCAGGCTGATATTATTTTTCTTAATAATGTCCATAGCTTGCTCGCCATTGTTGGCGGTGAAAATGGCATACTTCGGACTTAGCATAGTCGTTAGCATCTCAATAATTCCGGGGTCATCATCCACAACCAGAATATTTGCAGTGCCACCATTGGTTATGCTGTCAGTGTTTTTTGGAAATTCGGGCGATTTTAAAACAAGTTCAGTCCGCAGATCTAATTTACTTGCTTCATCGGTGGTATTATTAAAGCTGTTGTTGTCAGTAACAGTAGCTAATTCTGATGGTAACGAAGGAAGTGTGATGGTGAATGTTGTACCTTGTTCAACTTCGCTCTCAAATGCGATGCTTCCTTTAAGTAGATCAACAAGGCCTTTTGTGACGGCCAATCCTAGTCCGGAAGAATTGTAGTTAGGAAGTGTATTTCGCTTTTCAGCTGATGAAACACCGAATGGTTCAAAGACTTTATTCTTGAATTCCTGACTAATACCCTTTCCACTATCTTTTATTTCTGTAATGAAGTATTTATCTTCAAAAGTTATTTTAACAGATACGAATCCTCCAACACGGTTATATTTAATAGCATTCGAAATAAGGTTGGTTAAAATCCGCTGATATTTGTCCCCGTCAGTATAAATTGTTGATTCAGAATCACTGCCAACAATCTCACATTTTATATTATTCTGTTCAGCAAGGGGTTCGAGATCTGTGATTACTTCCTGTGCAAGCATATACGGACTGACCATTGAGACGTTGACCGGTTCTTTACCCTTCTCGAGCTTTCTGAATTGCATTATTTCAAGTACCAGTTTCTGGAGTTTCAATGTGTTATTATATACTTTAATGAGGCCTGGATTCTTTGCAAACTGCACAGATTCCTCCATGAGCATGTGGATATGAGAGGAAATCAGTGTTAATGGAGTGCGGAATTCGTGTGCAATATTTGTGAAAAATTCAATTTTATAACTCTGGAGCTCCTTTTCTTTCTGTTGTGTGAGTTCCTGTAGCTCGGCTTCTTTCTTTCGCGACTGTCTTCGCAAGTATTGCCTTACTAACAAATATTGTATACCCAGAAGAACAATTATGAATAATGTAATTGCCCAAAATGATTTCCACCAGGGTGGATTAATCACAAGTTTAATTTCTTTAATATTTTTTGACCAATTCCCATTTTCATCACTAACCCTTAGTTGCAAGGTATAAGAACCCGGATTAAGGTTGGTGAAGTTAATTGATTGGTTTGGGGCGTTGAGAACCCAATTATCATCAAGTCCTAATAGTCGGTATGATATTTTATGTCGTTCACGACCATGAAAAACCAAAGGGGAAACATTAAAGGTAAGCGCATTTTGATTGTTGTTGAGTACGAGTTCGTCCACCAGATTAATTCTTCGCTTTAAAACTCCATCATCAGAAATTTCTACAGGCAAATTTCTGATAAGCAATTCGTTAATTGCAATAGGAGGGAAGTAGGATGCAATTTGAATATCGGATGTTGTGACCATATCAACACCATTAGTTCCCCCAACATATAGAACCCCATCTGCACTATTATAAAAGGAGGCTCCGTCACTGTATTCTTCATTTATGAGGCCATCACCTGATGTGAAGCTAATCATTGTCTTATTACTTGTATTGATAAAAGACAGACCTTTATTGCTGCTCGCCCATAAATTACCGGTTTTGTCTTCCTGAATTGCATGAAATGAAGTGTTGGAAAGTTCCTCCTGTAAATCGAGGGGTGAAACTGATATGTTATCATTTCCGGCAATCGTAAATGAGAAAATCCCCGAACTGGTCCCTGCTATTATCCGTCCGGTCTTATCTGCAAGTAAACTCAGTATATCGTCGCTAAATATTGCTTTAGGATGAGTATTAGTGTTAAATTGTGCCATAACTCTTTTTGTTATGGAATTGTACCTGTAAATACCCAGGCCTCTGGTGCCTATCCATATAATTCCGGGTTTTTCTTCGGCTAGTGCATAAACAATCTGTTTTTGGGAGTTTGCACCATTGTCTAATTTCACTTGCTCATAATATATAGGTTCAGAGCTCTTTTTTTTGTCGAATTCCAACATTATTACGCCAAAACCACTAGTGCCCAGGTAGACTCGGTTATCCTGAGTTTCCAGAATTTTATATACAGAAGCAAAAGCCGGTATTTGAATTTCCGGTGTTAAAAAATCACGTGGGAAGTTCATAACTTTCCTGAAATCGGCTGATACAATATCGATTCCGTAGCCATCGGTTCCAACTATTATTTTACCATCCGGCATTTCATGGAATGATAAAACTGAGTTGTTGCTAAGGCCGTTATTTACTGAAATATTTCTTAAGAATTCTCCTTCCGGATTAAAGATGTCCATACCTCCGCCTTTAGTTCCAACAAGCATATATTTGGTTGAGGTAACCAAAATGCTTCTGACTATTGGGTAAGAAAGCATTTTTGATGAAAGGGTTTTGTTTGGGAAAGTGGAGAGTTTGACCAGATATATACCATTGCCATCAGTGCCAATCCAAAGAAGATCGGGGTTGCTCTCATATATGCTTAAAACTCTGGTTACAATAGTGTTAGGAATTCCAACAGGCATTTTGTGCTCAGAGTAGCTTCTTGTTTTTGTCTGGAGTTTGTATATTTTACCTTTTTCTGTTCCAAACCAAATGCTATTGGCATCCAAAGATTTTCCGAAACATGTAACAATATCATTTGGGATACTGAATTGGTGGACTTTTCTTTCGTGTATATTTATAAGTAAGGATACAGATGCCCTTTGTGTTATATACAAATAAGGCTCGCCATTCATGATTGTTCCGAGTGACGATGTAATGGTTGCCCCGATGGGCAACTTCATTAATTCTGTTATTTGGTTGCCGGAAATTTTGCAAAGCTGGTTGTTGGAAGTTATACAGTATGTTGAATCTCCAATGATGTGTATTCTCTTAGCTGTTAGTGATGCTTTTGTGGAAGTGCTGACAAACTTGAGCTTTTCAAATGTGCTTGAGTTTGAATTGAATTTAAAAATACCATTGCCGAATATTGAAGCATAAGTTCCGACATTATCGGAATGAGCAAGTGATATATCGTTTTCGTAGTTAATCTGTTCGTTTTCCTCGGTAAAGAATGAGTAAAACCTGCTCTTGACATTGTCGTAATGCGAAATGCCTTTATTTGTAAGCATCCAGATTGATCCGTTTTGAGCCGGATATATTTCTCTTACGACGTGGTTGTGTATTGAATAAGGACCTTTACCCGGTAGAAAGTTGGTGATTTTGTTTCCATCATAACGGTTTAATCCATTCCAGGTCCCAAACCACATATAACCTTCGGAATCGCCGGATATTGCATTAACTGCGCCATTCGACAGTCCTTTGCTTTTTGTTATGGAGTGCACAATACCACTCTCCTGGGTATAGCCGTTATACCAGATAGTAATGAAAAATGAAAGAAGAAATATTATTCTGTTTAACATGTCTGAAATTCCGAACTTGTAAAAATACGAATATAGGAGGTTTTAACAATCTTACCGGAATGTTAGTGCACTTCTATTTCATCAATAAAGATCCATGAGTTACCATTAACACCCCTCCACTTAGGAAGTTTACCTATATTGTGTATTATTACTTTGAGATATCTTGTATTTAAAGGATTAATGAATTTCGCAGTGAGCTTTCCTGTGTGCGGATTCAGTTGTTTGCCTGCTGAAGGATTGATAGCTTCACTTGCAATGTTATATGATTGTCCATCTTTTGATTCATATACAGTAATTGAAGTTGGAGCTAATATCCAACTTTGGTTTTCATCAAGGTAACCTGCTGACACCTCTTTGACCGGCGTTATTTCATTTAAGTCAATAATGACTTCACAGTCTCTTCCCTGCCAACCTTGCCACAGCAATTGATAAGCACTGGTACCTTTTACACCGTCAATTAATGTATTTTCACCATTCGCGGTGTATTTCGGATCGGGCATCTCTATGTAAGTCAGTGATTTGCCAATGCCTGTGTGATCAACGATTCCATTCTCAAAATAATCAGTCATTGCCTGCATATACTCACCCGGAGATAGTCTGATTTCATGAAATAATTCCGGACCATATTGTGAAGCTATGCTTGTCAACTGTTCGAGCATTATTTTATTTTGCTCTTTTATTTTATATGGCTTTGTGGATGTAAAAAGCCAATTATCAGTGAATGGTGATAATTTGGCAACTTCCAGCCATGCATATCTTAAAGGTTGAATAGCCATATTTATTCGGTGACAAGCAATTTCATCACCAGCGGAGGCTCCTAAAGCTTTATCGAATAGATTAAAATATTCTTCCATGTTTTCAGCAGAAAGGTATCCATGAGAATGAGTTGCTGGCGGTTCATACAAGGTCAGTGCTTTGCCCGATTTATGCAATTCAGAGTTACACTTGCTGAGATACTCTAATATATAGGGAGCAGCCGGGGCTCCATAATAACCAGTTACAAAATCTTTGGTTAAAGAATCTACATTCAGATATGGATTCCACATTAGCTTTGATAACAGGTATGTTCTCAGTTCATTCATTTCACCTCCACCAGTGCCTCTGAGACCTTGTTCAAAGATCATTGAGACCCCGGCCTCGTGAAATAATCTCAAATTATCGTCTAAAATCTGAAGATTTGGAAATGGCACCAGGAGGTGTGAGAAGTTGATTACATAATCCCATATGATAATATTGTTGGTTAATGAAGTCCAACTTTGCAAGTCATGATAAAAGCTTCCCTCCCTATTATCTTCTTTTATAGGTTTACTTCTATCACATTCTATTGTGCAAAGCATGATGTTTACATTTGATAATGGCTTTGTAATCTTTGGAGCGCTCCTGGTATATTGGTATGCAAGTGTTGAAATCACTTTATCAGGAATCCTCCCGGCAAGCTCATTGACAAATCTTATCATTGTCCCTGAATGAGATTGCTCAATTGAATCGATAGCCATGCAATTAGGGCATTCACAATAATTGTAATTATCCATTTGACTTACTGACCAATATTTGGCAGTTGGGTTGGCATCAATTTCCCTTTTCAGACTCTGATAAACTAATTCAGCAACGTCAGGATTTGACAAGCATAACTGATCCGTTGTCCTGATTCCATTCCTTAATGCAAAATATTCGGGATGTTCCTGAAACCATTTCCCGGGAGGGAGTAACCGGTGTAAAGTATGAACCCACAGGCCCCACTTACGTGATACAGGCCATGTAGAGTTATTTATTGTCTTTGGTTCAGATGATAATTTGTGCCATTTTATATAGTTATTATAAGTGGCTTCATAATAGTAAGGAATTCTGAAACTGAATGCAGGAGCTTCAAATAGACTTATTTCAGCAGGTATCTCCAGAGTATTTGTTTTAGGAATAATTTCTGCATCATGTGCATATAACCTTAGATTGCAGAACTTCTCCATGAAGCAATATATTGCATTCTCCAATCCTTTTGGCGTAATAGCGCTGAAAGTCAAGCTGCCGTTACTTAATTTAATGCTGAAAGCGTCTTCCCTTAAACTCTCATCCTTCAATTCTCTGAATTCGGGATGTGTATTGTTAGCAGGGTCGATTAGGATAAATTCTATACAGAGGTTCTTTTTTGCTTTCTTAATGGGTAATTCAGTTCCTGTTATTGCCTGGATGTAATTGTTGAATATTTCAGTTACTTGTTTAATTGCAAAATCATTTGATGGAGAAATGGTGGCTTTAGGACTCCCATTTTTAACCAGTATTATGTTTTGTGCTAAAGCAGTAAATGATAAGGAAGCAAGAACAATTGATAGTAAAAATCTCTTCATCACTAATTAATTAACTAAATACTTAGTAATCACTCTATTGGAAGCCTCCTTTTCCTCTGTACAATTTGATCTTATTGTCGAGTTCAAGTTTGAGAACAGTATAGTATCTGTCTTGCGCTATGGCAGGGATTTCCATAAATACCAGACCAGGGACTTTGCTCCAGGAAATTTTACCTACAACTTTTACCGGTATTTCAATTGAAGTTCCTAAAACCGTAGCTCTTTTAATATTATTGACTAATCCTTTTATAAGTAAGTCGCTTCTGTCGTCGGTAAAGAGATATAATGTTGTGGAATCGGCAGATAATGATGTAGGACCATAAAAGTGCCCGTCAGGAATTCCGGCATTCGTATAAAATATGGCTTCGTCGTGCTTCTTTGTCCAATAGCCTATTTCTTTAAGAATGTTTATTTGTTCTTCGGGTATTGTACCATCCTCACGTGGACCTATATCAAGCAGAAGATTACCTCCCTTACCTGTGATTTCAGCAAGGATTGAAATTAGTTCTTCGGGCGTTTTATACTCGAGGTCATCGGGTTGATACCCCCAACTGGTATTTGATGTTAAACATAGCTCCCATGCTTTGTTTGGAGAGGAAATTGGTATATTTTGTTCAGGTGTATCATAATCACCATATCCCGCAAGTCTGCCATTTATTATGGCTGATGGATTGTGAGCTAAAATCCGTTCTCTTATTTCAGCAGCTTTCCACTCTTCAGCTGAGTGTTCCCAATCTCCGTCAAACCACCATAAGTCGGGATTAATAAGGCTTAGTAATTCATCAATTTGATTTGAGTTAAACCGCAAAAACTTATTCCATTTTTCCGGATTATCGACCATATTGTATTTGTTTTGGTCACTCAGAAATCCCGGATAGTCTTCATGAGTCCAATCAATGAGTGAATAGTACATTCCGGCTTTAATACCGGCTTTTCTAAGTTCTTTATAAAAAGGAGATAGGACATCTCTTTTGGCAGGCGAACCCTTAGGTATGCTAAGGTTATTTTGCTTTGTGTCCCATAGAGCAACTCCATCATGGTGTTTGGAGGTTAATACTGCATATTTTGCTCCGCTTTCTTTAATTAGGTTCACCCATTGGGTTGGGTCGTATTTTGAAGCTGTGAATCTCTCAATCTGTTTCATGTATGTATTATGAGGGACACGCTTGTTATAAAATGACCATGATTCAGAGACTCCATCAACTGCGTATATTCCCCAATGAATGAAAATGCCCAGACGGGCACCTCTAAACCAGTCCATCTTTGTAGATAAGCCATGATTAGAGTCAACACTATTAGTGTCCTGGGCTGACAATCTTAATGATACAACAGGATTAAATACCCCTGCAATTAAACAAATAATGAGTAGTCTTCTTAACATATCCGGGAAACTTTAAAGGATTTGAAATTTGAAGCAATATACAAGATTTCTAGATATCTTAATTTTTATTTTAATTTTCACTATCTTAATAGGCTATTAGCAAGTAATTTGCTTAATAAAATTAACATATCCTCATTTTAGGCGTTTAGCTTATTTAACTTTAAACTCTATTATGAAAGCATATCTACAAGGGCTGATTTTTCTGGTTATTTTCATGCTAATACGTTCGACGTATGGACAAGATTTGGCTCCTGTTGAAAAGGTTAAGAATCAAGAGGAGCTTAGATATTCAGGTTCATCGCTGGTTGTGAAAACCATTAATGAGGTGTCTGCCATTTATGACAGTGTTTATTATTATCATTGTGAAAATGGCAGTGAGTTGGCACTTTCTGCCAGGGATACAGATATTGAGTACGCCGACTCTTTATTAATGGGATATATTAATCAAATTTATGATTCAGGGGAGTGGATTAATGCCACAAGATACTCCTATGCTTACGACACGGAGAAGCGACCTTTAAGATTCGCTATTGATATGTGGAATGGTGGCATGTTTGAGGAATTTTCAAGAATCAGTTGGGGCTACGATACGAACGGTAATAATAATTTATACCTTCAGGAGTCAATGATTGATGGGCAATGGACTGTTAATGTCAGGAATGATAAAGTTTTTGGTGAGAATAATGAAATTCTTGAGGAAACAGTTTTCTCTTATGGTAATTTTATTAAATGGCTATATATCTATCTGCCTGACTGGAGGCTTGACTCGACTCTGGCATATTCGATGGTTGAAGACCAGTGGGTTCCGGATTATATTATAAATCATGAGTATGATGCTAATTTGAACCTTGTAAACGACACAATTGTAAGCTGGAATGGAGTAGAATGGAAGCCTAGTGTATTAACTACGTATACTTATGACGAGTCAAGGAATCTAATAACGGAAGTTACAGGGTATTATGCTGACTTAATGCTCATATTAGATACCTACGACTCAACATGGTATGACGAACAGAATCGCAAAATAGGAAATCTGCGCAGAGCCTGGAATGAAAATGAATGGGAAAATGCACAGCTTAATGAATTTAGTTATGATGCTTACAACAATTTATTGACAGAGGATGGTTATGAATGGAATTCTCCTTCATGGGTTCCTTCTTATAAGTACTCAAACACATACAGAGCTAATATTTTAGAGAGTCAGAGATGGCTGGATTATGATTTTTATAATCCTGAAAATTTTACTTATGATAGCGCATGGTATTATTTTGATTTAGGTGTTCATGTGGTTGATGTCAATTCTAATAAGAGCAATATCAAAGTTTATCCCAATCCCGCTTCAGATAAAGTAACTATAGTTTCTGATGAAGAGATACGTGCTGTTAAACTATTTACATTGCAGGGACTGATTATAAAAGAAATTTCTAAAAACCAATTGAAGGGAAAGCAAGCCATAATAGATATCTCAGATCAACAGGCTGGTACCTACATCATTGAAGTTACAGCACGGCATAATAAAAGAACATTTAAAATTTTGCGTCGATAAAAGTTGCGGAATAGTGAGGATTCTATAGGAGTAGTCATATACTTTTGATTTTAAAATTTTGGTGAATGCATAGTACCTGATGGGTTGTATAGCTGTTTAATTAATTACATTTGCCACCGATATGAAATAGTGTGCAAAACGTATTTTAATTTTATTCTAACATGAACAATGCTATTTACAACTTTAATGCCCCACAAAACGAACCAAATCTTTCATATAAATCGGGAAGTCAGGAGAGGATAAAGCTGGATGCGGAACTTAAAAACCTTCTTGATAACGTAATCGACATTCCTTTGATCATTGGTGGCAAGGAGGTAAAGACAAACAATACCGGTAAAGTAGTTATGCCAACAAGGCACTCACACGTTCTTGCTACTTATCATAAAGCTTCGGATGCAGAGGTTAACTTGGCTATAGATGCCGCTCTTCAAGCTCATAAAGTATGGTCAAATCTTTCCTGGACAGTCAGGGCAGCGATTCTTTTGAAAGTTGCTGAACTTATTTCGGGAAAATACAGAGCTTTGATGAATGCTGCGGTTATGCTTGGGCAGAGCAAGAATATATTCCAGGCCGAAATAGATACTTGTGAAACAATTGATTTTCTTAAGTTTAATGCTTCCTTTGCCTCAAAAATATATGGAATTCAGCCTTCATCAGCTTTTAACCAATTGAATAAGATGGAGTTCAGGCCGCTGGAAGGATTTGTCTTCACCGTAAGCCCTTTTAACTTTACTGCGATTGCATCAAATTTGAATATGGCACCTGTAATGATGGGCAACACAACTGTGTGGAAACCGGCTACGACGTCATTACTTTCCAATTATCTGCTGATGAAAATATTTATAGAGGCAGGGTTACCACAGGGAGTCATAAATTTTATTCCCGGAAGTGGTGCTGAAATAGGCAACATAGTTATGTCCTCACCTTTTCTTGCAGGTATTCACTTTACCGGATCAAATAAGACATTTAATCACCTGTGGGGAGAAGTATCAAAAAGATTATCGTCTTATCATTCTTATCCAAGATTAATCGGTGAAACAGGTGGTAAGAACTTTATTTTTGTTCACCCTACTGCTGATCCGATGGCTACTGCTGTAAATGCATTCAGAGGAGCTTTTGAATATCAGGGTCAGAAATGCTCAGCGGCATCACGAATGTATGTTCCCGAGTCTCTATGGGATTCTATTAGAGAGGAATTAATAAGAATGGGGAAAGATGCCAGGATGGGCGATGTTACCGATCCGATGAATTTTGTCAACGCAGTTATTGATCAAAGTTCATACAATACAGTGATGGAGTATCTTCAGTATATTAATAAATCGAATGAAGCCGAAATTATAATCGGGGGTCATGGTGATTGTTCGGTTGGTTATTTTATTGAGCCAACAATTGTAGTCACTATAAATCCACGCTTTAAAACTATGGTTGAAGAGATATTTGGTCCTGTTCTGACTATTTATGTGTATAAGGACTCAGAATTGGAACAAACTCTTGATTTGTGTGAATCTACATCACCATATGGATTAACCGGTGCTGTATTTTCCGGTGACCGGGTGGCTGCTTCAGTTATTTGTGAGAAACTACAGTATGCTGCCGGAAACTTCTACATAAATGATAAACCAACCGGTGCAATTGTTGGTCTGCAACCATTTGGTGGCTCAAGAGCTTCGGGTACCAACGATAAGGCAGGGGGTGAGTTTAACCTGATACGATGGATTAGCCCAAGGACAATTAAAGAAACTTTCCATCCGGCAACCGATTACCGCTATGAGTATATGATAGAATAAGATATAATGGAAAATACGACCCCGAACCCAATTGCTCCTAATGCGGCCCATAAGTAAACATCGGAGGGTATTCTGGCTGTTTGCTCTTCTATCATGCTTGCTACATATCCTTCGTTTTTATCCGGATTAGCTTTATTCATTTTAGATCTAATTTCTTTTGCAATAGTTTCCATATCTGATTTATTAGAGTTGTTTTAGTTAAGTAGCTGTAAATGAAACAATTGCACAAGTTTGAATGTTTGAAAGTGCTTGCCAATTTTTTAGAGTTCCTAATTTAATCTAAGCAAGAGCCTGAGTTTTTACTAATTTTGACCTCTTAATTTAAATTATAATATGGAAATTCCTGCAAAATACGATCCAAGAGGCATTGAAGATAAGTGGTACTCATACTGGCTTGAAAATAGTTTTTTCCGTTCTGTTCCTGATGAAAGGGAACCATATGTAATTGTAATTCCTCCGCCAAATGTAACAGGTGTATTGCATATGGGGCATATGCTAAATAATACTATCCAGGATGTTCTGGTACGTCGTGCTCGTATGCAGGGCAAAAATGCTTGTTGGTTACCAGGCACGGATCATGCTTCTATCGCAACTGAGGCTAAGGTAGTTGGCAAGCTAAAAGAGCAAGGAATAGAAAAGTCATCCTTAACCAGAGAAGAGTTTTTGAAACATGCATGGGAGTGGAAAGAGAAGCATGGTGGTATCATATTAGAGCAGCTTAAAAAATTAGGAGCTTCATGTGATTGGGATCGGACTAAATTTACCATGGATCCGGAAATGTATGAATCCGTTATCGACATTTTTATTGACCTATATAAGAAGGGTCTGATATATAGAGGTGTAAGAATGGTAAACTGGGATCCTAAAGCTCTCACAGCTTTGTCGGATGAAGAGGTTATTTACAAAGAAGAAAATTCAAAGCTTTTTTATTTACGTTATCCTGTAGAAGGCGAGCATGATAAGTGGGTTACTATAGCAACTACGCGCCCTGAAACCATTCTGGGGGATACAGCTGTGTGCTTCCACCCTGAGGATGAAAGATACCGTGATTTAAGAGGGAAAAGAGTTCTGGTACCTTTAATTAACAGATCTATACCTCTAATTGAGGATGAGTATGTTGACCGGGAATTTGGAACAGGGTGCCTAAAGATAACTCCCGCACACGATATTAACGATTATAATATTGGCATAAAGCACAATCTTGAATCAATAGATATCTTTAACGATAACGGTACGATGAGTGAGAATGCTCAACTGTATATTGGTAAAGATCGCTTCGAGGTTCGCAAACTGATAATGAAGGACTTAGAAGTGGGAGGTTATGTTGTTAAGGTTGAGGATTATGTTAACAATGTTGGTAGATCGGAAAGGACTGATGAAGTAATTGAACCAAAACTCTCCATGCAATGGTTCATGAAAATGGATCAGATGGCACCTAAGGCTTTGGAAGTTGTTATGGATGATACTATAAGGTTCCATCCTGAAAAGTTTAAGAATACTTATCGCCATTGGATGGAAAATGTACGTGACTGGTGTATAAGCCGCCAATTATGGTGGGGACAACGTATACCGGCATATTATTTACCAGATGGAAGGTTTGTTGTTGCAAAGTCAATTATGGAGGCTGTTGAGGAGGCTCGCGTTTTAAGCGGAAACTTAAATCTAAACGCAGAGGACCTGCGCCAGGATGAGGATGTTCTTGATACCTGGTTTTCATCGTGGTTGTGGCCTATTTCTGTTTTTGACGGTATCCGTAATCCTGACAATCCCGATATAAAGTATTATTACCCGACAAATGACCTGATTACGGCACCCGAGATATTATTCTTTTGGGTTGCACGTATGATTATGGCTGGATTAGAATATCGAAACGATATTCCATTTAGAAATGTGTATCTTACAGGTATTGTAAGAGATAAGCTTGGAAGGAAGATGTCAAAGTCCCTGGGTAACTCACCGGATCCTCTTGACCTGATTGCTAAGTATGGTGCCGATGGTGTAAGAGTTGGTATGTTGCTTACTTCTCCTGCCGGAAATGACTTACCTTTTGATGAAAGCTTATGTGAACAGGGAAGGAATTTCAGTAATAAGATATGGAATGCATTGCGACTTGTTAAAGGGTGGAATGTTGACAGTTCTTTAACTCAACCTGAATACGCTTCTGTAGCAACTAAGTGGTTTGAGGCTCGCTTAAATGAGTCGCTGGGTGAGATTGAAGACTATTTTAAAAGATATAAACTCTCAGATGCATTAATGAGTACCTATAAACTCATCTGGGATGATTTCTGTTCCTGGTATCTTGAAATGATCAAGCCGGCTTATCAACAACCAATTGATCCTGTTACAATAAACCAGGTTACCGGATTTTTTGACAGATTAATGAAGATATTGCATCCTTTTATGCCTTTTATTACAGAAGAAATTTGGCAGAGACTGAATGAAAGAAATAATGGTGAGAGTATCATGATTTCATTATTGCCTGAGATTGGACCTGCAAACGCAGAAATTCTTGATGAATTTAAAGCAGCATCACAGGTTATTCAGGAAATACGGAACATCAGAAAATCAAAGGGACTACCTCAGAAGGATGCAATTGAAATGTATGTTATAGATACTGAGGGTAAGCTATCTCATACGTTTGATAGCTTGATTATTAAGCTGTGTAATATTGATTCTTTGAAATTTGTTATGGAAAAACCAAACTCTTCGGTAGGTTTTATCGTAGAATCAATTGAATATTTCATTCCTTTGGGTGAAAAAATTGACTATTTAGCTGAACTGGAGAAGCTGAAAACGGAGCTTGAATATACTGAAGGATTCCTGTCATCCGTTATGAAAAAGCTTGGTAATGAAAGATTTATGGCTAATGCAAAGCCTGAGGTTATTGAGGTAGAGCAGAAAAAGAAGGCGGACGCTGAATCTAAGATAGCTATACTAAAACAGCAGATAGACTCATTGTAATGAAATTTTTTTAGAAAACTTTTAATGATATCGACTGTTATCAAGATAAAGTAGTTATATTTGCGCTTATTTTTAATTTTTTAATTGATTATGAAAACAGGAAAAGTTAAGTTCTTCAATGAATCAAAAGGTTACGGATTTATTCTTGACGACGAAAGTGGTAAGGAATATTTCGTTCATGCAACAGGTTTAATCGATCGTATCAACGAAGGTGATTCTGTGACTTATGAATTACAAGAAGGAAAAAAAGGCTTAAATGCTGTAAAAGTTAAACTTGCATAACGAACACAGTAGTTATAAACGTTATACTTTTAGGCTGTCTGTAAAGACAGCCTTTTTTTATGCTATCTTTGAAATCTATTAGTGAACAATTAGCTAGGTTTCTTAGTTTCTTGTAAAATTGGTGTTCAGGACACCTTAATTGTCAATATTATATTTAGAAAATGAAAACAGGAAAAGTAAAATTCTTTAATGAATCAAAAGGTTACGGTTTTATCGCTGATGATGATTCCAACAAGGAGTATTTTGTGCATATTACTAATCTTATAGATCAGATTAGTGAAGGTGATAGCGTTTCTTATGATCTCGAAGAAGGTCGTAAGGGCTTAAATGCTACAAAGGTTAAGCAATTATAATTTTAAAATTGAACTTATCTTTTAAAGAGGCTGTCTTAATTAGACAGCCTTTTCAGTAAAGTCTATTTGGTAAAAGCATATTGGATTAGGTTTGCTCCCATCTGCAATGCCTTTAGCCTGTTTTGTTCGGAGTCATTATGTACTGCTTTGTCTTCCCATCCATCCCCAAGATCGGTTTCATAAGTGTAGAAGCATAGAAGCCTACCGTCTTTTATTAGTCCAAATCCCTGCGGCGGTTTATTGTCATGTTCATGGATTTTTGGCAATCCGTTGGGGAAAGCGAACTTTTGATTATAAATTGGGTGCGAGAAAGGCAATTCAACAAACTCCAGTTCAGGAAAGACTTTTTTCATCTGAGGTCTAATATATTCATTAAGGCCGTAATTGTCGTCAATGTGAAGGAATCCACCGGCTAACATATAATTACGCAGGTTGTTAGCTTCCTGCTGGTCAAATACAATATTACCATGTCCAGTGACATGTACAAATGGGTAATTGAAAATTGCAGGATCGCTTGCTTCAATAGTCGCGTACTCTGAATTTATATTGGTGTGGAGGTTCTTATTGCAGAATTCTATAAGATTAGATAATGAAGTCGGATTCGCATACCAGTCTCCACCACCTCTATATTTTAATAATGCTATCTGAATAGAGCCTTTTTCAGAACTGCTATTCGTTGATTGTCTACCCTGAATAAATAACCCGGGTATAATGATTACGACTAAGAGAATTTTTTTTGTCATATCAAATGCAAAATTTATGATTCATTGGCAAGATTAACAATTAAACAAGCAGCAAGGGCTGCTGTTTCGGTTCGGAGTCGGGATTTTCCGAGGTGAACAGGCAGAAATCCATTTGCTCTTGCTTGTTCTATCTCTCTTAAGCTAAAGTCTCCTTCAGGACCGATTAATACTATAACTGATGAGCCTTGGCGACAAACTGAAAGAAGGTGCTTTTGCTGGCCTTCGCGGTCAAGCCAAGCAATGAACTTTTTCTCGTTCCCCAATGAAACCTTTTTGATCAGAGTTTCCAGACTTGTTGGCTCATGAAGTACAGGCAAGAACGTTTTGAGTGATTGCTTCATTGCTGAAATGAGGATTTTATTAAGTCTGTCAGGCCTTAATTTTATTCTTTCGGAATGCTCACTGTAAAAAGGTGTAATCTCATTAATGCCAAATTCAGTTGCTTTTTCCAGAAACCACTCAAAGCGGGCAATGTTCTTTGTTGGAGCTACGGCAATATGAACACTATAATTTGATGGTTGTGAACTGATAATATCGATTAATTCAACTGCATTTATTTTTTTATTACTCGCATCAAGAATCTTTGCTTTACAAAGATTGCCCAATCCATCAGTAATATGAATTAATTCACCTTGTTTTAGTCTCATGACCTTAAGATGCGCTCCTTCATCTCCTGAGAGTGAAATTATTCGGTTCCCCGAAGAGTATTGCACCAGGAGATTTCCTTCTTCGTAATAGTACAATTGCATTGCTTTGGTATTTATTCAGCCAATATTTTAAGGGAGAGTAAAATTAAAAAGAAAGCCGGCAATTTTGCCGGCTTTTTCTTTAAAAACTTAATTCTTATTTTACAATTAACTTTTCGTCAAAGGTCGCTTTATTGCTCTTTAATCTTAGTAGATATAATCCTGAAGGTAATTCTCCGGTCTTAATCTGCCATTCGTTACCATTGCTCAACCTTTGTTCATAAACTAATTTGCCGGTCGATGTGAATATCTGTATCTCAGCATCCTTAATGTCCTTTGATGTTGTAATTTGGAATAAATTGTTGCCAGGATTTGGATAGACAGTTAATTCCTTTGAAGGAATAGGATTCTGATCAGCATTTATTGCCGGACTAACGACGATATCATCAATAAACAGGTTATTTCCACGACGGTGAACTGTTTCAAACATTATTTTCACATTTGTGTGACCTAACCATTGTGCAAGGTCAATTACTTTGCATTCCGGATTACCGTTACCATCACACCAGTCATCTGAAGTTGTTGGAATGTACTCTGATAATGAAACAGGTGCTGTTTCAAATATACCGCTTCCATCTTCTCCATATTGCGCAACTTTTTCCCATGTTGTTCCGCAGTCAGTTGAAATCCAGACTAATAAAGAATCAGTAATTCCTTCATATCTTCTGATGTATGAGTAATTGAATGACAATAGAGCTGAAGGCATATTCTCCAGAGTTATAGCCGGACTTATTAATTGGTCACGTCTGCCTGGAGCAACATTGTAATTAAAAAAGTTCATCCTGGCAGTATTTGTAGGAACACCATCAATACTAACAGTATAAATGTCCCATGTTACGGAGTTGTCAGGATTAACAACCTGCCATCCGCTGGCACTCAGGTTAGGAACATCCCATTGTTCAGTAAATGGTAATGTATGTCCGCCTATAGCGATATAGTCCTCTTTAACGTATGATGAGCTTCCATTGGAATTTGTGGCTGTTAATGATACAGTAATATGTTCATCTCCACTAATCTGGACAACAGGATTCTGTGAATTAGCTGTGGTTCCTTCAAGGAATGTAACATTTGAAGGTTCAAAAGACCATAACCATGAAACCGGACAATAGGTGGTTTGATCGGTAAATCTTACTATTGCTGTTTCCCCGGTACAGAATGAGTGATTATCAGAAGTAAATGATGCATCAGGCAATAAGGAATTGCTTACTTCAATAAAGTTCTCTTTAATTATAGTATTATTCCCCATTGAATTGGTTACAGTAAGTGTAACATCATAAGTCCCCGGTGTATTCCAAACAATTCCCTGAGGATTTGCATCAGTGGAAGTAGCAGGCGTACCACCTTCAAACTGCCAGTTCCATGAGTACGGTACACCTTGCGAATAATCTACAAAGTTAACAGGGCATCCCACAGGTACTAAAACCTGGTCAGCAGAGAAGTTAGCAGTAGGAGGGGTGATTCTTAGTGGTGATTCCCAAAGACCTCTACCATATGATCCGGCTCTGATGACATCATTTTGAGCATTTTCCTCATCATAGTATATTTCAAGTTCGGTAATCCTGATAGCAGTTGGCAATCCCTCAGAATACTGGATCCAGTCTTCAGTGAACGAATCACGGTAGAAGACTCCAATATCAGTACCCAGGTATAATCCTTCCTGACTATTCCGATAATACCTGATTGTATTCATTGCTACATCAGGCAATGACCCGGTTAATTCAGTCCACGATACCCCTTTGTTGGTTGATTTGAATACCTTGTTCTGTTGAACTATATAAACAGTGTTTTCATCTACAGGACTTGCTTCAATAGCAGTAATAGATTGTCCTGACGGTAGCAGGTTAGTAAGTGTAGTCCAGTTTACTGTTTCATCTTTGGCGTTATCAGTTCTGAAAAGTTTACTTCCATCAGATGCATAAAGAATATTCGAATTGGAATAGGAAATGGCCATTTGGTCAAAGTCACTAACATTTTGATCTGAAATTTTTGACCATTGGACGCTATTGGTATTATTGGCTCTTACATTTTTACTACGCCAGATATTTTTGTATCCAATATACATGATGTTACCATCAAATGGATCAATTAGGAAAGGAGTTACCCATCCACCGCTTTCGGTAATACCATTTACTCCATCACCGGCAATCTGACCGTCGTAGTTATGATTGAAATGTCTGTCAATACTTCCGTAATATATTGTTGAATAGCTATACCTGTCATCTGTAGGATCAAATGCACATTCCATTCCGTCTCCTCCACCAACGTTTACCCATTCATCTCCAATATATGTGGAAGATCCATTATCCTGATAACCATTAATAACATAATCACGATTAGTTGCACTTTGTCCTATTTTATAAGCTTGACTTATAACCATTCCATTACTTATCTCTGTCCATGATGTTCCCCCGTTGTCTGTCCAATAGATACCACCATCATTACCTGCGTATAGGCGATTGTTAACCGGGTTATACTCGAGTACATGGAGATCAGCATGAACAGATGGGACACCACATCCACCATACCAATGAGAGTTTATTTGCCAGGTTAGTCCACCATCTGATGATTTGAAGCAATTTACACCACCGGCATGGATTATATTTTCATTTGTGGGATCTACTGATATATCGAGGTCATACCAGGCTTGACCGCCATCGCCACCTTCACAGTCCCAACTCATTATATTAGGATATGTTGATCTTGTAGTGAATGATTCACCACTATTTTCTGAACGATAAATGCCCTTAAATGATTCCGAGTTGGTAATAAGGAAATAAACTATTTCAGGATTTGCCGGTGATACACCCAATGCTGCCCTGCTACCTCCTGGAAGACCATTGTTAATTTGAATAAATGATACTCCATTGTCGGTTGATTTGTAGAAGTTTCCACCTGTTGCAGCATAAACTACATCAGGATTACCTGGTTTAAATACCAGATCTTTGAAATTTCCATTGACATTGCGCGACCAAGTTGCACCTGCATCTATACTTCGGTATACTCCACCACCAGTAGCAGCAAGAATTATTTGATTATCATCAGGGTGCATTATTAACTTGCTTATGGTACCGGTTTCCATACCTATATTGCTAGGCTGGAATGTTATACCTCCGTCAATACTCTTCCATACTCCTAATCCCGGTGCGTCGCCTGCATCGCGGTCGCCTGTTCCTATATATATAACATTGGGATTTGTGTGATCAACCAATACATCGGAAACACCCAGAGTTGACAGCACGTCAGTATGTGTAGTCCATGTGTTTCCTCCATCCTCAGTAACCCACAGACCTCCTGATGGAGCACCTACATAAATAATGTCTGCATTAGTGGGATGAAAAGCTATTCCATTTACTCGTCCTAATCCACGGTAACCATTATATCCGGATGGAACAGTAAATGGGCCTAAAGGCAACCACTCACCTTCGGTAGTACTGAGGCTGCTCTTTGTTACAGAATTGAGTGCTTCAATATTACGGTGTGTTGAAGGTTTGGTACCATCAGGTTTTACCTGGCGTTCCATCCAGTATTCCCATCTCTTAAATGGTTTATAACCACTTCCTTTGGTTATTTCCTTGCCTTCCCAATATTCGTAAAAAGCTTTTTGTGTTTCGAAGAAGTTTGCATTTGGATCCTGCATCATTTCAATCCAGTAAGGATAAGATTTATAATCTTTGATGACTTCCTGGTTGAAAGCAGGTCCCCATAATAGCAAAAAAGCAATGAACAGTAAAATTCTAGATATTTTTCTCATTATTGGTGTGTATTGTTGAATGTGTTAACAAAAGTAAAATTTTTTTCTTCTACCCACATAACAAATGAAACAATATGCATATATTTGGACTGAAGCTTATATGAAAATCTATGAACATATTGAGACGCATCTATTTGTTTTATTATGAGGGGTTTAAAAGTATGACCATTGGTAAGACACTTTGGGCAATTATCATTATTAAGCTTTTTATAATGTTTGCTATCCTAAAACTTTTCTTTTTCCCAAACTATCTTAATACAAATTTTGGGACTGACGAAGAGCGGAGTAACCATGTTATTGAAAATTTAACAAAACCAAATAGACAGTAATGATTGAGACATTTGACTATTCATTAATCGATTGGTCACGGGGGCAATTTGCCCTTACGGCCATGTATCACTGGATTTTTGTTCCTTTAACTCTTGGCCTTGGATTCCTGGTTGCCATTATGGAATCAATTTATGTTAAGACCGGTGATCCGCAGTGGAAAAGGATTACGAAGTTTTGGATGACAATCTTTGGCATTAACTTCGCAATTGGTGTAGCAACCGGGATAATTCTCGAATTTGAATTTGGTACAAACTGGTCAAATTATTCCTGGTTTGTAGGTGATATTTTTGGTGCACCGCTTGCAATTGAAGGAATAATGGCTTTCTTCCTTGAATCTACTTTTATTGCGATTATGTTTTTTGGTTGGAAGAAAGTAAGCAAAAAGATGCATCTGGTATCAACATGGTTGGTTGCATTTGGGGCTAGTTTGTCAGCATTGTGGATTTTAGTTGCCAATGCGTGGATGCAATTGCCTGTGGGTATGCAGTTCAATCCAGATACAGCCCGTAACGAAATGGTAAATTTCTGGGATGTGCTTTTATCACCAATGGCAGTTTCAAAGTTTACTCACACCATAATGTCATCGTATTTATTGGCTGCACTTGTTGTTATTGGAATAAGCTCGTGGTTTTTACTTAAGAAAAGACATATTGTTTTCGCTAAAAGAAGTATTGTCATAGCTGCTGTTTTTGGCTTGATTACTTCAATAATGACTATTGCAACAGGCGATTATAGTGCTAAGGTTATTGCTCGTCATCAGCCTATGAAGCTTGCAGCTATGGAAGGATTGAGGGTTGGACAGCATGGTGCAGGATTGGTAGTATTAGGTATTGTATCAACCGCACCCGAAGATCCCGGATATGAAAATTATAAAGACTTTACATTTAAAATTGAGATTCCCAATGTGCTGTCATACATGGCATTCTCTGACCCAAATGCTTTTGTTCCCGGGGTCAAGGATTTAATGGAAGGAAATCCGGAGAAGGGAATTATGTCTACTGCTGAAAAAATATCAAGAGGTAAACTTGCAATTGATGCACTCGCTGAATATAAGCTTGCTAAAGATGCAGGAAATGTTGCGAAACTAAATGAGGCTAAGGCAATTCTCGATGAGAACTTTCAATATTTTGGTTATGGGTACTTTATTGATAATCCAAATAAATTAGCACCAAGTATGCCAATGACATTCTATAGTTTCCATATTATGGTTGCTCTTGGAGGTTGGTTTTTGGTTTTCTTTGCTATAATTTTATTGCTGGTGTATAAGAACAGGCTTACAGGTTCTAAATTTTGGCTGCGTTTTGCTATTCTAAATATTCCTCTGGCATATATTGCTTCCCAATCTGGATGGGTTACTGCAGAGATGGGAAGACAACCTTGGGTTATTCAGGACTTAATGCCAACAATGACAGCGGTTTCTAAGCTTGATTCAGGTGCGGTTGTTACTACTTTTATTTTGTTTGGAATAATTTTTACATCATTATTAATCGCTGAGCTAAGCATAATGTTTAAAGCCATTAAGTCAGGCCCAAAACCTGTTTCACCTGAGGATGCTATAGCTGCTACAATGAAGGAAGAAAAGCCCGTTTTAACAGAGAAGGATTATTTAAATAATTAAGGAGGACGAAAAATGTTTGAAACTTTAAGTCATTTAGCACTTCAACAGTATTGGTGGGTAATTATCTCAATACTTGGCGCATCTCTTGTCTTTCTTTTATTTGTGCAAGGCGGACAAACACTTATTTACACTCTCGGTAAAACAGAAGTAGAAAGAAATCTTATAGTTAATATTCTTGGGCATAAATGGGAGTTAACATTTACTACTCTTGTAACATTTGGAGGGGCTTTCTTCGCTTCCTTCCCTCTGTTTTATTCAACCAGCTTTGGTGGTGCATACTGGGTATGGATGACAATATTGTTAGCTTTTGTTGTTCAGGCAGTTTCTTATGAATATCGTAGAAAGCCAGGTAATGTTTTTGGCCAAAAGACTTTTGAAGTGATGTTGTACATAAATGGTGTACTTGGTACAGTACTTTTAGGAACTGCTGTCGGAACATTTTTCAATGGTAGCTTATTCTCAGTTGAAAAAAGCAATATTTCAGTAATTTATGATTCTGCAATATCAAGATGGGAAACACCATGGCATGGTCTTGAAGCTGTGCTGAACTGGCATAATGTGGCACTGGGTTTAACTGTATTTTTTCTGGCTAGAGTGCTTGGTATCTTGTTCATTGTGAAGACAGTTAGTAATACTGCTATTGCAGAAAGAGCCAGAAAGCAAATGTGGTATAATGCCATCCCGTTTTTGATATTTTTCCTGGCTTTTGTAATAGCACTCTTGTTGAAAGATGGATTTGCATATGATCCTGTGACAGGCCAGGTTTTTATGGAAAAATTCAAGTATTTTAATAATCTTATTGAAATGCCGGTAGTGGGACTTCTCTTTCTCTCCGGAGTTGTACTTGTACTTGTAGGCTTATTTAAGTTTTTGTATATGAAACACACAAATGCTATTTGGTTTACCGGAGGTGGAACAATATTAACCGTATTGTCATTGTTCTTAATTGCCGGATTGAATAACACAGTATACTATCCATCAATATATAATCTTCAACATTCAATTCACATTGAAAATAGTTCTTCAAGTCATTACACACTGACTGCAATGAGCTATGTATCGCTATTTGTCCCTATTGTTATTGCATATATATGGTGGGCATGGCGTTCAATGAACAAGAAGAAAATGACTGAAGCTGATTTGAGTGATGATAGTTCACATGTGTATTAACATGTAACAGCATCAATTATAAAGTATTTAAAACAAGAAATATCATGTATTGGGATAAAATAATATGGTTGCTATCATGGCCGGCCATCATAATACTTAGCTATTACCTTTCTATATTTTTATTAAAAAAGTTTGATAAGCAAATAAAGAACGATCCAGATCTTTAGTAAAAGGCAGCTTAATTATCTACTTTATACCCCAGGTTGTTGATTGTTTGACTTAGTAATTCAATACTTACCTTGGTAGTGTCGTATGAGATATCAGCTACCCCTGACTGATGGAGGGCATCTACTGTGACTACACCATCCAATTTGGTGAGTGAAGTTTCAATTGTTTTCTCGCAACCTTCACATGTCATACCTGACACCTTAAGGTGAAGGGTCTTTATTGCAGCTGTGTTCACGACAACTTCCTGAGATTTAGTTTCTGGTTTCGTATTCGTGTTATTGCAAGCAAAAAATGCTACAGTTAAGGTACAAAGAAGGAGAATATTTTTCATTGTTGTTACATTTATGTTATAATTTGCTATTTAAGGCTAAGTTAGTAGTTTTACCCAAATTTTAGTAACTTTCTTGTTAGAAATTAGTTTATAAGTTGATGCAGGATTTCACAATTGAGAACCTAATACTACTTACATCCATTCTTTTATTCCTAAGTATCCTGGCAAGTAAAACCAGCGGACGATTAGGAGTACCATCACTTATTATATTTTTAGTTATTGGTATGCTAGTTGGAGTCGATGGAATTTTAGGAATTCCATTCAATGATTTCGAAGCTATTAGGAAGATTGGAACGGTTGCGTTGATTTTCATTTTGTTTTCCGGAGGATTGGATACAAAGATGGAGAGTGCTGCTCCTGTGATGTGGAAAGGTGTTTCACTGGCATCATTAGGTGTGTTTCTAACAGCAGGTGTCACAGGCCTGTTTGTTTGGAAGTTTACTGATTTTTCAATGATAGAAGGCCTGCTGTTAGGCTCAATAATATCTTCAACAGATGCGGCAGCTGTCTTTTCAATATTACGATCAAAGGGAATCGGATTAAGGGGCAGACTGAGGCCACTTCTTGAACTGGAGTCGGGAAGTAATGATCCAATGGCTTATTTCTTAACTATTTCATTTGTACAGCTGTCATTAAGCGAAACTATAGGTGTTTGGCATATTGCTCTTCAATTCGTTATACAGATGTCACTGGGCTTTGGATATGGTTACATCTTTGGGAAAATTGCAGTATGGACAATCAATAAAATAAAACTTGATTATGACGGGCTCTATCCTGTGCTTATAATGGCAGTGGTTCTGTTTTCCTTTGCATTTAGCGCTTATTCATTTGGAAACGGATTTCTTACTGTGTATGTTGTAGGGGTTATGCTCGGGAATAGTAGCTTCATTCACAAGAAAAGTCTCACAAAGTTTTATGATGGGCAAGCATGGCTGATGCAGATCGTGATGTTCATAGCATTAGGCTTCCTGGTTAATCCAAGCGAAGTTGTTCCTGTTATAGGTATCGGGATGCTTGTCTCATTGGTATTGATATTTGTTGCAAGACCTGTTGGGGTTTTTGTGAGTTTGATTCCATTTAGAATGAAGTTCCGGGAGAAACTATTCATTTCGTGGGTAGGATTAAGAGGGGCTGTGCCAATTATATTTGCGACTATCCCTGTTACAGCAGGACTAGAGTCTTCAATGCTTATTTTTAATATCATTTTCTTTGTAGTCATTACCTCTGTTGCACTTCAGGGTACTACACTCATGGTTATAGCAAGATGGCTTAAGCTGGATAAAAGGGTAGAAGCAGCCCGACGTTATCCGTTGGAGCTTGAAATGACTGAGGGATTTAAGAATGAATTGGTTGAAGTGTCAATTCCTGAGGACTGTCCCCAAGCTAATAAGAGAATTGTAGAAATAGGGTTTCCTCGAAATGCTTTAATTGTAATGATTGAAAGAAATAAGCAATATATCACCCCCAACGGAAACACTATTATTAAGCCGGGTGATAATTTATTGGTAATGACTAATAGTTTGCGTGATCTTAAATCAATACATGCTTGTCTACAAATTACACCTAAGTAGGGCAAGAATTAGCATCAAAAGTATGTGTTTGCTATAACAAATCTTTGATAGTGTAAAATACGTATAAATACTTATTTTTCAGACACATGCTCCTATAAAAATAAGTAATTAAACGAATTGTGTGAGGGTGTTGATTCGTCTATTTTTGTTACTATCAATTCAAACCCCCCATGAAAAAGCCATTTATAGTATTTCTGCTCATTTTAGCAATTACACAAGTAAATGCACAGGAGAAAGTAAAGTCTCCCGGGCTTATGTTAGGTCTTGACAGTACTCTGATAATTATGGAGTACGCTAAATTTAATAATGTTATCACAACCGAGTACTGGGTTAAGCAATCAGCTCCTGGCCGTCTTGTGTATTATTGTGAGAATTCAAAAGATAAAAACAAAGATAACGTTGCGCATGTTTATGATTTTAATGAGCAAGGAATAAATGTTAAGTATACAACTGTTTCTACTCAGGAGAAGATTAAATATGCAGTTGATTATTTTAACACTTTAGCATTAAGACGGAGGAACGTATACAATTTTCTAGGGGTTACTTCTGAAAATCATGCTGTTTGGGAGTCAAATGATTCAGCTATGGAAATAGCTGATTGTAATTGCGGAAACATTAAGGTAACTGTTATAGGTAACCTTGAAAAAGATAATGAAATTGTTAGTAATGTTGGTGTAAAACCAGGCAAATCAGGAGAATTGCTTGCAATTGTTTACACAACTAAGTGAAAATACTAATATGGCCGGGGGGTTGTATTATTAAAGAAAGGAGCTTCGGCTCCTTTTTTTATTTCATATATTAAGTAGCTCTGCATTAGGATTTATCGTGTCTTGATAACTTTAATAATATCTACAACCTCGCCTCGTGCTAATTTTACAATATACATTCCTGGCGCGAGGTCCTGCATTGGAATGCTGTTCTCACTGGAAATCTTGTCAACCTCTATTTGTTTTATAATCCTTCCATTTAAGTCAGCCAACTCGATTGCGGTTACAGGATAATCAGTCGATATGTGCAAAATGTCGACAACAGGATTAGGATATATATTCGTTCCCACCGGTAGCGTTACAATATCAGTTATACCAGGTTGATCAAAGCATGCGAGGCCATATGAACTAAAAGCGTTGAGTAATTGAATTGAGGATGCAGAATATGGCCAATCAAGTGTGATCTCCTGCCATTCGTTTAAATTGTTAGCAACATTATTAGTTCTGAAATAATCAGATTTAGTTTTATAAAGATTAATATCAGTTGTTGAACTTACCTCTTCAAAATAGCATGTAATTGAACCATCGGTATCTTCGTAGATGTAAGGTTGGTGGATGTAAGGAAAAGATGATGACATGTCATGTCCCATGGCTGAACTTGTCATAATTACATGGTAACTATTCCATGTTGTCATGTCATCAGTAGATAAAGCCATAACTAAGACTTTTCTTAACCGTGTACTTGAAAGCCATGATAATAGAATGGATTTGTCACTAAGATTTTTTGCAAAGCATCCAGCTTCAGGTTGTGCAATTTCAGTAGCTACTGCAGGATGTAGAATTTGATTTACAGGATCGTATATTGATTTTGCAAGATACTTTTTGTTGGTTCGACATAAAATAGCAACATTGTTGTCGGAAAGCAGCACAGGTTGCGCTTCCATAAGTCCCTTGGTAGGATAAGTAATAGGTTGATTTAAACGATTAATGGTTTCAAAGTCATAAGTAGTCAATATATCTAAATACCAGGGCCCGGAACTGGCTTGTTTTGATTCAGCATATACAATCGGAAGTAGTATCTGATTATTCTTAAGTCGTAGCATATTGTAACACTGAACATTAGTGCTGTCAATCTCAAAAATCAATCTGTCGTTTGTGGCAAAGTAAAAGTCTCTGGAAATATCGGTTGCAAAAAGCTTCTGCTTACCGGTACTATCATATCTCATTGTAACAAAAACATATTTACTTCCCATATCAATCACTCCGGGCCATGCCCAGGTTTTATGCCCCGGGTAGTCTAAAAAAACCTGAGGATCACAACCATTTCGCTTAAGATATAATGCACCATGGTAGGTAGCTTCACATGAGGCGGAAGCTGAGAATATCTCTATGTAATCACCATTGTCAATTCTCAATGCATGCGCATTCCTTATTGCTGATGAGTATGCATTTAAATCTGTTAGTTCGAAGTCATCCTGTACTAATTCATGAATGCTGAAATGTGAACTTGTGCCATTCTCTTTGGCAAGGTGAAGGGCAGCTCTTCCTGATAAAGGATAAATATTCCATGAAGAAGGCATGTTTTCATTAATCGGCTGACTAATTCCACCAAAAGGTTGAATGGAGCTTACTATAGCACTATAAGATCCTTCCGTTTTCAGTAATGATTCCATAACTGTTGTAACATTGTTATTTATTACTCCTATGGTATCGGCTACCTGGTTCCAATAATCGGGTTGACCTTCTGTCCAGTCTTCAAATCCGGGATTCATAAAGAAATTAACTGTGTCAGGATCGAACTTTAAGTACTGAATCGTATACTTGTTCTCACAGGTAACTTCTTGAGCAGGAAGTAAAAGAAACAACAATGAAGCAAAAAAGATAAATTTCATTAATGAATAGGTTGTGGTTTCTGTGGTTTTATCTATACAAGTGAATTGCAAAATTACCTTTAAACACCTCCTGATTTTTGGTTTAATTGAAATTTAATTCTTTATTAATCAGTGCATTTGTAAAGAGATCATATGGCAATATCAATAATGAGTATTAACATCACTAAAAGGTAGTATACATTTATGAGGATGAAAGCTGATTTAAAAACCGGACGATCAGATTTATTGTACCAGAGTATAAAGTATAAAACCAGAGCTAACGAAAGCAGATGAATTATGTAGAAAACTGATACGTGGTTGATAATTAAGAAAAAAGCCAAGAGGTTCCCTGCCAATGCAGTTGCTAAAATCCATACCAATACTAGTCGTTTTATTTGTATAGTTGAGAACTTTTGAGTGATTGTTTTGATTCCTGCAATGTGATACTCTTCACCATATTTTAGAAGGATAAGCCAAAAATGAGGTATCTGTCCAATGAATAGGAATGTTGCTAATGCAATTGCACAAGGATGTAGAATCTGTCCTCCACCTGCTATCCAACCAATCAAAGGAGGAATAGCTCCGGATAATCCCCCGGGAAACGCTGCAAATGCTGTGTGATATTTTAATGGAGTATACACGGCATCATACCATATTAGAGTAAAAATACCCAATAACGCTGGGATTAGGCCATTGAATATCAAAAGTATAGTAAATCCTGATAAACCTAAAATTGTTGATATGATTGAAGCGTTAGTTACCGATACAGATCTGCTAACTAAAGGTCGGATCTGAGTGCGTGCCATAAGGCTATCAGCTCTCATTTCAATAATTTGATTGATTATTGAAGCGGACATCGCCAATAAATAGACTCCAATCATTGGGGATATTACTGAAATGGTTATATCTCTTTGGCTAAGTATATAACCTGTAGCAGTGGTTAATGCTACACTTGATGAAATACCGGCTTTTCCAAGGATAAGAATATTCTTAAACCAAGTCATGTTGAACATTATGCCACAGACTATTTAATCGTTTTTAAGTAATCAATAATCTGTTGAACTTCCTGATCTGTAAGTTGATTTTTATAGGAAACCATTTGCCCTTTACGATAGCCTTCAACAATCTCGGCATCTGGTTCGTAGATAGATTTCATAATGTAATCATTGTCAGCAATAACGCTCTTTAGCTCACCATTGGCCATTACTTTCTGCTCGTGCTCATAAAGTCCTTTAAATGATGGTCCTACCAATTTAGACCCATCTGACGAATGGCAAGCAACGCATCCGTTGACTTCGATGAGACGTCTTCCTGCTGCTCCTGGATTACTTTCTGCTGCTATTATTCTTGTTGTGTCAGCTTGTGAAGTTAGCCATTTATCAAATTCATCCCGCTCCAGAACTTTCACTTCAGTAAACATGTATGAGTGAGATAGACCACAATACTCTGCGCAAAATAATTCGTAGTTTCCGACTTTTTGAGGTATGAACCACATTCGGTTAGTTCTACCTGGTACCAAATCTTCTTTGACCCTGAACGCTGGAATATAAAGACTATGAACAACATCAACTGATAGAAGATCGAGCAATACGGGTTGATTCATAGGGACATATAACGTGTCAGTCTTTACACCATTTTCGTATTCGAATGACCACGACCACATTCGTGCAGTTGCTACTATCCGCATTGCATCTTTAGGTGCTTTCCGTGCCGGCGCATAACCAGCCCACCCATAGAAGAACATAATCATAACCAAAATTAAGGGAATAACAGTCCATATAACCTCTAATGTGTTGCTACCATGTATCTGTTCAGCTACAGGATGTTTCTTCTTGTTATATCTTATTAAAAACCAGATTATTGTTGCGCTGATCCCAACTAAGAAAATTACCGATATACCAATTATAAGAAAGAATGCATTGTCGGTAGTCTTTACTAAATTTGATGCTCCTGAGTACATAGTTATTAATATCTATCAATATAATCAATTACTGTAATTCCAATAACTGCGGAAATTAGAACTAAAACAAGAACTGTCATTACAAGAAAAACCTTTTGGTCGAATTTTAAGTGCATAAAATAAAGAAGCACTAATGTTGCCTTTAACGCTGCGATAAACAAGGCAGCAGCAGTATTTAGTGCAGTCAATTCGACCTGAGTTATTGCAACTGTTATAATAGTTAGAAGTATTAAAACTCCTAAAATCATTAGGTGATCTTTATATCCTGAAATGTGATTGGGCTCTTTACTCATCTTTCTTAGTTCTAGTGAATAAGGTAAAATAATGGGAAAAGGAAAATCCAGATAAGGTCAACCAGATGCCAGTACAATCCACTGTTTTCAAGTAAAGAGTATTTGTCGCTTCTGATATCATTTCTTTTTATTTTAATTAAGGATGTAGATAATAGTCCTAATCCTATCAGTATATGAACCGCATGTAGCCCCGTCATGAAAAAATATAAGCTAAAGAACAGCATATCTCCATTACTAAGCATATCCATGAGATCCGACCCGGGATACATACCATGTTCAAATTTACTACTCCATTCAAAATACTTGTTAATGAGGAATATTATAGCAAGAAGTATTGTTGATGTCAGAAAGATTAACGACGCTTTTTTGTCGTTTTTCTGAATGGCAGTTATCGACATCGCCACTGTTGCGCTACTAATAAGGAGAATAATTGTATTCACAAAACCCATAGCTATACTCAATTCTCTGTGTGCCAGATCAAATGCAACAGGATTCATGTAGCGGTATACCGAGTATACAATAAAAAGTCCTCCAAAAAGTAATAGCTCACTAAATATGAACAACCACATACCTAATTTTGAAGCAGTGTCGTCCCTATGTATATCTGGGTGAGCCGGATGGATTTGCATAACATTTTCCATATTATTGGTCTTTAAATTCATATGGACCTCCGGTTACAACAGGTATTTCTTCGAAGTTCTCCAGGGTAGGAGGTGATTGTATCTTCCATTCAAGAGTGGTACCATCCCATGGATCATCGACCGCTTTACCCGTCATTCTTTTTGCTTTCGCGAGGTTGACAATTATAATAATCAATCCCGAAATCATGATCCATGACCCTATGGTTGAGATGACATTTCCATCGGTAAATTGAGGAAGGTAATCGTAATATCTTCGTGGCATTCCTAGTAATCCCAATACGAACATCGGAAAGTATAAAATATTAAATCCTGTAAAGAAAACTGCCAAACCAACGTTTGCAATTTTTGTGTTATACATACGACCATATATTTTTGGCCACCAGTAGTGCATTGCTGCAAAGAAAGCAAAACCGGTACCCCCAAAAACAATATAATGGAAATGCGCCACAACAAAATAAGTATCATGCACGTGGATGTCAGTAGCCAATGACCCAACTACCAATCCTGAAAATCCTCCTATCATAAATACAAAAATGAAACCCATCGCCCACCAGAAAGGTGTTTGCAGTCGTATTGATCCTTTATACATTGTTGCTGTCCAGTTGAAAACTTTAACTGCAGATGGAATTGCAACAATAAAAGACAGGAAGGAGAATATCCAACGGGAGCTGTCACTCATTCCAGAAGTAAACATATGGTGCCCCCATACAAAATAGCCGACAAATGCTATAGCCATTGAAGAAATAATTAGAGCAGTGTACCCGAAGATTGGTTTGCGTGAGAATGTGGGTACAATTTCTGAAATAACACCCATAGCCGGCAAGATCATAATATAAACAGCAGGGTGGGAATATGTCCAGAATAGATGTTGATATAAGATAGGATCTCCACCGATTGCCGGATCAAAGAAACCAATACCTAGAAGGCGTTCTGCTGCAATCATTAATAGAGTTATACCAACAATTGGAGTTGCAAGGATTTGAATCCAACCGGTCGCATATAAAGTCCATGCAAAAATTGGCATTCTTTTCCATCCCATTCCAGGAGCACGCAGTCTATGCATAGTAGTTATAAAGTTCAATCCGGTAAGAATTGAGCTGAATCCTAGCACAAACGCTCCAAAGACAGCGGCTACAACATTGGTTTGAGTTTTAAGACTATATGGTGCGTAAAATGTCCATCCTGTATCAGGAGGACCATCACCCATAAACTGTGAACTTAGAACGATTAATGCCCCAATGATGTAGAGATACCAGCTGAGCAAATTTAATTTTGGAAAGGCTACATCTTTTGCACCAAGCATTATTGGCAAAAAGAAGTTGCCGAATACTGCTGCTACACCCGGAATGACAAACAGAAATATCATAGTTAAACCATGCAGTGTGAAAAGTGCATTATAAGCTTGAGCTCCCATAAGCTGTTGTCCGGGTGCAATAAGTTCTAGTCTCATAAGGACGCCTAAAGTCGCTCCTACAAGGAAAAATGAGAACATGGAATAAAAATACAAGAGACCTATCCTTTTGTGATCAGTGGTAGTCAACCACCCCATCAGCCCTTTGTATTTGCCTTGGTACTCTAAGTAATTGGGAAGATGCTTGTTTTCCATTTCAGAATTCTTATGATTGAGAAGTTATTTTTCTTTTTGGTTTTAAAGCGAGTATTAGAAACAGTATTACTGCAATAGCCAGAATAATGGTACCTGCAAGTTTTGTGACATTCAATACATATTCCTGTCCTGCAGGATCATAAGTATAGCAGAACTGTAATACTTTATAGATTGTAGGTCCCGATATGCCTTTGGAGGTTTCAATTAGGGCCATTTTAAATTCAAAAGGTAGAAAGTATGTACCCTGAAGATATCTCGTGATTTTTCCATCAGGGGCAACCATTGTCAGCAATCCCGGATGCATAAAGTCATTTCCGGCTTTTTTGTAATTAAATCCAATTGATTTTGTAATCTTGCTAATGTTAAGACTGTCAGCAGTAAAAAATTTCCAGCCATCTTTGTCAATTTCTTTAGTAATCAGATTTAGATAATTATCACGTTTTTTAGCTGCCAATTCAGCCCCTTCTCTAGGATCGAAACTGATAGTTATAACCTGATAATCTTTGTTTAATACCAAATCTGTCTTATCGATTGTTTCTGCTACACTTGTCATTAACGGACTGCATATACCAGGACATCTATAGTATACCAGCATTATGACCGTTGGTTTATTAATAAGCTCTCTGAGGTTCTGACTTTCATTATTAATGTTGTTGATATAGATATCCTCGGGAATGTACTCATTAAGATGCTCAACAACCCCTATCTCTGGTTCGGGAGTTACAATTTCTTCTACTGCTTTTACAGACTGTGCCATTGCTGAAACAATCAGTAAAGAGAAGATTAAAAGAAATGATATGATCTTTTTCATAGTCGTTGGTAATTTTTAATGAACATGATGATAAATACTTTCTTCAATATAAGGATGGTTTATTGGGATCAGTCGTGCAGCTGCTAGTGCTTTGGATACTATGAATACGAAAAGACCTGCAAAACCGATGAAGAATCCAATTTCGGGAATTCCAAATATTGCATGATGTAGAATCCCCGGGAATATTTGTTCGTACAAATCAATGTACTGACCAAAAATGAGTAGAATACACAGGGCTTTAAGTATATTTTTGCTCTTATTCACTGCCTGAGAAAGAAGTAATACGAATGGAATGAACCAATTGATAACGAAATTGGCATAAAATATCCATTTAAATCCGTTATTCCACCTTAAATCATAGTAAGCGGTCTCTTCAGGAATATTCCCATACCAAATGAGCATGAATTGAGCAAAAGCCAGATAACCCCATATAATAGAGAGGATAAATACATACCTTGAAAAATCAAGTAGATGACTCTTATTTAAGTTCTGGTAATAGCCTCTCTGATTTAAAATTATAACTACCAGCGTAATTATTACAGCTGCATGATAGAAGGCTGCAATAAAGTTCTTGACAGAAAAAATGGTGCTAAACCAATGGCTGTCAATTGACATAATCCAATCAAAAGATGCAAAAGTAAAAGTTACAGCAAGGATGAAAATAAGAACTTTTGACCAGAATTCACTCTTCTCAAAGTACTCCAATCCACCATATTCGTCTTCTGCAAGTGAAATTCTTCTAAGCAATCTAACCATTACTGACCAGATGATGAAAACAGCCACCATTCTTATAAAAAAGAATGGAATATTAAGGTATGCTGCTTTCCGTTCCAGAATTGGATCCTGGGATGTAATTCCTTCATGTGACCAATGGTAAATATCATGCATACCGAAATATAGTAAAAGCATTATAATCCCGGCAAAAGGAATGTATGACATCATTGCTTCAGGAACCCTTTTAAACATTGCCGACCACCCGGATTGTGTTATATATTGGATTGCAATAAAGAAACTTGCACCAATTGAGAGTGACAGGAAGTAATAGTTATTAAGAAGGATATTTGCCCATGCACGGTTGGGTTGTGTAATGAAGGTATATACCATTATGACTGCTCCAATAAAAATTAAAGCCAATGATATTACCCTCAGTCTCTTTGGAATTACAAATCGGTTCTCCATCTGTGCTGTTATTTACTGTTTCTGTAATTCATTCTTCACATATATTGCAATCATCCACCTTTCGTCAGGTCTTATCATATGACCATGAGGCCCCATTAATTGGTATCCTACAGTTATTACATGGTAAATATCCGCTTCATTGGACGACTTCATCTTTTCAGAAAGTAACGAGGCTGGCTTTACCATATACTTCCCGCTTGTATACAAGAAACCATCTCCGCTCCCTTTTTCACCATGGCAATGTGAACAAAATATGGTGTATTGCTCCTTTCCTTTTATTAGGGCTTCCTCATTTATACTATGAGGATTAACTAATTCCATAGAGGCTAATTCACGACCTTCAGGTGTTGCATCGTATGGATAAGGTTGCATCTCCATTGGAACAGTATTTGGAGCAGGTAAACTCATAGACTGACCGTTCGTAAGTACCGGATTATATTGATATGTTTCGTATGTTAACGAGTGAGCCATGTCGGGAAAGTATTCATACCCTTTATCATTACGCCTTCTGTCGCAAGATGTAAATGCCAGTATCAGGCATAAGGCATTAATTATGAGTAGGTGTCTCTTCATCATTCTGATACTGATTTAATGTTTCGGAATCCTTGTAATGTATTTCTGTTGCACCATGTTCCAATAGCATATTGACAAGACTTTTGGTAAAATCATCATCTCCATTCTTTTCAAATACTATCACAAACTTATCGTCAGTTGAGCGTTTATCGGGTAGAACTAATTTTTTACCGGGATATACTTTTGCTCTGACTGAAAAAGTAAAGAGGCTGGCTAAAGTTATAGTAAGTATTGTGAGGACAATGGTTACTACAATAAATGAGGGGAATGCATTAGTTGGTTTTCCTCCGTAATTTATCGGCCAGTCAATAACGGCCGTGTATTGTAAGAAAGCCAGTACTCCAACTGCCGCAGCAAAGCCATATAGAAATGCGGCAAGAGTGAATCGGGTTTTGGTACCAGTTGCTTCAAAAGCCTCATGGATGGGAAATGGTGTATAAACCTCAGATACCCTGATACCATCCTTCATCGCCTGCCTGATAGCTGAAATCAGTGAATCTTCATCATTAAAGATGCTCACAACATATTGCTTAATCATTGTGGTTGGTTTTTTGTGATGTAGGCTTTAATACTCCCTTAACTTCGGAAATTGCAATCATTGGTATATACTTGAAGAATAGTAGTACTCCGACAACGAACAATCCAAGTGTCCCAATGTACACTCCAACCTCAACCCATGTTGGATTATAAGTAGTCCAGCTGGAAGGAAGATAATCTTTTGACAACGAGGTTATTATAATATTAAATCTCTCATACCACATTCCGATATTGATAATTATTGAAATTATGAATGCTGCAGTAAGATTCTTCCTGATCTTTTCAGACCAAAAGAGTTGGGGAATAACTGCATTGCATATAATCATAGCCCAGAATTCAAATGCATAGTCTCCTGTGATTCGATTTCTAAAGAATGTGAAAAACTCATAATCAGATGCTGAATACCATGCAATAAATATTTCAGAAGCATACGCGGTTCCCATTATTAAAGAGATAAATACTAAAATCTTAGCTATTGCATTTAAGTGGGAATCAGTGACATAATCTTGAAATTTGTAAAGCTTCCTTATGATTATCATAAGTGTCATTACCATTGCAAATCCTGAGAAAATTGCACCTACTACAAAATAGGGAGGAAAAATTGTCGTATGCCACCCCGGAATGACCGAAACTGCGAAGTCAGTTGAAACAATAGAGTGCACTGAAACTACCAATACGGCTGCTATTCCTCCGAGTACATAACTTAATGCCTCATAACGCAACCATTCTTTAGTTGAACCAGTCCAACCAAATGCAAAGAATCCATAGATAGCTTTCTTTACTTTGGAAGTTGCCCTATCTCTGATAGTAGCAAAATCCGGAACCATACCGAAATACCAGAATGAGGCAGAAATTAAAAGATAAGCACTAATAGCTATAAAGTCCCAAAATAGGGGAGAGTTGTAATTTACCCATAGGGGCCCTCTTGTATTAGGATATGGGAAAATATAAAATGCCAACCAAACACGTCCCATATGAAGCGCCGGAAATAGAGCAGCACAACCAACTGCCACAACTGTCATAGCTTCAGCGGCTCTGTTAATTGATGTTCTCCACCGTTGTCTAAGTATAAGTAGGAATATTGAAAAGGCTGTCCCTGCATGTCCTATACCTATCCACCAAACAAAATTGATAATCTCCCAACCCCATCCAACACTGTTATTGACACCCCAAGTTCCGATACCAATACTTACGGTAAGGTATATGGCAACAATGCCATATACAATAGCCAGCAAACTTATTCCGAATGCTGCTTTCCACCACAGTGGTATGGGTTGGTCTATGGGAGCAATTATATCACTACTTATCTGATGATAGTTCTTATTCCCTTTAATCAATGTACCTCTGACTTCCGTCTTATACATACTTGTGCAAACTTTAAGTTATCAATAATTTGCTTATTAAACCCTCCTTAAACTTGATCTTCTTCTTTATTCCTTACTAAAGTTAAATATCCTACTGATGGTAATGTATGCAGTTCTTCAAGTAGATGGTAGTTGCGTGGTTCGTTATAGAATTTTGAGATCTTGCTTTCCGGATCATTCAAATCACCAAAAATCAATGCATCAGCCGGACATGACTGGACACAGGCTGGTAGTATTTCGCCATCTTCCAATGGCCTGTTTTCCATCTTAGCTTCAAGCTTTTTAGCTTGAATTCTTTGTACACAGAAAGTGCATTTCTCAACAACTCCTCTTTCTCGAACAGTTACATCGGGATTCAACACCATTCTACCCAGATCAGAATTCATGTTGTAATCGAATTTCTCATTGGTCGCATATCTGAACCAATTAAATCTTCTTACTTTATAAGGGCAGTTGTTTATGCAATATTTAGTTCCAACGCACCGATTGTAGGCCATTTGATTGAGCCCCTCATTGCTATGATTTGTAGCTGAAACAGGACAAACGTTTTCGCATGGTGCATTATCACAGTGCTGACATAAGAGCGGTTGAAACACAACTTCGGGATTCTCAGGTCTTCCATTGAAGTACCTGTCAATCCTCATCCAATGCATTATTCTGGAGCGAAGTACTTCTTCTTTCCCAACTACAGGAACATTATTTTCTGCTTGACAAGCAATTACGCATGTACTACAACCAATACACTTATTTAAGTCTACGCCCATTCCCCAATGGTGGCCAGGGAAAGTTACTTCTTTGTATAGAGTTACATGCTTTTCTTCAAATTCTCTGTGAAGTTCGTTTCCTGCTTCGGGATTTTCCAGATACTTTGTAAGTATAGTTTCTCTGATAATAGGCCTGTCCTCGAGGCTTCCATGTTTTTGAGAAATGGCTAAAGGATATTCTCCTTCAAGTATTATTGGTTTATCTATTACCCTGAATAGACTCCTGTGATCTATCTGATTGTTAACAAGCCTATAAGCATTAACACCTATATTTGATCCTGGCTTCCCAATATTTTTCTGACCATATCCCAATGCAATACTTATTGTGTTATCAGCTTGGCCAGGTTGCACATAAACCGGAATAGGAAAATCAAGTATTTTAATAATTGTTCCAGTCTTATATCCATTTATAGTTGCAGTATTAGAGGAGACTGATGCATAATTATCCCAGGAAATTTTTGAAAGAGGATCGGGCAATTCAAGTAACCATGGGTTGTTGCAGTGATTTCCTTTCCCCAACGCAATGGAGGCATACAATTTAACTTCCAATTGCTGTATATTCTTTTTTGAGTCAACTGAATTTCTAATATTAGTCAATGCATCGTACAATATTCCTTCACTATAGTCATTCCCATTTTTAGAGACTGGTTTTTCAAATACTCCTTTTTGTAGTGTTTCTGTCCAGTTATTAGTTGAGCTGTTTAGGATATTATTTTGCCAATAATCTTTTATATATTGGAAATAGTCTTTTTGTTGTCCCATCCATACAAGCAGAGAATTCTGAGCTTGTCTTGTGTTGAAGATGTTTCTGATTGTAGGCTGAGTCAAACTGAATATTCCAGTTTTAGGTTCAGCATCATCCCATGATTCAAGATAGTGCGGAGAAGGTAATATATACCTAAAGTGCTGGTTAGTGTCGTTTTCAGTATTATTTAATGATGCAGTTATCTTAAGATTCGTTAATCCTTTAATAAACTCCTCTGAATTATGGTAATCGTAAACTGGATTACAGTTCCAAAGTATTAGGCCGCCTATCTTACCATCATTCAATTCCTTAACTAACATATCCATATCACTGTCGTACGATACTCTTGTTAGTATTAATCTTTCCAGATCTAGCGTCTGTCCATAGTTCTCAAGTGTATTATTGATCGAATTAATAATTAATTGAACACTAGGATCGTTGTTATCTGAGAGCACTATAGATTTACCCTTTGCTTTCCAAAGCTCAGTAGCAATTTTCTTTATAATTGGTTGAGTTGACTTGGTGGGTCCGGTTTTTTGTCCCGCTAAGTGTGCTATTTCATCGTATAATTGAAGGATCAGGCCAGATTCTTCGCTAGGTTTCATAGTGAAACGCTCGTCTGCTTTGCTTCCTGTAATAGTATAACCGGTTTCAAAATGGTAGTGCTTTGTCAGCTTTTGTTCTCCATTCTGAAGATCTCTTGACTGGCCGTAACGGAATGCAAATTCCAGAGGTTGCAACCATGTTCCTAAAAAGTCTGCTGAAAAAGAGACAATTAAGTCTGCTTTGTTAAATAAGTAATCAGGAATTCCGGTTATGCCAAAGTTCACTTTGTTAGCCAAAAGATGTCCAGTTACTGATAAGGGTTCATAAGTGATATGCCTGCCAGGAAATTTTGAAAGAAATTGATTTATAAGGGCCTTTGTCGAGGGGCTAATAATACTCGAACTAAGTATAACAGTTTGTAGTCCGGAGTCTGATATTTCAGTTAATCTTTGAATAATCTCGGCATCAGCATCTTCCCATTTGATAGGTTTCCCATCTTTTAAAGGTTCTTTTAATCTTCCTGAGCCATCATATAAGCTCAGCAGAGAAGCTTGTACACGCTGGGTTGTTCTACCTCTACTTATTGACGAATGGGGATTCCCTTCAATCTTTATCGGGCGACCATCTCTTACCTTAACAATTATACTATTATATTCAAAACCGTCATAATAACTTGTTGCATAGTGAATAGATGCCCCTGGAGTTACTTCCTCAGGTTTGTTGAGATATGGTATAGCGTATTTAACAGGATTTTCGCAACTCGAAGCTAATGCTGCACCTGCTAATGTGAAACCACAGAGCTTAAGAAAGTTTCTACGAGATGTCGATTTTGTAGCAACTTCTTCACTTAATAAATCAAGAAAGGATTTTTCAATATTATCAGCACCTGTAGAAGTATCAGTGATTCCGGTTAGAGATTCAATACTACTATAGTATCTTTTTTCCATCTGGTTCTTGTTATTAGTAAGGTGATTAATTTTAGTTTAATAATGGCATTTCATGCAATCAATTCCACCAACATCTTCTACATGGATTGGATTACGACTGCCAGATTTATCAATACTTTCCATATCCTTAAAAATAGAATAGTATTTATTCGCCTCAAATTGAACCTCTGTATCCCTGTGGCAATTAATACACCATCCCATTGACAAATCGTTTGCTTGTTCAACAATGTGCATGTTCTCGACATTTCCATGGCAGACCTGGCAATCAAGTTTGCCAACATTTACATGCTGAGCATGGCTAAAGAATGTATAATCAGGTAGATTATGTACTCTTACCCATTGTATAGGTGTGCCATTTTTTATAGCCCGGGTAATTTTATTGATTTCAAAATTTCCTGAATTTTTGCCAGTTTTAACTACATTGTGACAGTTCATACAAACATTAGCAGATGGTATATATGCAGACTTGCTGTAATCTGCTGTGTGGTGACAATATCTGCAATCAATCTTGTTTTCACCAGCATGGATTTCATGTGAGAACTTAATAGGTTGATCTGGTGCATAACCTTGAGTTCTGCTCAAATTGGTTGCTTCATGGTAAGCAAGCCATGCATGTACACTTATTCCAATTAGTAGAACCAGCCCATGTACTATTTTATATTTGATAATTCGGGTAAACAAAAGGTCAATAAGTGCTAAGGTCATAAGCACTGCAAAAAGAATGAAGAGCATAAGTTTAATGGGAAATATTTTATGATCTTCAAGTTTGTTATTAGATAATTCAGAAAGATATGCTGAAATATAATAGATCTCTTGTTCATTCATCTTGAAGTTATGCGATTTCTCCATAAGATCAGAAGATGGTTGAGTCATCGACTCATATATATTCATTCCGGTTCTGTCAATGAAGGACTTGGCCAGATCTATAGCCGAAGGATTCCAATTGAGTGAGTCGCTTGTCTCGGTGTTATGACAGTTAGTGCAGTTCACAATAGAATTGTCTTCCAACCGAATCAGACCATAGAATAAACGCTCCCCTCTTAAGATTTCATCATGTTTAAAGCCAGTCTTTTTATTGATATCCACAGTGAAAACTTCTTTTTCAACCGGCATCCAATTTGTAATATAATCAATTATGCTATTAATTTCAATACTTGAAAGTTGAGTGAATGATGGCATAATTGCTTTCTTATTCTCCTGATATACCTGAACTGCAATTGGATCACCCTCCTGAATCATCTTCTGGGAGTTCTCTATGAAACTTGCGATCCATTCTCGTTCACGTCTTTCTTCTACTCCCAGCAAATCCGGACCTACGAGTTTCCCTTCACCGATATGGTGACAGACTCTGCAATGTTTTTCAAATAGATTAGCACCACTTTGAGAGAATCCGACATTAGGATTTAAAACCAGTAAAGAAATTAGTGGGAGTATATAAGTTAACACTATTTTCTTCTGGCTACTAATTTTCATAAGCGTCATAAGATGCTATTGTTAAAGTGAAATCTGAGAAAAAATGAAGAATTGCCTTATTCGTTTTGCTAATGTAAGGCATCTAAACACACTTGTCAACAAAATGATTATATTTAAATGAACTTTATAATGATTCTAAACAAGATTATAGAGTAAGATTAAAAAAAAGAGCCTGTGTTAGAATTAACTCAGGCTCTGTAATAGTAAGTTAAAACTCACATGGTGAATAACTTACGAAAAATATTTAAATGCGGAGAGAAAGGGATTCGAACCCTTGGTACCCGCGAGGGTACAACGGTTTTCGAGACCGCCCCAATCGACCACTCTGGCATCTCTCCG
>CAZJPP010000014.1:0-73494 GCA_964547915.1 uncultured Lentimicrobium sp.
TGTATTCTAAAATATACTGAATCACTTATGTTTCGCCGACTTTCACCTACCTGGTTGTCTGAGTTGTGAAAGAAGAGCCATAGGTGTACCGGCTTCTCAGTGATAGGTATTGGAAACTCTGTTCTGCAGGCCTCACGATAAGCTGCATTGTTCAGCATCTGTGTATAGGAGCTGTCTCCATCTTCTACATGTATGGCAATCATCAGCTTGTCGTCAGCTTTGGAATACCATGTCCGCTCATACTCCCACGTTATTTCAGCCTTGTTTCCGGTTATTGTCATATTGCAGTCCGCCGGAGCCATCATCTCTCCTCTCGAAATTGGAAATTTTGAGTAATCAAGCTTTGCTTTTCCGTTTTCTTCTATGAAACAGTTCTTTACGAGGTGGCTCATTGCCTCATTCGCCTTTGTGTCTTTCGAGGTTTCCTGGTACCCGACCTGTATAAACTGGCCAAGTGTCCTCAGAAACTTACCCCCTATTCTGATCTTGTCGCGATGCCTTGTCTGTGCTGCCGTTTTTGGATTTCTTACATGCGCCGGCCTTATTCGCCTGCATTTTCTTCCCTTCCATACATAATAAATGACTCCACCAATGCACCCTGATAATGAATCTCCTTTTTCGATTGCCATGTTGTTGTAGTTTTTTATGATTTGTTGTTAGAATTCCGACCTTTGACTGGTATCATCTCTACCTCATCTCTCGGTCATCTCTCAGTCATGTCTAAGTCATCACTGGGTAGCACCTATAGATTACTGATTCTTGATTCAGAAATGCCTGTAGGATGTCTGATAGTTGTTACAAGTTTAGGTAATCCAAAATTACTAATATATTTTTTGTATATGCAATTTTTAATTACTTATTTAATCGGCCTTTGGGGGAATTTTTCCTTGAATTATCCTAATCGGTGCACCGTAATCTCGTATCGTTGCTTGTTGATTATTCATTACCTTTGCTTCTCAAATTTATTCAAATGCTCGAACTTAGTTATATACGCGAAAATACCACCGAAGTAATTGAGCGTCTCGCTGTTAAGAATGTGAACGCTGAACCGGTGTTGCAAAAAATTCTTGATCTGGATATTCGCCGCCGCGAAACCCAAAAGGAACTCGATGACAATCTTGCTCAGTCAAATTCTATCTCACGGGAAGTAGGTAACCTTATGAAGGCCGGAAAAGCTTCTGATGCCAGTGAGTTGAAAAACCAGGTAGCGGAACTGAAAGTAGCGGCCAGGTCGCTTGCCGAACAGCTCGATGAGATCATCATTGAACAGAATAGTCTTCTGGTTCAGCTACCCAATGTACCACATCCTTCTGTTCCTGCCGGCCGCACTGCTGCCGATAATCTTATCGTTGCCGAGGAAGGTAAGATGCCGCAATTATCCCCTAACGCAGTGCCACACTGGGATCTTTGCTCTAAGTACGATATCGTGGACTTTGAACTTGGTAATAAAGTTACCGGCGCAGGATTCCCTTTCTATAAAGGTAAAGGTGCCCGTCTGCAGCGTGCTCTTATCAATTTCTTTCTGGATGAAGCCATTAAAGCCGGATATCTCGAAATTCAACCTCCTTTGGTTGTAAATGAGGCTTCAGGCTACGGTACAGGTCAGCTTCCCGATAAGGATGGCCAGATGTATTTCTGCCAGACTGATAAGCTGTATCTTATTCCAACCGCCGAAGTGCCGGTTACCAATATTTACCGTGATGTTATTGTCAAGGCTTCCGATTTCCCTATAAAGAATGTAGCCTATTCAAATTGTTTCCGCCGCGAAGCAGGTTCTTACGGAAAGGATGTGCGTGGTCTTAACAGGCTTCATCAGTTCGACAAGGTGGAGATTGTTCAGATTCAGCATCCCGACAATTCCTATCAAACACTGGAGGAAATGCGTAACCATGTTGCTTCACTGTTGCGGAAGCTTGAACTGCCATTCAGAATTGTTAAACTTTGCGGTGGCGATATGAGTTTTACCTCCGCTCTGACTTACGACTTCGAAGTGTACTCGGCTGCCCAGGATAAATGGCTTGAAGTAAGTTCAGTCTCAAATTTCGAATCATTCCAGTCGAACCGTATGAAATTACGCTTCAAGGATGAAACGGGTAAAACACGTCTCTGTCACACCCTTAACGGAAGTGCACTTGCCTTACCCCGTATTGTTGCTGCTCTTCTTGAAAACAATCAGACCGATGAGGGTATAAGAATTCCAGCAGTTCTTTCAACCTATACCGGCTTTGATCTGTTGACCTGAGGATACATTTTGTAATTGTTACCTGTATGAAGAAGTTGCTGCTTTTTATTGCCCTGTTTGCCATATTGCTGCTACCACAGGTTGTAAAGGCCCAGTCTGACAATGATCAGCAGCTGGGACTTCAGTTCTACAATCAGCGGGAATATCAAAAGGCAGCTGAAGTTTTTGAGCGGTTATACTCTAAAAAGCCCGACCAATTCTCCTACACATATTACCTGCAGTCGTTGCTCGAACTTAATAACATTAAAGAAGCCGAACGCCTGGTAAAGCAACAAATTAAACGTTTCCCGTCCGACGCTAAATACCTGGTTGACCAGGGGTATATTTATATCCGTGACAACCAGGCAACCAAAGCTCAGAAATTATATGAAGACCTGATAAAGAATCTGGAGCCCGACCAGCGTACTGTTATTGAGATGGCAAATGCTTTCACCCTGAGAAGAGAGTACGAGCTGGCTATAAAGACTTATCAGAAGGGAAGGCAGATGCTGGCACCCGATTTTCACTTCGGATTTGAGTTGGCAAACTTGTACGAAATGCTGGGTCAATACGATAATATGGTAAAGGAATACCTCAGCATACTTACTATCGACCCAATGAATTCATTGCAGGTTCAGAACCGCCTGCAACACTCTCTTAGTAACGATCCGGAAAACCTTAAGACCGAGGCTCTGAGAAAAGGTCTTATTATGCAGGTTCAGAAAAATCCTGATGATATAGCAACTACCGAAATGCTGGTATGGCTCTCACTTCAGCTGAAAGATTTTGAGTCGGCTCTGATTCAGGCAAAGGCTCTTGACAGAAGACTCAGTGAAGATGGTCAGCGGGTTTTTGCTTTAGGACAAATGAGTGTGGGAAATGGCGATTATAAAACTGCCAATGATGCTTTTACATATGTGATGGAACGTACTTCCGATCCTTCACTCCGGATTATTGCTGAGGTTGAATTGCTGAAGTCAGAATACGAGCTTCTGAGCAGTGCATGGCCCGTGGACGAAAATAAAATGAACCGGCTTGCTGAGAAGTACCGTGTATCAATCAAAACAGGAGAAGGTAACGCTCTTACATGGCCCCTGATACGGAATCTGGCACATATTGAGGCATTCTATCTCAATAACACGGCCACTGCTATTGAACTACTCGAAGATCTGGTTTCACGCACCGCTTCCAACCCTCAGCTTCAGGCACAGTCGAAGCTTGAACTTGCCGATATTTTGCTTTTTAGTGGTGAACCGTGGGAAGCAACACTTTTGTATTCTCAGGTCGACAAAGCCTTTAAGAATGATCCTTTGGGACATGAGGCACGGTTCAGAAACGCGCGGTTATCTTTCTACATTGGTGAATTTGACTGGGCCAGAGCTCAGCTCGATGTTCTTAAAGCTGCTACATCAAAACTTATTGCCAATGATGCCATGCAGATGTCGCTATTGATAACCGATAATATAGATTATGATAGCTCAACCCTGGCAATTGAATCGTATGCCCGGGCCGATTTGTTGCTCTTCAGAAATAAGCCGGAAATGGCTTATGCCGTACTTGATTCTGTTATCGCAGCTTTCCCGGGACATCCGGTACAGGATGATGCCCTGATGAAACAAGCAGAAATCAGAATGAAACAGGGCAATTTTGTAGCTGCCGAATCTCTGCTGAAAAAGGTTATTGATGAATACCCTGATGATATCCTGGCTGATGATGCAATGTTTGACCTCGCTAATCTTTACAATAACCGGTTAAATGATTCAACAAAAGCAATGGAATACTATAATCAGTTAATGACGAGCTATCCCGGCAGTTTATTTGTCGTTGAAGCGCGAAAACAGTATCGTACGCTTCGTGGCGATTTCCAGGGCGAGGGTGAGATGCCGGCCGTACTGCCCGATGGGATGAATATGCCGATGAATTAGGCAGATAGTTAAGTACTGACTGAGTTTGTGAGTAATACAAAGTCCTTTACCGATAGTTGTTCAGCACGCTTTGTCAGCAGAGTCCCGATTTCTTCACTGTCAATAAACTTATAGCTTTTCAGTCCGTTGCGAAGTGTCTTTCTTCGCTGGTTGAAGGCTGTTTTAACAACTGCTTTAAATAGAGCAGGATTACAACCCAGTTCCGTTGAAGTATTGCGGCGTAATCGTATTACAGCCGATTTAACTTTAGGTGGTGGAATGAAAACATGTTCGCTTACAGTAAAAAGATACTCGATATCATACCATGCCTGCAATAGCACACTGAGTATTCCATAAGTCTTGCTCCCCGGAGGAGCTGCCAGTCGCTCAGCAACCTCTTTCTGAAGCATGCATACTACCTCTGGTATCCTGTCAATGTGATCGAGCACTTTAAAGAAGATCTGGCTTGAGATGTTATAGGGGAAGTTTCCTATAACTGTAAAACATCCTTCAAAATAGTCATCAGGATTGAGTTTCAGGAAATCAGCTTCTATGAATTTATCCTTATGGTCCGGATAATTTTCCTTTAACCAGGCCACACTTTCCCTGTCAACATCAAGTGCCACAAACTTCTTTAGCTTAACTGACGAAGAGCCTTCTTCACTCAGCAGCTTAAGAATATGCTTAGTCAGAACCCCTGTGCCAGGGCCTACTTCCAACAGAGCATCGCACGGAAGACTGATGCTCTGTGTTATTTTAAGTGCAATGTTCTCATCATTGAGAAAATGCTGTCCTAAATGTTTCTTTGCTCTAACCGGATACATCTTTCAGGTTTGTAAATCAGTTATTTAACACTGATTTTGCCTGTTCTGATGCTGTTACCGCTTTTAATGGTGTATATGTACATTCCCGGAAGCATATTGCCGGTTTCAACCTCGGTACGTGAACCGTTGATTTCAGCAATTTTACATTCTCTTCCCTGCAAATCGCTGATTACAATACTTCCTTTAATATTTTCAGGTGTCTGGAATACAACAACTGATGTTGCCGGATTGGGATAAACGGATACAGGAAGTTGTTCTCTGCTAGTCTCTATTCCAAGATGGCTGTAGTTTCCTGCTGCATCTGTTTTGATAAAATAGGGACGTGCAGTTCCATTGTCATCAATTGATGCACTTATGAGGTAACCTCCGTCTGAGTCAGGTTGTATATCGTATGCTATGGTTTTTCCCGGTCCGCCCAGTAATTTTGTCCACAAACTGTCACCTGCAACATTTGAAGCGTAAAGCATAATTTGTTCAGGTGATGATTCAGTTTCTTTAGCTGTTGCAAGGGTTATCAGGTTAACACTGCTATTTGCAAAAAATTTAATAACATCAATGTCATAATAGTCGAATGTGCGTTTGCTCTCATTTGCCACAATTCCTGTGGGACTGTGTTCAATGATGAATAAACGGTTATTATTGGCAGCAAGATTTGCAGGTGTTGCCAGGCTGATAATCTTTTTACCTGATAAATAGATATCATTCATCATCATTGGTTCAGAAGCCTGAAGGTTACTGGTTGAAATAATTTGTCCGGTTGCAGAGTAATAGTAAAGCGAAGAGTTGGCTGGTATTTGCAGGTTGTTACTTACTGCAAGGAGTATATTTCCGTTGCCCAGGGCATTCAGTGCAGTTGGTATTTGTCCTTCGGGAGCCGGGTTCAGTATTTCTTCTGAAATCCATACCTGATTACCTTCGCGGTCAAGTTTCAACAGGTAAGTCATGTTACTCTGGTTGTAAGCAATGAGAAGGTTGTTATCGGGAGCAATTCTTAAAGAATATATATCGGAACTGGCACTTACTTCCTTTGCCCATAAAACAGCACCTTCAGGAGAAACTTTGATAATGTCATTGGTTCCCTGAGTGGTGGTCAGGTATATATTATTCTGATAATCAACTACAGATAAAACTTTGCTGAATCCGGTAACAGGAACATTAAGCTTTTTGGTCCATAATGAATCACCATACTGATTGGTTTTTATGAGGAAGATTCCATATTCTCCGGTGTTGTAAGTTCCTGCAAGCAGGTAGCCATCGGTCAGTTCAAGTACCGAGTTAATGCGGGCATTACCATCGTAGTATTTGTATACTTTTTCGAAGGTTTCTTGTGCAGAAACTCCAGCTAACGTAAATAAAATCAATAGGGTAAAACAGATTTTTTTCATTTGCACGGATTTTTTAGATGGATTGTGACTAAGCCTTCAAACTTATGAATTATAGACATATCAGACAAGTGTTTGTTCATTTTTTATTCATAAAATGATTAAATTGCATCAAAAATCAATCCTATGGAAATGAAAAAGTATACATTGGCATATCGCCTTATACACTGGGCCATAGCCATTAGTTTCATCTTATTGTTCCTGACCATTTTCTTACGACTTACATGGCTTAATAAGTCAAATGTGGCCGGTATTATAGGAAACTTCATTCAGGGTACTGCTGGAAACCTCACGGATGACGAGATGATATCGTTGGCTAAAAAAATCAGGGAGCCTATGTGGAACTGGCATATCTACTTAGGTTATATTCTAACTGTCCTCTTTGCTGTCCGCTTCATTCTGGCAGGTATCGGAACAATGAAGTTCCAGAATCCGGCAGACAAAGACCTTACCATAAAAGGTAAATTCCAGAAATGGATTTACCTTGTTTTCTATGTTATGGTTGTAGTTTCTCTGGTAACCGGTATAATGATCAAAAAAGGACCGGTTGATCTAAAGACCCTGATGGAAGGGATTCATAAGCTAAGCATATACTATCTTATTGCCTTTTTGGTACTTCATTTTGGAGGAATTATTTTAGCAGAATTTACCGATCAGCAGGGAATTGTCTCCCGCATTATCAATGGCTCGGGCAAGAAGGAATAATCAGCCAACTGTTCCCGGATTTGATGGGTTTTAATATGTTTTGCAAATGAATGACAGCACTCACGGGTGAGGATAGATTTTGTATCTTTGCAGATTCACTAAATCGCACTACATGATAAAGGACGAAAAGCCCTCACGGACAGAACTTTCTGAACTCGGAGAATTTGGACTGATCGACAGGCTTACAAAAGATATCAGGCTTATTAACAAGAGTACACTTAAGGCAGTGGGTGATGATGCAGCCGTTATTGACCATTCGGGTAAATACACGCTTGTTACCAAGGATCTGCTTATTGAAGGAATTCATTTTGATTTGTCGTACACCCCATTGAAGCATCTGGGTTACAAAGCTGCCGTGGTAAATATTTCGGATATAGCAGCTATGAATGGTAAGGCAACCCAACTGTTTGTCGGCATATCAGTGTCAAATCGTTTTTCAGTTGAAGCTCTCGATGAACTATATTCCGGTATACGACTTGCGTGTGAACGTTTTGGCGTTGATTTGGCAGGTGGTGACACCACTGCTTCACCATCCGGACTATTCTTATCGATTACTGTTATCGGGGAAGCCGATCCCGGCAAGGTAGTATACCGTAATACAGCCCGTGAAAACGATCTTATCTGTGTTACCGGAGATCTGGGAGCTGCATACATGGGTTTGCTTGTGTTGCAGCGCGAAAAAGAGGTCTTTAAGGCTAATCCGAAAATGCAGCCCGAACTGGAAGGGAATGACTATGTCCTTGAACGGCAGCTTAAGCCCGAACCACGTACCGATATAATTGAAAAGCTTGCCGAAGCAGGTGTCCTTCCTACTGCCATGATTGATATCAGCGACGGACTTGCCAGCGAAATTCTGCATATATCCAGAGATTCAAAGCTTGGCTGCAGAATATTTGAGGAAAAGATACCTGTAGACGTGGTTACCGGCGATATAGCCACCGAATTCAGAATCGACCCTACTGTGGCTGCACTTAACGGCGGTGAGGATTATGAACTTCTCTTTACCGTGGCTCTTTCCGATCTTGTAAAAGTTCAGAGTATTCAAGGTGTGACCGTTATAGGCCACATGACATCACAAAGTGAAGGTGAGTACCTGGTAAGCAGGGGCGGAAGTTTATACCCCATAGAAGCTCAGGGTTTTAAGCATATGTAAGAAATGAACTCAACACTCGGCCTGAAACTTAAGACTTTGCCCGACTCTCCCGGCGTATATCAGTATTACGACAAGGAGGATAACCTCATTTATGTGGGGAAGGCAAAGAATTTACGTAAAAGGGTGTTGTCATATTTCAATAAGGACCTGTCATTGAGCGGCAAGGTGCGCGTGATGGTTTCGAAAATAACCGACCTTAAATGGATTGTGGTTGCTACGGAATTTGATGCACTGCTGCTTGAAAATAATCTCATAAAGGAATATAAGCCCAGGTATAACATAATGCTGAAAGATGACAAGACCTACCCATGGATTGTCATAAAGAATGAGCCTTTCCCCAGAATTTTTTCCACACGTAATGTTATAAGGGACGGTAGTGAGTATTTCGGTCCGTATGCTTCGGGAAGAATGATGCACACTCTCCTCGATCTTATCAGGCAGCTATATCCCCGCCGCACATGCAATCTGGCATTGACCGAAAAGAACATTAAAGCAGGGAAATTTAAGGTTTGCCTTGAGTATCATATTGGCAACTGCCTGGCACCTTGCGTAGGCAAACAAACTGCTGAAGATTATAACCAGAACATCAGAAATATAAGAGAACTGATAAAAGGGAACATCAATCAGGTGAGAGGGCAGCTTAATCAGCGAATGAAAGAGTATGCCGCGGAGTTCAATTTTGAGAAGGCTCAGATTCTTAAGGAAAAAATAGAGCTGCTCGATCGTTACCAGAGCAAATCAATTGTGGTGAATCCTACCATAAATAATGTTGATGTCTATTCGCTTTCGCAGGATGACCAGTCGGCGTATGTTAATTTTCTCAAGGTGGTGAACGGTGCTGTTATTCAATCGCATACAATTGAATTGAAAAAGAAGCTGGATGAGACCCCCGAGGAATTGTTATCAATTGCTATTGCCGATTTATATACCAGGTTTGAATCAGGTGCACGCGAAATCATTGTCCCGGTAAAGCCTGAATTTGAAATTCCGGGAGTAAGTATTACCATTCCTCAGCGCGGCGATAAAAAGCAGCTGCTTGAATTGTCGGAACGGAATGCCAAATTTTATCAGCTCGACAAGCTGAAACAGCGTGAATTGGTTGATCCCGAAAGGCGCACTAACCGGATACTCGAAACAATTAAAAAGGATCTGCGCTTAAAGAACCTTCCCGTGCACATGGAATGTTTCGATAACTCAAATATTCAGGGAGCTTACCCTGTGGCAGCAATGGTTGTTTTTAAGAATGCCCGGCCCGACAAGAAGGAATACCGGCATTTCAATATAAAGACCGTGGAAGGCCCAAATGACTTTGCATCGATGGAAGAAGTGCTTTACAGACGCTATAAAAGATTGCTTGATGAGGGTACTGAACTTCCGCAACTGGTAATAATTGACGGTGGTAAAGGGCAGCTCAGTTCTGCAATGTCGAGCATCTTTAAGCTTGGACTGCAAAATAAGATTCAGCTTGTGGGTATTGCCAAACGACTTGAGGAATTGTATTTCCCCGGCGACTCGATACCTCTGCATCTCGACAAAAAGTCGGAAACTTTGAAAATAATTCAGCAGATGCGCGATGAGGCCCACAGGTTTGGGATAACTCATCACCGCAAACGGAGAGAAAAAGGTACAATTAAGACTGCACTAAGTGATATACCCGGAATTGGCCCGGCTACGGCACAAACCCTGTTAAGTACATTTAAATCTGTTAAGAAAATAAAAGAGGCTGGTTTTGAGGAACTGGCCGCAAGTATTGGTAAAGCAAAAGCTACTTTAGTGCTTAATCATTTCAAAAAAGAGGAATAAAGAAAAGATGAGCGATTATTTAGATCATAGTCCCCGGTATAATAGGGAATATATTCAGCTTCAGATAGAACTGCTTAAATTACAGAAATATATCTACGATCACAATATGAGAGTGGTTATTCTTTTCGAAGGTCGTGATACTGCAGGTAAAGGTGGCGCCATTTATCGGTTTACCCGATACCTTAATCCCCGGTTTGTCAGGGTTATTGCACTGCCAAAACCTACTGAGCTTGAAAAAGGCCAGTGGTATTTTCAAAGATATATTAATGAACTCCCCAATCCGGGAGAAATGGTATTTTTTGACCGCAGCTGGTATAACAGGGCCGTTGTTGAACCTGTAATGGGATTCTGTACAAAGAAACAATACGACCTTTTTCTGAAACAGGTGCCTCTGCTCGAACAGATGCTGCTTGAGGACGGCATGATTTTGATAAAATTCTGGTTCTCTATTGACATCACCGAGCAGAAAGTACGACTGGAAGATAGAATTAAAAATCCGCTGAAGCGATGGAAATTAAGTACTGTTGACCTTAAGGCCCAGCAGATGTGGGATGAATATACTGAATATAAAAACCGAATGTTCGCAGCCACTCACACTGATAAGAGCCCATGGGTAATAGTGAGGGGTAATAATAAATCAGTAGCAAGAATGGAAGCTATGAGGTACGTTCTTTCTTGTATCGATTATCCTGAAAAGAAAAAATCAAAAATTTCATTTACTCCCGATCCTGACATCATTTCACTGTATAATCCCGAAAATTCTTAATTTAAAGTCCCGCACCTTACCATTTTAGTCATTTTGTATGTAAATTTGTTTTTACTAACCTAATCATCACAACTATGGCTAAAGGTAAAGAACCCAGAAAGGAAAATAAAAAGGAGCCTACTAAGTCTCTGAAGGAAAAAAGATTGGAGAAAAAGGAGAAGAAATCCAAAACTTCGTCTTAGCCTTAATTATATAGTGAGACCCTTTTAATTGTTGATAGAAGATCTATTCTTCTATCAACTTTAATTTGTTTTTAACGCTTTTCCCGTCATACTAATGGATAAATTTTGTCTTGATTGCGGTGAACCTATACTTGGGCGTTCTGATAAGAAATTTTGCAATGACCAGTGCCGTAATAACTATAACAACAGAATAAACAGTTCCGGGACGGAATCCGTAAGAAAGGTCAACAATTATCTGAAGAAGAATCGAAAAATTCTGCTTGATCTTAATCCCACTGGTAAAGTTACAGTTCATAAGGATAAGCTGACAAACCTTGGGTTTAACTTCAATTATTTTACCCATTTGTATGTTACTCAGAAAGGGTCAACGTACAAATTTGTTTATGACTACGGATACCTGCCTCTCGATAATGACTTCTTCATGCTCGTTTACCGGGAAGTAAAATGAACTTTAACATAATAAACACAATATGCCCGAAAAGAAGGGAAAAGTATTTCTGCTAGATGCAATGGCACTTATTTACAGGGCCTATTACGCATTAAACAAAAATCCCCGAATTACTTCAAAAGGACTAAACACCTCTGCTATCCTTGGTTTCGCCAATACGCTCTATGAGATCATAAAAAATGAAAAGCCCGACCTGATAGGGGTTGCTTTTGATACTCATGCACCCACTCAGCGACATATTGATTATGAGATGTATAAAGGTACCCGTGAGTCGGTGCCCGAAGATATCCTAAAATCCATTCCTTATATTGTGCGCCTCATTGAGGCTTTCAATATCCCTGTGCTTGTTCTTGATGGTTATGAGGCCGATGATATAATAGGAACTCTTTCAGTTAAAGCCGAAAAAGCAGGATACCAAGTGTTTATGATGACTCCCGATAAAGACTTTGCACAGCTGGTTACCGATAATATCTTTATCTATAAACCCGGGAAACCGGGTGAAAAAGCAACTGTTATGGGTGTACAGGATGTTTGCACCCGTTACAGTATCAAGCATCCTTCGCAGGTAAAAGATTTACTTGGATTATGGGGAGACGCTTCCGATAACATCCCGGGTGTACCGGGTGTGGGCGAAGTTACAGCACGCAAGCTTATTGAGCAGTTCAGCAGTGTTGAGAATCTTATTGAAAATGCAATCAATATTGCTAATGAGAAACTGCGGCTTAAGGTAGTGGAGTTTAGCCAGCAGGCTTTACTCTCTAAACAGTTAGCCACAATCCTCCTCGATGTGCCCATTGAATTCAATGAAGATGAACTGCGACTTAAAACACCTGATTTTGACATATTGCAGCCATTGCTGGAGGAAATTGAATTCAGAACTTTTGGCGAGAGGATAAAAAAAGATTATCAGAAAGCCGGTGTTGCTGTTCAACAGAATAATGATAATTACCCTGACCTTTTCAGTGCTGAAGGTGCCGAATTAGAGACTCCTTCACACAGGTTTGATGATATTATCACTACCGTTCATTCTTATTTTCTGGTCGACACTCCCGAAAAAAGAAAAGAATTGGTTTCTCAGTTATTGCAGTCAAAAGTCATCAGTATAGATACCGAGACTACAGGAAGCGACCCTAACTCGGTGGAACTTGTGGGATTAACATTCTCAACTATTCCCGGTAACGGATGGTATGTACCGGTACCTGATAACTATAATGATGCCCTGAATATTGTTAAGGAGTTTTCGCTTGTTTATTCCGATACGGGTATTGAGAAAATTGGTCATAACCTGAAATATGACATGGCAGTTTTGAGCTGGTATGATACCAAAATAAAGGGACCTTTATTCGACACAATGATTGCCCACTATCTCATTGAGCCTGAATTACGTCACAATATTGAATATATAGCAGCTACATGCCTTAATTATAAGCTTATTGAAATTGAGGAACTTATTGGCAAGAAAAGCAAGAATCAGATTTCGCTTAAAGATCTGCCCCCTGTAGCAGTTAAGGACTATTCTTGTGAAGACGCAGATATTACGCTAAAGCTCAGAAACCATCTTGAGCCCCTGTTACATAAATCAGGCCTTACTGATTTGTTCTATAAGCTCGAAATGCCTCTTGTACCTGTTCTTGCTGATATGGAAGCCGAGGGCGTGAAGGTGGATGTTGGTGTGCTTAATGCATACTCCGGCCAGTTATCGCAAGAAATTGAAACTGTTGAGAAAGAAATATACAAACTGGCAGGTTGCGAATTCAATATTGGTTCACCAAAACAGCTGGGGGAGATTTTATTTGATAAACTGAAAATTTCAGAACATACAAAGAAGACCAAGACCAAACAGCATTCAACGGGTGAAGAGATTCTGATTAAGCTTGTTAATAAGCACCCCATCATCAATTTGATTCTTGACTATCGTTCACTTGCCAAACTCAAATCAACTTATATTGATGCATTACCCTGCCTGGTGAATCCACGAACAGGCAGAATTCATACAACATATAACCAGGCAGTTGCAGCAACAGGAAGATTAAGTTCCAATAATCCCAATTTGCAGAATATACCAATTCGCACCGAAAGAGGACGTGAAATACGAAAAGCATTTGTCCCGCGAAATGAGAACTTCGTGCTTCTTTCGGCCGACTATTCACAAATTGAGTTAAGGATAATTGCTGATTTGAGTGGGGACCCGGTGATGCTTGATGCGTTTAATTATGGTTTGGACATTCACACGGCAACAGCAGCCAGAATTTATAATGTTGAAATAGCCCAGGTTACCCGCGATATGAGGCGTAATGCCAAGACAGTGAATTTTGGTATAATATATGGCATTTCTGCATTTGGATTGTCGGAACGCTTGAATATACCACGAAAGGAGGCGACTGATATAATAGGGCAGTATTTCAACAGATTCAGCGGCATTAAAGAGTACATTGATAAGACTATTGAAAAGGCGCGCAAAAACGGATATGTTGAAACCCTGATGAAAAGGAGAAGATATTTGCGGGATATCAATTCGGGCAACGCCGTGATCAGGAATTTTGCTGAAAGAAATGCTATAAATGCACCTGTGCAGGGATCATCGGCCGATATGATTAAGGTTGCCATGATTTGTATCTATAATGCGCTTGAAGATCAGGGATTACATACTAAAATGATAATGCAGGTTCACGATGAACTTATTTTTGAGGTACCCGTTGAGGAAGTGGAACTTGTAAAGCCCCTTATTGAAAACTGTATGAAGAATGCGCTTCCGTTGAAAGTTCCTGTGGAAGTAGAATTAAGTACCGGATCTAACTGGCTAGAAGCACATTAATTTATTTGCTCACGCCTTGAAATACAGAAAACTAAATAACTTAACTTTGGGACTCTAATTTTATAAAAAACAGAAAAAGATGCGTTTTCAGAATGACAACCGTATAGTAATGGTGCTGGATGCAGGCGGTACCAATTTCGTGTTTTCCGCTGTTCAGTCCAACGTTGAAATTATAGATCCTATTGTAATACCCGCCGATGGTCAGACACTCGAAGTTGTTCTGAGTAAAATTATTCAGGGTTTTGAAGAAGTAAAAGCCAAACTTAAGAAAGATCCCGTAGCAATTAGTTTCTGTTTTCCCGGGCCGGCAGAATATGAACTGGGTATAATTGGTGATCTCGAAAACCTGCCTACTTTCAGAGGAGGTGTGGCTATTGGACCTATGCTTGAAGAGAAATTCAACATCCCTGTCTTTATTAATAATGATGGCGACCTCTTTACTTATGGGGAAGCAATTGCAGGTTTATTGCCCGAAATAAACGAAAGAATTAAAAGCAGTAATAGTCCTAAAACTTTCCAGAATCTTCTTGGTGTTACATTTGGTACAGGTTATGGAGCAGGAATTGTAACAAGAGGCGAACTCTTTGTAGGTGATAATTCAGCTCAAGCCGAGATAAACCGTATGCGCAACAAAATGCACACTAATTCGAGCGTGGAAGAGAGTGTGAGTATTCGTGGAATAAAGAGAGTTTATTGCCGTGAAGCTAACATGCCTGCCGGACAATGTCCTGAACCACGCGAAATATTCGAAATCGGTATGGGAAGAAAAGAAGGCAACAAGGAAGCCGCCATAAAAGCTTTCCACAAAATGGCAGAGGTTGCCGGTGATTCCATTGCAAATGCTTCTACTCTTGTTGACGGACTAGTCGTAATTGGTGGTGGACTGGCAGGTGCTCATCCCCTTTTCCTGCAACGACTGGTTGATGAAATGAATGCCAACTTTACAACTATGATTGGCACGGCTCTCGACCGCCTGGAGATAAAGGTGTTTAATCTGGAAGACGAGAAAGATTTTGCCAAATTTTACGAAGGAAATACTACCGAAATTAAGGTACCATTCAGTTCAAGACGTATAAAGTATGATTCACTGAAAAGAATTGGTGTGGGAATTAGCCGCCTTGGCACTTCTCAAGCAGTGGCAATCGGTGCTTATGCATTTGCATTGAACTCATTAGACAAAAAGTAGTTCAGCCTACAGAGACTTTTCAATAGCAGGATGGCTGAGAATCCTGCCATATTCTATTAGTACCATAAATCCGAGGCTCCAAATCAGACTAGTAAGATAGTTTTTTTTGTCAAATTCATGAGATTAATACACTTAATAATATACATTTGCAATTCGGGTTGATTTTTTTTAAATACACACAATAAAACACACACAAAATCAGAGTTTAATGAAAAAATTTTTTACTTTGTTTTTTGTATTGCTCCTTGCTGCTTACACACAGGCTGAAACAATTACAAAAACCTACAATGTAACCAATCTCACGGTTACAACAAAAGATGGTTTTCAGACAATTAATTTTGATGATATGGTATTGAGTGGACCGGTTGGTGAGCCTGCTTTACCATATTATGCAGTTAAGCTTATGCTGCCTCCTGGACATGAGGCGGTTAGTATTTCATTTCATGGCGAAGATCTTACATCTGTGCAGGGATACCATAAACTGTATCCAATGCAGCCATCACGACCTTTATCACAGGGGGGAAGCAATTCTCCTTTTAGCATTAACTCAGCAGTTTATTCTTCTGCCAATGCTTATCCTCAATCGCAAACAGGAAGACTTTCAACTCATTTTATGAATGGATATGCCTATGCCTTGGCAACATTCACTCCTCTGCAGTATGTGCCTGAATCAGGCGAGATCAAGTGGTTTCAGACTGTTACTATAGTTATTGAGACTCGTGAATCAGAAAGAGCAATGCAAGCACTTGCCAACCTTCCAATGAATGATGAGACAGCTGCAAGGTGCAGAGCTTATGCACAAAATACTGAAATGGCCGATAATTATAGTAATTCTCAACGATCAGCCAATAGCTACGATGTCCTTATAATAACCCCTCAGACCTTTGAAACCAATATGGAGGGTTTGAAGAATTTATACATGAATCAGGGAATGAAGGTAAATGTCAGTACAACAGAATTCATTGCCTCGAATTCAACCGGTATTGATATGCCCGAAAAGATTAGAAATCATATCATTAGCGAATATCAGAATAATGACATATCACAAGTTATTCTTGGTGGAGATGTTGAACTGGTTGCTTACCGCGGGTTCTACTGTCATGTTCAATCTTCTTCGGTTTATGAGGACGATGGTATTCCTGCCGATCTTTATTATTCAGCTCTCGATGGCAACTGGAACACCAATGGCAACAGTAAATGGGGTGAAATTGGCGAAGATGACCTTTTACCTGATATTTCTGTAGGCCGTATTTCTTTCAGTAATATTGCTGAACTGTCTGCTATAATAAACAAGACATTAAAATACCAGACCCAACCGGTTGAAGGTGAACTGAATGATCACCTTCTGGCAGGTGAAAATCTTTATTATGGTCCGGATACATGGGGATCAGATTATCTGGAGTTGTTGATTGGATACAGGACTGATAATGGATATACGACTAACGGAATACCTGAATCCTATCCCATTTTAAAGATGTACGATGAATTCGGCGACTGGTCGCCACAGGATCTTATTAATACTATTAATACGGGTCGCTCATTCATTAGTCATGTGGGACATGCAAATGAAAACTACACGATGAAGCTCTATAACTCCGATATAACCAACAGCAATTTCTTTGGTGTTAACGGAGTTGATCATAATTTCCCATTAGTATACACTCATGGCTGTATCTGCGGATCTTTTGATGCAAACGACTGTATTGGGGAAAGAATGATTTGCATTGATAATTTTGCTTCAGTGTTTGTAGGTAATTCGAGATACGGGTGGTTTAATGAGGGACAAACTGAAGGTCCTTCTGCTCACTTACACAGAGAGTTTATGGATGCACTGTTTACCGATAGCCTTCAGCGCGTAGGGAGTGCTCACATGGAATCAAAAATCGCCACAGCTCCCTGGGTAAATGCTCCCGGTCAATGGGAAGAAGGCGCCTTGAGATGGTGTTTCTATGACTGTAATGTATTGGGTGATCCTGCAATGGCAATCTGGGCAAATGAACCCAGAGATATCAGCACTACTTACCCGGCATCTATTGCTCTTGAAGCCGGTTCATTCTACGTTGTGGTAACTGAAGATGGTTTACCCGCTAAAAATCTTACAGTAGCAGCAATTAAAGATAACGTCCTCGTTGGCAGAGGTATTACTGATAATGAGGGAATAGCCGAGGTTGTTTTTGATGTAGCAATTGGCGAAACAGGTCCACTACAGATTATTGTATCAGGATATAACTGCAAACCAACATCATACACCACACAGATTGCTTCTAATGTTGGTGTAGCAGATCAGGAAACTGCGCGGATACAGGTTGTTCCAAATCCCGCAAGCGAACAAATACAGGTTACTCTGGATGAGAATCTGACTACCGGTACATTTATCCTGACAGATTTGTCGGGCAGAATTGTAAAAGAGTTTAAATTTCAACCACAAAGAAGTGTTACGATTCCATTAACGGGTATTGAGAAGGGAGTTTATCTTTTACAGATACCTGGTAGTAAATCAAAAGCACTCACAAAAATAATTGTCCAATAAATAAATCAAGTTTCACTTAAAAATTACAAATCGTGATCAGAAAACTACTCATCTCGCTCGCAATATCATTATTGATAGTGCCAATGGCTGATGCTCAAAAGCCCAAAAAGCAGATGTATACACCAAACACTCCGGTTGCACCTAAGTATGTTCCCGACCAACGAATCGACAATATGTCGTATTGGAGAAGGATGGCTTCACTGGGTCTGGTACCGGTACAACAAACTATGCCGCTACCTGCTGCAGAGTATGGTACATCCAAGCTTACAGGTAAGGGCATTGCAACTGATGACTCCCCGGACGTTCCGGTTACTACACAAAATTCAACTCAGAGTGAAAACTCAATTTTTGTACATCCAACAAATCCTCAGGCACTTCTCCAATCAAACAACAGTACACAAAATCCTGTTGGTGGTCTGTATGGTGCTAACTCTTTCCTATCTTCCGATGCAGGCACAACCTGGGGAGGTAGTGTTCAGGGCGCAGGCGGTAATAATAGCGGTGACCCGACTACCTGTATAGGATTAAACGGAAGGTATTATGTTGGCTATATTCACATTAATGGTGGACAAGGAATATCATACAGCGATGATCAGGGACTTACCTGGACTGCAGTACTTGTTGCTGACGCTCCCGGTGGATGGGGTTCTATGCTCGACAAAAACCATATGTGGATTGATAACAGTCCGGTTAGCCCGTATGAAGGCAATCTCTATGATGCATGGACCAATTTCGGAGGCAGCAATAATAATGAAATCGAAATCAGCCGTTCAACTGATGACGGGGCTACATGGTCAACACCGATAAATATAAGTAGCGCTATTAACGCAGGTAGCCATAATCAGGGTGTAAACATTCAAACCGGTCCAAATGGTGAAGTTTATGCTATATGGGCTGTTTATGATTCATGGCCACAGGATGAGAAATCAATAGGAATGGCAAAATCTCTTGATGGAGGTGTTACATGGGAGCCTGCAACAAGAATCATAACCAATATCCGGGGTATTCGTAGTTCTGAAACCGGTAAGAATATGAGGGTTAATGCATTCCCTACTATGGCAGTTGACATCAGCACCAGCGTACACAGTGGTACTATTTACGTAACATGGCCAAATATCGGTGTTCCGGGAGAAAATACCGGCAACGATATGGACATCTATATGATTAAATCAACTGACGGTGGCGCTACATGGTCTACTCCAATAAGAGTAAATCAGGATCCTGCCGGTCAGGGCAAAGAGCATTATTTCCCATGGACTACATGCGATCCTGTTAACGGAAACCTGAGTGTTGTATATTATGATGACCGCAATGTTTCTTCAACACAATGCGAGGTTTATACTTCTAATTCTACTGATGGAGGTGAAACCTGGGAAGACCTAAAGGTGAGTGATGTTTCTTTCACTCCTTCACCAATACCCGGTTTAGCTGATAGATATATGGGTGACTACCTTGGTAACCATGCTCGTGATCGCTGGGTTTATCCGGTATGGACCGACAACAGGTCGGGTATTTCAATGACCTATGTTTCTCCATTCCAAACAGGTCCTCCACCTAACCAACCATGGATTGTTTATGCCGGAAGCAGTCTTAATGACGCTGAAGGTAATGGCAATGGTTTACTCGACTTTGGCGAATCTACATTTATTAATGTTTCTTTGGAAAATGAAGGTGATACTCCTGCAACAGACGTTGTTGCAACACTTGCTACGGAGAATCCTTTCATCACAATAGTAAATGGTGAAGCACAGTTTGGAAACCTGGCAGTTGGTGAAATCGTTGAAGAATCCGATGCATACTCAATTGGAGTTGCAGAAAATATTCCCGACGGTGAAAAGATTACTTTCACTCTTACAATCACTGATGCTAATGACAGTACTTTCGTAAGCAATTTTATACTCGAAGCACATGCTCCTGCATTCTCTTCGGGCTCTCCTGTTTTGACAGAAATCACCGGAAATGGTAACAACCGTCTCGATGCAGGCGAAACAGCTGAATTGGCAATCCCAACAATCAATATCGGAGATTATGATGCTACAGATATCACCGGTACATTAACTTCTACAAGTCCGTTTATTACTATTACCAATCCAACCCACACATGGGAAACATTGCTTCCGGGTACTCTGAACCAGGTTGTTCCCGTATTTGAAATTTCAGTTTCTCCTGAAACTCCTGTTGGACATCTTGCTATTTTCAATTACACTATCAGCAATGCCAACACCCAATTTACAAAAGAATTTAAGTACCCTGTAGGACTAATTCTTGAAGATTGGGAAACAGGTGATTTCACAAACTTTGATTGGGAATTTGCCGGTGGAGCCAACTGGAGCCTGACTACTGAGAATGTTTACGAAGGTGAATATTCAGCTAAATCAGGTGATATTTCCGATAACGGTTCTTCAGAAATAAAACTTCAGTACGATGTAATGACAACTGATTCTATTTCATTCTATTACAGGGTTTCTTCCGAGGCTGATTATGACTGGTTGAAATTCTATATCAACAATGAAATGGTTGCACAATGGTCGGGTGCACAAGAATGGACAAGGGTAGCATTCCCGATTTCTGAAGGACTCCAGACTTTCCGCTGGGTTTATACCAAGGATATGAGTCAGTCAAATGGAGATGATGCAGCATATATTGATTATATCGTTTTACCTGCTGAAAGAACAACTGTTGCTTTTGCAGGACAAGATGGTGAAACTTGTGGAAGCACTTCTTATATGCTGAACGGTTTGGCATCGAATTATGTTACCTCAGAATGGACAACTTCAGGAGATGGTACATTTGATGATGTTGCCAGCCTAAATGCATTCTACACTCCCGGTGCCGGTGACATTACAGCAGGAAACGCTGTATTGACACTTACTGTTGAAGGTCCGGAAGGTGAAGTTAAATCCGATAACATGACACTTACTATTTCTGCACCGGTCGAAGTAATGGCACTTGAAAATATGGAGACATGTGTTGGCAGCATAATCAGTCTGGAAGCTATAGCTTCTAACTATTCTGAATTAAGCTGGACTACAACAGGAACAGGAACATTCATGGATCCCACTTCTTTATTTATAGTGTATATGCCTTCGGAAGAAGATTACAACTCAGGAAGTGTTACATTATCTCTCGAGGCTATATCAGGCGGTGCTTGTGAAAACATCATTGTAAGTTCAACAATAACCTTTATACCCAAACCAACTCTCGCACTTTCATTGACTGAAGCTGAAATTTGTTCGGGTGAACAGGTTACTTCACAAGTTACTTTCACAGGTGTAGGTCCATTTACGTTTGAAGTTGACAACGGTATTGGAACAATTATGACAAGTGATAATCCATACACAATACAACTTTCACCGTCAACTACAACAGCTTACCACTTCTCCTTCTTAGCTGATGCTAATTGCTTTAACGTACTGAGCGACAGTATTAAGGTTATTGTCAACGAGGCTCCTGTTATTACTCTGGCTTCAGATTCTACTCTGTGTGCAGGTGATAATATTACTCTTGATGCAACTGTAGCCGGTGATGTTAATTATTTGTGGGCTCCGGGTGGTCAGGTATCTCCTTCAATCACAATTGACACCACAGGTATTGGAATTGGTACTCATAATTATTCAGTAACAGTTACCGATAATACTACAAATTGTTCAGCTACAGCTTCAACCGATGTAATCTTTGAAGATTGTACAGGTTTTGGTGAAATCAATAGCAGTCTGTTATCTATCTATCCAAATCCATCCAAGGGTTCATTTAACCTGAGGTTGAATTCAAAGGCCAATGACAGTTACACACTTGAGATCTATGATTTAAATAATAAGATGGTTTACAGCCTTCAAAATGTTGCTATAAAAGCTTCATCAACATATGCAGTTAACACACCGCAGCTGGCTGACGGAGTTTATTCCGTTTATTTAAAGAAAGGCAACGACGTTTTCGTCACTAAGCTGATAATCAGAAAATAATTAACTTATTTTTGACATAAAAAAGGAATCCTTAACAGGGTTCCTTTTTTTTATATATTTGTCATCACACAATCAATCATTTCCAATTATGGGTAATTTTTTACGAAACCGCAACCGGTCCGTAGTATCATTACGGATTGTATTATCATTTGTAGCAATACTAATTTCATCGGTAATCGTTGCACAAGAATTCCGTTATCAGGAAAGCTGGGGCCCACAGGGTCTCACCAAAGTCAGAGAGTCAAATGATGGGCTTTCACTAAATTTTTCTCTTCAGAATTTCAGTATGGAGGATGTTGATATCAACGGTGTCCGTATGAAAAACATTCTTTTTTCTGAATCACTGCTTCCGGGTGAAGAAGGATACCCCGACCTTCCATCAATGGCTAGGTACATTGCAATTCCCCAGGGTTCAGTTCCGATTGTTGAAGTAACTGATATCAGGGTAGAAAAAATCTCTAATGTCCTTATAGCACCCGCTCCAAGGATTCCTCTTGACACTGAAACAGGTCCGCTTCGTTATTCAAAAAATGAATCAGCTTATTCCAGAAATGCAGTTTATCCTTCTCAAATAGTCACATTGGGTGATTTTTCCCAGATCAGAGGAGTTGATGTTTGCATGCTGAGCATAAATCCTTATCAATATAATCCTGTTACTAAAGAACTTGTAGTCGTTAGAGATATTAAGTTCAGCGTAAAATTTGAAGGCGGTTCAAAACAGTTTGGTGATAATAAATACAGAAATCCTTACTGGGATCAAATATTGGAAGATGTTATCTACAACTACACCTCACTGCCAAAAGTTGATTATAATAACAGATATCACGACAGGGATTTATTAACCGGTTATGAGTATCTGATAGTTGTTCCCAACGATCCTATATTCAGCCAGTATGCTGACTCAATAAAGAAATTCCGCAATGAACAGGGTATTTACACAGGGATTGTAAAACTCTCTGATATCGGCACCAGTGTCAATGCAGCCACGCTTAGAACATACTTTTCCACAGCCTATAACACATGGGATATACCACCAGTTGCCGTTCTGCTTCTGGGCGACTACGGATCAAACAATGCCAATACAATAACATCTCCTATATACGACAACTATTGTGTGTCGGACAACATTCTTTCTGACATAAACAATGATGACATGCCTGAGATCATTTTTGCAAGAATGACAGCGCAAAATGAGCAGCATTTAAAGACTATGACAGAAAAGTTTATGAACTACGAGCGCAAGCCGCCTGTGAATCCCGACTTTTATTCAAAACCGATTACAGCGTTGGGATGGCAGACAGAAAGATGGTTTCAGCTATGCTCGGAAGTTGTTGGAGGATTCTGGAGAAGTTCACTTGGTAAAACACCGGTGAGAATCAATGAGGTTTACAGCGGTTCCCCTGGTTCTGTATGGTCTACTGCAACAAATACGAATACGGTAGTGGGAGTTTTCGGACCTAATGGAATGGGTTATATTCCACAAACCCCTGCCTTAATGAATGGTTGGACCGGAGGCAATGCCACTCAGATCAATAATGCAATGAACGCCGGATCATTCATGTTAATGCACCGCGACCACGGAATGGAAACCGGTTGGGGTGAACCATACTATACTAATTCGAATATCAGTGGTCTAACCAACACTGACCTCACATGGGTGTTATCCATCAATTGCCTGACAGGTAAATACAACTGGAATCAAGAATGCTTTACTGAGAAATTTCACCGTTACACTTATAATGGAAATCCTGCCGGTGCTCTTGGTTTAACAGCTGCATCCGAAACATCATATTCCTTTGTGAATGACGTATTTGTATGGGGTATGATGGATAATATGTGGCCGGAATTTATGACCTATGGTTCGCAGGTTGAAGAAAGAGGTATTCTCCCTTCATTCGGACAAGCAGCAGGTAAATTCTTCCTGAAGCAGTCAAACTGGCCTTATAATGTCAGCAATAAGCAGGTTACCTATAATCTGTTCCATCATCATGGTGATGCATTTGTAAGAATCTGTACAGAAGTTCCCGACACAATTATTGCAGCACACGATAATGAAATATACGAAAGTGCTACCGGCATGTCGGTTACTACCGCACTCAATTCAACAATCTGTATTTCATCAGACGGAGTTATTCTTGGTACTGCTATATCGACTGAATCAGAAACTGTAGAACTTCAGTTTGATCCTCAACCAGTGGGTACGATACTTAAATTGACTATCACCCGCCAAAACAGCAACCGATATGAAGCCTATATCACTGTGGTTGCAGATGTAACTGCTGCTAATGCAGGTGAAGATGCTATTTCATGCGATAATAATGTAGTGCCATTGATCGGATTAGCTACAAATTACGAATCTGTGGAATGGCAGACTTCGGGTACCGGTACTTTTGATGATCCTACCATTTTAAATACACTCTATACACCTGGTGCTGAAGATGTTGCTGCAGGAATGGTTACTTTATCATTAACTGCTTTCAATCCTGCATTGGGAGATTCAACCGACTATGTGCAGATTACATTCCTGCCTGAACCTCAGATTACTGCCATAAATGGTCAGGTTTGTGCAGGCGATACATACACAACCGAAACACTGGCCGAAGATTATACATATCTGTCATGGTCAACCAATGGCACAGGAACATTTGAGAATTCAAGTGTTCAGGAAGCAATCTATACACCGGGGCCTGAGGATATTGAGGCCGGACAGGCAGTACTTGTACTAACAATTGGTAATGGAGTTTGCGAGGATAAATCAGCTGATATTACACTGCAAATCAATCCACTTCCCGTTGTCAGCATCAACGGGCCTGCCGAACTTTGTCAGTTCGACCAAACGGCTTCCTACTCAGCATCGGGCAACGAAAACACATATGTATGGATTGCTGACGGAGGTACAATTACTTCAGGTGAAACTGAAGCAGAAGTTTGGGTAAACTGGACTATTGCAGATACAGTTTCTATTAGCTTATCAGAAACCAATCAATTTGGATGTGTTGCCAATTCTTCAATGGAAGTTGTTGTTAAAGCATCACCTGAGCCTGTAATCACCGGAGGTGACATTGCCTGTGCCAATTCAGCAGAAAATATTTATACTGCTCAGATTACTGAAGGAAACACTTACACATGGAATGTTACAGGAGGTTCAATAGTGAGTGGTGAGAATACACAGGAAATTACTGTTCAGTGGAATGAAAACGGAACCGGAGTTGTAGCAATTACCGAGGTAAATGCAGAGAATATGTGCTCAAACGAAGTTTCACACGAAGTGGCCATACAATCTCCGATAATTAACCTGGTGTCAGATACTACAATTTGTATTAATCATAATATTAATATTGGAGTAGAACCAGGATATGCTTCTTACAACTGGTCATCAGGGGAAACAGAACCACAGATTGCTGTTAGTGGTGAAGCCATTGGAGCAGGTAACTCAATGAATTATGAGTTAACAGTAACTGATACCGAAGGATGTGCAACCACAGCCGGTATACTTGTTATTGTTGAAGCCTGTACTTCTATTCCCGAAGGCCTCTCAGAAAGTGTTGTGATTTATCCAAATCCAAATGCCGGTGAATTCAACATTGCATTTAAAGAAGCTCTGAAAGGCAATGCTACCATTAAAATCTATCATGCCACGGGAGCCGAAATATACAGGAGCGTAATTTCCGTTCAATCAAACGAACAAACAGAAACCTTTAGTTTAGGGAAGCTTCAGGCAGGCATCTACTACATAAGTATCGAGACGCAAAATGGCCACATAACGCAAAAGTTAATGATTAAATAAAAGAAAAGGATGGCCTGAGGCCATCCTTTCTTCTTTATTCCTGTTTATAGAGTGACTTTTGGTCTTTATAGGTATTAATTAACAAAGATTAAACTTGTCAATAAAAAACTAGCTTATTGACGAGATTATTATTATTTTTAGTTCGGGAAACTAATACACAATGACAATCAACTTACCTAAGGTTCTGCTTGTAGATGATATAGAAGTTAACCTGATTCTGCTTGAAACCGCACTGAGAAAAGAGCAGGCACAGATGTATAAGGCTACCAGTGGTGCAGAAGCTCTGAAAATAACAGAGACCACTGAATTTGCGCTAATTATCCTCGATGTTTCTATGCCGGGAATGAATGGCTTCGAACTTGCAGAACGAATAAGAAAACAGGAATTAAATACAGTTACCCCCATAATCTTCATTTCAGCAATTCACTTTGATGAATTCAGCGTATCGCAGGGCTATAGGTCGGGTGCTGTTGATTATATTTCAAAACCATATCACCATGAGATACTTCTTAGTAAAGTAAGAGTATTTCTGCAGTTATATAATCAAAAACAGGAGCTGTTTGAGCAGAGCAAGTTCCTCCAGGAAAGCAACAACAGGTATAAAGCTATCCAGGAAACTCTTAAACTCCGTCTCGAACATCAGAAAGCAGTCTCTCTCGCTTCAGCAAGATTCTCAGGTAATTTCGACCTGATCAATTCTATCCATTTTATGCTGAGAGATATAGCTAATGCTTGTGGTGCGACCTCAGGGCTGTTTATATCTTCGGGGAATATTCAGCCTATAATCTATGATGAAAATCAGCTCAATAAGCCACATTTAGAAGAACAGATCTACTTTAAACCCAATATTTCAAAGAAAGAGCTCACAACACTGAAGCTTATTCTGAAAAACGAGTTTGAACGACATAACGAATCGGTTGTCAAGCTCGAAAAGGAAAGACTATCTGACAAATTGAAGATGCCATTCCTGCATGACCAGACTACCATTCAACAGAATGAAGCTAATCCCTCTGTTTCAATCAATGTTACATCCGGTGAAAAGCACTACGGCTACATTGTCATTCTTAACTGCGCCGGTATTATTGGTTGGGAAGCATTTGAACTTAAAGCACTTTCTGTCTTTGGAACAATCACCGGTAATGCACTGGAGAGAGAGGACACAAGACAAAACCTGGTAGATAGCGAATTACGTTACCGCAGTTATATTGAAAATGCACCTGAAGGTATCGTCGTTACAACCTCAAAAGGTGCAATTCTGGAATACAATAAAGCTTTCACCAGAATGTTTCCTGAATTTGTAGTAAAAAAAGGCACTTTAAACATTAATAACCTTCTTAACAAGCAAGATTTATCCGGGCATAACCCTGTTAATCATACTCTATTGAATGGCAGGATAACCAGGGCAGAATTCTCCATAAAGATTGGCCATAAAGATATGCTGGTTAAAGCCGAAAGTGTAAGGCTGTCGGCCCAAAAGTATTTAATACTCTGTACTGATATCACCAAGGAAAGAGAGCTTGAAAAACATCTTATACAGACTGAGAGGATGGTTGCAATCGGGGAAATGGCAACAGGCATTGCTCACGAAATTAATCAGCCCTTAAATACAATTTCTTTTGGTATTGATAACTTATTCCAGGCATTGAATGCCGGAAAAGCAGATTCAGCGTATATCAAAGAAAAATCAAGAAAGATATTCGAAGGTATTCACAGAATGCGAAACATTATTGACCATGTAAGGAATTTTGCCCGTGGAAACGATGATGTGCTTTTAGCATCTTTCAGTGTGACAGAACCTGTCGAAAACGCTCTGTCTTTCTATACTGAGCAATTTAAGAACCATGGAATAAATGTTGTAAAAAATATTGAAAGTGCTGCAGGTGCTGTAATCCATGGCAATACTTTCAAGATGGAACAGGTTATATTAAACCTTCTGTCAAACTCACGCGATTCACTACTCGATAAGATAAATTCATCAGGCCACGATTATCAGCCTGAAGTCAGGATTGGAATTACCCTGAAGGATTCAACAGCCAGGATAGACGTTACAGATAACGGGCTAGGCATTGACCGCGAACAACTTAAGGATGTCATTAAGCCATTTGTTACAGGCAAAGCGCCGGGCAAGGGTACGGGCCTCGGACTAGCTATTTCGCAAAAAATAGTTAACGAACATAACGGCACACTATCTATTGACAGTGTAAAAGGTGAGGGCACCACGGTATCAATCCATTTGCCCGTTAACCTCAAACAGAATCCACCTTCAAATTTACCTCTATCGAATCAAACATCTTCAAATGAATAAAAAGCTAACAGTTCTTATTCTGGACGATGAGACCGATTTTGCACTTGAATTACAGGAATATCTGCAATTAAGAAATTTCGATGTTTATACGGCTGCGACTCCGGGAGACGGATTTGCCAGTATGCGCAGACGCCCTTATGATTTGCTTATACTCGATGTGAGACTTACCGGTATGAGCGGAATTGACATTTTAAAGCAGGTTAGAAAGCTTTACCCTTCAATGGAGGTCATAATTATTTCCGGTCACGGTGATATTGACACTGTTATTGAGGCCCTGAGAGAAGGAGCAATAGACTACCTCAGAAAACCATTCAGGCATATTGATATACAGCTGGCAATTGAAAGAACGGAAAAATTCCTCCACATGTATCGGCAGTTTAAGGAAATGGAGAACCGCAATTCTCTTATATCCTCAGAACTGGAGCGACTTATTGACCGCACTTTTATTGGCGAAAGTCATGCTATCAAACAGGTACTCGATCTCGCAAATACAGCATCACGATACAACAATACCAACGTTTTAATCACCGGCGAAAGCGGTACCGGCAAAGAAATAATTGCCCGTATAATTCATTACGCCAGCGATCAGAAGTACAATCCTTTTATTCCGGTCAACAGTAGTGCAGTCACCGATTCACTTCTCGAAAGTGAATTCTTCGGGCATGTAAAGGGCAGCTTCACAGGTGCTGTAGCTGATAAAAAGGGGTATTTTGAGATGGCAAACAGTGGCACCCTTTTCCTCGATGAAATAGCCGATATGCCATTTGCCCTGCAAGCCAAACTACTTAGGGCAATTGAAGAAAAAAGGATCAAAAGAGTCGGAGGCTCGGAAGAGATACAGGTTGATTTCAGAATTATCTCTGCCACTAATCATGATGTTGACAACCTGATACAAAACAAACTATTCAGGCTCGACCTATTCCACAGGCTTAATACCATCACCATTAATATTCCTCCCTTGCGGGAAAGAAAAGAGGACATAGAACCATTACTAAAGTACTATGTAGGATATTTTGCCGAAAGACTTAAAAAGCCGGTTCCCAAGATAAGTGCACAACTCGTTGAAGCACTTTGCGGATATGATTTCTCAGGCAACGTTAGAGAACTGAGAAATATGATTGAGCGTGCAATGATATTTTGCAGTACATCAACCCTGAGTACCATCGACTTCCAGCTTTTACCAACAACCAAGAAGTCAGGGCCCACCCCTATCGCGCTAAACCTTGATGAACAGGAGCAGAATCTCATACTGCATGCTTTGAATGAGTGCAACTATAACCAGATGCTCACAGCCAAAATGCTTGGCATCTCACGCGATTCACTAATAAGGAGAATGAAAAAGTACAACATAAAGATTGTTAAAGACCAGGTATAATTTTGGGTAACCTGTTAATTAAAATAGCGCACATTTGTGCGCTTTTTTGTTGGTTTTCAAGTTCGCATTTTCCTGTCCCGAAAAAATAAGCAATTAATTTACAATGTCTTTATTACTGATTTACAGTATGTTATAACACCATTTGTTTACCACTCCATCCTATAATCTTCTATAAGGCATACCACTTGCCTTGGCCCGATCAGAACACAATAGATCAGGCGTATGAAGAATTTATTACTTACAATCTGCGTATTATTTCAGGCTTTAATCACTATCCCCGCTTTAGCGCAGGACAGGCAGGTTTATATACTGAATAATTCAGAGGTACAGGAGCCACAGTTTGTTGTTACCGAAGTAGAGAACCAGATCCTCATCGATCTCACATTAGGAAGCTTCACCTCCATCACAGAAGAGGGACAATCAGACTCACGCATACTGCTAACCGAAGGAATTAATGTAATTGAAAAAGGACAACCTGATATTCAACACCTCGCTGTAAGTATAGCTATCCCATCAATGGGAAAAACAAATGCTGTAATAACCTCAACCAAATATACCGACTATCAGCTGTTTTCTGTAAAAGCTTCAAAGGGTGACCCGGGAATTTACAATGATAACGATAACACACCTGCATACGACCAGTCAATCTATCAAAATAACGCCTTCTGGCCATCTCAGAATGTTGTCGCATCCGATCCTTATATCTGGGCAGGAATACGCGGACAATCATTACATTTCTACCCTGTACAATACAATCCAGTAACCAAAACTTTAAGGGTTCACCATAAAATATCAGTAAAGCTTGAGCTAACTTCCGAGAAAGGCATAAATGAATTGAGCTATGACTTCATTCCAAATAAACTACAATCGCTTGCTGAATCACATTTCAGAAACCAGGTAAACAGCTCATATTTTGCCGCTTCACAATCTGACAGATACATGGCACCTGTTGAAGCAGGCAACATGCTGGTAATTGCCCACCCCGATTTTATTAAAGAACTTCAGCCGTTCATTGAATGGAAAAATCAAAAAGGCATTCCAACTGAATTAGTCGATGTGACTACGATTACAAACGGAACGGCCAATGATGCACAAACAATAAAGGATTTTGTAAGAGATTATTACCTGACAAATGGCCTTACTTACCTGGTACTTGCCGGTGATGCAGCGTTTGTACCTACCTGCCATGCAGAAAAGGGAGCCAGTGATAATATGTATGGATACATTTTAGGCGATGACTCATACCCTGAAGTTTTAGTTGGAAGATTCCCCTGCTCGAATGCTTCTGAATGCAAGGTTATGGTTGAAAAGACCGTTCAATATGAGAAAAACCCTGTTGTCAGCGATGCATATTCCAGGTTCGTTGGTATTGCAAGTGGTTTAGGCCCCGGAGATGATGGTGAAATGGATTATGAGCACATCAGAAACATCACTGAAGATTTAACAAACACAGTTTATAAGTCAGTCTCTGAGCTTTATGATGGAAACAGGGAAGGTAATGACCTTTCGGGAAATCCTACAGCCCAAATGGTATCAGGTGAATTTACAAGTGGTGCCGGAGCTATCATGTATATCGGTCATGGTTCATCAGGAAGCTGGGTTACCAGTGGATTTTCAAGTGCCGATGCAAAAAATCTTACAAACACAATTCACCCCTTCATCTGGTCTGCCGGCTGTAATAACGGCGACTTTGAATTTACCAATTGTCTGGCTGAGGCCCTTCTTAAATCAGAATCAGATGGAAAGCCGACAGGTGCAATTGCTACCTTAATGTCATCAGCTTCACAAACATGGTATCCACCGATGGAAGCACAGGATGAAATAGCATTGGTTCTTGGAGGACAAAGAAGTCTTAATCAGGTCAACACATTTGGCGGGGTATCAATGAGTGGATGTATGCAAATGAATGATACATATGGCCTGGCCGGTGCCAGAAACACTGATATATGGGTACTGTTTGGTGATCCGTCACTTGAACTCCGTACTGCTTTCCCCGGAACTCTGGCTCCTGTTCATTCTGAAAACACAGGCAGTGATGCAACTTCTTTCACTATTACCAATATTGTCCCGGGAACAACCATTTGTGCTTCCTCAAAAGGGAAAATCATTGCTTCCGTTGTATCAGAAGAATCAGCAGCTACTATTGAACTATCGGGATTAGACCAGATTACCTGGTTCACCCTGACTCTTACTGCAAAAAACCGCATTCCTTATATTGCAGAGGTTAAAGTTACCGACATGCCTGCCAGAGCAATTAATCCTGTTCCGGGCAGCAACACTTACAAAATATCAAAGAATACCGGTTTTACCTGGAGCTTATCAGATGGATGCACTCCTCATGAATACACTTTCAGGCTTCGTCAGAAAGGAACTGAGCAGTGGCAGGATCAGTCGGTTACATCAGCCGATGAAATTGAAGCAGCCAATCTGCAGTACAACACAGCTTATGAATGGAAAGTAATCTCGAAAAACGAAAAAGGCACTGCTGAAAGTGAAGTCTTCAATTTCACAACTATTGATGCACCCGATGAAGATTTTGAACAGAATAGTTTCCCCAGGAATGCATGGGAGAATCTTAACAACTGGTATGTAGATGATTCAGAAGCTTTTGAAGGCACATATTCAATCCATTCAGGCAGCACAACCGCCAATTCAACCAGCTCTCTCATCTATTCTTGTGAAACCTTATCATGCGACTATATCTCCTTTGCATTCAAAACAAATATCCACTCAACAGGAAGTAAGCTTGAGTTTTTCATCGACGATTTTATGGTTGCCGAATGGGATTACACAAACAATTGGAACACTTTCATCTATCAGGTAGAAGCAGGGCTACATCAGCTTGAATGGAGATTCACTTCCACAGATACCACTGACAGTGAGTCTGCTGCATGGCTCGATAACATTTATCTTCCTGTAAATACACCGCTTGAGATATCATCACTCGAACAATCTGTTTGTCCAACAAACTTTGTTATGGTTGATACCGAGATCACAAACTACTCATCAATACGTTGGGAAACAACCGGCACCGGTAGCTTTGACGACATGACCCGGTCGAATCCGGTCTATTTCCCTTCAACCGAAGACCTGCAGAATGAAACCATTATTCTCAGGGCTAACATCATTGCTAATGAAACCTGTGGCATTGAAGTTTACGACTATGTAATCAACGTTGCTGCATTACCCGAGATACCCGAAATTAACGACACTACTTTATACCTTGGAGAATCAATTTCACTAAGTAAACTAAAGAATGACACCAAACAATTCTTAATCTGCGGAACAACAACCTTTGAATTACCATTGGTTATTGACCAATCAATACTGAAACCGGGACCTAACACCCTGACCATTATAATGGAAAACGAGATGGGATGCTCTTCAACTGAAGAATTCACTGTAAACCTCATAGATCACGAAAGACCCGGAAAATCAGAATTAATGGTTTATCCGAATCCTGCATCTGAAAAGCTCAATGTATTGATTCCGGAGGCTTCCAATAACCCCTTGATTTCAATATTCAGTCTCGAAGGTCAGCTTGTTGAAAGCAGTCAGTTTGACCAGAACAATTCATCTTCAATAGAAATAAGTAACCTGAAACCCGGCCTTTATATAATCAGAGCAGAATATGATGGCACTGTATCGACCGGAAGGTTTGTAAAGATCTAATTAATAACTAGATAAACTAATAGTAGAATCCCCCGTTTAGCTTAGCCTGTATTCTAATTCAAAGGAGTGCAGGCTTTTTTTATTGACTCGGTAAAATCTAATGCTTTAATTGTTATTTTCACACTGGCAAAATGTTACTGTCTCATTATCAAAGTATAGGCTCAAAGAATACTGTTAAATACTGAACACAAGTGCGACATGAATGTTATTGCATCACATACACGAAACCAACTATTCATTAAAAGATGAGAATCATCATTTTATCAGCAGTTTTACTGATCATTTCAGTATGCGGTTATACTCAGACAGTTGATGAAAACCGCGTTGAAGGAGAATTATTAGTGATGCTCAAAGGAGACATTGACCCTTTAAAAGATCCCGCTCTCAACATAGCCCTGTCGCAGAATCAGATCATACCGGTGCGAAAAGTAACGGTCACACTTAATATATGGCTGTTTAGATTCAATGAAGAGACTACATCCCCGGTGAGCGCACTTAATGCCGTGAAAGAAATGGCAGGCGTGGCTATGGCACAATACAACCATCATGTTACTGAACGGGAGACCATTCCCAACGATGAATCGTTCGACCTGCAGTGGGCTCTCAAGAATACCGGCCAATCGGGTGGAGTTGTCGGGGCCGACATAAAAGCTACAGAGGCATGGGACATTTCAACCAGCGGTCTGACTGTTCTTGGAGATACCATAGTAATCGCTGTTGTTGACGGCGGTGCCGATCTTAATCATGCTGATCTGAATTTTAAGAAAAACTGGAAAGAAATTCAGGGTAACCAGATTGACGATGACAATAACGGCTTTATTGATGATTTTCATGGATGGAATGCCTACACGGGTTCAGGCAATGTGGTAAGCCACGACCATGGAACGCACGTAGCAGGTATAGCAGCAGCCAAAACCAATAACACCACAGGTGTAGCAGGAGTATCGTTTAACTCGAAAGTACTTCCGGTAGCAGGTTCAAGCTCTTTTGAGTCGGTTGTTGTAGCTGCATATGATTACGTATATACCATGAGAAAAATGTATAACGAGACTCAGGGTGAGTACGGCGCATTTATAGTAGCATCCAACTCTTCATTCGGTGTAGATGCAGGAGATCCTGAGGACTATCCGATATGGGGTGCCCTTTATGATTCTATGGGAAGTGTGGGAATTGCCAATGTTGCATCAACAGCTAACAGAAACTGGGATGTTGATGTAGTTGGAGACATTCCTACCGCTATGACAAATGAATCAATCATAGCAGTCACAAACACCACAAACACTGATGACAGGAACACAATGGCAGCATTTGGCACACAAAGCGTTGATTTAGGTGCTCCCGGCTCAAATATTTACTCAACACGTTCGGGTAATACCTATGGCTACAAAACAGGGACTTCAATGGCTTCACCAATGGTTTCAGGTTCAATAGCTCTGATGTACAGTGCAACCGATCCCATAAGAATGCAGCTGTATAAAGAAAACCCGGAACTTGCGGTATCTGTCATAAAAAGCTATCTGCTGGCAACAGTCGACAGCATTCCTGCACTAGAAGGAATTACTGTTAGCGGTGGAAGATTAAACCTCCTCAATGCAGTTCTTATGGCTGCTAATCCTCCCGCTTTCTGGACTGTACCAAACTCAGTAAGCTTAACCATCAAACCTGAGATTGCTGACACTATCACTATTGAAGTATTCAGTTCATCAACAGAACCCGACAATTTCACGATAACATATTCACCCGACCAGCAATGGCTATCAGGTGACACTGCAGGTTCATGTCAGCATGATAAGCCACAACTAATCAATCTTATTTTTAATACTGTCGGCATGGCGGAAGGAGAATATCAGACAACAATACTTATGGATGATTTCTTCAGAAACAACCTGGAAATACCTGTAAGCCTTAAAGTGGATGCAGATATAGCAACCAGCCACATAACAGTTGAACCAAATATTAAAATAAGTCCTAATCCTTTTGAAGAATCATTAAGAATTAATATAAATTTGCCCTATTCATCCGAAGTGAACGTCAGGGTATTAAGCATGCAAGGCTCCACTATTGCAACGTTGAAGAACGGATACATGGTTAAGGGGAGTCACACAATTATTTGGGAGGGCAAAAACTCTAATAATCTGGACGTTAGCCCGGGTGTTTATTTAATAGTCATCACTGACGAATATGGAATTCAAACATTAAAAACCATTAAAAAGTAAACACAATCCTTTAACTTACACTATGAAACTTTCTTTACGCGGAATAATGCTGGCAGGCATGTTCCTTGCATTCTTGTCGCAGGGACATACTCAAACTGAAGGTATAGGGCAGAAAACCCGCTTAACACACGAAATGACTGCCGATGAATACGCCCGGCGTCATGAGATAGGTCGCAATTTCGTTCAAACAGACCCGCCAACAGGAGAGATAACAAACATTGCCGAGTTCGACAGAGCCGGAGGTTCAGTAATTGCTTGGTCTTATGATTTCGGCATCCCTATGTCGGTTATCAGAGAACTTGCCAAGGATGACAAACTCACCATTCTGGTCCCAAATGCTTCTTCCGAAAACAATGTCCGTAATCAACTCACAGCAGCCCGTGTAAACATGAGCAACTGCTCATTCATGTATATTCCCACCGACAGCTATTGGGCACGTGATTTCGGCCCCTGGTATGTTGCATATGGCGATAATCAGATCGGAATAATTGACTTCCCATACAACCGCCCTCGTCCCAATGATGACGAAGCACCGAAAATCATGGCCACTAATCTTGGACTCCAATGGTTTGGTATGCCCGTAATCCATACAGGTGGTAACTATATGACTGATGGCTATGGCTTTTCGGCTTCAACTGACATAGCATATACCGAAAACCCAGGAGTTACACCTACCGAAATCAACCAACGTATGTCGAACTACCTTGGTGTTGATGACTATTCAGTGCTCGATGACCCTAACAACACTTATATTGACCATATTGACTGCTGGGGAAAGTACCTGGCACCTGATAAAGTTCTTATCAGATCAGTACCAACAAGCCATCCCCAATACGACGAAATAGAAGCAACTGCCGCGTATTTCCAGAATAAAAACAGTATATACGGAACACCTTACAGGGTTTACAGAGTATACACACCTCAGGACCAGCCATACACAAATTCTTATATACTTAATGGCAAGGTATTCGTCCCAATTATGCAGTCATCTAACGATGCAGCAGCACTTCAGGCATACAGAGATGCATTGCCCGGCTTTAAAGTATTCGGTTTTATAGGCAAATACGATACCCCGTGGGAATCAACAGATGCTTTGCATTGCCGTGTGCATGAAATGGCCGATGTGAATATGATCTTCATTAAACACATCCCCTTCTCGGGAATACAACCTGTTAATAACACCTTCACTATCAATGCCAAAATAAATGCATTTAGTGGTGAGACACTCGTATCTGATTCCGTCCTGTTGTACTACAGAATCAATCCTACACCAAATACCATATTCTCGGCAGTTACTATGAACAATGTTTCTGGCAATGAATATTCAGCCGCAATAACAGTCCCGGTACCGGGATCAAGAGTTGAGTATTATATATTCGCTAAAGATGCATCAGGCAAAAAAGAAACCCATCCTCTCATCGGGAGAGCAGATCCTCATGTTTTTTATGTAGGATCAGAAGGAGTTGCAACCCAGCAGATCAATCCTCAATCACTTTATTTCACAGCGATGAAGGATACAGAGGATGCAAAATCATTCACCATCAATAATACCGGAGACTTTGAACTTACCTGGTCATTAAGCATAAGCACTACGGCTAATGATACGCTTACATATAGTCTGCCAAACAGCCCTGCCGCAACTTCCTGGGATAACAACACACTAACAGAAAACAGCTGGACATCATTTACAATTGATGAGAATGCCCTTGTTGACAATGTGGTTTTGTCGTTTACCTGGACAACTGATGAATATTACTCAGAAGGAAGCATTTGGATTGAATCTCCCACAGGCACAAAATACCTTGCAGGAAAAGATAACTTAAGCGGAACCTATAAAGTCAACTGCCATGATTTTACAGGAGAGCAGGCCAATGGAACCTGGAAAGTATGGCTTGAGGACACTTATGGTGATGGCGGACACCAGGCAACAAACGTTACTGTTAAATTTGTTAAGCAATCTATTACTAACTGGCTGAACGCAGATATAAATGAAGGAAGTGTGGTCGGGGGATCAAATGCTGAGATCAATATAACTGCTGATGCGCACAATCTTCCTATTGGTCATTATGCCGGAAGCATTGCCATATACACAAACTCAGAAGAAGCACCCGTTACAATTATACCGGTTGCATTTGAAGTAACATTGAATACAGCAGCAGGAAATACTGAAATGAGCAATGTTACAGAAGTTAATCCCAATCCGTTTGTTGATGAGATTACAGTAACCCTTAACAACCAAAAAACGGGGAATATAACTCTTGAGCTCTATAATGCAGAAGGAAAACTTATATTCAACAGCACCAGAAATGTTGAAAGAGGACTTCAAAACATTAAATTGCCGGCAAATGATTTAACCGGGGGAACTTACTTATTAAAAGTAATCAACGGCAACGCCGGTGAGACTTTTAAGCTGATAAAGAAATAAACTGTTACCGCATAAAATATAAGCCCCGGACACATACATGCCCGGGGCTTTTTTGTGATTGGTGATTAGTTAAAAATCAATACGGTTCTGAGGCACTATATCTGAATGCGTCCCTTCCGTTCAAACAGGCATCATGCATTGCAGCCTGATTCATCATAATAGCACCGCCCCAGTAATCGAAATCCCATATAACAGGAGTTTCAAACCAACTGTCAATATCCATTATTAAATTGATAGTGGTTATATTCCCGTCACTTACAGTAAAAGCTGATCCATCAGGCACCACAGTAAATGCATTGTGAATAAATCCGATTATATCAGCAACATCACCCGAATTATTCTCATAAATCTGACCTGTGCCTAAATGGAAATTAAAAGGCCTTCGGGTTTCTGATAAGTCTTCCCAGAATCCATTCATCATAAGTAAGTGATAACCACCTCCCAAAACTTCAGGCCATGCCATTGAAACTTCCGGTGGATTGACAAACAGGAACGACTTGTTTCGCTCCGCTGATATTCCAAAAACAAATTTAATGCTGTCGTAGGTCCCCGCCGGAATCTTTTTACCCAATGTCCAGTCCATCGTATTCGGCAATTTAGAATCAACATAATGAATATCGTTGTCATCATTGGGATTATACTCAACGCCACCCTTGTAAAGCCGCACTTCTGATATGAAGTACATAATTTCGGTAACCTCATAAGGATTACCTGCAGCATTGACGTAATTCATTTCACCATATTGCAAATCGTCATTATTTGCCTGATGGTTGAAAACTATTCTGATGGTACTGTTACTTTTCTCAGTATCATCATCTTTATTGCATCCGGAAAGAACTGTTCCTAATATTATCAGAAACATTAGTCCTGCATTAAGTCTCATGATTATATTTATTTAAATGATTATGTGCTAAAACAAGAACCCGATATTTATATACATACCGCTTTTGCCATCTCTCTCATCACCTGCCAAACCATAGTCAATTGCCAGTATGAAGTTCTGGTTCATTGCAATATGCAACCCAGCGCCGTAAGCACTATGGAATTTATCTTCTTTCGCATCAAAGAAATCGGAGTCAGTCTCACCAACAGGTAATAAATCCCGATGTATGTCAATGCGGTCAGTTATAGTTCCAAAGTCTCCGAATCCGCTTAAAGCGAAATAAAAGTTCTGATTCCATTTGCTAACTTTCAGAAACTTATACCTCAGCTCGAGATTTGCATAAGTAAAAGCATCACCAACTACCCTGTTCCTGAGTACGCCCCGCAATGATTTAGCACCACCGAGTCCGTCGCTTTTTGTGACCTTTGTATTAGTAGTAATCATATAAGGCTGCATATAGAATGGTGCATCCCCGTCAACAGTTCCCTGCCATCCCAAACGATAGGCAAAAGTTAATTTATCGTACAGGATAGGAACATAGTGTCGGTAAATGAGCGCCAGTTTGGTATAAGCTGATTCCGAATTCCCCAAAAATGCAGGGGCAGTCATTGCAATAGCTTCCACCCAGAACCCGGTATTAGGATTAGGCTCATTGTCACGCGTATCATATACAACACCGAGTTTAAGAGCATTAATAGCGCCCCCATCTCTCTCTTCCTCACTTATGAAACCGTAGTCCACATACTTATCATAAAGCGTTGCTACATCCGGCAACTTTTCATCATCATCAAGTCCTTTATTGAGTTGTTCAATATCAACAGTTGCAATTTTGTTGTCAAATCTGGCAAAACCTGCAAGCCATCTCAACTTCTTGCCTGAAATAGCTCCCTGAAAATCGAGGCTGAACCTTGCTATTTTCCGTTCATGCTTGTAATACATTCTCGATATATACTGATCAACATCATCGCCCTCATCGTCTTTAAACTCCGGATGATATGCTGCCTCAAACCCATTAAAGCCATAGAAGTCCAAAGCTTTCTCGGTTAAAAAACTCAAATCGGCAGTAATTCTCAATCCATAAGGCAATAAGTACTTAGAGTCGAAGAAAAGCTGATTGGTACCTGAACCTTTTGTTGTTCTCGACCATTCACCGTACAGCGACCACTTGTACTCGGGGTAATAAGAACCATCACCATAATTAAAAAGATTGCCTATAAGGCCATACTGGAATCCAAGATCAGAGTCGAAAGACACGGCCGGTAAGGCTCCGAAGTTAAAACCTGATTTAATCTTTTCACTCTTTTTTGTTGAATCAACCGTCGCATTCCCATCATTTTTGATTTCGGAAGTAGCCCCATCCTGCTGTGCAAAGATGTTGGTTGTCAGGAACAAAGGAATAATAAGGGAGAATACAATATTCTTCATCATAGTTTTAGAATTATTCAACTAATGTAGCAATAAATAAAAAAAGAAGTCGGATAGAAATACATTAAGAATTCTTTTTGCTTAATTTAGCTTAATAATACCCTATCATGGGTCTGTAAATATTCACCGAAGTAGTTGTTTTTAAATGCTGACGACTTGAAAATAGACAGAAAAAATTTCATTATTCACAAGGGTGATAAGAAAGTTATAAGGGGCTGGGTCATGTATGATTGGGCCAATTCCGTTTATCAACTTACCATAGCTTCGGCTATTTTCCCGGTGTATTACAGCCAGATGACAAGTGGCAATAATTTCATTGTCAATTTCTTTGGGCATGATATTATAAATTCGGTGCTATACTCCTGGTCAATTGCCATCGCCTACCTTGTGGTTGCCGGTTTAACACCGTTGCTTTCATCACTTGCGGATTATACAGGTCGTAGGAAAGCATTTATGAGAGCATTCACATGGCTTGGTGCTTTATCGTGCGGTGCATTATTCTGGTTCGATGCACAACACGTGGAACTAGGAATCATTGCTTTTACCCTCGGCACCTTAGGCTATGGGGGCAGCCTTGTTTACTACAACTCATTTCTTCCGGTTATTGCCGAAGAAAAAGACCAGGACAGGATAAGTGCAAGAGGATACTCCATGGGTTATCTCGGTGGAGTCGTTTTGTTGCTTTTTAACCTTTTAATGATCCTTCAGCCCAATCTGTTCGGTCTGGAAAAAGGTGACATGCCTGCCAGAATATCATTCCTCACAGTATTTATTTGGTGGATATTCTTTTCACATCTCACTTTCAGGCGACTTCCCAAATACACTTACAGAAAAAGAAGGAAAGACCAGGAAACCAACATATTCTTAGAAGGCTACAAGGAACTGAACAAAGTATTCCAAAAGGTAATAAAATCGCGCAAGCTTAAATTTTACCTTATTGGATTTTTCTTTGTAATGATGGGACTGCTAACAACTATGTTTATGGCGGCAGCCTATGGAGAAAAGGAACTTGGTATCGGCGAAGAACTTTTAATTGGCACTGTTCTGGCAATACAGCTTGTGGGAATGGTGGGAGCATGGTTTTTCTCCTGGCTATCGGGCAAAGTTGGCAATCTAAAAGCACTTATAGTCTCAGTATCTGCCTGGATTCTCATCGTTACAGCGGCATCTACTATCGTAAGTGCCACACAATTCGTAATAATTGCAGGCCTCATTGGATTAGTAATGGGTGGTAGTCAGGCGCTTGCCAGATCCACCTACAGTAAGATGATTCCGGCAGGCACTACCGAACACACCAGTTTCTTTAGCTTTTACGATGTAATGGAAAAGATGGCTGCCGTATTCGGGACTTTCAGCTTCGGACTAATTGAAGCTGTTACAGGAAGCATGCGTTTTTCTGTTGCTGCAATCGGCATCTTCTTCGTCATCGGAATTGCTTTCCTTGGATTAACTCTCTATAGCGAAATTCTTGAGCAACGTGCAATGGCTAAAGCCGTAAAACAACAGAAGGTTCTTCCCGACGAAATATTACCCTAACACCGGCTTTTTTGGAGCAGACAGGTTCAAAACATATACCCTGCCAAACAGCCAACAGGATGTTTTTAACTTCATAATATATTAATATTCTACATTTTACTTACTTTTGTTCCAATTAATCGTGCAACACTACCGTTACAAAACAAAACCTATTCATTAGATGAAAAAATTAATTTATTTGGTTATGCTGGCATTACCGGCATTCATTTCATGCAAGCAGTCCCCAAAGACTGACAACCCTTTCTTTGCAAAGTACGATACTCCATTCGAAGTTCCGCCGTTCGATAAGATCGACACTTCGCACTACATGCCAGCATTCATTGAAGGCATGAAACTTCACAACGAAGAAATCAACGCAATCGTTGAGAACAAAAATGCGCCTGATTTTGAAAATACCATTTTAGCCTTCGACAAATCGGGCAAACTACTTACCAAAGTTAGCAGCGTATTTTTCAATATTAAAAGCGCAAACACCAACGAAAAAATGCAGGAGATTGCAGTTAAAGTATCTCCACTCCTTTCTGAGCATTACGACAATATCGCGATGAATGCCCGGTTGTTTGAAAAAATCAAAGCAGTTTATGAATCACGTGAAAGTGCCGGCCTCGATGACCAACAAAAACGTGTTGTTGAAAAGTACTATAACGACTTTGTACGTGATGGTGCCAACCTGCCAAAAGACAAACAGGACAGACTACGTCAGATTAATGGCGAATTATCAACCCTGTCACTGAAATTCGGCGAAAACCAGCTTAAAGAAACCAACGATAATTTCAGCCTTGTTGTTGAAAACAAAGAAGACCTTGCAGGCCTTCCCGAAAGCTCCATAAATGCTGCAGCCGAAGCTGCAAAAGCTGAAGGTAAAGATGGCAAGTGGGTATTTAAACTTAATAAGCCCAGCATGCTCCCATTCCTCCAATATGCACAGAACCGCGATCTCCGTCAGCAGCTTTATATGGGATATGTTAACCGTGGCAATAACAACAATGCAAACGACAACAAACAGGTAGTAAGCGACATGGTAAGACTGCGTGCTGAAAAAGCTGCTTTACTCGGTTATGCCAACTACGCATCATACGTTATTGAGGAGAACATGGCCAAAACCACTCAGGCAGTTGATGAATTCCTTATAAAGCTCAACAATGCATCACTTTCAGTTGCAGGTAACGAGCTAAAAGAGATGCAGGCAATCTCTGACGCCGAAGGTAACAACTTTAAGCTCGAATCATGGGATTGGTGGTACTATGCCGAAAAACTCAGAAAGGCCAAATATAACCTCGATGAAAACGAATTAAGACCGTACTTCAGCCTTGAAAAAGTCCGCAATGGTATGTTTGCTGTTGCAACTCGTCTCTATGGTATATCTTTCACAAGAGTTGACAATCTTCCTGTGTATCACAAAGATGTTGAAACATATCAGGTTAAAGACACAGATGGATCGCACCTGGGTGTTTTATATCTCGATTATTTCCCACGCCCATCAAAAGATGGCGGAGCATGGTGTACCGATTTCCAATCATCAGGTTGGGAAGATGGAAAGAAAGTTGATGCTATCGTTTCAATAGTTTCCAACTTCACACCTCCTCACGGAGATACCCCTTCACTTTTAAGCTGGGATGAAACACTTACATTATTCCACGAATTCGGGCATTCATTACATGCTCTCTTCACACAGGGTAAATATTCACGCACTGCCGGTATTGTTCCAAGAGACTATGTTGAATTACCTTCTCAAATTATGGAAAACTGGGCAAGTGAACCCGAAGTACTACGTATGTTTGCAAAACATTATCAAACAGGAGAAGTGATTCCCGAAACACTTATTGAGAAGATCCAGAACAGCAGTCTGTTTAATCAGGGATTTGACAATGCTGAAATTATGGCAGCATCTATTCTTGATATGGAATATCACAAACTCAGCGCACCGGCCGAAATTAAGGATGTAAACGAATTTGAGCAGCAGGCAATGAATAAGATTGGTTTGATTAAGGAGATTTATCCCCGATACAGATCAACATACTTTGCACACATATTCGATGGCGGATATGCTGCAGGTTATTACGTATACTCATGGGCTGCCGTGCTTGATGCAGATGCTTTTGACTATTTCAAACAGTCGGGCGATATCTTCAATCCGGAACTGGCTGCTTCATTCCGTAAAAACTGTTTAACAGAATGTGGTAATGACGAAGGAATGGTTCAGTATATTAAATTCCGCGGTCAGGAGCCATCTATTAATCCACTCCTTCAAAAGAGAGGCCTTAACTAAGATTAAAACAACGAAACCACAAAAAAGCCGGCCAAAAGCCGGCTTTTTTACTATTTCCTCTCTGGCTTATTTGCAACGTATGAATTAATGACCTGATAGTATCCGTTTCGTATTGCAAAGAGCTTTTCCTTATCCAAACCCTCCCTGTAAATTCTTACCATATCTATTATGCTGTGGTTCTCATAGAAGAAAGCATTTGCAGCATCAAAATACAGTAAATTAATATCATACTGCACTTCCATAGTAAGCTCCTTAAACTGAGCCCATGAAAAATGATTAGGGATAATGAAATACCCGTGATGAGGTTCAAAAACATCCAGGTACATTAAATCACCAATCGGCTCAAGGAAGAACGACTTTTCCAGCCTGACAATACCTGTTTCACCTTTAATTTTTCTTAACCTCTTATGGTATTCCAGTCCCTCGTCGGCAAAAAGTCGCTGTAGAATAGCAATATGGTCATACATTTCGAGGTTTCTTACTCTGATAATCTGATGTTTCATTCCAAAAATTTCAAGAAAACCGGGAACAGCATCAAACTTGTGAGGAAAATTCTTTCTAACCTTTATTATTATCCTCCACATTTTTTCAAGAGAATAGGTTTGTCCGAGTACAAGATAGAAGTACAACGGCTTAGTTTGAACAGTAAACCGCTCATAATAGCCTCTGAAAGGATATTCCGATTCAAGAAGACAGGCATTTGGCATGAAAATTTCACCGTCTATGCAACTAAGGGTTTCCTCTTTTTCGAGGCAGCCGAATCTTTCAATAGTGGTATGTTCCATGGCTAAAGAATTTTTCTTATAAACTCATAGCTAAAGATACAATATTATACTGATTTTTTAAAGTTTAATGCAAGAAATTATGAAGTTAAGTGACTAATTAATACCGATTAGAACTCATAGACCTTTCTCAGTTTATAGTGATTCTAATTGGAACCTTCACTCAGGTAGTGAGTGATTTTAAAGTAACTTTGCACGTTTTTGTAAACTATTTAACAATGTCATCTCAGGTTCTCAAATCAATTACTCTTTTTACTCTTGTCTTCGCATCAGTTTTATCATTCGGACAAAACGGCCGTACTCAAAACCGCCCCAATGGAAATGGTGGTGAACCATATGGTATAATCACCGGTGTTGTGCTCGATGAATCAACCGGTCAAAATGTAGAATATGCCAATATAGTACTGTTCCGTACTAAAGACTCTACAATGGTAACCGGCACAATCACCGATGGAAAAGGAAAATTCATACTCAACAAACTAAACGCCGGTAAATACTATTTAAGGATTCAGTTTATAGGATATGAAAACCGTGAAGTATCCGACATTACAATTTCACCCCGCAGTGCCGATGTAAAACTGGGCAACATATCAATACAGCCTAAGACATCAGCCCTCCAGGGTGTAGAAATTACATCCGAAAGATCAATGATTACTACTAACCTTGATAAAAAGGTTATCACTGTCGATAAAACGATGGCACTTGGTGGAGGCACTGCAACAGATATTATGGAAAATGTACCTTCTGTTGAGGTTGACGCCGAGGGAAATGTAAGTCTCAGAGGCAATTCCAACATTACACTATTGGTTGATGGTAAACCTGCCAGTCAGGCAGGGCTTGCAGCAAGCGACCTGCTTAATCAGATACCTGCTTCGGCAATTGAAAGTGTGGAAGTAATAACCAACCCTTCTGTAAGATACGACCCGGATGGTACATCAGGTATCATAAATATAGTTCTCAAAAAGAAAACACTGCAGGGATTCAACGGTATGGTCTCCGCAAATGCAGGCACCGGCGACAAGTACAATGGTTCTGTCGTGCTTAATTACAGACACGATAAGTTTAATGCCTCTCTTAATTTCGACGGCAGAAAGAATAACATGAACAGATCCTCTATAAGTACCCGTACATCAAACTATGGTGATTTCATAAACGTGCTCAATCAGAACAATACCGGCAATATGTCAAGAAATATGAGTAATATCAGTGCCGGGTTCGATTATTTTATTGACACACGAAACAACATCACACTGAGTGTAGCTAAAAGAGATATGAATTTTGGCATGGAAGGCGACCTGTTTAACAGATCAGTCTCCAATAATGAGGTTGACAGATTATTTAACCGCAGCAGCATTGATGATCGTGCAATTGATTCCTGGTCATATACCCTGTCATATAAACACCTCTATCCTGAAAAAGGCCGTGAGTTTACCAATGACATCATATTTCTTGATAATGCTATGAACAGCGACTCACGGATTACCCAACAGAATTATGACATCTTTAATCCCGAAAATATAACCTCAACCAGTGATCAGTGGAATATTTCGAAAAATGACAACAAAATGATCACTGTTCAGGGTAATTATGTATATCCAATGGCAACCGGAAGTCGCATCGAAGCCGGATATAAGGCCAGTATTCTCGACATGGGGACGGAATACGACTATCAGAACTTAATTGGCGACGAGTGGCTGAGTCAGGAAAATCTCCTTAATAAGTATGATTACAACGAACAGATATATGCAGTTTACGGTATCTATGCAAATTCATGGAAGAAATTCAGGTATCAGGCCGGATTAAGATTCGAACAAGTATTTACAGAATCGAATGTTGGTGTTAATTCAGTCAAACTTACAACTCAATATTCAAGTTTCTATCCATCATTCCATACCCAGTATGATATTGCTGATAAAAAGGAACTTCAGCTTAGTTACAGCCGACGTGTAAGAAGGCCATCTCCGCATGATATGAATCCATATGTTGATTACGCTGACTCGCTAAATCTTCGTACAGGAAATCCTGAAATCAGGCCCGAATTTACCAATTCCGTTGAGCTTGGCTTGTTGCAGTACTTTAATACCGGCTCCCTCACAACCACTCTCTTTTACAGATATACCAATGATGAGGTAGAAATGATAACACAATTGATTGACACAATCAACGGACAGGGTGTTACATTGTCAACTCCATATAATATCAGTAAAGAAACTAATTACGGTCTTGAAGTCGTTGGAACACTTAATCCGGCAAAATGGATGAGAATAAACGGCAACGTTTCCTTCTACAGGGCTCTTATGGCCGAAGTCCCCGAATACAATATTGAAGGAACCGACAGGTTTACATGGAGAGCACGATTAAACATGACTTTTATGCCATGGAAAGACGGATCATTCCAACTGATAGGAAACTACCATTCACCACGTCGTTCCGTTCAGGATTACAGAGATGCACGTTATTATGCCGACATCGCTTTCCGACAGGACTTACTTGACAAGAGATTATCGATTTCGTTGCGTCTTACTGACATCTTCAAATCGAGCAGATTTAATGGTTCAACTTACGGAGAAGGCTTTACTATTGATTCAGAACGGAATCATGACTCCAGAATTCTGTTCCTGGGAATATCCTACCAGTTCAATAATTTCAAGAAAAAAGCCACTCAGGATATGAACCAGGGAATGGAGGATATGGAAATAGAAGGATTCTGACGATAACGGGAATTATTTCCTGCCCAGAAAATCAAGAATCGCATTAATAAAAGTAAGAGGATGCACAGGGTTGCCCGGAATATACAGGTCAACCCTGTACTTTTTCAGAAAACTCCTGTCAATTGCCTCGCTATCAGCAAAAACCCCACCGCTGATTGCATCAGTTCCGGCAAGTACAATAATCTTAGGCTCAGGAATTGCCTTATAAGTAAGCTCAAGTGCCCGGGCCATATTTTCAGAAACCGGACCCGTAATCACAATACCATCAGCATGCCTGGGCGAGGCCACAAAGTCAATCCCAAACCTGCTCATATCAAACTGGACATTATTACTTGCGTTCAACTCCCATTCAGTGCTGTTATCACCTGCAGCCGAAACCTGTCTGAATTTAATAGAACGGCCAAGAATACGGTGAATCTCTTTCCTAACCAGATCAGGGTTCATCAGAATAGGCATGTCTTCATTCTCCCTTACAATCAAGCGCTCTCTTTCATTAGACGCCAACTTGTAATCGGGCGTGAATCTTACCTTTTCGGGATATCTTAATGCACATTCGCCGCAGAAAACACACTTACCGAGATCAATTGTCACAGGATTAATCCCTATAGCCTGCGTGGGACAAACATCTTTCAACTTCTCTTCATTCACTTCAACGGCTGAAATAACAGGCCTTCCCCTGAATATTCCCGGTACTTTGGCATTCCGGATATCAGGAATATACTGTTTCCCCTGGTGCCACAATATCTTTAAGTTTTCGAGCATAGCATTAATTATAAATCATGACCACAGTACGACAAATTGAAACTCTTATTACAAACAGGGAAATCAGAAATTCCATTATCTCTGACTGCCTGAGCCAGCGCCATCCAGTTATGGAATGACGGATCCTTAATTTTATACAGCAGCAGCTCACCCTGATTTCCTGTTATAGCACAATGACATATCTCACCCCTCCATCCTTCTGCCAGAGAAACAATGAATGCATTAGCCATCGGTGTCATCTTATCCCATGCTTCATAAGAAAAGGAACCATCACGCTCTTCAGGCAGATGATTCATCAGTTCACGGAGATAACCTATTGATTGCTTAATTTCTTCTTTACGTATCTGCACTCTCGAATAAACATCGCCGTGATGCTTGATTACAGGCTTATGGTCAATCAGTTTTCCATAAAGGTTATAAGGATGAGATGCCCTGATATCCCTGTTAAGCCCACTCATGCGTGCAGACATACCAACAGTCCCGATTTCGAGCACTCGGTCATAGTTTACAACTCCGGTTTTTTCCATTCGCGACAGAGTGCTTGGAAGGCTTGTAAACTTCTCGGTAATTTCATCAAAGTCCTTTTCATAAGCCTTAAGAATATCAAGCAGCCTATTCTTAAGTGCCGGAGTAAAGGGATAATTTATTCTTGCAGGCCTTATCAGACCTTTACCCAATCTGTTTCCTCCCCATTCCTGCAAAAAATTGACCATAGGAGTCCTTAGACGACCATACACAGCATTTCCGAGCTGATAGGCAATATCTGCACATACTGCAGCAAGGTCGCCTGTATGAATCGCCAAACGCTCAATTTCAGCAGCAACAGTCTTTCCGAAATCAAGCTCGTAATCTGCCTTAACTCCACAAAGACTCTCCCATAAATTGGCGAACACAGATGTATGTCCTGCAACAGTATCACCCGCAATCTGTTCAGCAAGAACAGACCTTTCAATCAGTTTTTTCTTCTTTAGGAACAACTTCTCAACACCCCTGTGCTGATATCCCAGCTGAATTTCAAGGTGCATAATTTGCTCGCCATTACAAAGAAATCTGAAATGCCCGGGCTCAATCACACCGGCATGAACAGGCCCCACTCCCACTTCATGTAACTCCTCTCCGCTCGCTCTCAAAAAAGGATGGTCACCTATCCGAACCTCCGGATTATGGCGGTCATGCGAATACCTTAATGGCTTAAGCCAGGGATGATCATTATATTGTATTCCAAAGTTCTCGTGAAGTTCCCTCTCAAAACCTTCAAAGTTGTGATTAACAGCCGTAAGCGATGCGTATGACTCATTTGATTTAACCCGTGTTGAAGAAATAAGGATTTTATGAAGCTCATCATCAGCAATACAGCAAAAGAGAGCTATTTCATCACCCCCTGCAGGTATTACTTTTGAATCCCCCGTTAAAGCTGTTCCTGCATGTTCCCTGCTCCCGAAAAGATTAACACAATGGCGGTGAGTGGCATCACGCAGAAGCCCTGTATTTAAATTAAGGAACTCCTCATAACCAACTACCGGTATTTTCGCAATCTCAACAGGTTGGTTATTCTCTGCTGATATAAATAAACTCTTGTCAAATGCTGATAACTGGTCCATCAATGAATAAGTTTAACTGATTCTTCAATCATTGAAATAAATTCATACGGCGGAGCATATGCAAGCCATATTGCAAGTATTAGCAAAACGTACTGACTCAGAGATTCCCATGGACTTATTTTAGGAATCCGCGATTCATCTATTTTAACCGGAGGAGTAAACAACACTTTAAAAACATTGGTACCAAACCCCCAGATAATTATTGTTAATAAAATCAGCACGGCCAGCAGAATCACGAAGTGATGTCCTTCGAACAGAGCCTGAAAAATCATAAGTTCGCTAATAAACAATCCTGATGGAGGCATTGCGGTAGCCGAAATAAAACCGAGTAACAGCACAATAGCTCCCGCTTTATAATACTTAAAGTAGTTGCCCATATCGTAAACGCTCTTGCTCTCATAAACTCTGTATACCATACTAAACTGGAAAAACAAGCCCGGTTTAACAAAAGTATGTAGCACTATATGGAGGATGGCGGCATAAACACCAACACCTCCGGCTGCCAAACCAAGCATCACCAGTCCCATATGCTCAATACCTGAATACGCAAGAATACGCTTGAAATTCTTAACACGTGTCATATAAACCGCTGCAACAAATATTGTAAGGATAGCAGCAATAAGAATTACAGCATTTGCCCAGCCTTTCAGTTCACTATGAGCCATAATAGCATACACCCTGTAAACTCCAACAAATCCAACGTTCATTAAAACGCTTGCCAGCAAAGCGGCAGCCGGAGCAGGTGCTTTATCCTTTGCATCAATACCTGCGGTATACATTGGTACTAATCCCAGTTTCACGGTAAATCCGGTGAAAATGAAAAGAAACGCAAGCTTAAGCCAGAATGGATTTAACTGAGCACTGTGTTCATACAGCGATTTGAAAGTCATTGAATCTATACCTGCCTGCTTCAGCGACAGGCTCAGGAAAAGGATGCCTACATAAATAAAAGTAATGCTGATTGCACAAAGGAACACATATTTCCACACTCCCTCGAGCGCTCTCATATTCCTGTGATGATATATCAGCACTGATGCACTCAGAGTCGTTATTTCAACAAAAATCCAGTTAACGGCAATGTGATTCGATATGTATGCCATTGAACATGCCGTGATCAGTAAAATCATTGCTCCGAAGAACAGACCCCTTGAACCCGGTGTTTCTTCCTTTCTGTTTACGATATACCTGTACCCGTGCCATAATGCAGGAACTGTAACAATGGCCAGTGATGCAATCATTAATAAACCCAGTGAATCAGGCTGAAAATAATGCAATTCAGTCACACCTTTGTTAAAGAATGAGTATACACCATAACCCACCAGAAGCAAAGCATATAGAATAACCAGCGTGTAGTTGATCCGGGTATTTCTATTATAAATGAGCAATCCGCAGATAAGCAAAGAAGCTGCCAGAAAAATCCCTGTTCCCATCTCTTAATCCTTTAAATTTCTTAAAAGTTCAACATCAGGATCTTTAATGACATCACCAATTTTATTAAAGAACACTCCCAAAATCAGCACACTGGCAAATATGTCGAGCATTATACCCAGATTCACCATCATGGGCATCTCATTTCCAACAGCGAGCGACAATATAAAAACTCCATTCTCAATGATTAGATACCCGATAACATGAGTAATAATCTTCTTTCTCGAAACAATAAGATATAGCCCTGTAAACAATGTAGAAAGGGCCACCACGAAAAAGGTTTTATCAAGATTAGGATCATCAATAGATCCCGAGATAATTATGGTAAGCACAATTATAAGTGTTACTATAATAAGCGACACAAAATAAGGCACATAAGGTTCTGTTTCACGTGTAATCTTATTCCTCTTGATAATGTAGTTCATGAAATAAGGCACTGCAATAGCTTTAAATACAATAGTTTCGAGCATAATAAACAGCAGGTTCACCGTATTTACGTCTTTAAGAGTAAGATACGTCGTACCAAACAGAATCAATCCCTGTATTACAAGGATTCTCAGGTATGTATATAACCTGTTGGCAATGCTCAGATAAAGCAGTGTCATGGCCAGGGCTATAAGTAGTATATCTGTCATGTTAGTGATTTAAATGAATTTGCCCAATATTAAAAGCACTCCAAAAAACAGCAGTAATGAGAGTGACGTAAGTGTAAATATGAATTCAGGATTATGGCTCATCCTGAATCTTGCCGTAAACGATTCAATAACACCTACAACCGCGGCAAGTAAGACCTGTATACCAAGGAACGCGGGAATGCTAACGATAAGCGGTGATGCAGCAATATAAAAGTTAGCGATCAGGGCACCATACATAGCAAACTTCAGGTTCGAAGTATACATAATCAAGCCAAGGTCAAAACCGCTATGGTCAAGTATCATAACTTCATGAACCATAGTAAGCTCAAGATGTGTTTTAGGATCATCAACAGGCATTCGGCTATTTTCAATCATAGCAATCATAATCAGCAGATATGTTGCAAGGATACCTAGCATATAAGAGATATGAGAACCAAAGTGCAGGCTGCTGAAAATTGAAGCAAAAGAAGTATTGCCGGTATATAAAGCGAATGAGCCCATTATAATAAAGAAAGCAGGCTCCACAAGCATTGCAAAAAGCGCTTCTCTTGCCGATCCCATTCCCTCAAAGCTGCTGCCGGTATCCAGGGCCGCAATAATCATCATAAAGCGTCCTAATGCCAACAGGTAGGCAAACATCACGAAATCGCCGTTAAACGAGATAAATCCCGGTTTGCTGCCATGAGGAATCATAAGTATGGCCATTACAACCGAAGAGAAATATATTACCGGTGCAATACGGAAAATCAAGCTGCTTGTGGAACTGTAAACCGATCCCTTTTTCCAGAGCCTGATAATATCTTTCATAGACTGCATTATCCCGGGGCCCTTTCTTCCCGAAGCAATACTCTTTGTCCGGTTCACTATCCCGGTAAAGTAAAAGCTGGCAAGTAAGATTAACACGAAACTCAACATACTACCACTGATTTATAAATTGTATCAACTCAATTACCTTGTCATAGAGCACAGGAACAATCACAGTTAAACCAATGAAGATGAAACCGTATAAAATATATGCCTGAATATTACCATTCTGAAGAAATACAAACCTGTTTAGAAACTTCCGCATAAGGCGCAGAGGTTTATCAATCAACCATTTCTCAACCTTATCATATGGATGTGTCTCCTGATATACCTTTTCGGGATACAACAATCCGGGTTCATGCTTATGACGTTTCACTAAAAGAACCGGCTCAGCAAGTTTACGGTAAGTTCTTATAAAAGATGAGGCTGTATATTGCATCTTACCTGCATCACCGGTATAACCGCAACCCCATGTTGATTCTTCCGTAATACTCCGGTTAGCTGTTAATAAGCGCCTTATAGCAAAGACCACCAGTGTAAGCAAAACAAAAATGAGTGAATACCAACCAACAGAAGTTAAAATACCTGTAATCCCTTCAACTGATTGATACACATGCAAACTACTGCCCGAACCGCTGTATAAACCAACTACATTAGATAATACTGAAGTAAACAGGGTTGGAAACAATCCAATAAGCAAGATCAATCCTGCTATAATGTACAGAGGTCCCATTCTCCCGGCGTCTTCTTTAAGTTGAATATCCTCGATCCGGCTTCTGGGGGTGCCAAGAAAAACAACACCAAAAGCCTTGGTAAAACATATTAATGCAAGTCCGCCAATCAGCACCAATCCCAATATTGAAAAAAGAATGAATAAAATGAAGAGGAAATGATTTGATAAAAGACCATGAAACAGGCCACTGTATATGAAAAACTCCGAAACAAATCCGTTAAAGGGTGGCAATCCACAAATAGCCAGTGAGGCTATAAGAAAGAGAAAAGCGGTCTTGGGCATCCTCTTAATAAGTCCACCCAGTTTCTCCACATCCATTGTGTGAGTAGCTTGGTAAACATTCCCGGCAGTATAAAACAACAATGATTTGAATAATGAATGATTTAGTGTATGCAACATGGCCCCACCAAAGCCACCTGCTATTAACAGCGGATTATTATAGGCTACCCCGATACATCCAACACCGATACCAATTCCAATTATTCCAATATTCTCAATGCTATGATAAGCCAGCAGCTTCTTAAGGTTATGCTGTACAATTGCCAGCATAACGCCATATACTCCGGTAATAACTGAAATTGAAAGAATAATATATCCAATTATCAGCATATCACTCTTAATTAGCAGCAGCGTTCTCAGTATACCATATATTCCAATCTTAATGATAACGCCCGACATAACACCTGATATATGGGCAGGCGCTGCAGGGTGTGCCAGAGGTAGCCATGTATGGAAAGGAACAAAACCTGCTTTAATGGCAAAACCCACAAAAAACAAAAGGAAAAGAGTAATTCCCGTAACCGCAGGCTCTGAATAAGTATAAGCTGCGATTGCCGACATATCGAATGTTCCCGTTCTCACGCGTGCAACAATAAATGCTATTGTGAGGAAAAGAATCGATATATGCGATTGTATCAGAAAATTAATACCGGCTTTAAGCGTATCCCTTTTCTGATGTTCATAGATTATGAGAATAAACGAGCTTAGTGCCATAATCTCCCATAAAACCAGAAAAACAATTCCATTTCCGGTAATACATATGTCGACCAGTGACGTAAAGGCTAATAAAAATGCAATTGAATGAAGTGCAAGCCCTGCTTTATCTTCAATGTAGCTCTTCATATACTTCATGCCATACCATGCGCCGGTAACAAAACCAAAGCTTATAATAAGAATAAACCAGGCAGAAAGGAAGTCAACCTTAACAGGTATTGTACCTGTGGTGAAAGAACCGGCATATGAAAAATTCACGGCCCCGTTAATAAATACCGAAACGGCAATAAACGAAGCAATAATAGCCTGAACAGCAACAGCCACAAAGGTTATCTTGGCTCTGTTTCGGGTACTTAACACCGGGAAAGTCAGGAATGCAATAAATGGCAGAATATTGAATAACTCAATCAACAGTTTATTCATGATTCATTGATTAATAGTAATGAAATGAAGGCGTTAATCAGGCCTCGTGCTCAATCCAGCTTTTAATAACTTCAATTTTAAGCGCCGGTATGTCAAGTTTCATTTTCTTACGCAGCCCACCCAAATCATTTAATAACTTGTTCGGGTTAGCTTCTTTAAGCTGAGCAATAGTCTTAATACCATACTTTCTTAACACTTCAACCCATTCTTCAGGCACGCCTAATTGCACGAAAGCTTCGTCACTGTCGCCGGTAGGAGCTTTTTTCTCGGGTCGCATTTGTGGAAACAGCAATACATCCTGAATAGAAGGCTGATTCGTCATGAACATTGTCAGTCTGTCAATTCCTATACCTAAACCTGAGCAGGTAGGCATACCATATTCCAGAGCCCTCACAAAATCAAGGTCAATGAACATTGCTTCGTCATCTCCTTTTTGTGAAAGCTTTAATTGATCCTGGAAACGATTCATCTGATCAATAGGATCATTAAGTTCAGAATACGCATTACACAATTCCTTGCCATTCACAAAGAGCTCAAACCTTTCGGTTAGTTCAGGATTGGTGCGGTGCCTCTTACATAATGGCGACATTTCAATGGGATAATCCATAATGAAAGTAGGCTGTATAAGATGATGCTCACACATTTCTCCAAAGATGGCATCAATAAGTTTTCCAACACCCATTGACGGGTCGGTTTGTATATTCAGATCCTTACAGATTTTAACCAGATCTTGTTCAGTCTTCCCGGTAATATCAACACCGGCATACTCCTTAATGGCATCTGTCATGGTTAATCGTCTGAAAGGCTTTTTAAAGTCAATCTCCTTATCTTCGAGCTTTAACTTTGTTTGCTTATGTAAACCCACAGCAACCCTTTCGAGCATTTCCTCAACATACTCCATCATCCAGAAGTAGTCCTTATATGCCACATAAATCTCAAGAACAGTAAATTCGGGATTGTGTGTACGATCCATTCCCTCATTTCTGAAATCTTTGGCGAATTCATAAACACCATCAAAACCACCAACAATCAGCTTTTTCAGATAAAGCTCATTGGCAATTCGCAGGTACAGAGGAATGTCGAGTGCATTATGATGAGTGACGAATGGTCTGGCTGCAGCACCACCGGGTATTGGTTGCAGAATTGGAGTTTCAACTTCAAGATAATTGCTCTCGTTGAAGAAATCCCTCATAATAGAAATAATCTTGTTGCGCTTCACAAATACATCGCGCACTTCAGGATTCACAATCAAATCAACATAGCGCATCCTGTAGCGGGCTTCCGGATCACTGAATGCATCAAAAACCTGGTCATCCTTCTCTTTTACAACCGGAAGTGGTCGTAAGGACTTACTGAGCAGGGTAAGCGACTTAACATGTATTGAAATTTCACCCATCTGGGTAATAAATACAAAGCCAGTAACACCTATGATGTCACCAATATCAAGTAACCGTTTAAATACAGTATTATAAAGGGTTTTATCTTCACCGGGGCAAATATCATCCCGCTTAATATAAAGCTGAATACGACCAAAACTATCCTGCAGATCCACAAAAGATGCAGCACCCATAATACGACGGGTCATTATTCTGCCTGCAATGCTTATATCCTGATATTGTGAATTATCCTTATTAAAATTAGCTTGAATTTCAGCTGTATTAATATTCACATTGTATGCTTTCGCAGGATACGGATCTATTCCCAGTTGCCTGAGTTCATTTAACGAATTACGACGAATTGCTTCTTGTTCACTGATCTCCTGATACATCACTAAAAAATTTCGGCAAAGATAGTGGTTTTATCCTAAAATCTCATGCAGGACTTTTATCGACTTAAGGCGGCTCATTTCGGGGATATGAATCGACAAGAAGTCAGCCAATCTGTTTAAGAGGTCCAGTCTTACATTACGTGATGCAATACAGGTATGCAGATCAGCATAGTCAATCAGCGACAAATTCCTCAGCAATAAAAGACTTGTGCCTGAAACAGAATAAGAATGGCCGGGATCCCTTACAACCGACTGACCGGTTAACATATCAAAATGTTCTTCATTACCGGCGAGGGAAAGCACAGGTCCAAATCCGAGAATTTCCGATAACCGGATAAGGAACAGCAATGGGAAACCATTTACCTCTACCTCTGAACTATTAAGTGAGTCGAGAGAATGTTCAATAAAATCAAACAGTGTACTGTTTGCCTCCTCCTCTTTAACCGACTTGTACAGAACCTCGTTCATAAAAAGCAAAATACTGCTTCTCAGCATACTGTCGGTAATATTATAAAAGGTTTTAGGAATTACAGCGTCTCTAATATAATTAAGACTACGTCCCGGCTTACGGTCAACAACCAGTGTTAGTAATGAAAGATGTCCGAACAAAGCAGGTTTTATCCTGGCGTTTCTGCTATATAATGATTTAATGACGTATGATTCCATACCCCATTCCTCGGTAAACACTTTAACTATTGCTGAGCTTTCCGAATAACGGGCAACATGGAAGACAAAACCTCTTGAATTCTGAAGCATTAAGCATCAATTAATCATCATTATTTTGGCCACTTCTGTTTTTGAACCATCCTTGTTACTGATAAATACCAGATATACTCCTGTTTTCGCTCTTTTTCCGTCGAAGTTATATCCACTCCAGAGGGCCTGGCCTCCAATAGCGTCAGTAGAGTAAACCAAATTTCCGGCGATATCGGTAATTTTAATGTTAGACCCTTCAACAAGTCCTTTAATAGCAATATTTCCGGTAAAATTCTTATAAACCGGATTTGGGAATACAATAACATCAGTTAGTTCTTCTTTCGGAGGAACAGCTTCCGATCTGTAAGAAACAGTTCCACGCGGAGTTGAAATAAAAAGTTCACCTGCATCAGTAATTGTAAGGTCTGTAATAGTGTTCGACAACAATGGGCTGTTATCCTCTGTAAAATGGAGAATTTGCTCTGTTCCGTCGGCCGACATCAGGAAAAGACCGGCTCTTTCAGTGCCAAACCACTTTCTGTTGGAACCGTCAACCGCAATTGCTGTAACAGTTTCTGTTTCCAGGAGATATTGGCCATAACCGTCCTGTTCTATCAGAATCTTCTGAGCATCAAAATTCTGACCATTGAAAACATTATAAGGAGAATAGAACACCACTACACCTTCGTCAGTTCCCAGCCAAACGAGCCCTTCGCGGTCAACAGCAATACTCCTTACAAATGAACCGGGTATAGCACCTAATCCGGCTGCCCCCGACAATCTTTTTGTTTTATCGTCGGAATTATCATCAGGTGTCCCATTATCATTATAAACGAATAAATTGAGTCTTCTGCCAAGAATCCATTTCTGATTCAGTTTATCAATTACAATTCTGTCGCCTTCAATACCGGAACCTGATGCACCAAGCGAAAACGACTGCCACTCGCCCGAGGGAGTCATTCGTGAAAGCATTTCAGGAGCATAGGAGTTAACAACCCACAGGTTATTTTCAGTATCAAATGATAATCCTGTAATGTCTATCCTATTGGGCTGTAATGCATGATCCTGCAACGAGCTGTTCTCGTCTGTGTATCTTCTCACAAAGGTACCATCGTTGTATTCAAGCAATCCATTTCCCATAGTACCTATAAATACACTCTTAGGATTAGCCGGATTAACGGCAACGGATAAGGCATCACGATATTCGACTAAGAAAGGATCCTGTTTTTCGTCAATTGTTTTCCATGATCCATCAACGAAGCCCGAGAATTTAACATTCCTGTATAGTGGTTCAAATGATGTATTGCGTCCTCCCGGCACCATCCAAACATCATTCTGTGCTGATGCAATGGCAAAAGCATCGGGGAAACCGGGCCCATTCAGACTAAACCGCTCCGAAGTCCATATTTTGGTGACTTTTACCAATCCTTCTAAATCATCGCCTATCCATATAACATCATTATTCACCATAACAGCATCGCGTGGACTAACCTTACCCGGATTGTATGAGTAAATACGATAATCTCTGATACCATCAGGTTTTATAACATCGAGAGCCAGGTTAAGCGAAACCAAAAGCTTGTTGTTATGTACTTCCAGACTGGTAACATCAGATGCGTTTTCATGATAAAAAGGCTGCCATTTCTCACCAATCTTCACATACATCCTATCATCGGCGTAATTATTCCCGTATTTGTTAACATATATTCTGTCGTTAAAAGCAGCAATGTGATTAAACTGACCTTCGGGCAGTCCCTCATTGTTGTTTGAAGACCATTCAGCAAAATTTGCAAGATTTGCGGTAATATAATTAGCTGAATACACCCCTGCATCAGTAGCTGCATAAACAAGCGAATCGACAGAATTAAACGTTAAGTCTCTTACATTTATGGCAGAACCTTCGGGACCTATGTAATAAATAGGCTCAGGAAACTCCTCTTTCTCAATGTCGAGCACAACCACACCAAAACCGCATGATAAATATGCCTTGTTACCAAGAAATTCTATGCTGTTAATTGATTTATCACCAAGTATAGCTTTTCTTTTTATGTCGGACAAATTCACTATCTCATCACCTTTCAGTAAATCGATATTAGCATTAGAGTAAGCTATAATCAATGTATTGTAAGTTTTGTTGTATTCAATACTGCTGATACCAACATCACTCAGACCATTGATTTTTGTTACTCTTACAAGGCTCATATCACTCTGGTCGAGGAAAAAGAGTGCATAAGGAGTAGCAGCATAAATTCTGTTACCGGCTTCAGCCACTGCAATTACCTTGCTGTAAGGAAGATGGTCACGCCAGTGGCCTATACCCACCTCTTGCGCGGTTGATGAGAAATCAGATAAAACTATCAGAGAAAAAAGTATTGTAAAGAACCTGCGCATAGCCATTGAATATTTACAAATAAACTGCAATTTTAACAATTTATTGCAGGCAGATAACGGGATGATTAAAAAACTGAAACTTGCGGGTTGAAAAAAACTGTTTAATTTTGTAAAAAGCATTTGATTTTATACTTTTAGCATAAATTAAGTTTAATAAGCACGAAAGCCGTAACAGCAATTAATAACTATGTGATGATACACTATTCTGACAGCGCCATCATTGAAGGATTGAAGCTCAATAGTGACTACATCATAAAGCACGTCTACAAAGAATTCTTTCCCACAATAAAATTTCTGATTAAAAAGAACACCGGTAATGAAGAAGATGCTGAAGATATCTTTCAGGAGTCATTACTTGTAATTCTAAAAAACGTGCAAAAGGACGAGTTCCTTCTTTCATGCTCATTTCTCACCTATTTATATTCAATCAGCCGCAATCTTTGGATGCAGAAACTTAAATCCAAGAGGAAAACAGGAGGCGATAAGCTTGAACTGCTGGAAAAATTTATGGAAATACCGGAATCATCAGGTATTGAAATGGCTGAAATGGAGCAATTAAGATATAAAATTTACCGTGACCACTTCCATGCCATGGAAAAGGACTGCCAAAGAATACTGCTTCTGTCACTTCAAAAGTTCAGCTCAAAAGAGATTGCCGATACCATGGGCTATGGGTCAGAAAATTACGCAAAAACCAAAAAGTACAACTGTAAAGAAAGACTGAAGAAAGCCATAATGGATGATCCCCGCATGGCAGAAACTTTTTAATTAGATACAAAAAAAGCTCCGTTTACCACGGAGCTTTTTTTCAGCTTTTCTTTTTGAATGCTTACAAAGTAACTCTTAGTAGTTTGTCTGTTCCATTTCAAAATATGCCATAGGATGGCTGCAAACGGGGCAGTTCTTAAGTGCCTTCTTACCTTTATAATGATAACCGCACTTACGGCAAACCCATACCACTTCCTCATCTTTCTCGAAAACTTTATTTTCGTTAAGATTTTTAAGAAGAGCGAGATAACGTTTTTCATGCTCTGCTTCAACCGTTGCTATAAGCTTAAAAGCAGTAGCTATTTTCTTAAAACCTTCTTTTTCAGCTGTGGCAGCGAACTGAGGATAAAGCAGTTCATGCTCTTCATTCTCACCTTCAGCAGCAGCCGAAAGATTATCAGCAGTATTACTTACTACACCTGCCGGGTATGAAGCTGTAATTTCAACCATTCCACCTTCGAGGTAACTGAAGAATGTTTTTGAATGCATATCTTCTTGATTTGCTGTTTCTTCAAAAAAAGCTGCTATCTGTTCATAACCATCTTCCCTTGCCTGTTTGGCGAAAAGTCTGTAGCGACGGGCCGCTTGCGATTCACCTGCAAAACTCTTCAACAAATTCTGTTCAGTAAGAGTTCCCTTAATCGACTTTTTTTCTGTAACTTCTTGAACTTCTGATTTTAACATATTCATTCCTTTAGATGTTATTACTTTATGACAAAGTTACAGATTATGGTTTAATGTATAGATAATTATGTAAGAAATTATTGCAATTGTGTAATGTTTAAACGGTATTGATGAGCGAATTTTGTATTTCCGCTTAAAACATCTTGCATATGCCACCGATGATGGATAAAATAATCGAGGTAAATAATCAGAGCAGGGGACTCTTCTTGTCGACCCGCGAAGATTATGTGCATAAAATAGAGAGATTGGTGCGGATGATAACTGAAAAGTACCCTGAAGTATCAGAGTCACAGGAATTTTCAACCTTGAATTGCTTATACGACAGGGGTTCATTACATGAATTAAGTGATTTCTACGAACACTTATATCAGAAAGTTAAAGAACTAAATATACCCTCCTACAGACCCCATTGGGTATTCAGGACAAGTTTTTATTCATGATTGGTTGTTAGGTTGCATGAAAAGGGAAGAGTGGTTTCTTCCCTTTTTTCTTTTACCTTTGACTGAAAATAGGTAAGAATGATTTCTCCGCCTCCATTAAAACCGGGTGATAAAATTGGCATCGCTGCTCCGGCCCGGAAGGTATCTCCACAGGAACTCGAAGCTTCAATAAAAACTTTTGAATCATGGGGTTTAACGGTAATTTTGCCCTCTTACATTTACGCTTCAAACAATCAATATGCCGGCACTGATGAACAAAGAGCTGCCGATATGCAATCTCTTCTCGACAATCCTGATATTAACGCCATAATATGCGCCAGAGGTGGTTACGGACTTGTTAGGATAATTGACTTACTTGATTTTACAAAGTTCCGCGAAAATCCCAAATGGATTGTTGGTTATAGCGACATAACCATCCTTCATTCCTTTATACAGAAGAACCTCGAAATTGAGACACTTCATGCAATTATGCCCATCAACTTCAACAGTTCATCACTTGAAGTGAAAAACTCTGTTGAGGAACTCAGGAGGGCACTTTTTGGAGAAAAGCTGTCGTATGATTTCCCCGCTAATGACCTCAACAGAAAAGGCTTTGCCAAAGGCATTTTAACCGGCGGCAATTTGTCTATACTCTATAGCCAGTCGGGCACCAATGCTGATCCGGACACGACAGGTAAAGTACTTTTTATTGAAGATCTCGATGAATACCTGTACCACATTGACCGGATGATGATGAACCTGAAGAGGAACGGCAAACTCGACAATCTGGCTGCTTTACTTGTAGGTGGAATGACTGAAATGCATGATAATGAGGTGCCATTTGGTAAGAGTGCTGAAGAAATAATATCTGATGCCGTTAAAGAATACTCATATCCTGTTATTTTCGGAGTACCCTCAGGGCATCAGGATAAAAACCTGCCACTTCTAATGGGTCGCGAGGTAACAGTTGACTCCGGTATTTCAACTTCATCAATTACATTCAACGAGCCGGCTCCAACAAACAGCTACAAACGATTAAAAAACCTGCTCAAACCGGTACTGTACATTGTAGGGGGATTCTTACTGCTTTATCTTCTGTATTCTCTGCTATTGGGTCAATTAACATTATAGAATGGCCAGGCACAATAAGACGGGCGACAAGGGAGAAGAGCTGGCACTTGAATATCTGGAAGAAAGAGGATACACAGTACTGGAGACTAACTGGCACTATCGGAGACTGGAAATAGATATCATAGCAATAAACGAGACTTTTTTAATCATAGTTGAGGTAAAAACGCGCAGTAACGATAAATACGGACTTCCCGAAGAGTCGGTAAAGAGAGAAAAACAAATACAGTTAATAAAGGCAGCGCAGCATTATACAACAAGGTTCAGGATCCAACAGGAAGTACGTTTTGATATAATATCTGTAATCCTATCACCGGAGCAACCCAAAATCGAACATATCGAGAATGCATTTACACCGGGGTGGTACTAAATTTTAATTGGATATTGATTGAATATAAACTGGATCTGGCTCTGGTTTTAAACCGCGTCTTGTTTGGTACAGATCTGCAAAAAATGCAGATCCTATGTAGATCTGTACCCTTTCAAGGGCTGTGTTAATGTAGATCTATATGAAAGGAATATCAAATGAAGCACCAGTTCGTTCAGCTTAACCACCATTTGCCTTAACTATAAAAAGTGGTCGGTTAATACGCTGCATAATCATTCGGGTTACACTTGGCGAGAAAAATCTGTTTAAAGCTCCCCTGGTATGATTTGTAAGCGCTACCACTTCTATGTCATTATTTCGCATATAACATTCGAGGCCGTTTATCACATCATCACTAACAACAATTTTATACTTAACCGGGTATTTGGCAAATTCAGATGACAGGAATTTCTTCAACAGATCCATTTTGGGTTTATCCCATGCCTTTTTAACTCCAATGCTAACATGTACAATATGAAGTGTCGGCTTAAAAGGATTCATCATATCAATCAGTCTGCTGAGGGCAATCTGATCATAATTATCGAAATCGGTAGCATAAAGCACATTCTTAAGCTTGTTAATAGTCGTCAGCTTAGAACTTTCAGGAACTGCAATAACCGGAACGGTAGATTTAGCGACCACTTTAACAGCCATACTTCCAAAAAGGCCTTCCGATTGATGCCCCATACCTTTTGAACCCATTATCACCAGCCCCGGTTTATATCGTCTGCAGGTAGCCAGGATTTCTTCATCAGCAAGTCCGTTTGCAAGAGAGGAGATAATCTTTAATTTATTGCGGGAATTCTCGGCCATTTTTCTTGCTTCATGAACGAGACCTGAAAGCTGCTTTCGGGCATTTTGCTCAATTTCATGTAGATATCTCGTAAGATTTATCTGATAAGTATGACTGGTATCAAAAGGAGCAACATCGAGCACAGGATTATAATATACATGAAGAAGTTTAATTTCGGCTTTAAGTTCATCGGCAAGAGAAATTGCAAGCTTAACAGCTCTGAGAGAAGCATCAGAGAAATCAACAGGTACCAGGATGCGTCTGGCTGTATGCATTGCTTTAACAGCCTTTTCCTTCTGCTTCCCCGACTCTTCCTTATAGAGTTCAATAAGTCGCAGTGCCTTTTCAACATCCGATTCTCTTACCTTAATTTCAACGCCCATGGCCACAGCAGCCTGAAGCAGATTCTGATGAGCAAGGAAGCAATCTATACCTTCAGACTGAAGCCTGGATTGCAACAATAAAGCCCTATTGTTGGGAAAACGTGCAATTGTGATTATTCTGTCGGTTAAAGTTTCCATAGTACTCCATTTTAGAATAACATTTTACAAGGATTAACAACCCTATGCAATATACGAAAAAAGACAACACAATCCAAGAATGCAAAGCATAAAATTTCAAAGGCAGTTGGTTCGAAGCATTATGAGCAGGTATTATTTCAGCATTAAATATCTGAATGAAAATGTGCCTTATGCATGAATCAGGATATAGTTCAATTATAATCCTTCAGAGTAGTGACGGCTTATGATTTAGAGTCATTATAAATAACGTCATAAAACTCTAATTATCATTCACATAACTATGTTAATTAAATAGTTATACTATTTTTTTTCAAAATCATGTATTACCTTTCTTTGAAATTCGGATTAAATTAGTAGGCAATTATGAAAATCTTTTACATGATAAATTAAATTTTTAACCAACACCAAACAAATAAATGAAAACACCACTTTATCTTTTGCTCGGTATTGCATTAATGATTTCAGCATGCAAGAAAGAACCTGTAATTTCTGATTCTAAAGCAGGTATAAGCGATGAAAAGGTCTCATCACTTGTAAGAAACTTTAAAAAAACCGGCTCATCCGGACTAAAATCAACCTGGGAAGTATCTCCCGACAGTGCAATTTGGTATCTGGGAGCGACAGCTAATTACACTTACGGAGACGCCTCCCGCGAAACAGAAAACACCTGGACAGATACTTGCTTCTTTGCAATTCCAATAGTAAATGAAAAAGTAACTGTATCCGTGTTATATAATAAATACATTGAGCTTATTGATAAGCTCAGAGATATGTACCATTCAAGAAATGAAGAGAATAAACAATTGCTGGCTGTTTCAGTTAAAACATCCAACTATAATACTGATACGCTTGTCTGTATGGCTACAGCTACTTTTGCATATGGGCCTATTCTAGTTTCATGTGTCTTCAATAATACAGACTATTGGTCTTTTTGGAAATATTACGGGAACGGGGGTATTTGCGATGGACCAAATTCAGGAACTCATCCCGAGAGTGACGCAGCCGAAGAAACACAGAAAAGAATTATGGCATGTAAAGGCGTTCCTATGGGTAACTATTATTATGATAGCGTTATTGTTAAAGAAATCATTGATCCGCTAAAGTTCCCAATTGACCCTACCTTTAATACGCCGGTAAGCAATGACCGCTACTCACATCTGTATTGGAATAGTAGCCAATACCCAAATTTTGATGGGTGCATTTCGCCTGTTGATTTGAATTTCTATCTGACCAAGACCAAAGAACTTATTTATAATGATACTGTGAACGGTGGTATTCGACCTGTCGGTTATAGCTTTATTAGTATCGATATGCAGGGAAAGGAGAGTACTTTTAATAGATACACAATATACAAACACACCGCGAATATCAGCTACGGAATATTACGTGCTAGTCCCGATCCAACTGAAAAGCTTGATTAACAAGAGCAATAAAAAGCTTTACTTCCATCTATAATTAACTGTATTACTCTTATTAATTTTAGCATTATGAAACGATTTCTTTTATTTCTAGTAATGATTACATACATACAGCTATATGGGCAGCAGTCATTTGTAAAAACATTTGGGACTGATTGTGAAGAAATTCCATTGTGCATAAAGCAAATCGGTTCAAATTATTTTATTGCAGGATCTTTCAGTTTCAATAAACTTGGCCGGGTTTATCAGGCACAAATTATTAAATTGAATGCAAGAGGTGAAATTGTTTCAGATAAATTATTCCCATTTCAAGCAGAAGGTTTTACTGGTTTAACAGCAATATTTCCTCTGAATGAAAGTGATTTTTTAATTGTGGGAGGATGTAAAACTGACACAGAACCTAATGCTCAGATTTGGATCATGAAAATGGACACATCGCTGAACATTATCTGGGACCAAAAGTATATGACAAATAAGTCTTACATTTCAAATGCTTACCTGGCTGAAAATGCTCAAGGAAATATTTTAATAGGCACTTCTTTAGCAGGAGATGGACCTTATGGTAGTAATTCACTTTTCTTTATAGAGATTACAAAGCAGGGTGATTCACTTCGTTCTCAATATATTGAGATAGGAAACCCGCAGAATATGCAGATAGGATCTTTATTATACATCGATGAGCAATATAAAGCTTTTGTCGGTGGTTTTGGTGAGTACGTGGATTACTCAAGTTTTTGCCAGATACTTCAACTGGATACTACATTAATCCTAACTGAAATTCGACCTCTACCGGATTCTCACGATTTCTATATGTACGCTGAGAAAGTAAATAATGATCAATACTATATCACAAGCATGGCTTATACTCCAACAAATATTTTTGATGTGTCGATTACTAAATTTGATGTTAATGAGAATATTTTAGCCGGCAATCATGCCGGGTCAATAGGTGAGATTCCTGATTATAGCGCGTTCGTTCACTGCATGACCATTTCTAACAACAACAGTATTTATACCGGTGGATCTGCAAGAGATAACGGCAACTTTTATTCATGTACTGAAAATTTATGGAAAGTTCTCATGCTGAGTAACTACGACTCTCTGCTGAATTGCCGGTGGACATACTTTTATGGTAGTGACACGGCCTGTTACACCATGAGCACTATGGATGCTACATCCGACGGCGGATGCATAATAGCCGGGATGTTCTATACTCCTGAAAGGCCTGAGAAGATGCTGGATGTGGTTGTGATTAAAGTTGATAGTATGGGCATTATTACAGGACCAAAGAAAGTCAGGGATTTTGTAAAGAATGCAGTTTTGTATCCTAATCCCGGAAGTGACTACCTGATGATTCAAAGCGGTCCGCAAATAGCAGGTGCAGAATTCACCTTATTTAATGCTCCCGGCTGCCCTGCTCTTTCAGCAAAACTCGAAAGCTCTACCCAGCAGATAGATACACGTATGTTAACTTCCGGCTTGTATCTGTGGCAAATAGTTTACCATGGTAAGATCATTGAACAGGGAAAGTGGATCAAACAATAATTTCTAAGAATTATTAAACAGACTTTAAAACAGATAACAACCAACTAAACCAAATAACATGAAAGTGAAAAAGATTATAACGCTAATACTTTTTCTGACATTCGTTTTTCATTCGAAAGCGCAGGATCCTTTCTTACTGAGCCCTGGCGGAAATACTCAGGAATTCTTCAAATATGTTACTAAGGACTATAATGTAGGCGGTACAATTTACCATACCGGTATGTTAAATTTGGGAGGTTACAAAAGAATTACATCCGGTACTACAGGTGTTTTTTACAATACCGCTGCTCCCCTCCAGAAACTTCAGCTTCAAGGAGGTAATATTCTTTTATGCCGCACAAACAATGCTTCAACAACACCCGATATTAATCCAACTTCCAGAAACGGAGCCATACTGTTCAGTGATATGGTTACTACCAGCAATAACTGGATTCATGGTAAGTGGGGTATCGAATATGACGACCAGTACAGCAGCGGAGGATTGAACTTCTTTAATCCAATTTCCAGCATTACCTCAATCCGGCGCAACTTTAATCTTTTTATCAGAAATGATGGTGCTGTGGGGATTGGAACAAATAATCCCCAGGCTAAGCTTCACATTGAAGGAGATGTAGTGGTTAAAAACGGTGTGACCATCGGTCTGGGATCAAAAGAATCTATGCTTGTTGTGAACGGTAACATAAAATCTTCTTCACTCTCAAGTAGTGGTGGCAATAGAATAGTCATGGCCGATGCTATTGGTCAGCTATATACGTCTGACAATGGTATAGGTGATAATTTAGGTAACCACATTGCGGTAAAACATCTTTTAATGAGTGATTATTCAATCTCTTACGGGCCATCTGATATTATCAAGCCAGGGGATCCAACATGGTATCCGGGTTTGAAGTTCAAACCTGAAAATAGCCTTGAGTTAACAACCGGAAAAGAAGCATATTTTGCTGTGGGTTCTGGGTCAGGCTATAAATCAGGATTATGGGTAACTAGCTGGGGTAGTGGCGGATATGGCCTCGTATTAAATGCCGATATGAGGACCGGTGGCATTTATTACAATTTCAACAGTCCAATGCCGGTTATGAACTTTCGAACAGACAAGGTGGGTATTGGTGCAGTTCCACCTGAAACCGGAAAGTTTAAACTTTATGTAACAGGTGGTATTCTCACAGAAGAAGTTCTGGTTAAACTGCAATCACAGTGGTCTGATTATGTATTTGATGACAACTATGAACTGCGGGGACTTCAGGATGTGGAACTATTTATCAAGCAGAATAGACATCTGCCCGATGTACCATCAGAATCCATTATCAAGGATACAGGAATTAACCTTGGCGAAATGGACGCTATTCTGCTAAAGAAGATTGAGGAACTGACGCTATACGTGATACAATTACAAAAGGAAATTGATGAATTAAAAGCCACCAGCAAATGAAACCTCCCAAATTAATCTTTTTCACAGTACTGATATTATGTACCGTCGGTGTTAATATACGTCTTTCAGCCCAGCAGGAAAAAATAGTATTCCAGTATGACCTTTCGGGAAACAGGATATCGAAAAACCTCACAGTTTTAAAAGTTGGCAATTTTGAGCAATTACCCGATTGTTTAAAAGATTCGCTCGGGAAGCAAGAGTATGATGTGCGTATTTATCCTAATCCCACGAACGATTATCTTAACATTGAATTTAGTAAAGAAAATCAGATTGAGAACAGCCACATTATAATCGTGGGTATCAATGGCGATATCAAATACATGTCAGAGGTAAGCGACAGTAATATGATCCTTGATTTTAACGGTTATGCAAATGGCGAGTATTTCATTAAAATTTTCAACAACCTTAAGAGCGTAAGCTATAAAGTAATCAAAAACTAACATGAAAAGTAACCTGTTACTCACGATTTGCCTTATCCCGCTTTGGTTTGCATCAAGGGCCCAGACACAGGGTGATTACATATATCTGAATTATCCAATAAGCGGCAATAGTGTAACTTTTGAAGCCTCAGAAGCCATAAACATGCTACCTGGTTTTAATTATATTCCTGTACAAAGTTCTGATTATTTCCATGGAATGATTAATCCTTTGCTGATATTTCCACCTTCAACAGGAACTACAGGGGGCCCTTCTTTAGGTGATAATGGAGTGGTTGGCAGCATTGGAGGTGTTTTCAATATCGCATCTAACGGAAGTGCTGTTTACAATATTCCTATTGAAGTGCCGCAAGGAATTAACGGAGTTCAGCCTCAATTGGCCTTATCATATAATAGTCAGGCGCCAAATGGAATAATGGGTGTGGGATGGAATCTTGCAGGCTTGTCTGCTATTACAAGAACAGGCAGTACATTATTTCATGATGGGGTTGTAAAAGGAGTTGAGTTTAATGCAAGCGACCATTTTACACTTGACGGGAACAGGCTTTTTTGTGTTACGGGAACTTATGGAGAGAACAACAGTGAATACAGAACTGAAGTCGAAACCTTTTCAAAAATAGTTGCTTACAGAAATTCCTATGATGGTCCGGAATATTTTAAAGTCTGGACTAAATCAGGGGAGATCATAGAGTATGGCAACACCGGTGATTCGAGAATTGAGCTGCAGCAGACAAATAATGTAGTTAACCAATGGCTCATAAACCGGATAAGTGATCGCTACGGAAACTATGTTCAGTTCAACTATACTGAGAACAATTATATTGGATATTACTATGTAACAAGCATCAGTTATGGTGGTAATTACCTGCAGAATCTTTCTCCCCAATGCGAAATTAAATTTATTTATAACGAGGACAGACCGGATAAATTAATAAGATATGTATATCCGGGCAAAAAGATTGAGCAAAACCACCTTTTAACAGACATTGAGATTTATGTAAACAACAGTAAAAGATATTCTTATGAATTGGAATATACTGAAGAACTGGTAAGCAAATTAATGGCTGTTAAGAGAGTGCAGGCTGACAATAAGGAGCTCAACCCGGTTGAGTTTAAATATTTTGACCGGACAACGTTTCATGCATCGCGAGTCATTGATGAAATAGAGTATTATTATCAGTATGATGGTCAGGGCTTCATATATGACGGGGACAAATCTTTAATGTCGGACTTTAATGGTGACGGGCGATTGGACTACCTTATTGTTTATCGCTTTTGGAGCAATCCCGAGAAATGGGCAGGATACAGATTGTATCTTAACGGTCCGGATGATCGGTATTATCTGGCAGATTATGGTAATCTGATGAACGAAGAATTTAGATATTTTTTGCCATGCAATTTAAACGGGGATCAGAAGACAGACCTCTTGTGTGTAAACGACTTGGGCAGTTCCAGAACAAAGATTGAACCCTGGCTATCATCAGGAAATGGATTTGATCGAAAAGAATACATATCATGTTCATTTGTATTCTCAGATCTTACTATTTTCCCATATGATTTTATAGGGGACTCCCGATCGGAATTACTAATGACATATCGAAGTGAAGCCACAGGATCATTAACCATTCTTTTAGTTACTTTCCAAAATAATCCATATTCCACAACAACCAGTGTTTATTCACTACCTATAATAGAAAATGAACAATTTGAATCACACAACCTGGATTTTGATGGGAAACACGAGTTCGTTAGAAGGACCGAAAATGGAATGTTGGTATATGACGTAAATGATAATAGTCCCATTCTGACGCTAAAGGGCAGCTTTGACTTCCCTTCTATTAATATGCAGACTTACTGGGGTGATTTTAATGCCGACGGGGTTGACGACCTGCTGTACCGGGATAAAGCCACCGGTGAATGGGCAACAAGACTGTTTTCAGGGACCAATTTTCCCCTTATACCCTGCCCTCTTACCATAAGTCTCAATCCTGACGACGAAAGGGTTACATATTCCATACTTGATTATAATGGTGACGGGTTGAATGATATATATGAATGTTACCTTGAAGAGATAAATCCAAAGAAATTCAAGAATACATTCTATTACTTTAACGGCACAACTTTCGAACCTGGCGAAAGTTTTTATGTTACCGGTGTTGACCACGACATCAGAGTTAATCCGATTGAAAAAACTTCCGATGCAAATGGAGATGGTGTTAATGATCTGATGTTTCAAGCTAACAATGACCAAAATCCCGGGCTTGTTAAACTAATTAGCCATAAGATACGTCCGGAAAACAAATCTCAGTTGATTAGGGTAATCACAGACGAACTCGACAACATTACTGAAATCTCCTATAAACACTTATCTACCATTGAAACTGAATTGAATGAACCTGTGTATATAAGGCAGAATAATGCCGTATATCCTTTCATGGACTATCAGGGTCCCATTGCTGTTGTTAATTCTGTCACAACATATGATGGTTTTGGTTTTGACCAGCCAAACAAGCTTATCAGGAAATATCAGTACGAGGGAGCTAAAATACATACCGAAGGCAAAGGCTACCTGGGCTTTATGAAGACAACACTCAGGGATCTTACTTTTGGCACTGAAACAGTAAGCACTAACAATATCTTAAGTTCGCCGGACTATATTACTGTAGTTCCCGAAACTTCCCTCAGCAGTATCAAAATCAATAACGTCTCTAAAGTCCTTAATGAGACAAAATTCACTTACCATGTTTATAATAATAACGGAGCCTGGGGTAAACGATTTGCTGTTTATCCGGTAAAGACTCACTCCAGGAACTGGGACGAAAAAGGGAATTACCTGAAAACCACCAGAGAAGTAACTGCTTATAATGCAGCAGACATTATTTATGGTAATCCCACCAGTGTATCACAATACTCGCATGAAACGCAGATCTCTAACGAATCGCCTGACGAGGCATTTATATATTCCACTCGCAAGACATTCAGCTATAATTATTCGTGGGTTAATCGTTGGTTGATTGGTTTGCCATTAAGAACAGACATTGTTTATAATGTTACAGGTCAGCCTGCTGTTACCGATGCTGTCCAGCTGGAGTATTATACACCGGCTGCCCCATTGTATTCACCTGCAGTGTATAGGCAGAAGAATCATCAGGGCAATAACCTGGAGCTTATGACCGAATTTTCACTCCCTAACGCTTTAGGGCAGCTAACTGCCAAAACGCTGTCCGCACCCAGCTATACACCGGGTATCCCGGGTGTTCAATTACCACCGGTTGAGCCAAGGAGTGAAACTTTTGAATACGATAGTAAATACGGATACAGGTTCTTAACCAGAACAACAAACCCACTTGCACATTCAGCTGAGTTTGTGATAGACCCGTTAAAGGGAACCATCCTGGAGTCAAAGGATGCTAATGGCTTTATTGATAAGTATGAATATGATTCTTTCGGGGAACCGGTTAAAAAAATATCCTACGACGGATTGCAGTCATCAAGTGTTCTCAGATGGGCAAAAGGTCATGAAGATGCAAAACAAGAAGCGTTATACTATAAATGGAGTCGTAGCTCGGGAACAATGCCTGAAATGGAATTTTATGACCGGCTGGGACGGGTGATACGAAAGGTTGCATTTAACCAGAACGGCAGTAAAGTTTATGTTGACTACTCCTATGACCATAAGGGCCGACAGGTTTCTGCTACCGAACCTTATATACCCGGGGAGTCGTACCTTGTTACAATTACGGGATATGACGATTTGGGCAGGATTGAGAGAGTTGTAGAGCCTGGTGAGATCAGAACAGATTACAGTTATGGACAAAGAAGCGAAACAGTAACAAATCACATGGGGTTCAGTGCAACAAAGACATATAACGCTCCCGGATGGCTGGTAAATAGCACGGATTATGACTCAAAGGCTGTTACTTATACCCACTACAGCAATGGGAAGGTAAAAACATCGCAGGTAAATGGCCAGCCTGCCACCCTGGTAACTATCGTGTATGACATTAATGGAAATGTCACTTCGAGCACCGATCCATCATGGGGTGAAAATATTAGCTCTTACAATCCTTTTGGCGAACTTATCTATACATGCGATGCAAGAGGTAAAAAATATACTTATATTTACGACAGGATTGGAAGAATGACCGAAAGGAAGAATGTTTTGAATGAAGATGAGATAACGGTTTGGGATTATGACGATGCCGGAAGGTTGGGACTATTGGCAGCTGTAAAGGATACGAAGTCAGGACACAAAAAAGAGTATTATTATGGCGAATTTAACAGGCTTGCTCGTATTGATGAGATAATTTTGGATGAACTATACACCACCGGATTTGCTTATGATGAACTGGGACGGCAGAAATCATTAACTTATCCCGGTGGCCTGATAATTGATAATATTTATGATACAGGCACAGGCAATTTAAAGAAGATCGTCCGACAGCATGATAATATGACTATCTGGGAAGGCATAGATTATAATA
>CAZJPP010000015.1:0-68680 GCA_964547915.1 uncultured Lentimicrobium sp.
AGTTCATTCAGTTTACTGAATAGGAACTTTCTATGAACAAGATTTGAGTGAGCCTCTGTATGAACTTTTACCTCATCAGTAAAGATGCTCAATCCTGAAGCATCCCGTTGTTTATGAAGCAATTGAATTATCGCTGCTGTGGCATAAACTGAGAATGAAATTTTATCAGGATTATCAATTGACGGCTTGCTAATAGCGGGATAGTACATTGATGAGGAAGCATCTATAACAATCTGACATCTTAGGTTTGTTTCCTCCTCAAAACGCTTGACATACATTCGATCTGTCCGCCCAAATAATTTCCAGTCAATATGCTTAACTGATTCACCCTGATTATATAACCTATGTTCTGCAAATTCGACAGAAAAGCCATGGAAAGGGCTTTTATGCATACCGGTAATAAAACCTTCAACCACTTGCCGAGCAAGGAGCTCAAGGGGTAATAATTCATCAAATCGCACTTGCTCAATTGGCATACACAATAAAATTTGCTTGTCTACTGAAATAGCAACGGGATGCAATTAACATTGCATCCCGAAAGAACTAACATCAAATAAATTAAATAAGTTTCTCTAGTTTGGCAGCCAACACCGACTTAGGAGATACACCGACATGCTTATCGACAACTTCTCCATTTTTGAAGAAAAGTATTGTAGGAATATTTCTTATTCCAAATTTAGCTGTAACAGATGGATTGCTATCAACATCAAGTTTACCAATTACAGCTTTTCCTTCATAATCAACACCCAGTTCTTCTACAATTGGTCCTACCATACGACAAGGGCCACACCATTCTGCCCATAAGTCAACAAGTACCGGTTTGTCTGATTTAATTACGACATCTTCAAAATTAGCATCGGTTAATTCAATAGCCATATTATTCAATTTTTTAAGATTTTTACATTTCTTGCCTTCAAAGATAATAGAATTATTCTAACTGATTACAACTTCAACTTCATTAATGTTTTTTTGAACATCAAGTGCGAATTGTGGAGAAACAGGCACTTTTGAAACAAATCTAACAGTAACTTTTTCTGATTCATCGATTATCTCATAAGTAAGTGGAATACTTCCCCGGTTAGTTGTAATAGAATTCTTGAATCGATTTATAAGGTCTTCATTGACCGCATATGAGCTCAATTTTACGAGAATCTTTTTTGTTTGCTTTTCCAGAACCTCCGACAGAAGCATCATAGACGCAATTTTAAAATCAAGTTTTTCGGCTTCTTTGAAGCGTTGTTGGAAAGTACCTTTCACTAAAACTGTTGTACCTTCAACCAAGAGATGCTTAATTCTCAGATAGTCTTCACTGAACACAACAAGTTGAGTTGTATCGCCCCAATCTTCCAGGTTAAATCTGCCGTATGGTTTATTGTTTTTAGAGATGAGATGTTCTGGCTTTGTAATCATTCCGGCGATTGTCAGTGGTTTTCCTAAATTAGCTTTACTGTTTTCAAAAAGAAGATCGTTAACTGTACCATTGCAAAATGATTGAATCTCAAGACTAAAATCGTTAAGCGGATGTCCTGAAATATAAAATCCTGCTACTTCCTTCTCCAACTCAAGCTTAATCGTTGTGGACCATTCTTCGCAGACCGGTAATTGAATCTCAGGCATTTCTACTTCTGAAACGCCACCAAAAAGACTAACCTGGGCACCCATTTTATGATTTTGGTAGTCAATGGCATTCTTAATTACTTTCTCAAGAAATATAAGGCCATCAGGGGTTTCTTTATGAAAATACTGTGCCCTATGGGAGTTTGGGAAATCGTCGAAAGCTCCGGCTTTAGCAAGCACTTCGAGACTCTTCCTATTTACAGTTCTTAGATTTACCCTACGTGTTAAATCAAAAATGTTCTTATATGGACCATTTGAATTCCGCTCATCAATCAATGCTGCTACGGCATTCTCCCCTATTCCCTTCAATCCACCGATACCAAAACGAATTTCCTTTTTACTATTTACTGTAAACTGATAGCCTGATTCATTAACATTAGGACCTAACACAGGAATACCCATCCTTTTGGTTTCTTCGATAAAAAACACCAGTTTTTTCTGATCATTCAAACTGTGTGTAAGAACTGCAGCCATGTACTCGGCAGGATAATGGGCTTTGAGGTAAGCAGTTTGAAATGCAACAAAAGCGTAACAGGTTGAATGTGATTTATTGAAAGCATATGAAGCAAATGATTCCCAGTCAGCCCAAATATTATTAGCTATCTCACCACTTATTCCATTATTTACGCATCCCTCAACAAATTTAGCTTTGTTCTTGGCCAAAGCTTCCTGGTTCTTTTTCCCTATAGCTTTTCGAAGTGTATCAGCATCACCTTTTGAGAATCCCGCAAGTCGTTGTGAAAGTAACATCACCTGTTCCTGATACACAGTGATACCATATGTTTCTTTTAATAAGTCCTCCATTTCGGGAGTATCATAAACCACCTTTTCTCTCCCGAACTTACGGTTAATAAACTTAGGTATATTGTCCATAGGACCTGGACGATATAGGGCATTCATGGCAATCAGATCTTCAAATTTATCAGGTTTAAGTTCCCGAAGATGTTTCTGCATTCCAGGGGACTCAAACTGGAATGTGCCATTTGTTTCTCCTTTTTGATAAAGATCAAAAGTCTCCTTATCGTCAAGAGGAATGTTGTCAAGATCAATTCTAATCTTATAATTAGCCTCAATAAGGTTTAAAGCATCTCTAAGAATGCTGAGTGTCTTCAAGCCAAGAAAATCCATCTTAATAACACCGGCTTCTTCTATCTCCTTACCTTCAAATTGGGTTATTAAGAGGTTGGTCTCCTTAGATGTCAATACCGGAATAATGTTTTTAATATCTGTAGGTGCGATTATAATCCCTGCAGCATGCATTCCTGTACTTCTGACACTTCCTTCAAGTTTCACCGCCTCTTTAAGAACCTCTGCCCGCAAATCATTTCCTGCAGCAATTTCTCTCAGCTTTTTAATTGCATCAATATCTTCACTGTTATATTGATCTTTCTCAACCAAACCATCTTTACCCGCTATTGGAGCCAACATAATTCTGGCAAGCTCCGTACCTGGTTTGTCTGGAACTAATTTAGCGAGAGCATTCGAATCACTTAATGGTAAATCAAGAACACGCGCGACATCTTTAATTGAGCTTTTAGCAGCCATACTGCCAAACGTTACTATTTGTGCTACCTGATTTCTCCCATATTTTTCAACCACATAATCAATCACTCTTTGCCTGCCCTCATCATCAAAATCGGTATCAATATCAGGCATACTCTTTCTTTCGGGATTTAAGAACCTTTCAAAAAGTAGGTTGTACTTAATTGGGTCGATGTTTGTTATACCAATGCAATATGCTACAACTGAACCGGCAGCTGATCCTCTTCCTGGTCCAACAAAAACGCCCAAATCACGTCCGGCAGTTATGAAGTCGGCTACAATCAGAAAGTATCCTGTGAAGCCCATTTTTTTTATGGTCTCCAATTCAAAATGAATTCTATCGGTTATTTCAGGAGTCTGTGAGCCATACTTTAATTTTGCGCCTTCAAAAGTCTTTTCATACAGATACTCAAATTGATCTGTTTTGCCTCCTGGAAGAGCAAAATGCGGCAGCATTATGTCCTTCTTTAGATTAAGTAACTCAACCTTATCAATTATTTCGTTTGTATTGTCAATTGATTCCGGCAAGTCTCTGAAGGTCTCAGACATCTCCGTGGTTGACTTAAAGTAAAACTGGTCATTATAGAAAGCAAATCTTTTACCCTTACCCGAAGTTTCTTCGTCATCGTAATCCTTTACTGTAGGGGTACTTTTCAATTCACCTGTATTTACACAAAGCAGAATATCATGAGCCTCATAAAAATCTTGCTCAACATAATGAGAGTCGTTAGTGGCAATGGTTTTAACCCCGTATTTTTTAGCAAATCTGACTAGTACTTCATTTACTTTATTTTGATCAGCTATACCATGACGCTGCAACTCAACGTAATAATCTTCTCCAAAAATGTCAAGCCACCATTTAAAAACCTTCTCAGCTTCTTCTTCACCTTTATTAATAATTGTGCGTGGGACTTCGGCTGCAAGACAACATGTAGTAGCTATCAGACCATCGTGATATTGCAGAATTAGATCCCTATCAATACGCGGGTATTTTCCATATAAACCATCAATATAACCAAGAGAGCAAAGCTTTACCAGGTTACTATACCCCATCGCATTTTTTGCCAGTAGTAGCTGATGAAAACGAACATCCTTAATTTCCCTTGAAAACTGCTTTTTAAATCTGTCTTCTACAAGATAAAACTCACAACCCACCACCGGTTTAATAGTTGGTGGCTGCCCTTTTATATTATATTTTTCAGCTTCTGCAACAAATTTGAATGCACCAAACATATTACCATGATCAGTAAGCGCTATTCCAGGCATACCATCTTTAACAGCCTTCTTAAACATATCTTTTATGTCAGAAGCACCGTCGAGAATCGAAAACTTTGAATGTACATGTAAATGCGAAAATTTGCTCATCACTCTATAACTATGTTGAAATCAATAAGGTATGGTTTTTGATAATCTCCGGTAAAAATAACCAATAACTATGGCGTTCAGCCCTTATGTTGATAAGTTTATCTTTGCGAAAAATTATTCACCTTGCAATACAGATTAGTCAATAAACGTATAACGCTGAAATTCATTGCGTTGACAAGCATGGCTACCATAGTCCTAGTTGTCATTGCTTTCTTCATTCTTCGTAATCCGGTTCTGAGGCATTTGATTGATATTCGGTTCCAGTCTATTGAAAAACGCTATAAGCTTCATCTTTCTTACTCAGATGCTTCATTCTCAGGTCTTAGGACAATCAAATTAAAGGGCTTTACAGTAGTTCCCTTACAAAGAGACACATTAGTCAGAATAAACGATATCAATCTTAGCTTTAAGCCTTTGGCACTATTGTCAAGGGATATAGTAATTACTAACCTTAATCTTGAAGAAACACTTATAAACCTCAGACGTAAGGGCAATGAGAGTAATTACTTGTTTTTAATAGAGAATCAAGCAGACACATCGATGGCAACTAAATCGTCAAATGATGTAACTGATTATGGTTTGCAGGTTTCCAGAGTGATGAATGGGCTCTTTAACCTTGTTCCTTCTGTAGCCGGCATCCATGACTTCAGGATTAAAGCAGAGATTGATACTAATTACCTTGAATTGTCAATTCCAGATTTGGACATTTCTGACCATCTCTTTAGAACAACTGTTTATATTGAGGAAGATTCTTTAATGGCTGCATGGAATGTTGAAGGCCTTTTGGATTCTGACCACCATAAAGTAGACATTTCAGTAAAGGGCCAAAATTCAAAAATAGTGATTCCATTTATCAAGAACCGATGGAACACTCTAATTGCATTTGATTCAGCAAGTCTTAGCTTTAAATACGAGCGTAAGCGAAATGAGCCAACCCATTTAATCGGAAATGTGTTTGTCAAAGCTCCCTTGTTTAATCACGCAAGAATTTCCCCACAAGATGTAAAACTTCAACAGTCTGAGATAGAATTCAATCTACTAATAGGTAATTCATACATTGAGGCAGACAGCTCAACATTTATCTCATTTAACAAAATAGGATTTCACCCGTATTTTAAGTATAGTATTGAACCTGATAAAGCAATTGATCTAAGAATACGAGAAGAAAGCATCAGTGCTCAAGATTTCTTCGAGTCGTTACCTGACGGATTGTTTACGAATCTTGAAGGAATTAAAGTCAAGGGAACTCTGAATTTTGATCTGGCATTTCAGATGGAATTAAACCGACCAGACTCCTTGTTCTTTGAATCGAAGCTAAGGAGCACAGATTTCAGAATATTACAATTTGGAAAAACCAATTTTGCATATATCAATGAACCCTTCATCTACACACCATTTGAAAACGGAATGCCAGTGAGAGAAATACTTGTTGGTGAGGCCAATCCAAATTATCGCAAATTGAATCAAATACCTGAGTACTTAAAATATGCAATTCTAACCTCTGAAGATGGGCAATTCTTTTACCACGAAGGGTTCATTCCCGATGCCATAAAACAAAGCATCATTACCAATATAAAAGAGAAGAGATTTGCAAGGGGTGGTAGCACCATAACGATGCAATTAGTCAAAAATGTATTCCTTAACCGAAGTAAACATATAACCCGAAAGCTTGAGGAAATGCTTATAACATGGCTGATAGAATCTCAGAACATAGTCACAAAAGACAGAATGCTTGAAGTTTACCTGAATATAATTGAAACAGGACCCATGACATATGGAGTTAATGAAGCAGCACAATTCTATTTTCATAAGGATGTATCAAAATTAACTTTAGCAGAAAGTATATACATTGCAAGCATTGTACCTCGACCTAAGCTATTCAAATACTCGTTCGACAAAGAGGGTAATTTGCGGGATTATTTAAGTAATTACTACTCATTAGTCTCAGGGAAGATGTTAAGTCGTGGTTGGATATCAGAATATGACTACGAGCATCTGAGCCCCGAAATTGTTCTCAAAGGGCCGGCTAGAAGTTATATAGTGACTGATTCGGTTCCACCTGAAGATGTCATAATAAAAGAACGAAAGGGATTACTGGACATACTCAGGCTCAATATTTTTAATAGAAAAAAGGATAGTGAATAGTGCTATGTATTAAAATTTTGCGTTACTTTGCACCCCGAAAAATAGTTTTTTACACTTAATTTTTAGAGTTTATGCCAACAAAAATGAGATTACAACGCTTTGGTAAAAAGGGAAGACCTTTCTACCACATTGTAATTGCGGATGGTCGTGCACCCCGTGATGGAAGGTTCATAGAGAAAATCGGCACTTACAACCCAGTTGCAAAGCCTGCTGAAATTATTCTTGACTTCCAGAAGGCTTATGAATGGTTACGTAAAGGTGCTGACCCAACCCCTACAGTTAAGAATATTCTGTCACAGGAGGGAGTTCTGCATTACAATCACCTGATGAAAGGTGCGGAAAAAGGTGCTTTTACAAAAGAGGTAGCCGAAGTTCGTTTTAATGAATGGAAAGAAACCAAGCAAGCCAGATTGGTTAGCAGCATCAATGCTGAACAACTGAGTGAGAAAGAAGCTAAGAAAAAGCTTTTTGAAGCTGAAATTAAAGTAAATGAAGCCCGAGCTGCTGAATTAGCCAAGAAGCGTCAGCAGGAAGCTGAAGCAGCATCTGCAGCTACTGCAGAAGCTTCAGAAGCCACAGAAGAAACTGCTACTGAAGAAACTTCAGAAGAGCAGCCTTCAGCTGAATAATTTATCCTTATGGATGGCTACTTTTATCTGGGAAAAATCCTAAAACCTTTTGCAGCTAAAGGAGCCTTGTTAGTCAACTTAGATGTTGATTATCCTGAGGAGTATGAAAAAATGGAATCAGTTTTCGTTCAAATGAATGCTAAACTGATTCCATTTTTAATTGAAAAAGTAGAACTCAAACACAACAATAAAGCTGTTATCACATTTACTGATATTGATTCAGTAGAACAAGCTTCAATTCTGGTAGGATGCGAATTATATCAACCTCTGTCTCTATTACCAGAACTCACAGGAAACAGGTTTTATTATCACGAGGTCAAAGGATTTGAAGTATACGATAACACACATGGTTTTATCGGAACCATAAATGAGGTCCTGGAATATCCCCACCAGGCTGTATTAAGCATAGAATTTAAGAGTAAGGAAATCCTTATCCCCATCTCCGATGAAATTGTTACTGGGATTGACCGAATAAAAAAGCAACTCTTTACTGATGCACCAGAGGGTCTGATTGACCTTTATCTTGAGTAATTCATGGCTTTTAAATTTAAAAAGTTCGCTGTAGAAGATTCTGATTGCGCAATGAAAGTCGGAACTGACTCAGTTTTGCTAGGCGCATGGATCAACTATACCTCCTCGGCTAATATTCTGGATGTTGGCACAGGTTGTGGCTTATTGGCTTTAATTGCCGCACAAAACACTAATGCTACGGTAACTGGAATAGAGATTGAGTTTAAGGCTTATTGCCAGGCAAAGCAGAATTTTGCCAATAGCAGTTGGAGCAATCGGTTAACTTGCATAAACCATGATTTTCGAACCTTTGCTTCTGAGTATTATCAACAAATGTTAGAAGTTAAAGCCGAAGGCTCCTCTTGTGGCTTCGATCTGATAATATCCAACCCGCCATATTTTACAAATTCACTCAAATCGTCAATAACAAGCAGAAATACGGCCAGGCATAATTCAGTTCTGCCCATTAATGAATTGATTCATTCTGCTAAATTGCTTCTCAAAAAGAATGGACGTCTGAATATTGTTTTTCCGGTTCCTGATTATGAGCAATTGGATTTAATTTGCATTGAGGAAGGTCTTGCAGCCACACGGAAAACTTTCGTTATTCCGTGTAAAGGAAAAAAACCTAATAGAGTGCTTCTTGAATATTCTATAGGAAATGTAAGTGATATTGAGATATCAGAGTTAGCAATAAGAGATGAGAACGGCTTTTACACTAATGATTACCTTAGATTAACAAATCCCTATTACCTTTATTTACACTGAGGGAATATATCTTTGTCAACTTACTTTGTAGGAGGTTGCCCTCTGGTCACTCTCTCGCTCAATCTTTCATTGAATATATAGTATAATCTAAAAGTAAACATCCCATTATACTGATCGCGAATATTGGGGTAACCAGTTTTTGAATCAATTACTTCCCGGGACGCAATAGGTCTTATTGAATAGGCGTATCTGAAATTGAAATACAATCGTTTAACCATTCTGAACTTCACATCCATTAAAAAATTGATGTCACTTGATCTATAAATCTCGCTATTCAGAGTGGTGCCTGTTTGAGTAATACCATTACGCTGTTCCCAGACCTTCACAAGCCCACCCCATGATGCTCCAAGTCCGAAAGTGGCAATATTCTTATCAGTATATTGTACAAGGAAGGGCACATCCAGGTAATTAAGCTTCAGATCATACGATCCATCGAGTGTATCTATAAATCGAGCTTTCTGCCTGGAGCCTTTCTCACTATAAACATTTTCGATACTCACAGACCAATTACCGGTTATGGGAACAATTGCAGCTGCTCCAACATTTAAACCGAATTTATGGTATCCAAAGACTTCGTCACCATCAACCTGTGACGCATTTACACCACCAATCAGGGCGCCCATAATTCTTTGTGAATACGATTTATTCACAGTAAGAAGCAGTATTATTGTGAATATATACACGATGGTGGTTACTTTTTTCATACTATTCATCAGACTTTAACTTATCAGCAAGTTTGGCTTCTTTCATCGATAATGAAATCCGCTTTCGTGCAACATCAATATCCATAACTTTCACTCTTACCTTTTGAGTTAACTTAACAACCTCATTAGGATCTTTTATGTAACGGTCAGCCATTTGACTCAAGTGTACCAATCCGTCCTGGTGAACTCCTATATCAACAAAAGCACCAAATGCAGTAATATTGGTAACTATGCCATTTAAAACCATACCAGGTCTAAGATCTTCAATATTATTAATATTCTTATCGAACTCAAAAAGATCAAACTTCTCCCTTGGATCCCTACCAGGTTTTGATAACTCCTCAATTATATCTATTATTGTTGGAAGCCCGGCTTTTTCATTTACAAACTTATGCGGTTCAATCCTTTGAATTAGTTCTTTCTTTCCAATTAGCTCCTTAACACTACAATTTAAATATTCAGCCATTCTGCCCACAATATTATAACTTTCAGGATGTACAGCACTACTGTCAAGTGGATTCTCACCATCTCTTATCCTTAGAAATCCTGCAGCCTGTTCATAAGCTTTATCTCCAAACCTACTTACTTTCAGTAGCTCATGCCGTGATTTAAAGGCGCCATTTTTCTTTCTATGTTCAATTATTTTTGACGCTAATGAAGGTCCAACTCCTGACACATAGCTTAAGAGTTGTTTGCTAGCTGTATTCAGCTCAACACCTACCTGATTAACACAATTGACAACTGTATCTTCTAGACTTCGGCTAAGAGCACTCTGGTCTACATCATGCTGATATTGCCCTACTCCTATTGACTTTGGATCAATCTTTACCAGTTCAGCCAAAGGGTCTATTAATCGTCTACCGATAGATACCGCACCTCTTACTGTTACATCGTAATCAGGAAATTCCTCTCTTGCAACCGATGAAGCTGAGTATACTGATGCACCGCTTTCATTCACCATTATGCTAATAACCTGATGGTCGAAAGGAATTCTTCTTACAAAATTTTCAGTCTCACGACCTGCAGTGCCATTGCCAATAGCGATTGCCTCAACACCATAGGCAGAAACCAAGGTTTTCAATTTCGAAACGGACGGTCCCACTTCATTCTGAGGTGGATGTGGATAAATTGTCTCATTGTGCAACAAATTACCCTGGCGATCGAGAATGACTATCTTACATCCTGTTCTGAATCCGGGATCAATTGCCAACACTGTTTTCTGTCCTAATGGTGGAGCTAGTAACAACTGTCGAAGATTAACAGTGAATACTCTTATTGCCTCATGATCAGCCTTCTCTTTTACAATAGCCCGCATTTCATTCTCAATTGAAGGCTTAAGTAAACGCTTATAAGAATCGTTAATGGCAAGTTCAATTTGATTTGCTGACTCAGTATTATTCTTAATAAAAATCCTATTAAGCGTATCTATAGGTGTTCTCTCTGAGGGGTCAATAGATAATCTAAGGAAACCTTCTTCTTCACCTCTGAACATAGCAAGAATACGATGCGAAGGAGCTTTTATTAGATTTTCAGTAATATCGTAATAATTCTGGTAGTTAATACCCTCCAGCTCTTTACCTTTAACCGGTTTGGAACTTATCGAAGCCTCTCTGGTAAAAATTGACCTCATTCTTTCACGAGCTATCTTATTTTCACTTACCCACTCAGCAATAATATCTCTGGCCCCGGATAATGCTTCTTCAGCATCAGCTACTGATTTTTCAGCATTTATGAATTCATTAGCTTTCATTTCAGGACTCCCGGAGGTTTGCATCATTATCCATTCTGCTAATGGCTCAAGTCCTTTTTCTCTTGCGACTGTAGCACGGGTCCTTCTCTTCGGTTTAAAAGGCAGGTAAATATCCTCAAGTTCGGTCATGGTATTGGCTGCCATAATCTGATTCTCGAGTTCAGGGGTAAGAACATTAAGTTCTGTCATTGATGAAATAATGAAGTCTCTTCTTTTTTCAAGTTCTTTAAGATCTTCATACTCATCCCTAACTGTGGCCAGGACAACTTCATCCATTCCACCCGTCATCTCTTTCCTATATCTGGCAAGAAAAGGTATTGTAGCACCGCCATCCATAAGTGTTAGGGTATTAAACACTTGCCCTAATTGCAGATGCAGCTTTTTGCTGATCCCTGCAGCATACCATTCTTTGCTTCTTTCCATGAAATTACCGTAATTTATAAGCTACAAAGATAAAGCCCACTATGTTAACGACCAACGTTAATTTAGAAGTTTAAATAACAAATAGTTTCAAATAGTCAATTGATCACTTCATGTCTTCTAAAATGATACTTATTCATTGAGCAGGATCTGACTTAAATCAGCTATCTTTCGCCTATTATAAAATAGTTTGGACTGAGCTTATTTATAGGTATTACAACAGTTTTTACTTTCGGAAATATTGAATCGAATTTCCGAATAAGGACTTCAATAGACTGGTCGCTACTATTTGCAGGTTTGAGCCTGTTGAAAACCACTTTTCCACCATCATTCAAGCAATTGTAAATTCTTTCGATAAATTCACGTGATTCAAACTTAACAGGTACTTTATCGTCAATATAGATGTCAATAACAATAAGATCGAACTTCCCTGAACAGCTTTCAACGTAATCAAATGCATCTGATACATGGGTTTCAATATTTTTAAGTTTATCGAGATAGAAGTGCATTCTAGCAATTTCAATTACTTTCTCGTCAGCTTCAATCCCAGTTATATGGCAGTTAAATCCCAATTCGGTTCTAAGTATAGATGCCACACTTCCAGCTCCAAAACCGAGGATCAATACGTTAGAGTCATCATAAAGTTTTGGAACATCTTTTCTGAAATATTTTCTAAAAGCATCGTGCAAAGGACCAAATGAATAGTTAACTTTCCCGGCATTAAGTTGATATCTACCGTTAATAATCGCAACTTCAAGGTCAGGATTTATCCGGCTTTGATAAACATCAAGAATTACTTCCTGAAAAAAACTGCTAAAGTATCCTGATAACTTATTTTTATGGCTCATTCAACAAAAATAAATAAAGCCGGTGAGCCCGGCTTTATGGTACTAAAATTAAATATCATAATGATTAATCAAGCAGCATTAGAGTGCCAGAAAGTTTAAACATCCCTTTATTCATCTGGTTCCTGGCTACATTCAATGTAATATACCAAAGATAAATACCTTCCGGTGCATTTGTTGAATTCACCTTCCCATCCCATCCAATAGAAAGGTCATTGGATTCAAATAGCATCTGTCCCCACTTATTAAAAATCTTCATACTGTAATCCGCAACCCCATCCGGTGGTGCCAGTGGCTTAAAAACCCTATTGATATCAGTTGATAATGTACTACTACGCTTAATAGCATTGGGAATTTTAGGGTCTAATTCTTCAACAAATAGTGTACTCTTAAGCCTACAACAGTTCATATCCTCAACCGTAACAGAACATTCTCCAGGAGCAGTTACCGTATATGAGATATCTGTAGAACCACCCGGAGTCCATTCATAGGAGAACATTCCCTCTTGTGCCCATAATTGGATACTACTTGAGCCATCCTTCATTATGAAAGCAGTGTCACTTGGGAAAGCTTGCCTTAGATTATTCTCAGGTAATGGATAGATAGTAACAGGTACCTGATGTGTCCAGCTCTTTGTACCATTGATTTCTGTGTAGGTTACAACATAATCACCAGGTTCACTATAAACATAAGATGCCGTACCATTTGTAGTGGTGAGAGTATTACCTTCAGAGCCTTCATCTCCAAAGTCCCACAATATACTTTCAGTGTTACTATTATTCAACACTTTAAAATTGGTTGTATCACCATAACATTTAGTATCAAAATCAATCGGTTTTACATCCAAAAAACTAGACACAAAATTAGGCAGACCGCTTAAACCTCTTTCACCTTCGAGATATAAGCCCATATCATTAAAGTTGCATTCCAATCCTTCTCTATTAGGATTTTCAATGATACCCATGTAGAGACTATTTTTGCGGGTGACATATATTTTGCCGTCAGGAGCTAGCTGGATACCACAAACATCTTTTGCTGAACCGTTTATAGATACTTCATTATAGCTTTCCTCAAGGTCATACTGAAACAATAAACTTTTACTTGGGGTTTGTATTGCTTGGCTCAGAATTGCATAAAGTTTTGTCCCATCAGGAGAGAACTCAATATTATTAGGTCTTACATCACTAGAGACACCTGAAGGTTGAATAGTATGAACATATTTTATTTCACCTGATGATTTGTTAAACGTGAAAAGTTCAATTGTGCCTTTGCCATAAGACACCATAGCCAAAATATTTCCATCTACAGAAAATTTTAATTCAGCGATAGATTCGTTTCCTTGTATGTTACTGGAGATAGAAGTCCCTTCCTCACTTATAACAGGTTGTGAATTAATACCATTACCCACTTTGTATGCAAAAAATTTATTGTTATCTAATTGGTGTGAGACTACCCAATAAAAGTTTTCTTCAGGATAATATGTACTTGCAATAACAGGGACTGCATCGCTTAACAAAACAGAATCATGAACAATTAAGCCGATATCCTTTATATTTACAGTATACATTCTTAGACCTTTATATCCAGGAATAATCATATCAGTTGTGAACAAATACAGAATTGTGTCACTATCAACTTTCGGTACAAAAAGAGAAGGTTGTTGTGATCCCGGTATAAACAAATTACATTCCAATAACTCTTGATTTTTATTCCATAGACAGCCACTTCCATCAGAGTAGGCAATAAGATTACCATTATTGTCAGACCAAACAGCACTCCCATTGGCTCTTTCAACATTGGTTATTTCCTTTACATCCACTTCATTTGCAAATTCCATCCAAATGTTATTGCTGAAAATCCAATTTTCCGCGTGCCTTGGTTTTTGATAGGAACACCTGTTTTGGGCGGCTATATTAGTATTAACTAGAGTAAAGACGAAGAAGAAGAGCAATAATTGTTTCATTAAGTTACTTGGTTTTATTCTGTTCAGTTACTACTTTATAATAAGTTTCTTTATAACAGCTCTATTTTGGTTATACATTCTCATAATATAGATTCCAGATGGCTGACTACTGAGATCAATCACTTCATTTAATTCAGCTGAGGGAGTACTTTCGTATAGTTTGGAAAATACGATTTTACCTTGCGAATTAAAAACTTCTGCTATCACATCGTTTTCCATCATAGAGGATGTGAGCTTAAACATCCCATCATCATTTGGATTGGGATATATATTGACTTCACTGTTTAGGTCATTTTCTTCAAAGCCATAGCTACAATTACTAAATGTAAAAATCACAGTCAAATGAGCAGTATTACTACAAGTGGTTAAAGGATCAGTCACTTTCACATCATAAGATTGCTCATCATAAATTATTCCTGATGTTGAAACAGTAATTATCTGATCAACAGAACCATTACTCCATTGGTAACCAGCTCCGGGATTGCCTGCTGAAATAAGTATAGAATCAAATACACACGCTCCAATACTAAATGGCTCTGAATCATTTATTACAACTATTTTCGGATCATTAGGGATAAGATTAATTACCGGGAGTTGGTTTACCACAACCTTGAAAGATCCTTCAACTTCATTATAGCCATCGTTTACTATAACAGTGTATGTAGTGGTGTAATCGGGTGATACAATTGGTTGAGCTTCATCTGAGACAAAAGTACCATTTTGGTCAGCCCAAATGTAAGTTGGAGTTTCATTACCTGTATTTCCACCTCCAACCATAGATATTAGTGTTGTTGAGTCGTTCCTGCAAATTGGTGATTCAGCCTGTACTGCAACCGAAAGAGCATCGCCTGTAATAGTAACTGACATTACATCACTATGTATACATCCTTTTGTGTCAGTCACTTCAACACTAAAAACTCTTGATTCATAGAGATTAGTAGTTTGAGGTGATTGAGCATTCGGAGTTTCAACAAAATTTACTGGACTCCATTGATATTGGTATGGACCATGGTCACCTGTGACATTACATGATAAGATGGTACTAGTTCCATGGGGTATTGACAAGTCATTAGCGGCTGTAACAACCGGATTCTCATTTACAACGATTGTAAAATCACTATAAACATCAGTATATCCATCAAAAATATGTACTTTATATTTTGTTGTTTGCATTGGTGTTACTGTTATCTCTTGCAGATTTGAAGTAAAACCGGCAGGCTCTGACACCCAATCATATTCGTAAAAATCCGGGCCAGCGCCTCCTGAAGAGTTAGCTTTGAGTGTTGATGAGCTTCCTTTACAGACCTCTGGGTATGTGACTTCAATATTACAGGTTAGTGGTCCACCTATTATTGAAAGCTGCATTTCGTCGCTTTTCTGACACCCATTTGCATCAGTAGCTGTTAAAGTAAACTGGGTTGCCTCATAAATAATTTGAGTATTTGAATTAAGAGATGTTGAATTAACAACCTTATCAGCAGGTTGCCATTGGTAAGTATGGGACCCTGACCCCCCTGAGGCTGTTCCTGATAATGAGGTTATTGTTCCGTAATTAATAGTCTTGTCAGTCCCGGCGTTTACATTAGGTGTGGACTTAATGACTTGTGGTAATGTTAATGATGAACTGCAACCAAAATTTGAGGATACATCAAGTGTCACATTGAAATTTCCTGGATTAGTATAGATGTGTGTTGGATTTTGAAGGTTAGAATTTGCAGTCCCATCACCAAAATCCCAGTTCCATTCACTTATAGTACCGCTTGCAATTGTACTTTCATCAAAAAATGAAGTACTTATGCCTGAACACAGATTGGAAGAAGTAAAATCTGCTGTTGGCGCAGGACGTACTGTCACAGCAACCGAGCCTGATGCAGTACCTGAACACCCTGCATTGCTAATACCCGTGAGAGTATAGGTTGTGCTTGCGCCAGGAGATAACCAAATAATCCCAGGTGATTCATTAAAACTTAAAGAAGACGGAATACCTCCACCCCCACTAATTTGAGCTGTAAAAGGTCCTATACCAGTAGCAGTCACAACAAGTTTAACAGAATCGCCATAACAGAATGTTGCATTACTTCCAGCTGTTAGCTGGGCTGTTGGTGGATCAATTACTAATACATCCGTGGTTGTTGGTTCGCTTGTATTACCATTAATTGTAATAGTCATTGAATATGTTCCTGAGTTTACATATTGTGCATCTGGAATTACCGGATTTTGCAAATTACTTGAAAAATTATTAGGACCTGTCCAATTATAGGTTGCCCCTCCTGCTGTTGCAGCTGTTAGTTGAATATTATTGTTTATGCATACCGGCGAATTACTCGAAGCGGGTGGAGGAAGAATGGTGCAGTCAGTAGTTGCCGATCCAGACAATTTCTGGAATGTGATTTCACAAGGACGATTTGAATAGTTAGTAATCATTAAAATATAATACTGTCCAGCCGAGGCACTCGGTATTTCAGCGTACTCTATTTCATCTGACAAATAGCTGCAATCAATGACTTTTGACCCTGTTAATCCTCCTTGAGAATTATTCAATGGGCAGGGCAAATATGGATCTCCAAAAGGCCCCCACAAACAGAAGTCTATATCCTCAAGCGGCGCACTGCTCATTTTAATTACAATGTTTCCAGGATTCGCTATTTTCATATAATACCAAGCTGGATTGCGCTCTTCTCCAATACAATCATATTCTGGTCCAACCTGTGCTAATCCTGTATTCACCCCCCCGGGAAAAGTATAAATAGTTCCAGTACAGAAGGGTAATGCCGTATGGCACGAATCATTCACAGTTTCTCTTATACCCGTTTTAGAATAATCTATCAACCAGTCACCATATTTTTCAATAAGTTGAGATGTAATAATTTCTTTTTCCGATTCTGTATATGCGGAATCTTTATGGTTGGCATCTCTAAGTATCTCATTAACCTGTTGAAACAAATCCAACAAATTCACCTCATAAGGGTAAATATAAATTACGCTTGTTTCATGGGAAATTGCAACTTTTGCATTGCTCAAACTATCCAGATCTTGCAATAGAAGTCTGATACTAAAAGGGCTTTGTTCCGAAACATCAATTTTAATAAATTCCTGATCATCTCTTGATACGATTTCCTGCGTGGAACCAACAAGCGGCAATAGCCAAACAATAGAGAGAATAATTATAGCAATTCGAATCCGTTTTGTTTGATTAAAAATCTCTTCCTTCATTTTTTTGGGGGTTTTCACTGTCTGTTTCCCGACAAACATAAATGTATTGATAATAAGCTCCTAATGAGTAAAATTGAGACTCCCAAAATTAGAAATTAATTGATAACTCCAAATAGAATCAATAAAAATATCTGCTATAACTACTTTAGTTGGATAATTTTTGCCACTACTTAATGATACTAAAGCTTGTTTATAGAGTATTTTTGCACTAAAGGAATTTCACCAAAAATAACTATTATAAAACCATGCGGCCTTATCAGGTCAAGACAATTTTAAAGTTGAAGATCAGTAATAATTAATTACCCCGATAATTATTCTCACTTTATAACGTTTTTTTATCTTTACAACATTAGACCATTATGCTCCAATTATGAATCGACTTCTGTTAATTACTTTAGCTGCTCTGTTTTTGTTAAGTTGTGAAAAAGATAACAGCAATTCTGAAAACCATTTGCCCAAAGCAACTTTCGTCACTAATCCCAGTATAGCTGGTGTTAATCAGCAAATTCTTTTTGATGCAAGTGCTGTGACGGATAATGAAGACCCTACAAGTGCTCTACAAGTTTGTTGGTCATTCTTTGAAGATGAAAGTTTCACACCTTTTACTACTTCAAAAACTACCACATATTCATACGATCAGGTCGGGGTTTATTACCCACGACTTGTGGTTCGTGATACTTATCCATTAACAGACACTATGACAGGAATGGTTGTAATTGTCTATGATGTAAATAACAAACCTCCGGATATTCCTACAATTATTACCCCACCCAATTTTGAAGATTACATGAAACCAACAGTCATCTTTGGTTGGAAAACGAAGGGTGACCCTGAGGATGATTCCCTTTCTTTCGATATTTGGGTTGGAAGGTCAATACCATCAATGACTATTATCAAGTCTGGAATCGTTGACTATTATTATGACTCAGATCATTTTAAAAATTACTATGATACTATTTCAGGATTTCAGAACGATCAGTCCTATTATTGGAAAGTCGCAGCCAAAGATCCTAATGGAAATTATGTTTTCAGCGAAACACAGATTTTTTACACTGAGCCGGCTAATTAGCCATCATAACCTGAAGCTAGTACATCCGCGAGATGAGCAGTTTTTAAGGCTATATCTTTTTCTTTAATACACCCCTGCAAAAACAGCAGGCTATTAGCGTCGGTTGAAATGATATATTCCGCACTAGAATCAACAGCTGCTTGAATTATCTCAGCAGCCATTTCCTTATATATTATTTCATACCTGTTAATTGCGAATCCCTCGAAATTGCAGTTAAACACTTTACTTTCAGATTCAACTAATTTAAGGCCTCTTACATGTTTTAGAAGGATAAGAGGCTCATTTTTTAAGCCGTATTCGTTATGAGCAGCACCGCTGTCGCAATAAAATACATTGTGATTAAATGTTGCACCAACATCTTTAACATTCAGTTTATTAACCAAGAAATCAGAGAACTCAAAAATAACCTTTCTCAGTTTTCGGTACTCATTATGAAGGGCAGAATTGTAAAACAGTTCATCATAATACTTTCTGACCATAGTTACACATGAGGCCGAAGGTGAAACTATCATTTCACTGTCAATAAAATCCTTTATGAATTTCTCTCCGATTGACTTGGCATGGTCCCAATAACCATCATCAAATGAAAATCTTCCGCAGCACGTTTGATGCTTATTATAACTAACCTTAACACCTGCTTTTTCAAGGACTTTTACCATATTGAAACCCGTCTCTGGACAAGCCTGATCAATGTAGCATGGTATAAAAATATCAACCTTCATTTACGTGAATTAATGAAACAAAGCTAGAACAATTATAACTCTCATCAAATTCTTAATTTAAAAAGGATATAACGTTGGGCATAAAAATTCTTAGCCTTAATTAATTAGGAATCCCGCACTTTTTAAATCATCCCAATATTTGGGGTATGATTTAGCTACAACTGATGGGTTTTTAATAGTCAGCTCTCCTTTTGTCAAGCAAAGAAGTGACATTGCCATTGCAATTCTGTGATCATTATATGTTTCAACACACCCTGTTTTAGGACTAGTATTGACAGGAATTATTACAAGAGAGTGCTGATCGGTTATTGAACAGTTGTAACCCTGCTTTAACAGTTCATCTCTTATTGTTATTAGTCTATTACTTTCTTTAATTGTTAAAGTTTGTAGCCCCGACAGTTCAGCTTGAATGCCAAGTGTAGCACATGTAACAGCAATTGCTGGTGTAAGATCAGGATTATCTTTCAGATTAACATTAAATTCTGTTATTGTCTTGTTTGATTTTTTGAGTCTTAGTCCTTCATCTACCCAAGTCGAATCAACACCCAGTTGTTTGTAAATTTGCATTACTGAAGCATCACCTTGTAAGGTTTGTTGAGATAGCCCTTTTAACAAGAGACCTGTTGAAGGTAGCATTGCTAAAGGAGAGATTGCTACTAAAGCATACCAATAGGATGCTGCTGACCAATCTGCTTCTGATAATGCTTGTACTTTATACTGACTATTTGGGATTTTAATAATGGACTCTGATATTTCAACCTCAACTCCGCATTTTCCCATCAGAGAGGCAGTTAGTAAAATGTAAGGGAATGAGACAATTGCGCCCTTTAAAGAAATTGCTAATCCTTCTTTCATTAAAGGTGCAATCATCATTAGGGCTGAAATAAACTGACTACTTACGGAAGCTTCAATTTCGATTTCTCCGCCATTCAATTCCCTCCCTTCAAAGACTACAGGGGGGAATCCAGTATTACCAAGGTATGAGCACTTCGCTCCAATTTCAATCAATGAATCAATCAATGGTCCGCATGGTCTTTCGAGCATCCTGTGTGAGCCTGTCAATATTCGCTTACCTGGTATACATGAAAATAGTGCTGAAAGAAATCTGAATACTGTACCTGCATCTTCTGAGGAGTATTCTGCAACTTCCTGTCTTCCAGAACTTTGATTCTCAGAATCTGTTTTCTCAGAATGAATCCTTGAAAGTAAATCGAACATAATCCGAGAGTCGGAACTTTCTGGCACCTCCAGATCGACTTTTGTATCTGAAAGGAAGTTAATAATCATCATCCTGTTAGCAATACTCTTTGATAAGGGAAGGGTAATTGATATCCCATCCTGATACATTAATGGAGGTTTTATCAAGAGCTTCTTAGGCGTAAGCAAATCATCTGATAACATACCGTCTAAAATCAGTATAACGGAAAAGACTTTCACGAATCAGTGAAATATCAACCTTTTGGCCGTGAACTGCGGAGCCTATCTCGGGAATTAATGTCATAATAACATTTCCGTTTCGGTTCTTTTTATCATAGACAGTTATTTCCAAAAGTTCTTCAATAGCTGCAGTCTCTATATTGTAATGATCGAAATTGAGCATGATGTTCCTAATGATCTCATCACGTTGTGAAAGTGGAAGATTACAGTTCCTGTATGAAATATAAGAAGCACAAATCATACCCATTGCAACTGCCTCACCATGGCTTAATGGAGAGGTATCTCTACGTAAAGAATATGTTTCAAATGCATGGCCTATTGTATGTCCGAAATTAAGCAAACGCCGGGGTCCTTTTTCATGATGATCAGAACTTACTATTTTACATTTGATTTCTGCTGCTCTGTATATAAGATCATCCCACGAGGTAATGACCGCCATTGGAGTAATAGTAAGTTTTTTCCAGAAATGAGCATCAGCAATCATAGCATGCTTCATCATCTCTGCGTATCCCGAAAGCAAATATCTGAATGGCAAAGTCTTAAGAAATTCAGGCCAGACATATACTCCAAGAGGATTTGAAATAAGGCCAACCATGTTCTTCAATGATGCTAAATCGACTCCAGTTTTGCCGCCAATAGCAGCATCAATCATTGCCATCAATGTTGTTGGAATATTGATATAACTCATTCCACGGTGAAATGTAGAAGCTGCAAAACCACCCATGTCACTGATTACTCCGCCACCAAGATTAATCAATATAGAGCCTCTGTTGGCTCCTAATAAAGCAAGCTGATTCCATAACGTTTCGCACGTCTGAATAGTTTTATTCTCTTCGCCAGCTTCAACAACAAGATTACTAGCATTCTTTAATACTGGAACCTGATCTAATAAGACAGGCAGGCAATACTGAGAAGTGTTTTTATCTGTGAGTATAAAAATTGGAGACCTATCCTTTAGTTTATCACTCAACTGAGCAGCTAATTCTGCTAATGAATCAGTCCCAATGTATAAAGGTGCATCAGCTACTACTAGTGTTCTTAACTTATTGGTCATAATATAATGTTAATTCTCAATTACGAAGATAGACAATTTTAGTGTGAACAGACGGCAAATAGCCACAACTTTTGTTATATTTGGATTGATAACTTAACAAACCACATCATTATTATTATGGAAATCAACTTTCAGAATACAGAAATAGCCTTTAAAGGCAAAACAAATAAAGAGCTTAAAAGTGCATACTACTTGTTTAAATTAATGAAAAATAGAGGGCTGGTTAAAACAGGACAAAGCTTATTAATAACTGCAATGAAACTGCACTTACCTTATTCATGGGCTATTGAGAGCACAATTTATAGGCAATTTGTTGGTGGTAAAACTATAGAGGAATGCACTCCTGTTGTCGAGAAATTGAGCAACTATAGTATAAAGAGCATACTAGATTATTCGGTGGAAGGCAATACCACTCCTGCTGGAATGGAACACACACTTGAAGAAACATTAAGAACAATCGAGAATGCTTCGAGAAATCCGAATATACAATTTGCAGTATTTAAACCAACTGCTTTTGCTTCTCCACACCTGTTTGAGAATGCTTATCAGGGCAAACACCTCGATAGTATAATGCTTTCATTATATGTTGATTTTAAGAACAGAGTCGACATCCTGTGCAATCGTGCCTACGAATTAAGTGTTCCCATTCTTATAGACGCAGAAGAGAGTTGGTATCAGCACTTGATTGACGAGACTGTGGAAGAAATGATGAATAAATATAATAAGGAAAGAGCAATTGTATTCAACACTCTTCAAATGTATAGACACGATAGAATAAAGTTTCTTAGAGAAAGTATTGCCAAGGCAAAGAAAAAGGGGTACTTCATAGGTTTGAAGTTTGTCAGAGGTGCTTATATGGAAAAAGAAAGGGCTCGTGCCATTGAGAAAGGTTACCCTTCCCCAATATGTAGCACAAAGTTCGATACGGATAATTCATATAATGAAGCACTAAGAATAACCCTTGATAATCTGAATATTGCTGAACTTTTTTCAGGCACTCATAACGAGGAAAGTAACCATATACTTGTAAATGAGATACTTAAAAGAGATATTGCGCCTAATGATAAACGGATCTGGATTTCCCAACTTTACGGAATGAGCGATCATATAAGCTTTAACCTAGCACACCATGGGTTCAATGTTACTAAATATGTCCCATATGGACCAGTAAAAGCTGTTATGCCTTATCTTCTGAGGCGAGCTGAAGAAAATTCAGCAATATCAGGCCAAACCACTCGAGAATTGCGATTGCTAGAACTTGAAAATCAGCGCCGCCAAGCAATTAAAAAGTAAAAGAACCTATATAAGTATGAGGTGACAAAGCTTTAAGCTCCTCTTTGATTGACTGAGATACAGATAATCCGTCAATAAATTCATTGATACTTTCTTCTGTTATTCTCTCGTTAGTCCTTGTAAGCTCCTTAAGTGCTTCATAGGGTTTTGAAAATCCTTCTCTTCTCAAAATTGTTTGAATAGCTTCTGATACAACAGCCCAGTTGTCTTCCAAGTCCTTGTACAATTTTTCCTCATTGAGAATAAGCTTATTGGTCCCTTTAATTATTGATCTCAGAGCCACTAATGTATGCCCAAAAGGAACACCAATGTTACGAGTAACAGTGGAATCGGTTAGGTCACGTTGCAACCTCGATAAAGGCAACTTTGATGAAAAATGCCCAAACAAAGCGTTTGCCATTCCCAAATTTCCCTCAGCATTCTCAAAGTCAATTGGATTAACTTTATGAGGCATGGCAGATGACCCTACTTCATTGGCAACAATCTTCTGTTTAAAATAATCCATTGCTATGTACATCCACATATCTCTGCATAAGTCAATAAGAATGGTATTTATACGTGACATAGCATCAAAAATAGCGGCCAAATTATCATAATGCTCAATCTGAGTTGTAAACTTCTGCCTTTCAAGGCCAAGGTGTAGTTTTGTAAATAAATCGGCAAAAGCAACCCAGTCAATATTAGGATATGCTGCATAGTGTGCATTTAAGCTTCCGGTGGCACCACCGAACTTAGCAGTAAATGGAATATTCTTCAATAATTTAATTTGTTGCTTCAGGCGATCAACAAACACATAGAACTCTTTACCAACAGTGGTTGGAGTGGCTGGTTGCCCATGCGTTCGGGCAAGCATAGGAACGTTTTTCCAGTTTTTGGCTTTAGAGGCTAAACGTTGGCAGACATCCTCAATGAGAGGTAAATATACTTCTTGCAAAGCAAGCTTCAATGCATAAGGTGATGAAGTATTATTGATATCCTGTGAGGTTAGCCCAAAATGTATAAATTCCTTATATTTAGCCAATCCCATCTTATCAAACTTCTTCTTCAGATAGTATTCTACTGCTTTAACATCATGATTTGTAGTGGCTTCAATATCTTTTACTTCCTGAGCATCCTGGAAGGTAAAATCGCGACATAATTCCCTAAGTCCTTCTAATTTACCCCTGTCGAAATCGTTTAATTGAGGCAATGGGAGTTCGCACAAAGCGATAAAGTACTCCACCTCTACAAACACTCTGTAATTTATTAGGGCTGCTTCGGAAAAATAAAATGCAAGGCCTTCAACCTGCTTGCGATATCTTCCATCTATGGGAGAAATTGCGTTTAAAGTGGTTAATTCCATTTGTGGTTATTTACGACTGCTCAAATATAGGCAACGTCGATTGAGAATTCAAGTTTTTATAATTAGAATCAACTTAAAATGAAAGAAAATTACATTCCAAGCATTTCTCCTACCAATATAATCTCGGTTGGAGTTAGAGCTGGGCGTCTTTTAATAATTGAAAATGCACGACAACCTCTTTCATTTGAATCGCAGTCAACGCAAACTCCTTCAATTGAACATGGTGTTGATCTCTCCAAGCGTTTCATATTCATTGGTGCCGCGACAAACTCTATCCTTTTAAATGCCTCATTAACGCTGTGAACTATTTTATTTATACCCGCTACAATTATTACTTTCCGAGGCCCAAAAATCATCGAAGATACTCTGTTTCCATTACCGTCAACATTGACAAGAAACCCACTTGATGTTATTGCGTTAGAGCTACTTATGAATAAATCACTCGTCAACTGCTTTCGCATAATGTCAAGACGATGAGATTCTGATAGGCCTGGAATACTATGATCAAGGACTTGAGCTCCAATTGAGTGGGCATATGACCGAATGTCGAGCATCCTTACTGTCATCGAACCACCAAATGCAACTTTCATATCAGGGCTTATTTGATCGCATATATATTGCCGGGCTTCTGCTTTGTTGCCAAAATATACAGCATCAAATAAATTATTCCTAAGATTCTCTATTAGTTTTTCAGTGATATTAGTTTGGGCCAGATTAGCGTGCTCGTAAGCCATCTTATAAATTTTGATGCAAATATAAACAGCTTAGCTTATCCATTTAACCCTGTCTATTGATTTAACAGAAATTTAGATTATAGATTGTGGATATAACAGATTTACGGTAATTGTTAGGCTTGATAGTTGTCAAAAACCTCCAGAATAATATCAGAATATTTATCTGTGAAACTTATCTTACACCAACTTCTCAATATTTCCACTTCCTCTTCTTTTAAAAGCCGTTTAGACTTTTCAAGCTCTTTCCTAAATAATTCCTTATTAAAACTAACTTTTTCCAGTACTGTTTTTGAATATTCTAACATGGCACAAGTGTTTTTGGTAGTTAATAGATTTAAAGAGCTGTCGTTTAGCTTTATAACACTTTATGGCTAAGGATGTTTAGGATTTTATTAAAATTTAAAATTATTAAATACATGAATGCCAGCTACATAGAAATATATTAATGAAAAGCTGCAAGTAATAACTCTATATCTTTATGAGGAAGTTTAAAATGGTCGCTTATATATCTGTTAGTAGAAATTCCATTATACAAATACACTCCATTCCTGATTCCGTGATCTACCCGAAGAATATTTGTAATTCCTCCTTCATCTCCTACTCTCTGTATAATCGGTACTAATAAGTTACTTAATGCCAACGATGCTGTATGTGGAACTTTTGAAGCTATATTGGGAACGCAGTAGTGAACGACTCCATGTTTAACAAATACCGGATTCTTGTGGTCAGTTAACATAGAGGTAGCAAAGCATCCTCCCTGATCAATACTTACATCGATTATAACAGATCCCTGCTTCATTGACATTACCATCTCTTCAGACACACATATAGGAGAGAATCCAGCTTTTGACCTGATTGCACCTATAGCTACATCAGCCATTGCAAGGGCATCTTTGAGCATCCCCGGTTGGATCACACTTGTATACACCCTCATACCCAAGTTGTTTTGAAGTCTACGAAGTCGATATACTGAATTGTCAAAAACCCTGACAAATGCCCCCATACCAATAGCTGCACGGCATGCAAATTCGCCAACAGTGCCAGCTCCTAGTATCACAACCTCAGTAGGAGTAATACCACTTAGCCCACCAAACATAACCCCCCTACCCAATTCAGGATTACATAAATAATCAGCAGCGATAAGGATTGAGGTAGTTCCAGCAATTTCACTCATTGCTCTAACGATAGGAAAATTACCCTCGCGATCATTGATATATTCAAACGCCAGAGCGGTTATCCTTTTCGATGAAAGTTGCTTGAAGTGAAATTCTGTTAATCCGCCCAGATTAAGGGAAGATAACAGCACTTGCTTACCTCTCATCATTGAAATTTCAGTTGAAGTAGGCGGAGCAACTTTAACCACAATATCAGCCTGATAAACAACACTAGGTTCGTATGCTATTTCAGCACCTACATCACTGTACAATTGATTATTAAAGTGAGAGACTTTACCAGCATCATTTTCGACAATCACCTTGTGACCATCTTTTACAAGTGTTCTAACAGCTTCGGGTGATAACGCAACTCTGTTCTCAAGCCATACTGTCTCTTTTGGAAGACCAATAGTTAACCTGCATGCTTTATTTGGAATTTCTAGTTGTTCTTCACGTGTCATCAGCTCTGTTGCCGAAGATGGAAAAACCTTAAAATCTTTATTTTGCCCTTCCATTTGCCTGTTAGTTTACCATTAATGCAAAGCTATTAAAAAAACCTTCTGGTGAGATATTTACATACAGCCAACCAAGAGTCTTCAGGATTAACTTTCCATCATAGTAACTTCAATACGCCTACTTTCATTATTGCCAAGCACTTCCATCTTCACCAATACAAATCCCGATGGCATTAAGCCCAACGCAAGTTCAGGCCATTCTATCAAACACTTTGAACCACCAAATAGATATTCCTCATAACCTATGTCGAGTAGCTCTTCGGAACTCTTAATTCTGTATAAATCGAAATGAAATACACTCTCACCTTCTGAAGTTTTATATTCGTTAACAATTGAGAATGTGGGGCTGTTAACTACATCTTCAACGTTTAATGCTCTACAAATCTCTTTAATCAGAGTAGTCTTACCTACCCCCATCTTACCTGAAAAAAGAAACACATTCTGTTTATTGTACTTATCTACTATTTCATTTGCAATAGCTTCAAGTTCTACCAAACTATTGCACAGATACACGGATGAAGTCATTACTTACCTAGGTATTAAAGATATTAATGGAACCATTATTTCTTCCATGGAAATTCCGCCATGTTGGAAGGTGTTTCTGTAATAGTTAACAAAGTAGTTAAAGTTATTTGGGTATGCAAAGAAATCAGTATTCCTACAAAAAACGTAATTTGAACTTACATTAGTTCGGGGAAGAAATGCATCAGCAGGATTTTTTACCTCGTAAACTTCTTTCTTATTATAACTCAGACTCCTCCCGGTTTTATATCTCAGATTCGTGTTAGTAGCTTTGTCACCAATAATCTTTACTGGAGACTCAACTCTTACTGATCCATGATCGGTTGTAATTATTAATGGTATCTTCTTTCCTGATAAGAATCTTATAATTTCAAGTAATGGTGAGTGCTCAAACCAACTAACTGTTATTGATCGGTAAGCGGCTTCATCATCAGCGAGTTCTCTGATGACTTCCATCTCAGTACGAGCGTGAGAAAGCATATCAACGAAGTTGTAAACAATCACATTTAGCCTATTGCCTGCAAGATTGGGAAGTGTCTCTACAAGTTTACGTCCGGCAGAGAGATTTAATATTTTGTGGTAACTATATTTATAATCTTTGCCAAATCTTTTGAGCTGCTCCCCTAATAACTCACCCTCAAACTGATTTTTGGTCCCTTCATCGTCTTCATTAACCCAGTATTTTGGATACTTCTTCTCAATTTCTGTTGGTAAAAGTCCTGCAAATAATGAATTGCGAGCATATTGTGTTGTGGTGGGCAAAATCGAAAAGAATATCTCATCTCTTTCTACTCTGTAGAATTCCTCTATGATTGGTTGTAGTACCTTCCATTGGTCATACCTTAGATTATCAATCAAAATGAGGAACATTCCTTGATTATCATCAACAACAGGAAGTACTTTATCACGAATTAAAGTGTGCGACATTACAGGTCTTTCTTTTGCACTTGGAACTATCCAGTCAAGATAGTTTGATTCCACATAACGGCTAAACAACTGACTCGCTTCAACCCGTTGCATTTTTAACACGTCAATGATACTATTGTCTTTTGACTTCTCTAATTCTATATCCCAGTATACAAGTTTCTTATACACTTCTGCCCATTCACTGAAATTGAGACGGTTGCTGAATTCCATTCCTAGATTTCTGAATTGTTGCTGATACACATGAGTCGTTTTTTCACTTATTAGTCTCTTGCCCTTTAAATTCTTAGTAATACTTAATAATATCTGGTTTGGATTTACAGGTTTAATAAGATAATCAGAGATATTTGATCCGATGGCTTCTTCCATGATACGTTCTTCTTCACTTTTTGTTATCATTACAACAGGAAGATTTGGAAATGAATTTTTAATCTGCATCAGTGTCTCAATTCCCGATAATCCCGGCATCTGTTCATCAAGGAACACAATATCAAAGCCGTAAGGTTGTGTTTTGATAATTTCAACAGCTTCGATGCCGTTATTTGTAGTTACAACATTATAGCCTTTATCTTTAAGAAACATAATGTGTGGCTTTAGCAGGTCAATCTCATCATCTGCCCATAGAATTGAAACGTTTTCCATTGTTTTTAATTAGGTAACTGATATATTTTAAAGTAGTACTTTTGTGAGGAGTATTTACTAATAATAAAGTATTTAATGGAGTTTTATTATCCGATATCTCTTAATAAACACTAAATAACACACAAAGATAGAATTCGTGAGCCAAATAATTTCTAACCACCGCAAAATAGTAAACGATCCTGTATATGGCTTTGTTACAATACAAGGTGAGTTACTGTTTAGCCTAATAGAACATCCGTTACTTCAGAGGCTTAGACGAATAAGGCAGCTTGGATTAACATCATTTGTTTATCCAGGTGCATTACATACCAGATTTCATCATGCTTTGGGTGCGATGCACTTAATGACTGAAGCCATAGAAACGCTTAAGATGAAAGGCATTGAGATTAATGATGTTGAAGCCGAAGCTGTTCTCATTGCAATACTGCTACATGATATTGGTCACGGGCCATTCTCCCATTCTCTTGAAAATAGCATCGTTAAAGGCATGTCGCATGAGGATATTTCACTCTTGATGATGCAGAAGTTAAATGATGAATTTAAAGGCAAGCTTACTCTCGCTATTAAAATTTTTACGAATAGCTATCACAAAAAATTCCTTCATCAGCTTGTTTCCAGTCAACTTGATATGGATCGACTTGATTATCTGAAACGGGACAGCTTTTATTCAGGTGTTTCAGAAGGTGTAATTAACAGCGACCGTCTAATAAAAATGCTATGTGTCTATAAGGATGAATTAATGGTAGAAGCTAAAGGAATTTATTCGGTCGAAAAATTCATCGTAGCCCGTAGGTTAATGTATTGGCAAGTGTACTATCATAAAACTGTGGTTGGTGCTGAAAATATTTTAATCAGCTTACTAAACAGGGCTAAATATCTGACTTCTAAAGGTGAAGAACTTTGGGCATCGCCAGCATTGTCTTTCTTCTTGAAAAATAATATCACATACAGTGATTTTCTTACCAATCACGATGTTTTGAATCAATTTGCTCAACTTGACGATTATGATGTATTTGGCAGCGTTAAAGTTTGGGCAAATCACCATGACAAAGTCTTGTCATATCTTGCAGGAAGCCTTGTTAATAGAACGCTTTATCGTACTGAGTTAAGAAATAATCCCATTTCAGATGCTGAGCTGGAAAACATAAGCGAACAAATAAAACAAGAATTTAGAATAGAAGATTCTTTTGATAGGAGTTTTATGTACAGTAGCGGTGTAATTTCAAATAACGCTTATATACCTGAACATGATCGTATAAACATTCTTAATAAAGACGGCTCAGTTGTTGATATCCATGATTCATCAGATCAGTTGAATGTTTCAATTCTGACGAAGACTGTTTCTAAATTTTTCTTATCTTATCCTAAGATTATCAGGCTATTCTGAATTTGATTATTATAAGCTCATATCGTATAGTTAAATTAAGTAACTTGCACCGCCATTAGAGTGATGTATTAAGTAATTTAATGATTAAATACATCTCCTTGGCGTTCAGAGCATTACTATATAACTTTAAGGTACATGAAGTTTTCTGCACAAATCATAGCTTCCATGATAAATGGAGTTGTGGAAGGCGATTCTGCGGTTGAAGTCAGCACGATTTCCAAAATTGAAGAAGGTCAACCAGGCTCTATAAGTTTCCTGGGAAATCCGAAATACACTCATTTTATCTATGAAACCAAAGCCTCTGTTATAATAGTTGGCAATGATTTCATACCTGAGAGACCTATAAATTCAACACTTATCAGGGTTGAGAATCCTTATGAAGCATTTGCAAAAATGCTTGAAGCATACAATCAGATTGCACAGAACAAGAAAGGTGTATCTTCAAAAGCTTGCATTTCAAACTCTGCTACTTATGGCGAAGGTTGCTATATAGGTGAATTCGTAAGTATTGGTGAGAATGTAGTCATTGGTGATAATGTAAAAATATATCCCGGATGCTATATAGGTGATAGTGTTATTATTGGTAACGACACAACCCTTTTCAGTGGAGTTAAAATATACATTGGATGCGCAATTGGCAATAATTGCACACTACATGGAGGAGTTGTTATAGGTTCTGATGGTTTTGGATTCTTTCCGCAAAGTGATAATCAGTATCAGAAAGTATCACAAATTGGTAATGTAATAATTGAGGATTTTGTTGAAATTGGATCAAACACCACAATAGACAGGGCAACCCTCGGTTCCACATTTATTAGAAAAGGTGTTAAGCTCGATAACCTAATACAAGTTGCACATAATGTCGAAATTGGAGAAAATACAGTTATCGCTGCTCAAAGCGGTGTAGCCGGATCCACTAAGATAGGCAGAAATTGTATGATTGGTGGTCAGGTCGGTATAACCGGGCATCTTGTAATTGGGAATGATGTTAAGATAGCTGCACAATCAGGTATTTCAACAAATGTGGCAGATGGTTCTATCATCATGGGAAGCCCCGCTTATGATATCTCGCTATATCGTAAGTCGTATGTACACTTCAGAAATCTCAATAAGATAGTTGAAAGGCTTAATATTCTTGAAAAAGAGCTCAATAAGTCCAGATAATTTATGTTGTAAAAAAAAATTAATTTTGCCGGCATTATGTCAGTAAAACAGAAAACACTAAAAGAAGCCGTAACTCTAACTGGGGCAGGATTACATACAGGAAAAGAGGTCATTATTACATTAAATCCGGCACCCGAAAATCATGGATTTAAATTTCGTAGAATAGATTTACCTGAAAAACCAATTATCGACGCTGATGCTGATCTTGTTGTAGATACTTCAAGAGGAACAAGCATTGAACGTAACGGAGCCAAAGTGAGTACAATTGAGCATGTTTTGGCAGCTCTTACAGGAATGGATCTTGATAATGTACTGATAGATCTTAATTGTCCTGAAACTCCTATTCTCGACGGAAGTTCCCGGTATTATACAGAGGCTATTCAGAAAGTTGGCACCATTGATCAAAATGCCGACCGCGACTACTTCGTTGTTGAGGATGTTATCAGATATTACGATGAATTAAAAGATGCCGAACTTATTCTCATTCCAAGCAATGATTATAAGCTATCTGTTATGATTGATTATAACACAAAAGTATTAGGTACACAGAATGCCCATTTGGCTGACTTAAAAGATTTTGCATCCGATATAAGCATGTGCCGTACTTTTGTTTTTCTTCATGAACTTGAGTATTTGATTCAACATAATCTCATAAAAGGTGGAGACCTGAGTAATGCCATCGTTTTTGTAAATAGACTCATTAGCCCTGAAGAACTGGATCGATTGGCCACATTCTTCAACAAACCTCATGTTGAAGTATTGAAAGAAGGTATTATTAATAATCTTGAGCTGCATTTTAATAATGAACCCGCCCGACATAAGTTACTTGATCTAATAGGAGACTTATCTCTTGCTGGAATGAGAATTAAAGGACATGTCTTCGCCTCAAAACCAGGTCACAGTAGCAATACTCATTTTGCGAAAATGATAAAACATCACTTTCAAAGCAAAAAGCTACAATGCCAGGCTCCCAAATATGATCCTAACACTGAACCATTATACGACATAAACGAGATTAAAAGACTACTACCTCACCGCCCACCATTCTTATTAGTTGACAAAATATTAAGAATGAATGAAAAAGAGGTGGTTGGACTAAAAAATGTCTCTATGAATGAAGGTTTTTTTGTGGGGCATTTCCCCGAAGAACCTGTTATGCCTGGAGTTTTAATTCTCGAAGCAATGGCTCAAACTGGTGGTATACTTGTATTAAGCTCAGTTCCTGATCCAGAAAATTACATCACTTATTTCCTTAAGATAGATAATGTTAAATTCCGCCAGAAAGTTGTACCAGGTGATACATTAATCTTCCATCTAGAGCTAATTACTCCAGTGAGAAGAGGAATATGCCACATGAGAGGAACTGCATATGTCGGTAATAAAATAACAACTGAAGCAGAGCTCATGGCTCAAATAGTTAAAAAACAAAATTAGTATTATGAATCAACCACTGGCATATGTTCATCCGCAAGCCAAAATTGCAAAGAATACAGTTATAGAACCTTTCGTCAATATTGAAAAAAATGTTGAGATCGGTGAAGGTACATGGATTGGATCCAATGTTACAATCATGGAAGGTGCGCGTATTGGCAAAAATTGCAAAATATTTCCGGGTGCTGTAATATCTGCTGTTCCTCAAGACCTTAAATTTGATAACGAAGAAACAATTGTACGAATTGGTGACAACACCGTAATCAGAGAATTTGTTACTGTAAATAGAGGCACTAAAGCCAATTATGAAACAGTTGTAGGAAATAATTGCCTCTTGATGGCTTATGTTCATATTGCTCATGATTGTATTATTGGTAACAATGTAATTCTTGCTAATGGGGTAACTCTTGGCGGACATATTGTTATTGACGATTGGGCAATAATTGGGGGGCTTTCTGCAATCCACCAATTCGTTAACATAGGTTCACACGTAATGATATCAGGTGGCTCGCTCGTGCGTAAAGATGTACCTCCTTTTACTAAAGCCGCGCGAGAGCCGCTTTCTTATGTAGGTGTAAATTCAATAGGATTAAGACGCAGAGGGTTTTCTTCTGAAAAGATAAACGAAATACAAGATATCTATAGATACATTTATTTACGTGGAAATAATGTTTCCCAAGCTGTAGAGTACATCGAAGCGAACCTTCCTGCAACAAGCGAAAGAGATGAAATAATAACATTCATCTCTAAATCAAGCAGAGGCATTATGAAAGGATACTCTAAGCAAATCTAAACGAGTTACATCTGACGTAAACGGCCATCTATGTGTACTACTCTGATGGCCGTTTTAGAATAATATGATATGGTTGAAATTACGCTAGAAGACATCGGCAAGAGATTTAACAACAATTGGATCTTTGCCAACCTGTCATGCATGTTAACACCAAATAATCACACTGCTATTCTTGGTGCAAACGGTTCGGGGAAGTCAACTCTTCTTCAGGTGATTATGTCTTCAGTAATTCCTACTACAGGTAATATAACCTACACTTTGCATGGATCAAAAATATTACACCAAAATGCATTCAGATTGATGGCGATATGTGCTCCCTACATTGAACTTATTGAGGAATTCACTCTTGAGGAAATGATTAATTTTCACCGAAGGTTAAAACCTTTGGTTCGAAATATATCATCTAAAGAAGTGGCTCTGTTATGCAATCTCAAAAATGACTATACTAAGCATATCAGATATTTCTCCTCAGGAATGAAACAAAGGGTAAGACTGGCTTTATCAATTTTAAGTGAAACACCGATTCTTTTATTAGACGAGCCAACGAGTAATCTGGATCAGGAAGGAATCAGCTGGTACAATGAAATGATCATGCAAAACCAAAAAGACCGGATTGTGATTGTAAGTTCCAATTCTGTTGATCATGAGTTCTCCTTTTGCAGTCAAAAGATAATACTTGAAGATTTCAAAAACATACCGGCTAAGAACTCCAATCTTCTCTTATAGTTGAACTTTAAATATACAATTAGCCATGTTGCTGATTGAATATAATTTACTAATTTTGCCCCTCAAAAACCTAATTATTGTATGGCAACAACCGCTGATTTTAGAAACGGGCTATGTATAGAATTTAATGGCGACCTATATTCTGTAGTTGAATTCCAGCATGTCAAACCTGGAAAAGGAGCAGCTTTCGTAAGAACTAAATTGAGAAATCTAAAAACCGGAAAAGTAATACCAAATACTTTTAATGCCGGTGTTAAAATTGATGTAGCACGAGTTGAACGTCGTCCTTATCAGTTCTTATATAAGGACGATAACGGTTACAATTTTATGCACAGCGAAACTTATGAGCAAGTCTCAATTGAAGAATCAATAATAAGTGCACCTCAGTTCTTGAAAGAAGGCCAGACTTGTGAGATTATGTTTCATGCTGAAACCGAAACGCCTCTTAGTTGCGATCTTCCTCCTTTTGTTGAATTAACGGTCACATATGCTGAACCAGGCCTCAGGGGTGATACCGCAACCAATACTCTTAAACCCGCAACTGTTGACACCGGAGCTACAGTAAACGTTCCCCTGTTTATTTCAGAAGGAGAGCGCATTAGAGTCGACACACGCACAGGCGATTATTCGGAAAGAGTTAAATAATAAACAAGGTACAAAGACCGGGTAGGACACCCGGTTTTTTTTACAAAATACAGGTTAATATGGACTTCACACCCTCCATTACCTTAAAAGCTGTCATTGACATTACAGGCGGTAAAACCACTTATGATCTGAACAATATTGTCTCTGGAATTAATGAGATACATATGGTTAGAAAAGGTGACTTAACTTTCGTCGATCATCCAAAATACTACTATAAGGCTCTTAACTCAAATGCAACTTTTATTATTATTAATAAGCTGGTTGATTGCCCCAACGATAAAATCCTCATTCTGCATGAGGATCCTTTTGCCGCTTATGTATCTCTCGTAAAGAAATATAGGCCTTTTGTGCCCAGTGCTTCACCTGTAGCTGCAAATGCTCTAATAGGAGAAGGAACAATTGTACAACCTAATGCATTTATTGGCAACAACGTAGTTATAGGACGCAACTGCTTAATTCATTCAAACGTTAGCATATACGATCACACTATTATTGGTGATAATGTCATTATTCACTCAGGATCAGTAATTGGAGCAGATGCTTATTATTTTCAGAGGAAACCTGAAGGATACAGAAAATTTGAATCAAGCGGTAGAGTAATTATAAGCAATAATGTTGAGATTGGCGCCTTATGTGCAATTGACAAAGGTGTTTCAGGGGATACATTTATTGGTATTGGAACGAAATTTGATAACCATGTTCAGGTTGGTCACGATACTTATATTGGCAATAACTGTTTAATCGGATCACATTGCGCAATTGCAGGGGTTACAAGAATTGAGGACGATTGCATCTTGTGGGGGAAGGTAGTCGTAAACAAGGATCTTGTAGTAGGAAAAGGTGCAATAATTCTTGCGACTTCAGGAGTCGATAAAAGTATTGAAGGTGGTAAAACATATTTTGGTGTACCTGTTGAAGAAGCTCGGAAAAAGTGGCGTGAACTTGCTGCTTTAAGAATGCTCCCATCTCTTATTGAACAAATAAGGGGACTAATGCCAAAAAAAGAAGGGCAAGATTCTTAATCTTCCTTATCTTCTTCTATCTGCATGTTTATATCCTTTCGTTTACAATGGTATATATCCATTGCAACTATCATTGCTATGAAACCCCAGAAGGGGACTGATGCCTTATCAGTATCTAGAAAATTATTGAGAAAACCATGGACACAATAGGTGCATAACGACAACACAGAAAGAAGACTAAACAACTTAATCTCTTTATTAGCTGCATTTTTGTAAACCTTAATCCCTGTGTATAATGCTACCACAATAATCCCAATAAAAATAAGCATACCAGGCAAGCCCTGTTCTGAAAGAGGCCCAATATATTCACTGTGGGCATTACCTAAGTCGCCGGCATTTGTGCTTATGATTGTTCTTTCTTGCGAACGCTGAAATGGAGCATAAATAAATTGATAGGTACCTGGCCCCCATCCTACTACAGGTCTTTCGCCAAACATCCTGAAGGCTGATTGCCATCTATTGATACGCTCAAGATTGGATGCATCAGATGAAATATTGTAAATAGACTGAATGTGTTCAATAAAGTTACCCGATGAATCCTGCTTATTCTTTTCAAGTACGTATAGAATCTGATGTTGGAACAAAAAGAATGCAGCTATCAAAGATATGCTTGTTATTGCTATCCATCTGAATTTAATCTTAAACACAATTAGTAAACAAATAACAACTACAGTTGCAACGCTTATCCATGCTGCCCTACTATATGACAGGAATAGAGCTCCCAATAAAATGAATGTCAGTATACCAGCATATAATCTATAAGTCTTTGAACGAGCATTATTAAACATATACCCAACAAACACAGGAATAAAAAATGCCATAATTCCACCATAAGCAGTATGGTCGTTATAAAATGGCCTCATAACCCAATGGCCCTGCCTTTCAGCGAAGCCGTACTTGCTATGGAGATAAGTGGTGTAAATTATAATAATTACCAGCGCTGAAGCATAAAGCCAATTAAAACGAGTAATATTCTTCGTATTTTTAAAAAGCGCAATGCCTAGAAAATAAAATGGAATCACAAACCATAAACGAGCCAACAGAAATTTAAAAGAAACCACAGGCAATTCACTGGTTATGCTTGTTATAAAAATCCAGCCCAGACTAATAAGAACCATTATAGAAACAGGATGGCTTAAGATCTTTTTGTCAAATTGACCATTAAAAATTGTCTTCAAAAAGAACAAAATAAGCACCCCTACTAATAGAGGTTCTGTCGGAATTGAAACACCAATACCCATTTCGGTATCAGCAATATTTATTGCCAGAGGTGTAAGAAAAACAATAAATAAGAGAAGCTTATCTAGCCAGAAAATGTACATCAGCCCAATTATAAGTAAAACTGGTACAAAAACACCCCAATAGTTTTCCTTAATGACGAGCACCGAGTTTAACAGTAGAAATATACCGCAAACCAGATAAAACCACTTTACTTTACTATTTGCAAATAATTCTCGCACTTCGGGCAATTAAACTTTTTCGACTTGAGTGAGATCTTTAATAACGCTGTTGATCTTTTGGTTTTCCCTTATAGAAATTATTACCACAGCAAAAAACAGTGCTGCAGTAACGGAATATAGCACAATGAGCCACCTAATAGGGGAAGCTTTTTTATCGGCAATGGTGGGTTGGGTAATAACATTCAGATAAGTAAAGTCTTTTGAGGTATCATAGAGGGCCTGATCGCGCTTAAGCTCGAACTCAAAGTATATTTTCATCACATCTTCACGACGTTGAGTTAGCAAAGCAAGTTCACCTGCCTTCTTTTCGAAGTTGGATTTCATTAATGATACATCCTGACTTGGGCGACTGGAAGGGGAACCGTCATAAGTCTTTAAATATCCTCTCGTTATTTCGCGGGCTTGGCTCTCATAATCGAAAAGGCCGTAATCGTTTCTTAATACTGCTAAAGCTTTCTCAATACTATCAAGTTGCTGCTTTTTCTGACTGAGCATGGTGTTAAGACTCACAACAACCTCATCATACTTTATCCTGTGTATATTCCTAATCTTTTTATTACAGAATTCCATTATAGCATTAACCATCTCATAAGCAACCAATGGATCTTCATCAGTAACTACAATCTCAATGGATTCCCATTGAGTTTTGTTAATCTTTACATTTTCACTATAAAGATACATCATGGTTGAATAGAAATATTTGTAGGATGAATCAATCTCATAATGCTTTGCCAAATCAAACTTCTTAATGACACTATCTTTAATATCCTTTGATTGAAGCCATTGCAGCATTTGTTCTGACTCACTCTCATCGGAATAAGGAGCGATATTAGACGGATATACCAGCGCATTCGATTTAAACTTGGGAGGAATTATTAAGGGAGAAGAAATAATAACTCCCAAAATTGCTGCCACTATAGCAATAATCAGTAACTGCCATTTCCACTTTAGGAATATTCGTATCAGGCTCAAGTTATTGAAGTAATTTTCCATATCCGGTTTTACTTTGTTCATTCAGAATAAATATCTTGCTTTTTAGGAGCTAAGGTCTTGTTTTTTATTAGCCCTCTGGTTGATAATTTTTCAATGCTGATTATTACAAGGATTGCGATCAAAAGTGATGCTATAACTGAAACCACCACAATAACCCATCTTATTGGATAAGATTTCTTTTCTGCTTTGAATGCTGATTCAACTACAAATTTTTGTGGAAGGTTCTCAGTTGCGTCAACTTTAGCTTCTTCATATTTTGCTTTTAAACTACTGAGTTGCTTTTTCTCATGTTCAAGCTGATCACGAATTGAAACGTAAGCTCCACCATATTTTGCAAGAATATCTAGCTTTTTGTTAAGCGCATCTATTCCTCTTTGATTTCCCCTTGCAATCTCAACTGCTAATTGTTGATTCATCATCTCAGATTGTGTTTCATAATCAAAGACGCCAAGTTCCCTTATCTTTCTAAGAGAATCTTCCATTGAAGCGATTTCATCACGCAGTTTTAAATATTCTTTTTCAACAATTTTAAAACCTTTAACAGCCCTCTCAAGCTGCATTGCATTCTTTGTTGAGTCAAGCAGTTCAGAAATTGTATTAGCTATGTCAGCTGCCATTTGAGGATCCTTATCCATGACAGTAATCTTAACAGCCATAAATTCTGTACGACGGAAAGTAATGTTGTCCTCATATTGCCTTATGAGCATAGTGTTTTTGAATCTTGATCCCGGATTGATACCGTAATGATTCATTAAATTAAACTTTTCAACCACTTTATCCCTTATGACTCCTGAATTTAATATCTGAAGCATCTGCTCAGTCTGCTCGTCTTCACCAAATTCTAGAATGTCTGATTTAGCAGAAGGTTGATCAGAAAGCAAAGCCTTTGATACTGAGTTGCTTGAAACCGGGAAAAGTATAACTGAAGATTTAAACAATGGGGTAATGAACCATGATGAGGAAAAAAGTACTGATAGTATGCAGGCAGCAATTGCGACAATGATTAAGTGTTTACGCCAGGAATAAAGAAATACCCCAAGATTAGTAGAGTCAAAATCCTTAACACCTTGAAATTTATTATCAACCATGATACTTATTCTCTGTAGTATTTTTAGAAGCGTTCAAAGATAGTGCTTTTTGATTAATTCCAACCTGACTACAACACTAATAGCTGTTGAAATTTAACAGATTTATTTCAGAGCGCTTTACTGCGAAGTATTTTAATAAAGCTACTGATATTCAACAATCTAAGTATTGCTGAAACCACTAATGAACCACCCATTATTAGTATGGTGCCCTGTAGTACTTGAAGTGAATAGAGCTTAACAATAAATATTGTAATGGCAACTCCGATAACAAAAAAGACCAATTTCAAGATAAAACTAATTGAAATCCTGAAGTCGAAAAACAAAACCGATAATATTACTTGCAATAAAGCCATAATCATTTGGGTTACAAAACTTGCCCAAGCTGATCCATAAGCTCCCCATCGGGGTATTAGAATTAGATTAAGTGCCAGATTTAAAACCATTCCTGCAGCAGCCAGATAATTTAAATGTTTCAGATTACCATTGGCTGTTAGGAGAGTTCCAAAAACATAAGTGGTAGAAATTGCAATAAAGCAAGCCATTAATACGGGAAACAACCTAGCAGATTCTTCTATGTAATGATCATACAGGAAATCAATTATCTCAAATTTATATGTGAAGCACACCGCTGTCACAGTAACAGAGATTACAAATAAAATTGAAAAAGAGAGTTTCACAATATCGTTAATCTTTCCCTTCGTTTTGATTAACCTAGCGAAAATTGGTAAAAGAATAAGCGAAAACAAGTACGCAATATTATTAGATGCATCGAGCAATCGATATGAATGAGCATATATACCTGATTGTATTTTACCCTCGGGCCCTTCAAGTAGTCGCACTAGCATTACCGTGTCGAGTCGGTTATAGAATGACATTAGAAGTACCAAAATAGCAAATGGAAGACTCTGCTTCAGAATAATTAGAAAAAACGGATAATTCCAGTTTAGCTTTTTAAAAGAAGACTTCCTGATAACAATAGCTATTGCTACTATCGCTGTAATGATATAGGCGATAGTCTGAGCATAGACAAACCATTGTATCTGAAAAGGAGTCTTTGTTATGCCTCCCCATAATAAAACACTACAAATTGCTATCATTACAATCTTGTCCAAAACCGACAAAATGCTGTCTGTCTTAAACATCAACAATCCACTTACATTTGATCTTAAATAGAGAATAAATGAAATTAGGAACTGGTTAATTCCTAAAAAGACGAGCATATAGATTTCATCACGACCATAACCCCATAATATAGCAGCGAGCAGGGTAACAATCAAGTAGAAAAATCCTAATAAAATTTTAAGAATTACTATACTTGAGAAGTGTTTATTAAGTAGTTGATTATTTTGTGCAATGTTTCTGTTATTGAAATTAGTGATGCCGAAATCACAGAGTATATTAAACAAAAACGAAAAATTGAAAAGATTGAAATAAAACCCATACTGCTCTGCTCCAACAGTATTTTGAACCGTGAGGTCAATCCCAAATATCCATATAGGCTTAATAATCAGATTAACCAGCAAAAGGAAACCAAGATTTGTTAAAAACTTACGCTGCATGAATTTTTGTTATTTTTATCTGGGTTGCTTAAGCACTCAATCAGAGTAATATTTATTAAGCTATTGGTAATAATTCTAAATTTGCGCAAATTTAGAATATAATAAACGATTAACACAAAAAAAACACAATTAACTATTTATCTTGAAAATAGCTATTAATACCCGTTTACTTCTGAAGGACAGACTTGAGGGAATTGGCTGGTTTACTTATGAAAACCTTAAACGCATAACTATAGCGCATCCCGAACATGAATTCTTCTTTTTCTTCGACAGGGCTTTTAGTCCAGAATTTGTATTTTCCGACAATGTCAAACCTATTGTGCTTTTTCCACAAGCTCGACATCCTGTTCTGTATTATACATGGTTTGAATACTCTGTAAGAAAAGCACTTAAAAAAATTAACGCCGACCTCTTTATCAGTACCGATGGTTATGTTTCATTGAGTACACAAGTAAAGACATTCAATGTCTTTCATGATCTCAACTTTGAACACTATCCAATGGATATACCATTTCTCGAGCGGTGGTACTACAGAAAGTTCTTTGTTAAATTTGCACATAAAGCTTCGCGTATTGCGACTGTTTCTGAATTCTCCAAGCAAGATATAATAAATCTTTACAACATTTCACCTGATAAAATAGATGTTGTTTACAATGGGGCAAATGAAATCTATTGTCCTAAATCAAATGAAGTCATTGAAAATACCAGAGCAAGATATTCTGAGGGGCTTCCTTATTTCTATTTCATAGGTTCACTTCACCGTCGGAAGAATCTTATAAACTTATTCCATGCTTTTGACATTTTCAGATCTGAGTCAGTAAAGCCTGTTAAATTAATTATTACCGGAGCTAAGAAATGGTGGACAGACGACATGGAATCGGTATACAGTGCTATGAAGTTTAAAGATGATGTTATTTTCACAGGACGGCTTAGCTTAAACGAAATCAGTGACTTAATGGGTTCAGCACTTGCTCTCACCTATGTATCTTATTTTGAAGGGTTCGGTATTCCTATAATTGAAGCCTTCAGGAGCGAAATCCCGGTAATAACATCAAACGTCACATCTATGCCTGAAATTGCAGGTGATGCAGCTTTACTTACCGACCCATTCAATCCTGATGATATAGCGCTAGCTATGCAAAAAGTTTCGGAAGATAATCAATTAAGAGAAAGATTAGTAACGGCTGGAAAAATAAGAGCTAAGGAATTTACCTGGGAAAAATCCGCAGAACGCCTTTGGGTATCAATTGAAAAGTTACTGGACGAATAATTACAGAATATTGACTTCTGCTTCTAATTTCACACCATATTTGTTGAACACAGAAACAGTGATCTTCTCTGACAATTCTTTAATCTGATTGCCGGTAGCTGAACCATAATTTACTAATACAAGAGCTTGCAATGGGTGAACTCCCGCATCACCTTCTCTGTAACCTTTCCATCCACAACTCTCAATAAGCCAACCTGCTGCTAACTTATACTCATCATTGTTTCTATAATATCTAAGGTTTGGGTAAGATTTTATAAGAGCCTCAAACTCACCAACTGAAATAAGTGGATTTTTGAAGAAACTGCCACAGTTCCCTATTTCAGATGGATCCGGTAATTTACTACGCCTTATATTTGCAATGGCCTGACTAATAGTTCTAATATTTATTCCAGCACCAATCTTCTTCACTTCTTCTTCAACTGCCCCATACGACAAGTTGAACTTAGGTCTCTTCTGAAGACGGAAAATTACCGATAGTATAAGATATGAATTTTTATACTCTCCTTTAAACACGCTGTACCTATAGCCGAAATTGCATTCATCTTTATAGAATTCTCTAAATTCACCTGTCCTGAGAGAAACAGCCTCAAGCATATAAAAAACATCTTTTAGTTCCACACCGTACGCACCGATATTTTGAATAGGACTACTCCCGACACATCCAGGTATAAGAGTAAGGTTCTCAATTCCACCAAAATTTCTCTCAATGCAAAAATTTACAAAGTCATCCCAGACTTCTCCCGCTTGAGCTCTTACATATACATATTCATTATCCTCATCAAGAACCTCAATGCCTTTTGTTTCGATCTTAATTACCAAACCTTCCCAGTCCCTGGTAAGCAGAATATTGCTTCCACCTCCTAGAAATAAAACCCTTCCTTCAAATGCATAAGCATGCCTTAGAACCTCAGGCAATTCATTTTCAGAGGTAAGTTTTAACATTCGGCTAGCCTTAACATCCATACCGAAAGTATTGAAATATCTTAAAGAGGCATCAGATTCAATTGATACAGCAACGTTCTTTTCCATTCAACAAAAATAGTATTTTTGCTCTTCAACATTATTAACGTGCATTTGAAAAAAGTAATTGTTGCAGTAACGAACGACTTAAGCACTGATCAGAGAGTAAATAAGGTTTGCAACACTCTCACTTCAATGGGATTCTCTGTTACCTTAACCGGGAGGCTTTTACCAAAAAGCTTACCGCTTAAACGAACTTATTCAACTCACCGGATGAAATTATGGTTTGTTAAAGGCCCCCTTTTTTATGCTGAATATAATATAAGGCTTTTTATTTTCTTACTTTTTAAAAAAGTTGACTTAATCGTTTCGAACGACCTAGATACATTATTAGCTTGCTATAGTGCTCATAGAATCAAAAGAAACACTGGAATTGTATACGATAGTCACGAGTATTTTACTGGTACTCCTGAACTGATTGACCGCCCTGTAGTTAGGAGTATATGGAAACGTATTGAAAAATGTATTTTTCCCAAATTAACCGACATATTTACTGTCAATGACTCAATTGCAAATTTGTATTCTAAAGAGTACAATAAAACAATAAGAGTTGTAAGAAATGTTCCACCGAAACTGGTACAAGAAAAACCTATCCCCGATCACGTTTTTGATTCCTCGGAACATCTTGTAATTTTGCAAGGTGCTGGCATTAATATCCAAAGAGGTGCTGAGGAAGCTATAATTGCAATGCAATTTGTAAGCAACGCGATACTACTGATTATTGGAGGCGGTGATGTTATTGATTTGTTAAAACAAATGGTTATGGAACGGGGTCTTGAGGAAAAGGTTATGTTTATGGACAGGATGCCATACCATGAATTAATGAAATATACGGCACTTGCTGAAATAGGACTAACATTGGATAAAGATACTAACATTAATTACAGATACAGTCTACCCAACAAACTATTTGATTATATAAATGCTGGGACACCTGTCTTATCATCAAATTTACCTGAAATAAGTAAAATCATAGAAAAGTATAAAGTGGGTATGCTTATTGAGAGTCACGATCCTGAACATATTGCATCTTGTATTAATACAATGATAAGCATGAATTATAAAATGAAACTCCAGGAAAATTTACGTCTAGCAGCCGATGAACTCAACTGGGAAAATGAAGAGAAAGTATTAAAACAGGTTTACTCGAAATATGTCTGAAAAGCATCTCCACATAATCTCTTTCGATGTTCCATATCCACCTAATTATGGAGGTGTTATTGATGTCTTTTACAAGATAAAGGAACTTCACAATAAAGGAATAAAACTGCATCTGCATATTATTGAATACCCAGGTCGGGAACAAGCACCAGAACTGGAAAAATACTGCTCAAGCGTAAATTATTACCCTAGGTTAACAGGGATGAAATCAGCTTTCAGTCTCCTGCCTTATATTGTTAAAAGCAGGCGATCGACTGAAATGATTGAGAATTTGTTAAACGATAATTATCCTATTTTATTTGAGGGACTCCATTCTTGTTTCTATATTGATGATCCCCGATTAGAAAGCAGAATGCTTATTTATCGTGAAAGTAATATAGAGCACCATTATTATTACAATCTTTTTAAGGCAGAGCACAATTGGGGTAAAAAGTTATACTTCCTAATGGAAAGCTTTAAGTTGCTTTTATTCCAGCGTAAAATTAAAAATGCTGACGTTTCTTTTGTGGTTTCAAAAGGTGATCGTGACTATTTACAAAAAGCTTTTCCCAATAAGCGAATTCTCTTCCTTCCCAGTTTTCATGCCAACACAAATGTTTTAAGTAAGGAAGGAAAAGGATCTTATTTCCTATATCACGGAAATATTGAAGTGCCAGAAAATCAAGCAGCTGCCGAATTCCTCATAAAAAAAGTTTTTAAAGACACAACATATAAACTGATAATAGCAGGAATGAATCCACCCAAGGCTATTTATCAACTTTCAGCTAAATGTAAAAATGTTGAAGTAATTGCCAATCCCAATGAAGAACTGATGTTTAATCTAATAAAGAATGCACAGGCAAACATTCTGGTTACCTTTCAGGCATCAGGGCTTAAACTTAAATTGCTAAACACTCTTTATAACGGACGATTCTGTATAGTTAATCCCACAATGCTGAATGGCACTGATCTTGATGAATTATGTTTGATTGGTAGAAATTCATCTGAGTTAAAGCAGATCATTGACCATGTAGCTTCAGAGTCTTTTACAGTTGACCATATAAACAGACGAGAAGAAATACTGCTTAAAAACTTCTCAAATTCAGTCAATGCTGATTTGATGATTGATACTATTTTCAATAGATAAGATCTTCCCGTCTTCACATTTTAAAGTTTTAAATGGGAACTTTTCCATGAGTGAATGGTTATGTGAAGCCATAAGGACAGCCCTACCTGTACGACTTATGTCAGTAAGTAGCCCCATTATTCCATAAGATGTATCAGGGTCAAGATTTCCTGTTGGCTCATCGGCAAGTATTAATTCAGGATCATTTAGCAGAGCACGTGCAATTGCAACCCTTTGCTGCTCTCCACCCGATAATTGATGAGGCAATTTAAATCCTTTTGTTTTTAATCCTACCTTATCTAGCACATCCTCAATTCGTTCCTGCATTTCAGCCTTATCCTTCCATCCTGTAGCTTTTAGGACAAAAAGCAAGTTTTCATTTACACTTCTATCAGTCAGTAATTGGAAATCCTGAAAAACTATACCAAGTTTTCTCCGTAAATATGGCACTTCCTTTTTCCTGATTTTGGAAAGATCGAAACCAACGACTTCAGCACATCCTTCTTTAACAGGAAGTTCAGCATAAAGCGTCTTTAAAAGGCTGCTCTTACCAGCCCCTGTCTTCCCAATAAGATATATAAATTCTCCCTTTTCAATGGTTACATTGATATCAGAAAGGATCAGGATGTTTCTTTGATAAACGCTAAGATTCTTTAATTCAACTATAGTGTCCAGTGCCATGGAATTTCGAATTAGGTGCCAAAGATAACCAAAAAGATTACTTTAAGGTAATACTGGAATTCGGTTTCATTGAAATAGCATTAAGTTTATCTCCCGTTAAAAGGTGTAACTACTCTCCGCAATGATAATACATTTGGGCCTATTGCATGGGCAAATGAGTTTATAATCGATTTACCCCTTAGCTGAGTGTCAATTCACACAATTGAAGTATAAAGATTTAATACTTGATTTACCATAATTACTCGCGAGAGCCATGAGGTTTTAAATATTTCATAAAGCCATTGAAGCATATGTTTTAAATATTTGATTTATTATCTTTGCCACTTATGCATCGAAAAGTACTATTATTTATTTTCTTAACTATCTCATTTATATCTGGCATAAATGCCCAGAATGGGGATGTTCATCAAATTCTAAATGCAGTTAAGATAGACAAGAGCCCTGATATTGATGGGTATATTCATGAACAAGTCTGGCAAGAAGCTGAAGTTGCTACCAACTTCATGCAGAAGTACCCTATTACTAATATTCCGGCCCTATATAAAACAGAAGTCAGAATCCTATACGATGACAAAGCAATATATATTGGAGCTGAGATGTTCGATCCATTTCCCGATAGTATAAAAAGAGAATTGGCGCTCAGAGATAATGATGATGCAAACGCAGACTATTTTTTTATATGTTTTGACACCTGGCAAAGCAGGCAGGACGCATACTCTTTTGGAGTCTCTGCTTCAGGGGCACAAATAGATTTTCGGACACTAGATGATACTTATGATGCAGTTTGGAGCAGTGCTGTAAAGATTACCCCGAATGGATGGAGTGTCGAATTCCGCATTCCATATTCAGCTTTAAGATTCCCGGCAACTGCTATTCAAGAATGGGGAATGCAGATTGTTAGAATGATTCGCCGCTACAGAGGTGAAGATCAATGGGCACTTGAGCCTAAGGATACTGATAATACATTAAAGTACTGGGGCACCTTAAAAGGCCTTGAAAATATAAATCCTCCTTTACGTTTATCGCTTATGCCTTATGTATCAGCTGGAATACAGCATAACAGTGACCAAGCGAATACTAAAGATGCTTATAGCTATAATTATAATGGCGGAATGGACATAAAATGGGGATTAAACGAAAGTTTTACACTCGATATGATACTGATGCCTGATTTTAGTCAGGTTCAATCAGATGAAATAGAAAAAAATTTATCTCCATTTGAAATTGTTTATGACGAAAACCGACCTTTCTTTAAAGAAGGAACTGATTTATTCCAGAAAGGTAATCTCTTTTACTCACGTCGAATTGGTCATGTTCCTATTAATTATTATTCCACTTATGATTCGTTAAGATCCGACGAAAGGGTTACTACAAATCCAGGCTCATCAAGATTATTAAATGCTGTTAAAGTTTCAGGAAGGACATCCAATGGGCTTGGTATAGGTGTATTGAATGCAATTACCGGCAATACTTATGCTGTATTCACCAATAATTTAAATCAGAAACGTGAAATCCTAACAGACCCGGTAACGAATTACAATGTAACAGTATTAGATCAGAACCTTCCTAATTTTTCTTCTGTATATCTTATAAACACAAACGTGACAAGGCCTAACGGCTGGAAGAAATCAAACGTCTTTGGAGGAGGAGGTAAACTCAGTGAAAAGTCCAACACTTATCAGGTTAAAGTCGATGTTAGCCTGTCTAATATTGATGATCCTTCAACAGATCAAGTGAAAAATGACAATAAAACAGGTGTATATTATAATTTCGAATTTCAAAAAACTAAAGGGAAATTTCGTTTTAGTCTATATCAGATACGAATGGACGACAATTATAACCGGAACGATTTAGGTGTAAACAATACTAATGATTGGCTTGACAGAGGATTGACCCTGGGATACAATATATTTGAGCCTTATGGTTACTTCCGGAATTTCTCTCAGAGCATTAACTTTTTCCGTGAAATAAGAATAAGCACGGGTAAAAATCAAAACACTTCTTTGAATTACAGATTTAGTACAACGCTTAAGAACTACCTAACTTTTTGGGGTGGAGCATCATATGCACCATTTGAAAGATATGACTATTATGAACCCCGATATACTGGCAGATTTTGGATTATGCCCGGATATATCTCAGCCAATCTCAGTTTCTCGAGCGACTATAGAAAGACACTTGCTCTCGATGGAGATATTGAAGTCAGTGAAGATTTAGGTGAAACTAAATGGAAATATTACAGATTACAACCTATTTTGAGAATAAGTGACCGATTTAAAATTTCACCTGAATGCTATTTTCAAACCGGGCGTGATGATAAAGGATTTGCATCACTGGTGTATGATACTGTTATTGGACCGGGAATCTCAGTAATATTCGGGAACCGTGACATAAATACGTTTATTACAGCTCTTAGCAGTGAGTATATGTTCAACAACAAGATGTCGCTAAGCATTTGGTTGAGACATTATTGGCAAAAAGGAGAGTATTCTGAATATTATCTACTCACTGACGAAGGCTACCTTACTGATAAATTAGAATATTCAGGCGATCATAATTATAACTACAATTCGTTTAATATAGACTTAGTCTATGGATGGGAATTCTCACCTGGTAGTATGCTAAATATCGTATGGAAAAATGCCTTACAGGAGGAGGATAATAATTTTAAGATTGGGTATTTCAGGAATCTTGAGCATATGTTTAATTACCCTCAAATTAATAATCTCAGCGTTAAGATTCTATACTTTCTCGACTACCAAATGCTAAGAAAAAACCAAAGAATGGTCAAAATCTAAATGACCTTTACTTTTGCTCAACGAATTTTCCACATTTTAAATGCTTCCTGGAGAAGATATACCAGATACATTCTCTGTGCGTAAAAATCCTTAATAACAACATGCTTGTGAACAGAACCCGAACCAATTAGTGCTTTTTCAGGATCAACAATTTCAGATCCTCTATAAAAGCCTAGCTTCAAGCCCTGCTGTGATGGAATAATAGTACATAGTGTATTCTTATACCCCTTGCCTAAGAGATAACCAACAATCTTTGCACCTTGATCGACTTCCTCATCAACTTGAGGAAAAGTTTTCAGTATCAATTCCCTTGTTAGAATAGCTTTTTCTGATACTTCTGGAGGATAAGAAGAAATAAAATCCTCAAAACAAAATTCCGTCTTCATGTTCTGGACCTAACTTTATTTTACCAATCCAGAGAATCCCATAAAAGCCATAGAAAGCAATCCGGCAATTATTAGTGACAGAGGGAAACCTTTCATTCCCTTGGGAGTTCCCAAAAGCTCGAGTTGCTCACGTATTCCAGCCATTAATATCAAGGCTAGCGTAAATCCAACAGCAGTCGCACTTGAATAAACAACACTTTGAACAAGAGAATAATTTTTCTGGATTGCTAACAATGCAATTCCTAATACAGCACAATTAGTTGTAATAAGAGGAAGATAGATTCCCAAGGCCTGATATAGAGAAGGAACTGACTTTTTCAAAATAATTTCAACTACTTGCACTAAGAAAGCAATAATTAGGATGAAGGTAATAGTTTGCATGAACTCAATCCCAAGAGGTACTAATATAAAATTGTAAACCAGATAAGTTACAAGATTTGCCAGAGCCATTACAAAAACTACAGCCCCTCCCATACCAAGCGATGTTGAAATCTTACCTGACACACCTAGAAACGGGCATATTCCAAGAAATTGAGCCAATACAACATTATTGACCAGAAGTGCTAATATAATTATGTTCAAATAGTCCATAATACCTTTATTGTTTACTGCAGTTCATATAAATGAATAAATCAATTACCATATCTAGCCCTTAAACGATTCATAATTGCTATCAGATACCCATAGGTAATAAATGCGCCCGGAGGTAGAATGAAAAGTAGAAATGTTGAAATATTATCACCTACGAGCTTTACATTAAAAATGGATCCATTTCCAATTAATTCTCTTACACTGGCTAATAATGTAATTGCAAGTGTAAACCCAATACCCATTCCCAAGCCATCAAGTATAGCGGGGAAAACACTATTCTTTTGGGCAAAGGCTTCAGCCCGGCCTAAAATAATGCAATTGACTACAATTAAGGGAATGAAGATTCCTAGCGTATTATATAAATCAGGCGTGTATGCTTTCATTACCAGGTCAACCACAGTCACAAATGATGCTATAATCAGTATAAAGGCAGCTATACGGACTTTATCTGGGATAACGTTCTTCAGTGCAGCAATAAGAAGGTTTGAGCATACAAGTACAAAAGTTGTTGCAGCCCCCATACCAATACCGTTAATAGCGGCTGTTGTGACTGCAAGTGTGGGGCAAGTACCTAACACTAAGACAAATGTTGGGTTACTTTTAACCAGTCCATTAGTAAAATGGCTTACATTACTCATTTACTTTCCTCCTGAATTTTCATTAATTCGTCATATGCTTTTTGTAAAGCGTTGCAGTAGGCACGAGAAGTTATGGTAGCTGCTGAAATAGCATCAATTTCACCACCATCTTTTCTGACTTTCAAAAGCTTGTCAGGTAACTCACCAATATTCAATTTAAGAAATTGCGAACTGAATTTATCTTGGGACATATTACTGCCCAATCCCGGGGTTTCATTCTGCTGCAAAACCACAATATTGTTTATTGATCCATTAGGTAAAAATCCAACCATGAGTTCGAACCTTCCACTATATCCCCTGTCTGTAAATGTTTTAGCTGCATAACCTATAGTATCCTTACCCTTAGTTGCAATATAAAATGTCAGTCCGTTGATTTGTAGTGGTGATACCATTGGATCATTATCAAAAACAGGGAGAACCTCTTTAATAGCATTAGTTTCTTTAGCTTTCATCGATTTTGCTATAGGTTCCTGTGTCACATTATAGACAAATCCCAATGCAGCCGACATAACCAGCGAAATCAGCAACAGTGACAATGTCATGTTTTTTAGTGATGAATCAAGCTTTGCCATATGCCATACTTTTAGATTTAACTTTTGCTGCTGCTTTTAATTCAGCTGATCCAAATCGTTTAGGTTTGAATGCTTTATTCAATAATGGTGTAAATGCATTCATAATTAGAATCGCAAATGAAATGCCTTCGGGATATGCTCCCCAATTTCTTATTATGATCGTTAGCAATCCTGCCCCAACTCCAAACACAATTTGACCTTTCTTGCTCATTGGAGTTGTAACCATATCTGTTGCCATAAAGAAGACTCCAAGCATTAAGCCTCCAGCCAGCATACTGGTAATAGGATCTAGGTATCCTTCAGGATTAACGAACCATAAAATTCCAGCAAAAACAAAAGCTGTACCTATGAATGAAACTGGAATATGCCAGCTAATTACACGTTTAATGAATAAATAAAATGCTCCAAGAAGTAATGCTATTGCAGACATTTCCCCTAAAGAGCCTCCTTGATCACCGGTAAGATCTTTCACTATTCCGGGAAAATCAGGTGAAGTAACTATTTCACTTACGGTTTTGCCAGCCATAATACCTTCTCGGTAAAAACCAAGTGTTGTTGGACCTGAGAGTGCATCTGCAATCTCTGAGCCAAACATTGGTTGAGGCACCGGCCACGTTGTCATTTGAACCGGGAATGAAATTAGTAGAAAAACCCGACCTATTAGTGCAGGATTAAACGGATTCTTTCCTAATCCACCAAACGACATTTTAGCAATTCCTATTGCAACTAGCGCCCCCGATATTATCATATATGCCGGCAGGTTTGATGGAACATTAAAAGCTAGCAGAATACCAGTAACAATTGCAGATCCATCTGTTATTGTTATAGGTCCCTTCAAAAGGTATTTTTGAATTATCCATTCAAAAAACAAGCAAGAAGCAACAGAAATAAAAATAACCCTGGCTGAATCTAATCCAAAGAAATAGATTGCTATGATTGTTGCAGGGATTAAGGCAATCACCACATCATACATTATACCTTTAACATCCTGTTGAGCATGAACATGCGGTGATCCGGATACAGTTAATAAGCTCATATTACTTTTTTACCCTATTTCTAATAATATTTCCAACTTTATTCTTACCCAATCTTACATAGTCGAGAATTGGTCGACCGGAGGGGCATTTATACTGACAGGAACCGCATTCCATACAGTCCATTATATTCTCCTTTTCAGCTACGTCATAAACCTCATTTTCAATCAATTGGGCTAGTAACATCGGCTGAAGGCCAATTGGACAAGCAGAAATACAACGGCCGCACCTTATACAATTGAATACCGGCATCCTCCGACTTTCTTGCCTAGGAAAGATCAGTATTCCAGAGGTACCTTTTACAATTGGAATCTCAAGAGTAATAAGTGATTTACCCATCATAGGACCTCCACTCACGACTTTTCCCGTATCAGTGGGAAGTCCGCCGGCCTGTTCAACTAAGTATTCAATAGACGTACCTATTCGAGCTTTGAAATTTCCGGCATTCTGAAGCGATGGACCTGTAACCGTAACAATACGATCAATCAGAGGCTTATTTTTCTGAACGGCTTCATATACAGCAAGTGAAGTACCCACATTCTGAACGATACAACCCGTTTCAATAGGTAATTTACCTGATGGCACTTCTCTACCTGTAATAGCTTTTATTAATTGTTTTTCTCCTCCTTGTGGATACTTTACTTTAAGAGGTATAACTTCAATTTCTGGATAGTGAGCTGATAATTTTACCAAATTATCGATAGCATCAGGTTTATTGTTTTCAATCCCAATAAATGCCCTATTTACATTTAAAGCACGCATGAGAATCCTTATGCCCGTTATCACTTCGAGACCGTGCTCAACCATTACCCGATGATCAGCGGTAAGGTATGGCTCACATTCCACACCATTTATAATCAGAAACTCGGCTTTTTTATCTTTTGGCACCATCATTTTGACATGAGTTGGGAATGTTGCGCCACCCATGCCAACGATACCACAATCTTTTATTCTTTGTATTATCTCTTCGCCTGTAAGAGAAATATCGGTAACCACATCCTTTGATAGGTTAATACCCCCATCCCATTCATCTCCCTCAACTTCAATGATTACTGCCGGTTTTCGGTAACCTGTTGAATCAATAATCTCTTCAACTTTCACAACCCTACCTGAAACCGATGAATGAACGTTAGAGGAGATAAATGATTCGCCCTTCGCTATTAGTTGTCCCACTTTAACTACAGAACCCTTCTCTACCAACAAATTGGAAGGAGCACCGAGACTTTGCGAAAGAGGTATACTTACTTTTTGGGGAAGTGGAATGGTTATAATTTGCCTTTCCGCAGTTATCTTACATTCTTCAGGATGAACACCCCCTAATTTAAAAGTCTTCAAATAGATACCCTCCGTTATTGATAATTTTTGTAATGATATATATATATTGGGTCGCTATACAGCCTCTACTGTAGAATTCAAATCTTCTACACCGGTTTTCTCTTTACGCGGTGGAAAATTTAATTCCCAAATAGATCCAGTAGGACACGACTCAACACACTTTCTGCATAGCTTACATTTAGCTGCATCAATATAAGCAAGGTTATTATCAAGGGTTATCGCATCATATTTACATTCCTTGACACATTTACCGCAACCTATGCAAGCAACAATACAATTCTTCCTTGCTATAGCACCTTTTTCCCTATTAATGCAAGATACGAATATCCTTCGATCCTTCTTTCCTTTAAGGCGTAACTCTATAATAGACCGTGGACAGGCTTTAACGCAAGCACCGCAGGCAACACATTTGTCATCCAAAACAACAGGTAGTCCTGTAACCTCATCCATTACTATGGCATCGAACTTACATGATCTGACACAATCACCATTCCCCAAACACCCGTTTGGACATCCCGTTTCACCGGCTGATAGTGAATGAGCAAAAGAGCAAGATGTAGCACCTTGATATTCAACTTTCTTAGGAGCATTTGAACAACTACCATTGCACCTCACAACAGCTATCATGGGTTCTGTTTCAACTGCCTCCAGTCCTAATGCTGAGGCAATCGTCTTCATTCCTTCATTCCCGGCAACCGGACATTGAAGAGAACTAATATCCCCGGCTTTCACAATAGCTTCAGCTAAAGCGCGGCATCCGGCTAGACCACACCCTCCACAATTGGCCCCAGGTAATAGATCACTAACAATATCTATCCGCGGATCTTCAATTACTTTAAATTTCTGTGCTATGAAATAAAGGATTACCGCTGCTAGAATCCCTATTCCGCTAAGTGTGATTACTGCAAATAATATAGTTTCGTTCACAACTTCTCAATTTTTGGGCACTTAATAAAGTTTAAGCGGAACAAAAATAGCATTATTGAAACTAGTATTCAAAAAAAACAAAAAATATTCTACTGTAAGTTATTGAGAATCACAGGTCTAATTAATTATCTAACATGGTGAAATTTAGCATTTTGACCTCTTTGTTTAGAATGAATTCAAATAATTATGTAATGCTTTTGTGGCCTTCTCTTTACATTAATGCAGAATTACCCTGAGTAATGGTAAACCTGAAGTACTTCTTCATACGGTTTCTATAGAGATGAAGAATTAAATAGTATGGTGCAAGAACTAATAATGAAGCTATGGCTGCGAGACTTTCAGAGATAAACTCATTCAATATTATTAAAGTGGATATCAATAAAATAAAAGGAATAACATAAGCCATAACAACTGCTAACCAACCTGAGCTAGAGACCATTTCAACATCTACCAGATCTCCCGGTAACACTACTTTACCCTTATCTCTTTCAATCTCAATGACCCTTTCGCCTGAGCCCAAAGATGTACATACTCCCTTTGAATAACACATTGAACAAGCGCTCTGATTTTGGATTTTAACCTTTATGTATTTGTCCCCAACACTATCAACAATTCCACTTTTTATAATGCAGTCTGCTTTATTTTCCATAATACGACTCAATTATTGTTCCTACTAAAAATCTAACCATTAAAAAAGAACTAATGCTTAGCATTTATCAAGGTGTCGAAACAGACACTGGTATAATCTTACCATTCATCCATTTATTTGCATTTAAGGCAAACCAGCAGATGAATTCGGCAATACTGTCTGAACTTGTCTGAGCTTTATAGCCTGGAAAAGCCATCTCCAACATTTCAGTCTGTACACTACCCAAAGCCACACAGTTGAACGAAAAACCGCTTTCACTATACTCAGCTGCAAGGCACTCAGTCAAAGTAGCAAGCGCACCTTTAGATGAACTATATACAGATAATCCAGGAAATTTAACACTTCCCTGGAATCCGCCCATACTGCTGATATTAATTATATGAGCGTTCTTATTAAAGTAAGGTAAAAGGCCCTGAATGATGAAAAAAGGAGCTCTGAAATTTGTATTTATGACTTTCTCAAAATCCTCAGATGTGATTTCTGTGAATCCCTTGTTAGCTATGGCTCCGGCATTATTTATCAGGACATCTACTCCTTTCACACTTTTTGAAATTTCCAGGATCAATTCATCAATATTTGAACTAGTCAGATCGAATGGTATTATGTACACTTCAGAGTCATAATCAGCAAGAGCTTCTTTAAGTCGAAAAAGCTTCTCTCTGTTTCTTGATATTAAAACAAGCTTTCTAGCTCCTTTTTGTGCAAATTCAATTGCTGTTGAATATCCAATTCCCCCGGAAGCGCCGGTAATAACAACATTCATACTATATACTTTATAACTTTAACACAATTAAAAATTACTTATGCTCAAACAATTCAACCGCCCTCTTAAAAATGCCATGCATCCATGCAATTGCCATTCCATAATTAGTTATTGGGATGCCTGCATCAACTGCTGGTTTTACTCTATTAATAACCTGTTTACGAGTTATTACACAACCTCCACACTGAACGACCATGGCATACTGTCTAATATCACGTTGCGTGCTTCCCAATCCTGCAACAACATCAAATTCCAGTTTCTTACCGGTATACTTTCGCATCCAGGCTGGTATTTTATTTCGGCCAATATCATCGCATGATACATGATGGGTGCAGGACTCAAGAATGAGTATACGGTCACCATCTTTCAACTTATCGATATATGGAGTTCCGTTAAGATAGTTATCAAAATCACCCCTTTGCCTAGCTAGTAAGATACTAAAACTCGTAAAAGGTATATCCTTAGGAATAAATCTGCTTACTTTGCCAAAAACCTGACTGTCAGTAATCACTAATGATGGTCTGGGTTTAAGCTTAAGAATAAGCTCTTCTACATCATTCTCTTTACAGAGAACCGGAATACCATCATTATCAAGAATATCTCTAATTGCTTGTACCTGAGGAAGAATCATACGACCCTCGGGAGCCTCATTGTCAATCGGAGTAATCAACAAAACAGTTTCACCAGCTTTAAAAAGCCCTCCTACCAGAGCATTTGAAGTATAAGCAGTTTCAGGCATTGTCTCAGCCAGCAATTTTAGCAACTCACTATTGTCATTGGACTTAACAGCACTAAATTCAAAGACCTTAACTTGATACTTACGCTCCAAATCATTTTTCAAATTCTGATTAAGAGGTGCAATGTCGCTTTTATTGCTAATAATTACAAATGGAACATTATATTCTCCAAATTTAGCAATTAGATTTTCCTCCGATTCGCCAAACGAGTTCCCAGTAATAAGTAGTACTGCCAGATCAATGACTTTCAGGACATCTAATGACTTATTAATTCTTTTGAGTCCAAGTTCTCCTGTATCATCGATGCCTGCTGTATCAATAAGTATTGCTGGTCCGATTCCAGGTATTTCCATCGATTTTTTCACAGGGTCGGTTGTGGTGCCTGGCTCAGCCGAAACAATTGCTGTATCAAAACCTGACAATACATTGATCAATGAACTTTTCCCATTATTTCTACGTCCAAAAATCCCAATATGTGGTTTTGTTTCCTTGCCTTTAGTCATTCCATTCATTATTAACGTTTATTTGATATTGATAGTAATAATCAATAATTACCAAAATTACGATAAAAAATACTGCCACATTTCACTGTGCCTTTTTTGTCATAAATTTGAACCGTATTAAGCTCGACAAGGTTAATATTTTAATATCATATCTTAAATTTTATGAGTGAACAAATCTTCAATATTGAATCTTACAATCCAATTGAATTGTTTGGAGTTGGTGACAGGAATCTGACAGCGATAAAAGACATTTTTCCCAAAATTCGAATCATAGCCAGAGGCGAGCATATTAAAGTCAGTGGAGACCCAAAAGATATTGAGAAGTTTGAAAAGCTTTTTCAGCTTATTCTTCTTCACCTTGACCATTTTGGAAGAATTAGTGAGAACGACATACACCAACTAGCTGAATCAGGCACCAATGAAACAGCTATAAAAAGCGCCCCTGATGTTCTTGTCCATGGGCGGAACGGACAAGTCATAAAAGCGCGAACTGCCAATCAGATAAAAATAGTTGAAAGTATTGACAAGAATGATATGGTTTTTGCAATAGGACCGGCTGGGACAGGTAAAACGTATACAGCTGTCGCTTTGGCAGTGAGGGCATTCAAGAATAAAGAAGTGAAACGTATTATTTTGACCAGACCTGCTGTGGAAGCTGGCGAGAATCTCGGTTTCCTACCCGGAGACCTAAAGGATAAGCTCGATCCTTATATGCAGCCTTTGTACGATGCTTTGCGTGATATGCTTCCTCCCCAAAAATTACTAACATACATTGAAGACGGAACTATTGAAATTGCTCCTCTTGCTTTTATGAGAGGACGAACTCTTGATAATGTCTTTGCCATTCTCGATGAAGCCCAAAATGCAACCACAAACCAACTTAAAATGTTTCTTACGAGAATGGGGCGAAATTCTAAGTTTTTCATTACAGGTGACTTAACTCAGATAGACTTACCCAAAAACCAGAATTCTGGATTGATGCATTCAACAAAAATCCTAGCTTCTATACCAGGAATTGATATTATAATTTTAAACGAATCGGATGTGATGCGTCATAAGCTGGTTGCTAGAATAATCAAAGCATACGAGGGTGAGTAAATAAAAACTAAGTAAAATCAAATGACTGTTAGTTGATATTCCCAACGAAGAATTTTTCCATAATCCCTGTTGAAAATTGAATGTATAAAAAAAGGCCCTCAATGAAGGCCTTTCTTTATTTCTTAATATATACTACTTAACTATTAATTTCTTGGTAACAGTTCCATTGTCACTGTCTATTTTAATTAGATAAACACCTTTTGAATAATCGCCAAGTTGAATAGTCTTATTAACAAATCCATTCATCAAAGTTGAAGGCTCAGAATATATAATTTCACCTAAAAGATTCATAACTGAAATCTTAACCTGTGTTGGCTCAGTGACATTAAATTTAATGTCAGTATAACTTGTCGCAGGATTTGGATAAATTGAGAGATTCTTTGTAAAATCTTCGTTATCAGCTTTAACATTAGCAATGTAGTAATCAGCATCAAAACCCTGAGCATTATTGTATCCATTAGAAGAAAACATGAGCATCATTTGACCGGTTGATGAAACTAAAGGAGCGGGAAGCTCAGAACCGGATAGATCAGCAAGTAAATCATTAGATGGGATTTCAAAAACCTTTAAGAAGTCGCCTTCACCAAGCTCAAATTCATTGAATGTAAGAGTTAGTTGTTTTGCCCATGGTCCTGGATTAATTCTCCATTTACAAACAGTGCCGTTATTATACTTATAATCACCACTACCATCAGAAACATTTCCCGTTTCACTGGTCAGGTTAGTGATACTGTTTGTACAATATACAGGAAAAGTAGAAGAAAACTCAGCCCTGAAGCCGTTACCTTCTTCTGATCCGTCAGTAAGGAATTTAATAAACATTTCACCACCATTAGCAGTGAGAGGAGAAACTGAAGCCCCTTGAGCATATGAAGCTAACAAAGGAGCATTTTCATCAGCACCGGCATAAACGTTAAGAACATCACCTGCACCGAAATCAATTTCGAGAACATTTAAGGTAATGCTAGTAACTGAATCAGTCGGACGAATTAACCAAGTGTAAGCACTATTTGCCAGGTAATCGATTATTGGTCCACTTGGGTCTTGAATACTACCTATAGGAACTGTAATTATTTTATTATCAGGGGCATATGGATAAAAATCAGAATTTGGAACAAAGTTTCTTACCATTGCTTGTTGTGAAGCGAATCCATTAACATCTGAAAGAGTATAGTATCCATTACCACTTCCGCTCCAACCGAAGTTGAAATGGAATAACTTACCTGTACCTGTAATCTGATATCCATCCAGAAGGAAAGCATGTCCACCATCTGAGCCTTGTCCTGAATAATATAGTGGTTGTTCTACATCGATCTGTTCGATAATCATATTTTCCCATACTGGCAGAGTGTAGCTCATTTTTTGCATGTATTGAGCCGAGTTAGAATATTTGAAGTATGTCTTTATAGCGGCAGGAACATTATTACTGAAGGCTCCTGAACCATCCCAACTATACATCATTCCAACAGCAACACCGCAATGATACTGAAGTTCTGCAACTGCATTTACTGACTCACCCATTGAAGCATTTAGCGAGTTAACCATTGCATCCCAGTTATAATAAGTTGAGCCAAAATCAGCTGTCTGGACACCATATCCTGTTGCATTATATGAATAAGTGCCATTTCCTACCTCAGGATAACGATAATAGTACATTATCATCGACATTGCGGTTGCAACACAACCAGCATAAACGTGATCACCAGGTCCTTGGGGATCAACTGGACAGTATGCATTATACGGAAAGTCCTGATTCCATAATATGTCTACAAGAGGTTCAACATCTCTGTTTCCATCAGGCATAATACGTGAACTGGATGGCATCTCTAAACTTGCCCACTGATATGCGACCTCGCTTGTAGCGCTTACATTATTTTGTCTTGCGAAAATTATCTGGTCAACATATTCCTGCAGGAAGGAATTATAATGAGCCGCTAATTCCATTTTTGGGAATTTTCCTTCCGGAGAATAACCTATGATAGGTGTGTAAGTGTCCTCAGCCGATACTATAACCCAACCTCCATTTTCAATATCGAAAATATAAAATGCTGGTTGGTCAGCTGCCAACCTGGTATCTGACAAAACAGGAACAACATCAAAAACATTTAAGGATGATCCTTGCTGAACATAACGTTCATACATAAAGTTGCGAGCAACATTTGCTGCTGCATCAGGTTGTACTATATCTGCCATAACATTTCCGGCAATCAATACAGCACCAACTAAAGAAAGTAATTTTCCAAATTTCATGGGAGTCTTTATTTGATGAAATTAAAACGTTGGGCTCAAAAATATAAAAAATATTGCTTCAATTGAAACACTTACATAAAATAGAGCTACTTTTTTTCTCCAACCAATAATTTACCTGTTATAACTCCATCATTTGATAGCATTCTGACAATGTACAGACCTGAATTAAAATTAGAAGCATCAACTAAAAACTCAGTATTTGCATGAATCTGGAAACTTCTGATAATTCTGCCTCCCAAGTCACTTATTTCAATTAAAGATGGGCTTTTGATGCCTTCAGCCATTATTACAAATGATCCACTGGTTGGATTGGGAAAAATCTTCATTAATGTTCCAGTCGCAACATTATCTTGGCGATTCACACTATTCACAATTTCAATGTTGTCAATGAACACATTGTCCCCTTCACCTTGCGACTTGTCCGAAAACCTGTTACAGGCCTGTAATGTGATATCAAAAATATCTCCGGCAAAAGGTGTTAGGTCATACTCAATACGCTGCCACGGATCTTCGGAAGCTGTAACAGGATTGAAATCAACTGTCCCATCATAATCAGCGATCGGTTGTCCGTTAACTAAAACCCTAAACCATGAAAAGCGACTTCCAAGACTGTAAGTTTGCTTAAGGTCAAAAGCTAGTTTAATATTGGTGAAAAGTCGGGCATCAACTCCGCAAATGTGAGCTTCGCTCACAAATTGTCGGTTCTCAATCCATGCTTGTTCAGGAGTTCCTGTTTCAGGACCACCCTTCCATCCTGTCGGTATGGGATCTCCATGAAAATGAATACCATACATGCTATTATTTGCTGATCTCAGGTCGACACCCGACTGAGATTTTATTGTATCCCAAAGTTTAAAATACTCTGAAGTCCCATTCTCCATATCGAGAATATAAGGAGGTGTGACTCCCTGCACGTGAACTGCTTTATCAAATCTCTGAGTAGTAATCCCATTCTGGTTACTAATAGAAGCTATTACATCATACCAACCTTGCCTTAAGAAAGAAATCTCAGGATTTTGAGAATTTGCATTTGTTCCATTGACAAATTCAAATGTTGCCGGTTCTATACTCCAGCTCCATGTATCAGGATTATACAGCGAGCTATCAATTAGCATAATTGTTTCGGCAATGCATGGCAAACTGTCAGAAACCTGAATAAAGATATAAGGTGCAGGTGAAGATGTAACATGAATATAATCATTAATTGTAACTGTGCTACTACCCCACTCATTGTTAACAGTGAGAGTTACATCAAAAATTCCTTCTTCGGGATACAAAATCTGTGATGGGTTTGTATCCATAACTACTTGGGGTATAGCACCTTCAAAGTTCCATTCCCACTCTGAAGGTATTCCTGTTGATAAATCATAATAATCAATTGATGAGCCTGGCAATATTTCACGAACCGGAGTTGCAAATTGCGCTGTTGGTGTAAAGGGAGTTGATGATACAGCCCCTAAGGCATTTATTCTTCCCACTCCAAGCAATCCAATGTAATCAGGATTCTGTGCTGATATATCATCGCTGGTTGTTTTTAAGATTTCCTCTACTTGAGTAGGGGTTAAGTCAGGATTGATTGAAAGAATCAGCGCCGCTAATCCGGCTACTACAGGACTGGCCATTGACGTGCCATAAAATGAATCATAATACCCAAGGTCACCAGAACTATATGTAGTACTCAATAATCCTGCAGGACCAGGTGAAGCAAAGCCACCAGGGCTTGATACATCAACTGTGTTCGAGTAATTTGAGAAATTGCTTTTAACATCATTCCAATCAATTGAGGCAACTGATATTACGTTAGGATAAGCAGAAGGGTAGTGAAGTGTTGAAACATTATCGTTTCCTGCTGCAGCAACCATAACTATACCTTGAGAAGCAATACTGTTAATTATATTAAGGTTGGTTTGAGAAAACTGGTTTGAGCCCCATGACATATTAATAATATCAGCTCCATTCTGAGCGGCCCATTGGATTCCGGGATAAGCAGCATTTAATGTACTGGGAGAAGAATTATTTGAGGCTCTTATGGCCATAAGACTAACATTATAACCGATAGAAGCAACTCCTATCATGTTGTTTGTCGCCGCTCCTACAAGTCCTGCTACATGTGTTCCATGTGACCATTCACCTGCATCACCGGTCGAGGGCGGATTAGCATCATTATCATTATAGTACACATCACGTTGTAAGACAACTTTACTGGAAAGATCGGGATGATCAACCCATACAGCATTATCAACAATTGCTACAACAATATCAGAATTTCCGGTAGTTATATCCCAGGCTTGATCCGCTTTAATAAGTTCCAGATGCCAATTCCAGTTTCTTGGGCCATTGTATAACAGATATAACGAATCGTTAGGAGTAAAATCAACTTTATCGAGGGGAACTTTTTCAACATACTCAACTGTAGAATCCTCTTTCAATTCAGCAATAAGGTTTTCAACCAGTTCAAATCTATCAAACTCAATTAAAAGTGTCCTTAACAATTTCGAATCATTGTTGAAATCGTAAGGACGACTTACTTTTCTTATTGAATATGCATCAGAAACACTTTGTATTTGCGGTATTGCATTAAAGTTCACATCTTTATTTGGCAATACAGAAAAATTAACAGGATGTGAATCCTTGTACTTCAAATAAATTTTCCCATCTTGAAAATCACTATCATGCGTCTGTGAAGTTCCGTTATGAGCGATTGTAATCATCAGGAGAAAGAAAAAACAAATTGTTGGTAAGTAGTTATTCTTCATGTTTTAGCTAATTTTCTATCATAACAAAGAAAAACTGCTTTTGTCGGTACATCAAAAGCCTTTATTAACTTTGTCAAACTTTAAAAAATCAAGCGACTATGTATAATAGACTGATACTGAATAATATAAAGGCCCTTGTTGGTATAGATGAAAAAGAAACATCTTTTAAAAGAGGTCATGAAATGTCAGATTTATCAGTATTGAGTAATGCATGGCTTTTTATTGAGAATGGAAAGATTGTAGATTACGGCACTTCACTTATTCCTGAAAACTACTCAAAATCAAGTGAAATAATCAATTGCTCAGATAAATATGTCTTCCCATCCTTTTGCGATTCGCATACACATATTGTTTATGCAGGCAGCCGAGAAATCGAATACATGGACAAGATAATGGGATTATCTTATGAAGAGATAGCTCGCAGAGGTGGTGGCATACTAAACTCATCAACACGTTTGCACAACACTTCAGAGGATGAACTTTTTGATGGTGCAATGGGAAGAATTAGAGAAGCTATAAGTTTCGGTACAGGTGCTATGGAGATCAAAAGTGGATATGGGCTTAATACTGAAGATGAGTTAAAAATGCTCCGGGTTATTAAGAAACTCAGACAGTACAGTCCGGTTACAATAAAATCAACTTTTCTTGGTGCTCATGCAGTTCCAATTGAATACAGAGGAAATCAATCAAAATACGTTGATCTCATTATAAAAGAGATGATACCGAAAGTAGCCGAAGAGAAACTTGCTGATTACATTGATGTTTTTTGCGATAAGGGATTTTTTACTGTTGACGAAACCGCTGCTATGCTGCAGGCAGGAATATCATATGGACTAATTCCAAAAATCCATGCAAATGAACTCGACTATTCGGGAGGTATTCAAATTGGTGTTAAATACAATGCGCTTTCTGTTGATCACCTTGAATACACAGGAAATGAAGAAATAGAAGCATTGAAAGGAAGCAGAACTATGCCAACTCTCCTACCCGGTGCTGCATTTTTTCTAAATATGGTTCATGCCCCTGCAAGAAAGATGATTTCAGCGGGACTGCCTATTGCATTGGCAAGTGATTTCAATCCCGGTTCATCACCATCAGGCAATATGCAGCTAATTCTATCAATGGGATGCATCATGTTTCGCTTGCTCCCATACGAGTCAATAAATGCGTGTACAATTAATGGAGCCTATGCTATGGGTGTTGAGAAAATTCTTGGCACCATAACGAGAGGTAAGATTGCCAACCTCTTTATCACAAACCCTATTCCATCGATTGAATATATGCCCTACTCATACGGCAATAATAAGATAAATACTATTATACTTAACGGTAAAATCTGCAAGGTAGAGGACATAAACTCAACCTGGGCTTAAAATATATCTTTGAAATATAAAACCAACTATGATGAGAATTATTGAATGCGTTCCCAATTTCAGCGAAGGCCGCGATATGTCGGTTATTAAACAAATTACCGACCAAATGCAAACTGTTGATGGAGTAAATCTTTTAGATGTAGATCCAGGTGCTGCAACTAACCGCACTGTCGTTACAATTGCCGGAGAACCAGAAGCCGTTGTTGAAGCAGCTTACAGAGGAATAAAAAAGGCAATGGAAGTCATTGACATGAGTAAACACAAGGGTGAGCATCCAAGATTTGGAGCTACCGATGTTTGCCCACTGGTTCCTGTATCAAACATCTCAATGGAAGAAACGGTAGTATTTGCAAGACAGCTTGCCGAGAGAGTAGGAAATGAGCTTGGAATTCCTGTATACTGTTACGAAAATGCAGCTTTCCACGAAAAAAGAAGAAATCTTGCCAATTGTCGTGCAGGGGAATATGAAGGATTACCTAACAAATTACATGACCCGGAATGGAAGCCCGACTTTGGTCAGGCTACTTTTCTTCCCCGAACTGGTGCTATTGCAATCGGAGCTCGTGATTTCCTTGTAGCATACAATATAAATTTAAATACAACTTCCACCAGAAGAGCTAATGCAGTAGCATTTGATATACGAGAAAAAGGCCGCCCCATGCGTGAAGGCGACCCTGTTGTTGGCAAGGTTGTGAAAGATGAAAACGGGAATCAGGTAAATATTCCCGGTTCACTTAAAGCATGTAAAGCAATAGGCTGGTTTATTGAAGAATACGGGATTGCACAAGTATCAATTAACTTAACAAATATAAACATAACACCTGTCCACGTTGCCTTTGAAGAAGCCGTTAAAAAGGCTCAGGAAAGAGGAATGCGTGTAACAGGATCAGAACTGGTAGGACTTGCCCCTTTAAAAGTGTTTACTGATGCAGGAAAGTATTTCCTCAGAAAACAAAACAGGTCTGTTGGTGTTTCTGAGTCTGAACTGATTAAAATTGCTGTTAAATCTCTTGGTTTGGATGACCTAAAACCATTTAGTCCTTCTGAAAAGATTATAGAATACGTTCTTAACAGGGATAATCGGAATAATAAGTTAATGGATATGTCATGCAGCGCTTTCGCTGATGAAACAGCCTCCGAATCGCCTGCTCCCGGAGGTGGATCAATTTCTGCTTATATGGGTGCATTAGGAATTTCTCTTGCCACTATGGTTGCAAATCTATCATCACATAAACCAGGTTGGGACAATCGTTGGGAGGAGTTTTCAATTTGGGCTGAAAAAGGACAATTGTTGAAGGATGAATTGATACGATTGGTTGATGAAGACACAAATGCTTTTAACAAAATAATGGATGCTTTCGGAATGCCAAAAGGCACAGACCGGGAAAAAGCTGACAGAACACAGGCCATTCAGGATGCAACAAAGTATGCTATTGAAATTCCTTTCAAAGTTATGGAGATGTCGTTTGCTTCATTTGAAATAATAAAAGCAATGGCAGAAACCGGCAACCCTAACTCTGTTTCTGATGCTGGAGTTGGTGCTCTTGCCGCACGTTCAGCTGTCATGGGAGCTTTCCTGAATGTAAAAATTAATGCATCAGGATTGAAGGACAAAGCTTTTGTTGACAATATAATTATAAGAGGTAATGAAATCCAGAATAATGCTATTAAATTGGAGAATGAAATTCTGGCAATAGTTAATAGCAAAATACAATAAAAACCAAAAAGTCTGTTTGCTGAAATGATACATGAACTTATAACAATTGCGATACTGTACTTTACATCATTTTTCGCTATCATAAATCCTCTGGGTGTAATGCCCGTGTTTATGACGATGACATCAGACATATCAGAAGATCAAAGGAGACGAACAGCATTTAAAGCTGTTTCAACCGCTTTTATCGTGTTGATGTTATTTGCATTTACAGGACAGCTCTTATTTAGGTTCTTTGGCATTTCGGCAAACGGTTTTCGCATTGTTGGTGGTATAATTTTTTTTATCATGGGATATGATTTGCTGCAGGCAAAAATCAGCAAAATCAGAATGGACGATGAAATGGTAAAAAAATACGTTGATGACATTTCTATTACACCACTAGGAATTCCTATTATTGCCGGGCCTGGTGCAATAACCAACTCTATTGTTTTGATGGAAGACAGCCAAACACTAGAACAAAAAGCAATTCTTATTTTTACTATAATTTTAACTCTGAGCATTACTCTGATAGTCCTTTTGAGTGCGGGGAAACTCCTAAAAATTATAGGCCCTACAGGTAATAAAATTATGATGAAGCTGATGGGACTAATTATGATGGTAATAGCCGTGGAATTCTTCTTTGCCGGGTTAAGACCTATAATAATTGATATTTTGAGAAGTGTTTAATTTTCTAATTATTCAGATGGGTGATTTTGGAATGTTGTAATTGAATTATGACCGATTATCAAGTATACAATATTGATTTTTCAGATTTCTCTTTGCAATCAAGCCAATTTGATCAACAAAGCCATCTGCATGGAATAAAGCACACTTACCGTGTAATGCTCCACTGCTTGCGTCTTGGTATTCTAACAAGTAAAATCAAAGAGGCAAAAGTGGCTTTCTTTGGAGCTTACATCCATGATATGGCAAGAACTCATGATGGATATGATACTATGCATGGAGCCAATTCAGTAAAATACAAATTACCTTACTACGCACTTCTGTTTAATAAGTATGGAGCCACTGAGGATGATATTAAAGTCATAAAACAAATAGTAACACACCATTCCTTGCCAGGTGAATTACCCAAAAGTGATGATCTTTTTCCAACACTTGCTATTCTTAAGGATGCGGATGCACTCGATAGGATAAGGCTTGGACAATACGGCCTTGATCCCAAATATTTGCGTCATGAGGAGACTCATAATTCAATTTCATTTGGTAAAGATTTGTATTATGCAACACACCCGATAAATGTTAACTCATTTGTCCAAGTGCTTAATACTGCTTTGGAAATAGATAACAGACAAGGTCAAAATACAGATTCTTTAGTCTCATTTTAGATTTTAGCAATCTGCACTTTTACAACTTTGCGTTTAAGGGGTATGCCTCTGACTTCCCTGACCATTATTAGTGCTTTATCCCTTTTAATTGCTACAAAGGAGGCATAATCGAGAACCTCAATTCTGCCAATCTCATTCTTTTTCATCTTACCTTGTTGCATAAGGAAACCTACAATATCGGTCTTACTGATTTTATCTTTTTTGCCAAGACTAAAATATATTGTTTCCCATTGTTCCGGTACCGGAGGATCACAGTTAGTATTAATAACTCCTTCATCTATCCTTTCCTCAATGAACTCTGGTATATAGTCATTTTCTGTTAAAAGCAACCAAACTCTACCATGCTTATCCATTCTTGCCGTGCGACCATTTCTATGAGTCCATGCTGTTACGGAAACAGGAAGTTGATAGTGAATGACATTTCTAATTTCAGGTATATCAAGTCCCCTTGAAGCCAAATCAGTAGTAAGTAGAATGTGATGACTACCGTTACGGAACTTTATTAAAGAAAGTTCACGTTTATCTTGTTCCATTCCTCCGTGAAATATCCCATGTGAGATGTCTTTGTCATTGAGAAGTGAACTAATCCGCTCTACTACTTCACGATGATTGCAAAATACTACACTTGATTCATTTCCCAGATGACAAATAAGAATATAAAGCAAAGCTAATTTATCAGTCCCTGCAATCCTTAACCATTTCTTTTCTAATTGATTTTTTGCATTAGTGCTGTCAGTATAATCAACTATAATCGGATTCTCAAGCTTGATAAAATCAGGAATCTCTACAGCGGGTGTAGCTGAAGTAAGTATATTAGTTTTGACCCCGTTTAAATTTCTGATAA
>CAZJPP010000016.1:0-62073 GCA_964547915.1 uncultured Lentimicrobium sp.
TGCCATAATTAACCGTTTTTTTGGTCAACGTATTTCAGGCATTGACAAGTTCAGCAGTTCATCGTTTCAGTGTTCCAGAGTTGGTGCTGAATGCAGAGTGCCAAATGCTGAGTGCTTAAGAAGGAAGGAATGTTAGAGGATCGGCCTAGGGTACTGGAGCGTTAAAAATTAAGGCTTGTTTCCAGAACTCATGCTGTCAAAGGGCACTGTCTGAGACGCCAAATGTATGGTTCAGCGTTCAGTAGTTCAGCAGTTCAGCGTTTCACAGTTTCAGTGTTTCAGAGTTCCAGTGTTCCAGAGTTGGTGCTGAATGCTGATTGACGAATGCTGAATAGAGCAGAGGTCGAGTTTGCCCTTTGGTGTAATACAAGCCTGAATTTAGCGGAAGTACCCAAGCCGTGATCTTTTTGTACTTTTCCATCAAGGGAAAAGTACAAAGAAAAATGAAAAAAAATGTTCTTAGTTCTTTATTCATGGTTAGTTGTTAAGAGTATTGAAAACTGATTAAAATCTTTTCTAGCACGTGGAATGGAAACAAAGAACCAAGAACAAAAAACTAAGAACAATTCATAAAACCAAGAACAATTTCAGCGTTTACTGATTCTTGACAATCTTCTTATAAGTTACATTATTATCAAAAGTAACAACCCTTACCAGGTATAAACCATTTGAGAGATCAGAAATATCAATAGCTCCTTCTTGATTTTCGCATTCCTTTACTTTTATACCGGCAATGGTATAAAGTTCTATTTTACTGATGTGTTGCCCTGATTGTCCCATAATAATCAGCATGTCGGACGCAGGATTGGGATATATGGAAACTTGTTGTTGCGGTTCGACATTAATAGCTGAGACTGTTGTTTCACAATCAGCTGTCAGTTCATATAGTCCTTCTATGTTCATCAGGGTAAACCAATCGAAATTATCTGAACCCATTGCAACAGCTTCACCGATTACATCGGCTCCTGTATCAAAATGAGCTGTTGATGCCCAGGCATTTGCATCTGATAAAGCACCCATCCAGAAACGTCCCTGCACCAGATTGCCGTTTAGCACAATTGGTTGTTGAAGTGAAAGTGTAATATTTCTGACTGTAAAGCTATGCATAGGTTCATATCCCACGATTTCAAAGGTGTCGATTGTGCAGTCGGTAACATCAAACATAATATCTCCGGGCACTTCCTGAGGAGGCTCCTGCGGATCTTCGGGCGTGCTTAAGGTGTCATTATAAAAGCGTAAATGAACATATGAGGGGACGTCGACACTTGAGAGCGTTACTTTTATCCCCGTAAGGGTCATCTGTACATCAGAAGCAATGGGAATATCAACCGCAGCTTTCTGACCTGAGGTACCTGATATGAATACACCGTTTTGTTCTTCAGTGTCATTAATTACTACCGCGTTGCACGGTTCAGCATCGTTGGAAGTCTTTTGCGAGTAGCACATGGAGCTCATTGCAGTTATGAGAGCCAAAATAAGTAGTAGATTTTTTTTCATTTGGTTAAGATTTTTTCGCAAAGTAAAATCACTTAACAGGTCAATGTCAAATTAGTAGGTAGGACAAATAATAGGACATGGTTAAATATTCTTCAGGAATGAAGCGATATCACCGTTTGGCTGGATTTGGAGACGTTTTCTGATACGCTGACGACCTTTGTTGACTGCTGCCAGCGAAATGCCCATTACCTGCGCAATTTCACCTGAAGAGAGGCCCACGAATAAAAATGCGCAAAGTTTTTGCTCGTAAATGGTAATATCCGGAAGCATATTGATTAGCTTTTCGAAAAATCCCTGGTATGATTCTTCGAACGACATCCGGAATTTTTTCCAGTTTAAATCAGTATCAAGATTGCTGGTCACCATTGCAATCAGCTCATTTATATTGTTTGAAGTACTATCGCCGTCGTGTTTACGGACTTTAACGAGTTCACTTTTAATTTGATTGAGAATTTCATTTTGGCTGATAAAATTGGCTGATAGTGTTGTAAGTTCTTTGTTTTTTAGCTGAATCTGAGTATTTCGTGCATTGAGCTCCAGCTTGTACAGTTCTCTGGATTTCTGCATTGAAAGAATCTTCATTCTCAGAAGTTTCAGTAGTAGAACCACTATTACAGCAATAACAATTATGACGAAAATGAGAAACCGGTTATTTGTTTTATGCTGTTGCTCCCGTTGGCGTAATATAAGGTTCTCCTGATCTTTCTGCTTTAATTCATAATGTGCCTGTAAATCTGATAATTGTCGACTGACTGATTGATCGTACAAACTATCATTGAATTGCAATGCAACGGCCCACTCCTGAGATGATTCACGATATCGTTGCTGCTTATCAAGAATCTGCGCAAGCTGTTTATGGCACTGAGTTTCAATAACCAGGTATTTTCCATCAGAAGCTATTTTAAGAGCCTTTTTAACATAATCTTCAGCAATTTCCACCTTATTCATTTCCAGATATACTGCTGCCAGATTACTATAGCTTGAAGCGATTCCTTCCATACTGCCTATTTTTTTCTTAAGGGCTAAGGATTCCTCCATGTTGGCAATGGCTTTGTTGTACTCTTTGAGATCGAAATGAATGATGGCAATATTGTGATAGATGTTTGACATTCCCAGCACATTGCCTTGTTGTCTTTGGAAATCAAGTGCTTTTGAGTAGTAAACAAGTGCCTTTTGCTTGTCATTATTAACATCTTCAACAACACCCAGATTATTATAAATTGAGCCTAACGATTTGGTTGCCTTGCGGTTTAATGATTCATTCAAGGCTTTGAGAAGATTTGCTTCAGCATCTTTAAATTTCTTAACCCGCATAAACAAGCAGCCAAGATTAAGGTAAGTGTTGACAATTCCCTGGTCATCTCCAGCATTGTTATAGATTCTGAACGCTTCATAATAGTAATGTAAAGCTGAATCATTGATACTTGCGCCTTCGAAGGAAATACCTAAACTGCTGTATAACCTGCCCTGTTCAGAAGTGCTCATATCATTAATCAGCTGTAAAGCTTTGCGGCTGGCATTAATTGAAGAATCGTACAACCCCAGATTACCATAGGCAACACCTTGCAGAACAAGACCTGTGGCCTGAAACTTTGCATTTGAAATGCCGGTTGCCTCATCATAAGCCTGCCCGGCGTAAAAGAGAGCTTTGCGGCCATCGGAATACATGTAGAAATCAGCCAGAGAATTCAAAGTACTAATGTGCTGAATTCCTTTGGTCCTCTTTAATTCAGCCAATAGTGAATCCGCGGTAGATTGGCTATTCTTATCTGTGTAATCTGTGGAAATGGATGCGAAACCTGAATGACAAAGTAGGACACAAGAAATTGTAATTAGTAGTTTTAGCATTTGACTGTGTAGCTGGGGTGTACAAAAATAATATAAAACCCATTCCACGCTCCTTTAGCATTCAGCAGTCAGCACTCTGCACTCAGTTTCATCCCACGAACTAGAGTTGTTCTTGGTTTTTTGTTTTTTGTTCGGTGTTAAGAGTCTTGCAAAATGCTTTAGGCTGCTAAACTGCTGAACGCGGAACGTAAACACTGATTGCTGACTGCTGACGGCTGATTGCATATATGAGTAAAAACGATTAAAAACCAAAACTATAAACATTTGAAAGCGTACATTTCCCGTACGGTAATGCAAAACGAGGGTTCGAAAACGAACACTTTAGGTGGTATAGGAATAACCAAAACTCTCCGCATCCCTTAATTACCAAGCCTTTCAGATTTTTGGCACGCTTTTGGTTAAACCTTATACGAACACGGTTAAATTAAAGCACAAAATGAAAACTAGACGAACATTCACAATTTTATTTCTGCTCTTCACAGCATTGCTGGTAGTAGAGAGAAATATCGCGGGGACTACAAACGAAAAGGACACACTGGCCGTATCAATGAATCTGGATGCTCTTCCAATTGTTGAAGAAGAGAGTTATATAAATGACATACCTTTCAATACAGCAGAAGTAGCTATGAGATCGTTCTATATCAATCTCGCTAAACCCGAAGAGGAAGCTTACATTAATGACATACCATTTGAAACTGACGAAGTTGTAGCTATATACAATTACTCCCACCAACCAATAGTAGTAGAAGAAGAGGCCTATGTCGATGACATACCTTTTGACACAGAATCAATTGCGAAAGAATACTTGCTTGACCAACTCGGACTTGCTAAACAACTAATAAAGACTAATTGCGATGACTAAATGTTTTTGGTGAACTTGAAATTTTCGCATTGCTAAAAAGAGTCCCATCCGGGGCTCTTTTTTTGTTCTTGGTTTTTAACATTGTTCTTGGTTCTTAGTTTTTGGTTCTTGGTTAAGAGCCTTGCAAATTGCTAATGAACTGTCTCTGTTGCGTGGAATAGGGAAAACTGATTGCTGATTGCTGATTGCGTTGGATGGAAAAAACTGAGTGCCGAGTGCTGATTGCTGAGTGCTTAATAAACAAGGACCTAAGTCGATTTCCTTTTCCTAATAACATCCCTGAGTTGCGAAGCCTTCTCATACTCCTCATGCTCAATAGCTTCTTTCATCATCTGCTCCAGTTCACTGGTTGAGAACTTGTTGTAGTCGTATTCTTCATTCACTTCCAGGCCGCCTGTGGCGAGTTCATCGATGTCGGGCTCTTCTTCAACCGATACTCCTGCGCCGGTTAGCACTGCTTCGTATGTGTATATGGGACAGTTGAATCTCACCGCAAGGGCGATTGCATCGGATGTGCGTGAGTCTATTTCTTTAACTGATACGCCATCGGAACAAACTAATGTGGCATAAAAAATGCCCTGTGCAAATTTGCTTATGATTACTTCCTGAAATTCAATTCCGAATGTGTCGGCAAAGTTCTTAAAAAGGTCGTGGGTTAGTGGACGCGGTATTTTTATCTGTTCTATATGAAATAAGATTGCTTGTGCTTCGAAAGTGTTGATTAGTATAGGTAAACGGCGTTTGCCCTCCATTTCGCCCAAAATAAGAGTGTATGCCCCACTTTGAGACTGACTGTTAATCATTCCTAGAAGTTTTAATGGAATTTTCTCCATTTCCCCGGCTTTTAGTATTTGAAATATGTGTTAAAATTAAGAAAAAATGTGTGGTAAAAGTTCACTTGCCCGCTATTTTTCATTTTTATATCATCGGGCAGAAAAAAAATGAAAAATTTTTTGTTTCCGCAAACGATTGCGAAAAAGCTAAAAATCAGCAGTTTTAATAAACTATTAGCACCTTAAACCGTTTCAAATAAGCCGTTATGTTGATATTATTTGATGCTTTACTGCTTGGTTTTAAGTATTCTTCGCTAAATTTGTGTGATTTAAACTATCTACATATAGTCTTCATTAAAATAGCAATTTATGAGAAAAATAATTTCCCTTTTTTCCCTGTTAGTGGTTCCTACTATTCTTTCAGCGAGTGAAGCCGATTTGCCTATTCCTGATTTAAGGGACAGTTACTTTAATAATCTTGGCATGGATGGCCACTCTTTGCTGGCCTGGGGCATTTTCATAATAGTACTCGGAATGTTGTTTGGTCTATGGCAGTTCCTGAAAATCAGGAAACTACCCGCTCACAGATCTATGCTATCAATTTCGCACACTATTTATGAGACGTGTAAAATTTATCTTTTTCAACAGGGGCGGTTCCTGGCAATTCTGTTTCTCATAATTGGCTCTGCCATTTTCTATTATTTTTATCAGTTGGCTGATATGGAGCTTTCAAAAGTTCTGCTTGTCCTGCTGTGGTCGGTGCTGGGTATCCTGGGCTCCTACGGAGTTGCATGGTTTGGCATCAGAATCAACACATTGGCCAACAGCCGCACGTCGTTTGCATCACTAAAATCAAAACCCTGGAATGTAGTTTCAATTCCCCTTCAGGCGGGGATGAGCGTTGGAGTTCTGCTTATTACAGTGGAGCTCATCATGATGATATTCATTCTGCTTTTCGTTCCGGGCGATAGTGCCGGTGCTTGTTTCGTGGGATTTGCCATTGGTGAATCTCTTGGTGCTTCGGCCCTCCGTATTGCCGGGGGTATTTTTACCAAGATTGCCGATATAGGTGCTGACCTGATGAAAATTGTTTTTGCTATTGACGAAGATGATCCGCGTAACCCCGGTGTTATTGCCGACTGTGTGGGTGATAATGCAGGTGACAGTGTCGGTCCGACAGCTGATGGCTTTGAAACTTATGGTGTTACGGGAGTTGCCCTGATATCATTTATCGTTCTGGCTATGGGTCTTGATTTACAGCCCACTCTTATCGTATGGATTTTTGTGATGAGAATTCTCATGGTTTTCACTTCAATATTCGCATACTGGATCAATCTTGGAATTTCGAAAGCGAGGTTCGCAAATAAGCGGGAATTTGATTTCGAAGCACCTTTGACTTCACTGGTGTGGATTACATCAATTATTTCAGTAATAGTAACTTACATCGTTAGCAATATTCTAATAGGTGATTTACCGGGTGGACTCTGGTGGAAACTGGCCAGCATCATAAGTCTCGGAACTCTAGCAGCAGCAATCATTCCGGAGATTACCAAAGGTTTCACAAGCTCAAAATCACGTCATGTAAATGAAATAGTAACCGCATCAAGAGAAGGTGGGCCGTCGCTCACTATCTTGTCGGGTTTGGTTGCAGGAAATTTCAGTGCTTTCTGGAAAGGAATGACGATCGTAGGCCTCATGACTGTAGCGTTCTGGGTTTCAACAATGGGTCTTGAGAACATAATGTCGTATCCTGCTATATTCTCGTTTGGATTGGTTGCATTCGGATTTTTGGGAATGGGACCTGTTACCATCGCGGTGGATAGTTACGGTCCGGTGACTGATAATGCTCAGTCGGTATTTGAACTGTCGCAAATTGAAAGGATACCGGGTGTTGAAGCTGAAATTGAAAAGGATTTCGGATTCCGTCCGGACTTCACACAGGGTAAGCATTTCCTTGAAGCCAACGATTCTGCAGGCAACACCTTTAAGGCAACCGCAAAGCCTGTATTGATCGGCACTGCGGTAATCGGGGCAACCACAATGATTTTTGCCATTATATTGATGCTGGATCATCTGGGACTGCTGAAACTGAGTCTTACTGATGCGCCAGTAATTCTGGGATTTATAACCGGTGGAGCTGTGATTTACTGGTTCTCGGGTGCCTCCATCCAGGCGGTGACCACGGGAGCTTACAGAGCTGTTGAGTTCATAAAAAGAAACATCAAGCTCGATAAAAATGAGGCTGATATCAATGATTCGAAAGCTGTAGTTAAAATATGTACCCAATATGCCCAGTCGGGGATGTGGAATATTTTCGGTGTTATTTTCTCGTTAACACTGGCTTTTGCATTCTTCGATCCTAACTTCTTCGTATCGTACCTGATTTCGATTGCTGTATTCGGGCTGTTCCAGGCGATGTATATGGCGAATGCCGGTGGTGCGTGGGACAATGCAAAGAAAGTTGTTGAAGTAGATCTCAAGGAAAAGAATACGCCGTTGCATGATGCAACAGTGGTTGGTGACACGGTTGGTGATCCTTACAAAGATACTTCATCAGTTGCCTTGAACCCGATTATTAAGTTCTCTACTTTGTTTGGTTTGCTGGCTGTGGAGATTGCTGTTAAGATGAGCTTATTTGCAGAGGCTACCGGTGGTATTAATTATACCAGTTATATTGGGTTAGCGTTCTTGTTATCAGGGCTTTTCTTTGTGTATAGGTCGTTTTATGGAATGAGGATTAAGAAAAAGTAAGCTTCTTCTTAAGACTTCTTTATACTTTTTTATCCTTCTTCTTTGTACTTTTTCTTTGTACTTTTCCCTTGATGGAAAAGTACCAAAAGATCACGGCTACGGGTTTTCCCATCCCACGCACTAGATTTGTTCTTGGTTTTTGGTTCTTTGTTCTTTGTTAAGAACGCTGAAAATTATTATCTGTTTTATTACGCGGAATGGGAAAAACTGAGTGCTAAGTGCTGATGGCTGAGTGCCAAATAAGATGGAATGGTCAGGACCGGCCTAGGGTACTGGAGCGTTAAAAATTTAGGCTTGTTTCCACAACTCACGCTGTCAAAGGGCACTGTTTGAGACGCCAAATGTTTAATAGTGCTCAGTTTTAGATGTAAATAAGGAAGCATAGAAGAGGACTGGTCGAGTTTGCCCTTTGGTGTAATACAAGCCTGAATTTAGCGGAAGTGCCCAAGCCGTGATTTTTTTGCTACTTTTTTGATCAAGCAAAAAAGTAGAAGAAAATTGATTAAGAAAAAAGAGTTTAATTAGAGTATCCCGGGTAACAAAGAACAAAAAAACAAAAACAAAGAACAGTTTCTACATCGATTCAAGAAATTCTCTGAATTTTAGTATTTTAGAGCTATTCGCTCTGTTTATTAGCAGATGTTCAAAGTCTTTTTGCTTTACCTTCAAATCAACATTTTTCAACAGGTCTGAAGTTGCATTTTTAAAGTCCTGAATATTATTTATTCCGCAACGTTTTGAGAGAAAATCATAATTGGGTTTCGTTTGCGCGAGTAGAAACATAAGGTCGTAAAAGTCACGTCCTTTTGCACGTGCCAGCATGGCTGATATTTTCATGCTGCATAATACCTCATCAGATGGAACAGTAAAAGGAAAAAAGAATCCACAACCTTTTATATTGGCAGTAACAGTTGGATACTTAATTCTCTGATCCTGGGCTTCGATTTTTAATAAGAAGCGTTCTTCTTTGTGTCCGATAAGTTGCATATCAAACAACAATTCGGGAAAATGGATATTCCGCCTGAAAGCTGTAAGTCTCGGATTATCTTTATCCTTTGATTCTACCTTGAATCCGGAACGTTCTAAAAATTGTATTACACCATTTGTAATTTCATAAAATTCTTCTTTCGACAAGTCTTTGCAGTCAAAATCCAGATCCTCAGAGAATCTGTCTATTCCTTTAACCAAACGAAGATTTGTCCCACCAATAAAAACCATCTTTTGGATATCAGGTGTGGAAGAGAGATAATCCATAATCATTAGTTGCAGATACTCTTTCAGCATGTATTTGTCGAATGCTGAATTGCTGCGGACTTGTACCGGGAAATAATTACGTATCTGTTCAATCAGGATCATAAATCGTAAGTCTTTAATAGCAATTTTACCCTTTGATCTAGTGCTTTGCTTTCAAATTTGGTGCAGTAATCTGATAGTAAATCCTTGTTTAAATCATTATGCATAAAATCTTCATCCAAACGTAATTCTTCTAATTCCTGACGGGTGTTATAGAATGGATAGAGATAAAGCAAATCAAGCAAGGCCTTTTCGGGTGTTGCGAACTGTATAACCCGGCTATCGGACATTGGCTTTAACTCATAGCCAAACATTAGGTTTTCTTTGATATTCTTATACGAGTACTCGCCAAATTCATTGGTAAATGAAGCCGTTTTAAGGGTTGTAACACTGGTAATCTGCACAACAGCTTCGGGTATTAATCCATAGAATGACAGTGCTGTGTGAAGGCTGATGTATGATGGCCGATAGATTCTATTGGCGAAATAGTTGGAATAATCAGGTTTGTTTTTGTATTCAGAAAAGGCAAAATATCCTTGACGAAGACGTATAAGGTAGCCTTTCTTTGTCCATCGGGTAAGATTATTGCGATCAAAACCGGGTTGCCAGGCGTATACCTGGTAGATGTTGAAACAGGCTAATTCGAATAATTGGTTTTTGAATTCCAGAAATGTCATGTTTTGTTTCTGTTATGCTGCAAAAATAGTGCATTATGGAAATAAAAGCATCATTTTTGTAACTTTTTTGGCATTCGGCAATCAGCATTCGGCATTTAGCCAATAACGTTCAGCGTTCAGTGTTCAGCGTCAGTTCTATTAAAAAACAAGAAAAACTCTGTTTCGTGGAATGAAAAAAACTGAGTGCTGAGTGCTGACGGCTGACTGCTTATTGCGTGGAATGGATAACGTTGTCCTCCCTGTTAACATCGGGGATTATATCGTTTCCGAGTTTTATCATTGTTACCTTTTCGGGATTTTGGAATTCAACTTTGATGGTGCTGGTTTGAGTCCATTGTTTGGCAGGTTGTGTGATGGTTTTCAGGAGTTTATCGTTGTTGTAAAATGAAAGTACCACAGGCAGTGGTATGTCACCCTTGTTTTGAATGGTGACGGTAAGCTTCCCATCTTCGGGTGATACTCCGGTGATTGCCATGTCCGGGGAACCGCCATTCTGGTAGTACCAAGCCTGCCAGTACCAGTTAAGATCTTGTTGCGCAACATCGCTGAATGTGTTGAAATAATCAATTGGCGTGGGGTGTTTGTATTTCCAGCGTTCGATAAAAGTTAGCAGGCATTTCTTGAAAAGGTCCGGTCCGAGTTCTATCTCGAGCATTCGCAGCGCCTGTTCGGTTTTCGCGTAATTCAGGTAGAAGTAAATCCGGGGATTCAGGTAGTGGGTTGGTGTGATTAGCGGAACTTCGTCCTCCACTCCTGCCCATGCAGAAAATGCAGCAGTGTTGTTCCTGGCCACATCATATGTCGGCTCAAGCTGCAACTGCACCTTTTCAGGAAGGTATACTACCAATCCCTCGTCAATCCAGCCATTGCGCGTTTCGTTTGTCCCGACAAGGAAAGGGAAGTAGGCATGGGTTATTTCGTGGGAATGCGCATAAACTGTTGTACCATAATCTTCATCGGGCCCAACGTTGGTGATCATGGGATATTCCATGCCGAAATCTCCGTGGAACGATGTAATATAAGGGAATGGGTAAGGGATTCCGGGCATTTCTTCTGACAAATATTTAACGGTTTCCCGTGATATATACGCCACTTTGTCGAAGTGTACAGTGTTGGGTTTATACGCCGCCGATACAATGGTTCGCTTTTGCAACGTCTTGTCAACCAGCACGCTCGTTACATCCCACTCGTAGTGGTCACTTAGTCCGAAGGCAAAATCCGTAACATTGGACGCTTTGTACTTCCATGTGTTGAGAGAGGTTGTGACTGCATGCTTTCGCAGATCATCTGTTGAGACGACTTTGAGAATTTCATCGCCTGTCGAGGCTTTCAGGTACTTTTGATAGATTGCCGGCTGAAGGTTATCCTGAAGATTTATTGGCTCGCCGGTTGCCCACACTATAAAGCCCTCAGGCACAGTTATCTCCACATCGAAGTTGCAGAAGTCATTGTAGAACTCCGCCATGCCATTGTAGGAATATGTGTCCCATCCTGCAACATCGTCATAAACAGCCATTTGCGGATACCATTGAGCAATAAAGAGTGAAGTACTGTCGATGGTACCCATTCGAATAAGTGTGTGCTCGGGTATTTTCATATCCCATTCAATGGCCAGTTCAAGGTTATTTGCAGGTGCAAGGCGGTCTTTGAGTGGGATGATCATTATAGTGCCCTGACGCCTGAGGTCGGTTTCTGAGTATTTTCTGCCACCGATAATCACTGATTTTATTTCAACACCGTTGTGAACATCTAGCGGGTTCACATCAACGAGAGAAAGGCGGTTGGCACCCTTCTTGAACAAGTCCTGATAAAGCCTGATAACCAGCGACTTTAAAGTGTCGGGGCTGTTGTTGTAATATGTGATCTTTTCGCTGCCGCTCAACATTTTCTTTTTCACATCCACTGAAGCCCTGATGGTGTAATTGGAGGAGTTTTGCCAGTAATTTCTGCCCGGATTGCCGTCTTTTTGTCGTGTTTGTTTACTGAATGCCGCGGTGGTTTTACGCGAAACGATCAGGTCATTTTGGCTAATGGAAGCGAGGGGTAATGCTAACATTATGATTAACAGCGAGAAGTTGAAGAGAATTGTTTTTTTCATTTGCTTTGGTAGGCATTGATTTTTCAGTATAAATGTAATTATTTATCTTCTTCAACATCTTTCTTCTACTTTTTTGCTTGATCAAAAAAGTAGCAAAAAAATCACGGCTACGGGTACTTCCGCTAAATTCAGGCTTGTATTACACCAAAGGGCAAACTCGACCGCTCCTCTTCTATACTTTCATATTAGCTTATACAACTGTGCACTATTAAGCTTATGGCGTCTCAAACAGTGCCCTTTGACAGCATGATTTGTGGAAACAAGCCTTAATTTTTAACGCTCCAGTACCCTAGGCCGATCTTTCTTATTCCGCGCACTAGAGTTGTTCTTGGTTCTTGGTTTTTTGTTCGTTGGTAAGTGTCACTGTTGAACGCTGAACGTTGAACCATACTTATGGCGTCTCAAACAGTGCCCTTTGACAGCATGTTTTGTGGAAACAAGCCTTAATTTTTAACGCTCCAGTACCCTAGGCCGGTCTTTGACCATCCTACGCCACTTTAGCATTCGGCATTCAGCAATCAGTCTCATCCTCCTTATAACACTGGAACTCTGAAACTTTGGAACTCTAAAACACTGATATTTAGTATTCGGCACTCTGCATTCAGCTCCAACTCTGGAACTCTGGAACACTGAAACACTGAAACACTGAAACACTGAAACGGTGAAACGCTGAACTGCTGAACGCGGAACACTGAACGCTAATTGCGTTGAATGGGAAAAGCTGACGGCTGACGGCTGACGGCTGACGGCTAAATTATTTTTCCGCGAACTCTAAGTTCAGTGCTGATCTCCACCACGGGTAGTAGAATTTCTGCAGTTCGGATGTTTCGGGGAATTTGTAGAACAGATAGCCTTCTTTTGATCCTACAAAGAAACCATTCTTGACGGTGCGGTAAAGAACGTCGCCCTGGTAAAATCTGTTGACTGTTTTGGTTGGTTTTTCATAACCCATATGAAGTCCGATGAGGCAATCGCGCAGGTGATCCTTGTTGGTGTATGGCAGGTTGCCAACAGGCGCTGTTACCGGATCTTCAGCCAATCGGTTGAGGATTAGTTCAACGAACACAAGCTTGGGGAAGTATATAGGATTGGTATCATCGGTTACCCATTCGGTGAATTTTATTGGGTTTAGTTTACTTACTACCCTGGGCGTTACCGGACATAGTTGCTGGTAGAAATGCAGAATGGGTTTTGACTCGGGTATAAATTCGGATTTAGTAAGTTCAAGTACTTTTCCGTCAGCCGTTGTGAGATATAGGTTTCTGAATGCTGACAGTGAGATGTTCTCCAATACACGGTATGTTGAAAGGTAGACTGAGCTCTTGGGTTTCCCGTCAATGTGTGGCACGCAGCGGGTTTTTATGCTTTCCATGTTGAAATAGTCGCTTTGCAAGTCGGGGTCAATTACAAAGAAAAATGCCTGGCCCTGAGTTCTTTTGTTGGATCCAACAGCGTAGTATACACCAAATTCTTCGGGTGGAAGCATGGAAGCGATTAAAGCTTCGGGAGTGATCGACAGGTAGAGATAACATTTATGGTCCATGATGCTTTGAATTTATCTTACAAACCTACATAATTTGGGCTGATTTTGCAAACAGTTTTTATTTCTCTCTTCTTTAACAGCTTATTTAACAGCCAAACAAGTTAAAGGGTTTAAAGCAGAGTTTTGACGGAGAATAAATTTCGGGGTTGATAGAGAATATTTATCTTTGCCCCGAAATAAACAATTCAACCTACTGGTTTTAATATATTCAATCATGTCGAAATTAACAAATAACTTCATTAACCGTCATAACGGTCCGAGAGACAATGAGATACAACAAATGCTAGATGTAGTAGGTGCGTCAAGTCTCGATGCTCTTATTAATGAAACGATTCCTGCACAGATTCGTCTTCCTAAACCTTTGAATTTACCTGAGGGGATGAGTGAATGGGAATATCTGGCTCATTTAAAAGAAATTGGTTCCAAGAATAAGATTTTCAAGTCTTATATTGGAATGGGCTATTATTCAGCAGTAACTCCGGGTGTGATTCAGCGCAACGTTCTTGAAAGTCCGGGCTGGTACACTTCGTACACTCCGTATCAGGCTGAAATTTCTCAGGGAAGGCTCGAGGCTCTGCTGATTTATCAGACAATGATTGCCGATCTTACCGGCATGCCAATGGCCAATGCTTCTCTTCTTGATGAGGGTACTGCTGCCGCCGAAGCTATGATTATGTTCTTTAATTCCCGTTCCCGGGATGCGGTGAAGGCCGGTGCAAATAAGTTCTTCGTGTCGGAAAATTTGTTCCCCCAGACTGTTGATGTGCTTAAAACCAGGTCGAATGCTCTCGGCATTGAGCTTGTTTTTGGCGATTACAATACGGTTGTGTTTGACCCGTCATTCTTTGGTGCTATTCTTCAGTATCCTGATGAAAAGGGTGAAATTCATGATTACCGCGATTTCGTGAATATGGCTCACAGTAACAATGTTATGGTGGCTGTTGCTGCCGACCTGATGAGTCTTGTACTTTTAACTCCTCCGGGTGAATGGGGTGCCGATGCAGTTCTTGGTTCAAACCAGAGGTTTGGTCTTCCACTTGGCTATGGTGGTCCTCATGCAGGCTATTTCGCTGTTCGCGAAGAGTTTAAGAGAACTATCCCCGGCAGAATTATTGGAATATCGGTGGATGCTTCAGGCAACAGGGCTTTGAGAATGGCCCTCCAGACACGTGAGCAACATATTAAGAGAGAGAAGGCTACTTCAAATATTTGTACTGCTCAGGCTCTCCTTGCTATTATGTCGGGATTTTATGGCGTTTATCACGGTGCTGCCGGATTAAAGCAAATTGCCTGCAGAATTAATACTTTTGCTTCTTTGTTATCTTCAGAGGTTGAAAAATACGGATATAAGCAACTAAACAAGACTTTCTTCGATACTGTCAGGGTTGAACTGCCCGATGGAATGAAAATGGCTGAGCTTAAGAAGCTTGCTCTTGAAAGTCAGGTTAATTTCAGATATATTTCCGACAAGGTTGTTGGAATCAGTGTTGATGAAACTACCAATCTTGAAGATTTAAAGACTCTGGTAAACATTTTTGCCTCAGCATCACATAAAGTATTTAATGCCAATATAGAAATTACCGATAGTTGCCAGGGACTTCATTTTATTCCAAGCTACCTGAGAAGGACATCGGGTTCCCTAAAGGATAAGGTTTTCAGCTCACATCATTCGGAAACTGCAATGATGAGATTTATTAAGCGATTGGAAGAAAAGGATCTGGCATTGAACAGGGCTATGATTCCGCTGGGATCATGCACAATGAAGTTAAATGCTGCTGCAGAATTGTTTGTTTTGAGCTGGCCTGAGTTTAATGCACTTCATCCTTTTGTACCTGCTGATCAGGCTGAGGGTTATTCAATTATGATTAAACAGCTTGAACGTGATTTGTGCGAAATAACCGGTTTTGCCGGTATGTCGTTCCAGCCGAATTCAGGTGCAGCAGGTGAGTATTCAGGTTTGATGGTTATCAGATCATATCATCATAGTCGTGGTGAGGGTCACCGCAATGTATGTTTAATTCCATCTTCAGCACACGGCACAAATCCTGCAAGTGCTGCAATGGCAGGTATGACTGTAGTTGTAGTAAAATCAGATGAAAACGGCAATATCGATCTTAATGACCTGAGAGAAAAGGCTGCAAAATATAAAGACACTTTATCGGCCTGTATGATTACCTATCCTTCAACACACGGTGTTTTTGAAGAGGGTATTCGCGAAGCTCTTAAGATTATTCATGAGAACGGTGGTCAGGTTTATATGGATGGCGCCAACATGAATGCTCAGGTTGGATTGACAAGTCCGGGCTTTATTGGTGCTGACGTTTGTCACCTGAATCTCCATAAGACTTTTGCAATTCCTCACGGTGGTGGTGGTCCCGGCGTTGGTCCTATTGGCGTTGCTGCCCATCTGAAACAGTTCTTACCCGGACATACACAGGTAAAAACGGGTGGTGAGAATGCAATTCATGCAGTTGCTTCTGCTCCTTTCGGTAGTGCTTCTGTTCTTCCACTGTCTTATGGTTATATTAAACTTCTTGGTGGTGAAGGACTTGCAATGGCAACTAAGATTGCTATCCTCAATGCCAATTATCTTAAAGTTAAATTATCAAAGTACTATAAGATTTTATACACAGGTAAGAATGACAGGGTTGCGCATGAAATGATACTGGATTGCAATGAATTCAGCAGAACTGCTGACGTTCAGGTTGGTGACATAGCCAAACGTCTTATGGACTATGGATTCCATGCTCCAACAGTTGCCTTCCCGGTACACGGCACTCTTATGGTTGAGCCTACTGAAAGTGAACCACTTGAAGAACTCGACAGGTTTGTTGAGGCAATGGCTGCCATCAGGGCTGAAATCAATGAAATTGTTGAAGGCAAAGCCGACAAGCAATTCAATGTTATTAAGAAAGCTCCTCATACTCTTGAAATGCTGACCGCAGAAGAATGGGACAGACCATATTCGAGGGAAAAGGCTGCATTCCCTGTTAAATCGCTGAAAGCCGATAAGTACTGGCCTGCAGTTACTAAGATTGATGACGCTTTTGGCGACAGAAATCTTATGTGTGTCTGCACTCCGGTAGAAGCTTATCAGGAATAAATATTATTTCAATGAGAAAAAACACCGGCACTGGATTAATCATCAGTGCCGGTGTTTTTTTAACCAATTCAATTATGGCTTTTTGTACTTTCACAGCTTGATATAAGGTAAAATATGAAGAAGTTTTATTCAAGAATTGAATTCTGGATTATTATACTTTTTCTTATCCGGCTAATTGGGATTACAAATCCGCCACTTGAAATAAGCCATAATTGGCGACAGGTGACGGGTCTCATGGTTTCAAGGAACTTTCTTGAGACAGACCCCAACATTCTGTATCCGAGAGTTGATGATCATAATGGGACATCAGGAATTATCGGTATGGAATTTCCATCATTGAACTATCTGCACTTCCTGATGAGTAAATATTTAGGGTATACCCATTGGTTTGGAAGGCTTATAAATCTTATTGTATCTTCTTTTGGCCTGCTCTTCTTTTACAAATTATTGTGCCTGGCAAGATTCAGGGAACGCACCTCATTTTTTGCAACAATACTATTAGGCACATCTGTTTGGTTTTCTTTTGCCAGAAAAATGATGCCTGATACTTATTGCATCTCTTTGATGATTATTGGGCTGTATTTTGGATTAAAGTACCTGAATGAGAGGAGGCTAATGCAGATTTTCCTCTATACAGTTTTTTGTACTCTGGCTGTTTTGTCAAAGATACCCGCCGGAATATACCTGGTAGTTCCATTTCTCTTCTTATTCGACAAGACTTTTGAGCGTAGGAGTAAGATAGTTCTGAGCATATCGACTCTTGTCCCACTGATAGCAACCTATTTTTGGTACTTCCGATGGAATTTAAAATTATCAGAAGATTTTGGCATGTGGTATAATGCAGGCAAACCTATTCAAACAGGTTTCACTGAAATAATGCAAAATCTTGGCAAAGTGTTAGATAACTTCTATTTTGATGCGTTTTCGGGTTTTATTGCCTTTGGCATTTTTGCTGCAGGTTGTTTTTTGATGTTTTACAAAAAAGACCGTAGACTAATAATCGCATTTCTTTCGCTGCTTGCGATTTTTGTAATCTACATTTTTAAATCAGGCTTTTATTTCTATCATCACAACTATTACATAATCCCTTTCGTTCCAGTGATGGCGTTGGTTGCAGGATACGCGCTTTCACTCATCAACAGGAAATGGGTAGCATTGACAGTTTTACTCCTGGGTGCAGTTGAAGGCATAGCAAATCAGCAACATGACTTTTTCATTAAATCTTCAGAGGAATATAAAATGAGTCTTGAGCAGATTATGAATACGGTTTCTGGAAGAGAAGATTTGATTCTGCTTAACGGTAACGGTAATCCTCAAATGGTTTATTTATCACATCGTAAAGGGTGGAATTGCACAAATGAACAGTTGTCGGATACTTCCTTTATCAATGATGTGATTAGTAAAAACTGCAGGTTTATTGTTATTGACAAGCACTCTGATATTGAATTGAGTAAATGTAAATTACCTGACAATATAGTATTTAACAACGATGATTTCCTGATAATCGGAGTAGAGAAATAAAGAAAAGAAAAGCCCGGAAATCCGGGCTTTTCATCTTTCTGGCAGAATGCTTAAAGTTTAGTTACTTAGTTTTAACAGTTAAATTAGCAAGACAAGCTGCAATTCTGTCCCAGGTTCTTGAAATATCATTATCGAGACCTACGCTGAAGCGTACAAGTCCTTCGCTCATTCCCATGTTGTTCTGTACTTCTTCGGGAACTTCGCTTGAGGTGCTCTTTCCTGAATTGCTGAACAGGGTTTTGAAATAGCCAAGTGAAACAGCAAGATATCCTACATCGTTCAGTTCCATGGCTTCCATGAAGGCTGATGCTCTTTCAGCAGTACCGAGATCGATGGTAAACATTCCACCGTAACCGAATTCTTCATTCATTATTTTGGTCAACACGGTATGGCCGGGATGTTCGGGTAAACCGGGATAAGAAGTTCTTAATCCGGCTTCCTTGAATTTTTTAGCGAGGAACATAGCATTAAGACTATGTTGTTTCATCCTGATATGTAAGGTGTGAAGGTTCTTTAGAATTGATGAGGAACGTAGTGGGTCGAGAACAGGACCTAACAGCATGCTGGTTCCATCGTTCACATCGATTAAAGAATTGATGAAATCGGCTTTTCCGCAAATAGCTCCTGCAACGCAATCGTTCTTACCATTGATGAACTTGGTCATGCTGTAGACAACGATGTCGGCACCCTGTTGTATCGGGTTCACGATCATTGGGGTGAAGGTGTTATCAACAACAAGTGGAATATTATGGCTTTTTGCTATTTTGCTCAATGCCGGGATATCGGAGATCTGAAGCAATGGATTGGTCATTGTTTCAGTATAAATGAATTTGGTGTTAGGCTTAATTGCGGCCTTAACAGATTCGAGGTTTGTAATATCGACGAAAGTAACACCGATATTGAATTTCTTCAGATAATTTGATAAAAAGGCATATGTACCACCATAAGTAGTGATGCTGCTAACGATGTGGTCGCCTGCGCTAACCAGGTGAAGCATTGTGTTGGTAATGGCAGCCATTCCACTGGCAGTTACCCATCCTGCTTCGGCTCCTTCCATTGCTGCAAGGGCATCAGCCAGGTATTTATTACTTGGATTCCAGTGACGTGAATAAAGGAAACAGCCTTCGGTTTCACCATGAAAAGTATCTGTCATGGTTTTTGCCTGCATAAATGTATATGTTGCAGAATCAGTTATAGAAGGGTTTACATCACCAAACTCACCAAACTGGCGAAGGTCCTGAAGTTGACTGGCGGGATCGAATTTCATGGCGTTAATTTTTAAGGTTCTTTTTGATGAAACAAAAATATCAATTATGCAGTTAATTTGAGCCATTTATGATATTCTTGCATTATATTGCTGAATATTTTTGAAATTTGTAAGCAGATTTCTGTATTAGGTATAAATCTGTAAGATAAAACTGAAAATTATGATAAACCGCTTTCACATTGATAGTTTGGACAAGAAAATAATAAAGCTTCTGAATAAAGATTCAAGGTTGCCGTATCTGGAAGTTGCGCGCAAATGCAATGTATCAGGTGCTGCCATTCATCAGAGAATTCAGAAGATGCAGGAAGCCGGAGTGATAAGCGGCTCTTCGCTTCAGCTGAATCCCAAGGCCTTGGGTTATATGACCTGTGCGTTCATCGGGATTCAGGTTAACCTGACATCCACCTCCACTCACGATGAGGTGTTTAACAAGATAAGCAAGATTCCGCAGATAGTTGAATGTCATCATATATCAGGAAAATATTCGCTGCTGGTTAAAATACTCACCCAGAGCAACGAGCATCTGAAAAAGATCATTGTGGAGCAGATACAGTCGATTCCTGAAATAAGTTTCACAGAGACTTTTATCTCACTGGAGACAGGGTTTGAGCGTCAGCTGGAATTGTAGTAAGGTGACTTACAAACAAAAGCAAATGTGCCTTGTTAGAGCGGTGGAAAATAGTTAAATTTGCACCACTTAAATATTAGTCAGTTATGAATTATGATTTGATAGTGATTGGATCAGGTCCCGGCGGTTATGTAGCAGCCATAAGGGCCTCACAGCTTGGAATGAAAGTTGGAGTTGTTGAAAAAGCTGAACTTGGAGGTATCTGCCTGAACTGGGGATGTATCCCTACTAAAGCTTTATTGAAGAGCGCCCAGGTTTACGACTATTTTAAACATGCTGCCGAATATGGCATTTCAGTATCGGGCGAAGTAAAGGCCGATTTTGATGCTGTGGTTAAAAGAAGCCGTGGAGTTGCCGATGGCATGAGCAAAGGCATTCAGTTTTTATTCAAGAAGAATAAAGTAGACCATATTGCAGGACTTGGAAAAGTAAAACCGGGCAAGGTTGTTGAAGTTACCGATAAAGACGGGAATGTTACTGAATACAAGCCTCAGCATATAATCCTTGCAACGGGTGCCCGTTCAAGGGAGCTCCCCAATCTGAAACAGGATGGTAAAAAGGTTATAGGTTACCGTGAAGCAATGGTTCTGCCGCAACTTCCCGAAAAAATGGTTGTAGTTGGTTCCGGTGCAATCGGATCAGAGTTCGCCTATTTCTATCATACAATGGGAACACAAGTGACTCTTGTTGAATTTATGCCTGCAATTGTACCTGTTGAAGATGAAGAGGTTTCAAAACAACTTGAGCGCAGTTTCAAAAAGATGGGCATGAAGGTCATGACTTCATCGACTGTTGAATCGGTTGATACTTCAGGCGACAAATGCAAGGTTACCATAAAAACCAAAAAAGGTGAAGAGATAGTAGAGGCTGATATAGTTCTTTCGGCTGTAGGTATTGCAACCAACATTGAAAATCTTGGTCTTGAAGAAACAGGCATTGTTACTGAAAAGGGTAAAGTGGTTGTTGACGACTTCTATCGTACAAATGTTGAGGGTGTATATGCCATTGGCGATATAGTACACGGGCCTGCACTTGCACATGTTGCTTCGCAGGAAGGTATATTATGTGTTGAAAAGATTGCAGGAAAGCATGTGGAACCACTCGACTATAAGAACATCCCGGGTTGCACATACACTCATCCTGAAATTGCAAGTGTTGGACTTACCGAAAAGGCCGCAAGAGAAGCAGGTTATGATATAAAGGTGGGAAAATTCCCTTATTCAGCATCGGGTAAGGCAAGTGCCGCAGGAAACAAAGAAGGATTTGTAAAGGTTATCTTCGACGCCAAATACGGCGAATGGCTTGGAGCTCACTTGATTGGCGATAATGTTACCGAAATGATTGCTGAAGTTGTGGTTGCCAGAAAGCTTGAAACAACCGGCGAAGAAATCATTAAAGCTGTTCATCCTCATCCTACTATGTCGGAGGCTATTATGGAAGCTGTTGCAGCAGCCTACGATGAGGTAATTCATATATAATATTTTTCAGGGGGGACGGCTTCCAAATGCCGTCCCACTTTTAATATGGAAATCTTAACAACCAATTTATCAGGACTTTTAATAATTAAGCCTGACGTTTACTCCGACGAAAGAGGGTACTTTTTTGAAGCATACAATAAAGCGGCTTTTGAGGCAGCCGGCATTGATACTGACTTTGTTCAGGATAATGAAAGCTGCTCGGCCAAAGGTGTGTTGCGTGGTATGCATATGCAGAAAGAACCACATTCACAGGGAAAGCTTGTAAGAGTCACCTCGGGTGCAGTCCTTGATGTTGCCGTTGACCTGAGAAAAAATTCGCCTACATACGGGCAATGGAGTTCAATTGTTTTATCGGGTGAGAATAAACTAATGTACTGGATACCTGCCGGATTTGCCCATGGATTCCTCACACTGGAGGATAAAACTGTGTTTGCCTATAAATGCTCGGGCCTTTATAATAAGTCGGCAGAGGTATCTATAAAATGGAATGACCCTGATTTGAATATCGACTGGGGAATAGAAGACCCGATACTATCGGAAAAAGATAAGCGCGCGGGATCTTTTAAAGAATTTTCAGCTAATTCACTCTGAAACCGGATTATAACGTAGCACTTCAAACGAAAATCGCGTTCGTAACGTTATAATCTATTGTTAAATATTATTCAGCTATGAAACCGGCATTCTATAAGACTTCCTTCTTTGTACTACTTGGGGCTTTTGTAACGATACTTATGTTTTCCTTTTTCAAGGATGCCGATGAGGATCTTGATAAGCTTTATTATGAATCGTTTGCCCGACACAACAAGGTTCATGCCCTGGTACTGCCTGCTACCCTTTCGTTTGCCGGTGAGAACGTACCGCTTAATGAGTACTATGTGCGGGAAGGACTTGACAGGGAGCTGCTGGTAAATACCTACTGGCATTCGAACACTGTGCTGTTGTTGAAAAGAGCCGCACGCTTTTTCCCTGTGATTGAACCGATACTGAAACAAAACAATATTCCCGATGATTTTAAGTATGTTGCATTGATTGAGAGCGGACTGATGAACGTGGTTTCGCCTTCGAATGCAGCAGGATTCTGGCAGTTTCTTGATGCAACCGGAAAACAGTACGGGCTTGAGGTGACCGAGGAAGTTGATGAACGCTATCATCTTGAAAAGGCTACTGCTGCTGCAAGCAAGTACTTTCAGTCGTCATATAATAAATACAGGAACTGGACACTGGCGGCCGCTTCGTATAATGCAGGTGCCGGAAGAATATCAAGGGAAACCGAACGTCAGAAAGTAAATGATTTTTATAGTCTGTACCTGAATCAGGAGACTTCGAGATATGTATTCAGGGTTCTTGCCCTTAAACTTATTTATGAAGACCCGACCCGATACGGTTTTTATGTGAGAAACAGAGACCTGTACCCTCCTATTCCAACGAGGACTATTGATGTGAATACAACGATTACTGACTTGGTTTCCTTCTCTCTCGAAAATAAAGTTAACTACCGGATACTTAAAGAGTTTAATCCCTGGCTGCGGTCGGATAAGCTTACAGTGAAACCGGGTATGAATTATCAGATTAAATTACCCATAGAGGGGCACACGGGGTATGATGTCCTGCTAAAGGAAATGAAAGATCCCGACCAGATAATTGGGAAAGGCACAATTGATATTGTGCAAGAGCAATAAAGATTACCCGGCTGTGCCGTTATTGAAATGAAACAGGAACAAACTGACATATTGATTGAGAAATCCGAAGCCGTTGGCAATCTTGAGGTTTATGGAGCACGAGTTCATAACCTTAAGAATGTTGATGTTATAATTCCACGTAACAAGCTGGTTGTTTTTACCGGGTTAAGCGGAAGCGGGAAATCGTCTCTGGCTTTCGATACAATATATGCCGAGGGACAAAGAAGGTACATGGAAACCTTTTCGGCTTATGCACGTAATTTTATTGGCAATCTGGAACGCCCTGATGTTGATGAAGTTAATGGACTGAGTCCGGTTATTTCCATTGAACAGAAATCCACAAACCGGAACCCCCGCTCAACGGTTGGGACTATTACCGAGATATACGACTTTCTGAGGTTATTATTTGCAAGGACATCGGAAGCATTCTCTCCCGTGACAGGTAAAAAACTTGTAAAGTATTCAGAAGATCAAATTCTTAATCAGATAAATGAAAAGTATGCTGACAAAAGCATACTTGTGCTGGCTCCTCTGGTGAAAGGAAGGAAGGGGCATTACCGCGAGTTATTTGAATATCACAGGAAACAGGGTTTCCTGAAAGTCCGCATTGACGGTGAACTAAAGGAAATATCTTTTGGGATGCAGCTCGACAGGTATAAAGTGCATGATATTGAGCTGGTTGTTGACAAGATTACCGTAAATGAGAAGTCTAAGCAACGGCTGCGCCAGTCAGTTCAGACTGCCCTGAAACAAGGCAAAGGAACGATCCTAGTGTTTGACACTGAGGCTACGGGTTATACATACCTGAGCAAGAATCTGATGGATCCGGCAACTGGGATTGCACTTGAAGAGCCTGAACCCAATACTTTTTCATTCAACTCACCATACGGTGCCTGTCCGAAATGCAACGGTCTTGGCGTCATTACTGAAGTTGATATGGCTAAGATAATCCCCGATCCTACAAAAAGTATCAAGAAAGGGGGAATTGTGCCAATTGGTGAAAGCAAGGCCACATGGATTATCAAGCAGATAGAAGCTATGGGAATGAAATTCGGGTTTACCCTCGATACACCAATAAAAGACATACCCGAGAATGCTCTTAATGCCATTCTTTATGGAACAGAAAGTGTGTTGAAGGTAAAGAATGAATATCTGGGCCTGACCTCAACATATTCACTGGCTTTTGAAGGAATTATCAATTTCATCAATAACCAGATTAACGAGAACAGCTCTGAGTTAAGAAAATGGGCCGGAAGCTTTACCAATACCATTCCATGCCAGGAATGTAACGGCGCAAGGCTGAAGCCTGAATCGCTCAGTTTCAGGATAGATGGTAAAAACATTACTGAACTTGCAAATCTTGAAATAGCTACCCTGGAAGAATGGTTTAAAGAAGATCACTTTAAAGGAGATGAACGCAGGGCAACCATCGCTCATGAGATAGTGAGGGAAATTAAAAGCAGAATCAGGTTCTTGCTGGATGTTGGACTTGATTACCTGACACTTGACAGGTCGGCCGGAAGTTTATCGGGTGGTGAGGCACAGCGTATAAGACTTGCAACACAGATAGGTTCGCAACTTGTTAATGTTCTTTACATACTTGATGAACCGAGTATTGGCCTTCATCAGCGTGATAATCACCAGTTGATAAAAGCCCTACAGAATCTGAGGGACATCGGTAATTCAGTGATTGTTGTGGAACACGACAAAGACATGATACTCGCATCGGATTATGTAATTGATGTGGGACCGGGTGCCGGTGTGCATGGCGGGACAATTGTTGCGGCGGGGTCACCTCAGGAAATGCTGAACTGTGAGACACTCACCTGTGAATATCTCAACGGGAAGAAAAAAATTGAGCTTCCCGTGAAACGGAGAAAGCCGGATACCAGGAAACTGGTGCTTGAAGGTGCCACAGGAAACAATCTGAAAAATGTTACCCTGGAAATTCCGATTGGACTATTCATCTGCATAACAGGTGTTTCAGGAAGCGGAAAATCATCACTTATTAACGAGACACTGTATCCTATTCTTAGTCAGCACTTCTACAAAAGTGACAAAAAGCCACTGCCTTACAAGAAAATCAAGGGGCTGGAGCATGTTGACAAGGTAATTGAGATAGATCAGACACCTATTGGAAGGACACCCCGTTCAAATCCTGCCACATATACCGGAGTATTTGATGACATCCGCAAACTGTTTGCTTCACTACCCGAAGCTAAGATCAGAGGATATCAGCCGGGACGTTTTTCCTTTAATGTAAAGGGCGGACGGTGTGAAACATGCCGTGGTGCGGGTGTTAAAATTATTGAAATGAATTTCCTGCCTGATGTGCACGTTAATTGCGAAGACTGCAACGGCAAGAGGTACAACCTTGAAACCCTTGAAGTGAGGTACAGAGGAAAATCAATTAACGATGTATTGAACCTCACTATAAATCAGGCTGTTGAATTCTTTGAGAACATTCCACACATACTACATAAGATCAGGACCCTTAAAGAAGTTGGATTAGGCTATATCACGCTTGGACAGCAATCAACAACCCTGTCGGGGGGTGAAGCACAAAGGGTTAAACTTGCAACCGAGCTTTCGCGGAAAGATACGGGCAAGACAATATACATACTTGATGAGCCCACAACAGGCCTGCATTTTGAAGATGTAAAAGTACTGCTTGATGTCCTGCAAAAGCTTGTTGACAGAGGGAATACGATAATTGTGATAGAGCACAACATGGAAGTGATCAAGGTTGCTGACCACATTATTGACCTTGGTCCTGACGGAGGAAGAAAAGGTGGATATATAGTAACACAAGGTTCACCTGAACAAGTCGCAAAAAATAGCAAAAGTCTGACCAGTGAATTTCTCAGGAAAGAGCTCCGGGGTTAACTTTGTTGAAGATTTGAATTTGTTTTGATTGTGTTCTGTAAAAATTGTATATTTACGCCCCACAATAACTATCAAACTTAACATACAATAGCTTAATGCATTCATTGGAAAAGAATGAAGAGGACCGAATAAGGGAAGCCATCACGCCCAAAAGCTGGAATGAGATAATGACCAGCGACTCATGGGAGGTGTTTAAAATAATGGCAGAGTTCGTTGAAGGATTTGAAAAACTGGGGCGTATAGGACCATGTGTGTCAATATTTGGTTCGGCCCGTACTCATTCTTCTAATAAATTCTATAAGCTGGCGGAGGAAATAGCGTACTTGTTGACCAAAAAAGGATTTGGAATAATATCAGGGGGTGGCCCGGGTATTATGGAAGCAGCTAATAAGGGTGCGCATTTTGGAGGTGGCAAATCAGTTGGACTGAACATTGAACTGCCTTTTGAACAAGGATCAAATCCGTTTATTGATCCCGATAAATTGATAACTTTCGATTATTTCTTTGTCAGAAAGGTGATGTTTATGAAATATTCTCAGGGATACATCGTATTACCGGGTGGATTTGGCACCTTGGATGAACTCTTTGAAGCGATTACACTTGTGCAGACGCACAAAACTGTTAGATTCCCTATAGTTCTGGTTTCAAGGGACTACTGGGAAGGGCTGGTTACATGGATTCAGAATAAGATGCTTTATGAAATGAATATCAGTCCGGTTGACATTGACATATTTACAATAGTTGACACTGCTGAGGAAGCAGTTGACACTATTGAGAAGTATTATCACAGATACGCATTAAAACCTAATTTCTAAGACTGGCCGGGAACCAGCTTTATTTATTTACTAAAAATTTCGAACCAATGACATCATTAAAACTAATTCAGTTGAATTTTGAGACAGGGGGTTACAACTTATTAGCAAGAGTGATTATTAATGGGAAACCTGCTCTGCTAATGGTTGATACCAGCTCTCCCACTACAGTTCTGGATAGTGATCATCTTCAAAAATTTGTGACCCAGACTGAATTGAAGAGGAACTCCCGCAAAAGCGTTATTTCGGGTACTTCGAGCGTATATTCCTATATCGCAACTATTGACAAGATGGAAATAGGCTCTGTTGTTATTAATGATTATAAAGCTGCTGCAGTTGATTTAGGACAGAAAAACCGCACTTTCAGAAGCATGGGAAATCCACAGATTGACGGATTATTGGGATGCGACTTATTGAAACATTGCAGGGGTGTGGTCAATTTTGTTGACAGGACGCTGGAACTGCACGATCTGGAAGAGCCTGATACAAAACCGGGTAACGCTGTTATCGAGTAATCAATAAACGATTCGTATATTTACGTTTCATGTCATTTTCCCGGGAAGCGACTATTATGTATAGTCCGCTTCTCATACCTTCAAGCTTGAGTAATGTTTTCACCCCGGTGGTTGAAAGCTCTCTTACCTTCTGACCCTGATAGTTATAAATACTTATTTTCCATTCGGCATTTTCTGGCATAATTACTTCAGCATAATCAGCAGCAGGGTTAGGATATATGGCCAGCTGATAAATATCGTTTACATTTTCGTCTATTACCAAGGCACTGGGGGTTTTTCCCTTATATAGAGTTACCCCCCCGGCATAATTGCCTGTCACCATATCGTAGTACCCATCATTGTTCAGGTCGGATAAACAGGCTGAAGTTCTGATTCCTTCGGAAAGCCAGGCAAATGCGTCCTCCTGAGGGTGCAGCACCACGCTGTGATCATCAGTGATATTTGTATAGAAGAATATTTTCCCTGATTCAGAACCAACTACCATGTTTAAATTTCCTTGATTATCAGTGAATATTGAAGGTACACTGAAACCTGTGTATGATGCATTATGGTCGGTTACATCGATGCTTCCATAGAAATCAGAGACATCCTGAAATTCCGGCTCTTCAGGTGTGCCGGTATTCCTGAGATATGTAATACGACCGGTATGGTTGCCTACAAGACAGTCGGGCAGTCCGTCGTTGTTGAGATCGACAATCGTGGGTGTGAGGAATTTCTTGTCTGCGTCGGAATAGATCTCACGGGGACTTCCAAACTGAGGAATGCCATCACTGCCATACCGGATAGAATAAATAACTAAAAGCCTGCCATCGCCTGTACCTGCTACCATGTCGGTTAAACCGTCATTATTCATGTCAGCGAAAGCTGGATGAATTGAGACATCGGCAAGTTCAGTAAGCCCTGCAAAATTGTCGGTAACAAATGTGAACCTGGGATTGGCATTGGTTCCGGTATTCTCGTATAAACTGAGGCCAGATGCATAATCACATATAAGTTGTCCGTTTTCATTGTAATGGTAACGCACAAGGTTCCCATAGTTGCCAATGATTAAGTCATATAAGTTGTCATCAGTTACTTTAGCGAGGATGGGGTAAGAGCCAAGGCCAACATCAATCATCTGATTTTGCAGGAAAGATTCGGTTGTTTTGCTAAAATTGCCGGTCTCAGAAATGTTGTATAGCCACACACTGTTATTTCCTGCCGATCTGTGCAGACCGGGATCAAACGGGGAAGCTACGAGATTGGGAATTCCATCATTGTATGCATCAATTACCTGCATCGACGGGAAAGATATAATACTTACCGGCTGGTTGGCGGGGAATGAGTCAATTACTTCAGTCATCAACGCATTGATGTTATTGCCACCGTTGATGAGAGCTTTAATATTGCCATAATCTACATCGCCAAGAGTAAGATCAAGAATTTCATCATTATTTAAATCGAGAGCCAGCATAGTAGAACCGGTGTGACGATCATTTGGTCTTGCCTGGCATGTGTCGAGTAAAATTGAATTTGATTCAGCGCCTTCTGCAAAATTTCCCCAGCAAACATCAACCTTATGATAAAGAAGAGAATCGGGTATACCATAAGTTTCGACCGACATATTCTGATGCAGTTCCATAAAAGAACCGAGTCCCCAGAAGGTTAATATATCAAGATCACCATCATCATCAAGATCATGTATCACTGGATAATCAACATTGGTAATCAGCAAATTGGTAAAAATATCGCCCTGCAATGACTTGATAAACTGCTTTACGGCCTTCTCAAACCTGAGTGTTGATTCAGAAATATTTCTGTATACCATGATTCCACCTGTTGTGTAAGTAAACAGATCGGGTTTGCCGTCACCATTATAGTCTTTCAATTGAAACAGACTATTTACCGGTGGAAAAAAGCGAGCGTATGACGGGGTGTACTCATAATAAGGTTGAGCTGCAGGCTTAAAAATGAAAGGAAGAAGCCTGTTTCCGTGTTTATCAAAGACCAGAAGATCGGTTTCGCCATCCAAATTCATATCGATTTCACCAAATTGCACATTATTCATTCCCCCGGTCCATGCATTAATAAGTTTATCATTACCTTTGGAAACTTCTACGTCATTCCAGATATCAAAGCCATATTTATGAGCGGTCTGGCTGAAACAGAAGATGTGTTGCAGTATGAAGATAGCTGTGAAAAAGTATTGGATTTTTTTCATGGCGCTAAATTATTAAACATTTAAGTCTCAAAAGTTAGCAAAAAAACTTAGAAGGTTACATTGGTTAATTCTATTAGTTATTCTATATTTGCATCCTCAAAAAAAATAGTCTATTTAAATTTATTAATCTTCCACACATGCAGAATAAAGGTGCCATTAAATTTTTCGCGATTGCTTTGGCAATTGTGTGCCTTTTTCAGCTTTCATTCACATTCTTTTCAAAAAGGGTTGAGAGTAAAGCCAGGAATTATGCCAGAAATGAGGTAGCTTCAAGTCAGGCAAAAGAATTAGCAAAAGGTAATTCGGCTCTTGAATTAACAATTCTTGATTCAATAGTTAAGGCAAGAGAAACATATTATCTTGACTCAATGGCTAACCAGCCGGTATATAACATTTTGGTAAGGAAATATACTTATCAGGAAGTTAAAGAGCGCGAACTCAACCTTGGACTCGACCTCAAAGGAGGTATGAATGTAACCATGGAGGTATCGGTTGTTGATATCGTCAGGGCATTATCGGATAATAGTGACAATCCTGTTTTCACCCAGGCAATCCAGAAAGCTGTAGAAAGACAAAGAAACAGCCAGGCTGATTTTGTTACTTTATTTGGAGAAGCATTCACTGAAATTGATCCAAATGCTAAGCTTGCAGCTATATTCAATACGGTAGACCTCAAGGACAGAGTTACCTATAACTCTACCAACCAGGAAGTTTTAAAAGTTATCAGAGAGGAAACCAACGGTGCAATTGACCGTACTTTCAACATTCTGAGAACACGTATTGACCGTTTCGGTGTTGCACAGCCTAATATCCAGAAATTACAGACTGCCGGTCGTATTCTTGTTGAATTACCCGGTATAAAAGAACCTGAGCGTGTTCGTAAACTTCTACAGGGAAGTGCTCAGCTGGAATTCTGGGAAACATATCAGTTTGCCGACCTGGTACAGTATTTTGAAGAAGCAAACAAGCGTCTTGCTGCTATGGGTGAAGTTACTACCGACAGCACTGTCATTGCACAGTTAGCCGATACTACCCAACAGGAAACTATCGCTCCTGCTGATACTACTGCAACTGCTGAAGCAGTTTCTGACACGTCTTCACTTCTCGATAAAATTGGTGCAGATACATCAGCCAAAGCTCAGCAACAATCATTTGAACGTTATGCAAAAGAAAACCCATTGTATGCATACCTCTCACCTGCAATCTTCCAGAATGACCAAGGTCAGTTCTTCCCGGGGCAAGGTGCTGCTGTAGGTTATTCCGCAATAAAAGATACCGCCAGAGTTAACAAACTCCTGGCAAGAGTGGCAAATGTTTTCCCAAGAGATTTAAAACTCGCATGGACTGTTAAACCTGAAACATCAAGGCCAAACGTTCTCGAATTAGTTGCCCTGAGAGTAACCAACCGTGACGGTAAAGCTCCACTTGGTGGTGACGCCGTTGTTGATGCACGTCAGGACTATGACCAGAATGGCCGCGTTGAAATTACCATGCTCATGAATAATGAGGGAGCAAAGGTTTGGAAACGCTTAACCGCTGATAACGTTGGTAACCAGATTGCTATTGTTCTTGATAATTATGTTTACAGCTATCCTGTTGTAAATGGTGAAATTCCTAACGGACGTTCATCAATCTCAGGTAACTTCACTATTGAAGAAGCTCAGGACCTCAGTAATATATTAAAAGCCGGTAAACTACCCGCCCCTGCAAGAATCGTTCAGGAAGAAATAGTAGGACCATCACTTGGTCGTGAATCTATTAATTCAGGACTCGCTTCTTTCGTAATCGCGTTCTTCCTGGTTCTTTTATACATGATTGGTTATTACAACCGCGCAGGTTGGGTTGCCGACCTTGCACTGGTTACGAATATATTCTTCATCTTCGGAGTACTGACATCACTGGGAGCTGTACTTACATTGCCAGGTATAGCGGGTATCGTCCTTACCCTGGGTATGGCAGTTGACGCGAACGTAATTATTTATGAACGTATCAGGGAAGAATTACGAGCCGGAAAAGGTTTAAGATTAGCGCTTACCGACGGATATAAGAATGCATACTCTGCTATCATCGACGGTAACGTTACAACAATCCTTACCGGTATAGTTCTTTATATCTTCGGTTCAGGCCCAATCCAGGGATTCGCTACTACACTTATCATTGGTATCATAACATCACTCTTCACAGCTATCTTCATTTCAAGAATTATCTTTGAAAATCTGCTTAAGAGAAACAAAAACATCACCTTTGGTAATGCCTATACAAACGATGCGTTCGTTGGTATAAATGTCGACTTTATTGGAATACGTAAGAAACTTTATGTCGCATCTGCTATTGTTATTCTGGCAGGTATTGTGTCACTCACAATTAAAGGACTGAATTTCGGTGTAGACTTTACCGGTGGTCGTACTTATGTTGTGAGATTTGACCAGGATGTAACTACCAATGATGTAAGAGAAGCTTTAAGCGTTTCTTTTGGTGAATCACCTGAAGTAAAAACCTTTGGAGGAAACAACCAGGTTAAGATTACTACCAAGTATATAATTGAAGACGATAGTAAGGCAGCCGACAGTATTGTAGAATCAAAATTATATGACGGAGTTAAGAAATTCTATAAATCACCGCTTTCACTTGAGGAATTTACTTCAGACAGTGATGTGAAAATTATGGGACGACTCAGTTCACAGAAAGTAGGACCTACAATTGCTGATGACATCAAACAGAGTGCTGTAATGGCCGTATTCTTCGCACTGATAATCATCTTCATATACATTGCTATCAGATTTAAGAAATGGCAGTACGGATTATCAGGTGTAATTTCACTGGCTCATGATACACTTATCACCATTGGAGCATTCTCAATTTTCTATGGCATACTTCCATTCAACCTTGAGGCTGACCAGGCATTCATTGCAGCATTGCTGACTATCATCGGATACTCAATCAACGACACTGTGATCATCTTTGACCGTATCAGGGAGTACCTGGGATTACATCCAAAGAGAACTCTCAGAGACAATATGAATGCAGCTATCAATAGTACACTCGGTAGAACCTTTAACACATCGGGTACTACACTTGTTGTTTTGATTGCGATCTTCATATTTGGTGGTGAAGTTATCAGAGGTTTCGTATTCGCATTGCTCATTGGTATTGCAGTCGGAACTTACTCATCAATCTTTAACGCTGCAGCATTGGCATTCGACTTTATCAGTTTTTCGGAAAAAAGAAAAGCCAGAAAAGCAGCTGCAAAAAGTCTTAAGAAATAATTACTTACGAATACGAAGAAAAGGCTACCCTGGCGGGTAGCCTTTTCTTTTAATGTTTATAAGAAGTTCGGGTATAAAAATGTTTATCTTTACATTCCAAATAAACTAATCACTTGATGAACCTTTTATTGTTCCTGGATATAAGTGGTGGAGAATTATTAGTTATACTTATAGGTATACTTTTCTTGTTTGGGCCTAAGAAACTGCCTGAAATCGCAAGAAAAATGGGCAGGGCTATGAATGAGATAAAAAGTGTTTCGGGTGATCTGACAAGGGAGTTTACCAATGAAACAAAAACAATGACCCACGAGCTTAAAACAGCACGTGAATCAGCACGAATACAGTTTAAAGACATAGAAGATATCACTGAGACTGAAATAATTAAGAATGTCACTGACCAACAAAGTGTTATTAATGACAAACAACAGGCTGATGGTGATGTTCCTAACAATAATGAAGCTTCATAGTACGTTATCCGTCAACATAACAACAGTGCTTACTAATTGAAAATCAAATATTAAATAGAACCATCTCTCTAAATAAATGAGTAAACTAAACAGTTTGTGGTTAAACCACACATCCTTCAGGTTTATGAACATTAAAATTCTTTGGGTATCATTATTTCTGATTGCTTTTGCCCTGCCCGACACGTATGCCCAGAGCAGAAGAATGGCTGCTGCTGATCAGGCTTTCAATTCCTTCCAGTATAACGTTGCTGTTAGCAGGTATAAAAAGGCATATTCAAGGACAAAGAGCAGACCTGAAAAAGACCGTATATCATTCCAGATGGCTGAGTGCTACCGAATGATGAATAATCATAAGCGGGCTGAGGGACTTTACAGAAGAATGATTAAAAGTGATTATGCCGGCAAAAATCCTGTTGCATATCTTCATTTCGCCAATACCCTCAAAGCTAATGAGAAGTATGAAAATGCCCGTGAATATTATGCCATTTATGCAGAGAATGTGCCTGATGATCCAAGAGGTCCCAATGGTGTGATTTCATGTGATAAAGCTAAAGAATGGATTGAAAATCCAACTAAATACAGCATTGCGAATATTAAAAAGATCAACTCAAAAACCGACGACTTCGCAGCTACATATACCGATAAATTCTATAATGCGGTAATTTTCACCTCAACAAGAGAAGGAGCTACAGGTAAAGGACTTGATGGCTGGACAGGGCAGAATTTCAGTGATCTTTTCCAGGCAAGACAGGACAGAAAAGACGAATGGAGCGAGCCGGCTTTAATTGACAATGCCGGTAAAATAAACACGAATTCGAATGAAGGCACACCCGCGTTCAACTCGTCATTCAGTACAATGTATTACACTCAATGCGGAAATGTTGATGCCGAAAACAGCAACTGCAGAATTCTTAGTGTAAAGAAATCAGGAAAAGGATGGGGTGAACCCGAAGTTGTAAATCTTGGAAGTGACAGTACTGTGACAAATGGTCATCCCACAATAAGTGCCGATGAGTTAACCCTTATATTCTCAAGTGACCGTGCAGGCGGAAAAGGCGGCAAAGACCTGTGGATAGCAACAAGGAATTCGCCAACCGACGAGTTTAAGAAACCCCTGAACCTTGGCGATCTTATTAACACTCCCGGTGATGAAGTTTTCCCTTTCCTTCGCAATGATACTGTTTTATACTTTTCATCAACCGGACACCCCGGCTTAGGTGGACTGGACGTATTCAAAACTATACTTAGAGACGGGCAATGGACCAACCCTATGAATATGGAAGTTCCGGTTAACTCCAGTGGTGATGATTTTGCGATGGTATTTGTAACTGGTGAAGACAGAGGTGTTTTCACTTCAAACAGAAAAGGCGGAAGAGGCGGCGATGATATCTATTCATTCAATAATCCTCCTCTCGTTTTCACGCTATCTGGTACAGTTAAAGATGACCGCACTCTTCAGTTTGTTCCATCAGCATCTGTTAAACTGGTCGGATCAGACGGCTCATCAGTTGAAGCAAAAACTGATCCCAAAGGGTTCTACTCTTTCAGCAAATCGCAGATAAAAACCAATACAACATACGAGCTTACAGTTATAAAGGACAATTATTTCAATAAAAAGGCAAGGGAGACTACTGTTGGCCTTGAGAAAAATAAAGACTTTGTAATAGATTTCATGCTTGAGCCAATTCCTGAAAAGCCGGTTGTACTGCCCGATATCCTTTATGACCTTGCTAAATGGGATCTGAAACCCCAATATCAGGACTCATTACAGGGACTGATTAAAACTCTTCTTGATAATGAAACAATAGTTATTGAGCTTGCCTCACATACCGATGCCAGGGATACTGACGAAAGAAACGACATTCTGTCGCAAAGAAGAGCTGAATCGGTTGTAAATTACCTTATTGAACGAGGCATAGATCCTGCGCGTCTTGTTGCAAAAGGATATGGTGAAAGGGTTCCCAGAACGCTTGTTAATGAAAGAAGAGCTAACGGATTTATATTCCCCGCAGGAACAATTCTTACAGAAGCCTACATTGATGCTTTGCCAAGTAATGAAGTTAAAGAGGCGGCACATGCACTTAATCGTCGTACTGAATTCAGGGTATTAAGTAAAGACTTTGTACCAAAAGCACGTAACACACAGATGGGACAGCAGAGAGTTCAGATTACCGTGAATCCGGAAGATAAGATTGTACCACTTCAGACCGGTAAAGGCGGATCTATGATGGTGCCTGTGGTTATAAACGGAATTACAGTGAGCATAATGCTCGATCCTAACGACAGAGGTTTTATGTTCTCATTACCCGAAGCACAGAAACTGCTTCAGGCAGGAACCATAACCAAAGATGACTTTGCAGGTGATGCAACCAGGATTCTGGCTGAAGGAACAATTGCCGACAAAGCTGTCTTCAGAATCAGAGAGCTCAGAATTGGGCCACGCACCGTTAACAACATTGAAGCTTCCGTTTCCCACAGACTTACTGAGGGCATAATAATGGGAGAAAGTACAATAAATATGCTTGGAAGATTTAAAATAGACCAGGGAAATAAGCAACTGATTTTCCAATAATTTTAAACCATTCCAAACTTTAAAAAGCATGGATTCAGATTCAAGATATATTCGCCGGGGAGTCTCGGCTGACAAAGAGGATGTTCATAATGCAATCAAAAACGTTGATAAGGGAATATTCCCCGGGGCTTTTTGTAAGATTATACCCGACATTTTAGGGGGTGAGCCATCATGGTGCAATATAATGCACGCTGATGGTGCAGGAACAAAGTCATCATTAGCTTATTTATACTGGAAAGAAACCGGCGACCTTAGCGTATGGAAAGGAATAGCGCAGGATGCTATCGTAATGAATACCGACGACCTCCTTTGTGTGGGTGTTACGGAGAACATTCTTATTTCCAGCACAATAGGCAGAAATAAAAACCTTATTCCCGGTTCGGTAATTGCGGAAATTATTAATGGCACCGAAAGTTTCCTTGAAAAGCTCAGAGAATTCGGGATAGGCATACATTCTACAGGAGGTGAAACTGCCGATGTTGGTGATATTGTCAGAACAATAATTGTCGATTCTACAGTCACTGCCCGGATTGAAAGAGATAAAGTAATTTCAAACAATCATATCAGGCCCGGTGATGTTATAGTGGGACTTTCCTCATATGGTATGTCCACTTATGAAGATGAGTACAATGGTGGAATGGGTAGTAACGGACTTACATCTGCCCGCCATGATGTTCTTGATAAAAAATATGCTGCATTATATCCTGAGTCGTATGACCATGCAGTGCCAGAGGAACTTGTATATAGTGGCTCAGTTGATCTGACCTCTCCCTCCCCTGTTGCGAATGTTGATTGCGGAAAGTTGATTCTTTCGCCTACCCGTACTTATGCTCCTATTATTAAAGAAGTATTGTCTGAATTCAGACCTGTCATACATGGAATGGTTCATTGTTCGGGAGGTGCACAAACCAAGGTGCTGCATTTCGTCAATGATCTTCACGTTATTAAAGACAACCTGTTTGACATTCCACCTTTGTTCAGACTAATCAGGGAACAGTCAGGCACACCTCTGAAAGAAATGTACAAGGTATTCAACATGGGACACCGTATGGAGATTTACCTTCCTGAAATATTCGCGGAAAGAATCATCGGCATTTCAAAATCTTTCGGTGTAGACGCCAAGGTAATCGGGCATTGTGAACCATATTCCGGCAAAAAGCTTACAATACACTCCGAAGAAGGAATACTTGAATACTAAACTTACACATAACAGCTCATGCACCGTGGTAAAAATCCGGTGCATTTTTTTCGTAATTTTGCAGCCTTAAATTTTTATTATGCTCGATAAGCTTGAAGCAATATATAAGAGATATCTGGAGATTGAGAAAAGTATGAACGAACCGGCAGTAATGTCGGACATGAAGTCATATATAAAACTTAGCAAGGATTATAAAGACCTTCAGCCGGTTATTAAGGCATACAAGGATTATAAACTTGTTATGGATAACATTGACCATACAAAGGAAATTCTTTATCAGGAAAAGGATGAGGAATTCAGAGCAATGGCCAAAGAAGAACTAAACGATCTGACTGAAAAGCGCGATCAAATGGAAGAGGAAATCAGACTTCTTCTTATTCCTTCTGATCCGCAGGATGGTAAGAACGCTATTCTTGAAATCAGGGCAGGTACGGGTGGTGATGAAGCCAGTATCTTCGCCGGCGACCTTTACAGAATGTACTCCAAATTCTGTGAAACCAAGGGATGGAAAATGGAACTTGTGGATTATACCGAAGGAACCGTAGGAGGTTACAAGGAAATAATCCTGAATGTTAGCGGCGAAAATGTGTACGGTCAGTTGAAATATGAATCGGGAGTGCACCGCGTGCAAAGAGTTCCGCAGACTGAAACACAAGGAAGGGTTCACACTTCTGCTGCATCCGTTGCCGTTCTGCCTGAAGCCGATGAGTTTGATGTTGACCTGAAGCCATCTGACATAAGGAAAGACACATACTGTTCATCAGGACCCGGCGGACAATCAGTAAACACAACATATTCCGCAGTAAGACTAACCCATGTTCCTACAGGCATAGTGGTTACCTGCCAGGATCAGAAATCACAGTTAAAGAACTTCGAGAAGGCACTAACAGTCCTACGTTCCAGGCTTTTTGAACAAGAATACCAGAAATATCTTGACGAGATTTCAAAGAAAAGAAAGACCATGGTTTCAACGGGCGACAGGTCGGCAAAAATCAGAACATATAATTATCCGCAAAGCCGCATTACCGATCACCGCATAAACCTCACGATTTATAACCTGACTTATTTCATGGATGGTGACATACAGGGCATGATTGATGCGCTGCAGCTTGCCGAAAATGCTGAACGACTGAAAGAAGCAGTTGGATAAACAATAAAAACCTAAAACCATAACAATGAACCGGGAGCAACTCGTAAGTTTAATTAAAAAGAAAAGATCGTATCTCTGCGTTGGTCTTGACAGTGAGATTTCAAAGATTCCATCCCATCTGTTATCTTTTGCCGACCCGGTATTTGAATTCAATAAAGCCATAATTGATGCTACTTTGCAATATGCAGTGGCTTATAAACCCAATCTGGCGTTTTATGAATCAAGAGGTTTAAAAGGAATGGAGAGTCTGCATAAAACAATGCAGTATCTCGAGAAATTCAAAGATCAATGTTTTACAATTGCCGATGCCAAGCGTGGGGATATCGGGAATACTTCAACCCAATATGCAAAGGCATTCTTCGATCCTGCTGTATCAGGATTTGATTTTGATGCCGTAACCGTTGCTCCTTATATGGGTGAAGACTCTGTAAGCCCTTTCCTCGCATTCAATAACAAATGGGTAATTCTCCTCGCGCTAACTTCAAATAAAGGTGCAAATGATTTCCAGTTCTTAAAGGACATGGACAATACACCACTGTTTGAAAAAGTACTGAAAGCTGCTACCGGATGGGGAACTGAGAATAATCTAATGTTTGTTGTGGGGGCAACTCAGGCAACCATGCTCAGAGAGATAAGAAAGATAATTCCTGACCATTTCCTTCTGGTGCCCGGTGTAGGTGCTCAAGGTGGTAGTCTTACAGAAGTAGCCGAATGTGGGCTAAACAAAGATGCCGGATTACTGGTAAATGCATCCAGAAGCATCATATTTGCTTCAAAAGGCCCTGACTTTGCAGAAAAAGCTGCCGAAGAAGCCATGAATATGCAGGTCGCTATGGAATCAACTTTAGTGGAAAGATCTATAGTAATTGCATCATAAATAGATTACCCGGGCTCTAATCGAGCTAAAGCACAAAAGATATTTGTGAGCATACACGATAATATATTTGTGAGCTTAAATAGAAAAAAAAGAAGCTGCCTCATTTGAGACAGCTTCTTTTTTAAGAGACGATTTGATTATTCAACAACATAATTCCAATTGAAAACATCCGGTTCTTCACCATACTGAATTCCCTGGAGTCTCTTATATAATTTAGTTGAGATTGGTCCTGCCTGGCCATCCTTGCAGTAAGTATAAACATGTCCTGTAAGATGGTCATCAATTTTACAAATCGGAGAAATTACGGCAGCAGTACCGCAAGCACCTACTTCGTCAAAGCTATCGAGTTCGTTCACTTCAACAGGTCTTACTTCTACTTCCAGGCCCATGTCTTTTGCAAGATCCATAAGGCTCTTATTAGTAATTGAAGGAAGAATTGATTCTGATTTCGGAGTGATGTATTTATTACCCTTTATAGCAAAGAAATTAGCAGGGCCTGCTTCATCGATGAACCTCTTTTCTTTGGCGTCGAGGAATAAAGCAGCAGCATAACCACCGGCATGAGCTTCTTCACCTGCAATAAGACTTGCAGCATAGTTACCTCCGACTTTATATCTACCGGTTCCTTTAGGAGCAGCTCTGTCGTAATCACGGGCAATCTGCACAGAAACAGGTTTAAACCCTTCCTTAAAGTAAGGACCTACAGGAGTAACAAAAACTACAAAAAGGTATTCATCAGCAGGTTTAACCCCTACCCTTGCACCGGTACCAATCAGTAAAGGCCTTATATATAATGAAGCGCCTGTTCCGAAAGGTGGTATAAATCTTTCATTTAATTTAATAGCTTTAACAACAGCATCGCGGAAAACTTCACGCGGAACAACTGCCATCATAACTCCTTTTGCAGAGCTTTCCATTCTCATGGCGTTTTCTTCCCAGCGGAAGATTCTGATCTTACCATCTTTTCCTCTGAATGCTTTCATTCCTTCGAAAGCTTCCTGTCCATAGTGTAGTGCTGATGCAGCCATGTGCATGTTAATCGTTTCGGATGAGGAAACCTCTAATTCTCCCCACTTTCCGTTTCTGTAATAGCAGCGGACATTGTAATCTGTCTTCACATATCCAAATGGCAGATGACTCCAGTCTAATTCTAACATGATCTTATATATTTAAGGTTTTTAGTTGCACCGTAATATGTGGCTAAATTAAGAATATTACTTTAGTTGACAATGCTTATCAATGAATTTATTATGAATATAAACAAAAAGAAAGCAGTCATTTTGGCAGACTTTTAAGCTGGCACACCATTTGCGATTAGCAGTACAAAAAACAAAAACTTAATACCTAAATAGCTATGCAAACAGGAAAGATAAACGTACAAACTGAGAACATTTTTCCTATCATCAAGAAATTTCTTTATTCTGATCATGAAATTTTCCTTAGGGAGCTTATTTCCAACGCCGTAGATGCTACCCAAAAATTAAAGGCATTGGCTGCCATGGGACAGGTTAAGGAAGATCTGGGCGACCTAACGATTGAAGTTATCGTTGACAAAGAGAATAAAACTCTGACAGTAAGAGACAGCGGTATTGGAATGACAGCCGAGGAAGTTGACAAATACATCAATCAAATAGCATTTTCAGGAGCTGAAGAATTTGTTAAAAAATATAAAGGAAAGAGTGAAGCTGATGCAGCCCAGCTGATTGGTCATTTTGGATTAGGCTTTTACTCATCCTTCATGGTGTCAGCTAAAGTTGAAATCTTATCAAAAACCTACCGCAAGGGCCCAGGTTCTAAAGCCGTTAAATGGGAATGTGATGGAAGTCCTGAATATTCACTCACCGAAACAGAAAAGAGCACAAGGGGAACTGACATTATACTGCACATTGCCGATGACTCCGTTGAATTCCTTGAAGAAAACAGAGTATTGGGATTACTCAAAAAATACTGTAAGTTCCTACCGGTGCCTATTCGTTTCGGCAACGAAAAGAAATGGGAAAAGGTTGAAGGTGAAAAGGATGAGAAAGGCAACGATAAATACGATGAGCGCGAATACCCAAGAATCATAAACAACACAACACCTGCCTGGAAAAAGAAACCATCAGAGCTGAATGATGAGGACTATAAGAACTTTTATCGTGAATTATATCCGATGACATTTGAAGAGCCGCTCTTCCACATTCATCTCAACGTTGACTACCCGTTCAACCTCACAGGTATACTATATTTCCCAAAGGTTAAGAAAAACATTGAAGTACAGAGAGAAAAGATACAGCTATACTCAAATCAGGTGTTCGTAACAGATTCTGTTGAAGGAATTGTTCCCGACTTCCTGACATTAATGCATGGGGTTCTTGATTCACCCGACATACCATTAAATGTTTCCAGATCATATCTGCAAAGCGATTCAAATGTGAAGAAAATATCAAATCACATTATGAAGAAAGTCGCTGATAAGCTTGAAGATATCTTTAAAAACGATCGCCCTGAATTCGAAAAGAAATGGGACGACATAAAGATATTCATCGAATATGGAATTATCAGTGAACCAAAGTTCTGGGAAAGAGCCGAAAAATTTACATTACTTAAAGACACTGAAGGTAAGTACTACACTCTTGAAGAATACAAAAACCTGATTACCAATAGCCAGACCGATAAAGATAAAAAGCTGGTGTACCTTTATACATCAGACACTACAGAACAGCATGGCTTCATTGAACCGGTTAAAGAACTTGGATACAACGTCCTGGTAATGGATGGAGTACTCGACAACCATTTCATAAATACACTTGAGCAGAAGTTTGAGAATACAACATTTGTGAGAGTTGACTCGAATGTTCCTGATAAGCTGATCAACAAGGAAGAAGCAATGCCTTCTAAATTGACAGAAGAAGAGCAGAACTCAATTAAGCCTGTATTTGAAGAAGTTGCAGGAAAGGAACAATACACAGTAGTGTTTGAAAGCATGAGTGAGTCGAGCATGCCTGTGCAAATTACCCGTCCTGAGTTTATGAGAAGGATGAAGGACATGTCAATGCTGGGAGGCGGCGGAATGAGTTACATGGGTAGTCTGCCCGATAGCTTCAATCTGGTAATCAATTCAAATCATCCTCTTATAAGCAAGCTAAACAGTGAAAAAGAGGAAGAGGCAAGAAAAAACATGGCCAGACAGTTGGTTGACATTGCCAAATTATCGCAGAACCTTTTGAGGGGAGAAGAGCTTACAAGCTTCATCAAAAGGAGTATTGATATTTTGAAATAGAAATTGGAATAAATACAGAACGCATAACCTGAGCAAATCAGGTTGTGCGTTTGTTGTATAATATTATAATTGCAGTCAGATATTAAATAGTTTAACTTTACAAATCAATTAACTCAAACAACCACTATGAAAAAATCATTAGTATCAATTCTGGTAGTCATTGGCATCATCCTTGTCCTTGTTATGTGGGGAATCAGTCGATACAACCGCCTGGTATCTCTTGAAGAGGGTGTTACAGGAACATGGTCGCAAGTTGAAAATGTTTATCAACGCCGTGCTGACCTCATTCCGAATCTGGTTAATACGGTAAAGGGATATGCTGATTTCGAGCAGACCACATTAACCCAGGTTATTGAAGCAAGATCAAAAGCAACAGGTGTAAACATCAACGCAGAGAATCTTGATCAGTCATCAATCCAGCAATTTCAGCAGGCACAGGAAGGTTTAAGTTCAGCACTTTCAAGGTTAATGGTAGTAGTAGAACGCTATCCTGATCTTAAAGCCAACCAGAATTTTATGGATCTTCAGTCGCAACTTGAAGGAACCGAAAACCGCATTACAGTCGAACGCAGAAATTTCAATACTGCAGCTCAAGGCTATAATGCACAAATAAGGCGATTCCCTAATAATATCTTTGCAGGAATGTTTGGCTTTGAACGCAAAGCATATTTCGAAGCAGAACAAGGTGCAGAACAAGCCCCTGAGGTTAAGTTCTAAATTTTAAATATACATATAATGCCAAAATCAGCCAGGAGCTTCTTTACTGCCGGGCAGCAGGAAGATATTATGCAGGCAATACTAAATGCGGAGCTGAATACTTCGGGTGAAATCCGTGTACACATTCAAAAGAAATGTACCGGTGATACCCTGGATTGTGCAGCCGATATATTTAAAAAATTAGGAATGGATAAAACTGCTGCCAGAAACGGTGTATTGTTTTTTCTGGCACTCGAAAATCACAGCTTCGCAATAATCGGGGACACCGGTATCAATGCTATGGTCCCTCAGGATTTCTGGGAATCAACAAAAATGTTGATGATCAACCATTTCAGAGAAGGGAGATTTACCGAAGGACTCGTTGCCGGAATTGATAAAGCCGGTGAACAACTGAAAAAACACTTCCCCTATCACAAAGATGATGTGAATGAATTAAAGGACGAAATTTCTTTCGACTCATAAGAACATGTAACACTAAACCAAATTGAATAATCAAACTATAAAGAAAGTACCGGGAAGGACACTACTGTTGATTCTGGGGTTCATAATTGCCACTTATTCCGCAATTGGGCAGATCCCCCAAAGACCCGTGCCCCCCAGACTTGTAAACGATTTCGCGGGAATCTTAAGCGAATCGGAAGTCATTAGTCTTGAGCGACACCTTGTTGCTTATTCTGACAGCACCAGCACACAGATTACGGTCGTCATAATGTCCGACCTTCAGGGGTATGACATTGATGACATGGCTCAGAGAATTGGTCAGGAATGGGGTGTAGGACAGAGCAACACCAATAATGGACTTGTAATTCTTATTAAACCAAAGGTTAACAATAGCCCAGGTGGTGCTGCCATATCAACAGGCTATGGCCTTGAAGATGTGATAACTGACGCGGTTTCAAGAAGAATCATTGGTAATGAGATGATTCCCCGTTTTAAGGAAAACAAATACTATGATGGTTTAATGTCAGGACTTACTATAATTTCCGATTTATTAATGGGAAAGTATAAGGCCGAAGACTATGCAAACGGATCAGATAAAAAAGGAGCAGGATTCATTATCCTGATTATTTTCGGTATATTTATTCTTATAGGCATCTTTGGGAAGAATAAAGGTGATAACAACCACACAATCGGACGGAAGAACGATTTACCATTCTGGCTCTTGCTTTCAATGATGGGTAACAGAGGCGGAGGCGGAGGAAGCTCAGGCGGATGGGGCGGATTCAGCGGAGGAAGCGGAGGCTTCGGCGGTGGCGGAGGCTTTGGTGGATTCGGTGGAGGAAGCTTCGGCGGCGGCGGTGCTTCAGGTTCCTGGTAAAATCCCAAATAAGCCCATTACGCCAAAGTACAAACAGTTCACTTATACTGCAAACACAGCGAAATACGAAGATATCCCCCTTACTGAGGGATATCTTCTGTTTTATCTGCATACCTTGCAAATCTTGAACGGGTTCCATGTACCTGTTCTTCCTGAGGCCATGGCCATCCACCAAAGCTGGTACGCCGGTAGTCGGCAATCGTTGCCTGAATCTCCTCTGTCGTGTTCATCACAAAAGGGCCATACTGGACAACCGGCTCATTAATAGGTTTTCCTTGCAGGACAAGGAATTCACTCTCCTTATCACCATTCACAAATTCCAATTCGCCAACCGGATCAAGTTCAACGGCATTACCACTCTCAATTTTAACTCCATTAATTGTCGCATCACCTCCCTGGTAATAATACAACATTCTGTTTACGCCCTTTTTTGAAGGAGCCAACTTATACCTTGCACCTAGAGGAGTTGTAACTCTCATTATCAGAACTTCATTGTCGATTCCTGAAGCCCATGAATCAGGCGAAGGAGATTCTACTGTTTTTCCATGAGCATTACCTGAGATTAAGATTACATTGCTGGTTTTTCCTCCTTCATCGGTTACAGGAATATTGGGGATTGTATCCTTCCATAACATCTTAAAGTAAGGCTTTACCATTTTCTTTGCTCTCGGAAGATTAAGCCATACCTGAAAGAGCTCAAGCGGATTATCCTCTTCGGTTGACAAAAGGGGAAACATTTCGGAATGCTGAACTCCCTCCCCTGCTGTCATCCACTGCACGTCGCCATTTCCGTAACGACCCGCGCAACCGGCAGAATCAGAATGATCTATAAATCCCTTCAAAGCAATAGTAACTGTTTCAAAACCTCTGTGCGGATGAACAGGGAATCCCGGAACATCCAATCCATGGTACATTCTCCACTTATTTCTTTCGTCGAAATCACTGCCCATATTCCTACCTGCTAAACTTGCCAACGGTCCCATTTTGCCGTTTCCCTTTGGGTAATGGTCGTTGTGGTGGGCACAGAACAGGAATGGATCTTTAGTAAACCACTGAAAACCAAGTGGCCTGACCGATAATATTGTGTTTTCCTTATTCATTACATTATGTTTAGTGTCTCATAAACAATCTTAAACAAAAGTAGTTCGATAGCATAACTCAATAAAAATGCTATCAATCGAAAGAATTTTCTTGTGGAAAGAAAAAAATGTGTAATTTTGCCCCCGGAGAGATGGCAGAGTGGTCGATTGCGGCGGTCTTGAAAACCGTTGACCTGCAAGGGTCCGGGGGTTCGAATCCCTCTCTCTCCGCCACAAAAAACATCCCGGTCATCACCGGGATTTTCTTTTTTATATGCCCAGGCATTCCTGAATCTCCACCACTACACTAGCACCCAAAAAGGTTGGAAAACAATATAACCGAGTGATTTGTAATTAAATAAGCGGATAAAGGTAACCGTAATTAAATTTTTCCTCGTACTCTGTTAAAACCACGTCCAGTTCAGGCAACTATTATTTGATAAAATGCCTTATTTTTGCTATATTTGTAATTGGGAAGATCTATTATTTCATCATCTGAATATACCAAAATGAAAAAATCTATTTTTATCATCGGTACCTTATTAATAATGGCCTTAAACGGAGCCTTGGCTCAAGGTATCGGAGCCTTCTTATCTCACGCAACTTTTAATGTCCCAGGGCAAAGTCCTTATGTTGAAGTATACCTGGAAATCATTGGAAACACTATCAAGTACAAGCAGTTACCATCAGGGCAATACCAGGGAAGTATCCTTGTAACCATGATAGTAAAGCAAGATTCAGTTATTAAAGACTTTAAGAAATATGAACTATTAAGTGCAACACTACAGGACACTTTGGGTGTTGGAGTGAATTTCGTTGATCAGCAACGATTTAGCCTGCCGGTTGGCAACTACGTGCTTGAGCTTTCAATAGCCGACAACAATGTAAACAAGGAGGCCAGAACTCTAAACTACCCGTTTAGTATTGAATTCCCTGCTGATAAAGTATCTCTCTCAACTGTCCAGTTAATCAACTCATATACAAAGTCATCAGAAACCACCATTCTATCCAAAAGCGGTTATGATTTAGTCCCAATGGTCGACAACTTTTATCCGTCCGACAAAAACAAACTGATATTTTACAGTGAGATCTACAATCCAAAACACACCGAAGGCGAGGGTTACCTTGTTTCCTATTATATTGAATCATTCGAAAACAGCCGTCCTCTGAATAGTTTCGCCAAATCGAAAAGGGAAGTTTCAAAACCTGTCATGATTGCATTTAATGAATTTGACATCAGCAAACTGCCAACCGGAAATTACAATGTTGTGGTAAGTGTTAAGGATAAGACAAACACTGAGGTTGCTGCAGGTTCAAGCTTCTTCCAAAGATCAAACCCTGCAATGGATGCTCAGGAAATGAATTACTCCAATGTGGATATCACTAACTCGTTTGTTTTAAACTTCACAAGTGGAGACACACTGCGTGAATATATCAGGTCACTGTCGCCTATTGCTACCGAAATGGAAAAGGTATTTATCAGATACCAGTTAGAAAGTGCAGGCTTGCCTGTTTTACAGCAATACTTCCAGAGATTCTGGGAATCAAGGAATATGCTTGAACCACAAAGAGAATGGCAAGAGTATAAAGTTCAGGTAGACAAAGTAAACAGGGCTTTCAGCACGCAAGTAAAGAAAGGTTATGATACCGATATGGGCCATGTTTATTTAAAATACGGTGAGCCTAGTACCATCCAGGATGTTCCGTTTGATGCCAGTGCTTTGAGCGACAGAGGCTCTGTGCCTTACCAGATATGGCACTATTATAGTTTGCACAATGGACGCGAAAGGAATAAACGATTTGTATTCATAAGTTCTGAGGTTAGTGTAAAAGACTACACACTGGTACATTCTGATGCCGTTGGTGAAATTCAGAACTGGAACTGGCAAAGACAACTTATAAGAGATCTTGATATAGAGGACCGCTCGTATGATGACCTCAGAAAAGACAGGTCAAGGTCAGGAACTTACTATAACAATCCGTATTAATTTATACTATTTAATAAAAACACATTCATACGGATAGCGAACAATTCATAATAATTGTATGTTTGCAGTAATAATTGAATAGGAACTGCAATATACCCGATATTAGTGCGAACTGCTGTTGTTATCTTAAACTGGAATGGAAGGGAGTTTCTTAAGAGGTTTCTGCCTTCCGTATTGCAGTATAGCGAAGGAGTTGCAAGCATATATGTAGCCGACAACGCGTCGGTAGATGATTCTGTTGAGTTACTTCAGAAAGAGTTCCCATCAGTCAATATTATTCAGAATCCTTCAAACGGAGGATTCGCCAAAGGATACAACGACGCATTAAAACAAATAGATGCCGAGTATTATATCCTCCTGAATTCTGATATAGAAGTCACGCCCCGGTGGATTGAACCGGTTATTGAACTGATGGATCATGATAAGACAGTTGCAGCATGCCAGCCAATTATCAGGGCATATCACAACAGGGAGCTATTTGAATATGCCGGTGCTGCCGGAGGTTTTATCGATGCTTTCGGTTATCCTTTCTGTCGTGGCAGGTTATTCCAGAACATAGAAACCGACACAGGGCAGTACAATAATTCAAGAGAAATATTCTGGGCAACAGGTGCCTGCATGTTTGTCCGCGCGGAGCTTTATCATCAGAACGGTGGATTTGATGAAGACTTCTTCGCACACATGGAAGAAATAGACCTGTGCTGGCGAATGAAGCACAATGGTTATAAGATAATGGTTTGCGCCGACTCAAAAGTATTCCATGTTGGCGGCGGAACACTTCCCAAAAAGTCCTCATTCAAGACCTATCTTAACATGAGGAATAATATTACATTGCTGTACAAGAATTTACCGTCCAACAGACTTTTCATTGTTTTTCTAACAAGGCTGATACTTGATGGAATTGCCGCCATAAAGTTCCTGTTCGACGGAGGTTTCTCCGATTTTCTGGCTGTTATTAAGGCTCACTTCAGCTTCTATGGCAACTTCCACAAGCACCGCCACAAAAGGGCCAGTATCAAACATAGAAATGTTTCACAGGTATACAATGGAAACATAGTGTTCGATTACTATTTAAAGAAAGTAAAGAGATTCTCGCAAATTCCCGATAATAAATTCTCCGAATAATGGCATGGTTCATTCTCATTATTGCCGGAATGTTTGAAACAGTCTGGGCAATAGCGCTAAAATACTCCGAAGGACTCACCAAGCTATGGCCCTCTTTGCTAACAGCCGTTGCAATGGCTATTAGTGTTTATTTACTGGCAGTTGCCATGAAGAGCCTGCCCCTGGGCACTGCATACACAGTGTGGACCGGTATAGGGGCAATTGGGACTGTTGTATATGGAATAGTGTTTTTTAATGAACCAAAGGATTTCCTGAGAATACTTTTCGTGCTGATGATCTTCAGCGGCATCATTGGATTAAGAGTAATAACAAAAGACTCCCCTCAAAAAGAAGCGCCTGAGATCAATAAGGAAATGACTAAGTAGCTTTATTACTTCCTGCTGAGCAGGATACTCAGAATCGCCAGTCTGTATGAATCAAAACCAAATCCCGCAATTACTCCTTTGGCATTTGGTGATATGTATGACGTATGCCTGTATGACTCGCGCGCCCATACATTACTCATATGAACTTCAACAACCTGACTATTAATAGATTTCACTGCATCAGCAATAGCCACTGAAGTGTGCGAGTAACCTCCTGCATTCAGGATAATCCCATCGGAACTAAATCCCGTTTCATGGATTTTACTAATTATTTCACCCTCTATATTACTCTGGAAATAGTTGAACTCAATATCCGGGAACTCCTCATGTAATTCATTGAGGAAGGTCTCGAATGACTTATTGCCATATATATGCAGTTCCCTTACGCCTGTTAAATTCAGGTTTGGCCCGTTAATGATTGTGATTTTCGTCTTTTCCATAGTTTAGGGGTGTTACTTTCTCACAAATATGGTAGCTGAAGTATTATTGTCAATAGTAGGATAAAGCCCAAAAATGGTCATTTGTTCATCCTTGCGGTTATAAGTAACCTTATGAATTGTGCTGCGTCCGTCAGGAAACTCTGCAGGATCAAAAACCTGCAGTTCATTTGGCTTGTCAAGCAGATAATTATATTTCCTTACAGTGTCATTAACCAGTTTAAGAAGCATCACATTATCACGCTTAAACTCCACTTCGGTTTTATCCGTTTCATTCGTGTTCTCTTTCCACTTCCCATAAATGCTGAACTCATCAGGAAACTTGTCCTTCTTGCAACCAACAAGGAAAACACCCGCAACAACCAGCATTAACAACTTAATTCTCATTCCGGATTTTCATTTTAAACTAAACGATTGCAAAAATAGAATATTGTTTAGTACCTTTGCAGCGATTTCCTATTGGGGTGCCATAATATACAGGCTGAGATCATACTCATTGAACCTGCACCGGGTAATGCCGGCGAAGGGATTGCAGAGAAAACTTAAATACGGATAAACGAAGACCCCTTTGCTTATCCAGAGTTTAATCTAAAGAGATAATCAATTATGATTAAAAGATTACTTCTGGTTCTACCAGTACTGTTGCCATTGCTACTATCTGCTCAATTTACACTAAAAGGCAGAGTAATTAATCAAAACAACGCTAGTCCGTTACCCGGTGCACACATCAGCATCAACAACAACCTCAAGACCGCGATTACAAAGCCGGACGGACTCTTTGAAATTAAAGACCTTAAACCCGGTAAGTACTTCATAAAGGTTACTTATATGGGATTCGCCGACTGGACAAGCGATCTTGAAATCGCAAAAAATGAAGCGATGATGATTCCAATGGAGCCAAAACCAATCGTTTTTGACGAAGATGTTATCATTGAATCTACCAGGGCAGGAGAAAACATACCTGTAACTTCATCGTCAATTGACTCGGAAGTCTTAACACGTTTAAACCAGGGCCGCGATGTGCCGTTTATCCTCAACAATTTACCCTCGGTTGTAAGTACATCGGATGCAGGTACAGGCATCGGGTATTCCTCATTCCGTATCAGGGGAACTGATATGAATCGCATAAATATTACCGTAAACGGTATTCCTCTTAACGATGCCGAATCACATAGCGTGTTCTGGGTCAATATGCCAAATTTCATATCAAATGTTTCCAGCCTGCAGGTGCAAAGAGGGGTCGGCTCCAGTACAAACGGGGCAGCAGCCTTTGGTGCAAGCGTTAATCTGCAGACTGAAACGCCATCGCCCGACTCTTATGCTGAAATCAATTCATCGGCAGGATCATTCAACACATATCAGAATACATTATCAGCAGGTACAGGACTTATTGGAGGAAAATGGGCAGTTGATATGAGGCTGTCGAAATTAAACTCCGATGGTTACATTGACCGTGCCAGTTCCGATCTGAAGTCTCTCTATCTATCAGGAGGTTATTACAATACCAACACAATCATCAAGATGAACATATTCTCGGGCAAGGAAAAAACCTATCAGGCCTGGGATGGTGTCCCCTCCTACCTGCTGGATGACAACCGGACATATAATGGTATGGGTTATTACATTGACCGGCAAGGCAATGAACATTTTTATGACAACGAAACCGACAACTATCAGCAGGACCACTACCAGTTAATGCTTGCGCAGAAGCTTTGCAGCAAATCCATTCTTAATATTGCCCTGCACTACACCAGAGGCAGAGGATATTATGAACAATATAAAGATGATGAAAACCTGAGTGACTATATAAAATTTCCGGTAGAGGATTCAATTGAAATTTCCGATGAGTCAGATATTATCCGTCAGAAACATCTCGACAATCATTTCTATGGATATACGGCATCTTTGAAATATCAGCCAATAAACAGATTACAGCTTATTCTCGGAAGTTCGGGAAATATTTACGATGGTGACCATTATGGCACTATTAACTGGGCTGAATCAGGCATATTCCTAACTCCTGAATACAAGTGGTACGAAGGCACCGGTCTGAAAAAAGACCTGAACATTTTTACCAAAGCCAATTTCAGATTAAACGGCCGGTTAAGCTTATACGGAGATCTGCAGCTTAGAACTATTGATTATAAAATAACCGGTATTGATGATGATCTCAGAGATATCAGTCAAAATCACACTTTTCTGTTCTTTAATCCAAAAGCCGGGGCATTCATCAATTTACATTCAAACGGCAACTTATATGCAAGCTTTGCTGTTTCACACCGCGAACCCAACAGAGACAATTACACTGATGCCAATCCATCAGGACCATCACCGGTTGCCGAACGTCTGTACGACTATGAATTAGGTTACCAATACAAAACATCCAAAGCTGACCTTAATGCATCATTTTACTACATGGATTATAAAGATCAGCTGATACTCACAGGTGATATTAATGATGTTGGCTCACCGGTAATGATTAACACTCCTGAGTCATACAGAACCGGCGTTGAGTTAACTGCAGGTACATACATACTTAACAACCTCTATTTCTCAGTCAACGGAGCACTAAGCAGCAATAAAATCAAAAACTTTGTTGCAAAAACCGACAACTGGGACACAGGAGAACAGATATCTGACACCATTGGAACCAGCGACCTTGCCTTTTCACCTAATGCACTCTTTGGATATGAGTTAAAGTGGGATGCTTTCAAAGGATTTTCAACATCAATAGATGGAAAGTTCGTTTCAAAACAATACATAGACAATACCTCATCGGAAGACAGGGTAATTGACCCCTACTTTGTAAACAACTTAAGGATAAGCTATTCAATACAACCTAAAATTGTCAGAGAAATCCTGCTTAACTTAAACGTTAACAACATCTTCAATAATGAGTATGAAACCAACGCATGGGTTTACAGGTATTTTTACGAAGGCGCATATTCTAAATCCGACGGCTATTTTCCACAGGCAGGGATAAACTTTACAGCCGGAATCACTATTAAACTATAGTTGGATTTCTATATATAAACTAACAAGAACTCGTTAAACACTAACAAGAACTCGTTAAAAACTAACAGGAACTCGTTAAAAACTTACAAGAACTCGCCCTTACTTCCACGCCCCGGTTGTTTATTTCACCGGGGCGTTTCTTTTATGTTGTATTGATTCACAATTGTTTGATTATCTTTGCAGGCTATAGAAATTATCATGGCTTCAGGTATAAATATCAAGAATAAAAAAGCCTCATTTGAGTATTTCCTTACTGAGGAATTTACCGCCGGCCTTGTTCTCACAGGTACCGAAATTAAATCAGTAAGGGAAGGCAAAGCAAACCTCACAGATGCTTATTGCACATTCGTTGGCAATGAGCTGTTTGTCCGGAATATGCATATTGCTGAATACAAATACGGCACATACTCGAACCATGAACCTAAACGCGACCGTAAACTCCTGCTCACAAAAAGAGAACTTAGAAAAATCCTGACCAAAACAAAGGAAAAAGGCCTCACTATCATACCTTTTCTTTTATTTGTTGATGAAAACGGACTGGCTAAGATTAAAATAGCCATAGCAAAAGGAAAGAAGAATTACGATAAGCGGGAAGCTCTTAAAAACAAGGACACCCGTCGCGAATTAGACAGGAACAGAGAATAAGTAACCAACGTTTAAACAATAGAAAATGAAGATCACCAAAATTCTGTTAGCAGCTCTTTCAGGTATCATCTTAGTTTCCGGTACACCGGCTTTTGCACAGAAGCCCAACGAAACAAACGCTACCCAGGCAACTCCTCTGATTAAATGGTACACATTTGAAGAAGCTGTTAAAAAGAACAAGAAGAAACCAAGAAAAATCTTCATTGATGTTTATACCGACTGGTGTGGGTGGTGCAAAAAGATGGACAAGGAAACCTTTATGAATCCTCAGCTTGCTGAATATATTAATGAGAATTATTATCCCGTTAAACTTAACGCGGAACAAAAGGAAGCTATTACATTTAAAGGACAGGAATTCGTTAACCCTAATCCTGACAGGAACAGATCACCACATCAGCTTGCAATAGCCATTCTTAAACAAGAAATGAGCTATCCATCTTATGTGATACTTGACGAGAAAAGCGATTGGCTTTTTAAAATCAGGGGATATAAATCAAGCGATGATTTGCTGCCGGTTCTTAAATATTTCGGCAGTAACCAGTATAAAGTGATGTCGTGGACTGAATTTAACGAATCAAAAAATCTATAGATTAAGGATTTATATCAGCCATCGGGGTTTAAGTCAGAAACTAATAAACAATCCCGGTAAACTGGTAGGCAAGATAAAAAAAAGGAGACCTGTCAGGCCTCCTTTTTTATTCATAATTACCAAAATATTAGTGAGGATGTTTGGAATGATCATGACCTGAATGGTCAATACGATCCTCAGGCTTCTTGCAGCAATCTGAGAGACGTGTATATGCTTTAGCATCAGCCTTTACCTCATCGGCATCATAACCGGCCAGCGAGATAGCCTTCTTTATAGCTTCAGGAGTTGTTTTGCCGGGTTTATAAGTAACCTCAACTTCATCCTTCTCAAGATCAACATTCGACTTGGTGACTCCCTTTTCAAATGCCAGGGCTCTTTCAATGTTTTCTTTACACATTGAGCATTGCGATGACACCTTAATGTTTAATGTGGCAGTTTTCGCATTTTGTGCAGCCAGAGTGCCTGTCACAAAAAAGAGTACCGCAACCAGTGCAAGGCTTTTAAGTTTTTTCATTTTGTTCTTCATTTTTATCGTTTGAAAATTATAAATCAGCAGGTATAATAAATCTGAATCCGGCATAGAACATTCTGCCTAATACAGGTCCCCAGATCATTCCTGCATCAAATCCTTCGTTAAAAGGCTGATCATAGCCTAAAATCGGGTGGCTTTGTTTGAAGTTTGTCAGATTCTCAACTCCTATATAAGCATCCCACTTTTTAAACTTACGGGTAATCTGTGAGTGTATGGTAACATAATCAGGTGAATAGTTAACCACAGAAGGATCCACTCCCGACTCATGTTCCGAAACTCCCAATGGAAGTCTTGTTTGTCCGTTGTATTGTCCGGTGAAATCAAACTTCCACTTCTCAAATCTTGTGGCATACGACATTGTGAGCAGTCCCTTATGTTTACTTACCAATGGTCTCTCACGCAGTTCTCCGGCAGTTGTTGCCTTTGTATCATTCAGTCTGTATGCAGCAGTCATGTCGAATCCTTTGAACAGATTTGCAGTAAAGTCAACCTGGAAGCTGTTAGAATATGATTCTCCGTCAAGGTTGGATATCACAACTCTGTTAAATGCTTCGTCAAGGTCAACAACTATCTGGTTTAGAAAGTCGGTGCGGTAGAAATCAACAGTTAAAGTTGCCTTCCTGTCTTCAGCCAGATTAAATACCTGTGTAATGTTTATCCCATAATTCCAGGCTTCTTCCATTTTGAATTTCTCTCTGAAGACCAGCTGGCGATTGCTGATCAATATACCGGTATTCTCAGCAAGTATGGATGGACTCCTGTATCCCTTTCCGGCCGATGCCCTTAATGTGGTATTCTCAAGAATATTCACTTTAAAGTGTACTCTCGGTGTATAGATTGTTCCATAAATATTATGGTGATCAGCCCTTATACCTGCAATAAAATTGGTTTTTTCATTCGGAGTATACGTGTATTGGGCAAATACTCCGGGCACTGATTCTGTGCGCGAGAAGCTACTGTCGGCATACGTTTCATCATAGTCGTCATACATCCAGCTTAATCCGGTGCTGATTCCATGAATCGGCGACCCTGTCTGGAGAATTGCATTTCCATAGAATCCCAGTTGTCGAGCATCGTACTTAGTCCTTCCGTAATTGCTCTCCTGATCGTGATATAATCCACTGAATATAAGTCCCACGCTGGTATTAGGCATGTTTTCAAACATGAAGCCTGTTTTGTCATATATCTGGGCTCTTCGGGTAAGTACCTCCATAACATAACTTGCAGGATCTGCAATGGCTTCATCAGTAGTGCGGTCCATTAATTGCCCACCGGTTCTCTTATCCTGTAAGAAGTTTATACCAAATTTACTTTCTGTAACCCCATGCTTCTCATAACTCCAGCGGTTTGAAAGATTTATCTGTGATGAAAGTGGAATGTCGAGAAAACCGTCATGATTCATATCAGTTTTCAATACCTGATGCGATGTATGAGCCAAAACCATGGTACTCAGCTTTTCATTCAATTTGGTGGCTGCATGCGCATTGATTTCGTATCTTCCTTCATTATTGAGATAACCGTTCAGGAAGAACTTATCGGTATTGGATGGTTTCCGCATCTCTGTGTTTATCTGTCCGGTTGTCGATTCGTAACCATTCACCACAGACGATGTTCCTTTGGATATCTGGATAGATTCCATCCATGTCCCGGGAATATAGGTCAAGCCATAGGCTGATCCCAGTCCCCTGGTAAAAGGAATATTCTCAACCATAAGCTGACTGTAAACACCTGCCAGTCCAAGCATCTGAATTTGTCTGGCACCTGTAACAGCATCCGAAAATCCAACGTCAACGGTAGCATTGTTTTCAAAACTCTCGGAGAGATTACAACAAGCCAGTTTTTGAAGTCCGGCTGTAGTTATTACCTCAGTCTTTATCGGCTTTAAGCTCGATATAAAACTGCCTTGCATCCTTTCTTTTACTTCAACGGTCTTAAGCTGAGAACCTTTATTCAGGATAAAATCGAAGTTTGATTGACCGTTAAAAACCAGTGTATCATTAGAATATCCAACATAGCTGGCAATAAGCTTGTCGGATTTATCGGTAACCTCAAGCTTAAATTTACCTTTCTCATCGGCAACTGTTCCTATTGTAGTGCCATGCCAGTGAATATTTGAAAAAGGAAGCGGTGCTTTTTTATTGTTTGCATCAAATTCATTAACCGTCCCTGTTATATACGTTTGACCGAAAGTGACACTGATGCAGGAAAATAGTATTATTGTAGTTAAAATAAATAGTCGTTTCATGTTATTCTGTTATTAGTTTACCAATACGGGTATTGAAGCTAACTCATGTTAGCTTTAGCAAAAAAACAGAAACGATTCAGAGTCTTAAGGAGGCTACCTTAAGGTATAAGTGGCCATCCGGCCAAAGCGGTGATTGTAGTACATTGCTGAACTCCTCAAGTGAATCATCAGCAGCTAATGCCGACGACCATATAGTTGATATCAGGTAAAGGTCAATGTGGTCATAATTATGCCCTTGCGATGTCAGATACTCTTCAATCTTAACAAATATCTGAGAATCCTCACAACAAGGCTCGGGTGTCACTTGAGTTTTATATCCAGTAAAATTATGAACTGCTGCATGCGATCTTTCGTGATCAGTGTTACTGCAGCATGCTTTACCTGACTCGACATTGTAATGAACATGATTTATTGATTTACACTCATGTACATATAACATGAATCCAATAGAAGGTGTCATTAACACCCCTATGAGGAACATTGTCATAAGTAGTCTGAGTGAATTTTTAATCATCATAACAAGATCTGCCGGCAAAAATAGTTTTTTCCTTGTAAATACAATCTATTTAAGAAATATTTAACAATTGGTCGCACCTAATGGTTTGATTTAGTGATCAGTATCAAAAGTCGTACCGAAAGAACCCTAAATAATAAAGCATATTACGGAATCTCAAAAGCATTGTCAAAATCAGGCTCCAATTCGATGATTCGGATACCGGGGTTTCCATTACAACACTTACCGAGGCAGAGGGTGGCTTCGCTTCAGTTCGATGATTCGGATACCGGAGTTTCCACACACTAAGGCAGAGGCAGCTTAATATTGCACTAAAACAAAGCGGGCAGTACAATAATGCACTGCCCGCGTTTTTTGGGTGAATAATGGGATTCGAACCCACGACCCTCAGAACCACAATCTGATGCTCTAACCGGCTGAGCTATATTCACCATCTTAGAGGGCACAAAAGTAATACATTTCTTTTAAATGACGAATACTTCTGTTAAGTTTTTTCTTCATTAAAACGTTTAGGTTTATTAGTTTTGTTCAAAATTTCCTTGTGTTTAAAAGAAAGAACATCCCAAACGGATCTTTAAGTTCAATTGCACTGGCTTCCTTACTGAGAAACAAAACTGTCATTTTCAGTATGGTAGCTATTGCCCTCGCCATACTTATCTCAATTCTGGGATATCTGGCTACACCCGATAAAACGCCTTTTGCTAATGATCAGCATATCGAAATAGCAGCAAAAAAACCGGGTTTTTCTACTTTAATGCTCAAAATAAGGAACAATGAGCCTGAAATTAATCAATCACTCATCACTACCTTATTGTACGGTAAACGGAGCGACTATGAAACTATAGCCGTTGGCAGGTATGCCTTTTCAAACGACAGCATTACCATATGGGCGCCAGGTGAAGTATCAGGTTCAAACGACCCCGGCATATCATATCTTTTACAGGATGTTGTCTATGCCCTGAACGAAAATAATAAGGCCATCCAACAAAAAGTTGACATAGATGGACGTCAGATGGACATAGATGGACGTCCGATGGAAATCTCCGTCACCAAACTCAGGGAAATTGTTGAAGATGATCACCTTGCTAAAAAGAGCTTTTTGCTTGGAACCGACAGATTTGGCAGGGACATGCTAAGCCAGCTCATGATTGGCACCCGCGTCAGTCTGTCAGTCGGATTCATCTCTGTCCTCATATCATTGGTACTAGGGATATTCCTCGGAGCTTTGGCCGGCTTTTTCAGGGGAAAAGTTGACGACCTCATAATATGGTTCATCAATGTTATCTGGTCAATTCCAACATTACTTCTGGTTATTGCAATAACATTTGCCTTGGGCAAAGGCTTCTGGCAGGTGTTTATTGCTGTAGGACTGACAATGTGGGTTGAAGTTGCCAGGGTAGTAAGAGGCCAGATCATAAGCCTGCGTGAAAAAGAATTTGTTGAAGCGGCAAGGGCTTTAGGCTACAAAAACCTGAGAATTATTGTAAAGCACATTTTGCCGAATACAATCGGTCCTGTAATAGTAATTTCTGCTGCTAATTTTGCCTCGGCAATATTAATTGAAGCCGGACTAAGCTTTTTAGGAATAGGCGTTCAACCTCCTATGCCATCATGGGGAACCATGATTAAAGAGAATTATGCATACATCATTCTTGAAAATCCATGGCTTGCCCTCATACCCGGAATAGCAATTATGATCCTTGTTCTGGCATTTATGCTCATTGGCAATGGACTACGCGACGCCCTTGATGTGAAGACCAATACCGTTATGTGAAGACTAAAACAGTTATCTGAAGACCAATACCGTTATCTGATATCCAGTTTCTCACGATCTCTCTGATATTGTCTGTACTCGTGATTTCCACAGAACACACCCTTTCCTTTTAAACAAAAACCTTTTGTCAGGGAAATCTTCACCATTAAGTAAAAATCCATACCTGTGAAATCATTGAAGCCAAAGAAGCCGCCTAACTTATCGGTACCGATAATAACATTTGCCAGTCTTGCACTTAAGCCTAGCCGGGGATGCCGGAAATTGTACAAGGTAAATGGAACGGCAATCTCAAACTTATCCATTTCAATGCGAGGAGTAACTGAAACCTGTGAAGGTCTTACTATAGCGCTCTCTCCAAGAATAATCGGATAAACTATACTTGCATTAACGTAGGTATTCTCTTTTATCCTGTAATCAAACTGAATGCTTGCCGCTGCCGGCAGAAAAACCTTAAATGCATCATTTGTGACAGTAGTGTTTGAAAAAACACTGTCAATATCATTAAACAGCACATCAACATTTTCAATTCCAAGGTTGGTAAAATCGTTCCATTGTCCGGCTGAATTTACCAGATCAATACCAAGATTGTTCTTTTTATATTTTACAAAACCAAGGTCGATCAGAGAAAATCCTATACTATAATAATAATCATCAAAAGGCTGTTCACATGCAGAATACCGCTTATTTGAATGACCTTTCATCTTCCTCTGGTAAGTAAAACCAATATCAAACCCAACACCGCTACCATGGAATAATGGGTCGGGGAAAGTCACTTCATTCGATGAATATTCAACAGGGACAGATAAACCTGCACTTGCATTGGCATTATAGACGATTATCGTATCGCCGTTTGGCATCATGTAATCAATATCATCGATAAACCAGTAAGCACCACCAAATCCCAGAAGACCTTTTACAGTCACCCCGGCGGTGATATGCGTGAGATTCTGTTTATAAACAACCTGAGAATAGGTTAAAGCCAGTTCAGCAAACGACATAGCACCTGCTCTCACATCAGCTTTATTGTCGAATCTGATTTTATGCAATGGATAATAATCAAATCCCTCTGCACCGAATTTTGCTATTTCATAGGGAACGTTTTTTGCGCCCGCCAGATTTCGAAGCGAAGTGGAGACACCAATTGCCCTGTCGTTTTTCGAAAACATAAACCCGGGACCGAGTAACTTTACCTGTGTATAAGCACTTTTAAGTTTCCTATTGTAATAATCGTAAAACTCTCTTTGTTTGGTTTTGTTTCCAAGCACAACTTCATGTGTCGGGAAAGGCTCATTCCTAAAAAATCTTGTAAACTGATAACTCTCCTTGCCAAGGTATATGGCATTGTTATCTACATTTACATGCAGTCCGATTAAATTAGCATCAAAGTAAAGCTTTGAATTTACAATGGATGTTGGGTTTAATTGAGCGCCGGTAATCCCGGCATAGTTACTATGCACAAACCCATTCATTTCCTGGGCATTAGCATGAGTTGCAACTAGTAACAAGAGTATTTTAAAAGCGTTTTTAAACACAAATCAGAGGTTTAAAGAAAGTATTTCCCGGGGGGTGGGTTAAAAATAGCCGTAAAGTTAATAAGTTTATAGCGGAAACAAACAAGTAATATTGTGTTTTAACCCTTGATTTTTTTTAATGCAACCCTATTACCTATAAAACATATCAACAGATTGAACCAAATCTACTCTTGCGAGGTTTAACGCCGTAAATAAAAGTTTTATAACTTGCAGTGATTTTTTAATCAAATACCTACTCATGAAAAACAAAAACCTCCTCTTCTGGATCCTGGCAATTGTTGTTACCCTTTCAATGGTTATTTATCAGAGAATGACAGGTCCAACACACCCAATTACGGGCAAATTAATTGTCGAAGGTGAAACTTTCAAATACAAACTGTTACGAAGTTATGGTGGTCCTGATGATGCGGAAATTGCAATTGATGACCCTAACAACAAACTCGAGGGTACAATAACTCTCAAAAGATACAAAAGTTATGATGAGTGGGCAACTTTCCCAATGAGACATCATGGCGGTAAGCTTATTGCCAGTATCCCTCATCAGCCTCCTGCAGGAAAAGTTGAATACGTTATCAAGCTTACAAATGGTACTAATACTTACGAACTTTCTGACAAACCGGTTAAAATCCGCTTCAAAGGTCATGTACCCGCCTATATTCTTATACCCCATATCCTATTCATGTTTATGGCCATGTTATTCTCAACCCGAACAGGTATTGAGGCAATTGCAAAAGGTCCCCGATTGCTCAGATACAGCATCTGGAGCGGCGCACTGCTTATGGCCGGCGGTTTAATCCTCGGTCCTATCGTACAGAAATATGCTTTCGGAGCTTACTGGACAGGTTGGCCATTTGGCAACGATTTAACTGATAATAAAACTGCGCTGGCCTTCATTTTCTGGGTAATTGCTGTATTTAAGTTAATGAAAAACAGAGAAAACAGAAAATGGGCTCTTATTGCATCACTGGTAATGACAGCCATTTATCTCATTCCTCACAGTACCTTAGGATCTGAGATTGACCATACTAAATTGCCTTAATGATAACCTTAATCATTATCCTGGTTACTACAGTCGTCTCCGTTATCGCCTTCAGCAATAATGCGGTATTCGACAAGATGATGTTTGATCCCTACAGGATTAACCACATGCGTCAGTATCACAGGTTCTTTTCACACGGGCTGATACATGCAGACTGGGCTCACTTATTAATCAATATGTTCGTGCTCTATTCCTTTGGAAGTCTGGTGGAAGATGTCTATAAGTTCCTTTTCGGATTATCAAAAGGCACATACTATTTTTTACTGCTGTACATAGGAGCCATAGTTATATCGGCCACTCCATCGTTTGGAAAACATAAAAATGATGCATGGTACAGGGCAGTAGGAGCTTCAGGTGCAATTTCCGCTGTTCTCTTCGCCAGCATTGTCATCACACCTTTATCGGGAATTCGTTTTATCTTTATCCCTGTTGATATACCGGCATTTTTATTTGGTATTCTATACCTTGTCTATTCTGCATATATGGCACGCAAGGCCAGTGATAATATCGGTCACGATGCACATTTTTGGGGAGCAGTATTCGGAATAATATTCACTATAGCAATAAAGCCGGCATTGTTAACCGGCTTTATTGAACAAGTGAAAGAATTCAAAATCTTTTAATTATACGAGGGGTCAGCAGGATAGTGCACCCAGAACTTGTATTCATTTCCAAGCTTTTTAAGAGTCTGCGCCCACATCTCTGATGGATTGCTCTTAAATATCTGGTTTTTGTTTGTCATTGAAACCACCCACGACTTTTCTTCAAGTTCCCGGTTAAGCTGGTCTGCAACCCAGCCCGAATAACCAATGAAAAACCTTATTTCAGTGCTTTTTAATATCTTATCCCTGATCAGTTGTTTAACAGTGTCAATACTTCCACCCCAATATAAGCCATCAATAATTGGCATTCCATCATCAATGAGGTCAGGGCGCG
>CAZJPP010000017.1:0-56719 GCA_964547915.1 uncultured Lentimicrobium sp.
TGCGTTAAAATTTAAGGCCTCCTTCTCTGGCCGCTTCAGCTAATGATTTGATTCTACCATGGTACAAATATCCGTTGCGGTCAAATACCACTTTTTCGATTCCGGCCTCGACTGCTTTCTTGGCGATAAGCTGACCAACCAGCTTAGCTTGCTCAATTTTAGCAACGGTGTTTCCTGCAATTTCAGGAACGAGTGACGATGCTGAAACAATAGTTCTTCCTTCCAGATCATTTATAATCTGTGCATAGATCTGTTTATTGCTTCTGAACACTGTCAACCTTGGCTGCTCAGGGGTACCGTAAACTACCTTACGTATTCTGAGTTTAATCCTGTGCCTTCTGTATTCTTTTCTGTTCTTAATAGCCATCCTGCTTTAAGGAATTTTGTTCCGGAATACCCGGAACGGGTTATTTAATATTATTTATCAGATGCTGATTTTCCTGCTTTCTTCTTAACTACTTCACCCATGAAGCGAATACCCTTGCCTTTATAAGGTTCCGGTTTACGCATTGACCTGATCTTAGCAGCTACTTGTCCTAATAATTGCTTGTCAAAAGAAGTAAGAGTGATTGTTGGGTTTTTACCTCTTTCTGCAGCAGCAGTTACCGTAACTTCAGCCGGCATTTCAAAAAATATAGCGTGTGAGTAACCTAAAGCAAGTTCGAGTACATTATTTACTACAGTTGCTTTATAACCAACACCTACCAGCTCTTGGGTGATACTAAAACCTTCAGATACACCTTTAACCATATTTGCTAAAAGTGAGCGATAAAGACCATGCTTTGACCTTATATCCAATTCTTCATTTGCTCTTTTCAGAGTGAGGTGGTTATCCTCTACCTTAAGCATAACATTAGGATCAACTTTCTGAGTAAGAGTTCCAAGCTTGCCTTTAACAGTAATAACATTATCGTCTGCTATAGAGATCTGAACACCTGCAGGGATAACGATTGGCATTTTTCCTATTCTTGACATCGTATGTTCTCCTTTGTTTAGCTAATGTAACATAAAACCTCGCCACCAATATGAAGCGTTCTTGCTTCCTTGTCGGTCATTAAACCACGGCTAGTTGATAATATAGCAATACCGAGTCCATTAAGTACACGTGGAAGTTCGTCTGTTCCAGCATAACGACGTAAACCTGGTTTGCTCACTCTTTCAAGTTTGCTTATAGCCGGCACCTTACTGACAGGATGATATTTCAAAGCTATCTTTATGATTCCGGGGAAGTTTTCATCCTCAAACTTATAGTTTAATATATAACCCTTATCAAAGAGTATCTTGGTAATCTCCTTCTTAATTCTAGAAGAAGGAATTTCCACGATACGGTGGTTAGCCATCACGGCGTTCCTTAACCGGGTCAGGTAATCTGCAATAGGATCTGTTACCATTTTATCCTCTAATATTATTGTTTGTTATAATGTTTTTTCTTACCAGCTTGACTTCTTAATGCCAGGAATTGCGCCATTTAAAGCCATAAACCTGAAATTAATACGTGAAATACCAAACTGACGCATATATCCTTTAGGACGACCAGTCATTTTGCAACGATTGTGCAAACGTACCGGTGAAGCATTCTTTGGAAGTTTCTGCAATCCGATATAATCACCGGCTGCTTTCAGTTCTGCACGTTTGGCAGCGTATTTGGCAACAAGACGTTCTCTTTTACGTTCTCTTGCTTTGATAGATTCTTTTGCCATATTATTGTTTATTCTGATTTTTAAATGGTAAACCAAACTCTTTCATCAGTGCAAGGCATTCCTGATCATTACGTGCCGTAGTTACGAAAGTAATATCCATTCCATTAATCTTCGCAACCTTATCCATTTGGATTTCAGGGAATATAATTTGCTCTGTAACCCCTAAAGTGTAGTTACCACGACCATCAAAACCCTTTTCATTAATTCCACGGAAGTCTCTGATACGAGGAATAGCAACAGAAACAAGTCTGTCAAGAAATTCGTACATACGATCGCCACGTAGTGTAACCCTAACTCCAATAGGCATACCACGACGAAGTTTGAAGTTAGAAATATCCTTCTTCGATTTTGTGGCTACTGCCCTTTGTCCGGTTATTGAAGTCAGTTCATTAACTCCGGCATCAATAAGCTTTTTGTCGGCTATTGCGGTACCTAAGCCCTGGTTAACGCATATCTTGAGTAACCTGGGGACCTCCATAATTGTTTTATACTTGAACTGTTCAGTTAAAGCTGGAACAATTTCTTTTGTATATCTATCTTTTAAGCGTGGTGAATAGTTCATTACTTAATTACCTCCCCCGACTTTTTTGAATAACGTACTGATTTATTGGTCTTGGTGTCAACTTTACGGCCCACTCTAGTCGGTTTACCGGTATTATCAACAACCATAAGATTTGATATATGAATACCGGCCTCTTTCTTTACAATACCACCCTGAGTATTTTTAGCATTGGGCTTGGTACTTTTCGACATCATGTTTACTCCTTCAACAATAGCATACAATTTTTCTGTATCTACTTCAAGGACTTTACCCTGCTTGCCTTTTGAGTCACCGGCTATAACCTTCACGGTGTCGCCTTTCTTTATACTTAACTTTGTGCTCATAGTTTGGTCAATTAAAGCACCTCAGGTGCTAATGAAACAATCTTCATGTATTGTTTTTCGCGAAGTTCACGGGCCACCGGACCAAAGATACGGGTTCCTGTCATTTCGCCGGCATTGTTCAGCAACACTACCGCGTTGTCATCAAACCGGATATAAGATCCATCATTACGACGGATTTCTTTTTTGGTTCTAACCACCACAGCTTTAGCAACAGTACCTTTTTTAATGTTTCCTGATGGGAGAGCATTTTTCACGGTAACTACTATTTTATCGCCAATGGAGGCATATTTTTTACGGGTTCCACCCAGTACCCGGATGCACAGAACTTCTTTAGCTCCGCTATTATCTGCAACCGTAAGACGTGATTCCTGTTGTATCATAATTACTTAGCTCTTTCAATTATTTCAACTAATCTCCAGCATTTATTCTTGCTCAGGGGACGTGTTTCGGCTATACGAACAGTGTCGCCAATATTGCAGTCGTTTTTCTCATCGTGAGCAGCAAATTTGGAAGTTCTCTTTACAAACTTACCATATTTTGCGTGTTTTTCGCGGCGCTCAACCTGTACGGTGATGGTTTTTTCCATTTTATTGCTTACTACCACACCAATTCTTTCTTTTCTAAGATTTCTTGTTTCCATAGATCTTTCTCCCGATTATTTATTTACAGTAGCATTTGACTGAGCCTGTGTTGCTTCGTTAGCATTGCGTTTGTGCAATTCTGTGAGCATACGGGCAACTGTTCTACGGTATGACTTAATCTTATTTGGGTTCTCAAGAGGAGACACAGCATGGTTTAGTCTTAGCTTATCGAGCTGTTTGCGTTGTTCTTCGAGCCGCTCAATCAGCTCAGCTTTTGAAAGCTCTCTAATGACTTCTTGTTTCATCGTTGCTTTATATTGATTCTTCTACGTAATCTCTTCTTACAATAAATTTGGTAGCTACCGGTAATTTCTGAGCAGCCAAACGTAAAGCTTCTTTTGCTACTTCTTCAGGAACTCCTTCTGCTTCAAACAATATACGTCCCGGGCTTACGCGTGCTACGAAATATTCAGGAGCACCTTTACCTTTACCCATACGTACTTCGGCAGGTTTCTTAGTCACGGGTTTATCCGGAAATATACGAATCCATATCTGTCCCTCACGTTTCATATGACGGCTAACCGCCTGACGTGCTGCCTCTATCTGTCTGCCGGTAATCCAGGCTTCTTCCAGGGTTTTGATTCCAAAAGATCCGAATGAAAGTTCTGCTCCACGTTTAGTGTTGCCTTTCATTTTGCCCTTCTGCATTTTCCTGTACTTAGTTTTCTTTGGCTGTAACATTATTACAAAATATTGATCGGATTGTTACTTAATCTATTACTTTACTTTTTAGAACGGTCTCTTCCACCTTCACGGTTACCACCAGGTCTGCCTGAGCGCGATGGCCTTCCACCTTCACGTCTCTGACCCATAGGTTTATCACCACGACCTATTCCTGCAACATTAGCGCTTTCAACACTAGGTACCAAATCGGGTTTACCGTAAATTTCACCTTTACAAATCCACACTTTTATACCTATACGTCCATAAGTGGTATGAGCTTCGGCTAAAGCGTAATCAATATCGGCTCTAAGTGTATGTAGAGGAGTACGACCTTCTTTAATCATCTCACGACGGGCCATTTCAGCACCTGCCAATCGGCCAGATATATGAACTTTAATACCTTCAGCTCCAATACGCATGGTTCCTGCAATAGCAGTCTTTATTGCCCTGCGATAGGAAATACGACCTTCAATCTGACGGGCAATTGTACTGGCAACAATAGCTGCATCCATTTCGGGGCGCTTAATCTCAGAAATGTTGATTTGGATTTCCTTTTTAGTGATCTTTTTCAGCTCTTCTTTAAGCTTATCAACTTCCTGTCCGCCTTTTCCAATAATGATTCCCGGACGGGCACTATGTATGGTTACGGTAACTAGTTTGAGGGTGCGTTCGATAACAATCTTTGAAACACCGGCTTTCGATAAACGAGCGTTAAGATAATTACGAATCTGATCGTCTTCTACCAGTTTATTTTCGAAACTTTTTCCACCATACCAGTTGGAATCCCATCCTCTGATGATGCCTAACCTGTTACCTATTGGATTTGTTTTTTGTCCCATTCAACAAAATATTATTTAGTTGTTTAAAGCCTGCTATGCAGATATTCAATTATTCGGTTACTCTGTTATCAATTACAATACTTACATGATTTGAGCGTTTGCGAATGCGGTGTGCTCTACCTTGTGGTGCAGTTCTGATTCTCTTGAGTGAACGGCCTCCATCAACACCAACTGATTTAATATACAGATTAGCGTTTTCCATACGGATGCCTTCATTTTTAGCTTGCCAATTAGCAAGTGCTGAAAGAACAAGCTTGTGCATACGCTTGCTAGCTTCCTGAGGTGCCATGTACAGTACATGTAAAGCCTGTTCAACTTTCATTCCGCGTACCATATCGGCAACAAGGCGCATCTTACGTGGTGAAGTAGGAACATTGTTCAATTTTGCAAAAGTTTCCTTCTTCTTAGCCTCTTTGATCATTTCGGCTCTATTGTGTTTACGTGATCCCATTGCTATATTCTTTCTTTATTTTTTACCTTTATCTTTACTACCGGCGTGACCTCTGAATATACGGGTTGGAGAAAACTCACCAAACTTGTGACCAACCATATTTTCAGTAACATACACCGGAATGAACTTGTTACCATTGTGCACTGCAATTGTTTGCCCTACAAAATCAGGAGAAATCATCGATGCGCGTGACCAGGTTTTAATAACAACCTTCTTATTGGATGCTACAGCGTCCAATACTTTTTTCTCAAGTTTATAGTCTATATAAGGACCTTTTTTTAATGAACGGCTCATATTAAAATACTGTTTATGATCAATTATTTCTTCCTTCTTTCAATGATATACTTATTGGAAGCTTTCTTCGGATAACGAGTCTTGTAACCCTTAGCTGGGATACCCTTACGCGAACGAGGATGTCCTCCTGAAGCTCTTCCTTCACCTCCACCCATCGGGTGATCAACCGGGTTCATAACAACTGCACGGGTACGTGGACGACGTCCAAACCAGCGTGAGCGACCGGCTTTACCGGAAACCTCTAGGTTATGCTCGGTATTTGAAACCATTCCGATTGTAGCTCTACAAGCCTGCAGAATCATCCTGGTTTCACCTGAAGGCAGCTTAATGATTGCAAATTTACCATCGCGCGACATAAGTTGTGCTGAAGAACCAGCACTACGTGCCATCTTAGCACCCTGACCCGGGCGTAGCTCAATATTGTGAATCACGGTACCGAAAGGAATTTCACTTAGATAAAGTGTATTTCCTATTTCCGGTTGAGCACCTTTTCCTGATACAATTTGCTGACCAACTTTAAGACCGTTAGGTGCAACTATATATCTTTTTTCGCCATCTGCATAAAACAATAAAGCTATGCGGGCTGTGCGATTTGGATCATACTCAATACTCTGAACTGTTGCCGGAATATTTTCTTTATCACGTTTGAAATCGATGATACGATATTTCTGTTTGTGACCGCCACCTATCGACCTTACGGTCATTTTACCATCATTATTTCTTCCACCTGATTTCTTTTGAGAAACCAGCAGGCTCTTCTCCGGACTGGTGGCTGTTATGTCATCCAGGGCGCTAATCAATTTGAAGCGCTGACTTGAAGTGGTCGGTTTGAATTTCTTTAAAGCCATTATCTTTAAATATTGCTATAAAAATCAATTGTTTCACCTTCAGCTAATGTTACGATAGCTTTCTTATATGAACCAGAGGTTCCTTTTACGATACCGGTTTTGGTATAACGGCTTTTAAATTTGCCGTCGTAGTTCATAGTTTTTACTTCTCTAACATCAACCCCGTATAATTCCTCTACTGCTTTCTTTATCTGCAGCTTATTTGAGTCCCTCTTTACGATGAACCCATAACGGTGGAGCTTATCACCCAAGGCTGTCATCTTTTCCGTAACTACCGGCTTAATTATGATTCCCATCGTTCTTTCTATTAATGGTTGTTAATCTCAGCGCTTATTGCGGTGAATTAAATTTGAAAAACTTTTTCTATTTCTGCAACCGACCCTTCGAGAATAATCAGATTATGAGCACGAAGAATTTCGTATGTATTTAAATCAGAGGCTCTTAGCACTCTAGCCTGTTTTAGGTTCCGAGCCGACAAATATATGGCTTTATTGCTCTCGCTTAACACCATAAGGGTCTTTTTGCCATTGAGTTTCAGGTTTTCAAGTATTTCAAGAAACTGTTTTGTCTTTGGCTTCTCTATGTTAAGATCTTCTAAAACAACTATGCTATTATTTTTAGCTTTATAACTCAGAGCCGACATACGGGCCAACTGTTTCAATTTATGATTTAGTTTAAAGCTATAATCTCTCGGGCGAGGACCAAATACTCTGGCACCACCTCTCAAAAGAGGAGACTTTATACTTCCTGCTCTTGCTCCGCCTGTTCCTTTTTGCTTTTTCAGTTTACGGGTACTTCCTGAAACTGTAGATTTTTCCTTCGAACTGTGCGTACCCTGACGTTGATTAGCAAGATATTGCTTTGCATCAAGATAGATGGCGTGATCGTTGGGCTCGATGTTAAAGATCGAATCGCTAAGGGTTACTGTCTTGGCAGTTTTTTCTCCCTTTATATTATAAACTTCTAGCTCCATCTTTCAATAATTACATATGATCCATTAGCTCCGGGAACACCTCCCTTTACCAATAACAGATTCTTGTCCTTTACTATTTTTACTATCTGAAGATTAATCATCTTTCTTCTCTTGTTGCCCATCTGGCCAGCCATTCTAATACCTTTAAATACTCGTGATGGCCATGAAGACGCACCAACTGATCCCGGTGCTCTGAGTCTGTTGTGCTGTCCGTGAGTTTTACCTCCAACACCATTAAAATTATGGCGGCGAACAACACCCTGGAATCCCTTACCCTTTGTGGTTCCAACAACATCAATATACTCACCTTCAACAAAGACATCAACACCTACCATTTCACCAAATTTTTTCTGGTGACCTGCTTCAAAACGTGTAAACTCTACAAGCTTTCTCTTTGGTGTAACTCCAGCTTTCTCAAAATGGCCTTTCTCGGCTTTGTTTGTATGCTTATCCTTCTTATCCTCGTAAGCAAGCTGAATGGCATCATATCCATCAACTTCTTTTGTCCTGATCTGTGTGACAAAACAAGGGCCGGCTTCTATGACCGTTACTGGTATATTCTTGCCATTTGCATCGAACACACTGGTCATTCCGATTTTTTTTCCTATAATTCCTGACATTGCAGTATCATGTTTAATTTGATGATTCTTTTTTCAAACAGCACTCGGTGTTATACACTGATCTATATCAAACCTTGATCTCAACTTCAACACCACTTGGTAATTCGAGCTTCATCAAAGCGTCGATTGTTTTGCTTGTGGTACTATAAATATCGAGTAAGCGTTTGTATGAATTTAGCTCGAACTGCTCTCTCGACTTTTTATTGACAAAGGTTGACCTCAACACAGTGTAGATCTTCTTATTGGTTGGTAATGGAATTGGTCCGTTTACCACTGCACCGGTTGATTTTACGGTCTTAACGATCTTTTCTGCTGATTTATCAACCAGGCTGTGATCGTACGATTTCAGTTTAATTCTGATCCTTTGGCTCACTTTACTTTGAGTTTATTGATTTAATCTTTACTTTATTTTATAAGATATCCTTTAATCTTGTATATTATATCGTCAGTCATCGACTTCGGTAATTCGGCATAATGTGAAAACTCCATACTTGAATTACCACGTCCTGATGTTATTGTACGTAAACTTGTTACATACCCAAACATCTCAGCTAAAGGCACATGTGCTTTAACTATCTGATAACGATTCTTGTGTTCTATTCCCTCTACACTGGCTCTGCGCTTATTAAGATCACTTGTTATATCACCTACATACTCATCCGGAACATTCACTTCCAAACGCATGACAGGCTCCATAAGTACAGACTTTGCTTTGCGGGCAGCTTCCTTAAAACCAACCTTTGCACAAATCTCAAATGCTAAAGCATCTGAATCTACCTGATGGTATGATCCGTCGATAACTCTAACCTTAAGACTTTCGAGACTAAAGCCGGCAATAACGCCATTCTGCATTGCAATCCTAAATCCCTTTTCAATAGCCGGCATATATTCCTTAGGAATATTTCCACCTTTAACATCATTAATAAACTGCAATCCTCTAACACCCTCATCAGCCGGACCCATTTCAAAGAGTATATCGGCAAACTTACCACGGCCACCATGTTGTCTTTTATAAACTTCACGATGCTCAATAGTAGATGTAATTGCTTCTTTATATGCTACCTGAGGATTACCCTTATTAATCTCTATCTTAAATTCTCTCCTTAAACGGTCAGTGATGATTTCAAGATGAAGTTCGCCCATACCACTAATTACGGTTTGACCAGTTTCCTCATCAATCTTCACATTAAAAGTCGGATCTTCTTCAGCAAGCTTAATCAAAGAAGCTTCGAGTTTTTCCACATCGTCCTGAGTCTTTGGCTCAACTGCCAAATTAATAACAGGTTCGGGAAATTTAATTGCTTCAAGTACTATAGGGTGCTTTTCATCACAAATAGTATCACCTGTACGCAATTCCTTAAAGCCAACAAGTGCAGCAATATCTCCTGCTTCAATTGATTCAAGAGGATTCTGTTTGTTAGCATTCATCTGCATTATTCTTGAAATCCTCTCTTTTTTCTGAGTTCCGGTATTCAAAACATAACTACCGGCAGAGAGCACACCAGAATAAACCTTAACAAAGGCTAATCTACCAACATAAGGGTCAGTTGCTATCTTAAATACAAGACCGGCAAATGGCTCGCTAACATCAGTTTTTCTTTCTTCTTCAGTTTCAGTTTTAGGATTAAATCCCTTAACCGAAGCAATTTCAGAAGGATTTGGGAGATATGCTACAACGGCATCAATCAATGGTTGTACACCTTTATTTCTAAAAGAAGCACCACAAAGAACCGGTGTTATTCTATGTTCTATAGTAGCTTTGCGAATTACACGGCGAATTTCTTCAGGTGTAAGTGAATTTGGGTCAACCATAAATTTTTCAAAGAGTGATTCCTCTTCTTCGGCCACACCCTCAATTAATTTAAGACGATACTCATCAACGATCTCTTTAAGTTCGCCGGGAATCTCGGTAACTGTATACTCAGCACCCAGAGATCCATTGTTATCATCCCAAATAATTGCCTTATTAGTCACCAGGTCAACTACACCAATAAAGTTCTCTTCATCGCCTATAGGGATTTGAAGAACAACAGGATTAGCGCCTAGTTTATCTTTAATTTGATTAATTACTTCAAAGAAATCAGCACCAGCTCTGTCCATTTTATTGACAAAACAGATGCATGGAACATGATACTTATCAGCCTGTTTCCATACTGTTTCACTTTGAGGCTCAACACCATCAACAGCACTGAATATTGCAACAGCACCATCCAGGACTCTTAATGAGCGCTCAACTTCCACAGTAAAATCAACGTGACCGGGAGTATCAATAATATTAATCTTATATTTTTCGCCGCTAAAGTTCCAAAATACAGTTGTAGCAGCTGAAGTGATTGTGATACCGCGCTCCTGTTCCTGGATCATCCAGTCCATCGTAGCAGTACCTTCATGTACTTCACCAATTTTATAGTTTTGCCCTGTATAGTACAAAATACGCTCAGTCGTCGTGGTTTTACCCGCGTCGATGTGCGCCATAATGCCGATGTTGCGTGTATGAGCTAATTTTTCCGACATTGTTGTTTGTACTTTACTTTGCTTGTTATAGATGGTTAGTAGCTTGAATTAGAATCTGAAATGTGAGAAAGCCTTATTAGCATCAGCCATACGGTGAGTATCTTCTTTCTTTTTGAAAGCGGCACCTTCTTCTTTATAAGCAGCCATAATTTCGCCGGCCAGTTTAGCAGCCATTGTTTTTTCATGACGTTTACGTGAGAAGAGGATGAGATTCTTCATACCGATAGAGCTTTTACGGGAAGGACGGATTTCAGAAGGAATCTGGAAAGTGGCACCACCGATACGACGGCTGCGTACCTCAACATTAGGAGTAACGTTATTAAGTGCTTTCTTCCAAACTTCTAAACCGTCTTCATTAGTTTTTTCTGAAACTGTTTCAATAGCTTCATAAAAAATCTGGAAAGCAAGGTTTTTCTTACCTGTGTACATCAGGTTGTTAACGAACTTAGTTACAAGAACGTCACCAAACTTCGGATCAGGAAGAATTATTCTCTTTTTTGGTTTTGATTTCCTCATTGTTTCTATTCTTTACGGTTACCTGAAACCGGAATTATTATTTTTTACCTTTTGCCGGAGCTGCTGCTTTTCCACCTTTTGGACGCTTTGTCCCGTACTTTGAACGACGCTGGTTGCGACCATCAACTCCTGAAGTATCAAGGGCTCCCCTGATGATGTGATATCTAACACCCGGAAGATCCTTAACCCTACCACCACGAATCATTACGATTGAGTGTTCCTGGAGGTTGTGACCTTCACCCGGAATGTAAGCATTAACTTCTTTACTATTGGTGAGACGAACTCTGGCAACCTTACGCATAGCTGAGTTAGGTTTCTTTGGTGTAGTGGTATAAACCCTTACACAAACTCCTCTTCGCTGTGGGCAACCATCCAGAGCAGGTGATTTACTCTTGTAGGTTAACTTTGTACGGCCTTTACGAACCAATTGCGAAATTGTAGGCATATCAATACTTTTAATTTTTATTTGTTGCTGCTTCCCTTTTTTTTTGGGTCTGCAAAAGTACTACTATAATTGTAAATTACAAACTTTTCTCAGCTTCCGGATTTATACGGGTGGGAATTGATACCGGATAGACACAAGGCTTTTGCCTTTTAGACGAAATCAGATTCTCTTTCCTGAGCGGCAACTCCTGCCTAATCTGATCGAAACCTATAGTTGTCCTAATTATCAGGTTCCCTTGATTCGTTAAAATCTCAGAATTTTCTGCAATTCAATAGGGTATTATCACTAACACTCTTTTGATTTGAGGGTGCAAAATTAGCATTTAATTTCACACAAACAACATTTTGCGAAAAAAATATTACACAAACTTTTTGCCCCTCAGATGGTTCATTGCAAAATGCAGCTTCAGATAACCAACAATGAAACATTTACTCCTTATTTTACTCTTATTTTTATCAGGTTGCCGTAATGCATGGATTGACCCGGATAAAGATGTATATATTGACCCTCAGGACACGAAATCAACTGCTTCGAAATCCATACCTGATTCATCAAATATCATAAGGGTAGCGGTAGCTTCAATGACTACTCCCGCCGAGACAATGAATCAGTATGATCAGCTTTTCAAATATCTTGAAACACGCTTGCATAAGAAGATAGTTCTCGTTCAACGCAAAACTTACAAAGAGGTTAATAACCTTCTAAAAAATAACTATCTGCAGTTTGCCTTTATTTGCTCCGGGGCTTATGTAACAGGGTATGCTGATTCAGCCTTTAACATCTTTCTCATACCACAACATTATAATGAAACTCACTATCATGCTTATGTAATAGCAAAGGCCGATGCTCCATATAAAAGTTTCAACGACTTGAGAGGCAAGCGGTTTGTATTCTCCGATTCAATCTCTAATACAGGCATGTTTTATCCCCTGAAACGATTGAGTGATCTTAATTCTAATCCTAATGATTTTTTTTCACACGTTTATATGTCAAACGCTCATGACAATTCAATTGAGCTCGTAAGACGTGGTATAATTGATGCTGCATCTGTCAACAGTCTTATCTATGATTATACTAAAAGCGTATATCCTGAAAAGGTTACAAACATAAAAATCATTGAAAAAAGCGAACCATTCGGAATGCCGCCTATTGTTGTCTCTAAAAAAATAGATCCAACTTTACGCGATTCATTATATGGCATCCTTACAAATATGAACCATGATCCTGAGGGCAATCAAATTTTACGCGGACTCATGATCGACAAGTACATTCAGGCTTCAAATGATCAATATAACAGCATTCGCAAAATGTGCAGTCAAATAGACTATCCAACTTCAATTACCAATGGTAACGATAAAAGCCTTTCCCGTAAATAAAGTCAAACTTCCACTTTTCTGGAAGTTCGCTATTGCAATTTCTCTAACAGTGCTCTTGTTTGGCACACTCAATCTTCTTTTTATCCGACATCAGGTTTATCGGACGTTCGAGGCTCAGATTGAAAGGAACGGATTAAGTATAGCCTCTATAACCGCAGAACAGATTACTGATCACCTTTTATATAATGAAATAGCTGCTCTAAATAATCACCTTCAAAAGACGAAATCAGTAGTCCACGATATTAAATACTTAATGGTGATATCACCCGACAATCAGGTGATTGCCCACACATTTAACTCTGATCCGCCACAAAGCCTTATTAATGCCAACCAGCTTAACGGGGACCTCACTTCGGGCATAAAAATTATTCATAGTCTATCCCGAAACGACACTATTATAAGGGATTTTGCAACGCCTATTCTCGAAAAACGCTTAGGCACCCTAAGAATAGGATTTAGTGAGCATACAATACAGCAGCGACTTGAAGAAGCCTCACGAATGTTCATTTTCTTAGTCTTTGGTCTATTGATATTCGGGCTTATCGCGGCCTTTTTTCTCTCGTACATAATTTCAGAGCCACTAAAAAAGATGAGCTATCAGGTATCAAAAATAAACCTAAGCTCTCTGGAATCCCGGGACTATGGAATAGACCTTGGCACGAAAAACAAACTACTTAAGCTCAAGAACCTGTTCAATATGACCGATGAAATTGATGTGCTTGGGAACTCTTTCAATCAGATGTTATTCAGACTTAACTTAGCATACATTGAACTGGAAAGAACCAGAGAATCACTTTCACATACTGAGAAATTGGCATCTGTGGGAACTCTTGCAGCTGGGCTCGCACACGAAATCAATAATCCATTAACAGGTATTAGTAATTGTATCAGAAGGATATCCGACAAACCGGGGAACGTGGAACAGAACAAAGAATACTTTAACATGATGAACGAAGCTATCAGCAAGATCAGCAATGTAGTAAAAGGATTACTCGACTTCTCCCGCAAGCATGAGATGAACTTCAGCCGGATTAATATCATAAGACATATCGAAAATAGCTTGTCACTCATTAATTTCCAGATACAACAAGCAGGGATAAGCCTTAAACGTGATTATGAACTAAATGAGATTTATATTAATGGCAGTCCTAATCACCTTGAGCAGGTATTTATTAACTTATTACTAAACAGCATAGATTCAATTCAGGAAAAGAAAACCACCGATGCTTCCTTTAAAGGTAAGATAACTATTAAGGCTATACCAGAAAGCCAATCTGTTAAAATTGAATTCATTGACAATGGAATTGGGTTATCACCCGATAAAACCAAGCTTATCTTTGAACCGTTCTTTACGGAAAAGAAGGCCCGGCCGGGAACAGGATTAGGACTTACAGTAAGTTATGATATTATCAGAAATCACAATGGGCAAATTACTGGAGCAAATGAAGACGACGGAGGTTTTAGAATTACTATAATATTGCCTCAACCTAACAAACAAGAAAACACAAACAATAATGATGCTACGGGAGCATTTTAATTATAAAACCACAAAATGTTAAAGATATTTGTTATTGATGACGAACGAATCGTGAGAGTAACAATTGCCGACGATTTGAAAGATGCAGGTTTTAATGTCAGAGAGTTTTCAACGGCTGCTTCCGCACTGCAGCATTTGGTAGAAAACGACTCAAATGTTGACATAATCATTACGGATCTTAAGATGCCAGGCATGGATGGCCTCGAATTTCTTGAGAAAGTGAAACAGATAAACCCCGAAATATATGTGCTGCTTATGACTGCCCATGGTTCCATTCAGACAGCAGTAAAAGCAATGCAACTGGGTGCTTATGATTATTTGGCAAAACCATTCAACATCGATGAGTTAATGCTCATCATCAATAGGATTAAAGAGCTTAAAGAGATCAAAGCTGAGAACAGGCAATTAAGGGTGCAAGTCAACAAAAAATTTGATTTCTCTTCATTCGTTGGTATGAACAGCGTTATAAATCAGGTATTTGATCATGTTAAGATAATTGCAGCAAAAAGCACAACTGTTCTCATTGTTGGCGAAACAGGTACAGGCAAAGAACTTCTAACAAACATCATTCATTTCAACAGTAATAGAAAAAGAGCCCCTTTTATCAAAGTTAGTTGTGCTATCCTGTCTCGCGAAATTTTTGAAAGCGAATTATTTGGACATGAAAAGGGAGCCTTTACCGGAGCAGATAAACAGAAAATAGGAAGATTTGAGATGGCTAATGGAGGAACAATTTATCTTGATGACATAGACGACATTCCTCTTGATCTGCAGGTAAAACTCCTACGCGTACTCGAAGAGGGTGAAATTGAGAGAGTTGGGGGTGCTGAAACAATTAAAGTCGACGTCAGGGTAATTGCGTCTACCAAGAAAAATCTGAAAGATATGGTTGAAGATGGTAAATTCCGTGAAGACCTTTACTATCGGTTAAATGTTTTTCCAATTCTTCTCCCTCCACTACGCGAAAGACCTGGTGATATTGTACTTCTGGCCCGTCATTTTGTCAGTGAATTTTCCGAATCCGGTAAAACCATCATTGATGAAGAGTCACTTGAATACCTTAAAAGATATCCGTTTCCGGGAAACGTACGTGAGATCAAAAATCTTATGGAGCGATTGGTATTACTGGCACGAGACGGAATGATTACTAAAAATCTGCTCCCTATAGAAGTAAGGTTCCCTGGCCGTACACACAACTGCTTTTTCTTTGGAAGTAAATCGCTTGATGAGATTGTACGTGAAGTAGAATCTAATGCCATACGCGATGCCTTGATACGTTCCGGTGGTAATAAAGCTAAAGCTGCTACCATTCTTCAGGTACCTGCATCCACTCTAAAGTCCAGAATTGAGAAATTAGGACTTGAATAGCAAAGAGCATTTCATTTATTTTTTCAGGTAGCTGAAAATTCGTCGATATCGACGAATTTTCGTGTTTATTTTCTTACAAAATAGTTAGCCGAAATTATATGAAAATTACTCAAACCCTTGATATCCCGCCATTTTGATATAGACTTATATAGATGTAATTATAAATGGAATAGTTTTTGCCTTTATTCTGGAAATCACTAATAAAAATACCACAAAATGAAAAAATTAGCACTTATTTTATTACTAGCAGGAACATTAATTCCTTTCCTAAGTCAAGCCCAACAAACTTATAAAATCAAATCGCACAACCTAATCGTATCTGGGACATCCAATTTGCATGACTGGACTGCCACAGCCGAAAAAGCCAGTGGTGTGTTTAATATAAAGTTCAACGATAAAAAGATGGCTTCAGTGAATGCTTTTGAATTAAAGGTTGATGCCAATTCTCTTAAAGGCTCAAAAGGAAGTATCATGAATTCAAAAATAATAGATGCACTTAAAGCTAAAAAGAACCCATACATCACATTTAAGTCAACCGGTGGAAACTTAAATGAGAAGTCAGGTGTATATAAAATATCAGTCAATGGTATCCTTACAATTGCCGGGAAATCACAAAACGTAATTATTGAAGCACAAGGCAAAATGTTACCAACTGGAGATATAGAGTTCTCTGGAGCCCGTAAACTCAGAATGACCGACTATAACATAGATCCCCCGACAGCAATGTTAGGATCATTGACAACAGGCGACGAAGTCACTCTGAATTTCAAGCTTACATTGAAATCTGATGAATCAACAGCTCAAAATAATTAAACCACAACTTAACCTATAACAAATAAATTAAACTTGTATGAACAATAAAATCAGACTTACTATTGCAGCATTAACATTGCTGGTAATCAACGGTTATTCACAGAATATTAACTTCAGAAAGCCGGCGGATCAACGTGGTGTTAACAAATTTGAAACAAGCAAGACCGATACTGTACCCTTTGATGGACTTAAAGTTAAAATTGGTGGTGCATTTACCCAACAATTCCAGGCATTAAGCCACAGTAATACAGCTACTCCAACAAATGATACAATAGGAGGACGACCATATAATCTCAATAAGCTCTATCCACTTGCACCCGGCTTCAATCTTGCTACAGCTAACCTGCGCATTGATGTTCAATTAGAAGACGGGATAAGTCTTACACTTGAAAACTATATGTCATCACGCCATCATTCAGAATTCTGGGTAAAAGGTGGTTACATTCAGATTGATAAACTGCCAATGTTTGGCAATCCTGAATGGTTTTCTCGTTATGTTACCGTTAAACTTGGACACTTTGGAATAAACTACGGTGATCAGCAATTCCGCAGAAGCGACAATGGCAATACTGTTTATAACCCATTTGTAGGTAACTATATACTTGATGCGTTCGCAACAGAAATTGGCGCAGAAGTTTACGTTTACCCTGTTGATGGACTATTTGTAATGGCCGGAATGACTGGTGGACTTATTAATGGTGACATCAAAGAAGCTTATCTTCCTGATGGATCCGTATTAAAGAAAAACCCGTCCATTCTTTTAAAAGCAGGATTCGACAAGCAAGTTAGCGATGACCTTAGGTTGAGATTATCAGCCAGTATGTATACTAATCCCGGAACTACACGTAATACACTTTATGCAGGTGACAGAACCGGATCTCGTTATTATATGGCAGGAGAACCTGATGGAAGTCTCTCAAGCGGAGCATACGTAGCTTCTTCAACTTCAGCTCAGTTCACTTCAGGTCGTTTAAATCCAAACTTTACAAAAAAAGTCACTTCGATTTCTATCAATCCATTCGTAAAATACAAAGGACTTGAATTATTTGGAACATACGAATTAGCCAAAGGCACTGAAGCATCTACAGCAGTTACACCTGATCCTGAAACACGTCAATTTACACAACTGGCCGGTGAGGTTGTATATCGCTTCTTCCCTCGTGAACAAGTTTTCATTGGTGCAAGGTATAACACTGTATCAGGTCAGTTACAAGGATATACTGATGACATCTCTATAAATCGTACTCAGGTATCGGTTGGTTGGTTTACTACCCGTAACCTGCTGGTTAAACTTGAGTATGTATCACAAAAATATAATGATTTCAAAGCATCTGACTATCGCAACGGTTTAGAGTTCAATGGTTTAATGCTTGAAGCAGCAATATCATTCTAACAAATTACGGGAGGTCCTTCTTTAGGTGGGGCCTCCCTATTTAAACTAAATGCTATGTTAGTAAACGTATTAATTCTAACCCTGCTTAACATTGTAGGCTTACTTAGTCCGGCTGTAAAAGTATCTAGAGTTAACTATACTGTCACTGAAAAAAGTTCTCTCACACTAACCGGATCGAGCAATGTCAACAAATTCTCCTGTACTACCTACGATAATCTTTCAAGTGGCATTATCTTTATTAAGGCAGAAGAGAATGATGACTTTGTTTCATTTAATAATGCTGTACTAACTATTAACATTAAATCGTTCGACTGCAGAAATCCGATGTTGAACAAAGACTTTTATAACACCCTGAATGCCAAAGAAACACCAACTATTGATATAGAATTGCTAAACGCCACACCACTAACCCATGGTAGGATTTTAACCTCAACCAGTGGAAAATTTAACACAGATGTTGCAATAAGTCTTAATGGCACCAGTAAATCAGAAAAAATTATAGTAACCTGGCAGAAAGAAGCAGCCAACCTTTATCGTTTTACAGGTGAGAAAAAACTTAACATGACAGATTTTGGCATTGAAGCACCAACTGCTGCACTCGGACTTATTAAAGTGAACAACGATATTCTTATACAATTCGACCTCTATATCCAGATTAGGTCATAAGTTCTTTCAAACATGGGAAATGAACAATAATTTTTGTTCCCACTCCCGGTTTTGAATTAATGAAGATTTTAGCTGAATGGTTATCAACGATTCCTTTAACCATTGGCAATCCAAGCCCTGTCCCCTTCCCTACTCCTTTAGATGTAAAAAATGGTTCAAACACTCTCTCAACAGTTTGCTTTGACATGCCAATTCCATTGTCGTTTACTACTAATTCTATAACGTTTTTTGGTAAATTGCTACCATCCCATTTTACCAGCCTGCGTCTTAAACTAATTGTCACTTCATTATTTTCAAAAACAGCATCTTTTGCGTTATCAATTAAATTAATCAGAAGCTGCTGAAATTGCAATTCATTAAGAGGAACAAACCCACATTCTTCAATATTAAGCCTGAATGTAATTTTATTGGAATAAATAGGGTTTACTAATTTTATTGTTTTACGTGTTAAATTACTTATATCAGTGTTTTCAAGCGGCAGGTTTTCCTGACGACTAAAAGTTAGAATATTTCTAACTAGTTTTTTCCCTTTTAAACTAGCATGCAGAATATTGTTGACATACTCATCAATATTTGACTCTTTTGAATTGTCAAAAGCTATTATCTCTGCATAGCTCTGAATGATTTGCAAAATATTATTAAAATCATGAGCAATTCCCCCTGCCAGGGTTCCCAGAGCTCTCAACTGTTTATCGCGCTGCAATTCGCTTTCCAGATTCATTTCTTTTGTAACGTCCTGCTTAATTGATATATAGTTAACAAGCTCACCAAGGTAGTTATATATTGGGGTAATAACATTCTCCTCAATATAATTCTGACCATCCTTTCGTTGATTTATAAAAGCACCTTTCCAGGTTTTCCCGGATGAAAGGGCAATATTCAAATCCTCGTACAATTTTCTGTTTGTCAATGCTGAACTTATAGCTGTGGGTGTCTTACCTATAAGTTCTTGATCGTTGTATCCTGAGAACTGACTAAAGGCTTTATTGTAATAAATAATCTTTCTGTCAGGGTCAGTAATTAATATTCCATTAGCTGAATTATGAACTGCATACCAGAGTGAAGCCAACTCCTGCTCATGTTTAACAAAAATATCATCCTTTCGTTGCAATTCTGCAACCTGCTGATTCAATTTGCTCTGCAGATCAAAATTAAAATTCTCAAGTTCGGTTGTTGTCTCTTTATAAATTAGAGCATTAGCATAAGTTACTGCCAATGACCTTAGCACCAACTCATCAATACTCTTCCATTTTCTTTCTTGCTTAACCGCGTCAAAACCAATAAAGCCCATCAGAATTTTCCCTCTGAACATTGGTACAGCTATCACTGATTGTATTCTTTGGGAGATCAGGGCTTCTTTTACAATTGCTGCATCATCGGGAAGATCGCTAACTCTATCGCAAACTATGGATTTATCAAGCGATAACTGCTCCATCCACCATGTTACTGCCTCTAAGGGAGTATTAGTAAAATTATGTTTCTCCGACTCAACACCTTCATTACACCATTCATGAGTATTACTCATCGCTTCACCTGACTTTGCTATCAAATAGATGTATATGCGGTCCACGGTAAGAATATTTCCAACTTTTGCCAATGACTCTTCTATACCTGCATCAATATCTCTGTGATTTATGTTTATAAACCCTACAGATATTTCGTTTAAAGTATCCTCAAGCAATACTCTGTTCTCCAATTCCTTCTTACTTTCAAGAATTTGACTGTTTAATTGCGACAATGTTGTCACATCGGAAGTCAATCCAAGAATTTTAACAGGGGATCCTTCCGAGTCTCTTTCCGAAATTCTACCACGGCAATACATAGATACATAATGTCCATCTTTATGCGGCATCCTGTATACTGCATTAAACTGCTCAATTTCCCCTGACAAACAATTGTTAAAGCTCATCATTGTTAATGCAATATCATCAGGATGAACAAGATTAACCCACTCGGAGAATGAATTCCGCTTGTTGTCATAAGGTAAGCCAAGAATTTCAAACCATCTGTCACTCAGAGTAATTTTATCATTAGGAATATCAATTTCCCACCAACCATCTTTAGCGTATTCAAAGGCAAGTTGTACTTTTTCAAACTGTATCTCGTTCACACTATTTTTATACATTGATCTCATACTTTTCAATTCTTCGCAGCAACGACTGAATTGTGATTCCTAATTTAGATGCTGCTTTTGATTTATTATAATCCGAAGTAGCCAAAGCTATCTCTATCAGGAGCTTTTCATTACTCTCCAAATTCAGTGACTTGGAAGTTTTGTCTGAATCTTCAGTATACTTGAGATCAGAAGTTGGGATAGAGATATGCTTAAGCGTTATTTTCCCTGATGAGCATAAGATAACAGCCCTTTCAATCATATTACGCAATTGTCGTACATTGCCCGGAAAATCATAATTTTTAAGCATATCAATAACTTCCGGAGCAACAACCGGGATTTTTTTACCCATTGACAATGCAAAATGACGTAGGAAAGTTGATATCAGTTCAGGAATGTCTTCAAGCCTATCCTTAAGTAAGGGCATCGAAATTTCAAAAACATTTAACCTGTAAAAGAGATCGCTTCTAAATTTACCCTTGGCAATTGCATCACTAATGTTGTGGTTTGTGGCTGCAATAATCCTTACGTCAACATGAACAGGGGCAATGGCTCCCAACTTCCAAATCTTTTGCTCTTCAATTACCCTCAGTATTTTAGTTTGCATCATCATGGGCATTTCTGCAATCTCATCCAAAAAGAGAGTTCCCTTATTAGCAATCTCGAACCAACCTGCTTTATCCTGGTCGGCCCCTGAAAATGCACCTTTTCTATAACCAAATAGCTCACTTTCAAAAAGTTGTTCAGGTATTGCAGCACAATTAAGGGCAAAAAAACCCTTATCTTTTCTTTTACTAAGATTATGTATATGACGGGCAGCAACCTCTTTACCGGTTCCCGTTGCACCTGTTATTAATACAGGTACATTATCAGACTTTGCGCAATTTGTAACATCAGAGAGCACCTTCTGCATTAATTTACCTGAACCGGATAAAAACTGACCGGGGTTTTCCTGTGTAGTTTTTGAAAGCTCGTTAATAAGGATATCCGCGTGTTTCAGCTCTCTCTTTAAAGAAATAAACTGACAAGTACGAACAATGCTCAGATAAAGTGCCCTGAGTTCAAATGGTTTTGTAAAATAATCAATCGCACCTCCTCTCATGCATTCTATTACAGTTTCCATATCGCCATGCCCTGAAATCATAATTACTTCAGTATAGCTAAATTTCTCCTTAATGTGCTTGAGGATTTCAATTCCTGATATATCCGGTAGCTTTATGTCAATAATTGCTATTTCAAAGCTATTACGTGAAAGAATGTTGAATGCATCTTTATGATTATCTGCCTTATAAACTTCTAGTTCATCGAAACCGGACAAATACGTACTAACCACCTCCAGAATGGACTTTTCATCATCAATCACTAAAACCTTAATAACGTCCATGCGACTATGTTGAGCAAGCAAAGATATACTTTAAATAATATATCCGTAATAAAATTTACGATAATGGAACTTCATTAATAGTAATAAATATACTACAAAAATTGTTATATGGTTGATATATCGCCCTTTATGATGTTTGGCATATATTTTGTATATACTAAATAGACTTACTGAGAAATTAGTAACTAAACTAAAAAAGTAAGATCGTTAAGTTGATTGAAGTATGCCCCCAAAAAGAGATCCCTTTTCGGGATCTCTTTTTTTTCCTAAATCACTTAAGCCTGCTCATGAAAAGTACTGGAGTTTAATTTAAGATCCCTTTTACATCAATCTGCATCTCCTCCGCTGTTGATTAGGTACAGATCTACATAAAATCTACTTATTATGCAGATTTGTGCCCTATAAATAGCGGATGTAATCCAGATCCGGATCCAGTTAATATTCAATCAATCCCCTGTCTTGGTGATGTGAATTAGATATAAGAACTTTAAACGTAACCAGAGCGCAGTGGTTAACCCGGCAAAGGAAAATAAGTGGAATTGTGTAAGGTTAAGAGTGAAAATACACCTGTTCTTTGATAATATTAACTACTTGTTCAATATTCATAATTCCTGAGTTATTACTGACAAATAAAACCATAGGAACAGAATTCTTATTCGGATAATACGGGGGCTGGATATATTCAAAAGGTGCAATAATAAAGCCTGAATTTAAATAGAATTGAACACGTCTCGCAGCGATAGGGGTAGTTGGATATTCAGCTTCCAGATATACAGGCTTATCTGATTTTCCAACAAAATCATTTATTATAAAGGTTCCAAATCCCCTACCCTGAAGCGTGGGAATAATTGCCAGATGCTCCAGAAATTTAAAATTGCTAAACTCCCAAACCTCGAGTATTCCAACAAATTCGCCATCTTTAACTAAAGCATAAAACTCATAGTTTGGAGTCCCGAAAAGAGCCTCCAATTCTTCAGGCTCCCTTCGTTCATCACAAGGGAAAGCTTCCATATACAGATCTCTGGACTGAGGCCACCAAGAGGAACATGCACTAACGGAGATATATTCAATTTTCACAGGTCAAAATTAAATATTACACACATTGTATACAAGCCCACCTATTGTCGTTTTTATAAAGCCCTGCATATCAGTATGCTAACGTATACCAACTCTGATATGAGGTGCGATTAATATGCATACTTAATAGATGTTAGGCAAATTATACCACCTATAAACACTGAATTAATGAAAACTTTTATTACATTTGACTAATACAATTTTTATTAACACACTCCACCTATATGAACAGTGGTAAAATAGAATTACAAGGTTCTCCAAACAGAGCCTTGCTTGGCACTACTCTGGGCTTCTTCTTTGGTTTTGCTGCAGTTTCTCTGTATGGTCCCACCGCTATAAAATTCAAAGAAGCCATGGGACTTACCCCAGCCATGATGGGACTTCTCGTTGCTATCCCAACTCTTTCAGGGTCTCTCTTACGTATTCCCTTTGGAGCATGGGTTGATACAACCGGAGGTAAGAGGCCTTTTATGATTCTACTAATTTTATCTATTATAGGGTTAGGAGGAGTTACTTATCTTCTTAATACTGCTTACCCTGATAATATGACGGGACTGTTTCCTCTTATTTTATTCCTGGGATTTCTTAGTGGTGCCGGAATCGCAACTTTCTCAGTGGGTATTGCACAAACATCATACTGGTTTCCCAGAAAGAAACAAGGGTGGGCTTTAGGAACATACGCCGGTTTAGGAAATCTCGCACCAGGCATTTTTTCAATAATTCTACCTTTTTATCTGCAAGCATATGGTTTTATATCTGCGTATTTTGCATGGTTTCTTTTCCTGGTTACAGGCACTATATTATATGCGTTAATTGCAAAGAATACATTCTACTTTCAATATAAAAAGGCGGGATTTTCAATCTCTGAAAGTAAAGAGATGGCCGCTAAACTTGGTCAGGAAATGTTTCCCTCGGGAAATGTAAAAGATAGTCTGGTTAACTCAGCAAAAGTCCGCAATACCTGGGCATTGGTTGCTTTATACTTTACCACTTTCGGTGGATTTATCGGTCTTACCGCCTGGTTTCCCATATACTGGAATCAATTACATGATTTTACAGTTGTAAAAGCTGGATTGTTTACAGCTATTTTCTCAATAACTGCATCCTTGATAAGGGTATATGGCGGTACTCTTTCTGATAAGCTTGGTGGTGAAAAAACCAGTCTCATAGCCATGTTTGTGGTGCTAGTATCTTCTATTTGTTTTTCATTTGTTCAGTCAGTGGGAATCGGCCTTATACTAGCCATTATACTGGCACTGGGCATGGGTATAAACAACGCTGCAGTATTCAAGCTTGTTCCAGATTACGTCCCAAAAGCAGTTGGTGGTGCTTCAGGTTGGATTGGTGGATTAGGTGCTTTTGGCGGGTTCGCAATTCCACCAATTATGGGAGCAATTGCAGGAATGCAGGGTAAAATCGGTTATGCACATGGTTTTCTGGTGTTTGCGATTATGTCTGTAATCAGCATCATCATTATTGCCATGCTGATAAAACAACGAAAGTGAACTATCTTCCTTAAATAATCGGTTGATTGATCACACTATGGCTTGCAATGAAGTCTACCTAACCGGTAGCTGCTATCGATAAGTGACTATAGAAATAATAAGTTGCGATGATGTAATATTGGTTCTTCGCGTCAATACAAAGAATAACGAACAATTAACAAAGGACAGAAAATATGGGTTTGCTAAATCAACTTTTGTATTTCAGTAAATCGGTTAGGAAAACTGCCGATAATCATGTGGCAATTACTGATGAAGATCGTGACTGGGAAAGGATGTATCGGAACAGATGGCAACATGATAAGATTGTCAGATCAACTCATGGGGTCAATTGCACGGGTTCCTGCTCCTGGAAGATTTTCGTAAAGAACGGACTTGTCACATGGGAGACTCAGCAGACTGACTACCCCCGTACAAGAAAAGGGCTTCCAAATCATGAGCCACGAGGTTGTCCAAGAGGTGCTAGTTATTCCTGGTATCTATATAGTGCTAATAGGGTAAAACACCCTATGGTACGTAGTGAATTGATTACTGCATATCGGCAGGCAAAGCTATCAGCAAAGGACCCGGTAACTGCATGGGCGAAGGTTGTTGAAGATCAGGATATAGCAAATTCATACAAGAAAGTTAGAGGCCTTGGTGGTTTCATAAGAGTATCCTGGAGTGAAGTTACCGAAATAATTGCGGCTTCTAATGTGTATACAATTAAAAAATATGGTCCAGACAGAGTGGCCGGTTTTTCGCCAATTCCCGCCATGTCTATGGTTTCGTATGCAGCCGGCACCAGATATCTTAGTTTGTTAGGTGGAACAGTTTTAAGCTTTTACGATTTCTACTGCGATTTACCTCCGGCTTCCCCACAAACATGGGGTGAACAGACAGATGTACCGGAAAGCGCCGACTGGTACAATTCTTCATTCCTTATGCTATGGGGTTCTAATGTTCCTTTAACCCGCACTCCCGATGCTCCGTTCTTCACTCAAGTAAGATATAAAGGCACCAAGAGTATTGTTATCACTCCCGACTTCAGTGAGGCTTCAAAGTTTGCCGACTTGTGGATTAAGCCAAAACAAGGAACAGATGCAGCTCTCGGAATGGCAATGGGTCATGTCATTCTCAAAGAATTCTATATTGATCAGAAGGTTCCTTACTTCGAGCAATATGCACGTCAATACTCCGATCTTCCATTTATGGTTAAGATTGAGCAAAAGGATGGCAGGAATACAGCAGGGGCATTTCTTCGTGCTAGTGATATGAGTGGCACACTTAAAGAAACAGATAATGCTAAATGGAAGCCAGTTTTGTTCGATGAGTTCTCAGCCGATTATGTAGTTCCCAACGGTACAATAGGTTCGCGGTGGGCAAAGAAACAGAAATGGAATCTGGAATTAAAAGACAGCAATACAGGTGAAAATATCTATCCACAACTTTCTGTTATTGACAAGTATGACGATGTATTGGATGTTCATTTCCCTTACTTCGGGGGTGATAGTTTTAAACATCAGCATTTTAATGCTTCTCAACATGCCGATGTTATCACCAGAAAAGTGCCTGTAAAATACATCCAAACTCAAAATGGCATAACACCCGTATGTACAGTATTCGACCTTATGCTTGCAAATTATGGTCTTGACCGTGGCATCAATGATGAGAATGCTGCAAAAAGCTATAATGATGATTTACCATATACTCCCAAATGGCAGGAACTAATTACCGGCGTTCCTATGGAGCATGTAATAAGCACTGCAAGGCAGTTTGCTGAAAATGCTGCAGCAACACAGGGCAAATCAATGATCATAATCGGTGCCGGGGTTAACCATTGGTACCACACTGATATGATATACCGTACTGCCATAAATATGCTTGTTTTCTGTGGTTGTGTTGGGCAATCGGGAGGAGGCTGGTCACATTATGTTGGGCAGGAGAAATTAAGACCACAAACAGGCTGGTTACCGCTGGCTTTTGCATTAGACTGGAACAGACCTCCACGCCAAATGAATACCACTTCATTTATGTACATGCATACCGGCCAATGGAAATACGAAAAACTCAGAATGAGAGAAATACTCTCACCTCTTGCAGATAAAAATGAGTGGGAGAACTTGTCGCTAATTGATTGCAATGTGAGATCAGAGCGTATGGGATGGCTTCCTTCGGCTCCACAGCTAAATACTAATCCAATTAACATTGCAGCTAAGGCGAAACAGGAAGGCCTTACGCCTGAAGAATATATAATAAAAGGAATGAAGAGTGGAGATCTGGCGTTTGCCGCCGAAGATCCCGATTGTCCACAGAATTTTCCACGCAATTTGTTCGTTTGGCGCTCAAACCTTATAGGTTCAAGTTCTAAAGGAATGGAGTATTTTATGAAGCACATGCTGGGTGCCCAGAATAGTTTACAGGGCAATGATCTCAAATCACTCGGGCTACCGCTGCCAAAAGAGGTAAAGTGGCATGATCAATCTCCGGTTGGTAAGATTGACTTGCTGGTGACAATCGATTATCGAATGACAACGACTGGTTTGCATAGCGACATCCTTCTGCCCGCTGCTTCATGGTACGAGAAAAACGATTTGAGCACAACTGATATGCATCCATTTATTCACCCATTCTCTAAAGCCGTCGATCCGGTTTGGGAATCGAGAAGTGACTGGGAAATATTCAGAGGATTTGCCGAAGAGTTCTCAAAACTTGCCAAAGGGCATCTTGGAATAGAGACTGATATGGTTTTACAGCCATTGAACCACGACTCTCCAATGGAACTATCTGAAACAACCGATGGCCTTGACTGGAAAAATACCGGCATTGAAATTAAGCCGGGTATCAATTTCCCAAAGATCATAACCGTTGAGCGTAACTATACCTCAGTATATAAAAGATTCACCTCTTTGGGGCCACTTATGAAGTCAATGGGTAATGGCGGAAAAGGAATGAGTTGGAATACTGATGATGAAGTTGATTTCCTTGCCAAATTCAATGGAATCGTTAATGATGAAGGAGAAACAAAGGGTTTACCTCAAATTTTCTCCGATATACAAGCTGCCGAAGTAATTTTATCACTGGCTCCCGAAACCAATGGTCATGTAGCCGTTAAAGCATGGAAGTCGCTCGAATTAATTACCGGAAGGCAGCATTCGCACTTGGCTTTATCAAGAGAAGATGAGAAAATCAGATACCATGACTTGTTGTCTCAACCACGCAAAATAATAACTTCCCCAATCTGGAGTGGAATCGAATCGGAAAATGTATCATACAATGCAGGATATACAAATGTGCATGAGTTGATACCGTGGCGCACTATAACCGGACGACAATCGCTTTATCAGGATCACCCCTGGATGATTGCATTTGGTGAAAATCTGGTTACATACAAACCTCCTATTGACACTAAAACTATTCAGGAAGTTATTGGCTCAATGGGTAAAGACGAGAAGTACATTATTATTAATGTAATGACTCCCCACAATAAATGGACTATTCACTCATCATGGTCAGATAACCTTGTTATGCTCACACTTGGAAGAGGAGGTCCTGTTGCATGGATGAGTGAAGATGATGCTAACGATACAGGATTGGTCGATAACGATTGGATAGAAGTATTTAATAGCAACGGAGTATCAGTAGCCCGTCTTATAGTTTCACAAAGAATACCAAAGGGTGCACTTATAATGTATCACAATCAGGAGCGTACAGTTAATATGCCAATTAGTCAATTGTCAGGTCACAGGGGTGGCGTTCACAATTCAATAGAGCGCTTATGCGTAAAACCCACACACATGATAGGAGGCTATGCTCAACTGGCATATTCGTTCAATTATTATGGTACTATCGGTTCTAACCGTGATGAATTCGTCATAGTGAGAAAACTATCGAAAGTTGAATGGAAGGATGAGGCAGTAAATCAATTAACAATCAACTCAAGCAAGCAATGAAAATACAAGCACAAATATCAATGATACTCAACCTCGACAAGTGCATAGGTTGTCATACTTGTTCTGTTACTTGTAAAAATGTATGGACAACCCGGAAAGGAGTTGAGTATGTTTGGTTTAACAATGTGGAAACCAAACCGGGAAGCGGTTACCCCACTGATTGGGAGAATCAGGAAAGGTATAAAGGGGGCTGGACTCTCGATGCCTCACGTCTTAAACTGCGATTGGGATCGAAGGTTGGGGTAATGAAGAATATTTTTTCAAACCCGTTCCTTCCAACTATTGATGATTATTACGAACCTTTTACTTTCAATTATAGTGTATTACATTCTTCTTCAAGATTCACTACACCTCCATCTGCCCGGCCTTATTCAATGCTTACCGGCGAACCTATGGAGAAGATAGAAAAAGGTCCAAACTGGGAAGATGATCTTGGTGGCACTTTTAAAGAGAGAAGCAAAGAGAAGAATTTTGACAATGTTGATAAGGAAATATATGGCAAGTTCGAAAATGCTTTTATGATTTACCTTCCACGCTTATGTGAACACTGCCTGAATGCTTCATGCGTTGCATCTTGTCCCTCAGGAGCTATATATAAACGAGAAGACGATGGTATTGTACTGATAGATCAGAACAGATGCCGTGGATGGCGTATGTGCGTGAGTGGGTGCCCTTATAAGAAGGTGTACTTTAACTGGAAAACAAAAAGATCGGAGAAATGCACTTTCTGTTATCCGAAAGTGGAGAATGGCGAACCAACTATATGCAGTGAAACCTGTGTAGGCAGAATCAGATACATTGGGGTAATACTTTACGATGCCGAAAAGATTGCAAAGCATGCATCAGTTGAATCTCCGGCTGATCTGTATCAATCACACCTCGATCTGTTTCTTGACCCCCATGATGAAGCAATTGTTGCTGAAGCTGAGCGTCAGGGAATTCCACACAATTTTATAATAGCAGCGCAAAATTCACCAATTTACAAGATGGCTGTTGAGTGGAAAGTAGCTTTTCCATTGCATCCTGAATACAGGACTTTACCGATGGTTTGGTATACTCCTCCTCTATCTCCGATTCAGGAACAGGCGCAAAGTGGAAATTTGGGTATGAACGGAATGATTCCGGATGTCGACGATATGCGAATTCCTCTTAAGTACCTGGCCAATATGTTTACTGCGGGAGATGTAAAACCGGTGCGTGAAGCCTTGGTTAAGATGCTAGCCATGCGAGCATATATGCGTGAGAAAACTGTTAACAATAAAATTGATACCGATGTGCTTGAGGGGACTGGACTTACACCTGAAGTCACTGAAGAAATGTACAGATATATGGCTATTGCTGATTATGAGGATAGGTTTGTAATTCCGGTATCACACCGTGAATATGCATATGATGCATTTGGTGATAAGTCGGGTTGTGGATTTTCAGATGGTGAAGGATGTGGCAGTATGGAAGTTCGTTTAAAAGATTTGTTCGGAGGAATTTAATATGATAAATACATATAAGCTGCTTTCGCTTTTATTGAGTTATCCCGACGAGGATATATACAAACTAACATTCGAAGCAGAGTCAGTGCTTAAAGACGATCAATTATTAAGTTCCGATGCAATAGAAGGCGTATCTGAGTTCTGTAAGTTCTTTTCTTCACGTAATTTAATCGAATGGCAGGAGCATTATGTTCAGCTTTTTGATTATTCAAGAAGCGTTTCACTGCATTTGTTTGAACACTTGCATGGGGATTCAAAAGACCGGGGTCAGGCAATGGTCGATCTTATTCACTTTTATGAATCAGCGGGATTTAGTATGGTAAAACCGGAACTCCCCGATTACTTACCGGTATTTTTGGAATTTCTTTCACTTGGCACACCTGAAAATGGATCAAAAATGCTTGCTGATGTGATTGACATTTTAGGAGTGATACATCATAAGTTAGTTGCTAAAGATAATCCTTTCAGGCACTTACTTTATGCCTTAATTAACCTGTCGGCTATAAAACCCAATGAACAGAAGATTGCAATGATTTCATCCAGGTTGACAGAAGTTAATCTTGATGAAGCATATCAAGAAGAGGAACCGGTAACATTTGGTTGCCAAAATTCACCCGAGTATAAACAAGAAACAAGATAAAGTATGGACCACTTTTTCAACAACCTGTTTTTCACTTACTTACCTCACATTGCCATGACACTCTTTTGGTTTGGGGTAATTACACGAATAGCAAAAACATCCCGCTCGATTCAGGCTGAGTCAAGTCAGTTTCTCAAAAAGAGTGGCCAGCGAATTGGTGGTAATCTATTTCACTATGGAATTATCTTAGTTTTTATAGGGCATTTCACCGGTTTATTTACACCCCCTGAACTTTACCATATGGTAATGACTACTGAGGTTAAGCGTATTCTGGCAGTGGGTATGGGTTCAGTTTTTGGCACTGCTGCACTAGTAGGTATTATTATTCTTATCTACAGAAGAGTTAGTGTAGCACGTATCAGAAAGAACAGTAGTCCTCAGGACCTTTTACTCCTTTTATTACTTTTGACCGAAATGGTCCTGGGAATATTTTCAATTTTCACAACAGCAGGCTCTTCGGTTGAGAACTATGCTGCTTTAGGCGAGTGGGCCCAGAAAATTGTAACTTTCCAACCTGATGCCGGTGAAGTTATTGCAGGCCATGGACTTACTTATAAACTCCATATAATTACCGGGTTGTTTATTTTTATGGTTTTCCCTTACACCAAATTAATGCACATGTGGGTAGCACCAATTGCTTACTTTTTCAGATCAGGATGGCAACTAGTCAGAAGGGGATTTAGCTCCTCAACAAATAAATGATATTCCTTTTTTGCTTAATTTTGAGCACTTTGGCGATTCATTAATGAAAAAAACTATTGTTTCTATTAAACACCTCGTTTTACTTTTAATTGTTCTGACATGCTACAGTGCAAAAGCACAACCATGGAATATTGATTCTGTCATCTCCACTCTTGAGACTTCACTAGTACTTAAAAATACATTCGAAAAAGTGAAGTTGAATAAAATAAATGATGAGAGAATTAAATTCTATCAATTAAATGAAGCGGATAAATCTTTTAAATACAAACAAGCCGAAATCCTTTACGAAGAGTACAAGTCTTACCATTTTGATTCAGCTTTTCATTATGCTTTGATCCTTAGAGACCTTGCTTTCGAGAGTAGGGATCCTGAGAAAATAGCCTCTTCAAAAATCAGGATGGGATTTATCCTCCTTTCTTCTGGTCTTTTTAAGGAAGCTATTGACACTATGTTGACAGTTGACCTTAAATCAACCAGTGAAGCTCTCAGGTTAGAATATTATTCAAATCTGGGTCGAATGTTTCATGATTTATCCGATTATAATAGATCGTCATACTATACACCCATATACAATCGCAAGGGCAATGAGTATCTTGAAAAGGCGATTCAGCTAATTGAGCCCGGATCCGTAAAATACCTAATGTTACGAGGTGCGGAGCAAGTTAAGTCGGAGCAGTTTGAGAGCGCTCGTAAAACTTTTCACAAGGTATATGAAAACCATTCCTTAACTGACCATCAGAGGGCAATTGCAGCATCCACTCTTGCATACATATACACATGCCTGAAGAAAGACGACCCGGCTATTTTCTATCTAGCCGTGGCCGCAATATATGATATAAGGTCAACAACCAGAGAGACTGTGGCTTTGCGCAATCTTGCCAACCTCTTATATAGAAGAGGAGATGCTGAAAGAGCTTACAGATATGTAAAAATCGCCCTTGAAGATGCTGATTTTTATAATGCCCAGCATCGCAAACTGGAAGTGGGTAATGTTTTACCGATAATTGAAGGTCAGCTTTTATCAAGAACAGAAAAGCAAAAGCAACAGTTGTGGTACTTCCTTGCCGGTATTTCAATCCTGGTAATTACCGCTATTGTTCTTTTGGCAATAACAGTCGGTCAATACCGCAAATTGAGAAGGGTAAAGGAACTACTGGTTAAGTCAAATCATGATTTACTTGAGAGCAATAAGTTGTTGCATGATTCCAACCGAATCAAAGAAAAGTACATCGCATACTATTTTAACATAAATGCAGGTCATATAGAGCGAATTGGTCGCATACAAAGTACTATACAGAGAAAACTCTCACTTAAGCAATATGAATCGCTTGGGGAATTCGCTAATCATGATCTTAATCTAAAAAAAGAAACACAGGAGTTGAATGCTAATTTCGACAAAATAGTACTTAGCCTGTTTCCTCACTTTGTTACCGAATTCAACAAACTGTTTGATCCCGAAGATAAGATTGTTCTCAAAGAAGGCGAACTCCTTAATAACGAACTTAGAATTTTTGCACTGATACGGATGGGCATTTCTGACAATGAGAAAATAGCAAGAATTTTAAATTATTCGGTTAACACAATCTATACATATAAGACCAGAATCAGGAATAAGTCGAAAGTTTCAAACAGTGAATTCGAAGAGTATTTGATGAAGATTGACAGTTAAAATCGTGATCATCTTCAATATACTGTCTATATTTTTTTCTTGATAAGATATCTGAACCTTTTGTCTGGATGGCATTTCAGCTCTATCAAGATTTTAGCCTTCCATATTTGTGCATGAACTTTTGCTTTAAGTATTAACGGGGGATAGTTTTGCCTTCGTTAACACAATAACAACCAAAACATTCAACTCATTATGAATAAAAACTTAAAAACAAAGGTGCTCCTCTGCCTAATTTTCTTACTACCCGTAATTTGGTCGGGTTGCAATAAACAGGACGATGGTGAGGATACAGCTCCGATTACCGTTTATGAGAAGGTTGGCGGTACCTGGAACATGCTTTCTTTGAAAATGATTGATGAAACCGCTAAAACTGCAGGTATCAAACCCGAGGAAATGGTTATCACCGATCAATTCAATTTTGGAAGTTTCGCCCTTACTCTTAACCTGGATGAGAATAACAGACCAACAACATTTCTTGTTTCGGGCAATGCCCCAGACTTATTACCTATTGAAGGTTACTGGAATCTTGATAAGGCATTTCCCGCTGCCGATGGAACACCAATTGTAATTTCCCTTTACACTGATGCAGAAAAAACAGTGACTGCCAATCAGCTTCGGATAACTTCAATGCCAGGAGCTACTCCCCAAATGGAATTAAGATTAACCCATTCAAGTGAGGGTGTAGCTTATGTGACTTACCTATATACACTTGTGTCAGCCAACTAAATGTAAACCACGATGAAGAAAATAATATATTCCCTGTTGATCGCTTTTATCCTTCCCTTTTATGCTTTGGCACAAACTCAGGAAGCCGGCGATATTTATAAGATATGGACCAATCCGGTAGTTTACAATTTCGACGAACAAGTTTCCTGGTATTTTGATCTCACAGGAACTACTTTTACGCAAGGCCAGGATATTTATATTTGGATATGGTCGCCCACTGAACCTGATGCAGGAAACTGGGAGAACTCTTCGGATTTCGCAAAGTTAACCTATGTTGACAACATGATTTGGCGATTTGACGTCACACCTACCCTGTACTTCAATCAAACGCCTGAGCAAATTGCTGCAAGTGCAGGATTCTGGCTTCGTTTGAAAGATAAGGCGGGAACACTTCAATCGGGTGTATCTAATGTCCCCATCACTGATTTTTCAGGATTCGCCGAATCAGGAGAGCAATTCAAACAATACCCTGAAAAGTTCTACATTAACGAGCCTATGAGTATCCTCTTCAACTCCAACTTATTGGAGAACTTCGAAGGAGCTACCAGTGTCCATATGCATGCAGGCCTTAACAATTGGGAAATCCAGCAGGAATATCAGGCATGGCTTCCTGAAATAGTTGAGAAAACCAAACTTGTTGATATGGGTAATGGAATTTATCGTAAGGACATTATACCGGCTGAATACTTCAATGCGCCTGAAGGCTATGTTATGAACGTAATAAACTTCCTGTTTGTTAAAGATGACTGGGCTGCAACATCACCTGACTATATTCTTTATGCACCCGATGTTCCAATTCCTCCTGATCCTGTGTTGAGTTTCTTCCCTCTTAAGGTGAGTGTGAAAGATTTTCTTATCATCACACGACTAAATAACTTACCGGGTCAGCGACTCAATTATTCGCTCACGGGCGGCTCTACTACTCTTACAGGAGAATTTACAGGAAACATGGAAAGTCAGAACGCATTTATCAACCTTTTAGGAAACTTTGGTTCGATGGACATAACCAAACTATCAGTTTCCATAAAGGACCAGCTAAATAACGTAATTTTTGAAGGTGACCTACCACTTGTAAAAAAAGATTAGTCAACCAACTCAAAACAAACAGATAATAACTTCCAGTATGAATTTCAAAACTTTTATAAACAAACATATATTCCTAACCCTGCTGGTTATAGCCATCACGGGTTTGGGAGCAACGGCTCAGAGTATAACTGTCACCGGTAAAATAACCAACACCAACAACGAACCTCTGCCAGGTGTTACCATCTTGGTGTTGGAAAATCAAACAGGTACGGTTTCTGACCTAAACGGAAACTTTTCTTTGAAATGCGAACAAGGCACAATGATGCGTATTTCATTCGTTGGATATAAAACACAGAATCTTTCTGCCAAGCCTGTTATGAACATACAACTGGTTCCCGATGAAATCTCGCTCACCGGAGCAGAAGTAGTTGGCGTGGGATATGGTACAATGCGTAAGACTGACCTCACAGGTGCCATCACATCAATTGGTGCTGAAGATTTCAAAAAAGGAATTGTAACATCCAATGAACAACTTCTGCAAGGACGCGTTGCCGGATTGACAGTAATTTCCGGTGGTGGAAATCCAGCTTCAGGCTCTTCAATGAGACTTAGAGGGGGTACATCACTCTCAGCAAACAATGGTCCGTTGGTAGTTATTGACGGTGTTCCAGGTGCTGACTTCAACACTATCCAATCAAGCGAGATCGTTTCAATCGACGTACTTAAAGATGCTTCAGCTGCTGCTATCTATGGTTCTCGTGGAGCCAATGGAGTTATCATTGTAACCACAAACCGGGAACGCAAAGGTAAAGCAATGGAATACAGCACCTCATTTGCATTTGGTAAAACAGCTAAGAATCTTGACCTACTATCTGCAAATCAATGGCGCAATTACGTTAGGACTAACAATATTCTAAATGCCGTAGATTATGGTGGAGATACTGATTGGCAAGATGAACTACAGCGTACTGCTTTCACCCAAACTCATACAATTAGTTTTAGTTCGGGTAGCGATAACAGCGGCTACAGAGCTTCTTTCAACTATTTGGATAATGAAGGAGTTATAAAGAAAAGTTTCATGAATCGAATGGGTGTGGGCCTTTCAGCTTATCAATATGGTCTTGATGACAGGCTCAAACTCGAATTCAATCTCCATGCAAACACCGATAAATGGTCAAACATCGACAATACAATATTTCAGCGTGCATATAATTTGAATCCAACATTACCGGTTACACAAGATGGCAAGTACACACAAATAGGTGGTACTAATAATAATAACCCGGTTGAAATTCTTGAAAATCGTTCTGACGAAAATACACGACGTAGAATATTAGGTTTTGGTAAAGCAGAACTTGAACTTATAGAAGGTTTAAAAGCAATAGCTAATGTCTCATACGAGTATAATGCAGCTAATGGGAGCTTCTATCTTCCTTCCTATGCTTTTTATGGTATTACCGACAAAGGTTATGCGCGTCGTAATAATGCTGAGTATTATACTAAGCAACTTGAGACATACCTTAATTACGAGACTGAGATTACTGAAAATTTGAAAATTAATGCATTAGGAGGTTATTCTTATCTTGAAAATGTTTATTCAGGTTTTGGTTCAGAAAGACGTGGTTTTGACACCGATGCATTCGGTTCTGACAACCTCGGCGCCGGTCAGGATTATCGTGCAGGTGATGTTTATTCTTATAAAGGACAAGCCAAACTTATTTCCTTCTTTGGACGTGTAAACATAAACGCATACGAAAAATATATGCTTACCGCGACTCTCCGTCAGGATGGTTCTTCCAGGTTTGGATCTAACAATAAATGGGGTTTATTCCCATCAGTTTCTGCCGGATGGCGTATAAGCGAAGAGGCTTTTATGGAAGGTACCAGGAGTTGGTTATCATACCTGAAATTGAGAGCAGGATATGGTGTTACCGGTAATCAGGATGGAATTGGAGAATACAAATCACTATTCCTTTTAGGAGCCGGAGGAGCATCTTATTTTGATGCAGTTACCGGTACCTGGAAACAATCATATGGTGCCGTGCAGAATCCAAATCCTGATTTGAAATGGGAATCGACTGCACAGGCAAACATTGGTCTCGACTTTATACTGTTTAATGTATTAAATGGTACTATTGAAGCTTACTCAAAGAAAACCAGTGACCTGCTATATACATACCAGGTACCGCAGCCTCCATACTTATACGGAACCATGCTTGCAAATGTTGGTAATCTTACAAACGAAGGAATTGAGCTATCACTTAACAGCACATTCTATCGCACCAACGATTTCAGCGCGGGTGCTAATCTAACCTTTGCAACAAACCGCCAAAAAGTTGATAAGCTTTCAAACGAACTTTACCAGACTGACGTGGTCTATTCAGGATCATTACATAATCTAACAGGCATGTCAAACACTTTCTCACAAATCCTGAAAGAAGGATATGCAGTTGGAACATTCTGGGGACCTAAATACGAGGGCCTTGATGAAAATGGCAACTTCATTCTTGCTGAAGGTGGAGCACAGGTAATAGGAAACGCTCAACCCGATTTCACAATGGGTTTTGGAATGGATTTCACATTCCGCCATTGGTACTTTAATTTCTTCGGATATGGAATGTTTGGTCAGGATGTCCTTAATGCAACAGCTATGGAAATTAGCTATCCCGGCAGACTCCCTGCATACAATGTGACTGATTCTTTCCTTGAATCAGGAATACAATCAGACCCATTATACTCCAGCTACTGGATACAGGATGCATCATTTTTCAGACTACAAAGTGCGACACTGGGATATAACTTCCCGATTAATGTAATAGGAATTAATAGCATAAACTGCTATATCACAGGTGAGAACCTCTTTGTGCTGACAAAATACGAAGGTATTGATCCTGAGGTTAGCATTGACGGACTGGCATCACCAGGTATCGATATGCTGAACTATTACCCGAAAGCACGCACAATTATGCTTGGTCTCAAAGTCAACTTTTAAAATCAATCCGTGAATTACAAAAAAGAAAACTCATGAAAGTTAAATCTATAATAGCGTTAAGTTTGGCAATGTTGTTTACAACAGCATGTACCGATCTTGATGAGAACCTTTACGACAAGGTTGAAGCCGGCAATTACGGCAAATCAGCAGGTGAAATAGAGACCATTGTGGGTCGTGCTTATGCCTCACTACGTGGATTTAGTGATGCGTCATCAGGAGGCACACATGCTTATCCAGCTTCAGAATATGTTTACTTCCTCACAGCACTTACTTCTGATGAGGCTGCATTACCAACCCGTGTTGGAGGTGACTGGTATGATGGAGGACAATATCTCGATTTACAGTATCACACATGGACGCCTGACAACAAGGTTATATGGAGTGCCTGGAAGTACAACTATGCCGGTATATCCTCAGTTAATGCCGTATTGTACCAGGTGGAACAATCAGGGCTAACAGAAGATGAAAAAAGCAAAATATTTGCCGAACTGAGGGCTGTACGAGCATACTATTACTACAACCTACTTGATCTGTTTGGCAATGTTCCTATCATAACCGATTATAATGTTACCGATCTTCCGGCTAATTCAACCCGTGAACAAGTTTACAACTTTATTGAAAGTGAACTACTTGACATTATAGATCTTCTTCCTGCAACAGGGTACGGAAGAATGACTCAAAATGCTGGTAATATGCTTCTGGCGAGACTTTACCTAAACTCAGAAGTGTTCATTGGCCAGGCACGTTGGCAGGATTGCATTAACGTAACCGACAAAATTGATGGTACTTTAGAAGCGGATTATTTTGCCAACTTCCAGACCAATAACGAAGTATCCAGAGAAATCATCTTTGCCATCCCTTACGATCATAAAGCAGGGACTGTTGGCAATTACATGCCTTCAATGACTTTTCATTATGAACAGAAATGGGCATTTTCACCAACAGGTTCATACCAGTGGTGCGGTAATGGGATGACTGCAAAACCCGGTATTTACAGGATGTTTGATGAAAATGACATTCGTCGTAAATCAGTTCTTATTGGTGATCAGATCAACCTCTCTACAGGTTCGGTTATTATTATGCCTGCATCGGGCGAACCTCTTACATATACCGATACTATTACTGATATAACCAATGCAAAACAAAATGAAGGTGCAAGACTATTCAAATATGAGGTAAGACCGGATGATGCATGGGAAAGGGATAATGACCTGGTAATTATGAGGTATGCTGAAGTCCTTTTGATGAAGGCTGAATGCTATGTGAGAACCGGATCTCCGGCTGCTGCCAGACCTTTGGTAGAGCTAGTTAGAAGTCGTGCCGGTTTATCAACACCTGATGACATAACACTAGAATTCTTGAATTCAGAACTTAAGAAAGAGTTCCTTTTCGAAAGCCATAGAAGGACTGACAATATCCGCTTTGGAACATTCTTCGAACCCTGGTGGAATAAATCAACAACTCCATCATATAGAAGCATATTCCCAATCCCTTCTTATGAGTTGCAGAAAAATACTAATCTAAAACAAAACTCGGGCTACTAGTAGTGCTACAAAACTGATCTAACCCGGCCGATATAAACCGGCCGGGGCATGATCAAGATGCCTTAACATGTGAAGCTAACCGGAACTGCTGAAGGAATGAAAAAAGTAATTTACATAATCATTATTCTTGTTACAACCTTGTATTCCTGTGCAAAAGAAGAGCAACCACCCGCAAGGAAAACTATCAAAGAATTCAATCCTTTGCCGGTTATCAAAACCAACGATCTACAATTATTTGCTCACTATATGCCATGGTTTGAGGATAGAAGCACTTCAAACAATGGAAATTGGGGATGGCACTGGACAATGAGCAATCAGAATCCTGATATAATCCTGGAAAACAATCAGAGACAAATTGCCTCACACTACTACCCTATAATAGGGCCTTATGCCTCAAGCGATCCCGACCTTATTGAATATCACCTTCTTCTGATGAAATACTCAGGCATTGACGGAATACTGATTGACTGGTATGGGACTTATGATGTATTTGACTACGCTCTGAATAAGCGTAATACAGAGGCTCTTGTAGATAAAATTGATGAGGTAGGATTAAAATTTGCAATCGTTTATGAAGATGCTACTGTAAGAAATGTGCTGGAACAAACTGATGAAGATGATGGTCGTTCGGTTGCCCGTATGGACATGCTCTACATGCAAGAAAAATTCTTCTCCAAAAAATCATATATCACTATTGATGACAAGCCCTTGCTGCTGGTCTTTGGGCCCAACTACTTTACTCAACCTGCAGATTGGGATTTTGTTATGAGCGTATTAACGAACAAGCCCTGCCTCATGCCACTTTGGGGAAGAAGCAATGAAACAGGTACTAATACCGGTGGCGAATACATATGGGTGGATCTTGTGGATGTGGATGAAAAATATGTAACGGCCGCGTCACATGAAACCTTTGGTGGTGGAGCCTGGCCCGGTTTCCATGACTTTTACAAAGAAGGTGGCGCAGGAGATGGTTACTTTTATATCGACCATTCCAATGGTAGCGTATGGCGTAGTCTATTGCAGAAAGCTAATGAAAACAAGCAAAATATTGATTTCCTTCAATTGATAACCTGGAATGACTTTGGCGAAGGAACCATAATTGAGCCTACTATAGAATCCGGATATTCTTATCTCATCGACCTACAACAATTTACCGGTTTGAAATACGATATTTCACAGCTCGAGTCAATTACTACACAATATAACCTTCGTAAAAAACTCAATTCTGATAAAGATTCACAGCAGGAATTAGACCAGGCATTTTATTACTGGGTATCGCTGCAGGACACTAAAGCAAAAAACATAATTGATAGTTTAGACAACCTCTCAAAATAAAAAACTCATAATGAAAAGATACATAAATTGGTTAATATTGCCAATAATTCTGCTTATGCTTGTTACTTCATGTACTCCTAAACCTCAGCACTTTGTTGTTTCTTCACCTGATGGTAATGTTAAAGTTACTATTAAACAGGAAAACAAGAAGATTCTCTACTCAGTTACAAAACATGACAAACTTGTACTTAACGACTCACAACTTGGTTTCGTCTTGAATACAGATGATGACTTCTATGGAAACTTTCATATAATTAAAGTCGACACAACCTATATTGATGAACAATGGGAACAACCATGGGGCGAATCAAAAACTGTTATAAATAAATGCACTGAGCTTAAAGTCCAATTACAGGAGTTATCAGGGCAAGAACGCCTGCTTAATATTTATTTCAGAGTTTTCAATGATGGTTACGGTTTCAGATATGAATTCCCCGAACAGCCAAATTTAAAAGATTTTGAAATTGCCGCTGAAATTACAGAATTTCAGTTCCCTGAGAAAGTTATGACATGGTCGATACCTGCATATGGAGATAAATACTACGAAAACTATGCACGTCACACTTCCATTGGCAAAATGGATACAGTTAGCACACCGGTTACAATAGAGACCACTGACGGTAGGTACCTCGCTATACATGAAGCCAATCTTACAGATTATGCTAAGATGAATCTTTATCCGGTCGACTCCCTAACGCTAAAATGTGATTTATCCCCCTGGAGTAATGGTGTTAAAGTATACGCCTCCACTCCTTTTGTCAGTCCCTGGCGCACAATGATTATCGCTGAAAATATAAATGAACTGGTAACATCGAACATAATGCTCAATCTTAATGAGCCTTCAAAAATTGAAGATATTTCCTGGTTAAAACCTGGTAAATATATAGGAATCTGGTGGGAAATACACTTAGGAAAGTACACATGGTCTAGTGGTGAAAAGCATGGTGCTACAACAGAAAACACAATGGCATATATAGATTTTGCAGCTGAAAATGGGTTTGATGGTGTTTTGGTAGAAGGTTGGAATGTTGGATGGGACGGCGATTGGACTCAAAATGGGGCTACTCTCGATTTTACAAAACCATATCCCGATTTTGACATCGCTAAAATAACAAACTATGCCAAATCAAAAGGTGTTGAACTTATAGGGCACCACGAAACTGCCGGAATGGCTACCAATTATGAAAATCAACTCGATAAGGCTTATGATTTTTACAAACAATTTGGTGTAAAATTTGTAAAGACCGGATATGTAAATCCATTACTTGACAATAAAGAACTCCATGACGGACAATTTGCAGTCAGACATTATCGTAAAGTTATAGAGACTGCTGCTAAATACGGCATCACAATTGACAATCATGAACCGGTAATGCCTACCGGATTACAAAGGACCTGGCCAAATCTCATGACTCAGGAAGGAATCAGAGGACAGGAATATGATGCGTGGTCAACAGATGGGGGTAATCCACCGGAACACACAACAGTATTCCCATTTGTAAGAGGACTTGCCGGTCCGATGGATTTCACACCCGGGACATTTAATTTTGAGAATCCTGTTATTCCGGGTACCAGAGTACAGACTACCATTGCCAAACAATTGGCGCTATATGTAATTGTATACAGTCCTTTACAGATGGCATCTGATGCACCACAAAACTACAAAGGTGTAAAAGCTTTCAACTTTATAAAATCGGTCCCGGTTGATTGGGAGCGCACATATGTAGTTGACGCCAGGATTGGCGATTACGCAATATATGCCCGCCAACAAAGAGATTCCGAGAATTGGTATATTGGTGCAATTACGGATGAAAACCCGAGAGAATTACTTATAGATTTTTCATTCCTGCCAAAGGGTAGTAAATACAAAGCTACTATCTATGCTGATGGCAAGGATGCGGACTGGAAAACAAATCCCACTCCGGTTGAAATAATGGAAATGGAAATTACTTCATCCAAAATTCTTCCGGTTAAGTTAGCTCCTGGAGGAGGGTGTGCAATTGAATTGAAGCTATTCCAGAAATAGCTCATTCGGTACAAGCCGAAAAAAAGGTATTTGAATTTGAAAAATTAATTTTTTGTGTGATTTGTGGTGATAAGAAACTGTCTTCGGGTGGCAGTCTCTTAATCTTTTCTAATCCTTTTTAATGCTGCTCTTTTAGGATCAACCTCAATGATGTGTCCCTTGTAAAAAATAACCATGACCAATTAATAAATATTACCAGCTTATTTCTTACACTCAATATCAGCATCAAATGGAGGAACATCCATATTAACCATGCAAAAAAGCCTTTGAATTTTAAATAAGGAAGATCGACCACAGCTTTCTTTTTACCTATTGTCGCCATAGTTCCTTTGTCACGATATTCGAACTCCTTTAGCTTTTTGCCCATAAGAAGTCTTTTAATATTGCGGGCAAGATTTCGAGCTTGATTTATGGCAACATTAGCCACCTGAGGATGTCCTTGCGGATACTTAGGCGTTTCCATGTATGCCACATCCCCTACTGCATATATGTCATCATATCCTATAATCCTGTTATAACGGTCAACCCGATATCTGTTCCTGAAAATTACATCATCATTCAATCCCTCTATTATATTGCCTTTAACTCCTGCTGTCCAAATTACCTGCCTGCTTTTTATTTGGGTACCATTATTAAGTTCAACAGTATTCCCATCATAATTCTTAACCATTACATTAGTTAAGATTTCAATTCCCATTGCCTTGAGATACTTTTCGGAAGCCGCTTTTGCCATATCACTCATAGAATTCAATGTATGAGCACTGCCTTCTATCAGCATGATACGCAATCTACTGAAATCGAAGCGCGGATAATCTTTTGGAAGTATATTATTTCTGATTTCCGCAAAAGCTCCCGCAAGCTCCACACCTGTTGGACCGGCTCCTATTATTACAAGGTTCAGAAGGTATTCTCTTTCTTCTTCAGGTATTGAGATAAGACTCTCAAAATTCTGCAATATTCTATTACGAATCTTAATAGCATCGTATGTAGATTTCAATGAAAAAGAATTCTGCTCAATCAAATCATTATTGAAAAAATTTGTTTTGCAACCCGTTGCTATTATAAGGACATCGTAACTAAAGTTACCTATTTCTGTTTCAACAACCTTGGCAGTACTATCTATTCGCTTCACTTCTGCCATCCTAATCTGCGTATTTCTTCTGTCCTGCAGGATTTTCCTTAATGGGAATGATATACTTCCCGGTTCTATTTGAGAAGTCGCAACTTGATAAAACAGAGGTTGAAACTGATGATGATTAAGTTTATCTATTAACAAGACATCGAAAGCATTTTCATCAATATGTTTAAGCAACTGAAGACCGGCAAAACCTGCACCTACAACGATAATTTTACTTCTTGCATTCATTATCTTAAATTTAATTGGTTCATTAACAGATGAGTTTTAATAATGATTGCTTCTTTAATACTTAATTATTACATTTGCCTAATTACATAACTAAAACCCAAAAAATGGAGAACAATTCCTCAAAGACAAATAACGGAAAGCCGCAGTCTTACAGAGCAACAGTTTTAGGTGTTATTCTGATAATTTTTGGCGGTTTGTATTTAGCAAAACAGGCCGGAATACTTGATCCTGCCATATGGAGAGTGATTTTTTCATGGCAAATGCTATTGATTGCATTGGGATTTCTCAGTCTCTCAGAACGGCAATATGCCTGGGGAACCCTTCTGATTGTTGTAGGTGGTCTCTTTATGTATACTCGTTATACGGGCCATTTATTGGATTTCATATGGCCAGTTATTATAATTGCAGCAGGTTTAGTAATAATTTTTTACCGCCCAAGAAACTTTAGGTGGAGCAAAGGAAGTCAATTAAGACCTGACGGATTTGAAGCCGGAACGAGTGATGGTACTTATATAAACGAAACTGCAATCTTAGGAGGTAATGAGCGAATCATGCACACAAGTAATTTTAAAGGTGGCACAATCGTATCTATTCTCGGTGGTTCGGATATCGATATCACAAATTGCACGCTTGAACCAGGAACAACTGTGATTGTTGAAATGACTTCTATAATGGGTGGTTCAACACTCAGGATTCCAACCGACTGGAATGTAGTAATTGATGTAACCAGTATACTGGGTGGTTTTTCCGATAAACGATACAATACTAATGTTGACCCTTCAAAAACACTAATAATAAGGGGTGTAAGTATTTTAGGCGGAGGAGAAATTAAAAATTAATCTAAAGCGGGCAACTCCGGCAATCTTTTAAGATTTCGTTTAAACCTGAACATATTAAAAGGTTCAGCGAATCTCATTAACTTAAATAGCTCTATTTCTAAAGCTCTTGAGATAAGCATTCTCGCCTCATCATCAGTGAATGCTTCTGTTTCAGTTAGTCGATAATAGGCTTGTGAGATCTCGGGGGGTTGATTACTTTCAAGCTTTCTTTCGATAATCTGTGACAGTATATACTTAAGTGTTTCCCTGTTTTTCATATCTTCTCTACAGTATTGTTAATAGCTATTTTACCAAAAAGTAACTAGTGCGATTAAAAAAGTGAGGTTATGTTAATAAGTAGTACAGCCCGGGGAGGTGTTCTACAGAGTGCGTAAGGTTAAAATGTATAATTTTGCAGCAGAATAACATTCTCACCTGTGACTGAAATACTTGAACAACTTAATGAGGCTCAACGACATGCGGTTACCTGTACCGATGGACCGGTAATGGTAATAGCAGGTGCCGGCTCGGGGAAAACCAGGGTACTCACATACCGCATAGCTAATATGCTTCGCAACGGAATTGATCCGTTTAATATTCTAGCGCTCACTTTTACCAACAAAGCTGCGCGAGAAATGAAGGAAAGAATTACCCAACTTGTTGGTTCCTCAGATGCCAAAAATGTATGGATGGGAACATTCCATTCTATTTTTGCCAGAATTCTCAGGGTGGAAGGGCATTTGCTTGGATATCCTTCAAATTTTACAATTTATGATACTGACGACTCGAAAAATGTAATCAAGTCAATAATAAAAGAGCTGAATCTTGATCCGAAGCAGTATACCCCAGGCATAGTATATAACCGAATTTCTTCAGCTAAATCGAACCTTCTTTCTGCTGAAGAGTATAATCATACGGCAGAGATTGTTGCCGATGATAATAGGGCTCAAAAGCCCATGATTGGTGAAATCTACACCAATTATGAAATCCGGTGTTTCAAAGCCGGGGCAATGGACTTCGATGACTTGCTCTTTAAAATGAATATTCTGCTGCACAATTTCCCTGATATTCTCTATAAATACCAGAATAAATTTAAATACATTCTGGTAGATGAGTATCAGGATACAAATCATGCACAGTACTTGATTATTAAGCAACTTGCCGCACGACATGAAAATATCTGTGTGGTTGGTGATGATGCACAGAGTATTTATTCATTCAGGGGCGCTAACATACAGAATATACTTAACTTCAGGAATGATTATCCTGATGTAAAGACGTTTAAGCTTGAACAGAATTACCGTTCAACACAGACAATTGTAAATGCTGCTAACAGTTTGATTGCCCGCAATAAAGATCAGATATTCAAAGAAGTATGGACTGAAAATGAACCGGGACATCCAATTCAGGTTCTAAAGGCAGCATCTGAAATCGAGGAAGGACAAAAGGTAGCTAACAGCATCTTCGAAATAAAGATGAATCAACAGCAACCTAATAGTTCATTTGCAGTCTTATACAGAACAAATGCACAATCAAGGGCAATTGAAGAAGCTTTAAGGAAACTAAACATACCCTATCGAATTTATGGAGGTGTGTCGTTCTATAAAAGAGCCGAAATCAAAGATTTACTTGCATATTTCAGACTTGTGGTAAATCCACTCGATGATGAAGCTTTCAAAAGAATTGTCAACTACCCCGCACGAGGAATTGGAAAAACAACACTTGAAAAGATAGAACTCGCTGCAGGACAGACTAAATTGAGCAACATGCAGATTGCTCTGGAACCTGCAAAATATATTAACGGTTTACCATCGGGTACAGTTGCTAAGTTAGAACAGTTTGCAACGATGATTCAAGGTCTTCATTATCAGCTCCAAAAGCTGGATGCATATGAACTAGCTCAGAAAATTTCAGTAAGCTCAGGATTAATGATGGAATTGATGTCGGACAAGACTGAAGAAGGATTATCTAAATTTCAGAATAGTGAGGAGCTTATAAATGCAATAAAGGAATTCACCGAAAGTGAAGATATTGATATTGCGATTGATAATGAGACAGATAGCAATAAAAGATCGCTTGACGTTTTTATGCAGGACATTGCTCTGATGACTGACGCCGATGATGACAAAGACGGGAATAGCAATAAAGTAGTCCTAATGACCATTCATGCTGCCAAAGGTCTGGAATTCCCATTTGTATACATTGTGGGTTTGGAAGAGAATCTCTTCCCTTCAAATATGTCACTCACAACACGAGCAGAAATAGAAGAAGAAAGACGGTTGTTTTATGTTGCTCTTACCCGGGCAGAGAAGAAAGTTGTACTGTCATATGCCGAAACGCGTTACAGATGGGGCAATCTTACAGCTAACGAACCCAGTCGGTTTCTTGTTGAAATAGATGAACAATATCTCGAAAGAAGTCTCAGAAGAGTTCCTTCAGAAAAACCGGGTAGTTCTCCTGTAATGAAGCAGATGCCCGCATTTATGAAGAAACCGCTAAATACTCCTGCAACATCCGAAAGTAGTATGTTTCCACCTAATTACGTCACACCTGTTGATGAAATTCAACCGGGAGTATCGGTGATTCATGAACGTTTTGGTAAAGGTAAAGTGCTTTCAGTAGAAGGATCAGGACCTAATACAAAGGCCACTGTCTTTTTTGCACAGGTGGGACAGAAACAGCTGTTGCTCAAATTTGCCAAATTAAAAGTATTATAGAAAGCACTCCATTATTTATTTGTTAGTTGAACTTTATTTAATTTTTAGCATTATATTTGCAGTGTCTGTTTTGAATTATCTCCCTGCAGATTGAATTATCCTCATTTACTATAGTTTAACGCCAGCAAATAACTGAACCATACTGCTTAAACCAAAAAACAAATAGGGGCAAAAAGCCTGATTAAAATTAATTTATGGATTATAACAGCACGCGCGAAAAACTCATTATTCCCGAGTATGGTCGCAATGTACAAAAAATGGTTGCTTATGTAATGACGATTGAAGATCGTGAAAAAAGGACCAATCTTTGTAAAGCACTGGTTAATATAATGGCCCAGATTCATCCTGAGCAAAGAGACACTGCCGATTACAGGCATAAATTGTGGGATCACCTTTATATAATTTCCGGATTTCAACTTGATGTTGACGGCCCATTTCCCGCTCCTTCACCGGAAGAAAGACTAGGAAGTCCGGGAAGAATTCCTTATCCACAGGAAAACATTAAATTCCGCCCTTACGGTAAGAATATTGCCAAAATAATAGAGAAGGCAACCACATTTGAAGAAGGTCCTGAAAAAGATGCTCTTGTCAAAAATATAGCCAATCACCTTAAGAAATCATATCTCAACTGGAATCGTGACTCAGTTAATGATGAACTGATTACAAACCATCTGATTGAACTATCCGGTGGTAAATTGAAATTAAGTGATGACATTCGTTTAGCCCACACTAATGAGCTTTTGTCACGTAATGGCGGGCAACCCGGGAATTCCTCTCAGGGCCAGAACCGGAAAAAGAAATTCAATCCCAGAGATAAGAATAGCAATTTCCGTGACATGCGTAATCGTAAAAAGAGTTAACTTGCTCCCTTAAATTAAAGCATTAAAAAGCTGATTTATGGGTTCATTTATTATTGATGGGAGCTGCAAGCTCTCAGGTGAGATCATTCCACAGGGTGCTAAAAATGAAGCATTACAAATCCTTTGCGCTGTACTGCTTACTTCCGAAACTGTAACAATTAACAACATTCCTGAAATCCTCGATGTCAACAAATTGATTGAGTTGTTGGCAGACATGGGTGTTAAGGTAAACAGGAAAGGGCCTGGTAGCTATACATTTAAAGCTGAAGAGGTTAATCTTGAGTATCTAAAATCCTCACAATTCAGAAAAAAAGGAGGAAGTCTCCGCGGATCTGTCATGCTAATTGGACCGATGCTGGGAAGATTTGGCAAAGCTTATATGCCGCAGCCCGGTGGAGATAAAATTGGTCGTCGTCGTCTCGATACACATATAATTGGTTTGCAGAAACTTGGAGCTCAATTCGACTTTGAAAATGTTAACACTTTTTATAGTGTTACTGCTAAGGAATTGAAAGGTTGTTATATGCTTCTTGATGAAGCCTCTGTCACAGGTACTGCCAACATACTGATGGCTGCAGTTCTTGCCAAAGGCAAAACTACCATATTTAATGCTGCTTGCGAGCCCTATCTGGTACAGCTTTGTAAAATGCTTAACAGAATGGGAGCAAGAATTTCAGGTGTTGGATCAAATTTGTTAACAATAGAGGGTGTTGACAGCCTAAAAGGTACTGAGCACACTATGTTGCCTGATATGATTGAAATTGGTAGTTTCATCGGAATGGCTGCTATGACTCAATCAAACCTTGTGATAAAAAACGTACATTATCAAGAGCTCGGAATTATACCTGATGTATTTAAACGACTTGGCATAAAATTACAGCTCAGAGATGACGATATAGTAATATCCGGACAGGATTGCTATGAAGTAGAAACATTCATGGATGGTTCAATAATGACGATTTCCGATGCTCCATGGCCGGGATTCACACCTGACCTTGTAAGTATAGCACTCGTTGTTGCTACACAGGCAAAAGGCAGCGTTCTTATTCATCAAAAAATGTTTGAAAGTCGTTTGTTTTTTGTCGATAAACTTATTGAAATGGGAGCTCAGATAATCCTTTGCGATCCACACCGTGCAACTGTAATCGGTTTAAACCGGCAGATAAGTCTAAGGGGAATTACAATGGCTTCACCTGATATACGAGCAGGTGTGGCTCTTCTGATTGCAGCTTTATCGGCTAAAGGTAAAAGCAGAATCGACAATATTGAACAAATTGATCGTGGTTATCAGAACATTGATACCCGATTGAATGCATTGGGTGCTTCTATAGAGAGAATTAATTAAAACACCGGCATATATAAATTACCGGCAAAACTGACAATTTGTCGGTAATTATGCAATGGCAGATTATTTGTATAAAGTATTGTTGAAAATTGAAATAACCCGTTTTATTTAAGATGGGACTAATATCTATTCTATAATGAAACAGCGTAAAAAGCAAGAAACCGATATGGAGCAAAACGACAATGTAAATAAGTCGGAAGTCACTGACAAGGAAATCAATGAGGCAGAAGAGAATAAAAGCGTGGCAGCTGAAAGTGAAACTGATTTAAACACTGAACTGGTTTCATTGCAAAAGAAACTGGATGAAGCGAACGATAAGTATCTACGCTTGTATTCTGAGTTTGATAACTTTAGAAAAAGGGCTTTAAAAGAACGCATTGAATTGAGCAAAACGGCTTCCGAACAGGTAATTATTGACCTGCTTACGATACTTGATGATTTTGAACGAGCAATCGTTTCATTTGAAAATGTTGAGGCAGTTGAACCCGTGAAGGAAGGTACCGTATTAATTTACAACAAGTTCAGGAATAACCTTGTGCAAAAAGGGCTAAGCGAGATTGAGGCAAAGGGAAGTACGTTCGACACCGACTACCATGAAGCGGTTGCTAATGTACCTGCACCCTCAGAAGAAAACAAAGGTAAAGTGATTGATGTTGCTCAAAAAGGATATACTTTAAATGGCAAAGTCATTAGATTTGCCAAAGTTGTAGTAGGTAATTAATGTGACAGATTAGCGGTCACTCTTAACAATCATGAGAACAGACACTGTGGCTAAAAGAGATTATTACGAAATATTGGAAGTTGACAGGAATGCAAGTGAAGCCGACATAAAGAAAGCATACAGGAAGAAGGCTATACAATACCATCCTGATAAAAATTCCGGTAACAAGGACGCCGAAGAGAAGTTTAAAGAAGCTGCTGAAGCATATGAAGTGCTGAGCAATTCTGAGAAGAGATCCAGATACGACCAATTCGGTCATGAAGGTGTAAGAGGTGGACCTGGTGCCGGTGGATTTGGAGGTGGTATGAGCATGGATGATATCTTCAGTCAATTCGGAGATATCTTCGGAAGTGCTTTTGGAGGTGGATTTAGCGGATTCAGCTCAGGAGGCTCACGGCGTAGAGTAAATAAAGGCACCGACCTTAGGGTAAAAGTGAAATTGTCACTTAAAGACATAGCTAACGGGACCGAGAAAAAGCTTAAGGTAAATAAGCTCACTTCATGCAAAACATGTAATGGACTCGGTGCAGCTGACAGTTCAGCTTTCAACACCTGTCAACATTGCCATGGAACTGGTCAGATAACACGTGTTACCAGCACCTTCCTCGGTCAGATGCAAACATCTTCAACCTGTCCATATTGTAATGGAGAGGGTCGTACAATTTCAAGGAAGTGCGAAACATGTGGAGGAAGTGGAACTGTTAAGGAGGAGGAAGTTATAAGTATAAATATTCCGGCAGGTGTAACTGATGGAATTCAGCTTTCAGTAGGTGGAAAAGGAAATGCTGCTCCCCGTGGCGGAGTTCCGGGTAACCTCATAGTTCAAATAGAAGAGATTCCCGATCCTGAACTTGTACGTGATGGCACAAACATTCTATATGAACATTATATAAGCTTCCCTGACGCTGCTTTGGGAACTTCTATTGAAGTACCTACAATTGAAGGCAGGGCAAGAATTAAAATAGAACCCGGCACCCAGAGTGGAAAAGTTCTGCGTCTTAAGGGAAAAGGCATCCCTTCACTCAACGGTTATGAGAGAGGAGATCAATTGATTAATGTCAATGTATGGACTCCTAAGAACCTTTCACGACAGGAAGAGGAGTTGCTTGAAAAGCTAAAAAGTTCAGAAAATTTCAAACCTAATCCAACAAGTAAAGACAGGTCATTTTTCGACAGGATGAAGGAATACTTTCAATAGGATGAACAACCAATTCATATTCACTATATAATAAAGCAAGGGGTAGGTATGTTAAGTGCTATACCCCTTAATTTTACTCACAATTCCTAAATTATGATAATATTTTCGGCAAGGAATGTTACAAAACGGTACGCCAACCATGTGGCACTGGATAAAGTAAGCATTGACATTCCAAGACAAAGCATTTTTGGTTTGCTTGGCCCTAATGGTGCCGGAAAAACCTCGTTAATCAGGATCATTAACCAGATAACAGGACCGGACGAAGGTGAATTATATTTCAACAATCAAAAGCTAAATCCAAAACATATTGAGCAAATTGGATATCTGCCCGAAGAAAGAGGATTGTACAAAAAAATGAAAGTCGGGGAGCAGGCTCTTTATTTGGCACAGCTCAAAGGTGTTCACAAACATGACGCATTACGTAAACTGAAAATCCTTTTCGAGAAATTTGAAATACAGGGCTGGTGGAACAGAAAAGTTGAAGAACTTTCTAAAGGTATGCAGCAGAAAGTACAGTTTATTGTGACAATTATTCATGAACCTGATCTACTGATATTTGATGAACCATTCAGCGGATTTGACCCAATAAATGTCAATCTGTTAAAAGAAGAGATACTGGAACTTCAAAAAAATGGAAGTACTGTAATTTTTTCGACACACAACATGGCATCAGTTGAAGAATTGTGCGACAATATCGCATTAATCAACAACTCACGAAAAATACTTGATGGAAGTGTTAAGGATATCAAGAATCGATATAAGACAAACACTTATGCAGTTTTGCACGAAGGGACAAATGGATCTGTATTACCATGGTTGCCATTTGGTGCTACCTTGATAAGTAATGAAGAAGCAGACCACGGCTTTAAGAGCATAGTTAAGCTTCAGGCAGGATCAAATCCCAACGAATTAATAACTGCTCTCCTACCCCATGTTACTATTTATGGGCTAAATGAGATTGTTCCTACAATGAATGATATCTTTATTCAAACAGTAAAAGGGGCCACTATGGGTGCAGAAATAAATACTACTAATGCAAACTAAACACTGAAGCCATGAACAAAGTCTTACTGGTTATAAAGAGGGAATACCTTTCTAGAGTGCAAAAGAAGTCATTTATTGTAATGACAATTCTTGGCCCAATACTTATGGCTGCATTATTTATTGTACCTGTTGTACTTGCACAGATGTCTGATGAAACAAAGAAAGTTCTTGTACTTGATGAAACAGGTTGGTTTGAAGGGAAGTTTGAGAATTCCGGTTATTTTGAATTTACGCAAATAAACACAGATGTTGAGGCCGCAAAGATTAGCTTAGACGAACTTGACGGCTATGCTCTGATTTATATTCCCAAACCGGCTGTATCTGTACCTTCATCAGCAATTGTATACAGTAAAAGGCAAGTAAGTATCGACCTCAAAAGTTATGTAAATAATGTGATGACAAAAGAGGTTGAACGTCAAAAGTTAAGTGCCGAAATATACAAGGAGATAAATAAAAATAATCCCGAAGCTCTTGCTATTCATGCTGATTCAGTAACCCCCGAAAGCATAAAAAGCAATGAAATCTTTAAAAATATCAAAACTGAAATCCAAATAACTTCAATACAGATAAAAGAAGAGGGAAAAGAGCAAAAGAGTTATGCTGAAGCAAGTATGGGTTTAGGCATGTTTGCCGGGATCCTGATTTATTTTTTCATTTTCCTCTTTGGTGCCCAGGTGATGAGAGGGGTTATTGAGGAAAAAGTTAGCAGGATTGTTGAGGTTATCGTTTCATCCGTTAAACCTTTCCAGTTGATGATGGGAAAAATAGTCGGGGTGGCACTTGTGGGTTTGACTCAGTTTCTGTTATGGGTGGTTTTAACATTACTAATAGTAACTGTATTCCAGGCTGCAATGCCCGAAGCATTCCACCAAAAACAAAATACAGAGGTATTCAAAGGCGATACCATGTTGCCCGAAGGTGTTAGTGCTGATCAAATACCTGAGGAAGAAGCACCAGCCGGAACTTTATCAATAGTTACAGAAGCATTGGGATCCATAAATTACGGGGTAATGATTTTTTCATTCCTGTTTTATTTCATCGGAGGCTACCTGCTTTATGGAGCTATGTTTGCTGCTATTGGTGCTGCCGTCGATAATGAAACAGACACTCAGCAGTTTATGATGCCTATTACTGTTCCTTTAATCCTTGCTATAGTAATGGCTCAATTTATACTCCGTAATCCAGACGGCCCAATATCATTCTGGTTTTCAATGATTCCATTTACATCACCGATCATTATGATGATAAGAATTCCATTTGGAGTTCCTTATTGGGAATTAGCCCTTTCGATGGTAATTTTAACAGTTTCATTTGTAATAGCTGTGTGGATGGCAGGTCGTATTTACAGGACGGGAATCCTTATGTATGGCAAGAAAGTAACATATGGTGAGTTGTGGAAGTGGCTTTTTTATAAAGGATGATGTATATTTGATTAATAGATTTAACAATTCCATATCATGGCAAAAATCCTGGTGATCGATGATGAGCGTGCAATAAGAAACACACTACGTGAAATACTTGAGTATGAAGGATATCAGGTTGATGACGCTCCCGATGGACCTACAGCGCTACAAATGGTTACAACCGAAAAATATGACATCATTTTATGTGATATTAAGATGCCACATATGGATGGCATAGAAGTACTCGATAAACTTTTGTCATTATACGATACACCGGTAATCATGATTTCAGGGCATGGCAATATTGAGACAGCTGTTGATGCCATTAAAAGAGGTGCTTATGATTACATCTCAAAACCTCTTGACCTCAATAGATTGTTGGTTACCATCAGAAATGCAATGGAAAGAACGAGCCTTGTGAAGGAAACAAAAGTTCTCAAACGCAAGGTCAGTAAGACATATGACATGATTGGAGAATCTGAGCCTATGCAGCAAATAAGGGCTATGATTGATCGTGTTGCTCCCACCGATGCAAGAGTACTTATAACCGGAAGTAATGGAACAGGAAAGGAACTTGTAGCAAGATGGCTGCATGAATTAAGCAATCGCTCTTCGGGTCCTTTTGTGGAGGTAAATTGCGCTGCAATTCCAGGAGAACTGATTGAGAGTGTATTATTTGGTCATGAAAAAGGATCCTTTACTTCTGCCATTAAACAACGAAAAGGAGATTTCGAGCAGGCTAGTGGTGGAACACTATTCCTTGACGAAATAGGCGATATGAGTCTGGCTGCTCAGGCAAAGGTATTAAGAGCACTTCAGGAAAATAAAATAATGCGTGTTGGTGGTGAAAAAGACATAGCTGTTGATGTTAGAATAATAGCAGCTACGAATAAAGACCTGAAAAAGGAAATTGAAAATAAAAATTTCAGAGAAGACCTTTACCATCGTTTGAGTGTGATACTTATACATGTGCCTACACTGAATGAACGACCGGATGACATACCATTACTGGCAGATCACTTTATTGCTGAAATCTGCGAAAACAATGGAAAACCACTTATGACATTCACTAATGAAGCTTATGAGGAATTAAAAAATAAGGAGTGGACCGGTAATATAAGGCAGTTGAGAAATGTTGTAGAAAGACTGGCTATTCTGTGTGATAATGTAATAACAGACGAAGCTGTAAGAAAGTATAGTTAATTCAGCACATCTACTATTTAAAATTCCTAAGGTAATTGATCTGAAATACACCAATCTAAAATTGGTATAAGTTGACTATGGCATATTTTTTGTATTTTTGCACCATATACATACCTATGGGGCTGACTGGTTTTGACAGCAAGGAAGTGGTAATGTAAGCATGTCGGGTGTTGTGAGAGTGACCCGTTAATCCCAATTCACAGAGCCAATAACTGGCAACGATTACAATTACGCGTACGCCGCTTAATCAAGGATTAAGACGCCTACTGCTCTCCGGGAAGCTTTGCGCGACAGCGTCCCGTTAAGAGCATCATAAAAGTCACGATAAGACAGGTAGAGCTCTGATGCCTGTACGAAAACCAAAAGGGCTAAGGAACCTGCAGGGCTGCTTTTTCCCAACTGGTTCCCTACAAACAACTAAAAGCTAAACATGTAGAAAGCACTATTGCTGCTTGTTTGGACGCGGGTTCGACTCCCGCCAGCTCCACTAAAGTTCATTTATTTGCCGGTTCCCCTCTGCGACATTCACTCAGACTCCAATCAGAGCGGAATATTTTAATGAAATTTACAATTACACTTACAGCAGAAGCAATAATGGCAATTATAAAGATGATCTTAAGAACAATATCAAACCATTGCATCCCACTATATACTGAAAAATTAAATGGATACAAGTAAAAGAGTAGAACGGCTACTATCAATCCAGAGACTTCCGAAAGTGTTTTAATCAGGTAACGCATTGGCATCATGCTGATTAATAGTATTAGCACAGCAGCACCTATCTGGACGTAACAGTTTATCTTCATAAAAAGCAAGACCACTGTATAGTCTTCAGCCAGGAATTTTAAATCCCAGGAAGGTACCCGGTCAAGTATCCAAAGAAATACAATGTTCGAAAGGATTATCCAGATTTGTTCTGCTTTCGTAAATTTTCTCTTATTTTCCATTTTTGGGAACTTTTATATACAAATTTATAAAACTTTTGTCTCTCTAAAGAGTGTTTAATATTAACCGGCTCAGTTGTTATGTAGAAAACAAATCAGAGTACAACTCCGGCAATTTTTTATAATTTTATCAGCATTAAAAATCACAATAAGAATTATGTTAAACACCTCCCCTATTAATCAGCTTATTAAAAATCTGGAAGAAAGCATCGCTCAAAATTCTTTCATTAAATTAACATTTAGTAATACACGTGATTTATCATCCGATCTTACTAAAGTATTTGTTAAGCCGGTAATAATTAAAGGGGGCCTAATGTTTTCATTTGTATACCGGCACAAAACCAAGGATATTACAAGTAATTTTTACCAAAATGAGGCCATATCTGAGATACTGAATCTTATT
>CAZJPP010000018.1:0-51373 GCA_964547915.1 uncultured Lentimicrobium sp.
GTTCACCTGCATTATCCAGTTTGCATAGGATTATCTGATTAGCGTTAGGTGGGCTCCATTTATTACCTGTTACAAGGAAGCCATTGTCAGGAGTAGGCAACAGACAACCTCTCACCTGCATAGCAATGCCATTGGTTCCAGGGACAACAGAAGCCCACTGAGTTTCACCTAAAGCATCTGTTTTGATAATACGCATATTCATACCTTCGGGAGGGAATGAGTTGGAATAAGTAGCTATGGCATAACCACCATCAGATGTTTGTGCAACAGCCATTGGTAGGTCGAAATTACTTCCGCCATAAGTCTTCTGCCACTCGACATCACCGTTTGAGTTACATTTGATAAGAAGAGCTGATAAAATGCCAGGTCCGTATGATTCGCTGTCGCCCACCAGTATAAAACCGCCGTCGGAAGTGGCAGCAATGAGGCGATTCACATCAGAATAAATGCCATTGTAGGTTTTAGACCAAATCAATTCAGGGGTTGATTGTGCAAAACTGCCGTAATGAAGCAAAGATGCGAGGCAAACAAGAACAAAAAAGTACAGTTTTTTCATAAGTGATAGAATTAGGTTCAGGCAGCAAATTTACGTTAGGAAACCCGCGAACTACAAATAATTAAGTACTTGAAAGTCACTGTAGGGATACGGCATTACTACGGCAGAGTGAGCAGTCGGCAATCAGCAATCAGCACTCAGCGTTAGCAGTTTCAGTGTTCCAAAGTTTCAGAGTTCCAAAGTTTCAGTGTTTCGGCGTTTCGGCGTTCCAGCGCAGTTACGATGGATGTGACTGAATGCTGATCGCCGAATGCTCAATTACGTAGGAATGGTAAGGATCGGCCTAGGGTACTGGAGCGTTAAAAATTAAGGCTTGTTTCAACAACTCATGCTGTCAAAGGGCAGTGTTTGAGACGCCAAATGTTAATAGAGCCTAGTTGTAGAAGCTATTAAGAAAGCTTAAAAGAGTACCGGTCGAGTTTGCCCTTTGGTGTAATACAAGCCTGAATTTAGCGGAAGTACCCAAGCCGTGATCTTTTTGCTACTTTTTTGATCAAGCAAAAAAGTAGAAGAAATTGATTAAGAAAAAGAAGTTTAATTAAAAGTATCATGGGCAACAAAGAACAATGAACAAAGAACAAAAAACAATTCTAGTGTGTGGAATGGGAAAAGCTGAATGCCGAATGCTGATGGCTGAATGCTAATTAATCCAATTCCCAATCATTTCTCTCCCATGCACAGTAATGAAAGATTCGGGGTGAAATTGAACTGAATGGATGTCGTATTCTTTGTGCTCCATGCTCATGATGATGCCATCGTTGCTTAGGGCTGTGATTCTCAGTTCGTTGGGGAAGCCGCTGCGGTCAATGTACCATGAGTGGTAAAGCCCTACGTCACTTTTGTCGGGGATGTTTTTGTATATGAGGCTATTAGGCTCGGTGATGCTGAGTTGTTTCACTCTTCCGTGGTGTACCTGCTTGTGATTGGTGAGGCGGGCTCCGAAGTATTCGCCAATTGCCTGGTGGCCAAGGCATACACCAAGTATTGACTTGGTTTTTTTGTACCGGTGCAGCACCTGGTGCATGAACGGGTATTCTGATGGTAGTCCGGGCCCGGGCGAGAATACGAGTTTGTCGTATATTTTTATTTCTTCGATGTTTGCCTTTTCGGGATAAATGATATCTATTTTTACATCCCTGAAGCTTCGCAGCAATGCAGCCAGGTTGTATGTGAAACTGTCGTGATGGTCAATCAGTAATATTTTAACCATTGATGTCAAATATCAGCAAAGTAAAGCAAAAGATCAACACGCTTACCGCGAAGGGCGAGCCTTACGTCTTTATTATCGACTTTGATGGGAATGGCGAGGTTTACTCACCGCAACAGGCTGCCGATGAGGGGATTTATTTTAGTTTCGGTTTCCCGGATGAGCTGCAGAGACCGGCTGAAACCCTATCGGGGGACAGGAGCGCTGAACTTGCTTCGAGGGACAGGCGGGCTGAACTTGCATCAGGGGACAGTAGTACAACTGAAGGTGATTCAGTATTCGGCGCAACTGCAAAGACATTAGGAAATGGGGATCTGAGGCCGAAGAGTTTCAGTGTAAACAGGATTCCTTTCGATATATACAAACAGGCTTTCGACAGGGTGCAGCATCACCTGAGGAATGGTGATACTTATCTGATTAACCTGACTTTTGCCACGGAGATTGTGACGGATTATTCGCTGAGGGAGATCTTCGTGAGGAGTGCCGCGCCTTACAAGCTGCTGTATAAGGATCGGTTCGTGGTGTTTTCGCCCGAGAGGTTCATCCGCATAAGCGATGGTATTATTGAAACGAATCCGATGAAGGGCACGATTGACGCTGATGAGCCTGATGCCGAGCGGAAGCTGCTGGGAAATGAAAAGGAGTTTTTTGAGCATAACACTATTGTGGATCTTCTGCGTAATGATTTGAATATGGTGGCCACTGACGTGAAGGTGGACAGGTTCAGGTATGTTGATAGGATACGGACCCACAAGGGTGATTTGCTTCAGGTTAGTTCTCTGATTTCTGGTCGTTTGCCTGAGAATTACCGGGAAACGGCGGGCGATATTATTTTCAGGTTGTTGCCCGCGGGGTCGGTAACAGGGGCTCCCAAAGAGAGGACGGTGCAGATTATCAGGGAAACCGAAAACTACAGCCGGGGCAATTATACGGGTGTGTTTGGGCGTTTCGACGGGAAAACAATTGATGTGGCAGTTGCCATCAGGTTTATTGAGAGGTCAGGCGACAGGCTTTATTATAAGAGCGAGGGAGGGATAACTTCGCTGAGTAATGCAGAAGATGAGTATAACGAGTTGATTAGCAAGATTTATGTTCCCATTCTTTGAAACCATAATGATAGCGGATTCTGTGCCATGCAATCTTAAGTGGCACCAGGCGCGGGTGGAAAGAACCCTTAAATATCACTATGGGTCGTGTGAGTTGCCGCCGCTTGAGGATATAATCCCCGCATTAATCATTAACATTGCCGGTTCAGCAATGGACCTTCAAACCGGTGGGGTTGCTTCCGGTGGAATGGGCATCGCTAAATGCAGGTTCCGTTATAACAATGGCGAATGGGCGACTGAGTTTGAGCCTTACCGGCCGCGTGCAGTGAACCGGCTTCATCTTGTCCGTGACAACGAAATTGATTATTCCTTCAAATTCAGCGACCGCTGTGCAATTGAGAAGTTGTTCAATGAACGTGAGACGGCCGATGATGTGCTGATTGTGAGGAACGGAATGATCACTGATACTTCCATTGCCAATATAGTTTTCACGGATGGGTTGCGATTTTACATTCCTGATACTCCGTTGCTTAGAGGCACCTGTCGTGAGCAGCTGATATCAGAAGGCATCATTTCAGAAGTGCCTGTTCATGTCGGGAATTTAGACAAGTACACCCATTTCATGCTGATTAATGCAATGAATCCCTTTGACCGGGAGAGATTACTACCTGTGAAAAATATTGTTTGAAGGGCAATAAAATATGTCAAACACCTATTACCATTGAATATTTTGATTTACATTAGCGGTTTTTAAACCCCGGCAAACATCTATGATTACTAACAATGCTATTGTACTTTTTTCCAGAATACAACCCCCTAAACCATAATCAATGAAAATTAACTACCAATCATTTCTTAAGGTATTATGTCTGACTTTTCTGGTCCTCCAAAGTTTTGGAGGATTTGCACAGAAAACTCTCGCAAATTATGACATTTTGTTAATACCACCTGTTAACCAATCCCTTGCATCGGTTGCATGGCATCCGGGATATGGCAGGTATTATTCAAGTGCCACCGGGATCATTACGACTCCTTTTTTTGTTTATGACTCTCTTGGTAATTCTTTGTCAACCACATCCAGTAGCATTGGTAACCGTGGGCTTTGGTATAATCCCTCTAATGGACGAATTGAAGGAAATGATAATGAAAATCATTACTTATATTATCCTTTAGATAATACCGGAACACAGGTTGGTGATGTGATACTCTATCCGGGATATGGTACACCTGAGGTGCATTCGGGTGGTGTGCTGAATACAAGTAATGGTGAAATTCTGTTTTACACCGGCTTTGACTATTTTTACAGATATAGTAGTGATGGTACTGAGCTGGGAATGGTGCCCATCACTATTCCTGAGGGTTCGAATTTCAACAGAACACACATGATTTATAAAGGTGAACCCGGAAGAGAAATTGGATTTTTTGATTATACGAACAAGCGGGTTTACATGTACAGTATTTCGGGAGGATCCTATACTTATTACTACAACCTGCCTTCTTCGGCACCAAATCCGAGCTTTGGAGGATTCGCCTATGCTAATGGTCGGTTTTTTCTGTCAAATTTCGGCAGATGGAATGGATTTCCTTTGGTATCTCCCACTATCACAACCTCAGGATCATTTTCGCCTTTTGCTGCTTGCCCGGGTACAGCCTCTGTACCGCAAAGTTTTATAGTATCAGGATCGAATATATCCGGTGACGTCAAAATAACAGCACCTGCAGGTTTTCAAGTTTCAAGGGTAGCCGACGCAGGATATACAGGCAACGTTTACATATCTTCGAGCAATCGTACTGTGCCTCCCACAACTGTCTTTGTAAGAATTGCAGCATCCGCAACAGGAAATCTATCGGGAAACATGACGATAACTGCCACGGGTGCAGAAACAGTAAGTATTGCATTAAGTGGTAGTTCATCATTACCGGGAGCTGTAACGGTTTCGGGAGGAGGCGATTTTTGCGATCATGCTATCCTTACTGCCACCGGTGGTTCAGGTGGAACAATTTATTGGCAGAATACTGTTTCGAATGGAGAAAGTATCGAAATACCTGCTACTACACAAGCTGTTTATGCAAGCGGAACCTATTATTTCAGGGCTGTTAATTCTGCAGGATGCTGGGGCACTCAGGGAAGCGCTGAAGTAAATGTCACACCGTTGCCTGATGCTCCATCACCGGTTTCTGCCATACCCGACAGTATATGCCTGGGCCGGAGCACACAGCTCAGCGCAACTTCAACAGGCAATCTGATCAAATGGTACACACAACCCTCAGGAGGCACAGCTATAGGACAATCGGCAAGTGCCGCCAACTTCAATGTTACTCCGACCGGTAATACCACATACTACGCTGAAGCACGAACACCCTCCAGAAACATATTGGGTGATATCGTACATCATAATAACATGCAGGGGTCATATACCCTTGGATATGAATTTATACCTAATGCGAATCTCACAGTTACCGGGTTAAGAAGATACTTTGGAAATAAAATTTCAATATGGACAAGCACCGGAACCCTCATCTATTCGCAGAATGTGAGCGGTGTTGACGGAACATGGACCGATATCCCGATGAATTATCCCATTGAACTTACCGCAGGAACTGCCTATCGTATTGGTGTATTTACTACCGATACTGAACTCTATTACTGGAACCAAGGAACTTACACTTTTCCCAGGGAAGTGGATAATGGTAGCCAGGGTCTGGCATATGAATATTGGGGAGACGACTTCCCATCCACAAATTATGAAAATGACATAATCTGGTTAGTTGACCTCACCTTTGCTGGAGGTGCCACCTGCACCAGTGCAACACGTTCGGAAATTGCTGTCAATATCTTCACTCCTCCAACCGATGGGGGAACCATTGATGCTGACCAGAGCATTTGCATGGGTGGAACTCCTGAGTTAATAACTTCTGCTGAATTGCCTGCAGGAACTGATGGGACAATTGAGTACATGTGGCAGGCATCAACGGTGAGTGAATCGGCCGGGTTTGCCAATTTATCAAACTCCAATTCATCGTCTTATCAGCCATCCGCTCTCAACGCTACTACATGGTTCAGAAGATTGGCCAAACTGGATTGCGTTGACGGCTGGACAGGTGCTGTTGTATCAAATGTTGTTGAAATTGCCGTTTGGCCTGCATTTAACTCAGGTAGTATAACCTGGAGCAGCGAAGAATTCTGCGGAAGCGGTGATCCTTCAATTATTGAATCTTCAGAAGCTGCAACCGGCGGTGATGGAGTAATTACCTATAAATGGACTGCCAATAATGTGCTTATACCTGATGCCACAGGCGCTTCATACGATCCGCCAGCAGGCGTTACAGAAACTACTACCTATCGCAGGTTTGCCGGTGACGGGTCATGTACGTCAGAATTAATCTCGGAAGGAGCTTACACAGTTACCATACATCCGCTGCCTGTTGTTTCAATTTCAGTGACGGAAGACTCAAACATTTCGGATGATGCTGTATTGTGTTACGGAACATCTGCTACACTCCAGGCAACTGCTGAAGAAGGGGATGCTCCCGGGGCACCGAAGTCACGGGGCGCTATTGTAAACTGGGTATGGGACAACGCAGCTACTTTAAGTGATCCATTGATTTCAAATCCTGTTGCTTCACCTGAAACCGGAACAACTGTTTACACGGTTACCTATACCGACATATATGGATGCAATGACAGCGAAAGCGTTTCAATTATAGTGCTCCCGGAATTTACTGCCGGAGCAATAGTGAACACAGAAACTAACCTGTGTTATGGTGTTATACCTGCCCAAATAGGCAGTATTACCAATGCCGCTGGTGGAGATGATAATATTACTTACCGCTGGGATGCGAATGGTGTGGAAATTATTGGTGCAGATGAGGCATTCTATACTCCGACAGAAGGAATTACCGAAACAACGGTATTTACCCGCCGGGCTAAAGACGGGGCTTGTAATGACTTCGTACAATCAGCAGGAAGCTATACCGTGATTGTTGAGCCTACCCCTGTTACCGGTATAATTACAAAGATGCCTGACGTTACTAATATATGCGAGGATGGATTCATTTCTGCTTACCTGACTGCCGGTAGTGGTGGTAATGGTGTGGATGAACTTGAGTACCGTGCTTATGTTTCCGGCTCTTCGGGCTGGTCGGCATGGATTACATACACACCTAATGCTGCCATTTCAACCACAGGCCTTTCAGGCGTGGAAATAAGAACCCGCAGAATGGCTGATTACTGTGAGAATTCTGATTACAGTACCGTAAACTGGAATATTGAACCAACTGCTGTAGCAGGTGTTCTGACAAGAATTCCTGATATAGGCAATGTTTGCGAAAACGACGTTGTTTCAGCTGTTCTTACTTCAGGAACAGGTGGTAATAGTAACGATGAACTCGAATATCGTACTAATACCGCAGAAGGCTGGTCGGCATGGACAGCTTACACATCAAATGCTGCTATATCAACAACCGGTCTTTCGGGAGTTGAAATAAGAACCCGCAGAATCGCTGATTACTGTGACTACTCAGATTACAGTATTGTTAGCTGGACTATAGAGGCTACTCCTTTTGCCGGAATCCTTCATAAGATGCCCGACATTAACAATATATGCGAGCACGAATTCATTTCTGCATACCTGACTGCCGGCAGAGGTGGAAATGGTGTGGATGAGATGGAGTACCGTACTTATGTTTCGGGTTCTGCAGACTGGTCGGCATGGGCAGCTTACACACCTAATGCTGCTATATCAACCACAGGCCTTTCGGGCGTGGAAATAAGAACCCGCAGAATGGCTGATTACTGTGAGAATTCAGATTACAGTACCGTTAGCTGGACTATTGAGGCTTCTCCTGTAACCGGTGTGCTGACAAGAATTCCTGATATGGGTAATGTTTGCGAAAACGACGTGGTTTCAGCTATTCTAACTTCTGGAACAGGTGGTAATGGAATCGACGAACTGGAATATCGTACTTATTCTGCTTACGGCCCTGGTAGCTGGACTCTATGGAGTGCTTACACATCAGGAAATGAAATCAGTACCAACGGTCTTTCGGGCGTTGAAATAAGAACCCGCAGGATGGCAGACTTTTGTCAGAATGCTTCATATAACACTGTTAGCTGGAGTATTGAGGCTACTGCATGGACAGGAAGTCTTACCAAAGCACCGGACGTGATGAATGTATGTGAAGGTGAGATTGTATCGGCCACTGTAACACCCGGATTTGGAGGTAATGGCATCGATGAATCGGAATACAGAGCTTATACTCCTGATGGTTCAGGCTCCGGAAACTGGTCGGAATGGACAGTTTATTCTTCGGGAGAGGCACTTACTACAATTGGTATGACATCAATTGAAATCAGAACCCATCGTACTGCAACATATTGTCCTTCATCACCTTACACCACAGTAAGCTGGAACATAGAGCAAACTCCGGTTGCAGGAACACTTACCATAACACCTGAAGTTATGAACGTTTGTGAAGGTGAGCCTGTTTCGGCACTACTAACACCGGGCGAAGGTGGCAATGGCGTTGATGAACTTGAATACCGTACATATGCTGCAGGAAGCTGGTCGGCATGGGCAGCATATACATCAGGAAATGAAATCAGCACCGGTGGTATTTCGGGCGTTGAAATCAGGACCCGCAGAATGGCTACATACTGTGTCAATACAGATTACATGACAGTTAACTGGAGCATTGAACCGGTTGCGGTGGCAGGAATGCTTATCAGAATCCCGGATACAGATGTTCTGTGTATGGGATCACCTGTATCAGCTGCTTTTATTCCCGGAAACGGTGGCAATGGTATCGATAACGTTGAATTCAGATCGATGGCTTCAGGAAACTGGTCAGAGTGGACTAATTACGTTTCAGGAGCTGAAATCAGCACAGAAGGATTGTCTGCCATAGAGGTAAGGACATGGAGAGAGGCCGATTGGTGTGGTGATTCGGAAGTTGTGACTGTAGGTTGGGCAATTGACGCACCTACTGAAGCAGGAACTATAACAGGTGGTGGCCAGGTATGCTACGGTGAAAATTCTGCTGTGCTTACCAACACCGGTTACACAGGCGAGATTTTAATGTGGCAGTCATCGGTGAACAACTGGCAAACAGTTGTTGACATTATGAACACTTCACCTGAACTGATTATTCAGAACCTGATTCAGTCTACGCAATACAGGACTATCGTCGCTAACGGCACATGCGGACAGGCATATTCAGCACCTGAAAACGTTACAATAGTGCATTTGCCTGCACCTTATATCAATGGCCCCGATGATTTGTGCGGAATTGAAACGGTAACCTATAAGACCGCTTCAGGAGCAATCAATTATCAGTGGAATGTATCCAACGCGACTATCATCTCAGGTCAGGGAACAAGTCAGATAACAGTTACCTTTGATACCCCGGGCAGTCAGGAGATTTCAGTTACTTACGAAAACGTATTAGGTTGTACACTGGAAAATCCGTTTGAACTTCAGGTTCAGGTTAATGAGACACCTGAAAAGCCGGAGATCAGTGTTGACTGGCTGAATCTTGTCCTTACAAGTAGTGCAGCAACAGGCAACCAGTGGTTCCAGGATGGCACGCCTATCAGCGGAGCTACCAACCGGACTCTTACTGTTACTGAGAACGGCAACTACACTGTTATGACCATAAATGCCAGCGGCTGCGCTTCGGAAATGTCGGATGTGGTTAGCATTATGAATGTTGATGTAGCTACGGCTGATAACGTTGCGTTGTCGGTTTATCCCAATCCCACAAGTGGAATTATCACTATAGACCTAAACGGCCCGAAAGTTGAAAACTACAGCATGCGCATTTTTGATGATATGGGCAGAGAGGTAGTTTACGAGGATTTTGGCAGAGTATCGTCAGTTAAGAAAGTTATTGATTTGAGTGATGGATATTCAGGGTTGTATACTGTGTTGATTAAGTGTGGTGATGGGTTTATTGTGAGAAAAGTGATTTTGGTTAAGGATTAAAAATTGTTCTTTGTTTTTTGTTCTTGGTTTGTTGTTAGGTATTGTAAGAACATCATGTTAAGCATACTGCAATCAACCAAGAACAAAATTCAAAGTATTTCTTTCAGCTAAGAAGTTCTTTGTTCTTTGTTCGTTGTTAAGAATCTGGTATATTGATTAAGAACGTTTTCTGAGTTCAATGGGTAACAAAGAACAAAAAACAAAAAACCAAGAACAAATCTAGAGTTTTTACTACAGTTTGTAATACAGAGTTAAGGACAGAAATTTGTCTTTATACCAGACTTGTTGGGTGGTATGTGCCTGTCCGGCCATGCTGGTATGGACTTGGTCTCCTGAAATGGATATATCAGCATTTATTCTTAAAGCTAGCATGATGCGAAATTTATCATTAAGCCTGAAACCTGTCCCGATTTTTCCATACCCTCCTATAACACTCTTTTTAAGACTGTGGTCCGATTCGTATAATAACGTATTGAAATAGATGCCTCCTCCAACAACAAAGAGAATCCGATGTCCTTCAAGATATTCCAGTCCGATAGGAACGTATAGATAATTGCCTGTCATTGACCTGCTGATGAAATTAAATCCGCCTGTGAAAAACAGGGTTGAATCGTGTAAAGGGCCGGTAAAATTTATTCCGTTTAGATACATCCTATCAGAAGATAAATCAGAACTAAACAACTCAGTATCGGTAATCCCGGCTCCCAAATCAAAACTCAGCTCATTTTGTGCAAATGACGGAATTGCCAATAGCAACGCGGTAATGAATACAATCGTTTTCATGTTGTATAAATATAGATCAAATATATAAAAACATATTGCTTTATGTGCAACATTTGCCTGAAAATAACTTTATTACAGGTCATTCGGTCTTTTAGCAATCGGCCCGATAACCAAACCTACGCTTTTCATTTGCTATCCGGGGCTTTCATGTCGACGCTCTTTTTTCATCGTTGGCTGCCACCAACCCGATAAGATTTATTTAGAATAATAGAACTATCTTTGCATGTTCCTGATAACTCCCTGATGTTCGAAAACCTGAATCAGCCCTACATCTTTAACAATAATTTTAAACACAGTTTAAAGACTATTTCGCTGGTTACTATGGCCTATATGCTCATAGTGCTTTATTTCCAGCCTTTTGGTATTAACTTCATGAATTCCGCGGGTGATCGCTATTTCGTATTAGGAAGCGGCATAATTACAGCCCTTACTTTTTTCCTTGATACTCAGGTTCTGCAGGGGGTATTCCCTAAAACTTTCGATCCTAAACTATGGACAATAAAGAAGGAGATCATCCAGAATATCTGTATGTTCATTTTCCTGTCTGCATCGTTTGGGTTACTGGATTATTTGCTCAAGCACAGATATTTGGAGCAACCAATGTCATTGGTGTTTTCATGCGCTCTCGCCTTGCTTCCCTTAGCTCTCTTTAATCTTAGTAATTACAATAATTCATTAAAAATGAAGGTGGTTAAGGTTATTGATTCAGGAAAGCAATGGCTGGCTGAAGAAAAGAAGCATCTGGAATCGGTTAAATCGAAACAAGAAAATGATTCTGAGAGTGTTGCAGTTGAATCTCCTGGTAGCACCGTGGAGCCGGAGGGTTCTGAGCAAGTGGTTTTTACTTCTGAAAACAGGAAGGAAACGGCAACATACAATGTCAATGATATCATCTTACTAAGGTCTGACGGAAATTATGTGGAGATCTATTCGAGGAGTGGGAAAGCAGTTAGTAAAAAGCTTATCAGGCAAACACTTTCGAATCTTGAGGGGACTTTATCCGGGTTTCCGCAGTTCATTCGGCCACACCGTTGTTATCTGGTAAATACTGCTTATTATAAGAAGTTGTCGCAAGCATCAGGTAATTATATGCTCAGCCTGTATTGGCTTGATTTTGACATACCTGTATCAAGAAATAAATATTCTGAATTAAGAAAATTAATGTCGGTATAAATTCCGACGGGATTTCATTGCTGCATTTCGTCCCAAAATATCATGCATTTCGTCCCTAAAGCCTGCAGTTCCTCACAATTTTAGCGTTTCGTACTTTAATTGAAGCATAAGGGCTGTGATTGGATTAATCTTGTACAAAATTTCACAAGATGATGAAGGAACTCACGATTGGCAATTTTAAATGTTCATTACCTATAATCCAGGGGGGGATGGGTGTTGGCGTTTCCTTGTCGGGACTTGCTTCATCCGTTGCCAATGAAGGTGGTGTGGGAGTAATTTCATGCGCTGGGTTGGGCATGTTGTATAAGGACGGCTTCGATTATCGACTGAACTGTATCTTCGGACTTAAGGAGGAGATTACCAAAGCCAGGAATTTAAGTAAGGGTGTGATTGGAGTGAACATCATGGTAGCGCTTACCAATTATGCTGATATGGTCCGTACTTCACTTGATAATAAGATAGATATCATTTTTTCGGGTGCAGGGTTGCCTTTAAATCTGCCTTCATACCTTAAACCCGGCGACAAAACATTGCTGGTGCCAATAGTTTCTTCTGCCAGGGCGGCTGAACTCATATGTAACAAGTGGATCAACAACTATGGTTACATTCCTGCGGCTATAGTGGTTGAAGGACCTGAGGCAGGAGGCCATCTTGGTTTTAAGGTGGAACAAATCGGTGACAGGTCATATTCGCTCGAAGAAATCGTGCCTGAGGTGTTAAAAGTGGCTCAGAAATTTGAAGCTCTTTACAACAGGCATATTCCGGTCATAGCCGGGGGCGGCATATACAGTGGCGACGACATACACAAGTTCATGGAATTGGGGGCATCGGGAGTGCAAATGGGTACCCGCTTTGTTGCTACTGAAGAATGTGATGCCTCGGATGCTTTTAAACAAGCATACCTGGCTGCGAGAAAAGAGGACATCAGGATAATTAAAAGTCCTGTTGGAATGCCGGGAAGAGCCATTAACTCGGTTTTTCTTGAAGCAGTTGAAGCAGGAGAGAGGAAGCCGAAATCCTGTCCGGTTAATTGCATCAAAACCTGCGATGTTGACAAAGTTCCGTATTGCATAATTGCTTCGCTAACTTCAGCGTTAAAAGGCAATTTTTCAAAGGGATACGCTTTCGCGGGAAGTAATGTCTGGAAAGTGAAAAGCATAGTCCCCGTCAAAGATCTCATTAAAGAACTGAAGGAAGAGTATGCTATGGCAAGTTCGTTGAATGAGCTTTCGCTTTGCGAAAGTGCAATGTAAAGTTGTTGAGCATTTCGTAATCAGCATTCTGCAATCAGCACCATCTTCTCCCACAACAAAAGGAAGTTGTTTCTCATTGATGTGTCGGAGAGGATTGTAGGTACATTGATGATCGCTGTCCTTCTCGGATTATGGCATTAGAGTAAACAGATGCCTGAAAAGACTCAACAGCATATATAATCTCGTAATGGTTATAAAGCATCAGCATAAGCAGATTCACCGTGAAGTGATACATCAAGTCCTGTAATTTCAGTCTCGTATGTTACACGAACAGGAGTTATTTTATTGATGATAGCGAGCATAATATATGTGAAAATGAAAGCGTACACAGCTGCACCTGAAATTGCCGCCAGTTCTTTAAGAAAGAATGAGCTTTCTCCAAAAATTAAACCCTGAGTAACAATAGTTGGGTTAACAGCCGATGAAGCAAAAACCCCCAATAATATTGTTCCTAGTACTCCTCCCACGCCATGTACACCCCATACATCCAGTGCGTCGTCCCATTGAAGCATATTTTTTATATGCACTGCAATATAACATACCCCTCCGGCTGCGATACCTATGATTGGTGATGTCCATAAAGGAACAAATCCGGCGGCAGGGGTAATTGTTGCCAATCCTGCAACTGAACCGGTTAGCAAACCTATTAATTTGGGTTTTCTTGATCTTGTCCATTCAATTGCTAACCAGGTGACTGTTGCAAAGGAGGCTGCTATATCTGTATTGGCAAAAGCCAGAACGGTAATATTGTCAACCGACAATTCACTACCGGCGTTAAAGCCATACCATCCAAACCATAACAAACCGGTACCAATTGCAACAAGAGGAATACTGTTAGGTGTTGAATCTCTGTTAACTCGTGCACCAACATAAAATACCGATGCAAGAGCGGCAAAACCGGCTGTGGTGTGAACAACTATTCCACCTGCAAAATCCAACACACCCCATTGAGCTAATAATCCACCACCCCAAACCATATGAACAAACGGATAGTAAACAAGCAGTTGCCACGCTACCAGGAAAATCAGGTAACTCTTGAAAGTAACTCTTCCCACAAATGCTCCGGTTATCAAAGCAGGGGTTATAATGGCAAACATCATTTGATAAAGGAAAAATACCAACTCAGGAATTTTACCATTGCCTGCATATATATCATATATGCTCATACCGTTCATAAATGCCTTGTCAAAATTGCCTATGATTGCTCCATCGCCACTAAAACAGAGAGAATATCCTGCAATAAACCAAAGAACAGTGGTTAATCCGAGTGACAAAAAACTTTGTATCATGATACCCAGTATGTTTCTTCTTGTAGTAAGTCCTCCATAAAATAATGCAAGACCAGGAGTCATCAGCATCACCAGACTTGTTGCCAATAGCATAAAGCCGGTGTTTCCTTCAGAAAATAAATTATTCATATTGATTGGTTTAGTTGGTTGATATTGTTAGAAAGAAAATCCTATTACAAGAAATATCTTTTCTGATTTAGGATTAATGATAAATGAGCCCGTAATAGGGATATTAAATTTGCTGGAAATCTCAATTTTTCTTATTGCTGTAATACCAATATTGGTGATGCCTGCACTTTCAGCATAAAAACCTGTTTCGCTATCTTCTGGGTCATTAACTGTTCCTCCTACAAATATCTTGCACTCAACATCATCAAACATTCGCTTATAACCAAGTTCAAAATATGTTGAGTATTGTTTTTTATTATCTGATTTTCGCGCATCTGCCCCCCAAAAGTTAACAGCTGCAAGAAAGGTGAAGGGTATTTTATCAGTTCCGTTAAATGAAGCAGCAAATTCAAGTACGTGGGCGGTTGAATCTTCATTGTATTCGAAATAGTGGTTATTTGTTGCAAGTTCATCAGCAAAAAAGTAATCGGTTAAGGTAAACGACAACATTTGAACAGGTGAGTAAGTGAGGTAAAGGTCAGTCTCCTGTATGGTCAAATTGTTACCCAAATCAAAAGCCCCCCATGTTCCTAAAGTAAAGTTGTTGTGAGTTAATTTTATAGAAGGCTGAATGCTGGGCGATGAGCCCCCAAGGTTCAATCCACGCCATATATAACGGCTCATAATATCAACCCCGGGGCTTAATGATGTCGATTGAGCCACGGTGCTGCTATAAATCACTGTAAGTAAAAGTGTTATTAAGATTCTTGACTTTTTCACTTGGTTTAATGTTTTGTTAAGTTGCTCAAAATGAATAATGGCAGACAGGGTTGCATCAAAACCTGATGTGATGCAAATTTTAAAAGTAAGTGGGAATGCTTTTATGAAGGATTCGCTGAAATCACTTCAGTGAAACACTGAAATAACCACATGCTACAGTACTCAGATTTCTGCAGAATTGTTTTTTAGTGCGAACTTAACCAGGTCAATAGGTGTTTTTAGTTGCAACTTTTGCATAATGTGGTTCTTATGCGATTCAACGGTACGGGTACTGATAAAAAGATTTGCAGATATTTCAGAATTACTCATTCCTTCAGCTATCAGTTTCAATATTTCTTTTTCACGTTTAGATAATGCTTCAGCAGGCTCTTTTCCATGATTGGATTTGGCAGCCTGTAAATAATGCCTGAGTAAAAGGTCGGAAATAGATTTGCTGAAATATTCTTCCCCCTGGTGAATAGTGTGTATTGCAAGCAGTAATTCGTCACGTGAAATATTCTTTGGAAGATATCCTGATGCCCCGGCTATTACAGCATTTACTGCAAATTCTTCGGTTGCGTACATTGAAAGGAAGAGTATCTTTATATGAGGATATTGTTCCTTTATTATCCTACACAGCATTATCCCCGATTTTCCGGGGAGTGATATATCCATGAGAATGATCTCTGGTTTATTTTTTTTCAAATGCTCAAGCAAGACATCACCATCAGATGCTTCTCCTGTAATAAGGATATCAGGATGTCCGGAGAGTAGAGCTTTGATCCCATCACGAACAATGATATGGTCATCAACCAGAAATAACTTTATCATACTGCACTTTATTAATTGGAATACGTATTCTGATAATTGTCCCGTTGCCAGGGGCTGATCTAATTTCAAATACACCATTCAATATATTAACACGCTCTTTAAGATTTGACAAGCCATTCCCGGTATGAGCTGTTTCAGGATCAAATCCAATTCCATTATCGGCAATTTCAAGCTTAAGAAATTCAGATGATGTATCGATCTTCACTTCAAGCCTATTTGCCTGAGAATGTTTTGCTGCATTGTTCATTGCTTCCTGCAGGATTCGGAAAATATAAAGTACCGGTTTTCTGCCATATAATCCATCAGCAAGTTCACCCAAAATGGTAACATCCATTTCAGATGAATCAGAAATGTTACGTGCTATGCTTTGAAGTGCTGCATTAAGTCCAAATTCTGCTAATGCCGGCGGCATCAGAGCATTTGAACTTGTCCGTATTTCATCAACAAGAACGTCAATAATTCTGATAATCAGGCTCAAATCCTTAATGACATCTTCCGAGACTTTATTTTCAAGTGCTGCAAGGCGCAATCTTATTCCAATTATTCCCTGTCCGATACCATCATGCAGTTCACGTGAAAGACGCTGACGTTCTTTCTCCTGACTATCTATGGCAGCACTAACTCTTTTTAATCGTTCCTCCTTAACCACCAAATCTTTTTGAAGTAACGCTAAAGTCATTTGATTAAATGCTTCAGTAAGTTCTCCAAACTCATCGTTACTCAATACCTGCAATGGTGGGTGATGGCCTGTATTACCAAAATCTGCAACTGCTGACTTTAACTGTTTGAGAGGCAGTGTAATTCTCTTGCTAACTGTGTATGTGAGTAAAAACAGGGCAATTGCAGTCACTAAACACAGCACAATAATACTATTTCCTATAGCGCTAATTGAAGTTGTAGCTTCAGAATAATCAAATTCTGCCAGAATTGACCAATCCAGTCCTGGTACATTAATTGAACCATATGAGCTTAAAACCTTTATACTACGATAATCATCAGACAGCATTGTGCCTTCTTTGCCACTGACTGCATTTATTGAAGGAAGGGTAATAACCTTGGTTTTCATAACCGATCCTTCAATAAACCTTGACTTTGTGCGCATCAGGTAATCATGATCTATCAGATAAGTTTCACCGGAATATCCTAGCCCATGCTCTGGATTCACTTCCAGCATGATGCTGTCAATCAGCTCTGATTTGATCATCAGGGCCAGAAAAGTATTGTTGTTTTTTAATCTGCATACCGACAACAAAAAACGATCACTAGCGGCAGGAGGTTTAATGTCACTGATAAAGCAGTCATTACCAGGGTGGCACAAACCTGCTAATAATGAAGGCTCTATATAAAAGTGCTCTCCTTCGGGGTGATAATCGTATGTGTGTCCTGTGCTATCAAAAATGAAGAAGCCGGAGTAATATTCTGAACTGTCTATAAATGTTTTTAATTCCATCTCAGCCAGGAAAGCTGTTTCATTCATACGGTCTTTAAAAAACCTTTCTACAGCTGCTTTTCTGGTTAGCCTTATTGAAGTTAATTGCTCGTAAGCCCTTTCCAGCAAAGCTTTCCTGGCAATATGAAATGAAAATAGTCCTGTTATTAGAATTGCACCAATTCCCAGAGCAAGGAAATACAGAATCATTTTTTCTGTGAGAGAAGAGCGCTTCATACCTGGAAGAGAAAATGCTGAAAGGAACTGTAAACTCAAATGAATGAACAAATTTATAAAAAATGTAATATTTTCATTGAGACCCGAATAGTTCTTTGTTCCAGGTTCATTTAATCTTGTTGGCTAATCGCCATCCATATGGAATTTGGCAATAATTTTCTTTATTACTTTGCAAGACATTTAACCATTTTAATGTTGAATAGTTAAAAACAGATGCCTGGAAAGACTCAACCAATTACTATTTCCTTTGAAAATGCAGATGCCATGCGGCAGTGGCTGGAAGTGAATTATGGCCTCACCGAAGGGATTTGGCTGAAATTTGCCAAGAAAGAGGCACCGGTCACCACAGTCACATATCAGGAAGCTTTACAGGTAGCACTGTGCTTTGGCTGGATTGATGGTCAAGCCAACAAGCTCGACGAGCATTTCTATTTACAAAAATTTACGCCGCGGAGAAAACGCAGTATCTGGTCGAAGCGCAATGCGAACATCGCCGAAAGATTGATAGCCGAAGGGAAGATGCACCCTGCAGGCATGCTTGAAATTGAGAAGGCTAAAGCCGACGGGCGATGGGAAAATGCCTATGAGTCGTCAAGGAATATGGCTATTCCGGAAGATTTCATGAAGGCTGTCACCGAAAACGAACAGGCGAATCAGTTTTTTCAGACACTTAACAAAACAAATCTATTTGCCATAGCTTTCAGGCTTACTACAGCCAAAACCCCTGCAACACGCGCAAAGCGTTTCACGCAAATCATGGAGATGCTTGAAAGGAAAGAGAAGCTTTACTAAGTTGTAACAACGAACAATTACCTGAAGCTTTCCTTGAATACGGTTACTTTTTCAAGCATTTTCATGTTTACTGATACGCCAATTCCGGGGCCTGTCGGGACGTTCATTGTTCCATCGGGATTAACTGTAAACTCCGGTTCTACAATGTCTTCCTTGTAGTAACGCTTGCTGGCTGATATATCGCCCGGAAGGGTAAAATTGGGCAGAGATGCCAGTGCTACATTGCCGGCACGGCCAATTCCCGATTCAAGCATACCACCATGCCATACAGGAATATTCATAGATGCACAGTAGTCGTGAATAAGTTTTGACTCTGTGAAGCCACCTACACGACCAGGCTTGATATTTATGATACGGCAACTGTCGAGTTCAATGGCAGCGCGGGTATCATCGAGTGAATGGATACTTTCGTCGAGACAGATTGGGGTTTTTAGTTCGCGTTGAAGTTTTGAATGATCGAAAATGTCTTCATAACCGAGCGGCTGCTCAATTAGCGATAAATTGTATTCATCCATTTTTTTAAACAGGTTTATATCATCTAGGGTATACGCGGAATTGGCATCAACCTGGAGTAATAGGTGGGGGAATTGTTTCCTGAGGGCTTCAACAAATTGCATATCGAGTCCCGGAGATATTTTGATTTTAATTCTTTTATATCCTTCGGCGAGGTATCCTTCGACTTTTTTGATAAGTTCAGGAACTGAGGATTGTATGCCAATACTTACTCCAACATCGACCTTGTCTCTTGTGCCACCGAGCATTTTGGAGAGAGATATGTTTTGTGATTTGGCAAATGCATCCCATAGTGCTGCTTCCAATCCGGCTTTAGCCATCATGTGTCCGCGCACTTTTGCGTTCAGGGCTATGGCTTCGGCAACGTTATTTAAATCTTTGCCCAGTATTGAAGGGATGAGGAAATCTTTAAGGATATGCCAGGCAGTTTGCACTGTTTCATAGGAATAGAATGGTGTTCCTTCCGCCACGCTTTCTCCCCAACCGGTGACGCCATCCGCGTCCACTCTTACAATAATATGCTCTTCATCATATTCTGTTCCCATTGAAGTTACAAATGGGCTAACCAGTTCCATCCTGATATGGCGGAGTTCAATACTTTTAATTCGCATGGTTGCTATTTTTTTATGGTTTAAGGGTTAGATCAAATGTAAGGAAAATGTTTTTTGTTTGTTGTTTTTTGTTTAGCCGTCAGCACTCAGCATTCTGCAATCAGCATTCAGCAATCGGTGTTCGGCGTTCAGCCACATATTCTTCGTTAGGAATGCAGGAACTTTGAAACTGCTACCTGCTTAACGCGGTCTGCTTAGTGTGTGCAAAATTGAAGGTTAACTTGTTATATTCTGGTATCATGATGCGTTGGTTATGAAAAGAAGAAACTTTGTTACCTCAATACTTGCACTCATACCTACTGTTTTGTTTGCCAGATTTGAACTGCTTAAACCTTCAGACACTCATGTGGGATTGAGAGTTCAGGAAGATCAGAAGGGTTTCATGGTTAAGGCAGGGGAAGCCCGGTTTGGCAGGCACTTCAGGATGAAAGGAGTAACCCGGAACATTCTCGATCTAAAGATTTCTGCAAAGGATACTGAAAACGATCTGGCGGTGTTCGAGCAGACCGGACTTAGCCCGTACGGTGGTCCACCACTGCATATTCATCCGTTTCAGGACGAGTGGTTTTATGTGGTGGAGGGTGAGTACCTGTTTCAGGTTGGCGATGAACAATATGAAATGAAGCCGGGTGATACCATTTTCCTTCCCAGAAAGGTAAAGCATGCTTTCATTCAATTAACTGATCATGGCAAAATGATTGTCTCTTACTTGCCAGCCGGAAAGATGGAAGCCTTCTTTGAGGTCACTGATCAGTGGGCTGCGCCTCCCTCAATTTTTCCATGATGCAATTAGCAATCCGCCCAAAACCCGGCTAGTTTAAATCAAAGATATAAATTGATTTCCATATTGACTAAATTCGCAATGAAAAGACTTCCGGTGTTTCTAATAAAATGCACCACGATTAACTATTGATCTCTTCAGATGAGCGAATTGACAGAAAATATTGATAATCAGCTGGAATTTAACCGGGATAAGAATATTTTACTCGACAATCTTGATATTTTTCAATTCTCTCAGGAAACAATTAGAGCAATTGCAAATATCGACTGCCTGAGCCCGGAATCCCGAAAATCACTGATTGAATATGCCACGGATAAAGCAATCGAAGAATTCTGTCACGTTAATCAATACTACTCGTTTAATCAGAAAGCTAAAAATGATCTCAGAACTATTTATTCCGATTTATTCGAAAACCTTCTGACTAAAGCAGCTTCGATTGAAGAAATTTCCAAAAAGCACTACGGACATCTCAAAAACTGGCTTAAAACCTATAATCCGTTCGCTGAAGGAATTTATAACAAAAGTGGAAACATAATAGAACCGGTAGCGTGTTCGGAATATACTCCCCAATTGCAGATGGATATACTGCATATTGATACCAGCCGGTTAATGAATCCCATTTTGGATGTAGGCTGTGGAATTAGTGGGCATCTGGTAAATTATCTTAAGAAACAGGGACTCGAAGCATATGGAATTGACCGGTTTAAGTTTGAATCTACATACCTCATCAATGCTGATTGGTTAGAATACGATTATGGAAACCAAAAATGGGGAACAATTATTAGTCACCTCGGATTTTCTAATCACTTTTCGCACCATAACCTCAGAAATGACGGAAACTACATTGCATATGCAAAGACCTATATGAGCATCCTAAACTCATTAAAATTCGGGGGCAGTTTCCACTACACACCTGATTTACCGTTTATTGAAAAATATCTCGACATCAACCGATTCTGCATAACACAATATCCGGTTAACGAATACGATTTCAAGGCAACAGTAATAAAAAGAATCAGTTTACTCGAATAGCAACCATTTGTTTACAACAGAATCAAATTGTTTGCTTTTATCATTTCCATACATGTATTTAATGTCATCATGTACTGTTCTTGTCCGGATGGTGTTGCAGTTGGCTTTTTCCCAGGATTTTCTTGTTTTGTATTCCTTCCCTGTATAGATAAGCATTCGAAGCTTGATACGCCTCACATATTCGTTCGCAAATTTCCTGTCGACAAATCCCGGAATTCCAATTACATTCTCACATTCTGCGGTGGGGTTGATGAATACCATACCATCATAAAGATCCTGAAAACTTAGAATTCCATTTGCCGACCAAACATCGAATGTATCTTTTCCAAAAGGCGAATTTTGAAAATTGAATCCAACTTTCTTGTTTTCACAAAACTTGAAAGCTGCATCCCATTTGCCATCGGCAACAGGTTGAAAGCTATTAAACCTGTATGGATTTACAATAACATAGAATACTCTGTCGGAAAGCTCTCTGTTAATATATGTTCCAAACGTCCACTCATATGTGATGTTCTTTTGGGAAGTCCATTTTCGCAAACTATGAGGATAATTCATTATTACAAAGGCTTTGTTTCTTTCGCCTTTTTGTTGTTCTTCAAATTGTTTCAAAAAATATTCGGCCATTGAGTCGTCATAATTTTCCTCAACCTCATTTGATTTTATCCGGCATATGGTTGTATCAGTTATTTCGTTCCAGTTGAAGGGGTGGGAGGTCATTTTAATGGAAATGGGATAATCAGGGTGCGATTGATTAAATTTAAAAATCGCCTTCCATAAGTACATGAAATTGTATTTGTCCCAGAAAGCCTGATATGATATATCCCTGTAAACTCCAATAAGTAGTTTTTCAGCTTCGGCAAGGCTTAATGAAGTGTTTTGCAATACTTTATTTAAAGTGTCATTATAATTGGAAGAACCTACTTCAGTATAAATGGTGCTGACTTGTCTGTAGAATTCTTCTGTATTGATCAGTTTTTCAAGGAAGTAGTATTGTGTGATGTCACGATGGTCGCGTTCACCAAATACAATCACATCGTGATCTTTATACTTTTCCAGTAAATAGGTTATTGGCTCAGTATTCTGTTCTTTTATAAAGCTTACGTAAGGCTCAATTTCAGGTGTGAAGCCTGATATTTTTATCTGGGCTGATAGGTTCAAAAGACTCCAGATAAGCGTGATTGTGAGGATGATTTTCTTCATGCTCCTGTTTGTTGTAAAGCTTATGGATAAATACACTGCAAGTTAGCAATAATTCATTCAGCACTTTTAAGTAGGTATTGATCTTAACAAATTGGGAATTATCACGTTATATTTTAAAACTAATAAGGAGGTAATTATGGCAAAATATGTTGATGGATTTGTATTAGTTGTACCTGAAGGGAAAGCAGAAGAGTACCGGATAATGGCGGAAACAGGAAAGGAATCATGGATGCGGCATGGCGCTCTTTCGTATTTTGAATGCAAGGGTGACGATTTGACCACTGTTGATATGGGTGGTGGTAAAGCAGTTGAGTTTACTGAATTGGCCAAGGCAAATCCCGGTGAAACTGTGTGGCTTTCTTTCATAATTTTTGAGTCGAAGCAACACCGTGATGAGGTGAATAAGAAAGTAATGGACGAGATGAACGAGACATATAAAGACATGGGAGATAAAGCGATGCCTTTTGATATGAAACGCTTTGCTTACGGTGGATTTGAGGTGATGGTTGAGGGATGATTATTCACTCTTCGCCAGTACCTTTTCAAATCTCCAGTTTTTGAACGTGCACCAGTTATAGGCAAAGCCTCCGGGGCCACTGTTGGGTTCATTGCTGCTTAATTCTGTAGTCCCGGCATCGAATGCATCATTTTCTACTGCTGATGTACTGCTGATTATTGTGCCGGTGGGGTCGACAGTGAAGGTTCCGTCAATTAGATTATTGGTTCCTATTGAGTACCCGTTGGGGAAAGTTATAAATATTCCCTGACCATATGTTGAGGTTGAGTTGTACTCACCGGGAACTAATACGAGACTGTGGACTGTATCGGGGAGAACTACCATGGTTGCATCAAAGCTTGGGTCACTACAGGTTACTCCGGTGATTTTAAGCATATGCGGATAGCCTGGAAGAGCCACTTTCGATTTAATTGTCATGGTTACTGTAAAGCTGGTGTTTATAATTTCCGGCGGACCATCTTCCTGAGGAACTGAAGCTGTGTAATTGAATCTCCCTGTCCATGTACCATCATACTTAACTTCGGGCACTTCACCGGTCATAATCATAGCAAGAGCCATTGGTGTGGGAAGATCACCATTGTGTGTTTTCTGGTATTCCCACAACGCCTTTGCGATATCTGCAACGGTGAAATTCTCACCATCTTCTTTCAGTATTTCCCAGGTTTTTGCAATGAGGCCTGATATCTGTGGTGCTGCTCCTGAATTGCCCGATAAATAGCAATCGGTTCCGGGTACATTATTTTCGCATGATGGTGCGGCAAGATAGCTGGCAGTGCCTGTGGCAGCATAACCGACTCCGGGTACTCCGTCTGTTGAATTAAAGCATCCCTCCGCACCTTCCTGTGATCCGGCAAAATAAAGATGATCCCAAAGGGGAGATTGCGGGTCAATACCAGTAAGATAGTTCAGGGCGGCAGTTTCATCCCTGTGTTCATTGGTCAGACTCACTATCACAACGACATTATCAAGGACAGTGGGGTTCTTATCCAGCATCTTCTCGAGTGCCTCAGCCATACATTGGTAGAACTTCAGATTCTCACCATCAATGGTATCATTTCCACCCAATGACACATTAATGACCAAAGGAGTCTTATGCATATGTGAGTATGCTACCAGTCGCATAGTTTCTTTAAATGGCTTGTACAGGTCGGATGACTTATTAACCTGGTCGACCGTCACATCGTTTGTATTAACGCTAACACCATTTGCACCGGCTATTCTGGAAACAAATTCCGTATGGGTCATATTACATGGGGTTGGCGCAGTAACGTCAATGGTTTGTATGATGCTTGATTCATCGCCTGTCATGCTTTTATAATAGCCCGGGTCGTAGTTCAACTCATGGCTCACACCTGTGGGCGTATTGGGGAATGCCAGTTTTATCAGAGGGCTGTTATACATCGCCGTAAGGAAAGCATTCGTATTGGAGAATTCAGTGACTGCAACGAAAAATCCGGCGTCAGGGATTGCGGCTTCCACCGTGGCATTGTTAGAGGTGATAAGCTGGGTTACCTTTGCGGGATCATCAGTATCCGCAATAATAACGACCTGACCGGGGAACACCTTGGCTGTTATGGAAGAGCCATCCTGATTCTGCCATGTTAGTTCGACCGGTGAAGCATATGTAAGATTATCAAATGAACCTTCCATGATATCGGGATTATCAGGTTCACCATTCGAATCGTTGTCCTTATTACATCCCGCAAAGGACAAGGCGATAACACAGCACAATGCTATCAGCTGGTTAGTTTTTGTTTTCATGGTTTTGGGGGTTGAATGTTGGTACAATTTGTTGGCTGAATGAGAATTACCTTGCCGCTGTATTCGCGGCGAGTATCCTTGCCTCTTAACAAGTATGTGCCCGACGGGATGTCGGATATATCAATTATTGCAGGGAAGCTCTCAGCCGGTACACTCTTAACGAGTGAGCCTGATAAATTGTAGATCATTATGTTCTGTGGTCTGTTGCCGTTTGCCGGACAATCTACTGCAAGCTTGCCGGATGCGGGATTGGGATAAATACGATAAGCTGTTGGTGTGACCTCATTGAGGCCCAATGGGAAGTACTTGTAGGATGCCTGCCAGTGGTATGCCTCATTCAGGAAAACAATCAGATAATCCTGTCTGTAGTAAACGTATTCACTTGCTTCTGTGGGTTCCCAGCTGCTACCTGTCCACTCCTCACTCTTGCCGGTTATGCAATTATTATATTTATCGTAGGTATATGTTAATCGGACCTGGTCAGTAAACATAACGCCATCGGCTTCTGACATTACTTCAGTGAGGATGTTGCCGTTCGGGTCATTGGTATATGTGATCTTTCCGACAAGCTGCCATAGTCCCGATTCAAAGCTGTCAATGTTACACAAAAGATAGTAGCCATTATCATCAGTAGTATAGGTTAGTCGCATACCATTTTCCCAGGGACTGCCATCATCAGAAAACTGAGTTATAATACGGTACAGGTGTCCCTGAATATCATACTCATAAGTGTTGAGCATATCATTTAACCACTCACTGGTTTTCCATGTTTCCTGAAGCATTTGGTACTTTCTGCCATAAGCATCATAACTGTAATTTCTGCGCTTGTTGTAAGTCCAGCCCAGCAGGCCATAGGTTTCAATCAGCTCGGTGACGATCCGTTTATCGGTATCGTAGGTAGGGGTGATTCTGGTGACATCTCTCCATGACCCTCCTGTCCAGACTGATGCAATAGAGGATATGGCAATGCCTTGTTCATAAGAAATCACGGTACGGTAGTAATTTTGCCAGTTGCCTGCGTTGTATGTTTCGACGAGCTGTTGCAGGATATTGCCATTAACATCGCATGTTTGCGAATAACGTTCGTATAGATTGTTAGCCGCATCGAAGGTTGTAATGGTGTCCCATTTCCATGAGGGGTTTCCGATTATAAATTGGGCTGATGCCAGGGAAGGGATAGTCCAAAAAAGCAGTAAAATCAGTGATTTTTTCATTTTTTGGAGGGTTTTATTGGAAGACTAAATATAGTGATTGTCTATATCTTGTGCAATTTTTTTCTTTATATTATTTTTCTTCAACACCTTTCTTCTACTTTTTTGCTTGATCAAAAAAGTAGCAAAAAAATCACGGCTACGGGTCTTCGGGCTAAATTTTTTCGTCTCAGCCTAAAAAATCTAACTTGCCTTCTATCTATTTTTCTTCTCTGCTATTTAACCACTTCTTCTATCTATCATCTTCAGGCGCTTCGAACAGCAGATTTTTTTTAACGGCTGCTCCTCAAAATTCTTAACGCCCTACAACCCTAGGCCGGTCCTCTAACATTCCTTCGTAATTAAGCACTCAGCATTTGGCACTTGCATTCAGCACCAACTCTGGAACACTGAAACTCTGAAACACTGAAACTCTGAAACGATGAACTTCTGAACGCTGAACGCGGAACCATACATTTGGCGTCTCACACAGTGCCCTTTGACAGCGTGATTTGTGGAAACAAGCCTTAATTTTAACGCTCCAGTACCCTAGGCCGGTCCTTCTCATTCCACGTACTAGAGTTGTTCTTGGTTTTTTGTTTTTTGTTCTTTGTTGTTCCCATTCCGCGAGCTAGAATTATTCTTAATCAATGTCCGATACTTTTAACATCGAACCAAAAACTAAGAACTAAGAACAGTTTTAACGGCTGTTCCTCAAAATTCTTAACGCCCTACAACCCTAGGCCGGTCCTCTAACATTCCTTCGTAATTAAGCAATCAACATTTAGCACTCTGCCACATCCCTCGTTACGAACGCTTAACCCTGAATACTGAGCTACTGATTGCAGAGTGCTGATTGCTGATTGCTCCAAAGAACAAAAAACAAAGAACCAAGAACAAGTTTTCCTAATTGTTAATTCCGGTTATGTTTGACAATAAAGATTGCTGATTTTGTACCGGCTTTCAGAAGATAGATTCCATTTTTGAAGGATTGGGTGCTTATTTTTTGTGCATCGCTAGCTGTTCCTTTCCAGATAATTGCTCCCTGCATATTGTATATGGCGGCTTCCGTTGGTACTGCTAGTCCGCTGATGTTAATTTCGTGACTGGCAGGATTAGGGTATAGTAGCAGTCCATCATTCGTGACCGGTGAGTCAGAAATCCCCGAAATGATCGGTGAATCGTAGTACATTACTGTCGCCATATCGGAGGCCCCACCATCGCGATAAAGCACATATGGCATATTCTGATAGGATGTTATCTGGGCGTATGCAGCTATAGCGTTTGAAAAACTACGCGGACCGATGAATTCCCAGTTGCCATCCCGGTAACTTATTGCAGAAACAGAATTGCCATGGCTGATATCAACAAATGAAATGAGGAGGATCCTGCCATCATTCAATGTTGTTGACACATTGGTTACCTGTCCGTCAGCTTCATCCGTTCCTATCTGTTCCCAGGATGTTCCGTTGAACTTGTATGCATTGAGGACCCCTGTGGTAGTGGCACCGTTGGCAACAACTGCGTATATATGGCCGCTGGTTTCATCGATTTCAATGGTTTGGCTGTAGGCGACTGTTTCGTTAGAGATTGCACCGCCTCCGAGTACTGTCCATGATGCTCCGTCCCATTTACTAACATATGACAGATCGCCATCGTTCCAGATGATATAAGCATCGCCGGTTGTTTTATTAACTTTCAGGTCGCTCCAGATCCCATAATTGCTACCTGAGAAAGGTGCTCCACCTAACTTTATCCATGAGGTTCCATCATACTTAAAGGAATTCCCATAATAATTATCGTCAAAATCCATTAATGATATGTAAGGTACGTCGTTTGCATCAAGATCAAATCCTAACTGGACACCGCTTGCGGGGGAACCTCCAATCTGAACCCAGGAGCCTGAAGCATATTTTTTTACCACTACCGGTCCGTCATTTGAATATGCCACATAAGGAGTGAGTCCATCGGAGCCAATCCTTATCCTCCCAAAAGTTGCCTGACCATTAAGATTACCATAATTCACCCATTCACCGGAAGATGTTTTTTGATACACATTACAAGCACTGCCATCAGTTAGAAAAGCATATAAGGTACCATTGGCATCGGATGCTATTCCAAAATTTTCACTGGTAGCTGTAAATCCCTGTTGTCCTACCAGGTTCCAGGAGCCCGACAATTCAGATTCAACGGTAATTGAGAATGACAATGTTTTGGTTCTCTGTCCGTCGGAGACTAATATTTCAACAGGAAATATACCTTCTTCAGCAGGAGTTCCGGTGAGTGTTACTTTTGTATGGATCATCCCTAAAGAAGTAGTGGCTGACATTGATAACCATGATGGCATAGAAACAGCAGTAATTGTGAGATCATGATCATCAGGATCGCTGGCATATATGTCGCAGACATACGGTGTGCCTTCGAAACCTGAAGTAACGGGTTCAGACATGAATAAGGGAGCTGCATTAGAGTTTCCGTCAAGGTAAAAGCTTTTAGCGGCATTATCGATTGTGCCATCAGGAGCGATGAGCAGGCCAACTATGCGGATGTAGTTTTCATCCCATTCTGCGGGTAGTGTGAAAGTGAAGATGTAGCTTGCCGTATCGCCCGCGGAAACGCTGGCAGGGACACTGCCTTCTTGTCCGTTGTATCCGCCAAGCAATTTTCTTCCAACATGATTATAGGCAATCATATTAGCGGGAATGGATTGGGGCAGGAGCTCAAAACCGCCCATAGGGCCGTAATTTCCGCTGCTATACTGGTTAGTTTGGTTGTATTGTGGCGAAGGGCCGGTAATTCCATCTTCGGTAATTACTGCAGCGAGGCGGTAATCTCCGCTTGCCGGAGAAAAAAAGGTGGCTTTTACCCGGGCAGAAAGCAGTCGAGTGGTTGGCTCGAAATCCGTAAAGATCTCTACATCAGCCTTTGGTATTGATGTAAGGGCATCATCGACAAGAGCAAACCATAAATCGGGTGATGCTTCCTGAGCACCCCTGTCGATATTTGCAGAAGGGGCTGAATTGAGTCCGCATCCATCAGCGTATTCGTCATTTTCCATAGGATCAGAAACGTGGATTGCGATTCCGATTGCGTTAGGGTTTGTGCTGATGAGCGAATCCATGTAATAGATTCCTCTTGGGCACCATTGGCACCATGTGCCTGTTAATTCTTCAACCAGGACATTTTTGGTCTGAGCCTGAGAGACGAGGGCTACAACCATTAACAAGAAAACAGAGTACAATTTCTTCATAATGAATGGTTTAAAAGTGTTTATAAATAAATCTTGCCAGGTAAAATATCTCACCGTTACCTATCGATAATAATGCATATATAGTGAATTTTGGGATAAGTTGGTTATGGATAATGATAATTTATTTTACTATTCAAGGTTTTAGGAACTGTTCTTTGTTCTTGGTTTTTTTGTTCGTTGTTAGGAGTTTCGAATTCTGATTGAAAAACCAGGAACGCTCCCTTAATTTTAGGAACAAAGAGTGGTTTGTGTTGTTACATATTGAATATCACACATATATGTACAACATGAAAACAGGGATAAAAATTCTTATTTTATTTATGTTATCGTTCTTCCTCATAGGGAAGGAAAATCTGATAGCACAAGAGATAACTTCGCAGGCCTCCAAAGCTAAGCTTGTTAAGCTCGATGGATACACACAGTCGTACTATTATAGTGACGGCGCAGAGATGAGAGCCAGGAGTATAGCTGATCTGATGGAAAAAGCTGGAGTGTTTTTTGAGAAGGAGGTGGAATTTACACCGCAGACCGTCCTTTATATCCTGGCACCTCAGCATTGGAAAGACTATGCAGCAAAACCGTTACACGATGTTTATGGATTTCCGCATAATATCGATATGGTAAATTTGGCTGTTGCTTCGGAAGATAATGATTTTTGGCGAAGCTTCTTGCCACCTGTAGACAAGTTGCCTGCTTCACTTACCATACTGGTGAAAAGGGCTTATGGTAGGCCGGACGGTTCCTATAGTATGATGCCTTTCTTCGATCTGCTGGCATTGCACGAGATGGGGCATTCATACACATCACAGGCAGGTTTGAAGATGCAACGACATTGGATGAGCGAGCTTTTCGTAAATATAATGCTTCACACTTATGTGGCTGAACAACAACCCGAACTTCTTGATGCACTGGTTACTTTTCCGGATATGGTTGTAAATGCAGGATCGTCAGAATACAAATTCACATCCCTTGAGGACTTCGAGAAGCTATATTCCTCGATGGGTATGGGACCGAAGAATTATGGCTGGTACCAGTCGCGTTTGCATTCTGCCGCCAAGGACATTTATAACGCAGGTGGAAAGGATGCTATGGTAAAGTTATGGTATGCCTTGAAATTGCATCAGGAAGACATGACCGACGAGGCCTTACTAAAGATGCTTCAGACAGAGGTGCATCCAGCTGTTGCAGAAGTCGTAATTAACTGGGATAATGTAAGATAAGTTGTTCTTTGTTCTTGGTTACTCGGCGACTTTTGTTGACATTTTGGATTCTCCAATCCAACCGAGATGGGTATTCTTGAAGTTGTCGTTGAATTTAAGTCCGTACCCAAAAAATCTGTCCATTGCAGAATGTCCGAATAGGATGACGCCTGCGAGTGTAATCCAAGGAATGTTAAGCAAGAATCCTGCGATGAAAACTGCAATCGCCAGAAATTTGTGATGGAAGAAGTTATAAATAAGTGCTCCTGTTTTTGGATTGCTTAGATAGCCTACCATTGACAAATCAGGTAAGAGAAGACAAGCGGGGAAAACCCACCAGACATAGCCAAGCTGACTGAAAAGGATTATTGCTAGCAGAAACTGGGCAAGTTCCTCCAGTTTTATAAGATTACTCATCTTGTTGTTGATTTTACCAGTTTTCTGACTGGTAAGAGCGTTTGTTTGATCTTGCATGAGCATAATTAGTTATGTATGGTTCATAATTAGTTTTATGAAACATCTGACAACTGAGAAAAGTTTATGGAAGAAATAGAATTCTTGTTGATCGGGTATTGTCTGCAAGATTCACATACCTCATTTGCCTTTTTTCTTCTGTTTAGCAAACATTTCTTTTATAAGTTCATCCTTCAGTCTTGAAGCTTGTTGTTCTTTTGCAATTAATTCCTTAAGCACTTTATTCTCTTTTTCGAGTCTCTGTTTCAAAATCTCAGTATTCTGGAATCTTCTATCTTTAAATCCTTCCAAACCTTGTGCAGAATATCTTTCAAGCCAATCATAATACTGAGATTTACTGATTTCGTAATGCTTACAACCGGCAACAATACCCATCTTTCGGATATCCTGAAGAATCTTTTCTTTTTCCTCAGGTGTCCTTCTTACTTGATTTTTTTTCATGAATATAAAGTTAAGAATTAATTCAGTATTTTGAGTCCCAACTTCTTAGGGGGCTATGCCATATTGTAGGTTATAAAGAACAAAAAACGATAAACCAGGAACAAATCTGGTGCGTGGAATGGGAAAAGCTGATTGCTGAATGCAGATTGCTGAATGCCGAATGTAGAATGCTGAATACTTATTGCGTGGAATGAAAAGGCCGAATGCAGATTGCTAACTGCTGATTGCTGATAGCTAAAAGCTTGATTCAATGGTGTTTTGTTCGAAAGTGAATCCTGTGCTGAGGAGTTTGTGGTTACTTACCCTTGAGCCTTGAAGGAGCATCTGCGACATGCTGCCAAAGATCAGCTTTATGATGAAGGCCGGGACGTTGGGAAGTATACTTTTCTTCCCGTGAAAGCGGAGCAGACTGCTTGAAAGTTCGTTCATATTGATGTGCTGCGAAGCCACGGCATTGTATGTTCCGGAAATATGGGGATTCAGGAGCAGAAATTCATACAGTCTAAGCAAATCACTCAGACCAATCCATGGAATGTACTGTTTCCCGCTGCCAACAGCTGTGTTAATGCCTAATCGGGCCATTGGGTCGAGGCGTTTTACCATGCCGCCATCACTACTCATGACTACTCCTTTTCGCAGAATGATTGTGTTGATGCCGAGGCTTTCAAATTGGAGGGCGGCTTTTTCCCATTCCATACATACTCTGCCCAGGAAGTCGTTGGCATTTGGGGAGGTTTCCTTGAATATCTCAGGTGTGGTAACTGTGCCGTAATACCCTGTGGCTGATGAAGATATGAAGGTGCTGATTCGGAGGTTGTTTTCACTGACATACTTATACAGCAGATTGAGCGGTTGTGTGCGACTATTAAGGATTTCGGCCCTTCGCTTTTTGCTCCAACGTTTTTCACCGATGTTTGCGCCGGCGAGGTTGATAATGGAGGTAACATTATGGAATGCGCGGGGATCGATATAACCATCACGGATGTCCCATGTGAAGTATTGTATGTTTTCGGGGGAGGGGCTTTTTATTTCCTTACGGGAAAGGATGTGGAGTTTGTAGCCTTTTTCTGTAAGGTGTTTTACCAGTGCTTTTCCAATGAAGCCTGTGCCACCGGCGATTAGGATTGTCATGGTTTTTTATTTCAAATTTATGGTTTAGTTTCATTAGTTATTCATTTCTCCAATTTTCATTTTCTTCATCAATCTTCTTTGTACTTACTTCTTAATCACTTTTTTCTTATCATCTTTTCTTCTACTTTTTTGCTAGATCAAAAAAGTAGCAAAAAAATCACGGCTACGGGTCTTCGGGCTAAATTTTTTCGTCGCAGCCTAAAAAATCTAACTTGCCTTCTATCTATTAAGCTCATTTCATAAATTTTCAACCATTAATCTGCCATTAAACTTCAGGCGCTTCGGACAGCAGATTTTTTTTTACGGCTGCTTCTCAAAATTTTTAACGCCCTACAACCCTAGGCCGGTCCTTCCTCTCTTTAGCATTAAGCACTCGGCATTCAGCATTCAGTCCCATCCCACGAAACAGAATTATTATTAATCAATGTTCGATACTCTTAACAAGAACCAAGAATCAAGACAAAGAACCAGATTATCTCTTAATCAATACTCGAAACTCTTAACAACGAACTATAAACCAAGAACAAAGAACAATTCTAGAGAGTGGAATGGAAAAGCTGACCGCTGACTGCCGATTGCTGACTGCTCATTTTCCCCTTTGTCAACACTTTTGTCAACATCCTTTTTACCCTTTCTGGGGGCGGTTGTTATATTTTTGGGCGTTATCATTTTGTGACTGTCCGCTGAAAGGGTGTCACATTTATTAGCTACTTAAATTCTAATTTACTATGACTTCAAAATTTTATGTTTTCGCTGTTATCTTGCTCCTGTTTGCCGGGATTTTGAAGACTTCCGGTCAGGGTGCTTTAAAGGATGATTCGGGGTATGATTTTTATACACATCCCGATAAGGGTATTGATGTGCCTTTTGCTTCTGTTACTTCGGCTGATGGTTTCACTTTTGTAACGGGTTCAAGTGCTGATTATGAATCGGCGGCAGGTTTGTTTCAGGTTATTTGTATTGACAGTAACGGGTCACTTGTGTGGGAGAAGCAGCTACCTGCGGTTACTTATAGCACAGAGTATGGACTTGCAATTGCACTTGATAATAACGGCGATGTTATTGTATCGGGAGTTAAGTGGAATGGTCATGACATGGATATGCTTACATTGAAGCTGAATGCTTCGGATGGTGCTACCATCTGGCAGGCTTTATATGCCGGTGATAATGATTTTATGGATGTGCCGGATGAGGTTACCACCGATGCATCGGGAAATATTGCAATTACAGGTATTACTTATACTGGATCTAATACTTCATGGTTAACACTAAAATACAATTCATCGGGTTCGCTTTTATGGACTAAGGTTCTGGAAAACAATCTGACCGATTCTTATATCGAACCGAAGGATATCCACATAAGTGCCGATGGTAGTATCGGTGTTACGGGGTATCACGGTAACAGTGAGTATTTTCAATGTTATTACACAATTGTGTATAGTGAGACAGGCGATGTGATTTGGAGCGATTTATATGAGCCGGAAGGAAGTGAACAGATTAATTCCTATGCAAATGGAATTACAAGTGATGAAGAAGGAAACTGGTATGTGACAGGAATCCTGAATACTGTTGATCCAAGGATGCATACACTGAAGTATAGTCAGGATGGCAACCTGTTATGGGAAAATACTGCTGAAGGTGAGCTTTCCCAGGCATTAGGTATTGAAAACGGTGATGGTGTAGTTTATGTGGGTGGCCGTCATTTCGGTGATTGGGTTGATGATGGCACTCTTCTGATTTCTTATAATTATGACGGTACTGAAAACTGGGTTCAGGCAACCAATGATCTTATTGATGTGAGACCAGCATTGTTGACGCTTGATGCCTCTGGCAGTCCGGTAATTTCAGCATGGGGTTATGATGGGGGAACTTTTGATAACCGACTGAAGACTATCCGCTACGATGTAGATGGAAATGTAACAGATGAATGGTCGTTCAATATTGCAAACATAGGTTTAGGTGGTTTTAACGAGTATATGCAATTGGCAGTAGATGCAACCGGTAACTTTTACATGATGTTTAATTCGTTTTACACCGATCTTGGTAACACGTTTGAAGTAGCAAAAGCTGAATTTGGAGAGGACGGGTTTTCATGGGATTTCAGGTTTACAAAAGGGGGAGCATCGGCAATTGAGCTTCTTTCTACATATAAAGATGCGCAGAACAATACATACCTCAGCGGGATGTATGATTCTATTATTGGTACTAACCTGTATCTGGTGTACATTGTTTCGAAGTATAATGCAACCGGTTCGTTGGAATGGGAACAATCGTTTAGCGCGTTGAATGACAATGCCGCCAATGGAATACAATTGAGAGTGGCGGATAATGGAGACTCCTATGTATATCTTGGTGCTGACTTTGAGGGGCCGACCAGAATAAAGAAATTTGATACTCACGGAGAGTTGCAATGGGAAATCGAAGAAATGCCCGGAACGATTATCTATGATGAATTCACTGTGGATAATGCAGGGAATTTTATCCTTGTGGGAAGTGGTGAAGAAGAAGGTGTTAAGAAATTCTTTACCAGGAAGATTGCCTCTTCGGGCGAAGTTATGTGGACAGCCTATGACAACCGACCGGAATATTCAGATGAGCTTCACAGCGTTAGTGGAGTGACAACTGATGCGGCAGGTAACATTTATCTCACCGGAAAGGCCGGAACAGGTGGGTGGATTAGTCAGGAAACTGATATCACAGTTTTAAAATACTCACCATCAGGCGAATTGATGTGGCTTGCTTCATTCCCCGAAGAGGGTATGAACACTGTAGGTACATCGGTATATGTTTCACTTACTGGTGACATTTTTGTAAACGGATATACAGAGGATAGGTCGAATGGACAGCAGCAGATGCTTGTAATGCGACTTAACCAGTCGGGTGAGCAGGTGTGGAAACAGAATTACATGGAAAGTGGCAGACGCGTGAGTTCATACAAAACTGTTCAATTGAGCAATGGAGATATAATAATACCCGGCTTTAGCGTTATAGAAGGTGTTAACAATAAGGTCATTATGGTTAAATATGACCAGGACGGCAATCTGGTAGATGTATTTGAAACTGAATATAACAGGTTTTATAGGGATGTGCATGTTGATGCCTCTGATAATTTTTACCTGTATACTCAAATGGCATCTTCGCCATATCCTTTGAGACCATATTTTTCGGCCGGTGCAATGCCATTGGGAACATTAGTTAAGCTTACACGTGATGGTGTGATGACTGAAGAGCTTTATTACGGACCTGAACTGTCGGATTTTTATCCATGTATGTTATTGCCGATGAGTGATGGCAGGTTAGTACTTTCGGGTAGGATTATGAATGAAATGGCGCAATTTAGTGGAATGTTTTTCTACGAGTCTGAACATGTGGCAGTAGGGATTAAGGATCCGGTAATTACAGATGCGAAAATGACTGGTCAGATTTATCCGAATCCGGCTAATGGCTTCACCATATTACCCATTACGCTTGAGGGTGGATCTGATGTAACGATAGAAGTTCTGGATGTAAGTGGGCGACTGGTTATGATTCCTTACAGCGGATTCATGTCGAGCGGTGACAACCGTGTGAAGATTGATGTGGCCGGACTCGAAAAGGGAATGTATATTTATAACGTGAAATGCGGAGCAGTTAAGGAAACCGGAAAGTTTGTTGTGGAATAGATTAATTTGTTCTTGGTTCGTTGTTCTTGGTTCGCTGTTAAGAGCTTTGTATATTGATTAATAACAATATAGTTCGTGGAATGGAAACAAAGAACAAAGAACAATGAACAAAGAACATTTTAATAAAAATTGAATAAATGAACTTTGGACAGGAATTTATTCAAAAATGGTATAAGCTACTGCTGTTAATCATGGCAGTGGCTGTGCCATATAATTCAATTGCTATATCACGCGACAGCTTATCAGTAAAGGAAATTGAAAATATTAACAAGCAGGCAATAGAGGAATGGGGCCGGGGAAATTTTCAAAAAGCATTGGATCACATAACCAAAGCCTATGAGATGGCTCACGAAGGTGGGCATGAGGATCAACTGGCAATGGTTTTAAATACTTTGGGACTCGTGTATTGGCGATTGGGAAATAATGTTGACGCCATGCAGAGCTATGTGCAGAGTGCCGAACTGGCTGAGAAACTCAATATGCAGCGACTGCTTGGGCTTACGCATACAAATATTGGTCTGATTTACAAGGAGCAGGGTGACTTCATGCAGGCATTCAGGCATAATAACCTTGCTATAAAGATCTTCAGAATCAGTAAAAGTTATCGCGATTTAGGCATCGCTTGTAATAATCAGGGGCAGATTTTTAAAAATATGGGCAGACTTGATTCTGCCCGATTCTATTATCAGGAGGCTTTAAGACAATATGAAAACATAGATTACAAGGATGGGGAAGCTGCCACCTGGTATAATCTGGCCGATGTATTTCAGCGTGAGGGGCGAATGCGCGATGCCTTAGAAGCCGCTAACCAGAGTCTTGAAATTAGCAAAGCCCTGGATAGTGATTTAAGAATAAGTGAAGCCTATCAGAGGCTTTCGCAGATTTATGAAGTGTTTGGGAGGCCAGATTCGGCCTTGAAATACTTTAAGTTGTATTATGAATTGAATAATAAGATCCAGATAATCAACCAGTCGCAAAGGCTTTCGGAGTTACAGGCGGAATTGGGTGCCGAGGTTAAGAATCTGCAGATAGAGAATCTCCGGAAGGAAAAAGTACTGGCAGTAAACCGGAATTGGCTGATAGGAATTTCAGCCTTGATAATATTAATTGTGGCGGCGTTTTTTGTGTACCGTTATCTGATAAGCATCAGGTTCAGGAAGGAGAACCTGGAGCAGGAACTTCTGAATGCAGCAAAGATTATAGAGGTGAAAGAGCAGGAACTGAAAGGTTATATTATTGATTTGACGCGCAAGAATGCCATTATCAGTAAGATGCAGGATGAGGTTACCAGGACCGGTGTGGCAGTTGTTGCCTCTGATTCACAGGTTGAACAATTGCTTGAGCAAAAGATCCTGACTGATGAAGACTGGACGACTTTTAAAGCTAAGTTCAAAGCAATATACCCCGGATTTTTTACCAGAATTAAGCAATATGCGATGAGTCTTACTGAAGCCGAAGAGCGTTTGCTGGTATTGATTTATCTTGATTTGTCGGGACGGGAAATGGCCAATACCCTTGGCATATCTCCGCAAAGTGTAAGGGTTTGTAAAATGCGGTTAAAGAAGAAGCTTCAGGAAAAAGGCATCGAAACCGTCGAGTCGCTGCTGGTTGAATTGGTGAAGTAACTAAGAACCAAAAACCAAGAACCACGAACAGTTTTGTGAACCAGGAACTATTTATTTTATAGACGATTAAGCTTTTTGCTGCCAGTGGTATCTCTGCATAAGTTATTTTCGGCGTTCAGACTCTTTTCCAGCTAGATTGCATGTAGGGTTCGGTCGGATTATCAAGGTTAATCTGAGCCTCCCAAACATAGCTTGCAGGCCAGTTCCTGAAGATATTCACCATCTTATACAACAGCCTCAGTAAAAGCCTTGTTTCATTGGGTTGCCATCCATTATTCGGATGGAGTGTGGTTGTGACCAGATTTGCCTCTCTTTTGGCCATATAGTTGCCACGCAGGTTTCCTTTTGTATGATCTGTAGTTATCCTGAATTCTCCATTCAGTGTTGTCATGTCTGCAAGGTGTGTTACGTCGGGAAAGGGTGGCGTGAAATCAATTGAAAGCTCGTGCTTTGAGTTTTGTGTCTTTATACGGCAGATCTCGTAATTATCATTATTGCAAGCTAATTCGTAGTGGACACCATTTTGATTTGCCTTGTCAGGATATTCCGGTATAACCGGAATTAATCTTCCATCGAAGTTCCTGTTCAGGTCGACATTAAATGTATCTAGCGAATATCGGGAGAAGTAGTTGCGGGCACCATCTATTGGTAAAATGAACTTGTCAGGCTTGTGGCTTTTGTTGTCGATTTTTATTGATATCCTCGTATGTTTCCTTTGAGTAAATGACATCTCATACAGGGAGTACACCGGTAAAACGGTTGGTATTTTTGAAACTTCCCCAACAGGAGCAAGTAAGAAAAAGGGCTCTTTTTTACTCCTGTTCTTCTCATTAAGTTCTACCAATATTTGTCTCCCAAATTTGTCTGTGAACGAAAATTTAAAAAATAGCTCATCAGCATTAATTCTGAATTGCAGGTCGTCCATAGGTACCTCAAAAAAGCTTACGTCATTCAGGATACTCGATTGTGAGGCAAACGGATATTCGGGCTGATGATATATATCTGCCTTCCCATCTTTACGATACGCAATTACCAGGAATCGTTTAGTATTATCTTGACAGACAGCCTGCTGCAGCTCAAATACGTTATAATATTTGTCAGCATCCTTCTCAAAATTGATCAGTATAAGGTGTTCCATTTTGTCGATTTCCAGGCTGAATGGAGAGAAGAAATGCCTGCTGACTTCTAAATTTCCCATGGCGAATAATGTTTTTGATTATGTATTTTTCACGAAATGAAGTTCAATTTGCCGGGGTGGAAATATCTGTACAATTTACATTAACTTTTAAACTTTTATTCTGATTCTGAATGAAAATTATTGGTGCTGTTCCAATGGTTAGGGATGGTGCCCATTGGTTATGTTTGAAAACGATTACTTAAGTCCAAGTTTATCAATAGAGCTATTCAGAATAGCGCTTTTCATTTCCTGCTCAAGTGCGGTAAAATCCGGCTTTTCAATTGTCCTGATAGGCTGAGCTTTAATCAGGTGGTGGATTTCGTCGCAGGTATCGCTTAGAGTTGAAAAAATGTGTGATGATAACAGGATGATTTTATTTAACTGTTTGAGCCTTAAGATTATCTCCGTAAGGATAATGTTACTTTGGATATCGATTCCATTGAATGGCTCATCGAGAATAAAGTATTCGTTTTCCTGAACCAGAAGAGCGGTTAAGGCCAGTTTTTTCTTCAGGCCCGTAGAATAAGTTGATGCATACTGGTTTAGAGGCAGATTGAAAATGTTCTTATCCTCGATATCTGTAATCTTTTTGTGACGGGCATTGCACACCAGGGTAATGTACTCTCTTCCGGTGATTTTTGAGAAGAACCATGGTTCAGTTGGGAGAAATCCTAAATAATTCCTAAGGGGTTTCAGATTGGAGGTAATTTCTCCTTCATATTGCTCAAGACCTGCAATACATCTGAAAAGTGTGGTTTTTCCTGCTCCATTATCTCCTAAAAAACCATAAATTCTGCCGGGTGTGAAGTTGAGATTCACATCTTTCAATACATGATTATTTCCGTAGCTTTTATTTAAACTTATGAGAGAAATCATTTTAGCAGGAGTTTTAACTTGTTGATGGACTTTATGTAAAAGAATGGGATTATTGCCAGAAGAAGTGGTGGAAAGTAAATGCTCAGGACAAGAAAAATTGCTTCTATCAGGCCTATTTCGCGTGGGAATGCGGAGTACTTTGCCAGTATTACCGTATGTTGGAATATTAGTCCTGCAAAAAATAGCAGCAGTATCAACGAATATTTCTCATGAAAGAAAATTAGTAATGCAGTGAGAATTGGGAGACTTAGAATTGACACATTAATTGTAGCAATTGCCAATTTCCTGAATAAGAACCTATTGGGTGTGTCAGAATGTACCCATATGTAAAACTCATCCTCCGGTTTTGTATAATAGCTCAATGGGATGATGAACGTGGTAATCATCGCAAATAGTCCAAGGTTAGGATTGTTTACTCTGATGGCGATTAAAGTCAGAAAATAGGTAAACAGGAATAGAAAGAAGGTTTTGCGAAAGCCGACAGTAAATTCGAATGGGGTTCTTGAAAAGGGAGTTGGTATAGTGAAATAAAAGTTGGTTCTTATTGGTGTGATAGCTGCAATGATTCCTAGAATCAGGAGAATAGCAGATTCCGTCAGGTATGTTTTTATGATAAGAATGATAATGAATGGTGCGCAGAGAGTTATGTTCTCGATGATTCGGATTTTCTTCATCCGGCTGCTGCCAAAATTAGATAGGAGAAAGTCGCTGCGATCCCTTTCATTTAATCTAAATATTACTGCCAATGCAGCCAGGCACACTATGTATTTCGCGAAACCGGTAGCACGAAAAAGCAGTTCAGACATTACAATGAATAAACCAATAGCTAATAAATAACCGAGTATCGGATTTATGCCGGCTTCTTTAATTTTTCGGTAAATTATTGAAAGCTGTAATATTAAATGATATCTCATTACCCTGTAGGTTCATTGTTAGTGAGTGCGATAGCAAAATTAGCAGTTCTTTGAAAATGTTCCCGGTTTTTATTCTGAATCAATAACCGGGAATCATGAATCAGGAGAATCAGCACCGGACAGCGAACATGTTAAATAGTAAACTGTTGATAAGAGAAAATTGAACATGAAAATAGCAATTACAGGATCAACAGGAAAACTGGGCACATACGTGGTTAACATGCTGAAAGACAGAATGCCCGCTGAAAATATTATAGCATTAGCCCGCAGACCGGAAGCAGCAGCTAAATTTGGTGTTGAGGTTAGAACGGCTGATTATGACAAACCCGATACTCTTAATCAGGCACTCCGGGGAGTTGACATACTTTTACTTATATCTGCAAATGAGATGGGAAAGAGAGCCAATCAGCATCAAAATATCATTGAAGCAGCTAAAAATCAAAATATAAAGAGAATCGTGTACACCAGTTTGTTGCATGCTGATAAAACAACTATCAACCTTGGACTGGAGCATCTGGCAACCGAGAAAATGATAAAGGAATCCGGAATTCCGTATACTATTCTGCGAAATGGATGGTACACTGAGAATTATACTGCTTCAGTACCCGGTGCAATTGCAGGTGGTGCTTTCGCCGGATGTGCAGGTGATGGTAAATTGTCACTTGCTGCAAGAAAGGACTTTGCAGAAGCAGCCGTTGCTGTGCTGACATCTGAAGGACATCAGGGAATGATATACGAACTAGCGGGAGATGTCGTGTATACACTGGAAGATCTGGCAAATGAAATTTCCCGGCAGACAGGAAAAGAAATCCCTTACAGGAATATGCCGGAGCATGAGTATTCAAGTATGCTAAAAGGTTTTGGTGTGCCTGAAGGGTTTGCGGCAATGCTTGCAGCCTGGGATATATCAGCATCAAAAGGCGATTTGTTTGATGACAGCGGCACTCTTTCAAAGCTCATTGGCCGTAAAACCACACCTTTGAGTGAATCGGTTAAGGAAGTGATTTAATTGGCAATCAGCATTTAGCAATCTGCACTCAGTACATAGCAAGCAGTTTTTTCCCATTACACGAAATAAAACTGATATCGATCTGTATTCGAGACTCTTGACAAAAAACAAAGAGCCAAGGACCAAGAACAAGAGCAATTCTTGTTCTTGGTTTTTTGGTGAGTATTAATTGGTATCATCTCTACCCCATCTCTCGGTCATCTCTCAGTGATCTCTCAGTCAAAACTAGGTTGCACCTAAAGATGACGAAGTCTTGAGTCATTAATGACTCAAGGTTGATATCAATTAATATCTGAGAGTGTTCTTTGTTTTTGTTTTTGGTTCTAGGCTGCCCATTCCACGCAATTGGCGATCAGCAATTAGCAATCTGCTGTCAGCAATCTGCACTTAGCACTCAGTTTTTCCCTTTCCAGGTAATAAAACGTTTCTTAATCAATATACGAAACTCTTAACAAAGAACCAAGAACAGGATTAACCAAGAACAAAGTACCAAGAACAGGATTAACAAAGAACCCAGAACCAAGAACAGGATTTGTTTTACGTTTGATAACTCAAACCATACGTTTGCACATTAGTTCCATACAGTTATCCTGAAATATGCTACAGTTATCCTTTTTGACCTTAGGGGGTGTTTTTTGATTAATTATTAATGCTTTATTTTACCGCGTGTGCAGTTTAATCGTTAAATAGCCTTGCAATGCGAACAGTAATAATGATAGTTTTATCTACTCTGCTGATTGGAACTTCCTGGTTATACTATTTTAGACTTGATACGCTTACATTATCAGAGGTTCTTGAGAAGTCAGAAAATCCGTATGAAAGTTTTTTAAGGTCCGATTTTAGCCTTGATGCCGGATTGACTCGTCATGATATCAGAATTTTGAAGACTAAAAGGGAGTACTGGTCAGAACGATTTGAAAATGTTAGGGATATCGTTGACCATGATGAATATAACCGGGAACTTTCAAAAATGCTGGATGAAATGGAAAAGGATCCGCAAATGAAGAAAGTTGCCGACCTGATTAATCAAAAAGGTATGCTCATGGTCTACACAGTATTAGAATTATTATGAGTATATATCAGATTGCTATTCTGTACTTGTAAATTTCATAAACAACACCTCTTGCTCCAAAACCTTCTTTTTGAAAGATAAGGTTCTTATTAAGATAAGCTCCCATATTGTCGGTTGACTGGCCAAATTCGAATACAGGAATATTTGAATATGTGTCGTTAATCAGTTTTGAGAAGATTACATCGAGTGCACCCAGTTCACGACCTGTTTCATTAGCTGCAATGTATTGGACATGAACAGCATGCGGTGTACGAAACGTAACAACCCCTGCTATTATTTCGTCACCTGATTGGGCAGTATAGAGTCTGATGTTATTATGGAAACGCGAGCTAAGTAATTTAATTTCCTGTTCTGAGTGTACGGCTACTTTACTGTATCTACGTGAGAGATTTTCATTCAGAATCGCCCAGAAGGCTGAGTAATTGTGCGATTCAACAACTCTGATTCCTGCTTTAATGCCTCGTTTCAACCCTCTCTTTCTCAGTTCCGAGAAACCTATATGGTGTTTCTGATAGATGGCAGAAGAGAGATTGCAACCTATTTTTTCAGCTCCAAGCAGATGCAATGCATAAATATCTTCCTGGGCCGGGTATCGATGATAAAAAGAAGGGACCGGTTTATAGATAACTTCAGTTATCAAGAGTTTCTTCAGCTCAATGTTCAGCAATTCAAAAATTTCAAGCACATCCGAAGAGGTAATCTTGTCAGACATAATTAGCCCTCCATACGTTAGGCCCTGGTGTGAGTAGTAAGTATTGTTTAAAATATTTCCCGGAAGAATTGCCTCAATTCTGTCTTTTTTCAGGAAAATAAAAGAGCAGTCGGAAAATCGGTCGTTATGGTAATCCATATAGTCCCTGTTCATCAGGAAGGTTCCATTTCGTGATTTTGCTACTAATTCATTCCAGTCATCTTTATATTTATCTGAGTATTTATGTATTTCTAGGACATTGGTTTGTACAGGTTCGCTTAACATTTTTGTTGAGTGAAGATTGGTGTAAAATCTAATTTATTGAATAATTTGGTTTTATCTGATTGCGTGGTAATGCTTCTACATGTAAGGTTGTAAGATTAGTGATTTATATATTGTTATACTGTGGATCTAATATTTATATGAAGTTAACATGCAAAGCATATAAAGTGTTCAAAAATAATCGCACCCTCTATTGCAAGCAAAACCATCACAACAGCACATAAAGAGGTTGTGATGGTACCAATCAGGTTTAAAAATTGAGGAGACTATTGCTGCACTATCGGTTGCATTTCATTAACTAGCAGATATAACAATCCTATAGGAGTTTCTTGCAACATCGCTAAAATGTAAAAGTTATGGCAAATAGTTATCCGAGATAAACTAGTGGAAAATTAGTGTCACTATATTATGCCTGTCGTGAAGGGGGGGCATCTTTCTGAACTACACCATGTATGATTTCAAAAGACGCGCTCCCTTTTATCGGGATTTCAACAAATTCTACCGATTCAATCTTGCAACCAAGTGGGCCGGCTTTACACCATGAAAGGTAGCTTTCGAGTTTAGCCATATCACCTTCCGCTTCAATGGCAACGTGATGATCAAGATAGTAGGCCAGACCGGTTAACTTAAGTTGCCTGGCCTTTTCGGCAGCAACTTTACGGAAACCGCATCTTTGAACGTTTCCCCCTTTGATAGTAATGTAGTAACGTTTCATTTCGTTGTAATAAAGTAAGCAGTACAAATCTACTTATTTTTATGTTCATACTGTTCTGCATTTGATAAATGAAATATTACGTTTGATAAACCGATATTGACGTTAATCAGGGTAGTTAAATGACGTCAATTTACTTCCTTAAATTAACATCTATAGTGTTCTTTTCATGTCCCTGATTCAATCTATAGCTAAAAGTGAGCATGATATAACGACGGATGATATTTGAGCGGGTTTCGGTTATGTAGTTGAACTGGCTAAGCCTGGTGATTCCTGTGTTTTTGTTCAGCAGGTCGCGACCGCTGAGCATTAACATGCCACGGTTGTTTTTCAAAAATGTGTAACCTGCAGTTGCTGTGAGCATAGGGATAGTGATGTCGCTACTGAAACTTTGTGATGTATAATGATCAATAGAAGCTGCAAGACTGAATTGCCATTTGTCGCCGGGATTGAATTCAATGGTTGAGAAACCGCTGTAATTGATATAATTGCTTGTAATAGTTTCATTCAGTTTAAGGGTGGAAGTATTAAGGGTTATGTCTCCTCCCACTTCAATTACCCAGTGATCTGTTTTGCGATTAATGAAACTGAGCGATGCGGTGCGTATGAAGTTACCGGTTACTGAGGGTATATTATTTACCATACCTTCTCCTTTGCTGAGTTGAGAAAAGAGCCCAACAGTCATGTTGACACCTGCAAATCGCAGGGGTGTGGTTAATTCAACATTAACATTTGTGCTGTACTCATCACCGGTATTGATAAGCCTGTCGGTTTGCACCAGGCCTTCGCCGATTGTCCGGTTGTAGCCTATCTTGTTCCGAATCATACTCCCTCCCAGTTGGGTAAAAACTGATGTTTGCGAAAATTGGTCAAAAAGCATCCAACTGGCAGACAGGTTATGGTAGGTTTCGGCTTTAAGCCTGCTATTGCCATAGATAAGATATTGTGGATCAGCGTTGTTTACCACAGGTACCAGCAATGCAATATCGGGTTCCTGCACTGCTGCATTGTAGTCAATGCCTAACCTTCTGCCTGTGCGGTAATTGTACTCCCAACTAAAGAAAGGAAGTATTTTCTGAATGTTTTGGCTTATTTCGGCGCTGTCGCGGACGGTATTCATCGCATTTGCCACCATATAAGCGATGCCTGCAGATGCTTTTGTCTTTTTGGCTGAGTACCTTAGAGTCAATGATGGTTGCACATGCAGATACTGTCGAGTAATTGACGGACTCAGACTATCAATTATCGCTTCAGATGCAGCCTGGTTTTTAAGTTTTCGCGAAAAGCTGCCACTGACATAGTCGGTTGAAATTTTAGGATTGAGGTACCACTGTTTATTGAGTTTTATCAGGGTTGAACCGGTTATACCGCCCCCAATCTGTTGTTTTTCGTTTTCGCGGATGTTTTGCATGCTCCCGGGTAATGGCATTGACGGGATTGTATTAATAGTTGTCCTGTCATCGCTTGATGCTGATGAACTCCAGTTTCCATTAACTGACAGGTTAAAAATTCTGAACACCTCATTGCCTTTGAAAAGTCCTTTGAGAGTCCCACCGGCCGATAATTCATCCCTGCCTGCAATTGCATCGGTTTTAAGAATATTTGCTACATCATTCGACAATCTGGCAACAGCATAGTCGCTGATCAGGTCACTTCCATCACTTATACCCACATTACCGTTGAAAAGAAAGGTCCGGGTGCTATCGGCCTTATCCTTCAAACCAAATGAAAACTTATGCGAAGCAGCCTTGTTATTGCGGTTTTGCGTTTCGATGGTGGAGAATTCGCCCGACTGTGTGAAATTGGTACTACTGATAGTTTTATCAATATCCTTATCCGATCCCTTGCCAAGATAGCTCATGAACATGCGGCTGTTTTTTGCGTACTCATACGAGTAGTTAATACCTCCCGCACCCGATGTAACCAACCCTTCGATGGTTTGACCGAAGTTTATGGGCATATCATCACTATTTAGTGAAAAGCTCACCCCTCCTCCATGTAGTGCCTGGAAGCCTCCGTTAAAATCTAAATAATCCTTGAAGGAGAAGCCGGGTTTGTTAATATTATTTATCATGCCAAGTGTGGCAAACTGGTTTTTAGCAGTAAAACGGTATGCTTTCATTGAAACATCGTAATGATTGCCGGTGGCAGCTCCTGCTGAGAAATCGCCAAGCCAGGCTTGTTTATGGCCGTCCTTTAGTAAAAAATTGATGGTTTTATCGCGCATGTCGTCTTCAATGCCTGTGAGTTCAAAGTCTTCTGATTTCTTATCATACACCTGCACTTTGCTGATGGCATCAGCCGGAAGGTTTTTAGTAGCAACCTGCGGATCAGAACTGAAGAACTCCTTACCATCCACCAGCACCTGTTTTACATCCTCGCCCATAGCTTTGATATTACCGGCGCGGTCAACCTCCACACCGGGAAGTTTCTTTAACAGATCTTCGGCCACTGCATCGGGCCTTGTTTTAAATGCACCCGAGTTGTATTCTACAGTATCATTTTTAATACTTAGCGGAATCCGTTCACCTGCGATGCTTGTTTCTTTGAGGTCAATAGCTCTGGCTTTTAGGATGATAAGTCCATAATCGGTTGAATTTTTCATCTCCAGTGCTTCATACCATGTTGCATAGCCCACATAGGAAACCTGCAGAAGGTAATTGCCGCCTCTGACTTTGCGTATTTCAAAACGACCATTGTCGTTGGTAATTCCAAAGAAGGCCAGTGTTGAGTCGGTGGGATTCAGCAAGGCAACAGTTGCAAAAGGCATTGCCTTTCCCGATTCATCGGCTACAGCTCCGCTAAAGGTGTACTGGGCAGATGCAAATAGCGGAGTAAGCAGTATTACTAGTATATACAGATTTTTCATAGTGGATTATTAAAGTGAAAGAATGGTGTTCTGCTATTACATGATTTTGATGACTATATGGTCAGGACCACCGTCTTCACTCATTTTAGCTCCTTTTTCGTCAATTATTTTATTGAATTCCGTCCTGCTCATCTTCTTTCCCTTTTTAGGTTTGATGATTTTATCCATTACATCTTCAAACTTCACTGAAGCTGCCGTTATTATTCGCTTTCCTTCGTTTGTAATAAGCTCGAGAATGAGGCCGGGGAGACCATTAAATTTAGCAGGGCCGGCAGCCACATTAATAGAGGGAGCAAACCATGCGGTGGTAAGTGTGCTGTCAATCATACAGGTGGCTTCCATACATGAATAGCCAAGAATTTCTTTGCGATTACCAGTTAATTTCCATGCCACTGAATCTAATGGTGATTCAATCAGAAACATTCGCGACATAAATTCGCGCTGGTCGATATATTTACCTTCCTTGAAATTTATGTATGTTATTTCTTCCGGTTCACTGAAGTGGACGAATACATCGCTTTCTTCCATCGAGTTTTCCTGTTCTTCTTCCTCACCACTACCTGAATATATTGATTCATCAGGTGTAAAATGAAGGGTCTTCATAGTGGTATATTCGTTGGGAATACCCGGTGGAAGAATAGAAGCATCACCTTCAATATGGATGTCAAGCTTTACCTTCTCAGTGTACTCAACGGTTCCCGATTGCTGGGCAAATGTGTTAATTGTCAGTAGTGACAATGTTGTCAAAAATCCTTTTACGATTGCATTTTTCATTTTCAATGAGTTTTTCTTGTTGTTTTTCAATTCCCAAAAGTAGAGAGGCCGTGGGGTCGCGATGGTTAATGCATGACCAATTAAGGTTAATTAAGGTTAATGGGTATTGACACATCGGGGTATTGGGTTAATTTTGTGTTAATGAAAGCAAACAGGAGGCTAAGGATAATTGGAATCATGATGATTACCGCACAAGTACTAATCACAGTGCTTGTAGTGCAGTGGTTCATGATGCAGTACAATAAGGAGCACAATCTGCTGTCGGATAACATTTCGCGTGCCTGGGATGCAGCCAATCAGCAGATGATTGATTCCATGCTGATGAAGCAATATATCTATCCACTTCTGGATAGTTCCGGGCTTACCAAAGACCTCAAACCTAAGACTATTACAACCAATGAGTCGGAAAGCAGTGACGGTACAGATAACAGTTCTCATACAAATATCAACACCGGGGTTAAAAGCGGTAACCAGGAAACTGATAATTCACAACAAACCTTAATTTTCAAGTTAAACCACGACAGTTCACCCCCATTACCACCAAATAGCCGACGCATTTTTGTGCATACAGATAATGCCGATTCAATTATGATAAATACGGGGGAAGATGAATTGAATGATATGGCGCTGAGAGGTCTCCAACTATTTGTGACTGTGCAGCATGATTCACTGGGCGAAAATCGCAGGATGGGGCTGCCTGATACTGCATTGTTGAAAAAGGCTTTACAGGTGCAGCTTTATAATGTGGATACGCATATCACGGTAACATGGAGAACTGACAGCATTAGTAATCAAGGTGAAACAGAGGATACAGGTAATACACGTGAGACAATCGCTCAAAAAGCCAAACGGCAGTATTCATACAGCATAATGGTCAACGACCATGCTATTCAGGCAGATATTGGCGGGTGGCACAGAGTAATTGTGGCAAGGCTTCTACCATGGGGTCTGTTTGGCTTGCTGCTGGTTATATTGTCTGCTGCCGCCTTTCTTTTCAGCTACAGGAGCCTTCGTACTCAGATGTTACTTAATGTGCAACGCAATGACTTCGTCCGAAATATGTCGCATGAACTCCGCACACCTGTGGCCACAGTTAAAGTTGCCCTTGAAGCAATAAGTGATTTCAACGACCAGAGTGACAGGCAGATGACACGAGAGTACCTCTCGATGGCCATTCTGGAAACCAACCGACTTGAGATGCTGATAAACAGGGCTACTGACCTGATGGCAGAAGGAAAACTACATATAATCACTAAAAGTGAAGACTTAAGTGGATTATTGAAAGAAGTGGCGATGTCAATGAAGCCCCGGCTGAATAACGAAAAAGCATCACTCACTCTTACCGGAGTGGAGCAGCCGGTGTATGCCCTTATCGACAACCTTCATCTGAAAGGAGTACTGATCAATTTGATTGACAATAGTTTAAAATACAGTGATGCTCCTGCAATAATTGATATCAATTTGGCTACCAATTCTGAAAAAGTCATAATAACCGTTGCAGATAGGGGAAAGGGGATTGCCGTAGAATACAGGAGTCGCGTATTTGAAAAGTTTTTCAGGGTACCACAGGGTGATACGCACAATATAAAAGGTTACGGACTGGGTTTAACCTATGCCGATACAGTAATAAAGCAACACGGTGGCACAATCAGTTACCTTCCACGTGATGGTGGCGGGAGTGTATTTGAGATTCAATTAAATAAGATTTGAAAATTGGTTGCTTCATTTATAACTAAGTCATTATCCGGAAAACAGAATCTGCAAAGATGAAAACCAAGGTTTTATACATTGAAGATGAACCGTTTCTGGGACGCATAGTCAGCGAAACACTCCAGAAGCAGGGGTTCGATCTCCGGCTTGTTGCCGATGGTGCTGAAGTGATGTCTGCCCTTGAGGAATACGCACCTGACATTTGCGTGCTTGATATTATGCTTCCCAATGTAGATGGTTATACACTTTGCAGGCAGATAAGAGCCTTGAATCCGGTGTTGCCGGTGATATTTCTTACGGCTCGTGGTGAAACGAACGACCTTGTTAAAGGATTTGAGTCGGGAGGCACTGATTACATGAAGAAGCCATTCAGCATGGAAGAGTTGATGGTTCGCATCAACAACCAGTTACATATACTGGCCAACCATCAGCTTAATACAAAAGATGATTTTCGCCAGCTGGGCAAATACCGCTTGTATATAAGCCGCTATGAATTGGAGTCGCCAGAGATGACGCACAAGCTTTCGGCCCGTGAAATGGAAGTTATGGATTATCTCAGCCAATCGGTTAATAGCGTAGTAAACCGCCGTGATCTTCTGCTTAAGATTTGGGGCGACGACAGCTTTTTCAACTCACGTACGCTTGATGTTTACATACGGAAGCTCCGCTCACTTCTCTCCAAAGACCCGGATATTGAAATTGTAACGCTAAAGGGCAAAGGGTATTTGTTTCTGGTGAAGTGATTAGGGTAGCAGTCAGCACTCTGCAGTCAGCAATTAGCAATTAGCGATTAGCAGTTAGCGCGCAGCGTTTGGTGTTTATCAGGTTGCAATCTGCCATTTATTTTCGTATCTTTATAAGAACTATCTTACTGGTTACATACTGGATTAGCTGAATAACACCCTTTTATTCACAATAAAGTAATGTACTATGAAAAGATTGATTCTTATTGCTTTTGCACTTGCCACAATAGGAGTTAGTGCACAAACTTCCATAGCTGACCAGAACCTGGCAGCATTAAAGAAATTCATCGAGATGCAAAACAGACCTGACTGGGTAGACCACACAAGTTTTATTTTCTCTCCTGAGAATTTTGAAATTCATAAAAAAGTGCATGCCGATTTCAGAGAGGTGTTCCCTGATTACCATTTCGAAATACTAATGATGGCTGCTAAAGGTGATTCAGTAATGGCTTTCGGACTAGTTACAGGTACACATTCAAAGAGATGGAGTTTGTTCCCTGATATTCCTGCAACCAATAAAAAGGTTTCATGGTTCGAAACAGTCATGCTAATCATGAAAGATGGAATAGCTCAGGATGGCGTTATTGTAAACGACCGGGTGGGGATAATGTATCAACTGGGTTATGCTTGCGACGCTGTAGCGATAGAACAGTAGGAGCGTTCAGCGTTCGGCGTTCAGTGTTCAGAGTTGTCAATTGTCAATGCCTAAAT
>CAZJPP010000019.1:0-36069 GCA_964547915.1 uncultured Lentimicrobium sp.
TCTGTGGCAATAACCTCTTCTACCGGATATGGTATCTCCATCAGATAGAAGTCATCGGTAACTGTCGTATTATGAATAACAACCTGAAGGGTTTTTGTTTGTGAAATGTAACCATCCGCACTTGCAGTAACATCATATGTACCAGCATACACGAGAGTAGTATATAATCCGGCAGCATCAGTCAATACGGTATACGAACCTGCGGGTCCTGAAATATCTATCCTCGAATCTTCAATTGGATCAGAGGTCAGGAAATCATATACATGCCCGATAAATGTACCTACGCCCTTTGTAGTTACAGTAACCGGCGTTGATAGTGCAGATTCCCCTTCATCAAATACGGACGAAATCCTGTAAATATATGTAGTGTTTCTTGCCATTCCCAGGTCGGTATATTCTGATGTCGGTACCGGGGTTGTATTAATCTTAACACCATCCCGATATACATTATAACCAAGGAAGGCTCTGTTTGGAATATTGTTCCAGTTGAGAGCTATGTTAACTAAGGGATCTGCCGGTGATGGATCTATTACAGTAGCTGTCAATCCTGTTGGAACATCTATTGTAGTAGTGAATCCCCATACAGGACCCATAGTCGTACCATTACTGTTTCTGACATTTACCTGCCAGAAATACTGCATATTTGGTTGCAGACCGGCAAGCTGATATGATTCCAACAGATCTGTTGTCCATGGAACTATAACAGTGGCAGGAGGATAGGTTGTTCCTAATACGAGCTGATACTCATACGTATTTTCACCAAATTCCCATGTAAGGAACATGCCATTTGTGATATTGATAGCACCATCTGCAGGTGTTAGGTATGTAACTGCATCAGGAGAAGGCATGTCAGAAAAATCAAAATTAACTAACCAACCCTCAAGCGCACTTATTACCAAATAATAGTTACCTGCGAAAAGTGGAGCTGTGAGATTACTATATGCCTGGTACAATGCATTGCTTGCCATTGGTCCCGGCTCACCATTAAAGTCCTCTGCATAAATCGCGTAGTTGACATTAGATGTGGATTGTAATGTAATAATCTTATCATTCAGCAGAGTGAATGAATACACATTATCATTATCCTCAAGTCCGGTACCAATATCATTTGGCAAGATATAATTCTTATAATATCCACCCAACTCTCTGTCATCTAACGTCGGCCGTTCAATTATTCCGTTGGCAGGAGCAGAGAAAGCGCCAAGGCTTGTTGACGTTTCTACTACATCGGCTGGTAATGGTACATATGCTGTTCCTCCATAGGTTACAGTTGCCAAAGCTCTGCCTGATCCGTAAATCAAAGCATAAGTCCCGTTGAACGCTCCTGCTGAAACCTCAGAGCCCATTGTTGTAAGACCAAACTCGGTAGTTGTTGAACCTGAAGTAAGTGTATAAGGCAATGGAGGGTTAACAACACTTACAAAACCACCATAGTTATTATCTATATCAGCTGCTGTGATAGTTAAATCCCCCACTCCGGGATTATTAATTACCTCCAGTCTTGCAGGCTCCATCCATGCACCAATAGGACGATATCCCAGATCAAGATTTGTTGTAATGATTTCAAGACCTGGTACTGAACAAGACAAGCTAAGTGTAAAATCTCCGGTTTCACTTCCAGAACCCGAAACATACACTATATATTCTGTTCCTGGTATACTGCTAAATGCGATTTCTGACTGGGATCCGCAAAAGTCATCATTTGCACCCACACATGTAAGAGAACCACAGGTGCCGGTGAAAACGCCCAACTTGGTATCATAAGATGAACCACACAAACTAACTGTTATAGGAAGTCCAGTCCCTGTAAACTTATACCAAACACCTGATCCAGATAAGGTCGTCGCTGAACAAACACTACCTGGTGCCCCTATTGCGGTTGAGTGATCCGTTGATCCACTGATTATATCACCACATGATAAAACTATTGCATCAGCACACAAGTCGTTAGCTGGTGTGGGTATAGTACAACTGACAGTTGTTGTCCTGGGAACAGATTGATTACTACAATATTCATTAGTGTGATCATAAAATCTCACAGTCCCGCTAATAGTTGATGTCCATGACACAGGAGTAGTTCCAAATGCATAAGGAACTGTGCCTGCATCATCACTGATAGTAAGAAAATCGGTTAAAACTGAACTGGTAAAGACGTAAGTTATTCCTTCCTGTACGTTAACCTTGGAGTATTCCCCTGCCCAGACATCAGTAGCAATAATTTCTGTTACCCCTGTACATGATGGATCAAATGTTGTGCTGGGATATTGGCCAATAGCAGTCAAACATTGACCGTTAACATCTAATGATGGCCATATATACAGAACAGTTAATATGGCAATCAGCCATTTTAAAATTGTCGGTGACTTTTTCATGTTTACTCGTTTTTGTTAATACTATCTACAGAAATTAACTTTGAAATAATTGGCAACAAAGCCGTTTGCTATTATTATAGCAATAACCTCCTTTCTTTAATTAGCAGTTAATAAAGTATTAGAATAAACTATCCTATTATTCTGAAAATCAAAAGAAGGGCGAGTAAATTTTAAGTCTGAATACGACTATTCCTGAAATAATTATGCTAATATACAAATAAAATCACACCATTGTATTCACATGGTGACAATTTATATACCACTAATATCAAAAAAAAGAATCAGTTAATAAAATGCAAAAGCCCCGGGTGGTCATACCCGGGGCTTTCAATTAAATCGAATTAACGATTAGACGATATTATTACTTGGTAATAATAACCTTCTTAGTTACACTATTTCCGTCAACAGAAATTAACTTAACCAGGTAAGCACCTGCTTCAAAATTGTTAACGTCAATTCTCATAGTTGAATCAACAGCGTTCTGTTCAACAACTACCTGACCGGTATAGTTGTATACGAGTACGCGTTCTACATTGCTTGTAAGTTCAATATTCAGGATACTGTTTGCAGGGTTAGGATAAATCCTTACCTGTGACAGATTCTGATCTTTGGTGTTTATTCCAAGGATACAAGCTTCGTTTGATTCTTCTGATTCACCACAGATGCTGTAAACAGCAGTTACTGTATAACAAACATCTCCGTTAGGGAATTCAGTGTCGATATAAGTAGTTTCAGTTACAATAGCATCATTGATTTGTTCACCATCTCTGTATACATTGTATCCTAAGAATGCTGATACTTCTCTTCCAACATTTCCTCTATCAAGATTTACTGAAGGAGCTGAAGCAAGACTTGCTGCTGTTGTTGGGTATACCACTGAACTTTCAACAGGTGAGTTAACTGCAGCTGCAGGAGCCTGACCAATGAAAGTTTCAATTAACCATGAATAAGCTAAGTAGTTACTTAAGTTATCCCATGCACCATCCAACATTACGAGGTCACTGTTAAGATCACCTGTAAAATTCTGTGCACCTGCTGGATATGCATCGTAACCTTCTACTGTATAGCCTAATCTGTATGACTTGGTAGCATCGATAACAACAGGATCAATATATTCATACTCATTCCATGATTCTCCAACGATAGGTGAAGTAACGGTTTCTTCAAGAACAAGTGTTGTTCCTTCCCAAACCTGAGCTTTAACTGTTCCTATAGAACCTGTACCATAATAGAATTTGAACTTGGTAAATGCTCTTCCGTCATAATCTGCAAGATCTTCCGGATCCCACTGAATAGCAACTGTAACCGGTGAAAAGTCAGTTAAACCGATAGCATCAGCATAAACTAAATCACCATATGACATCCATAATCCGGCAAAAGTATTCCATGTAAGAACAATCTCTGTCTCTTCATCATCTATTACAGCTGTGAGATCCTGAGGAGGAGTACATTCTTCTGCTAATGAAACTTCAATGCAATCGCCACATGACATAGCTCCACTTTCATAAACATACTTAATGCAATATTCATGGATACCTGGTTCAACAGCTTCATCAAGATAAGAAGTATCAGTTAACATTTCTGCGATAAGGATACCATCGCGATAGATGTTAGCGCCAACAAACTCGTCACCAGCCATTCTGTTAACGTCCTGTTTAATTGTTACCGGACCCTGAGCAAACATTCCTCTGGTTGCAATACGTGAAGTTGCAGCAGGAGCACTTGTGAGTTCAAAAGTAACCGGAGTAGCCTGTACCTGACCGTAAGCGGTTAAGATATAAGCTTCCATGAGGAAGTTACCAATAGTTGATGAACCAATAGAATTAACATCACTTAATGATCCGTAGATAGAACCCTGTGGATCAGCAGCGTCATCTGATGATAAATCAGGATAAGCATCAGTTGCTGAATTACCAGTAGGTTCCATGAGAATAGCAACGGTTGAAGCGCCACCAGTTGGTATGTCTGATAAATCAACTCCCATTTCCCAGATATCGTTTCCGGTTGTGGTGAAAGGACCTAAGGTTGAGATCAGTGTCTTGGTATCCCAGTTGTAAATATGGATGTTATATGTCCAGGTACCAGTTGTTCCCCATGAAGCATGATGGAAGTCAACGCTGTTTACAAGAGCATCAGGATAAGCACTCATATCATAAGCCACTCCGTAAACATATCCAAACTGCTGGTAGTAACCATTTGATGGAGCACCAGGATTCTGGGTTAACTGTACAAGCTCCATTGGCTCAATATTTGACCATGTCAATTGTACATCGGTTTCATCTATAACTTCTCCTGTAAATACTTGTGGTCCAGGGAAACTATCACATGGATAATATGTCCAGGTGTAGTTCATTTTTTCTGACATACCATTGGTATAAACAGCAGCTACTTCTGAGAAATATTCCTGACCAGGAACAAGGTTTTCAGTGTCATACTGATAGAAAGTATTTTCTGTATCAGCAATAAACATACCGTCTAACCAAACTTTGTAGTTCTGTAATGAACGTGAATCTGAAGTCTGAGTTACTGCTACATTGTCAATTGCCCAGTACCAGTTCCATCCGGTTGAGTAATATGTGAAGCGAACCTGGAATTCTTCATTAGCATATTCAGTTACATCAATAACCTGGTGATCAGGATTATTCCATGCACCCTGGTCTGAAGTCTGGTTTAATATCTGAATCCATTCTGAACCATTATATACTTCCACTCTGGCATACTCAGTAGTAGTTGATATGTTGTTGTAGTACTGATCGAAATGTAAGAATAATTCATCTGCATTTGATGCATTAATAACAGGTGAAGTCAGAACTTCATCCATAGTAACGCCTGAACCGGCTTCATCACTGTCAACCATCATGAATGGAGTACCATCCAATGAACCATTGGTTGATTGAGGATTTCCGGCAGGAGTTTCATTATACCATGTGTCTGTTGAGGTACCACCATCGGTAATAGTCCATGTTTCAGGAACACCATTGTCAAATGTTTCATTGAAATCAGCGAAAGGAATTTCACCGCCTTGTCTCCATGTAGCATAACCGGTTGGAGTTACATAAAGATCAGCAACAGGTAGAAGAAGTTCTTCAAGAATAAACTCGAATGCTTCAGGACCATCAATTACATAACCTTCAATTGAAATTGGAGCAAAACCGTCTAACTCAACTAAGATGTCATAAGTTCCTTTGCGGAATTCATCCCACATAATGAAACCTGTACCATCAAGTTCAGCTTCATAGGTCAATTCAAGATCAGGCTCTGAAATATTGGTAAACAATACATCAGTTCCTTCAGGACTATCCTGACTGTCTGTTATAACAGTTACAGAAACCTCAGTGATCATGTCTTTATCAAGACAATTTGAGAATACAATTTCTGATTCGTTTTCGTCATAAACTGCAACAACACCCCACTTGTAAACACCAGATGCAGTAGCACCCCACTGGTTATCTACAAAGGTTGAGTCAAGTGTATAACCTAAGAATGTTAATTCTTCTGAGTTATAGCATCCTGTTCTGTAAACATTATAACCTGTTAATTCACGGCTACCGCTTGTCATAGGAACAAAATAATCTGCGCCCTTTGGTTCAACAGTATTCTCATAAGGAATGAAAACTTGTTCCAAAGTACCTTCAGTCCTTTGAGAAACATTGTTTGTCGATATATTACGAACAACAGCACCTGGTGTCAAATGCATGTAATCAAACACTGTTGTCTGATTCTCAGTTGTGCCGGTATTGGTAAATAACCCTGCAAAACCACTTGCATATGGCACATTATTAGCAGTATAAACCAATGTTCCATTAATAAGGTACTGAATAGTAGTTCCCTGAGCAACAGCTGTAAGTACATTACTACCAGTTGTATTGATTGCACTAGAAGTTAACCAACCTGACCAGTCAGGGAAATCACCATTGACCAATGTTCCATACCAATATGATCCACTCTGAGTGATGCAGAAAACACTACCAGTGGTTCCATTTCCTGCAACAGGATTCATGAAACCATTGCCACGGACATATATACCCATTGAACCTGTCTGATTTCCAGAGGTTCTTTGCAATTCAACCTCATATACAAAATCGGCGAATTCTTCATTGTAATAAGCTGATCTCCAAACACCAGTTGCCCCAGTAATATTATTCAGGAAATCATTGGCTACTGTCCAATCAGATAATGGTGTATCCAAAACGAGTAATTCAGGAATATTACCATCAAATTCCTCATTTATTCCTGAACCACCTCCAGGAGTAGTACCCGGTGTATTCCAGGTAATAAGGGCACTTGATCCCTGATCAGTTGCAACAACTTGCGGAACAGCATAAGGGAACTCCATTAATATGAAGTTGTTGGTAACGGTTGCAGTCTGTGCAATAACTACATTGCTTAAAGTTTCTGAAGAATAACCTTCGGCAACTACTTCATAGTTATATGTACCGGCAAGAACCTCACCTGTATAATTTCCAGCAGCATCAGTTGTGAAAGTGAAAGTATTGTCAGCATTGCTGATGATCACTTGAGCACCTTCAATGTTTTCGCCACCTAAATATGCAGCTTCACTAACATTACCATTTACAAATCCGCCACCAATTACTTCTACTTCATCACAGATAGTAGCAGGACAAGTTTCAGCACCGCTTTCATAAACGAAAGTAATACAGTACTCATACTCACCAAATGCCATATCTTCATCAAGATAAGAAGCTGTAGTTACTTCATCAATGATTTCGCCATCACGATATATGCGTGCAAAATCAATCTGATCATCACCGGTTACAGTTGGAACTGTCCATGTTAAGTTAACATCAACAGTACCTAATACCTGAACAGCTGCAAAAGCACCAGGAGCAGGATAATTATCACATGCTATATACGTGAAAGTATAAGCTGTTCTTGCACTCTGACCTGTACTATAAGCAGCAGCTACCTCTACAAGATAAGTCTGTCCATCAACAAGTGCTTCACCGTTGGTTCCTAATTGATACCTTGTATCGGCTACATCAGCTACAAGTACACCATCGAGGAATACTTTATAGTCAATAAAAGCGCGAATATCAGTCTCAACTGCATCCCATGTTGCTAAACCGGTTGGGGTAACATAAAGATCGGTTGGTGCATCAAGGTCCTCGATAAGTAACCATTCAAATGATGTTTCATCGAAGATGTTAACATCATTTAAAGCAATGGATGAATATCCAGGTTTTTCAACAGTGATGTCATATGTTCCTTTGCGGAAAGCAGTCCATGCATATTCACCGCTTGAAGGAAGATTCTGAGTGTAAACCAAGTTAAGGGCAGGCTCAGAAATATTGGTAAAAGTTACAACGGTGCCGACTGGTGAACTATTTGAGTTGAGGGTAACTGTTACATCAACCTCTGTATTCATATCCATGTCTAAAGTGTTTGAATAAGCTAAAGCAGAAACCTGATTGGTATAAACTGCCTGTACAGCCCATCTGTAAACACCCCATGTCTGTTCGTCCCAATCGAAATCAACAAATTGGTTTTGTGAAGTAGTTCCGATAAGTTCTAATGAACCTGGAAGTAATACTTTTTCACGATAAATGTTGAATTCAACAAGTTCTCTGGCATCAAATCCCCATGAAATATTGACGTTACCACCGTCTAAAGTAGCTGTAACAAAATCAACAGCGTATGGGAACTCAAGTAATGAGAAGTTATTTGTTACTGTTGCACCATGAGCAACTGTAACATCATTTAATGTTTCGGTATTGAAACCGTTCATTGATACGGTATAGTCATATTCACCTGCATAAACATTAGCGGTGTATGTACCATTTACAATTGATGTTAAAGCATAATCAAATTCACCATCCAGTGAAATAGTTGCACCAGCCAGATTTGTTCCTAAAAGTTCATCAGTAATTAATCCATTAACAACACCAACTCCTCTGGTAGTTACAGAAGCGTTTGCAGGATCTGATTCACCTTCATCATAAACAGCAGTAACAGCATAATTAATTGTAACGTTACGTGACTGGTTAAGATCAGTAAATGTATTTGCTGTAATTGGAGTTGGAGTGATCAAAACTCCGTTACGATATACGTTGTAACCGGTGAAAGCACGGTTTGAATTCCATGCGAGGTCAACACTAACGGTTGGGTTATTTGGAGTTGGGTCAACAACAGTAGCTGTTAATCCAAGAGGAATACTTAAAGTAGTAGTGAATCCCCAGATATTACCATTTGTTGTTCCTGTACTGTTGCGTTCATTAATCTGCCAGAAATACTGCATATTGCTTTCAAGACCTGCAAGAGCATATGTATTTGAAAGGTCTGAAGTCCAGTCAACAACAACAGTTGAAGGAGGATAAGTAGTTCCGAGTATTAACTGAAATTCTTCAGTATACTGACCAAAAGTCCATGAAAGAACGTCACCATTCATAATATCAATTGCTCCGTCAGCGGGAACAGGATTGGTAGCGAATAATGGCATCGGCATAGCAGGAGCATTCACAGTAATGTCGAATGAAGCTCCGGTTGTACTTACTACTAAGTAATAGGTACCATTGAATAATGGCATTCCGTTTAATGAAGTGGTTCCGGAAACAATTGCATTGTCTGCAGCTGGGCCACGGCCACCATCAAAAGTCTCATCATAAAGAGCATATTTTACATCAGCACCTGCAAGTGTAACATATAATAAACGATCACTTGTAAGGTCTAACCTGTAAACTCTGTTGAATCCGTCATTGTCACCAGGAAGGTCATATACATTATAATAACCTGTAGTTGGCACAGCTGCTGCTGTGTAAGGATTTGATGGAACTAAAAGTGCTGTTTCCCATACATTAGCTGCCAATGGTGTATAAGCATTAGCGGTAATGTCGCCAAGAACCAATGCACGGTCCTCTGAATAAACAACACCAAGAGTGCCGTTTACTGTCTGGCCGTTCGTGGCTCTGTCATTGGTAGTAATACCAATTTCCATAGTTTCGCCTGCTTCAAGAACTAAAGGTAAAGCGGGGCTCTCTACTTCGAAGAAACCGGTTAAATCTTCCAGTTCAGCTTCGGTTACTGTAATGTCAATAGCGCTGTTGTTCTGAAGAACAAAAACACCCGATTCTTGCCAGGCACCAATTGGCCTGTTGCCCAGGTCAAGAGTTGATGGTGTCAACGTCACTCCCTGTGCATTGACACCCGTCCACAAGAAGAGTCCGAGCGTCAGGCTTAAAAGCCAGCGTAGAAAAGTAGGTTTGTTTAACATAGATTAATTTTGTTTAGTTAGCATTAAATTTATTAATAATTGTAATAAAACAATTCGGTAGTCAAAAATCCATTCTCTCTCTTTTTATCCTCCTTCCTAATTTCATTTAATTAAAAGTTATAACATTACTTATTATCAAAAGTCTTATGAGCCGACATGATGAATTATTGGTCACATAACCATACATCTGCTGGCAACCTTGCCTATGATCAACTAAAAAAAGTAGATGAATGAAGAGGTGAGATAATTACAAATCGAAGCACAGGGTTAGAATTATAAGTTATCATAGCCAAGTAAATAGTTTGTTGTTTTGAACTGTTCTATATAAAGACAGTTTTCTGGCCTCTTACCCCTACTCACTACTAAAAAACTTATCTTACAATAAAGGAAATGCTGTGCAATTTATTAGGTGTGACAAGTTTTGCAGTATAAAAACCAGTATAAAGATCGGAAACATTGATTATAATCTCATTGCTCCAACTTCTTTCAGGCACAATCTTCTTTGCTACCTGTCCATAAATATTATATATCTCAATAATTGTAACACCAGAAACATCATTACCAGAAATGTGAATATAATCGGAGGAAGGATTTGGGAAGACCTTTAAAGTTTCAGATGATAATATCTCAGGAACTTCTATAAGTATTTTCAAATTACTTTCCATTCTGATAATGATTCCACATTGTACTTTTGTTTCCTCGTTAAGCTCTACATATGGCTCATTTGCCGAATCATATCCTGTCTTTTCAGCTTTGATAACATAAGTACCAAATGGCAACCCTCTGAAAGTGAACTCGCCCTCACTATCTGTCACTGTCCATGCAAGGGGAATCCTCAACATCGGGTCATAGAGAAAAATAGTTACGTTCGACAACCCATCACTACAATAAGTTTGAGTAATATCACTAAACCATGGAACGCAATAGTTATCTATCCCCTTATTTCCTTCGGGCAATTCGAATTTACCACAAATTACTCCTTCTCCTTCAGGCAATATTGTGTTAATTTTTTGTAAATCAATTTCCACATGATAGGTGTTATCAAAGAGGTTTAGAACATAACCTGATTCCCAGAATGATTTACCATAATAATAAGTGGGAAGTAAATTATCTTCACTTAAAGTATCCGGCAATGCATAAAAGCGATATGGTGCTGCAAAAAGGCTGTCAAATCTGAATGAACCATCAATTGAAGAGTGTGCTATAGCAGAAATTTCAGGAATGGTCCCCTCCATTCCGGTAATTGCCAATACAGCAGCTGCCTCGACTCCAATGCCTTTATTCAGAACACTTCCCTCAAGTGAATAGGTTTTTCTGATCAATACCTTTATTGAAACAGAATTTGAGCCGCAAGCCGAACTTGCTGTTAGTTTTAAGTTAGCTTCACCTGTTTCAGTATCCTCTTCACCAAAATAATAAACAGTATTAATTAGGTGAGGATCTTCAAAATACCCGTCACCATCAGTTTCCCAGACAATATCCTCGTACCATTCAGCTGATACATCACTCAACAGAACATATTCGCTGTATAGATTAAATACTACGTCACTGGCAGAAATGGTAGGAAGCTTACTAATCATAAGTTTAAAACTATCTTCTATTTCCACTCCATTCATGATAACCACTAAGCGAAGTATTACCCATCCTCTGTTTCTATCCTCATTACCAGGGTAGTAATCCGGGTGCAAAGTTGCTGAATTGGAGAAAAACCCATCACCCTCTGTTATCCATTCGAATGATTGATAGTTGAAAGGTATATTACTATATCTGATTCTGAAGAAATCCTGATCACTGCATACCGATGTATCAAGTCCTGCAAATGGCATTATCCTGAAAAATGCAAAAGCACTTTCATTTCCTGTTGTATTCTGCTGAGGTTCAAAATAGTCATTATCAATGGTGGTTACAGCCAGATTATCATGAACATGATAGCCTTCAAGTATTAGTACAGTATCTCCGACAAAAAGAGGTGGTGATGAGAATTTATATCGTGCGAACTGACCATTATATATATTATATCCTCTGATATCACTTTCAGGATTTCTTCTCCATCGCAACAGAGTGTTTCCATTAACTAACTGCACTATTGGATCCAAAGGCGGCGAGATAGGAGCTGTCGTATCGGGCGATAATAAAAAAGGTTCATACGAAATGATGCCTGAGGTCTGATTATCGTAATAATCATAAATCACATCATTAATAACAGCTGTATCCACAGTACCCCAGAATTGGCTGCTCATGTCAACAGGGTTTGCCGTTAAATTTTGGATACTACCAATCGGACTGTAATTGTTAAGAATGTTGTTGGAGTCAGCATCAAACTCATTTGTCTGACTAACCGCTAGTAATACACTATAGTTATTAGAGATTGTGTTATTATAAAGTTTAGCATTTAAAGCCTTGCTGCTAAGGTTAATACAGTTAATATTTTCATAGAATGTATTCTGGGATAAGGTCCCGTTCTTGCCACGCAACATCACGGATGTCATGGTGTTTTTCCAGAAAATATTGTTTGAAATTAATGTATTATCCATTCCCGACGAAATACTATATCCTATAGTTGCTCCGCCTGATTCAATGAAAATATTATTTCTGATAAAGATTGCATCATTATTAACGGGGAGACTGTTATCAATATATATCCCAGCTTCTGCCCCATTAAAGACATTTCTCTCAATTATATTATTCCGGCAAGCACCTCCAAGCTCAAATCGCACCAGTAAACAGGTAAATCTACTGTTATCAAAGTAGTTTCCTGCAATTGTATTGCCTGACGAGTATGTAACATTACCTGTAGCCAGAATTTCCAATCCGACACGGCTATTATTTATAAATACGTTATTGAGAATAGAGCATCCGGAACTGTTGTAAAGCCTGATATCATCATAGTAGCCGCTGGTAAAGCGTGAATTACTAATCACCGCGCTATTGCTGGAACGAATATCTATACCAATTTCTGCCCTATCTATATGAATGTACTTAATAATTGAACTGGCTCCATTTATGGAGTATAGACTCAAACCTTTCCACAATTGCCCTTCCAGTGAATAAAATCTAATAGTATCATTTTCAGTACCCGATGCAATTAGTGTTCCTTTTTCAACAAATAATCCTGTCTGTTCTATAAACCTGACTATAACACCCGCTTCAATAGTCAGGGTAATTCCTTCGGGAACAGTTACATCCTCAACAACAATGTACTCATATCCTGTAGTCCATTCAGTGTTTTGTGTTAAAGCACCACCAACATTTATCGGAATTTGTGCACCTGCATTGTAAATCGCACCAAATGCCAAAACAGATAAAAAGGCAAATCTGGCAAGACCTCCAAAAGACTTTTCTTTATATCTGAAATTGCAGGTCATGATGTCATCAGGTATTAGAAGAAATAAAGTATTCCTAACTTAAATCCAATGGAGTAATATCGCCTGTCAACAGGATACCCAATAAAAAAAGGTGCACTATAATTCTGATAAACAACTTCGCCAATCAGGTCAAAGTTGTTTGTGGCCATATAACTTATACCGGTAGCAAGTTGCCAGTTAAACATACTTCGTTTTAAGCTCAGTTTGTCGTAGTCTTCTCCGGGAAAGCCCTCTTTGTTCTGCAGAAGAATTCCATTTTGATAGATCAGGAAACTATATCCTATATTTCCCTTTACAAACATTTTCAGATTTGACCATGCAAACCAGGTGTAACCTAATCCTGCATTAATATCGATGAAACCGGCACGGTTTAACTGATTATATCTGACTTCCGATTTGTCCAGAGGCAAATAAACAGAATCTGTAACAGGAAACCAGGTTGTGTCGCCTTCATGAATATTATAATACCATGTAAGAGTATCATTCCTGTAGTAACCACCTGTTGTCTTCAGGAAATTATATTTAAACTTATTGGCAAAACCTTTAAACTGTGTTCCCAAAGATAAAGTCCATCTATCTGCACTATATCCCAGATCAGCTCCAAAGGAAAAATTTCTTATCCCGTTTGATTCTGCCTTTTTCAACATGTCAATTAAAAGCTTATTTTCACCTCTGGTATTAGAATTCGTAAGCCCTCCAAAGTGCTGTCCATACGTTAGAGCCAGAAACAATCCTTCGCCCCTGTCAGGATCAAACCTGAAGAAATCAGAAAAATTAGTAAAACCAGGCCTTTTCCTGTGAACAAGCCTTTCAATAGTATCATAAATTACTATTGTGTCAGGTTTTAAAACAACTGTGTCTTTTAACAGTAATGTATCTCTCAGAATTACAGGGACATCACGGTAAACAGTTGCGATTTTCTGTCCAGTTTGATTATTTTCCGCAGGAGGGTTTTCCTGTGTATCAGGTTTGACTCCGGAAGGCGGGAACTCAGGACTATAAATTACTAACTGATTCCCTATTTGTGTGTATTTATGTCCACTTAACTCAAGTATCTCACTTAAGATCCTGCCAAAAGTCTTATTCTCTGCATTATAATCAATTACTTTTGAAAAAGAATTATCGGTAGCATTATATGCGAACCTAACTCCTGCCATATCTGACAGTCGGTCAAGCACCTTAGCAAGTGACTGATTTTTTGATTGAAAGTTATATGTTTTCTGCTGCGCATTTTGCGCTGGCACAATACTGTATAAAAGCAAAAAGATAAATATAATGCACGCCCTTCTGGCTATGAGCCAGTCTTTTCCTGGTATATATATAGTCATTCTTGCGTTCTACTATAAAATTTCTACGAAGATAGGAATTATAATAGGATCATTTAAAAAAACTGAGGGATTAAACACAAAAAAAATGGGCTGTGTATGAACACAGTCCTAGAAATTTAGCTAAGAAGACCGACTTTTTATTTATGAATACGGACTGTTTGATCCTGCTTTGTGAACTTGAGGTTGAAAATAATTTCCAGGGTTTGTAAGATTGCTTCAGGAGTTTCATCCTGAAAATTAGCAGTTAATTTAAGCGTATCTATATCAGTATCGGTTATAAAATCAAGGTTGTAGGCATTTTCCAGGTCCTTTATAACCTGTATAAGTGAGGTATTGTTAAACACAAGTTCGTGGGTACTCCAAGCCATATAATTGCGGTTGGTGTATTTTGACTTAACAAAAGTATTGTTAAGAGAGTTATACACAATCATTTCGCCCGGCAAAAGGGTAGTTTCTGTATCGGGATTTATATTTCCCTGTAACGGAAAAATACGCAATTTACCATTCTCCAGATGTACTGTTACTTCATATGAGCCTTCCTCAGCAAAAACATGGAAGGAAGTACCAAGAACCTCAATTCCAACCCCATTAACTTCAAGAATAAATGGATTGTTTGCATCTTTAGCCACATTAAAAAATGCTTGTCCGTTAAATTCTATCGCTCTGTTATTCTTCGCAAATTTTGTATTATAGAGCAATCTACTTCCAGCATTTAAAGATATGGTTGTACCATCCGGAAGTCTGGAAGATGTATTCTGCGTGGCGGTAATAAGTACAGGTTCCGGAGTGTTAACATTTCTCAGAAGATACCAGGATGTAAAAACCAACACGAATACAGCAGCTACCCGAAGCAGTATTCTCAATGGCCTAAGCTTTCCAGTTGAAATTGGAATTATAGGTCGTTCTTCTAAAGTAACTTCTTCAGGTCCTTCTTGAATACGTTTTTCGAACGATGCCCAGGCTTTATTAAAATCAAAACCGTATTCTTTTAATTTTGTTAACTGCCAGATACGCTGATACTCTTTGAAAGTTTGTTCGTTAAGTAAGGATTCCGACAGCCATAACTGCAACTCCGCATTTTCAGCGGGGGTGCTTTGACTGGCCAGATTTCTGGCTATTATCGTTTGAATCCTTGAATTCATTTTTACTGAAATTCTGTTTAGATATAGTTAACTCTCACCTAATAGACAAACTCGATATGTGCTTACCCCTATTCTGGTCGAAAAAAAACTTTACAAAAATCTGGCCAAAAAATGTCTCATTTGCTCTAGTGCTTTCGACATCTGAGTTTCGACAGTCTTGACTGAAAGGTTAAGCTTTTCTGCGATCTCGGAATATTTAAGTTCCCCAAATCTGCTCAATTCAAAAATTTCCCTTCTTTTTGCAGGTAATTGAGCCAACGCCTGTTGGAGAATCATATCCATATCTTTTTCTTCAAGTCGTGAGGTCTGGTTCTCAGCTACACGGTCTCTCTGAGATTCCACATAATCACTGTACTTCCCCTCAATTTTAAGCCTGTTGAGATAATTAAGAGTGTGGTTTCGCAATGATACGTACAAGTAGGATTTAGGCGAACCATTTACATTTATGTCTTCCCGCTTCAACCACAATTTAAAGAATAAATCCTGAACAATTTCTTCAGCTATTTCAGTATCTTTCACGTAGAACATACAATACTGACACATTGGAACAAAGTGCTCCCTGAATAGCGATTCAAATATAACTTTGTGTTTTTCTATGTCACTCTCTGTAACGTGTCGATTTGTGTTGATCATACTTAAATCAAAGTATAAACTGCAGTATTTACGAGTTGAACGAAACTGCTAAGCTCAAAAACCAATAGATGCAAAAATAGCAGATTCCTTCTCATCATTTCAATATTTCTTAAAAAAACTAAAACTTATCTACATTTGTTATCCTTTTTTATTTCGACATTGTGATAAACACTAAGAAATCGTTTCTACCATATACCATACTATTTTTTTTGGCCCTTACATGGGGGAGTTCTTTTATTCTTATAAAAAGAAGCCTTGAATCATTCAGCAGTAATGAAGTAGGTGCATTGCGAATAGTAATAACCTGGCTATTCTTACTACCTTTTGCAATTCGCAGACTGAAGCGTTTTACTGTCAGGCAATGGATTTACCTCATAATCGTAGGTATTGTTGGCAGCCTTGCTCCTGCATTTCTTTTTGCTGCTGCACAACAGGGTATTGACAGTTCACTGGCCGGTATTCTGAATTCACTTACTCCTTTGTTCACACTAATTACCGGTATGATATTTTTCAGCCTTAAACCAAAATGGTACAATATTGTGGGGGTATTAATCGGCCTTATTGGTGCAGCGGGACTTGTAAAGGTAAGTGGATCAGGTAGCTTTACATTCAATCTTGGCTATGCATCACTTATTGTAATAGCTGCTATATGTTATGCAGTGAATGTTAACATTATTAAAGCTTTCTTATCAGATATACCCCCAGTAACAATTACTTCACTCGCGTTCTTCACTATCGGGCCTTTTACATTAATTTATCTTTCATTTTTCACTCCGTTCTTTCAAAATATTACAACTAACTCTCATGCATTTGTCGGATTAGGATATTTATCAATTCTTGCAATTATTGGAACAGGATTAGCACTTATGTTATTCAACAAGGTCATTCAAATGACAAGTGCGGTTTTTGCTTCTTCTGTAACTTATTTTATTCCTGTTATAGCCTTAATCTGGGGAATAACTGATGGAGAAACTTTTAAACCCGGCTTCGTTTTATTTGTATTACTTGTCATTGTCGGGGTTCTGATGGTTAACACAACAAGATTGCCGGCATTTTTAAAACCACATAAGTGATTTTTTTTCAAAGAAACTTGTAAGTTGCTAAAAATTACTTAATTTTGCACCCCCTAATTGTGGGAAAAGGAACTAAAAAAAACAATAACAACAATGTACGCAATCGTAGAAATCGCCGGCCAGCAACATAAAGTTATGCAAGACCAGGTGATATTCGTGCATCGTCTTGAAGGTGAAGAAGGATCAGAAGTCAAATTCGACAATGTATTGTTGGTTGACAATGATGGAGCTGTAACCCTCGGACAACCGAATATAACCGGCGCTGTCGTTACGGCTAAAATCCTTTCGCATTTACGTGGCGATAAGGTCATCGTCTTCAAAAAGAAGAGAAGAAAAGGTTATCAGAAACAAAATGGCCACAGGCAGTATCTCACAAGGGTACAGATAAATGCCATAAACGCCTGATTTATTAACCGAAAAAACTAAAAATTATGGCTCATAAAAAAGGTGCCGGTAGTTCGAGTAACGGTAGAGAATCACATAGTAAACGCCTTGGCGTTAAAATCTATGGCGGACAGGCTGCAAAGGCAGGTAATATTATCATTCGCCAGCGTGGCACAGTTCACAATCCCGGTTTAAATGTTGGTATGGGTAAAGATCATACTTTATTTGCCCTCATTGATGGAGTTGTAGAATTCCGTACCAGGAAGAATGACAAATCATACGTATCTGTTCTCCCTCTCGAAACAGCAGAATAATCTACGGCAGATTAAAAGAAAAGAATAGCTCCGGTATCCGGAGCTTTTTTTTGCCTTCAATCAATCATCCTTTGTATCTATTTCAAACTGATGAATCACATTCATAGCTCTTGAAAAACTACGACCTGAAATCATTACTTTGACAATTGATGTACCTCCGTGCGATTCCCACCAGGGATTAAAATAACCATTTATATCATCTTTCAGATAAGCATTTACCCCCGATTCTTCGAGCCGCTCTTTAACCATAACGGCCTGCCATACCATTCCGGTAAAAATAACAAATGGCTCGTCATCATATTTGCTTGTCATACTTTATAATATGATTTGGTAACATAAAGATACATAAATATTAAGCAGATAACAATTTTTCAATAAATAAAAACAAAAAAAGAGGAAGTGTATCTCTACACTTCCTCTTTAAACACACTATGATATTTAATTAACTTACATCCTGTGGGTCACTGAACTGCTCCGGCCATTTGCCTGCCGACCGTTTCCATTCGTGCTCCCCGAATTGCGTGGACTGTAATTTTTTGAGTGTCTGTTGTTATCGTTTTGCTTTACACTTTTTGTTTCCTTGTGGATATTGTTTCCTCTTTTGTTGTCGTCCTCATAATTCCCTCTTCCACTTTCTCTTCCATTTCCATTTCCATACCCATTTCTGTGATCATAACGACCTCTGTTATCATTCCGGTCATATTTGTCGTGATTCTTATTGTTACCTTGTTTGTGGTCGTTATACCTGTTATGGTTGTGACTATTTCCGTAACTATCTTTATGATGGTTATGTCCGTGATGGTTGTAATAACTATGATTGTGGCCATACTCCCTATAACTTCGCCTTCCGTAATGTTTATGGTAGTCCTTATATGTTACTACGTGATAGGAATTATAGAAATACGGATCATCCATATAATAATCCAGCTCTACTATTGGCTCGTAACGAAGGTCAACACGTGCAAGCCATACAGGAAGATTTACGCTGAATACCCAGTTGTTTCCCGAAAGGTATACATACATATTTCTGTGTACATCAAAGTAGAAATTGTGCATTGGAAAGTAGATATGCCTGGTTTCAACTCTGCAATGATGTTCTGTATACCAGGAATGTCTTACAACATGTCTGTGATGCTGTGCTAAAGAATCAATTGGCAATGTGAATGTAAGTGCTACCAGAATCAGTAGGGCGGGAATGTGATTTTTTAGTTTCATGGCCGATAGATTTATAGGTTGTTATTAACCATAAAGAAAATATCATGCCAAAGTTCATTCTAAAAACCCCTTCCTTTATATTTGATATTAACGTGTTTTCTGAAGATCATTAAAAAGAACCCTGTCTGCCCTAATAAAAATATTCCAATAAACCATTCTAATGAAAAACCTGTCCTGTTTTCATAGTTATTCTCTGCCGGAATCAATAAAATTATTTCATCAGGTATATCTCCAACAGAAGCCTTTATTGCCGGAAGATAGGACTCTGAAATCTCTGCAGGTTGTAGTCTCTCAAAATAGTGGATCTTCGAAAATGCGAACGAAATGAATTCATCATGTGAACTATCAACAAACCGGCCAACTTCAGCCATTTGTAATGAATCTTTCCTTGTCTTGTAGTTAAAGTTTCCACTCTTGTATGTCTTTCCCACCCATATATGCAGATTTCCGGCACCGCTCGTATCAGGCACCGGACATGCAAAATGAACTTCTACTGCATACTGCGTCTGATTTCTGTCGGTAGTCTTGTATGAAACCCAATACCCTCCAATTCCATTCAGAGTCTCACATGATTGAATATTGTAATATCTTGCTTCAGGCAAATCATCAATAACCTCAGCTGAAGCTACAGAAGTAATTCTCTCAATTTTTGTAACGAAATATAGTTGAAAAGAAATAGTAGCAGCACCTAATGCAATTCCAAAGGAATACACCAGCAAGTCCCTTAGTTTTTCCGAGAGTCGTAGAATCCTTAGTCGGTGTCGCACGAAAATGTAAGTGAATGCAATTGAAAATACTATCGGAAGAAAGCAGTTTACCATTATAGATTTAAAGTTCGCCAGGTGAAACCTGATATCTATCAGATAATGAATTGCCGTATATAATGCAATTACCACCAGCGATCCAATCAGGGTTGGAATAAAAACATAACGACAAACCTCTCTAAAATTCCTCATCTTTCAGGTCTCCCTAAAATTGACAAAATGAAGTAATTCGCTGGTCGTGTAAATTAAGTAAATTGAATAGTGCTACGAGTATGTCAAATATAGTAATATTTCTAAATTTCTGCAGCCTCCAATACCAGTTTTTCGTTAAACTTGTTCACTATAATATCGATATACCCTTTTATATTATTGTATGATGAACAATCATACACATCTTTCTTAAACTGGTATATTCCCATAATATTAACTTTCGAGGGTTGATTAGTGCTTACAGTGTATACAATCCTGATATCCTGATTATTCACTACCAGATTTTCGGGTTGCGCTGCGACTTTATAACCTTCCGGAATAATTATATCTACCGAAAAGCTCTTTGAATACCTGTATCCAATATCAATAGGATATGTTCTTACCGGTTGCTTCAGTGGATTTTCAGTCATTACCTCTCCTTCAAAAGGCTCAATCAAAATCATATTCTCTATGACTTCAAGAGGTACTTTCTTACTGTATGTGAGTATAAAGTCCTCTTCAGCAACTTCAAGATTTTTACATCTAATGCTGTCATACAGACTATAATCACTGCCTAACAATGAGGATGCCAGATCTTCATAATCTGATTTGTAGTCTTTCCTCATATTGTAAGCATCGAAGTAGGTGGTCGTGAGAGTGTTATCAATCAGTAAACTATCTGCTCCCGGCAATGGAGTCAGAACTTTAATGAATTTTGAATTTGAGATATCGTTACTTTTCACACCCAGCCATTCAACATCCTTTGATTTAAGTAAAAGACAAACATCATTAAGACATTTGGGTGGAATATCCCCAAATCTTAACATAGGATCAGTAACATCCATTACTTTGAGCTCATTGTTGAATTCATAAATGGCTATTACATAATCAAAAGCATCAAGGAATGGATAAGCTGAATTTACCTTTCCATTTTCTCTGGTACTCAATAACGCGGGATAGGCATTATATCCGGCGGCCCTTAACATACCAACAGCCATAAGATTCAGGTCTGCAGAATTTCCCTTTTTCAATTTTTCAATATCCTTTTTGCTCCCCGAGGCAAAATATTGATCATCACCATTGTAAGTATAATTTTTCTTAATGTATTGATCAATGAATTTAATCAATTTTAGTGAATCACTTTGTGGGAGACCATCCATGGATATAAAAACATCATCATCCTTTGAGAACGCTTTGATATATGCACCAAAATTGTCTTCTGATTCAAGGTCTTCACTTAATTTAGGCCAGGAAGACATAATTACTTTTGAACTGCCGTCATTATATAAAATGCGGGAAATCTGAACATCAAGCTTGTTTATGTAATCATTGTATGAAGTGATATAGCTCTCATTCCTAAATGCAGGAACATTATTCATTACGTATTCATAAGCTACATCACGTCTCGGAACTTGATTAATATATGTAGGAATTCCTAATAACTCGTATTTTTTATAGTCTCCAAGAGGCAAATCGCCCTTCTTCATAAAAGTATACTCAAAATGAGGATTTACAGTAACTTTATATCTGCTGTACATAACTGGAATTTCAGCTTGAAACTTCCATGAAGGTAAAGAAAACAGATAAGGACTGGTAATTCGGTAACTTACCTCAACAACCGAACCTTCTCTAACAGCCGGCATGGCAAACTTCTTGATCAACCACTTTTTGCCAGACTTTTCATCAAATATGTTTTTATTCTCAAGCTTTGTAACCACCACTTTACCATTCTCTAAATTGTATGTATTACACTTTATGTAACTAACTCTTTCAGAACCCTGGTTCCCATCATAAAATCTGATTTCAAATTTAGCATCGTCAATTCCTGCTTTATTGAAGAACTTATATTTTATCTTCCTGTCGAAAATGATCTGATACTTCTCAGCAATAACGCTAAAGTAAGTGTCGCCTTCATCGTATAAAACCATTGCATCTGCAGTTGAATCGTAAGGGCAGCTTGCCATCTCCAGTTCAGCCTGACTGCATTTACCAAATTTATTCTCAAAATTTTGCGCTGAAACCGTATTGAATAACAGTACGAAAAGCACAAATACTATTTCCTTTAGGGCGGAGCGCCTGACTTCAACCATTGTGTGTGACTTAAATTTCAAGTGATCAGGTATTTAAAGGTTTTATAACTATTTTTGGACTGCATGATTTTCTTACCTCATCTATAAAGGAATAGAATTCAGGATACTTGCTCAATTCTATTGACCCATCCAACATCAGAAACTCCCGTCTTACAATTATTGTGTTACCGGCACTTTCAAGCGACAAGCTAAAATTACCATGAGGCGATTCTATTCTTACAGGTTCAAATTGATTTTTCAGGCCATAGCCTTCCGGCAGATTATAAATAAGTGTATCAATATAATATATAGGCTCGGGAATTAAGACAGGAAGTTTACGTCTTGCCGGTATCTCAAATTCAGGTACTCCACTCGAAGAGAGTGAAAAATAATAATCTTTACCAATGGGCTTTACAAATTTGTTTAAACTAATGTTAACCTTTAGCTCTATCTTGCTATCCTCTCTTCCCGATTTGTTTATCTTCCAGTCCTTTACGTCATAGTTATCAAATACCATTGCTTGCCTGATATATCTATCAACATCATTCTTATTTGCTCCTCCATCGATGGCATTTAAAAACTCAAATAGCTCCCCTCTACATATATTCGCTAATGAAAGTTTTGTCGATTCGGTTAAACTTACTTCATAGATCTCCTTTTCACTTGTCAATACATCATTTTTGTCAAAATTCGGTGTCCTTATTAATCTGCTATTAAACTTTTCAATCATCAATGCCGGTCTGTTACGTGTTGACTTGCTCAGATACCCGCAAGGAATATGCTTATTGGTATTTTCCAGCCATATAGTATCATTCTCAATTGGAACAGCAAGTATAACATGATTAAACTGATGGCTGGGAAAATCATATACAAAATCCATCGGCGGATCAGAGGCATTAATTATTGTGTAGTATGATTCGATATCCACATATGTCAGTAATGCCTTCATATAAATAGTAAGTGCTTTACAATCACCATATTTATATTTACAGACGTAACTTGCCGGATAAGGCTCAAGTGCACCCAATCCTTCAACAACATTTATATACCTTGTATTGTCCTGCAAATAATGGTATAAAGCCCTAACAATCTCTCTTTTGTCTGTAATGCCTTGAACCAATGCGTCAACTTTCAATTTTTCATCATCAGTAAGTAAATCCTTTCCTTCATTCAGACCATGTATCCAATTACCATAATCTACCCATGAATTCCAGCTACCCACAAGATTATTCTCAAAAAACTCCGGAAGTACTTTTACATAAGGTATTTCTGAAAGAATGTTGGAATACACTTCCTTTTTGAAAGGTTCGGGCCACGAAGACCTGAATAACAGTTCTGTCGTTTTCTCCTTTTTAACTATAGATGAATCTGGAACCTTGTAACTATAGAGTTTGTAACTGAAATCATTTGGTAATATCACAGTTAACGTAGCATCTTTCACCGGAATATTTAAAGAAGCTGGATTCCAGTAGCATATACTTAAGTACCTCTTTTCAATTGTGGTATATGAATATACAACTTTATAGGGGAAATTCCCATAGTCAAGTATAAAACCCTTTATAAACCGGTCAGAATAAAAAGCTTCTGTAAATTCATTTCTATCAATTATATCACTTTTCCTAAGGACTTTTACTACATTACCCAAAGCATCCTCAACATGACCTTCAATCTTTGATATTGAAATATTATTTGAATGTGGTATGGTAACCATTCCATACTCTGTACCATTCTCATTATTAATGATAATTTCAATAGATTTGGTCATTTTAACAGATGAAGCGTCGGCTGTAACAACAGTCTCATAAGAAACAACCTCAGCATCATACTTTTGACACTGTACTGATAAATTTAAGAATAAAGCAAGAAATAGTATAACAGAAGTCCGAAATGTCATGGCTGAATTACCTCCACCTTTCAAGTTCAGGTAATATACTCTCTGTCATTTTTCTGGCCTGTTCTTCCAACATGCCCATGTTAACGGCCATACCAATGTTCTTTTCAATCTTCTGTTGCAATGTTATTCCTTCATCCAGGAATGCACCATTCCGGTAGCAAAAGCTGCAATACTTATTACTTTTAGTATTATCTGAGTTTGTACCTCCATTTCCCGGGTCATTTTCAAGCGGCATTCCACAACTTTGACAAATCGGTTTAGATTTTCCCATAATTGGCTATTTTGGTCGAAAATTATGTATAAACTTTTAAAGAACCAAAATTTATATGAATATTTTTATTAAAAAAAACCAATCTCGCCAATCTCCCTTCGATTCGTACTATGAAAATTATATAAAACAATTGACCTAGTAATCCAATTATGATATAGAACATCTACAAAGATTATCTCAAGTAGATATAATTAGCTATAAGATGAGGTATCAACATCTGCTGATTAGATTGTTAGAATCTGATGCTTTCTTGCTTCTCGGCTTCATATTCTAAAATATCGGCCGGTTGACAATTCAGCACCTCGCAGATAGCTTCCAGTGTACTAAATCGGATTGCTTTGGCTTTTCCCGTTTTCAGTATGGAAAGGTTTGAAAGTGTTATCCCTACTTTTTCCGAAAGTTCGTTTAATGACATTTTACGCTTTGCCATCATCACGTCTAAGTTGACTATTATTGGCATAGCTTAAATGGTTAAGTCGTTTTCAGATTTCATATCTAATGCCTTTTGCAGGAGCTTCTCAAATATAGCTGCTGCAGTTGCTACTACGATAGAAGCGAAAGTAATTACAATGCAAATTGCCAGAAAACCGTTGGGATCGTCATCTCCAGAATAAATGAACCTGATAAAGAGCCCTGCAGCTACTACAAGTACACCTAATAAAAGAGCGCAATACTTGATGCTTTTTAAAGCGTTGACTGCCAAGGGAGAGAATACTTTATTCCGGCCTATGTAACCGAGCAATTTGAAAGCTTTATAAAGTGCAATAAAAAAGGGAATTGAAGATGCATACATATATAAGATAAAGAAATCAGAATATATGCTAATCAAATCCAGATTTGCGGCTCTTCCCTCAATCAAGGGAAACCAAATAAGCAGTGTCAGAGCCAATAAGCCAATGACCACTATGACGACCTGAAGGAATACGGTTGAGACTCTTTTCATAACATCACATTTTTAAATTTGTACGGTTAAATTTACTTTTGACCATACAAAAATAATACATTTTTATCGTTTTTCGATAAATATATAGTGATTTATAAAAATTTTAATCTAAAGAATTGAAATTCTATTCCACCGGCTGTTATGCTGAGCACCGAATTAGCCTATTTCTTTAATGCTGCTTTAGTGAATACATATTCAGGAATGGTCTGGTTAAATTTGATGGAGGTAATTCTGAATTCAGTCCCCTCTCCTTCCTTTAGCATGTCTTTGTATACAATAACAGTTGGAAACCATCTACCCTGAATTTGTTTGACATTAGTCAACGTTGTCCGTTTCAACAATTGACCACTTTTTGCATATAGTTCCTCCTTTAAAGGAACAAATCTTTCAGCATCTACCCAAATCTTTCTTTTATGATACGCAACATCAGGAACTTTTGCAATAAGTTCCAGCTCGTATGATTTCCTTCCATCAATAATACTTTCACCTTTCACAGCAGAATTATAAATATCAGTAAGTTTTCTCTGTTCCATCATATCTTCATAAGAAAGATCTGATCCCATCACAGATTGCCTCAGCATATGGCCGGAAATTCTGATCGTTCTATCGGTATCGGGAGAGTAAATCCAAAGTTCATCTTCCAGTTTAAGCATTTTCGTTCCCTGTTCTCTCGCCGGAGAAAGGTATTCTGTAAATGACTTCGTATCACCCTCGGAGTATGAACGAGAACTAATCATACGGTTGTTTCTCTTTCCGTGTATAATCATAGTCGATTCAAAAATCCTGTTCCGTGCCGACATGTTTTCATCCACTTTTTTTATAATACTCTTAGCATCCTGAGCTGCAAGGTTCATACTCAGACAAAGCATTATTACATTCATTGAAATTATTTTTTTCATTGTTTATCCTATAAGAAATTATTATCAAACCTCAAGTTCTTTAAACAATTGGGCAGTTTTTCTTTTATAGATTGCTAGTCCTGCCAATGCATTACCCATAACCATTGCAACAGTACCAGGTATAAATCCAACATAAAAGAGTTTAGTGGTTATTTGTGCTTTAAAAACCTGAGGAAGCATCATTGTTGAATTATTCATAATATTGCCAACGTCAATTCCAACTTCCTGTAGATACCAGACAACCAAAAAACCAAAAAAAGTACCTAATATTGATCCAGCTATCCCAATCAGCATTGCCTCCATTATGGTGGTTGAATAAATATGGCGTTTCTCTTCTCCAAGAGCCAGCCGAATACCAAACTCAGTATACCGTCTTAAACCTCCAAGTAATCCGGTGTTCCATAAAACAACCGACATTGCCGCTATGAAAACAAACATCATGATATAACTCATATTATCACCCAGCGATAAAAAGCTATCAAGTTCCTCATCATCTCTTAATCGTTTCATCACGTATGAAAATTCATCGTCCTTAATACGGAATTTGCTGTTAAAAGAGTCCTCAATTGCAATTGCCTGTTCATCGTTATATTCCCCACTTTTAAAGAATCCGAGTAAAACCCCGGCTGCATCACTCATATCGAGAGCTTCACGAGCATCGGTTAAATCTATAATCACAGCTCCTTTATCAAGTTGTGGTGACCCAAACCTTACTGTACCGGAAACAACATAAGTTCTAAACATCATGCTTCCGTTCATAGTAGAACCAAAAAGGGTAATGTCATCGCCAGGCACAATACTGAATTTTGAAGCAAACTCATCACTCAAAAGTGCTTCACCTTGTTTAGTGGGAATTGCCCCTTTTACAATAGAACTAATAATATTAAGTCGCTCTGTTTCTTTAGAATTTTTACCAAAAATATCGATTCCCATGCCTATGGCCTGACCCTGCACCTTTGTTTCACCATTTTCATCAGGTATATCTATGAGCGCACTAAAATTTATTCTGCTCACCCACTCAAGTTGTGGATAACGTTGTTCTATTTCTGCTTTTAGTGAGTTGACATTTAAGATAGCAAGGTCGTTGGGATTCTGGTTTTCATTCTCTGCATAAGCTTGAGTCATAATTCTTACATGCCCTGTTGAGAAGCGTGATGTAATATCGGCCATATCCCTGAATACACCAGTAAGCCATCCGGTCATAAAAACAGTGAGAAAAACACCAATAGCCACGACAATTACAGGCAACACACTCCGACGCTTATCTCTTAGTAATCCTTTGAATATGAAATTAAGCATTGTTTCTTGTTATATTATAAAAATTAATCTTAACCAATAACTTACTGTATCTTTCCCTTAAGGGCATCGGTAGGTTTCATACCCGCAATTTTACGAGCAGGAATATAACTTACTATAGTTGCTGTAATTATTACAAGAAGTGTCGTAACTACAATCAAACCAAGACTATAGTAAGGATATATTATTTCTGCCATAGTAATGCCCATATCACCCACACCAAAAGAAATTCCTTTAACAGAAAGCCACATAAAAAGAGGTATCCCATATATTGCACCAACAATAGCTGCTAAAATACTATGGGCACCACCTTCGACAGTGAAAATGCCAACCACCTGCATTTTTGTAAGACCCAGAGCTATATATGTACCAATCTCTTTTTGTCGTCTGAATATTGAAAGTACCTGAGTATCAAAGATTGCCAAAAGAGCAATAATAAGCATCATCGCCTGGATAATCGCTGAACTGAAACGCTTTGATTCAATGATTCTATTGAGATCGGCCAATAGGAAATCATGATTTTTAAACTCCCAATTCTCAATATTTCCATTAATTTCAGTAGTCCCCGAAACCAAAAATGTTGCCTCTCCCTCCAAACCTGTCATACTTCTTACCGATCCAAGATCCATCCATATTTGTCCTATGTCAACTGAAGGCACATCACTTCTGAAGACTTTAGCAATAGTCACTTCCATCGCATCGAATGTTCCGTTTTTATCACGCCACCTTAAGAGCACTTTGTCCCTCTCTTTTAATTTGGCCATCTTCGCCATACGACTACCAATTATCGCATAATTCTCCATATCTGCACCTCGTAATAAATACGATGGTATCTTAAGAATTTTCTGTTCGGGATCAATACCTTTGATAACGACACCCATTTGCCTTCCCTGCGGATAGAGTGTTGCTACATTTACTAATATTGGTGTCAGTTTACCTTCATTAACCAACGTTTCAACTTCATTTGATAAATGTGAATGAGAATCCTGGAATGTGAAAACATCATATTTATCATAAGCAGGATGCCATAACTGACCTTGTCCTACTTCCCAGTCAATTGTATCCCGACTACCCTGCCTGTCCCATCCATTAAGCATTCCATTCCAAAAAATGATGAGGATATACGAAAATGATAAAATCATCACTATTAGCCATGTGCGAAGACCTGCACCAAGCAGATTTTTAAAAGCAAGTTTTAAAGCTATCATGGTATTACTATTTTCTTTTTTTCTGTAATTATCTCATCTGATATAATCTTTCCATCAGCAAGATTCAGCATACGATCAAGATACTTCATAACTTTCTCGTCATGTGTTGCGAAAATGAAGGTTACATTTAACTCTTCATTCAATTTCTTCATAGTTTGTAGTATGTGATGAGAGTTCTTAGAATCGAGGTTAGCAGTAGGCTCGTCAGCCAAAACTATTTTTGGCTTTTTCACCATTGCCCGGGCAATAGCAACCCTCTGACTCTCGCCACCCGAAAGCATTGATGGTTTTGATTTTATCTTATCGGTTAGCCCAACCCATTCAAGAGCATCCATAACGGCTTTATGCCTTTCAATTGAACTCATTTTCTGTAAGAGTAATGCAAATTCGACATTCTCATATACAGTATAGACAGGCAGTAGATTATAAGTCTGAAAAATAAAACCAATATATTGATTTCTTAGACGAGCTGATTGTTTATGCGTTAATGCCCCAATGGATTTTCCCATAACATAAGCATTTCCGGATGTAGGAGTATCAAGCGATCCAATAATATTCAGCAGTGTCGTTTTTCCCGATCCGCTTGGTCCTGCTAATCCCGTAAATTCACCCGCACCAAATTCAATATTAAGGTTACTTAGTGCCATAAAAGTACTTTTCCCGACAGGAAATTCTTTTGAAAGGTTCTCTATTTTTATTATTGATTCCATATTTCTAATAATTGTAAACTACCATAAATTGCAAACCTCTTCCTCCCATCATATTAAATGAATCACTAGCTATGGGTATGAAATTTTCATGAGGATTATAAAAAGCAATCAGGTAAAAATTGAATTTGTTTATTTGCTTGTTCCAGTTTATAAAATTGTAAATATCGTGAGATGTCCAGTCGTAATATATAATAGCAGAGATATCATTAGTAAGTCCGATGTTGTAAGAAAATGAAAGAGCAGTATAATTAAACGCATACTGATCGTCAAATAATCTTTCATTTCGAGTCATTATAAGGTGCTCAAGTGTGGTTTTAAGTCCATTTCCTATTCCAAAAGTGTAATCAGTCCCAACATTTAGCAAATTCATATAGGTAAGTGACTCAAGATATTCCTGTTTTCTGGTCGTTGAAGCTTCAAACCAAATGCCAACTACTACGTCCCAACGTCCATCAATTCCAAATCTGTCTTCGGGAATTCGTGCGTGATTGTATGCTTCCTCTTTGTATAGTTTTGCCAGATGTCGGCTATCGGCAGTGCGGTGGTGGTAACTGATTGCAATTTCACCTTTCTTTAAGGGAAACTGTACCCTCCCTCCAAATTCAGGAATATTCACATTGCTCTCAACCGCTTCCCATATCGATGGCTGCTTATTTCCATACAAAGTCCAGGCCCAAATATTCAGATTATTAGGGAAGTAATAACGTCCCAGCAAACCCCAAACGCCATCAGTTATTTGGAGAGGGTCGAGCGGATCGATTTTATCGAACCACATCAGAGGTCTTAATAATGAAGCAGATCCAAAATTAATTTTCTGAAGTCCAAGTCTCACTTCATACTGATCGCCTGAAAAGCGAATCCAGCTACGATATAGTTTAATGTCACCATCAGTCATATTACTAGTAAATGGTTTAAAGCCAGCCAATCCATTCACATTTAGTGAAATTTCTGTATCAAATTTGTTTCCCTTAGAATTACCTAACTCGTAATTAAGCTGTGGCTGATACCTCCCTCCTACCCATACTGGATATGAACTGCTATTACTATATAAAGACCACATAGAAACCTGTCCCGACAATGTGAGGCTGTCATGATAGTTTCTATCAGCATCAGATTGTCCATAAACACCAAAACAACCTAAAATAAGTAATATCAATATTCTGAGTTTCAGCATAGTAGACTAAATGTCAATCATGATTAACAATTCCATAAACCATTAGATTTGTAATATCCACTATTAATTCTGTAGGATTATCATACAATCCTATCAAGTGATGGTCTTTAATAAGTGGTAGAATATTTTGTGCCATGCGAAAAAGCAGCGCTGGTTTAAAATCCTTACGGAAAATTCCCTTACTCTGTGCTTCTTCAAAATCAGAAATCCCTTTCTCCCATGCTTTCCATGTCTGACTCTCTATATAATCTTTAAGTCCTATTTCTGGATTTGCATAAAAATCCCCAAGAAATTCATTGCTTATATCGTACGTACCATCACTTTTCATTTGAATCATTTTTTTGATCTTTTCAGCTGCACTTAATTCTTCCGACTCCATTAATTCACGGAATTTCAATTGTGATCGCTCTATTTCCCGATCAAAAATAGCTTTAGCTATGTCAAGCTTATTTTTGAATAAGCGATAGAACGTCATCTTACTTATTTTCGATTTCGCACAAATCTCTTCAATAGAAACCCTTTTAAAGCCATGCTTCCAGAATAATTCCTTAGCATTATCAAGCAAATTGATATAATTACTTGATTGCTTGCCACTGTGGTTATTATCCATAATATTACAAAAAGAGGAAATAGTTACGTTATTGTTATTTTTTTACAAAAGTAGTAACATTTAAACTACAAATGCAACTTTTTATAAAAAAAGTTGCATTTGTTCAATTCACCTCTTGTACAGGATCAGTATAGGCTTCAATATCTACCTATATCAAGGCCAGAAAATACAGAGAACCGGCAGCAATCGCTATCCATAAAGTAATTCCAAGGGCAAAACTTTTAGGTCCGGATTTTTTAATCTCATTGACAGTAATATTGGAGCCTATGAGAAATAAAGCCACTACCATACCTCTCTTACCTAACCAGCTGAAATGTTGATAGCTCGTCTGGAAATCCGGTAAAAGCTTTGCAAAGACAATTGCCAGGACAAATAGCAGAATAAACCAGGGAAAAGAAATGGACTTACTATCCTTGTTATTCAGAAATGCAATTATAAGTGAGAGTGGAATAATCCATAAAGCCCGGATTAACTTTACTGTAGTTGCAACCTGCAGCGCTTTTTCGCCATAAATCGCCCCTGCACCTACTACTGAACTTGTGTCGTGAATGGCTATTGCTGCCCAATTACCAAATACCTCCTGACTTAATCCCAGCCTGTGCCCAATAAATGGAAACAAAAACAGAGCAATAGCATTGAGTACAAAAACCACTATCAAAGCAAACGAATTCTGATAACTTTTACTTTTTATAATCGGCGCAACAGCTGCTATGGCGCTACCTCCGCAAATAGCTGTTCCCGTGGATATGAGCAGCGCAATGTTTTTGTCAACCTTAAATAGCTTCCCTAAAAATATGCCCAATAACATCACCACCGTTACTGAAATCATAGAAATCATAAATCCGGTCTTTGATGCTGTAATAACCTCATTCATACTCATTCCAAAGCCCATCAGAACTATAGAAGCCTGAAGAATTTTTGAAGTATACTTATGTAAATCAGGGCATTTCATTCCGGCGATTGCCAATATCAAGCCAATAGACAAAGCTATCGGTGGCGACATGAATGGCATAAAACAAAGACAGATTATGAATAAATAGATCTGCTTATAATTTCTTATCTTATTCTCATTACCGGATATTCCCTTAAAAATACTTTTCACAGCCTATACTTTTTTTCTTGCAAAAGTAGAGGCATACTATAATATACACAAATACTAAATGTTTATATGCTATAACTATATGTTATAACTAAATAGAAAATCTTCAAATAACTCAACCTGGCGACTCTTGTATCCAACTTTGTAAGCAATCCGAAGTTTGCGGGGAATAACCAATCCTGCTACTTTAAGCCTGATAAGAGTTTTTAGATACAATTCATTTTGTATAGCCTTTTCTGATACCATGGCAAGCCCATCAAAATCCTGCAAAAAGTTCTTTATCGACTCTGTACTACCAAGATGAATTAGCGTATTCATGTTTTCGAAGTTAATATTCTGTTGTGAAAGCACCTGCCTGATAACTTCCAGTGTTCCTGAACCCTGCTCACGCAGAACGATAGGTATCTGCATCAGATCTTCCTTTGAGATGGATTCCCGTTTTGCATATACACTATTCTTTCCCGTAATAACAATGATCTCATCATCCAGAAAATCTCGGTATCTGATACCGGATTGAGAAGAATAGTTCTCAACCAAAGCTATGTCTGTCTGATTATCCAGCAGCATTTTTTCCATTTCAAATGAATTACCGTTCACCAGGTAAATCTTTAATTTGGGATATCGTTTATGAAACGAGGCAATAACTCTTGGAATGACATACTGCGAAATTGTTGAACTGGCCCCTATTTTAAACTCTCCCGCAATGCTGTCCTGCAATTGGCCCACTTCAAAATCCAGTTCACGATACCGTTGTGCAATTTCTTTGTAAGCATTGTAAACTCTCTCACCTGCTTTTGTCAGATAGATCTTATTGCCCTTACGCTCAAAAAGATTGGTTCTGTAACGATCCTCCAATTCTTTAATATGCCTTGTAACAGCGGGCTGACTAATGTTAAGGTCAACTGACGCCTTTGAGAAGCTCAGATTTTCCGCAACTGACATAAAAACAGAATCTCTATAATCCATATTAATCCGCAATTCGAATCAAATATACTTTAAGTGCAGAAGCTTACCAACAAAATGACCAATCAATTATTCACTCTTATTGTTTGACACTCTGTCATACCAGAGCTGAACCAATCCGGAAGGATAACTGATACTTCTCTTAAAACGAATAGATTGTTCAACATTCCCATCTTTAAAAAGTCTAATCCCGTCTCCAAGCATGTGAGGAATTACACTAACTATAATTCTATCAATTAAGAAGTGCTTTAATAACTCAAAAACTATGCCCGCACCCCCATCACAAAAAATATCTTTACCTTCCTCCATTTTTAAAGATCTAACCAGATCAACCACATTATTAGAATACTCAGCGTGCTCAAACCGACCCTCTCTTGATGAAGAAATCACATATACTTTTTTATCCTTATGAGGGACACCATTACCAAAAGATAGCACTTTATCGAATGTCTTTCGGCCCCAAATCACGGTATCAACGTTATTCAAATGATCAGAATATCCATAATCTTCATCCGGCAAATCTACTATTGACAGAAAGTCAATATTATCATCCATTTTAGCTATATATCCGTCCAGGCTCATAGCAATAAATAAAATCAGTTTCCTGCTCATCTACTATTGTTTTTGTTCGTTTTTCATAACTCACCAAACAAATACCATAAAAGAATGATTGTAAAACCGATTCAGCTTACTCAAGGAAGAGGAAGTATAGTTGATTATTGAATAGCCACTTTCAGTTCACGCTTAATGGATTCACATACTTGTGCATCAAAGTCAGTAATTTATCAACTTGTATGGGCTTTGAAATGTAGTCATTGCAACCAAGCTCCAGGAACTTACTTTTATCAGAAGGCATTGCATAAGCAGTTTGTGCAATGATGGGAATTTTCTTATTGAAAGTTCTAATTTCCCTGATAGCCACATCCCCACTTACCTCAGGCATTTTTATATCCATCAGTACAAGTGAAATTTCATTATCATTCTTCACTATTTCAATAGCTTCAGCACCATTCCATGCATGCACAGTCTTAACGCCCCTACCCTCAAGCAACCTCTTAAGAAATATATAACTCATCTCATCATCCTCAGCAACAAGAATCTTACAATTATTATGCATACAACCACTAGTAGCAGTAGGTTTTAAATCCTCAACTACATCACTAACTACCTCATCCTTAGGAATACTAAAGTAGAATGTACTTCCAACTCCTAATTCCGATTCAACCCACAAATTACCACCAAGCATTTCCGCATAAGCTTTCGCGATTGACAATCCTAATCCCGATCCTTCATATGGCCTGCTTATCGTTAAATCCGCTTGTACAAATCGGTCAAAAATTGCTTCAAGCCTACTTTTAGGTATCCCAATTCCTGTATCCTTTACATAAAAGACAATGTCATTTCCTTCATCCCTGCTGCCTATTTCAATTGTACCGTTATTGGTAAATTTCATAGCATTATTAAGTAGATTAACCATGATGCTGTTAAGCATCTTCTCGTCGGTAAATAACACCGTATCTGAACTAAAGTACTTACTCGTGCATACAATTTTATTTCCCCTTTTAATCGCAAGGTATTTACTGGCTTCCAAATGATTGGATAATACTTCGGAAAGCCTGACATCTGATTTGTTCACTTTAATTTGATGAGTTTCAATCTGAGAAATATCAATCAGGTCATTAACTGTGGATAACAACCGTTCACCACTTTTACTAATAATTTCATAGTACTGGTTACGTGTTTCATCATCAACCGGTGAGTCTTGCAGTAGACTTATAAAACCGATAATTGCATTCATTGGAGTTCGGATCTCGTGACTTATATTCTGAAGAAAAACGCTTTTTAACCTATTACTTTCCTCTGCTTTATCCTTAGCCTCCTTAAGTTTAGCAATTATCGCATTTTTTTCAGTAACATTTTCCGCAAGTATTGATATTCCATTAACATTTCCATCTGAGTCTTTAGCCAGCATTATATGCGACATAACGTGGAGGATCTTATTATCCTTTGTTCGTATCTTTTCTTCATGGTAATACATGTCAATTTTGTTTTTGATGAGCTCACCAACAAAATTTACAGCTTCTGCTTTATCATCATCTGGTACAAAAAGGTCTGCAGCATTTTTCCCTATAAGTTCCTTTTCCGTATATCCGGTATGCTTTAGCATATAATTGTTGCATGATAAGAAAGCGCCATTTAAATCAAGATTAAAGAAGAACATATTTATACTCTGCATTACTCTTATAAACCGCTGTTCAGACTCAATAAACCGGTCCTTTGTCTTTTCATTTTCCCAGTTTTGCAACTGTCGGTTCATTATCAATCCCATTACCACGGTAACTATCGGGTATAAAATTCCCACAGGGAGTGCAATAATCCAAATAAGCATAACAAATTCCGCTTTGGGTAGCCAAATAGGCCAAAGCATCATACCTAAATGCACTATCAATCCAAAAATATAGAGCGTGGGAATAGTATTCTGGGCTCCTCTTCTCTGTTGTAAATATCTCCATCCGATACCAAACAGGCCTGATGAAACTATTAGAAAAATTCCTATTGCTAAGTATTGACCTCCCAGAATAAAACGGTAGGTCCCCATGATAAGCATAGCAATAGTAGTAGGAACCACACCCAGGTATAATCCCGAAATCGACAATAAAATGGTACGCAAGTCGAAACTATGCCCTGGTATATAGTTCCATCGGTTAATCATTAATATAACACCAATGATCCCAATCACAGTACCCGCGACTAGTTTTGGTAATAACCTTTTTGAATGAATGTTGTCGATCCACTTGGATCCGTACAGAAAACTAAAAACCAGGAGCAATGCAATATTCTGCACCAGTTCTGTGAATTCCGGTGATGCTGGGTTCTTCGTCAAATTTGATGAATTATCCTACTTTGCTAAGCACAACTTTCTTTC
>CAZJPP010000020.1:0-34668 GCA_964547915.1 uncultured Lentimicrobium sp.
CATTGACAGCTAAACGCGCTGAACGCTGAACCCTAAACGCTGAACTACTGAAGGCTGAACCACTGAGTGCTGAGTGCTGACTGCTGATTGTTAACCACTTAATGTCCGTGTTCATAAGGCACTATATATGGCTGCAAAACCGAGTTGGCAAGTGCTGTTTTTTGCTCAAGTAGTTCGGGGGTTTTGGCTTCAATTAGCAGTCGCAGGTAAGGTTCAGTGTTTGAGGGCCTTATGTTAAACCACCATTGGTCAAATTCAATTCTGTATCCATCGAAGTCCATGACTTTTACGGGCTTTTCGTCCGATTGCATGATGTTGATGAGTTCTTTCATGACGGCCTCTTTGTCTTTTATGTGGAAGTTGAGTTCACCTGAACCATGGTATACCGATATTTGTGAAATCATTTCGGAGACTGTAATGCCCCGGTCGTGTGCTTTTTTGATTTCTCCCAGTATTATCAGGGCTGCCAGATAGGCAGAGTCGGAATAATAGAAATCCCTGAAATAGTAATGCCCTGCCAGTTCGCCACCGAATAGTCCGTTGATTTCTCTGAGTTTCAGGGCTGCATATGCTCTTCCAACTCTCCATGTGTGCATTTCGAATCCCATTGATTCAATGCTCTCTGTTACTGACTTGGAGGTTCTTATATCCTGAAGGCATTTGCCGGTCATGCCAAGTGATGAGAAGTATTTTCCCACTACGGCAATCATCATGTCGGGTTGTATAAATTTGCCCTTTTCGTCCACAAACATCACTCTGTCGGCATCACCGTCGAAGATTACTCCAATGTCGCATTTGTTTTCTACGACTGTCTTTGACAAATCGACAATGTTTTTAGCCTCAAGGGGATTGGGCTCATGGTTAGGGAAAGTGCCGTCGATTTCATCAAATATGTATACCGGTGAATTGCCGAATAGTTCTTTAACGAGGAGTGACGACATGCCGTTTGAGCAGTCAATCGCCATCTTAAGTCCGCTAAGGTCAATCTTATATGGTTGCAGGAACTCCAGATATTCTTTTTTAAAACTAAAATCTGTGATCTCTCCTTTGTGATCTACCGGTACTATTTCAAGGTTTTCGGCTTTATGAAGCAGTTCTTTAAGTCCGGAGTCATATCCCACGGGCAACGCATCTTTGCGTGATATTTTTAATCCGTTGTAAGAAGCGGGGTTATGCGATGCAGTAATCATCACAGATCCTTCGTATCCGAATCTGGCGGTAGCCCAATAGATCATGGGAGTGGTTGACAATCCACAGTAGTGGACATCAGCACCGGCATCAGTAATGCCACGTGACAGGTGCCAGAATATTTCTTTGGAGGATACCCTTGCATCCATGCCAATGAGTATTTTGTCGGCGCCAAGTAATCCGGGAAGGAAAAATCCTATTTTGTATACATCGGATGCGTTGAAGTCTTTGTTGTAGATACCTCTTATATCGTATGCTTTGAATGCTGTTCTCATAAAATTGTCTGGTAGTCGTGTATATTCCGGCAGTGGCCGGTAAGCTATTTTTAGTTCATGATGTTACGTCTGTTGAGCGCCTGCTGGTATTTCCAGGCGTTAACATTGTGCTGTTCGAGTGTGACAGCGAAATTGTGATAACCTGAGAAGTCTTCCCTTGCGCAGAAGAACATGTAAGAATGCTCTTCGCTGTTCAGCACTGCATCGATTGATGAAACCGAGGGGAGACAGATAGGGCCAGGGGGCAATCCCTGATATTTGTATGTATTGTAAGGCGAATCAATTTCCTTGTAGATGTTGAGCACTCTTTTGATGTTGAAGTTTCCGTGGGCAAATACAAGTGTGGGGTCGGCTTCAAGCAGCCATCCTCTCTTAAGGCGGTTGATGTAAACTCCTGCAACGCGTGGCTTTTCATCGTTCATGTTGGTCTCTTTCTCAACTATTGATGCGAGTGTGATAACCTGATGAGCGTCCATGCCGAGTCGTTTCATTTTGGCAGCTCTTTCATCATTCCAGAATTTTTCTGATTCCTTTTTCATCCGGTCAATGAATTCTCTGGCAGTTGTGTTCCAATAGAGTTCGTATGTGTTGGGAATCATTATGGTGAAGATGCTTGCGGGTGTAACTCCTAGTGAATCGAGATAACTGGTATTGTTCATCAGTGAAATCAATGAAAGGGAGTCGGCCTCAATTTGTTGTGCGATGCGTCCTGCAAGTTGTTCGGGGTAACGCACATTATGGAATACTACTTTTACAGGATCCTGGTCACCGCTTCTTAGTTTGTTTACGAGCCTGGTATTGCTCATTCCGTTCACGAGGGTGTAATGTCCGGGCTTTACCAGTTGATCGTACTTCTTAAGTCGTGACACGAGCTCAAAGTTGCTGCGGTGGATGATGTATCCGCCCGAGTAGAGTGTCTTTTTAACGTCTTCGAATGTGCTGCCTGTGGGGATGTTTAAGCTTGCTACCTGATTGTTAAGGACATAAACGTTTGAAGCGTACAGTAGGGTGAATGCGTAATATAAACCTCCACCGATAATAAGGAACAACAGAATGATCCATCTGACAGTGCGGCCCTTTTTTCGGGATTTTCTGTTACTGTACATTGGGTGATAAGTCTGTCTGCTCATTTTATTTTGCATTTATATTTATACATTGCAATAAATACTCATCAATCCATTTCCCGTTGACAAGATGCCATTCGCGACGGGTACCCATGTTCACAAAACCATGTTTAACGAACAAATGTAGGTTAATTTCTTTATCAACAGGCACATGACAGTATAACTGATGCAGATTCAAGGTGTTAAACGCATAGCTTTTCATGAGGTCAATAGCTTCACCGGCATATCCTTTGTTGCGGTAATTGCCTGATATTAAGATTCCTATTTCAGCTCTGCGATGCAGGGGCTCAAAGTCAAATAAATCAACGGCTCCTGCAGGTGTGTCGGGTTGTGAGTTGGGGATTATTATGAGTCGCAACTGCCGGGAGGTAAAGATGTCGCCGGAGTTAATTATGTATTGCTCAATATCAAATCGTGAATATGGTGTGATTGTGTTGCTAACGCTCCATACATCCCGGTCGTTTTCCCATTCATATAATATTTGGGCATCGCCGGGTTCTAATGCTCTGAGGCTGATGTTGCTTCCTATCATGTGCTTGTCTTAAAAGAGAGTGGTTTCTCCTGTGAAAACCAGTTTGGCAGGTCCGCGGAGACGGATGTTTTTGAATGAATCGGGATGAATATCAAAAGATACCTGTAAGCTTCCGCCCTTTGTTTCAACTCTCCACTTTCTTTCGTTAGTGAGCATTCCTCCTACGATTGCTGATGCTGTAACGCCGGTGCCGCATGACAATGTCTCATCTTCAACGCCTTTCTCGTAGGTTCGTACAAGAATGTTTCCAGGTGTCATTGCCACCCAGTTGACATTTACACCGTTGGGTTGAAACCTTATATCATTGCGTAATACAGGTCCTTCTATTGTCGGTTCAATACCGTTCACATTATCAACCAGTTTCACAATGTGAGGGGTACCTGTGTTGATGTACCATACACCGTCGGTCTTGATGGGGTGCTCGGCGTCGTTCATTTTAACTTCAACATCCCACATTCCATCGGAAACAAGTTGGGCAGAAGCAATGTGAAAACCATCGTCAGCCATAAAGGCTATATCGGATGAAGCAATTTCGAGCATTTTGCATAGTGCCACTGCACAGCGCGCACCGTTGCCGCACATGGTTGCCCTGCTGCCGTCGGAGTTATAGTATAGCATTCTGAAATCAGCTTCTTCTGACGGGGCTATTATTATTAATCCATCGGCCCCGATTCCCATGTGTCTGTCGCAAGCTTCCTTGATGGTTGCAGGAGTTGTAACGACCTTATTATTAAAGCCGTCTAATAAAATAAAGTCATTACCGGTTCCGTGAAATTTATAAAATGGTGTCATATAATTAGTGGTATTGACAAAATGGCACAAGTTATGTTTATTAATAGGAGAAAACAAAGTTAGTAATTCCTATAAAAGATTAACGATTTTGTGAATAATATGGCTTGTTCAAGTGTTTATTGAAAGGGTTGGCCCGGCTTAACAATTTTTAACAGGACATATAAAAGAACGGTATGTTAATTGCGTTGTATGTAGCAACAAACTATTCAAAGTTAACTAACGTAACAATGTATTATGAAAACTGTACTTAAAAAAATCGGGACAGGGATATTAATCGCAACCATGGGAGGTGTGATTGCACTTGGCGCTGACAAATTGACCGATGGAAAACAAACGGAGTTCAGGTCATCCTACAACGATCAGATACCGGCTTACCTGACGAGTAATCCGATGCTTACACCGATGACATTGCCTGATTTTACTGTTGCGGCCGATAACACTATCCATTCAGTAGTACATATTAAGACCGAATATCAGAACAGACGCAGCAGCGTTTATGATTATTTTTTCGACTTTCATGACTTTTTTGGCGATAGGGGCGGAAGTGCTGAGCCTGTTGTTGCTTCCGGATCAGGTGTAATTATTAGTCCTGACGGATACATTGTAACTAACAACCACGTTGTTGCCGAGTCGGATCGTATTACCGTGACACTGAACAATAAAAGGACTTTCGATGCTAAAGTAGTAGGCACAGACCCTTCCACCGATTTAGCAGTAGTTAAAATTGACGGAAAAGATCTGCCATTCATGACATTTGGCAATTCTGACAACCTGAAAATCGGGGAGTGGGTTCTTGCTGTTGGTAATCCATTTAACCTTACCTCGACAGTAACTGCGGGTATTGTGAGTGCGAAAGCAAGAAACATCAACATCCTGGGTTCACCCGACGGATCGTCAATAGAATCATTTATTCAGACTGATGCTGCCGTTAACAGAGGAAACAGCGGGGGTGCACTTGTTAACACACTGGGCGAGCTGGTTGGAATTAATGCTGCAATTGCATCAGGAACAGGATATTATGCCGGTTACTCATTCGCAATACCATCAAACATTGTTAGAAAAGTTGCAGCCGATTTAAGAGACTATGGTACTGTGCAGAGAGCTTACATTGGTGTTAGTATCAGGGAACTTGACAGCGAACTGGCAAATGATGCCGGAATTGAGGAACTGTCGGGTGTTTATGTAGCCGATGTTACTGAAAACGGGGCTGCAAAAGAAGCAGGTATAAAATCAGGCGACGTTATTTTGAAAGTTGAAAATGTTTCCGTAAATTCAACTTCTGAATTGCTGGAAGTAATTGGTCAGCACAACCCGGGTGATAAGGTTAATCTGACTGTGAGAAGAAGCAATAAGGAAATGAATATTAACGTTGTATTGAAAAACAGGGATGGAAGTACTGACCTTGCAAAACGGGAAGAATTTAACTCCACATCCCAGCTTGGAGCCTCTTTCAGGGAAGTAAATGAGACTACAATGAGAAGTCTGGGAATTGACAATGGATTACAGGTTACCGAACTGCGTGGCGGTAAACTCAAAGATGCCGGAATAAAAGAAGGCTTTATCATTACTAAAATTGATGGTAAGACAATAAGGACAGAACAGGATCTGACATCGGCACTTGCCAATAAAAAAGGCGGTGTATTGGTTGAGGGAATTTATCCTAACCGAACCCGTGCATACTACGGATTTGGCTTGTAACACCTGCGCCGGCAAAAGTAAATTGAACTTTAAGCGGCTGTGGACTGTTATTCAAACCTAAGAAGTATGAATATACTCTTAAAACCTATCATTTATGAGACAATTAAAAATAATAAAATCAATAACCAACCGTGAAACTGCATCGCTTGATAAGTATTTGCAGGATATCGGTAAGGAAGAGCTGATAAGTGCCGAAGAGGAAGTGTTGTTAGCCCAGAGAATTAAGCAAGGCGACCAGAAGGCTTTGGATAAATTATGCAAGGCAAATCTCCGTTTTGTTGTATCAGTGGCTAAGCAATATCAGAATCAAGGACTTAGCTTGCCTGATCTTATTAATGAAGGGAATTTAGGACTAATAAAAGCCGCTCAGAGATTTGACGAAACAAGAGGATTTAAATTTATTTCCTATGCTGTTTGGTGGATCAGACAAAGCATTTTACAGGCATTGGCTGAACAATCAAGAATTGTTCGATTACCTCTGAACCAGGTGGGTTCACTCAATAAGATAAAGAAGGAATCATCGCGATTGGAGCAAAAGTTTGAAAGAACACCGTCGCCGGATGAAATTGCCGAGTCGCTGGAGATTCCTGAGTATAAGATTGATGCCGCATTAAAAATTTCCACAAGGTACATCTCAATGGATGCTCCCCTGACGGATGATGAGGACATGAAGTTTATAGACGTTTTTATTGATGAAGACACCCCGGTAACTGATGCCGGATTAATGAGGGAATCGCTCGCAAGAGAAATTCAAAGGTCACTGGCTACACTTACTGAAAAGGAAAGAGACGTGGTTAACCTGTATTATGGTATAGGTATGAATCACGGACTGACACTTGAGGAGATAGGTGCGAAGTTTGACCTGACCAGGGAAAGAGTCCGTCAGATAAAAGAAAAGGCTATAAGGAGACTTAAACACACTTCAAGAAGTAAGCTTTTGAAGGCTTATCTAGGGCAGTAAATGCACTTTGAAGCAAAAAAAAATGAAGGAAGGCAAAAAAAAGCCTTCCTTTTTCATTTTTTTGGTATTACCTTTTCTATTTTTGCGGATATACTCTAGGTAACTTATTTTTTACTCACAGCAACTACAAGTAATGAGCTCTTCTCAGATTAAGGTATTAATAGCTGAAGACAATATCCTGAACCAGAAAATTATCACTATTCTGGTTCGGAGACTAGGTTGGCAATACCAAATTGTTAACAATGGAATGAAGGCGGTTGAAGAATGTCATAATAATGACTTTGACGCCGTGCTTATGGATATCGATATGCCGGTTATGAATGGCTGGGAGGCTACTATCGAAATAAAGAAGATTAAACCGGAATTGCCGGTGATAGCACTAACAGCTTTCTCGGAAGAGTCTTTCAGAGAGAAGAGTTTTGCCTGCGGGATGGATTATTTTCTGGCAAAACCTTACAATCACAAGGAAATTGAGAGAACTGTGTTAAAGAGTATCGAAAACAAATAAACAACTTTAGCTTTTTTGTTTAATTTTGTCACCTGAACTGCTTCCGGGCATCAGGCAGATTTCTATATTTGCATTTAAATCTTCATCTTTACCCGGTCTTTTTTTAGAGTCATAATAAAATAATGGAAAAGAATATTGAACAGTCTTCATCCACAAGGTACATATTTGTTACCGGTGGTGTCGCATCTTCTTTAGGCAAAGGAATTATATCGGCTTCACTGGCCAAGTTACTTCAGGCAAGAGGGTACTCTGTAACAATTCAAAAACTGGATCCATATATAAATATAGACCCGGGAACACTGAACCCTTATGAGCATGGTGAATGCTTCGTTACTAATGATGGTGCGGAAACCGACCTTGACCTGGGTCACTATGAAAGATTCCTTAATATCCCTACTTCAAAGGCAAATAGCGTTACAACCGGTAAAGTTTACCAAACTGTAATAGAAAAAGAACGCAGAGGCGATTACCTTGGTGCGACAGTGCAGGTTATTCCTCATATTACCGACGAAATTAAACGTAGGATTAAGCTGTTGGGACAGGCTTGTAAGTTCGACTTTGTAATTACGGAGATAGGCGGAACAGTGGGTGACATTGAATCGCTGCCATATATTGAAGCTGTACGTCAGATGAGATGGGAGATGGGCACCGACTGTGTTGTGGTTCATCTTACTCTTGTGCCTTACCTTGCAGCAGCAGGTGAGTTGAAGACTAAGCCTACCCAGCATTCTGTGAAAACTATGCTTGAACAGGGAGTTCAGCCCGATATTATTGTGTGCAGGACCGAAAAGCATCTGAGCGAAAGTATGCGCAACAAAATTGCATTGTTCTGCAATGTTAATCCTACAGCTGTTATTGAGTCAATTGATGCAGAAACAATATACGATGTTCCCCTTTTGATGCTTGATGAGAAACTCGATTTAGAGGTGCTCGAAAAAGTGAGAATGCCAAAGGTGAACCCTCCTGATTTGCACAAGTGGGAAGAGTTCCTGTTTAAATTGAAACACCCCAAAACTGAGGTTACAATCGGACTTATTGGTAAGTATGTTGAGCTAAAAGATGCTTACAAGTCAATACTCGAGGCTTTCGTTCACGCAGGTGCAAGTAACCAGTGCAAGGTTAGAGTGAAGTCTATACACTCTGAACATATCACCCCCGATACACTTGATTTGTTAAAGGGACTTGATGGCTTGCTTGTGGCACCTGGTTTTGGAAGCAGAGGCATTGAAGGCAAGATTGAAGCAATAAAATATGCCAGGGAAAATAAGATTCCGTTCTTCGGTATCTGCCTCGGAATGCAATGCGCAGTTGTTGAATTTGCCCGTAATGTGCTGAAACTTAAAGATGCGCATTCAACAGAAATGAATCCTGATACTCCGAATCCTGTGATTGATATTATGGAGGATCAGAAGAATATTTCGAATAAGGGCGGTACTATGAGATTGGGGTCATATCCATGTCAAGTATCCGAAAGTTCAAAAGTATTCGGAGCTTACAGAAAGAAAGATATCGAAGAGAGGCACAGGCATCGCTTCGAGTTCAACAACAAATATCTGCAAGCCTATATTGATGCAGGAATGTTGCCTGTTGGAATGAACGTTAAGGACGATTTGGTGGAGATTGTTGAGTTGAATAATCACCCATGGTTTGTTGGTGTTCAGTTCCATCCGGAATACAAAAGCACTGTTGCTGAACCTCATCCACTTTTTGTTAATTTCGTTAAAGCTGCGATAGAAAATAAAAAAGCAGGTAAAATTGACTAATTTTGCTGCCTTCGTTAACTTACTCAATAATCTTTTATGAATAAGAATACCATTGTTGGAATTGTTTTGATTTTCGCCCTGATGATTGGCTACAGTGTAATGATGTCGCCTTCGAAGGAAGAAATCGCTGCCAAGAGAAAGACCCAGGATTCATTATATGCAGTAAAACAGCAACAGATACAGGACAGCTTACTAATGGTTGTCAATAATGCGTTGGCTACTGACACGGTAACTAAAACCGAGAGTGTTGTTGATTCAGCTCAGGTTAATCAGGCTTTATATGACGAATTTGGTGAATTCTCAGTATCCGCTACCGGAAATGATGAGGAGTATGTGGTTGAATCTGATTTGCTTAAAGTGCATTTTACCTCTAAAGGCGGTCGTATAGGCAGCGTTGAGATTAAAAACTACCGGACTTTTGATGGCGGCCCATTGATCTTGTTTAACAAGGATTCATCGGATTTCAATATTGCATTCTTCTCCGGATTACATGGAATAAATACACGTGATCTTTACTTCCAACCTGTTAATGCAGGCGGTGAAACTATGACCGTTACAGGCAAAGATTCGGTGGCATTTACCATGAGGGCATACGCTGGAGCAGTTGATTCAAGCAATGTAAGTGATAAGTATATAGAGTTCGTTTACACCATATCAGGCGATCGTTACATGGTTGACTATAAGGTGAACTTTGTCAACATGAAGGGTGTGATTGCATCCAGTACCAAAGTTATTAATATCGACTGGATGTCGAGGTTAATGAGACAGGAAAAGAATATTGAGAATGAGAGAAATACATCAACAGTTTATTACAGGCATATTGATGAGGAGGTTGACAACCTGAGTGAACGAAAGAACGATGATGTATCAATAGGAACTCCGGTGAAATGGGTTTCATACAGTCAGCAGTTCTTCTCACAAACCTTTATAGCTGATGAAAAATTTCAGTCAGTAGCAATTGAGAAAGAAATAGAGAATGAGAAAGAGAATAAGTACCTGCAGAAGATGCAGAGTACCATTACGATGCCATTCAGTGCAATTGATGATCAATCGTACGACTTCTCATTTTACTTTGGACCAAATAAGTACAATATTCTAAGGAAATATAAACTGGATCTTGAAAGACAGATACCACTGGGATGGGGATTCTTCCTTATGCAGTGGATTAACAGGTACGCTGTTATTCCTGTGTTCAACTTCCTTGAAGGATTTAATCTGAATTACGGTATCATCATTCTGATACTCACCGTATTATTAAAAATAGTACTGTTCCCCATAGCATACAAGACCTACATGTCATCAGCCAAGATGAGACTGCTCAAACCGGAAGTTGATGAGATAAATGCCAAGTACACAAAGCCTGATGATGCAATGAAGAAGCAGCAGGCGACGATGACCTTGTACAAGAAGGCGGGTGTTAATCCAATGGCGGGTTGTGTGCCAATGTTGCTTCAATTCCCTATTCTTATTGCGATGTTCAGGTTCTTCCCGGCTTCTATTGAGTTGAGGCAGGAAGCGTTCCTGTGGGCTAAAGACCTTTCAAGTTACGACTCAATACTCGACCTTCCGTTCAACATACCGTTCTATGGAGACCATGTGAGTTTGTTTACATTGTTGATGACCATTTCGACAATCATATACACTAAGATCAATAATGATATGATGTCGACCGGCAATCAGATGCCCGGGATGAAGACAATGATGTATCTGATGCCAATTATGTTCCTTGGATTCTTTAACAGTTATTCTGCCGGATTAAGTTATTACTATCTGCTGGCTAACCTCATAACATTTGCTCAGATGTATGCAATAAGGAGTTTTGTGAATGAGGACAAGCTTCACGCCCAGATACAGGAGAATAAGAAAAAGCCTGTTAAGAAATCGGGATTCCAGAAACGTATGGAAGAGATGGCTCGTCAGCAGCAACAGCAGCAAAAGAAGAAACGCTAAATAGAACCAGTTGATTTGCAAACTATTATAAACATGAAATTGTTTATAATGGTATGTAAAGGCACATGGTTATCCGACTACTTACTCCTCAAAAACACATTGCATAAATAGTGCATTATTGTTCTTAAAGTGTTGGTAATAAGAAATATTTTGTACCTTTGCACCCCTGTTTTGTCGGCTCGCATTATGGATTAACAATGTGTAGTACCTGTCTGACAAAGCGCGAAATTAACTTAGTATTAACCAGGTGCCTTTTAATTATTGGTAAACATTAAGAGGGGCCACAAAGAAAATTTTTAAATGGCAAACGACGAATTAAACGTCAATGATGAATTAGTAAACTCTGAGCAGGCTGCTGAAGAGCAGACAAGTGACATTGAGCAGGTAGCCGATGTTTCTGCCGGTAAAGACACTGAAACTGAGGTTCGTACAACTCCCGCTCCAGAAGCTGTTATAGAGGATGACGATGATGAACCAACTGTTGAAAAACTCAAAGCTCCAATGATTGAGCAAGTATCTCTTGAGAATTTCGATTGGGATGCTATTGGAAAAAAACATGAGAATTATACAGCAGACGAAAGAAATAAATTAGAAAATCTTTATGACAAGACTTTAAGTTCAATAGTTGAGCATGAAGTTATTGATGGTACAGTTGTTGCCATGAACAACCGTGAGGTTGTTGTCAACATCGGATTCAAATCTGATGGTGTTATTCCACAGTCAGAATTACGTTACAATCCAAATCTGAAAGTTGGTGATAAAATAGAAGTATATGTTGAAAGCCAGGAAGATATGGGCGGTCAATTACTTCTTTCACATAAAAAAGCCCGTATTCTTCGTTCATGGGAACGCGTTAACCAGGCATTCGAAACTGAAGAGATTATTAATGGTTACGTTAAATGCCGCACCAAGGGTGGTCTCATCGTTGATGTATTCGGTATTGAAGCATTCTTACCGGGCTCACAAATCGATGTTAAACCTATCCGCGATTACGACATCTACGTTGACAAGGTAATGGAGTTTAAAGTTGTTAAGATCAACCAGGAGTACAAGAACGTGGTTGTTTCTCACAAAGCTCTTATTGAAGACGAACTTGAACACCAGAAAGCTGATATTATCAGCAAACTCGAAAAAGGTCAGATTCTTGAAGGTACTGTTAAGAATATCACTTCTTACGGTGTATTTATTGACCTTGGTGGTGTTGATGGTCTTGTTCATATTACTGACCTGTCATGGGGCCGTATCAATCATCCTGAAGAAATCGTACAACTCGATCAGAAGATCAGTGTTGTTATTCTCGATTTCGATGAAAACAAGAAGCGTATTGCTCTTGGTCTTAAACAACTTACCCCACATCCATGGGATTCACTCGACGAGAACATTAAAGTTGGTGACAAAGTTAAGGGCCGCGTAGTAGTTATTGCCGACTATGGTGCATTTATTGAAATTGCTCCCGGTGTTGAAGGTCTTATCCACGTTTCTGAAATGTCATGGTCACAGCACTTACGTACCGCTCAGGACTTCCTGAATGTAGGTGACGAAGTTGATGCTATCATCCTCACACTCGATCGTGATGAACGTAAGATGTCACTTGGTATCAAACAACTTATACCTGATCCATGGACAAATATCCGCGAGAAATACCCACTCAATTCTAAACATGTTGCTACAGTTCGCAACTTTACCAACTTCGGTATCTTTGTTGAACTGGAAGAAGGTGTTGATGGTTTGATCCACATTTCCGACCTTTCATGGTCAAAGAAGATCAAACATCCTGCTGAATTTACCAAGATTGGTGAAAAAATGGATGTTATTGTTCTTGATGTTGATGTTGAGAACCGTCGTCTGAGCTTAGGTCACAAACAACTCGAAGAAAATCCATGGGAAGTATTTGAGACTGTTTTCTCAGTAGGCTCTGTTCACAAGGGAACTATCACTTCTACCAGCGATAAAGGCGTAGTAGTTGCTCTTCCTTATGGTGTAGAGGGTTTTGCTCCACAGCGCCATATTGTTAAAGAAGACAACACTCAGGCAGCACTTGAAGAAACTCTTGACTTCAAGGTTATTGAATTCTCAAAAGAAAACAAGAAAATTATTCTTTCACATTCACGTATCTTCCAGGATGTAGCAGCTGAAAAGAACAAAGAAGCTTCTACAGCTAAGGAAAGCGCTGAAACAACTACTAAACGTGCAGTTAAGAAACTGAAAGACAACCTTGAGAAAACAACTCTTGGTGACCTCGAAGCTCTTGCTAATCTGAAATCCGATATGGAACAATCAGAGAAAGCTGCTGCCCGTAAAAAGAATGCAGAAGAATAAAATTTCTTTATATGCTATAAAAAATCCCCATTAACTGGGGATTTTTTGTTTTATAAGAGCTTATTCCGGAGTCCTCATCCACACCTTGTGTTGTTTTTGTTGTTTAATAAGTAAAACCGGTAGTAAAATGGCATCACCTGACCGGATATTTTGTTTATATTGTTGTTTTTGCTAATCTTTGAATTTTATTTACCACTAATGAAAGAATTCTCTGTAACTGTACTTGGTAGTAGCGCTGCAATTGCTACAGGCGATCGCAATCTTACATCTCATCTCATAACTCATTGCAACAGGATGTTCCTGATTGATTGTGGTGAAGGAACGCAATTCCGTTTAAGAGAATTGCACATCAAAACAAATCGGATAAAGGATATTTTTATCAGTCATCTTCATGGTGATCACTTTTTTGGATTAATTGGCCTTATTTCCACGATGCATCTGATGCGCAGGACCGAACCTCTGACAATATACGGAAATGAGAAGCTGGAGAGTCTTATTAATCTTCAGCTTGAGGCATCCGAGACCAACCTGTATTATCCTCTGAAATTTGTTGCTGTTGATGCTGAAAGAGAACAAACCTTATATGATGATGGCAGGCTGCAGGTAATCAGCCTTCCTCTTAAACACAGAATACCCACTACAGGCTTCCTTTTCAGGGAAAGTGAGCAACCTAAACACATTAATAAGAGAATTGCTGACCAGTATGGAGTTCCGTTTGTATATTATCAGGCATTAATGGATGGCAAGGATTATACAACTGAAGATGGAGAAGTTATCCCGAATAGCATACTCACCAGGCCGTCGGACACACCCAGAAGCTACGCTTATTGTTCCGACACTGCTTATACGGAGGAAATTATTGAAAGCATAAGTGGCTGTGATTTGCTTTATCATGAGGCTACATTTAAGCACGAACTTACAGCAGCTGCTGCCGAGAAGATGCATTCAACAAATGTTCAGGCTGCCAGGATTGCGGAAAAGGCATCAGTTAAAAGGTTAATGCTGGGGCACTTTTCTGCCCGTTACGAGAATCTCGAACCTCTTTTACATGAGGCAATGGCAATATTCCCGAATACTATAATCGCGCAGGAAGGAATTACGGTTGATATTTAAACATTGCTGCTTATAGCTGCTATTGCTGATACTCTTAATCCTCAGGAAGCCGGATTACCATGCGGAATGTTACTGAGGCACAAATGAGTGTTTAAATCCCTGAAGAGGAATGGATAAGTGTCGTTTGGTGTGGCTTGCTATGCCGACTGATACAGCAATTTAGAGAATAACTTAATGAGTGTTCTCTTATCATAAGGTTTGGCCACATAATGAGAGCACCCATTTGATAGCAGTTTTTCCCTGTCGCCCTGCATTGTATAACCTGTAACAGCAATGATTGGTACATCGTGGTACTTTTCGTAGGTTTTTATCTCCTGTGCAACATGAATTCCATTGGGACCTGCGCCCAGGTTAATATCCATTAATATCGCATCGTACTTTTTGTCCTTTATCTTTTCGAGGGCTATATAACCATTCTCAGCCATATCGATATTGCAGATTTCTCTTAAATACAGAGCAGCCAATCGTCGGTTAACTTCATTATCTTCAACAATAAGAACTTCAGGCACATTGCCCCGTCCCAACCGAAGTGTTGAGATTGGAGCAGGCTGTTCGGTAACGAGAGACTCATCCTCAACCATTACAGAGGCCAGCGGCAATGAAATATAAAAGTCAGAGCCTTTTCCCTGTTCGCTTTCCACCCATACTTTACCTTTAATAAGCTTGGCAATCTTCATTACCAACGACAGGCCAAGTCCGCTTCCCTCAAAGGTTCTTGACAACCCTTCACTCACTTGCCGGAACTCTTCAAAGATCAGTTTATGATGCTGAGGGTCAATCCCAATTCCTGTGTCGCTTATTTTTATCACCACATCTGTGTTTTCCAGTAATCCTGCGTAAGCACTTATCGAAAGGCCGCCATCGGTGGTGAATTTAATGGCATTATCAATGAGGTGATGCAATAGCTGGTTTAGCAGCTTTTCATCCGCAATAGCATAAATATGAGGAGATAAGGAGGTGCGGATATACAATCCTTTATCATTTGCCATTGGGTACACATTCTTTAACAGCGCAAGAATGGTGTTTTTGACATTAACAGGTTTAAGGTTGAGAACTGTTTTGTTAGATTCAATTGCCGAAAGATCCATAATTGTATTCAGCGTAGTCATCAATCTGGTAGCTGATTTATAGATCGTTAAGGCCATATTTTTATACCTTGGGTCCTCAAGCTCCTCATGCAATATTTCGCTAAAACCAAGAATCCCGGTCATTGGAGTCCTAAGCTCATGACTCATATTGGCGAGCAGCGATGACTTTAACCGGCTTGATTCTTCTGCTTCTTCCTTTGCCCTGATTAGTTCCTTTTCAGTGCGGCTTCTCTCTTCGAGCTCCTGATGCTGGTTAACGATAATGCTGTTTGATAACAGAGTATTGAATAATGTGGCCTGTTGTTTCAGCATCTCACTGGTCATGTGATAGATTTCCTTTTTGGAAACAGCAGCATGACTGTATGCTTCGGCCGCTTCATCAAGAGAATAGCCGTTATTAATAGCAGCCTTAATAACCACATCATGGTTACCGGCGTCTTCGGTGAGCCTGATTGTAATAATGCGGATAATATCATCACCTATTAGCCGAAGTTTGGTAGAAGTAATTTCATGACCACATTCGCAATGTTGCTGACTCTGAGTGCTTTCCTCATCTTCATCCTTACAAATAGTTTGAATGGTGTTGCAGCAACACTTCCATAATTTGCCTTTATCCTGTTCGTTTTTCCTGAAAGGGGGTAAGATGTAACCTTCGGTTATCAGAATGCCCTGAATATCAGTAATAAAAACTGATGACTTTAAAGTTTCACCATACACTTTTTGAATATTTTCAATAAGTGCTTTGTTTGATTCTGTGCTATAATCGGCCTTTAACACAGTACAAGGTGACGTTTCAATCATCAGTGCGAGATTAATAATCAGAATAAAATACGGATACTTGTCAGTAAAATTATAAAATATAGTTTTTCAAAACTACAAAAAACCCCTCCCAAATTAAAAAGATTTCTTAAACCTGCTCCATAATATCTCTGATTGCTACTGAAGCGCAGTAACAGCCAAACATTGCAGGCATATAGGAAATTGTACCGACCGTAGATTTTTTATTCAGTTCTCCCTGTAAAAGTGCAACCGCCTCCCTGGAAACCACTTCGGGAGAGTAGACAGCTGTAAAGCCTGTCCATATTCCCATTTTATGAAGCCTCTTGCGCATGTAATATGCTAGTTTGCAGTTATATGTCTCATTTATATCGCAAACTTTTATTTGCGATGGATCGAATTTACCACCGGCTCCCATAGAACTCACAAGCTTCATTCCAAGGCGCAAAGTGTGATATATCAGATATACTTTTGGCGAGAGAGTGTCGATTGCATCAATCACATAATCGTACCCATGCTCAAGGATATCGATCATTCTCTGATCTTTAATGTATTCCTGAATTATCGTTAGATTGAGCTGCGGATTTATATCCCTTAACCTGTTGCCCGTTACAACTGCCTTATATTCATTAATTGTGCTTACCATGGCAGGCAGCTGCCGGTTACGGTTAGTATCATGAATTGTGTCGCCGTCAACAATGGTAATATTTCCAATACCGGCTCTCACTAATTGTTCTGCAGCGTAAGAGCCAACGCCGCCAACACCGCACACCAGAACATGCGCACCTGCCAGTCTTTTAAGCTTTTCTTCTCCTGCTAACAGCAGAGTTCGTTCCTGCCATTGTGGTATTGTACCTGACATCAGATGCTATTTTTGTAATGATTCCCAGAATATTTCAATTGGGTGCAAAGCGTGTTTCCCTGTTCCTTCAAGAATCTGATGGCGGCAGCTGGTGCCCGGCGCAGCAATTGTAACATCATTGTCGGTTTTTCTCACTTCAGGGAATAACACCAGTTCACCAATTTTCATTGAAACTTCATAGTGCTCCTTCTCAAATCCAAAGGATCCGGCCATTCCACAGCAACCCGATTTAATCTCTTCAACCTTGTATGAAGGTGCTAAAGTCAGCATTTTCTTTGTTGAAGCTGTTGAGGCAAGTGCTTTCTGGTGGCAATGCCCGTGTAGTTTTATGCTTTGTTCCTTATGTGTGAAGCTGGCGGCATCAATTTTACCGGCATTGTATTGCTGCATAATAAAGTCATCAAACAGCATTACATTTTCGGCCAGTTTAATAGCTTTCTCTTTTTGCTCACCTCGGGTCAGATCTATATACTCGTCCTTAAAAGTAAGTATTGCTGACGGTTCTATGCCTATTAGGGGAGATTCCGAACTAATGATGGGTGCTAGTACTTCAATATTTTTCTGTACTATTTTCCGGGCTTTCTTAATGAGGCCTTTGCTTAAATATGTACGACCGCTTTCTTCCACATCAGGAATTTCCACTCTGTAGCCTAGTGCATTCAAGGCCTTCACTGCTTTTATACCGATTTCAACATCATTATAGTTGGTGAACTCATCAGCAAAAAGATAAACGGTTTTCCCGGATGGTTGTGAGTTTCTGATAGTTTTAAACCAACTCCTTAGCGTGTACTTGTACAGAAGTGGGATTGACCTTTCGGGTGCAAAACTGAGAACCTGCTTCAATACAGAAGATGTTAGCCGGTTTTTAAGCAGGAAGTTGTATGTCCCCGGCATGTAGCTGCCCAGTTTATTGAAAGATGTTATATTGGCAATCATCCATGACCTCAGTGGGACGCCGTTTGCATCGTAATAATGCTGCAGGAACTCACCTTTATATTTTGCCATATCGACATTGGATGGACATTCCGCCTTGCATCCTTTGCACGATAAGCAGAGGTCCATAACATCGAGAATTTCCTTATTGTTGAAGGGATTCGCTTTATCACTCCGGGTAAGCATCTCCCTCAGGATATTGGCCCTTGCACGGGTTGTGTCCTTCTCATCTCTTGTCGCCTGATAGCTGGGACACATGGTGCCGGCAAAGATTTCACTCTTGCGGCAATCGCCTGAACCGTTACATTGCTCGGCTGCCCTAACAATTCCCATCGTATCAGAGAAATCATAAATAGTATCTATTTCTCTGGTCTGTTGTCCTGCTTCATACCGAAGCATGGTATTCATTTGTGGGGTGTCGACAATCTTTCCTTTATTGAAAACATTGTGAGGGTCGAATGTCTGCTTAAGCTCTTTGAGGAGTTGGTAAACATGATCACCAAGCATGAGTGGGATAAATGCTCCTCTCAGTCGCCCATCACCGTGTTCACCACTAAGAGATCCCCTGTATTTCTTAACGAGCTTTGCCGTTTCGTGGGCAACCTCATAAAACAAGTCAATATCCTCTTGCTTTTTCAGATCAAGTACAGGTCTCAGATGGAGTTCACCTGTTGCGATGTGGGCATAGTACACACAATTAAGGTTCAAGCGGGCAAGCATCTCCGAGAAATCCTTCATGTAATCGGGGAGGAGGGCGGGCATCACTGCAGTATCTTCAATAACAGCAACAGGTTTTTTGTCGCCTTTAACATTGGAAAGAAGGCCCAGACCCGCTTTTCTCAGTGCCCAAACTTTATTGATTTCATTGCCGTATATCACCGGGAAATGATAACCATAACCATTGAGGGTCATATCGGCCTCCAGCTCCTTGGCTGCAGTATCAATTTCCTGCCTTGTGTTTAGTGCAAACTCAACCACCAGAATAGCAAGTGGGTCACCACTGATAAAAAACCTGTTTTTGCTTTGTTCGATGTTATCCTTAGTCCTGTCGAGAATAAACTTATCAATCAGCTCGATGGCTACCGGATTGTGTTTCAGGGCAATAAGATTAGCCTTGAATGCCTCTTCGAGCGACCTGCAGTGTATGCACACGAGGGCTTTCTCTTTTGGAGGCAATGGAACGAGATTTAACTTTATGCTAGTGGAGAACACCAATGTTCCTTCACTTCCGGCCAATAACCTGCACATATTGAATGCGCTTCCGTTATCGACGAAAGGTTCTGAATCAAGAAGCAAGTCAAGTGCATATCCGGTATTCCGTCTTTTAACCTGAGGATCAGGATAGTTATTTCTTATTTCGGTGCGGTTTTTTGAATTGGATAAAACCTCACGTAAGTGTTTATAGATATTGCCTTCTAGGTCCGACTGCATGCATTTAGCCTCAAACTCCTGTTTTGTAACATCCTTAAATGTAACAGGAGAGGCGTCGCTTAACAGACCATTAATTTCGAGTGTATGATCGCGGGTGCTGCCATAAACAAGCGAGTGCGAACCACAGGCATTGTTACCGACCATACCTCCAATCATGCATCTGTTTGAGGTAGAAGTTTCAGGCCCAAAGAACAGATTGTATGGCAACAACGCTTTGTTGAGTTCATCAAGCACAACACCGGGTTCAACGATTACCCATTTCTCTTCTGCATTAATTTCAACAATGCGGTTCATGTATTTTGAAACATCCACAATAATGCCATCGCCCACTACCTGTCCTGCCAAAGAGGTTCCGGCAGTACGCGGGATAAGGCTGATACCGGCCTTTTTAGCAAACTTTATCAGGGTGGCTATGTCGTCAGTATTTTTAGGTCTTGCCACTGCCAATGGCATTTCTCTGTAAGCTGAGGCGTCAGTTGCATAAAGAATCCGCATCGTGTCGCCTGTGAATAGATCTCCACTCAACTTGGCATTAAGCTCATTCCACTTATTAACAGGTATTTTTATTGCCATGAACGATTAAAATATGATAGGTAATTGCCTCTTCAAAGGTAGCTCGTTTTATTAAAAAAACCGCACTACCAACAACGTGGAAAGTGCGGTTAACCAGAAATCAACAGAGTTTAGCTTAATTGCCTTTATAAAAATTAGTGCTTTCGAAGATTTTATCGGCCGATTTAGCAATAAATCCCGAATAAAGTTTGCCATCTGAATCGGGATATCTCTTTGCAAACTCGTAATAGCATGATGGAATTTCATGAGTACCTTCAATGAACTGAATTGGCAACTTGCCTGCCATAGTGCTTGATTGCTCAAGAAGTTCTTCGGGAGTTCCTTTTACACGTCCGCCGGAACCATTGATTTTGAACCCATTCGATTCAACAAATGAATTAACCGCTTCAACGCTGGTATATTTCTTCAAACCGTTAACACTCACTGTGAAATGGTTTGCCCTGAATCCAAAAACATAAACCCATGCAGCATATTCTGACTCTTCCCTGAGCTTCAGATAAGTTTCATAGGATGGCACTCCCCAGAGGTTTCCCTTGTAAATTAACTCGGCATTGCCATTTAATTCAAGTGGAATTCTGTCAATCATTTCTTTTACTTTGCTTTGCAGGAATGGGGAAAACTCCTCAGTTCTCAATTCGCTGATAAAAATTCTGGGTGCATCTCTGAATTCCTTATGCTCGAAATGTCGTGCATTAAGTTTTTTCTCTTCAAAATTGTATGATCCCTTATACTCATAACCGGCAGAAATAAATTCCTGTGCCAGAACATCGATATTAACCCTCGGATCATTGAAAGTTCTAAATGCAATATGATCATTAAGGACTTCTTCGCCTTCACCTGTAAATAAGTCGTAAATCTGCTTTGCTAAAGGATTTTGAGACGTATAATCCATCCATAAACGGTCAAAAATTTGTTGTGCTCTTGTCATACCAATAAAGTTTGTTTGCTTTTAAACACCCTTTACAAGTATTTGTTCAGCATACTTTGCCGGTAAATAGTGAGTCGATTATTCCGTCAATAACAGGTCCTGTAAATTGAGCTGAAAGATTTTGTTTGATTAATTTCGATTGCATCGGAATGCGGGTTACCGCATCTCTTAGCGCGTTGAATTCACCGGCTATGCCAGGCATATCGACTTCAGCTTGGTTATTTGGTATAATATCCTGAATCATTCCATCAACAACCTTTACCATACAGCATATTTGGGCATTACCAGTATCAATCAGCGTTTTGAATTGGAAGGCAGGGGAGTAGCCATAATTCCATTCCCATGTTTTGTACTTTTTCTCTGCCAGCTCATTTATAGAATCAATGTCAGATGGGCTGAACTGATACTCATAACTACCGGGATTCATGTTGATGATTTCCGCGAAGACGAAGCCTGAGAATTCTTTCATCCCGACTGATGACGGCATGAAATCTGAAATGTTTCCAACAGTGCTTCTTACTGACTTTATTGCCTTGTCTTCAAATTTAATTGCCGGAGGTCTTATTGCTTTTTCTAAAACTGTCAGGTCGCTGGAATAGAGCAGTGTACCATGATGCAGTACAGCGTTTTTATAGAGATGCTCAGCGTTCCCCGATATTTTATGTTGTCCAATAAAAATGCTGTTTTTCAGTCCAATTTGTGCCTCAACCCCCAATTTACCGAGCACACTTATTATTGGCAATGTAAAGCGGCTAAAATCAACAGTCTGCGACTTTTCGGCATTATTAATGAATGAGAAATTGAGATTACCCGAATCGTGATAAACAGTTCCGCCACCTGAAATTCTCCGTACTACTTTGATGTTCTTTGCCTCAACAAATTGATGATTGATTTCAGCAAAGGCATTTTGGTGCTTGCCAATGATAATTGCCGGATCGTTCACCCACAGCATAAAAGTGTTGCCGCTGAAGTTTTTAAAGGCAAACTCTTCAGCGGCAAGATTGAAATAAGGATTTGTTTCCGTCCTGAAAATACAACGCATAGCGTTTTCTAATAACTTATTACAACTATTGAGAGATCTTCTATCCCTCATTAATGTGGCTAACTCAATTCCCTCACTACTGAGGAGAAATCATTTGCCCTTCTCTCTGTATTGCACGCGCAGTCCATTCAGGCAATACAGTCTTAATGAACTCATGTTTGCTTTTTACAAGTGCCGGCATATCAAGACCAATAAAAGCCTGAGCCTGTTCCCTGCTGTTTAATTCGGGCATTAAGACAGGAGTTTTAACGCCATGAGCAATAAGGATGGTATTTAGCATTACCCTTCCTTCCTGAGCCTTTTGAATGGAATTTCCTAAGATTCTCAATGCTTCAACAGGCGAATGGAATCCTGTGGCATTGCTTGCTACTACATAATCCCAACGCCACTGAGCCTGGCGGATAAGCAGCAACACAGGCTGCATCTCCTGCTCTGTAGCCCCGTTATCCCATGCTGTTTTTGCCTCCACATGAAGTTTTGCAAGGTTCTTTTCTGCTATCCGCCGGAGTTCATACACTCTGTCCTGTCTTGCATAGACATTCGCCATGAGCTTCTCTTCACTCTCGCGATGGCATACAACGCATGATCCTGAAATATTAGCAAGAGGGCTTTGAATTTTATGGTCGGTATATTTCATACCGCCGTCTCTCTTGTAAGGCATGTGACAATCGGCACACGATACACCCCTGTCGTAATGCACTCCTGTAGTGTACTGCTCGTAATCAGGGTGCTGAGCTTTAAGCATTGGAGCCTTGCTAAGCGCATGAACCCAGTCAACATGTTTTATACTGTCGTAGTATGTCTCCATGTCTGTATCTGCCAGTCCATTGTCCCATGGGAAGATTAGATATTTTGATTCCTTGTCGAAATAATACTCAACGTGACACTGAGCACATACCAGCGACCTCATTTCCTGATGAGTGGCCTGGGCAATATCCATTCCCCTTCGTTCGTAAGCTTCAATCAATGCCGGTCGGGTTATCCTCAGATTCATAGTTTTGGGATCATGACAGTCCTGGCAACCGATGTTGTTTACAACTTCATGCCCTAAATCGGCCCAGGAGCCTTTATAAAACTCAGCAACGCCCATCTGGTTCATTAAACGAGGCACATCGGTACTTTTACAAGTCCAGCAGGTTCCGGGTTGAGGCACATCGGTTCTTAAGGTTTCCCTGATATCATTGATGGCATAGTAATGGCCTCTCGATTGTTTGTATTCTCTTGAGAATGCATATCCTGCCCACAGAACAACCATTTCGGGCTGCTCATTCAGGGCATCACGGGTAGCACTACCGCCGTATTTGCTTCTGAAGCTTGTGTCGAGCGTACTAACGTAGCTCTCGTATTGACGCGGGAAATTCTGCCCCCATACTTCATTGCGTGGCTCCCATTCGGGAATTTCACTAACCATCTGAAAGTAAAGCTGCGATTCACTTCTTCTTTCAATGATAGATGATGCAAAAAGGCCGAGGACAAAAACAATAATAACTGTTCCCAGGAAGATTAGCCACGAAATCCATGGTTTTCTTTTTCTGTTTTCTGTTGATGGTTCCATGCAGTTTTATTTTTTTTGAAGTGATGGGTAATTATTTCTTTCTTTTAAAAAAGTGCTTAGCCAGGGTGGTATGACTGATTCCATGCGTGGCACAAGTGAATGAGGAGTTGAGGCAAGACTGTTAACAGTTCCGTGTGGTGTTTCACGATGACAGTCCCAGCATCTGGAACCGGCTCCCTCTTCATGATTATCGCCTGTAACCTCGATTACACTTACCATGCTTACAAGGTCGGAATGGCAGCGGATGCAGTTTTCCTGCACTACATTTATCCCTGCACTTTTTATCTGAATCACCTGAGGTTCAGCACGGGCGGTAAATATAGTGGCGTGCCGCAAGCCATCCTTGGCCTTAAAAAAGTAAGTTCTGAAGAAATTATCCTGTGGTACGTGGCAGTCATTGCATGTAGCAGATTCTTTGTGGCTGCTGTGCATAAATGTGGAGTATTGAGGATACATTACATGGCAATTGATGCAGGTTTCGGGATTATCAGAAAGGTAAGAGTGTGCTTTTGAGGTATAAACCAATAGAAATAAAATGCCAAGCATAACTCCACTCATTATCAAAGCGGGCAACCGCCAACCTGAAGGAGGCTTCAAAAAATTGATAATTTTCTTCATAGGCCTGACTTTAAATTACACGTGCAATATAACAAATATAAGCAAATACCCAACATTTCAAAAGCATTTTCTGATATTATGTACCAATGCAGTATAAACTATAGTTTTACATAATTCGCTCTATCTGAGTATCAGTATCTTTTGCTCGCCAAATATGTCTTTTCCATCTAAAAGTCTCGCCACATAAGTGCCTGGTAACAGGTCGCTTATATCTATAATCTTCTGACCAAAAGGTTCCTTGATTGCCACAGTTTTGACTATCTTACCCGCCATATTCACGAATTCAAGTCTTCCGTCTTTTGGCCCAAGTTTAAATTTATAGTCCATTGTCAGGAATGAAGAAGCAGGCTGTGGATAAAGCCTGAATGAATCACCCATATAGTCATCGTCAGGAAATTCCGGTATTACAATTGACGGTGCTTTATTCGGGTAGATATAAGGTTCTGAATATGATGACTTACCGAAGTGCGACAGAGCGTTGTTTGCATAAATACCTGTCATGTCCGCATCAAGCAGTGACGCAACTATCTCATACTGTTCCTCACTTAAACTCTCAGTATCATTAAGAGGCAATAGGAGTGAGGTCAGAGCGGAGATGCCATCCAACTCCCCGGCCATTTCGGGGAAGTCTGATTTCATTTTTGCAAGATTCTGAGTTCCCTCCTCAACACGACCTGATTCAATAAGGTTACACGCCAGTAAAAGTTTATCACTGAAGTTTGCTCTGGAATTCAGCAGACTGTAGAGACCTTCATCATCAGGTACCTGGTGCAGTCTGAGAAGCTCACCATTCATGAAATGATCGCGAAAGGCTGTCGTATTCTGCAATCTGCTTTCAAGGTCCTCTGTCCTGCTATATTTATCGGCAATAGTATTCAGTCGCTTAAGCTGATAACCCGGCATTTTGGGGTCCCTGGCATACAGATATTCAAACAGGTATTCATGTCTGAAGATTATTGGATTCGCCACCAGTACATCAATCAACATGGAATTGAAGAATAGCTGATTTTTCAATAGCTCAGTGATAACCCCAACCGATAATCTCGAATCAAGTTTACGGAGCAGTGGGTATAAACCGGTTGAGTTTTCACGGTTCACTGTTGCTGCCAGGTTCATTAAATTCTCAGTATCACCACCGTCAACTTCTTTTTGAAATGAATTCTCTGCATCAGTAAGCAAATCTTGCCACACCTTCAGGTGCTTTGAAGCATTCTCAGGTTCAGAGTCAAATAAAGAAGCGGAGTCGACCGGCATTTTATCGGTGGCCTTTCGCAACCACATATTAGTAAAAAATATAGGACCTGAAATCTCTGAAACATTGGCAATATTTGAATGCGTGTAGACTACTTTCTCCCCGGCATTGAAGAAATCACTGAAAGAATACTCTTTGTTATTGCTGAAAATGTTTCCTGCAGCCAGAGGCACAGCAAGGCCCGGGGCTCCCTGGTAATAAGCCACACCGGTTTCAGGAGTATAGTCGTAGCTTGTAACGCAAATATCATACATGTTGCGCTGGAAAGTGTTGTATGCGAACCTTAAACCATTGGTCCCGTTAATGTTGCGGTTGCTCTTCTGTGCCAGTACTGCATAGTCGAAAAGCGTAAAACTATTATTCAGCAATAGGTTATTGTTCTCTCCGCAGTCATTGATTACTACCCCGACAGTCGGGGTTATGCCTGCTCCCAGCGTAGAAGCCCTCAGTTTGTTTGAATTAACAGTATAAGCATCGCATTGGTCAATGTAAATCCCTGAAACAGGCTTCCCAAGAGTGTCGTTTGAATGGATAGAGGTAACTTCAAAAATGTTGTCGGATAATTCGCACAACGAATACCCCGCGACATAAATTCCGGTATAATTTACTTTCGAATTTATTCCGTTAACACGGATTGAATACCCCGGTGAAGATGCAATTGCTCTTATTCCTTGCCTGAAGCCTCTTATTTCGGCTGTTCTATCCAAAGCCTGAGTATTAATGAAGCTAATCGTGGAGTTGAAGCAATATATTCCGTAGCCTCTCCTGATGCTTGGCAAAACACCTAAAGACAAATTATTCCTTACAGAACAGCCATCAAAAACAATACCTTTATTTTCAAGAATAATGACCGATTCACTATTCATACCGGCCCAGAGATATTCGTTGGTAATGATGTCTGTACCAATAAACCGTGATGGATTAATTCCTTTGGCCGGCCTGAAATACAGAGCTCTTGCGCTATTCAATATTGTAGCATTTTCTGCAAGTACTATACCTCCGCCTCTGTCAGGATTTTCCCCTTTCTCATCAGTGTATTCCATGAGGTCAATGGCATATCGGGCATTCTCAATCCTTGCACCATTCTTCAGTGTAATTATACCTTGCGGCAGATTGCTGTCATAGTCTGAATTGCCATATACTCTGATTCCTTCCCACAAGCCTTCACAGTTACTCGTAATAGTAGCTCCATCGAGTATGAGTTGCGCACCCGGCATAACTCTTATGCTTGTACCGTCACCGGCTTCAACACTACTATTAACAGTTAGCTCGCAACCGGGCAACAGGACAATATTCTTCAGCAGGTTCTTTCCCTCAGGCCACTTAAGTTTCCCTGAAAGCTCATCAGTCCCTTCAGCAACAGGCAAACACAGAGTAGCCTCCCAAAGTCCCCTGCCAAAAGTGCCTGCCACCAGTTTCTTTCTTTTATAGTCAATCTGTATGTCCGAGACAATTGTCACAGGTAATCCCTCACCAAAAGTTACCCATTTGTCGGAATTGTCATCCCTGTAATACACACCTTCATCGGTAGCAATAAAGAACATATCATAGTCACCACCCTTAAAATACCTGATAGCATTAACAGGTGTGGTTGGAATGCCCTCCGAGAAATTGTTCCATGTCGCACCACCGTCGTAACTTGCATAAACACGCCTTTCCGGCCACTTTCTATCGAGCGTAAGGAAGATTGTGTCAGGGTGCCGGGGATGTATCAGGATATCGCTTACAGCGCCCCAGGCAAGTGATAGCGTCCCTCTCGGAGTAATATCATGCCATTCGACCCCATTATCCCGTGTAATGAATAATTTGGGGATGCTGTCATTACCCCATGTCGGGTCCTCAAAACAAATAACTATTTGAGAAGGATCAGAGGGTGACACTTCCAGTGCCTGTATCTTTTTGCCGTCCAGGTTGAAATTGCTCAATCGCGACCATGTTTCTGCCCCATCATTTGACCACCAAACGTTCTTTAAACCTGCATACAGAGTCTTGGAATCCTTTGGGTGCATGGCAATCGGGACATTGTATCTTCCCTGCTCTGTAGTATCGGGCAACTGTCGATAGTTAAAGCTATAACCTCCATCAATCGATTTAAGCAGAAATTGATGCTGCAGAGTCGATTTTCGTGGCAGTGTCACAATATATACGATTGAGGGATTATCGTAATCAATCAAACCGGAGTATGCATCACCAATATGGCCTTCCTTCCACCATTCGCCGCTATAGCGATTATAAAAGCACAGGTTCCCATCCTGCGGACCGCAATAAATCATGTTGCTGTTTTCACTTAGCGTGATATTGTGAAACTGGGTATTCTGCAAACCATTTCTTGAGATATCATACCATGTTTCCGCCCCATCGTCCGAGCGTGAAACCCCACCATCGTTGCCCATGAACAGAATGTCGCTGTCCATGCCTTTAAACACCAGCAAGTCTCTTACATCCTTATGATAGAAATGGTTGTCGAACTTCATGTAGGAAGCGGTATCTCCAATTATTTTATACTTATACAGCCATATTCCGCCAAGATAAAATTCATCGGGTTCGGCATATGATGTCTGAAGCTCCATTTTCCAGTAGCTTACCATTGGCAGATACTTAGTAAACAGCCTTTTAAAAGTGGCGCCATAATCAGAAGAGATAAACATTCCCTGCTCAACCATTCCCGGAGTGCCGGTGTCGTAGGATTCAAGGAACACAATAAGCCTCTCGGGCGAAGTTTTAGTGAAGGCAGCACATAATCGCGCCACTTTACTGTTCCTTTTAATATTAAGGTTTTTAGTAAGGTCTTCCCATGTTGTACCGGCATCCCTGCTCACCAATAGCAAACTGCCTGTAGCCATTATAAGGTCAGGATTATCCCGGCTTTGAACAATGTCAAACAGTTCTTCACCGGGCATCTCGTACACAATGTCCCAGTCTTTAGCTTTATCCGGTGACCTGTATATCAGTGTCTTTCCCTTGAATTCTGTATTTACCAGAGCATACAGTGTGTTGTGGTCGGTAAGATGAAACTTTAATTCCTGGACAATTCCATTTGAGGGTATCACACCAGCACCGAGGCCGGTTTTTTCCCATGAACTGCCGGCGTCAGGGCTAGTAAGCACCCCTTGTCCGTAGTAACGGTTAAACCCCCAGTGCCCTGTCCCAATGTATAGTTGTTTTTCGTTTTCCGGATCTGCTTCAATGGCAAGAACACCTGTAGTAACCTGGTCAGCAGAGACCGATATCCAGTTTTTACCCCCGTCGGATGAAGAAAATATGCCTCCTGTATTACTGCCGGCATACACTCTGTTAAAACCTGATTTATCGACCCACAGGGCCGAAACAAGTCCAAGCTGTGCTTTGACTTCATCGGTAGTTACCGAAGGTCCGAGAGGATACCATTGCTGAGCAACTGAAGAAATCCCGGAAATTAAAATCAGCACAAGTAAAACGGTGATCCTCAAATTTCCGGAAATCCCGCTTTTACTCATAATATCTGTTTTTTTCGTTTGCGTGCCCTCAAATACATCAGGAAACCGGTAATCAGAATAACGACTATCGAAATTCCCATTAAAGGTACATAAAGAATGTAGAATTTGCCAACCAGAAACTCAAAAATTCTGCCGGTATGAATCTCTAATGCAAGGTTCCACCACGACATAGGCAAATTGGCAATAGCATGCGGCATTGATGGCTTTTTGCCCGATTTTAAGTCCATCCAGCCAACTGTGTAATCAATAATTGCCGCAGGCTCCCCGTTTCTCATGTAAACGCCGGCCACCGCAACAGCGCCAAACGGACTCCCTCTTTTCTCAGGATTGACTTCAAGACCTGTTATGTAATCTGTTGACCTTCCGGTTTCCTGATTCCATTTATAGATGCCGCTGAATGAACCAATTAAATAGTCGCCATCAGGAAGCAACTCAAAAGCATTGATGCCCATCACACTAACAGGAGGCTGTTTCGCCAACTTAGTAGTCACATATCGGCCATTATGCTTTGCAAGCCTTACAAATCCTTCATTCGAAGAAACAATGTAACTGTTTGTGGCAGAATCATATACTACATCTCTTAACTTCTTATACCACGTATTCTTGCTGGCGAGTTCCGTTCCCGGGATTGCAGTAACGTTCTTATAAGCAATGGGTATCAACAATGGCGGACGAAGAAACATGCCTGTAATGCTTAACAGCAGCAGGAATGGCAGTGCGTATACTCCAATCTTTGTATGCCAGTTAATGGTTTTTCTGTTGGTCTTCTTTAATCGTTTGCTCAGGCTCTCTTTAATCCTCCTGGAAAACTTTGGCAGAAATGTATAAAATAAGCCGGTCAATGTGAGAAATGCGACTATAAGCCCCATAATATCGACCAGTATTTTTCCGGGCATGCCCAGAATTTCACCGCTATGAATCAGCCATATGGTTCGGAACATTGCAGCCTTGCCTTGCTGGTCTTTGGTAGGAGGGAGGGTAATTACCCCGAAGTCTGCACGTCCCGCCAAGGGCATTTCGATTAATTCCGACCTTGTAAGAATCATTAGTGTGTCGTTCTTTTCAAAAACCTTATACACCTTGGTTTTCCCTATAGGTAGCTCAATCTTTTCCCATTTCTGACTAGCCTTATTGAATTCGAATAAATCATATAAAGCCCCGGCGAACAATCTCCCGTTTTTGGTATTGGCAAGTGTTAGAATTTTGCGATTGCCAATGCCTCTTGGAAATCCATCATTCATAGGCCTGAAGGAGGTGAATGCTGTATCAGTCTTCCACACACCTATATTGCCATATAACAGCAGGGAGTCATTGCCAACAGGCACGAAGCCTTTAACCGAAGCCAGGTTCCAGTTGTCATAATGATAATTAGATGGCAGTAATTTCCTTGGAAAGTTTAGTGTGCTGAAAAACGACCTGTGATTCATCACAATGCCCGAGACACAAAATAGTATAATAAAAAGGCCAACTATTAAAGATGGCCATTTATGGTATTTTCGCAGAGTCTTCATGTAGAAAGACAAAAGTATTCTATTTCTTGATCATCGTCAAAACCATTTTGAATTTTTCAGTAGCATACACTGCATGCGTGATATTTGCAGGCATAATGATTGTCATTCCGGCTACTAAATCAAAAGGCTCTCCACCAATTTTAACCTCCGCTTTTCCCTCAACTACCTGAAGCATTGCATTAAAAGGAGCTGTATGTTCACTTAACTGCTGTCCCTCGTCAAATGCAAACAAGCTAACGTTTCCTGTTGGCTCCTGAATTACTTTCATGCTAACTATTCCACCTTCAGAATAATTTATCATATCAGTGAAGCTGAAAGGCTTGCCTGTCGTGAATTTATTTGTTTCCATATTGTGTTTTTTTAGTTTTAGTTCGTTGATAATTCTTCATTATTGACTTTTAGAGCCATTTCTCCGAAAGGATCTCACCTCTTATACTGATAACAGTATTCTTTACCGGGATGTTTCTTTCGGCACCATGTCTTGCCATCTGGGCAATCTGTACGAGACCTGAGCAACATGGCACTTCCATTGTTACTACGTTGAGAGTGTTGATATTACTCTCATCAATCATTGCAGTAAGCTTTTCAATGTACGATTCTTTGTTGGAGTCGAGTTTCGGACAAGCAATAGCAAGAGTTTTGCCTTTTAAAAAGCGATCGTGGAAGTTTCCCATCGCGAAAGCAACACAATCTGCGGCAAGCACCACATCAGCATCTTTAAAGTAACCGGCTGATGGATTGAGCAGATGCAACTGAACAGGCCACTGCCTTAACTCTGAAGCAGCAGGTCGGGAGGCAACAGCTTCTTGTCCTGCATTTTTCACCTGGTCCATATCGATGTCGAATGAAATGGCACGTGAGCCGGGACAACCGCCTCCGCAACCTGAAGATGACGGGGCAGCAGTGGCTTTTCTTGCCTCTGAAACGGAATTAAATACGGGGAAACCTGCCGAGGTGTTGGCCTTAACCTCTTCTGCCGGACTAAGATCAATATTATTTGCTTTAATATATTTTACAGCCTGTTGCAGTAACTCTTTCTCATTGTGGTCGTTAAGATGCTTCAGGTGGGCAAGTATGGTGTTCCTTCCTTTGGGAACCATCTGTTCCATAACTTTTATTTCATCGTAAGGCTCAGCTTCTCTTTCCTCAAGACTGATAGCACCTTCAGGGCAATGACCTATGCAGGCACCAAGTCCGTCGCAGAATAAATCACTAATCAGTCGCGCTTTACCATCAATAATCTGTAAAGCTCCCTCATGGCAGTTTGGCACGCAATTACCGCAGCCATTGCACAATTCTTCGTCAATTTTAATAACGGTTCTTTTCATTGTAAAACAGGTGTAAGTATAAAATCGGATAGTTTTTTATTTCGCAGGTATGAAGAAAATTCTGTTGAGAACTTATCAATAAGGTTTCCGTAAAGGCATGATTCAAACGGACACTTACCCTCTTCAATTCCACAGTGATGACCCAGTAGTTTACCATCAAACAGTTCATAAATCTGTAAAAGGTTAACCTGATCGGGATCTACATTCAGTGTGAATCCTCCGCTGGGACCCCTTACAGATGCGAGGTAATCGTTTCTTACCAGCACCTGCATAACCTTTGCCAGATGGTTTCTCGATGATTTTGTACGTTCAGCAATCTGATTTACATTAAGCATAGACTCGCTTTTAGCAATCATTGCCATACTATGAATGGCAAGTGATGCAGCTTCCGAGATGTTGATTATTTTGGCCATTTCTATTTAGGTATTTCAGTACGCAAATGTACTCAATATTTTTAATCACCAAACATTTTGATCATTTTTTACTATAAGATTGGTCAATTACCTTATATATATTAATTCGTGCACCTCAATAATGCGTACCTTTGCAAACTGTAAAAAAAAATAACCCTAATAACACAGGATGCATAATATCAGAAACATAGCTATAATTGCTCACGTTGACCACGGAAAGACTACACTGGTTGACAGAATACTTTACCAATCTTCACTATTCAGAGAAAACCAGGAAATGGGTGATTTAATACTCGATAACAACGAACTGGAGCGTGAACGAGGTATTACCATTTTATCCAAGAATGTTTCCGTCCGTTATAAGGGTGTGAAAATTAACATAATTGACACACCGGGCCACAGTGACTTTGGTGGAGAAGTTGAACGTGTTCTTAATATGGCCGATGGTGTTCTGTTACTTGTTGACGCTTTTGAGGGACCGATGCCTCAAACCCGGTTTGTTCTTATGAAAGCTCTTGCGCTTAACCTTAAGCCTATTGTGGTTATAAATAAAGTAGATAAGCCTAACTGTGATCCCGAAGGAGTTCAGGAAGCAGTTTTTGATCTGATGTTTAACCTTGATGCTACAGAGGACCAGCTTAACTTCCCAACAGTATACGGGTCAAGTAAACAAGGCTGGATGTCATCCGACTGGCAGAAACCCACTACCGATATTACGTATCTGCTCGATACAATTATTGATTATATACCCGAATACCAACACTCCGAAGGAAACACCCAACTTCAGATTACTTCACTTGATTATTCTTCGTATGTCGGCCGTATTGCTGTAGGTCGCCTATCGCGTGGTGTCTTACGCTGGGGTATGAATGTTACACTTATTAAACGGGATGGCCGAAACTTCAAGAGTAAAATAAAAGAGCTATATACATTCGAAGGATTGGGCAAAGAGAAGATCAAAACCGATGTATATCCCGGCGAAATATGTGCAATCCTGGGAATTGATGATTTTGAGATTGGAGATACCATTGCCGATTTCGACGCCCCTGAAGCATTGAGTGCCATGGCAATTGATGAGCCTACAATGAGCATGCTGTTCACTATCAACAACTCACCTTTCTTTGGACGTGAAGGCAAATTCGTTACATCACGACATCTGCGCGAAAGACTCTTCAAGGAAATTGAAAAGAACCTTGCAATGCGGATTGTCGAAACTGATTCGCCCGATACTCTGATTGTTTACGGTCGTGGAATCCTGCACTTGTCAATTCTGGTCGAAACTATGCGCCGTGAAGGATATGAACTGCAGTTAGGACAACCGCAGGTCATCATCAAGAAAATTGACGGAGTAGACCACGAGCCGGTTGAAATGCTTACAGTTCACGTACCCGAGCAATTCTCCGGTAAAGTAATTGAACTGGTCACACAAAGAAAAGGTGAAATTGTAACCATCGAAACAAAAGGCGACAGGGTGCATCTGGAATTCACAATACCTTCGAGAGGTATCATAGGACTAAGGAATTTTGTACTCACAGCAACAGAAGGTGAAGCAATTATAGCTCACCGATTCATGGCGTATGAACCATGGAAAGGCGAATTGTCCGGTCGGCGTAGCGGTTCACTTATCGCAATGGAAACCGGTACGGCAATTGCATATTCAATCGACAAACTGCAGGATAGAGGCACGTTCTTTGTACATCCAAATGAAGATATATATGCAGGACAAATTATAGGTGAGCATATAAGGCCTGATGACCTGCTGATAAATGTGACCAAGACTAAAAAACTTTCGAATGTGAGAGCTTCAGGATCTGATGATAAAATTTTCATAGTCCCCGCTGTTAAATTCTCGCTCGAAGAATCAATGGAGTATATTGGTAAGGATGAGTACCTTGAAGTAACGCCCCGTTCACTGAGAATGCGAAAAATAATACTCGACGAACATGAGCGTAAGCGTGCACAAAAACAATAAACACTACATCATGAAAAAGACACTTTTTATTTTTGTAATCCTGTCGGCATTTGTTCTTAACAGCTGCGAAATTCTAAACCAGGCATCACAAATAGCCATGCTGACGAAATGTGAATTCCGTTTAGGGAGTCTCAACAACACCCAGCTTGCCGGAGTCAATGTGCAGAATTACAACAGCTTTAAAGACCTCAAGCTCACGGATGTAGCAAAGCTCACCACCTCATATGCCGCAGGAAAACTGCCGGTAAGTTTCACATTAAATGTCGACATCAAGAATCCTAATGCGCAGGCAGCAGGCCTTAGCAAGCTCGACTGGATATTGCTTATTGATGATGTGGAACGATTATCGGGCATAACAGAAGAAAGAATCACGATACCTGCAAATGGCGGAATAGCTACGCTACCGATGAATCTGAGTTTTGATTTGATGAAAGTAGTGGAAGCCGGTAACCTTGAGTCACTTGCCAATCTGGCGATGAACCTTGCAGGTGTTGGCAACAAGCCCACCCGTGTATCGCTTAAGGCAAAACCAACGGTTTATGTAGGCTCTATGCCAATCACCTATCCGAATTATTTAATGATTGAAACGGAATTTACCAAATAGCAGTTAGCAGTCAGCACTCAGCATTCAGCGTTCAGGGCTCAGCGTTCAGGGTTCATGGTTCAGCGTTCAGCGTTCAGGGTTC
>CAZJPP010000021.1:0-33559 GCA_964547915.1 uncultured Lentimicrobium sp.
CTGGTTTTACTGACAATAGCCATTGGTTTCAGATAATAAATTTCATGAGATGACTTAAATCTTTCCTCTCCACCCCCTGTTATATTTAGCATTATCACAGAATCAGGGTTTACTCTTCCTGATTTCACAGCCTGAATAAGGGAGGCTATCGCTACTGCAGCAGCAGGATGGATATCAGTCCCTTCGGTAGTCCTGAAAAGATCGGAAGCCTTTATCAACTCATCATTTGTGACTTTAAAAACATCCCCGCCTGTATCGGTAAGTGCATCAAAAAGCCCTCCGATTATTGAATACGGGGGTTTTCTGTTTGAAAGTACTTTGGCAAGAATTCTATGTGAAAGATCACGTGCTATGTCATCCTCTACCGGTGGTAATGACCTTGAGTTCTGCTTCCATGCTGCATAAATCGGGATAAACGGATCGTTCTGTGATACCATGAGCTGCATCTTGTGATTTCCGTAAGATCCGTCGGCAATGAACCTCAAATTAGCTTCCCATGCAGCAATAGCTCCTGTGCCACTTCCAACAGCCTGAAAATAGTAATCGGGTATACGGCCAATAGTTGATACTGCATTCAGGACAGTAGTACCCATTCCATCCCGTCTTGCAATGTTTTTAGCACCACCCTCGGCAGTAAATCCTTCCATTCCTGCAATAATATTGCTCAAATGAATGGCATCGGCATAATCACTACCCGGTTCGGTGGTTAGTAATCTAACACATGGAGATAATGGTTTATCGAACCAAAGTGCATCAATATAGTCGTGAGGAACACATAACACCAGTGGAATGTTATTTTCAGAACAAACTTTGGCAAAAGCTCTTGCAGTATTTCCGGCGGAAGCGACTACCAGCGTATTGCCAACATGACCCTTAAGTCTGCTACAAACGGAATATGCTTCTGTTTCTTTGAAAGAGCAGGTTTTCATTAAAGCACCTTTCTCGGGCCAATAACCATTGAATGTTATCCACAGGTTAGTGAGAGACAGTATGGAAGCCAATCCTTCACTTTTATAGGTAACAGGTGCGGCAGAGCCTTCAAGATATCCATGTGTGGGAAGCCAGCCTGAATACTTGTATAACCCGTCAGCTTCCTTTTGCATGAATCTGGTTTCATTATACACCGAACGTAACAGACAAGGTGTTGAATCCTCGGGGTCATCAAGCATCCATCCTGTTTCGCTATACCTTTTTCCCGTGTTCATGCTTTGAAGCATGTATTCTGTCTTAAGTCCTTCCATTATCTACTTTTAAAGCGACAAATTTAGTCAATGAGTTGTATAATTTTTAATTTTTCATTTTACGATTCATCATTTTATTGTGTATTTATTACATTTGCATGATTCTAAAACACACATTTTTAAGAATATGCACGAAGATTTATTACTACTTGACTCAATTAGACTTAATTTCAGTGCAGCCAGTTTACACATAATGAACATCTGTATCGGCTTCGTTATGTTTGGTGTTGCATTAGGAATTAAATGGGACCAGATGAAAGCCATTATCATGAATCCAAGAAAGGTAATCATCGGTTTGGCTAGTCAGTTTTTGGTATTACCTGCAATTACCTTCATTGCTGTTATAGTATTCGGGGATTACCTTACACCGGCAGTTGCGTTTGGAATGATACTGGTAGCATCATGTCCCGGTGGCAATGTATCAAATTTTATCTCAAGTGTTGCCAAAGCAAATGTTCCTTTGTCAATTAGTCTCACAGCTTCAGGAACTGTGCTGGCTGTTATATTCACTCCTCTTAATTTTGCATTTTGGGGAGGACTATATTCAGCAACTTCACCTTATTTGAGACCAATTGAGATTGATCCGATGGATATGTTCAGAACGGTAATAATATTGCTGGGAATACCAGTCGTGCTGGGTATTATGTTTTCGCAAAAATTTCCAAAGATTACTGAGAAAATCAAAAAACCAATTGGTACATTTTCTATGATTTTCTTTATAGCTTTCCTGTTGTTTGCCTTTAAAAACAATTATTACTATTTCATAAAGTACATTAACTGGATACTTTTGATTGTTTTGGCACATAATAGTCTTGCTCTACTATCAGGATATCTGTTCCCGGCTTTGTTTGGTCTGAACCGGATTGACAGGAGGACTATTTCGATTGAGACAGGAATTCAGAATTCAGGACTTGCACTGGTATTGTTATTCAATCCCAGGATATTCCCTGAGGACCTTCAGATGGGCGGTATGGCGTTCATTGCAGCATGGTGGGGTATTTGGCATATCATCTCAGGATTAAGTCTTGCTACTTTCTGGGGTAGCTTCAGGAAGGCAGAAGTTGCCATTGAAAAATGATGACAAAAGCGGTCCGCAGATTAAATGAAGCATCTTTGTCTTACAGGTTGCTGTATAAGTACGCAAGGTTTGTATTTAAATTGTTTTACACACAGCTTGTAATAAAAGACCTGGAAAAGGTTCCTACTGACAAACCTCTGATTTTTGCTTCAAACCATCAGAATGCATTGATGGATGCTCTGGCGATGCTGTTTGCAGCCAACAGACCTGTGTTCTTTCTGGCAAGAGCTGATTTATTCAAGAGTCCTTTTATAGCAAGGATTCTCACTTTTTTAAAGTTAATGCCTGTATTCAGGCCAAGAGACCAGGTTGATATTGTTTCAGAAAACAAGGAAGTCTTTCATGAGACAGCCAGATTAATTTCTCTAGGTCAGCCAATGGGTATACTACCTGAAGGGACATATACACCTGATAAGAGACTTCAGACACTAAAAAAGGGTATATGCAGAATGGCCTTTGAAGCCGCTGAAGTAACCGGATTTACCATGGATTTGCACATAGTGCCGACAGGATTGGATTATAGTGATTACCACAGGCAGGGAAGCGATTTACTCATAAAATTCGGGGAACCGATTAAAGTAGCTGATTACTATGAACTCTATAAGAGTAATCCGAACAGGGCTCTTACTGTTCTCAGAGATACTTTAGCTGATTCCATTCGTAAACTGATGATAAATATTGACATTCCGGAGGAGTATGTTTTTATTTATAACTATTCGCAGGAGCAAACGAATAAGTACCTTAATGAGCATCATTTCAGGAATAAGGAAGAACGGCTGACCGAAAGATTTAATAAAATGAAGCAGGAAAGTGAGAGGCTGAAATTTCTTTATAGAACTGATATTGATGCCTACCTGCAACTTAAAACTTCGCGACCCGAGCTGCAGTATAAAATTGTTAAATGTGAACCTAAAGTTTCTGTTATAAAAAAGCCGGGTAATGTTTTCAGCGTTTTAATTTCATTGTTGGCTCTTGCACTTAATTTCCTGCCTTTTATATTGTCGAAGCATTTTTCATCAGGGGTAAAGGATCCTCAATTTGTTGGAACAATGAAGTACGGGACTTCTTTGGTATTGTTCCCCATATGGTACCTCCTGTTACTTCTGATATTAATTCCGGTATTTGGTTTTATAACCGGATTAAGTGTTGTAATTCTTGCTATTGTAACAGCAGTAATATATTTAAAGTATAGTTAAAAAAAATCCCCTTGGTGAAGGGGATTTTCTTGTTCTTAATCAGTACAAAGACTAAACTCTTGCCAGATCGACAGTAAAGTGTCTCATTATAGGAGCTTCACTAACAATTTTCAATCCACGGGTAATTGATTTATTCCGTTCATAAACATTAGAAAGTGCTGCTGCCACATAATCCATATGATTATTGGTATATACTCTTCTTGGAATAGCCAGTCTGAGTAGTTCAAGTGCAGGATATCTGTTTTCTCTGGTCACAGGGTCGCGATCTGCTAATAAGGCTCCGATTTCAACGGCTCTCACTCCACCTTCAATATATAATTCCACAGCAAGTGATTGTGCCTGGAATTGTTCTTTAGGCAGATGTGGCAGAAAGCGTTTTGCATCGACAAAGATAGCGTGTCCACCGAAAGGCTGTTGAACCGGAACACCATGCTCTACGAGTCTGGTACCAAGATATGCCACCTGGCTTATACGTGAATCAAGATAATCAAATTCGGTTCCTTCATACAGACCCTGGGCCAGGGCATTCATATCTCTGCCCGACATACCGCCGTATGTGATATAACCTTCGAACATGATATTGAAAGTGGAAGCTTTTTTGAAAAGGTTTTCATCTTTCATTGCAATAAATCCGCCCATGTTAACAATGGCGTCTTTTTTACTGCTCATAGTCATTGCATCGGCATAACTGAACATTTCTGCAACTATATCGCGGATGGATTTGTCGGCGTATCCTTCTTCCCTGGTTTTAATGAAATATGCATTTTCGGCAAAACGGGCAGAATCAAATACTACCATAATCCCATATTTGTCAGACAGCTGTCGAACGGCTTTAAGATTAGCCATTGAAACGGGTTGTCCACCTGATGAGTTACAGGTAATAGTAACAACAGTGAATGGTATTTTTTCGCGTGGTGTACTTTTATAAACCTCTTCGAGTTTATTAAGATCTACATTCCCTTTAAACGGGTGTAAAATGCAGGTATCGAAAGCTTCATCAATAGTACAGTCAATTGCTCTGGCCTGGCGGAATTCGATATGTCCTTTGGTTGTGTCGAAATGAGAGTTACCAGGGACAACATCACCTGCTTTAACAAGTGCTGAGAAAAGAACGTTTTCAGCTGCTCTTCCCTGATGGGTGGGTAGAAAGTAATTGAATCCGGTAATTTTCTGAATGGCTGATTTGAGTTTGAAGTAAGAATTTGCGCCGGCATAACTTTCGTCACCGATCATCATTTCACTCCATTGCTTATCGCTCATAGCTCCTGTGCCTGAATCTGTTAACAGGTCAATGAAAACTTGTTCACTTTTGAGTTTAAACAGGTTATAATTGGCTTCTTTTATCCAGATTTCTCTTTCCTGTCGTGTACTGAGTTTGATGGATTCGACCATCTTGATTTTATATGGTTCGGCAAATGGTAAATTCATGATTTTTAAGGTATTGATTTAAATTAATGATTTGTAATTTGTTGAGGTGCAGAGTCATTCTGCTTAAATGGTTACAAATCGATACCCGTCGCGATTCTTAATATTGCGAAAAATAAACTTACCCGTGATACGGACTTTGTATGTTGGAATTACATTAGCCATAACAGGCCAAAAGTAAAATTTTTTTTAGAAACAAAGACTTTAAGTGGTATAAAATTTAATGCACTTAATTATTTCTTTAAGATAATCCTGAAGGTTGTTTCTTTACCCGGAATAGATGATTTAACGAAGATACGGCCGTTGTGATTTTCACGAATGATGCGTTTAGCAAGCGACAATCCAAGTCCCCAACCCCTTTGTTTGCTGGTATATCCCGGATTGAATATAGTTTTATACATCTGTTTGTGGATACCTTTCCCACTATCGGTAATGTCAATAATTACACTTTTCTCTTCTTCCATTATATTAATTGTAATCCTGCCCTTACCGGCCATAGCATCCACGGCATTTTTAACAAGGTTTTCTATTACCCAGTCAAAAAGTTGTGTATTGAGATTAACAAGAATTACAGAATCTCGTGAAGGAGTAATCTGAAACTGAACCATACGTGATGTTCGGGTTTTAAGATACTCTACTGAGTTATAAACGACCTCTACAATATTATCGGGTTTGAGATTGGCAATTGAGCCTATTTTGGAAAAACGTTCGGTAATTGTATTTAGCCTGTTGACGTCCTTTTGTAATTCCTGGATGGTATCGGGATTGACATTCTGGCTTTTTAAATATTCAACCCATGCAATCATTGATGATAAAGGAGTTCCCAGCTGATGAGCGGTTTCTTTTGCTAACCCTATCCATACCTGGTTCTGTTCCGAACGTCGTGCAAAACTGAATAAGAGATAAGAAACAAGAAGAAAAATACTAACTATTACCAGTTGCACATATGGAAAGTATCTTAACTGGGTGAGCACATACGAATCCTGATAGTATATGAAAGTCTTTTGCCCGGCAATATCAATTTCAATAGGTTCATTACTTGAAGACATTTCACCGATGGTTTTTCTTGCGAAAGTAGAATCGGAAATAAGAGTGCTGTCAATATTACCATATTGAATGATCTTCTGCCTGGTACTGTCGGTAATGATTACAGGGACAGATGCTGAATTGTCAGCGACTTCCATAAAGAATGACTGAACCAGGTCGTTGAGGACTACTTTAAGATCAGAAAAGAGCTTTGAATCTTTATAATAAAAGTATATGTAATTTCCTCTGTAATATTCAAGAACTATGGGCTCGTATACTGAGAATTCTTCGAGTAACTGACTTGTCATTTTAGGCACTGTATCGGGGTCAAAGTCAACATTTTTAGCATTATTAATATTGCCTTCCTGATCAGCCAGGATTACAGGTATTGAGGTGTTGTTAGAGATAATACGCATGTAGTAGCTAACATCTTCATCGGCCTCCGATTGAGCGACTTTAATTGTTGCTTCAGCTAATAAACGTGCTCTGTCCTGTTCCTCGGTGCTTATTTGCTTGAAGAAGTTTTCGGTATAATTTACCAGACGGGCTCGCTGTTGGATGGCATTTGCCCAGGTGGTTATTTTACCTCTTTCGTCGAGTGCAATCTTCCTGACCAATGAGTTAGTATACCATAAAGTGACTCCAACAATCACAAGCGCGATAAAAAACAGCAATCGTTTCCATGCTTTCTTTTGTTTGTAGATATCGGAGGTTTTTGATTTGAATAGTGCTCTTATATTCATTCTTGTGGGAAGAGAGAAGTTTATACAAATATAGGTTGTTATTTTGTTTCATCCCATTCTATGCTAAAAGCCGGTTGTTCATTATTCGTCTTTTTACTGACTGTTGTCTGTGGGGACTGCTTTTTACCACCAAACTCCTGTTGTAAAGTTTTTTTCAGAACCTGCCTTTCATTCCTGAAATCATCGGTAATTTTTTTCTTAACAGCCTTTGTGTCGTATTGAACAACGGGATCACTGATAGGTCCTGAAAACTTCAAGAAAAGACGTGGTTTCCCTAATCCATCATCAACAATATATTCATCTGAAGTGATTTTCTTCTTTTTGCCCGATTTAATGATATCTGACAGGAGCATATTTGCATGGTAGTCGATGTTATTCCCAAAAGTGTGTGTTCCGTAACCTTCAAGATTAAGCACTGAAGAATTTATTTCCATACTTGGAATTACGACGGTTTCGTGCATAATCTCAATCTGATTTTTTAGTGTGGCGAATTTAACGTTCTTTAGTTGGGAGGCGTCAAGAAACCGGGATAACGCTTGCAGCGGCTGAAATTCATTAAGTTCTCCATTCCGTATTTCAATATTAGCTATCGCTTCAACACTTTTTACATCTACAGTGTAGTCAGGTTTTAAATTAGTGGCAAAATCTACTTTAGCATTTGCCGTTCCTTTGAGGTTATTACTCACAATTCCTTTTTGACCAAAATCATTAAACTGATAAAACAGCTGATTAATGTCGACATCCTTCAAAGTGGCAGTGGTTATGATACGTGCTTTGTTACCGTACCTTCCGTTAATTATCCCGTTAGCTGTTATTTTGCCTCCAAATGCTGAGATTGAAATATCAGTTCCCCGAAGTACATTCTGGTTTAACTGAAACCTTCCAATGATATTTTGTGTCTTTAAGCTTTTGTGAGTAAGGGAACCTACATTTAACGAGATATCAAAGGAAATATCCGGGGGAAACAAAGTAGAAGTTGTATTATTGCCCGGTTTATTTTTAACGAGTGCCAGAATATTTTCAAGTATGAGCTTGTCGGAATTAAGGTTAAGTGAAGCATAAACCGGTTGACTCTTATTCGCAGTGATTGTTGTTAGTCCATCAAGATATCCGTTGGCTTCAAAATCCGATTCGCCAATAGTGCCTGTAATTCCGTCACATAAGATTCTCTGGTTCCTCAAACTTAGTCCACCGTTGAGGTTGGTAATCCGGTTCATTTTATACAGAAATTCAGCATTGGTGAAATTAACGTCGCCACTGATTCTCATAGACTGAGCTTTGTTGTTTATGTCGTAATCCTCAAGGCTGATGTCGGCAGTGATATTACCATTAAACTCTGTAAAATCGGAATTTTGAATGATTGGAGACAGTTCAGTAAGGTTTGCATTTAATTTCAGCGCCAGTGTAACCAATGGATTTCTGAATCTTCGGGTTGTGATTTTTCCTTGTAATTTGCCTGTTTTAAGGCTTCCGCTGAAATAGTTCACATTTAGCATTTCTGTGTCAGGTGCACCTCCATAATAGAAAGTGCCGCCGGCATCAAGTGATTTAATTTCAATGGGTTTAGCCTTATAGGATATAGCCCCGTCAGAGAGAACGAATGATAAGGATGTCCTTATGTTACGCCAGTCGTTAGCCTGACCTTTAAGTGATCCTTTGAGGCTTAATTTTCCTGTAGGACTAAATTCAGAAATCTTTTTCTGAACTGAAGGAGGAAGCAGTGAATTGATTTGTGACGTTTCTGCCTTGAGTGATGTGATCATCAAGTCGATGACAGGCCTGTCACCATAAAAATATTTACCCTTAAATTCAACAGGGACATCGGCATATTTCAGAAAAGCTTCCTGAAAATCAAGCAGCTCTAGTGTCCTGTTTATGTTAACAGTTGTTTCAATGCCGGCACTGGCAGGAGGTAAGATATTTTGCTTTCCTATTATGAGCTGCTGACAATAAACATCACCTTTGAATTTTAATTTGATTTGTTCTGACAATAACGAGCCTTTGATAGCTGAGTTATTTATTTTAACAATGACATGGTTATCTCTTGAAGAATCAAAATAGGATAAGACAGAAGATTTGAGTGTAATTCGGTGAAAATCAAAATTTACAGCACCTGGATGGTCTTTCGAAACACTCTTCCATACGCGATAATTATTTTCACCGTTGATGTCAGTATAGAGATTTAGTTTGGCATTTTCTATATTGACGCTCCGAATTTTGTAGTTGCCTGTTAAAAGATTTATCAGGTTAAAGTTAAGGTCAATTCTTTTGGCGGAAATTAAACCCGGAGCATTTGGCAAATTAGCAGGAGGTTTCATTGTAACACCACTAAGTACAACAGAAGCGTTAGGGAACGACCTGAACATACTTATATCAATAGTACTTACATTGGTTTCAACGAGAAGATGCTTGTTGAGTTCAGTTGTAATAAGGCTTTTTATTTTGTCGGCACTAAAATATCCAACAATGATAAAGCAGGCAGAGGTTATCACTGCAACAACTGATAGCCAGACAATTATTTTTGTTAGGTTCCTCTTAAATATTTGACGCATTAATCGGCTATTTACGGATTAATAAACGCAAAGAGATGTAAGCTATTGTTCTATTTACACGAGTATTGGAATCAAAGTTCAATTCTTAATAAACCTATGCACTTCAACATGGTCCTTACTCGAAATCCTTAGACTGTAGATTCCATTTGGAAGGCCATTGATATAAATTGACAACTTCGGATTGTCAGCCTCAATCTTCCTTAAAACTGGCTTGAGGATTCTTCAAATGTAAATAAGTTTAAGTTTAATAGCAAGACTTATAAGGAAAAGTACAGTGAAGACAATAAATAAGATATTGTATTTACTCATACCTACAAAATGGATAAATTCCAACTTTATAAAATCTTTATGCTAAACATCTATTTCCTTCTAAAATCATTATAAAATCACTTGTTCATTTGCATTACGGAACTCTATTTTTGATGCGATGACAAACCAACATGATAGCCACACAAACCCATTAAGTATCAGTGGAATCATAATTTCACTCGGGATTGTTTTTGGTGATATAGGAACCTCCCCACTATATGTCATGAAAGCATTTATTGACTGGTCCTCGTCTGTGAATGAAGAATATACAATTGGATTCCTGTCGTGCGTAATCTGGACACTCACATTACAGACAACCATCAAGTACATTGTCATAACATTAAAAGCTGACAACCATGGTGAGGGAGGCATTTTTTCTTTGTTTGCACTACTGAGGAAAAGAAGAGAATGGCTATTTATTTTTGCCATTATAGGAGGTAGTGCTATGCTGGCAGATGGAGTCATTACACCTTCCATTACCGTACTTTCGGCAGTGGAGGGACTTAGGTATATTAGTCTCGAAATTCCCGTTCTGCCTATTGCGATTTTCATTATTGCTATACTTTTCTTTATACAACAATTCGGTACTGCATTTTTAGGCAAGTCTTTTGGGCCAATTATGCTACTCTGGTTCTCTACTATAGGATTATTGGGATTAGTTTATATAATTCGATATCCGGTTGTATTAAATGCATTCAATCCCATTTATGCTTACAAACTGCTTGTAAATCATCCACAGGGTTTCATTTTGTTGGGGGCTGTATTTTTATGTACAACCGGTGCTGAAGCTTTATATGCCGACCTTGGTCATTGTGGGATACGGAACATAAGAGTAAGTTGGATCTTTGTAAAGTTAATGCTAATATTTAACTATCTGGGGCAAGGTGCCTGGATTATTGCCCACGAGGCTGCTGTTACAGGGCATAATCCTTTCTACAGCATTATGCCTCCAATTATACTACCTTTTGGACTAATACTTGCAACACTCGCAGCAATAATCGCGAGCCAGGCACTCATTTCAGGGTCTTACACTCTCATAAGTGAAGCGATATCACTCAATTTTTGGCCCAGGGTAAGAATTAAGTACCCTTCACAGTTGAAAGGTCAGATTTACGTACCGGTTATATGCATGGGCTTATTCATGTTATGCACAATGGTGATTTTATTCTTCAAAACATCATCTGCACTTGAAGCTGCTTATGGACTCGCTATCACAATCACAATGCTGGCCACCTCTATACTGGTGATGGCATACCTTAGGATGCGTAAGCAACCGTTAATACTAATAATACTCTTCGGAGTCATTTATTTTTCCATCGAAGGGGCTTTTCTTATATCAAACCTGCACAAGTTCTCTCATGGAGGCTGGTTCTCCATTACACTTGGTTCATTTTTATCTATTGTGATGCTTAATATGTATGCAGGTCGTAAAGTAAGAAACAGGTTCATTACCTTTAGGAATCTTCATGAATATTTGCCAATACTTTATGAAATGAGTGATGACAATACTATTCCAAAGTTGAGTCAGAATATTGTTTATATAACGCATGCCGATCTAATAACTGACATTGAGGACAAAACACTGCACTCCATTATAAGGCGGAATCCACCAAAACGAGCCGACCACTATTGGTTTTTACATGTTGATATTGTAGATGAGCCACATACAATGAATTACAAGGTAACTGACCTATACAAAAACAAGGTAACCCGGATTGACTTCTATCTTGGATTCAGGGTATCGCAACGTATAAATGATTATTTCGAGGAATTATTGAATATTCTTGCTGTCGAAGGAAAACTTGATCCGTTAAGCAGCAATCCATCTCTCAGAAAGTACAATGTTAAATCGCCATTCACCTTTGTTAAGATTGAACGAAGTGCTCCTTTTAACAGTAATCTCCCAATTTTCGACAGGCTGGCTCTGAATATTTATTATAAATTAAAGAGACTGGGACTTAGCGATATAAAAGCATATGGACTGGAATCAAACCAAATTATCACTGAACATATACCACTTAATATTCCACTGGCTTATAGTAAAGTTCCTAAGCTTAAAGAGATAATAACATAGGTGAAGTATAATTCACGATAAATCAAGTCAATAATCTGCTCATAATTAAGAAACTACACATAATTGAATGATGCTTGATAAATTTCTGATTTTATTAAATTTGTAATATATCTGTTTTATAATCCTGATTTAGAATGTTTGGTTTAAAGCAAAAAATGTTTTCGATTGTAGGTAACAGGAAATACCACAATATTATTGCTTTCCTGATGGTGTTATTAGTGGCTGTTCTAAGTTCCCTACTGATAAATAGTGAAAACTACAGACTGGTGCCATACATATTACTGTTTACAGTATCTATATTGGCAACGTTTATGAGGATTGTTCAGGTGCTGATTGCAACTACGCTCAGTGCATTAGTATGGAACTTTTTTTTCATTCCGCCACATTTCACTTTTCATATTGAAAAACCAGAAGATATTCTCCTCTTTGGGCTTTTTTTTATGATTGCATTGCTTAATGGGATTCTTACAATCCGCCTTAGACAAAAAACTGAGATGGCCAACAAAGCTAACGAATCGGATAAACTCTATAAGACAATTTTTAACTCCATTTCTCATGAACTAAGGATTCCTGTATCCACAATTATGGGTGCTTCTGAAAACCTCCTTACAAACGATTATCCTCCGCAAGTTGAAAAGGAACTCACACATGAAATCTTCACCGCTTCACTTAGGCTCAATAGACTAATTGAAAATCTCCTTAGTATGTCGCGCCTTGAAACCGGAAGAATATCGCCTAAGCCTGACTGGCACGATATTAATGATATGATAAATAAAGTGCTCAAAGATCTTGAAGAGGAGTTGCGTGGTTTTATAGTATTAATAAAAGTACCAGATGATATGCCACCGGTATGGATTGATTTCGGCTTAATGGAACAAATATTGTATAACCTGTTGTTCAATGCTACATATCATGCTCCCTCAGGAACCTTGATATCCATCAAGGTGGAACATGCCGATAATTTTCTTCTGATGGAGATAGCTGATAATGGTCCGGGCTTTCCGACAGATAAAATAGAGCATTTATTTGATAAGTTTTACAGAATTGACGAAACAAGTTCTGGTGGTCTCGGACTAGGACTTTCAATTGTAAAGGGATTTGTGGAGGCTCACCAAGGTACAATAACAGCATCCAATAATGAAAATGGAGGAGCAAGATTTAACATCCGGATTCCATCACCTCTCACACAGGTTTATAACATAAATGTTTAACCTATGAATACTGAAAATACAATATTAGTAATTGACGATGAACTTCAGATAAGGAGACTGTTGGAGATTACTCTTACGGCCAATGGTTATCGCATCATCAATAGTGACAGGGGTAAAACCGGTCTTGTGGAAGCAGCCACCAGTAATCCTGCTCTTATTATACTTGATCTCGGACTTCCTGATATTGATGGACAAGAGATCCTTGTAAAGCTGCGAGAATGGTACACCAGACCTATAATAATATTATCGGTTCGCGACACAGAGGCCGAAATCGTCAGGGCTCTAGACAATGGTGCTAACGATTACCTCTCCAAACCTTTCCGCAGTGGTGAATTACTTGCTCGTATAAGGTCTTCTATCAGACAGTCTGAAAATAATGACGAAACCAGGCTCATTGAAGCCGGAAATCTTACTATTGACCTTATGAGCCATATAGTACGAAAAAATGGAGAGTTGCTTAAACTTACTTCAACAGAATTCGCCCTTTTGGCATTGCTGGCCCGCAATGAAGGCCGGGTACTTACTCATCATTTTATACTTAACGAAATCTGGGGGCATGGTTATACAGATCAAACCCAATACTTACGGGTGTTTATAGCACAATTGCGTAAAAAAGTAGAAATTAATCCTGCCAAACCAACTCTACTTATAACAGAGTCAGGAATAGGGTACAGGTTTGGTAACTAATTAATGAAATAAAATAAGAAATCTAATCCCTAGTCATTCGACAAGAGTTCTTTTACTGCCTTAATTATTCCTTCAGCATCAAAGCCGCATAAGTGATGCAACTGCTCAGCGGTGCCATGAGGTATATAGTCGTCAGGAATACCTAAGATTTTAACAGGACAGGAGATATTATGTCCGGCCATATATTCAAGGACTGTACTTCCTAAACCACCTTTAACAGAGCCATCCTCCACAGTGATTACTTTTTTATATTCTGCAAAGACTTCTGATAGAATTTCGGTGTCGATGGGCTTTAGGAACATCATATCAAAATGAGCCGGATAAATATCTTCTTCTTTTAGTTTGAGAACGGCTTCTTTTACAAAGTTTCCCGGATGTCCAAGGCTTAGGATAGCTATATTTTTTCCATCAGAAACCCGACGACCCTTACCTTTCCTGATTTCAATGAAAGGTCTCTGCCAGTCGGAATACGCACAATTTCCTCTTGGATAACGGATAACATAAGGGCCATTACCGGGAAGCTGAGCTGTAAACATCATATTACGCAAATCGTACCCATTCATTGGAGCAGCAATAGTAAGTCCCGGAATTGCATTCAGATATGCAAGATCGTATGCACCATGATGCGTTGGACCGTCTTCTCCTACTAATCCTGCCCTGTCGAGGCAAAAAATTACGGGCAATTGCTGTAAGGCGACATCATGAATTAACTGATCGTATGACCTTTGCATAAATGACGAATAGATGTTGCAGAACGGAATCATACCTTCGGCGGCCAGTCCTGCAGCGAATGTAACTGCATGCTGCTCAGCAATCCCGACATCAAATGTTCTTTCAGGCATCTCCTTCATAATAAGATTGAGGGAACATCCTGTTGGCATAGCAGGTGTGATGCCAATAATTTTTTCATTGTCACGTGCAAGCTCAAGTATGGTAGCTCCGAACACATCCTGGTAACGTGATGGTTTTTTTTCGCCAGCTTTATGCAGGATTTCACCGGTGTTTTTATCAAACATCCCGGGAGCATGGAACAGAATCTGCTGCTGTTCAGCTTTTTCAAACCCTTTACCTTTGACAGTGATAGTATGCAGCAGCTTTGGGCCGGGAACATCCTTCAGATCCTGCAATAAGCGTACGAGCTTTATAACATCGTGGCCATCAACCGGTCCCAGATAGCGGAAATTAAACGCTTCAAAAAGGTTGCAATTTTTAAATAGGGTTGACTTTACAACATGTGAAAGCTGTTTGACTACCTGTCGTGAATTGGCTCCATATTTTGTATTACCGCCCATCAACAACCAAATCCTGTCCTTAATTTTCTTGTAGGTACGCGAGGTTACAATATCAATAAAATATTCTTTCAGAGCACCAACGCTTTTGTCGATTGAAATGCCATTGTCGTTGAATATAACCAGAAGATTAGTACCCGAGACTCCGGCGTTATTCAGAGCTTCCATTGCCTGTCCGCCGGTTAGTGCACCATCGCCTATTACAGCAATATGCTGCCTGTGAGGATTATTGGAAAGCTTTGCGGCCATTGCCATTCCAAGGGCTGCTGATATCGATGTTGAAGAGTGCCCTGTTCCGAAAGTATCGAATTCACTTTCACTCATCTTGGGGAAGCCACTTATTCCATCCTTTTTTCGGATATCATAAAATGCTTGTTTACGGCCGGTAAGGATCTTGTGGGCATAGGCCTGATGACCGACGTCCCAAATAAGCTTATCATCAGGAGTGTTAAAGACATAGTGGATAGCAACAGCCAATTCAACAGCACCCAGACTTGCACCGAGGTGACCGGGGTTTGAAGATATAACCTCAATTATGAATTGCCTGATTTCGTGACATAAGGCAGGAAGCTGCTCAGGCTTGAGTTGCCTCAGATCACTGGGATAATCAATCTTACTTAATAACAATCCGATGCCCGGTGACATGATTTGGAATTTGAGGCACAAAGTTAACCATTTGTGCTTAGTTAAGAGAAGGATAAAATGCCTGAAATTGTATTACTTTTGCATGCTAAATTCCAAGGAGGGAATTATGAATATAATTATTGCCGGTGACGGTGAAGTTGGCTTCCATCTGGCCAAGATGCTTTCAGGAGAGAATCACAACATTACGATAGTCGATCCGCATCAGGAGTTGCTTAAGCTTATTGAAGCTCATACTGATTTGTTGACTATTACGGGTGATTCCGCTTCAATACAAGTGCTTGAGCAAGCTAATATTCGCAAAGCTGACCTGTTGATTTCGGTTGTTCACGATGAAAAAATTAATATAACAACCTGTGCCATCGGTAAAAAACTGGGAGCCAGAAGAACTATTGCGCGTATAAATAATGTTGAATACCTGACTAACGAGAACCGTGAGTTAATGAGATCGCTGGGCATCGATTCAATGGTTTGCCCTGAGAGGATTGCATCAAAGGAAATTGTGAAACTCATTAAACAGCCTGCAGCAACTGAAATATTCGACTTCACTGATAATAAGATGTCGATGTTACTGTTCAAGCTTGATGAGAAGGCTAAGGTGCTGAATAAAACCCTTAATCAGATTGCTACCGAGAACCCACGACTTGATTTCAGAGCAGTAGCTATTCATCGCAACAATAAGACTATCATACCTAAAGGTGATGATTCATTTAAGCTGGGTGACCTGGCATATGTGATAACCAAGTCGGGTGCCATTGATATGCTGCTCGGTTTGGCCGGAAAAGAACCGGTTGATATAAGGAATGTGATGATAGTTGGTGGCGGAAGAATCGGACAGAAGACTGCACAGTTGCTTGAGAAAGAGATGAATGTGAAGCTCATTGAGATTGATAAGGAAAGAGCTTTCAATCTGATTGATGAACTTGAGAGAACTCTTATAATCAATGCTGATGCAAGAGACCAGGATTTACTGGAAGATGAGGGCATACGCAACATGGATGCTTTTATTGCAGTTACCAATGATTATGAGACCAATATACTTACCTGCCTTCTGGCGCAGCGTTTTGGCGTTAAGAAAGTAATACCGCTTGTTGAAAACATTGACTATATTAGCATTTCGCAAAGTATTGGAATTGAAACGGTGATCAATAAGAAACTGATCACAGCTTCTTATATAGTAGGATTTACAATGAATGCTGATGTGCGTTCGACAAGAGTATTGAGTGGTGTTGAAGCAGAGGTTCTCGAATTTATGGTAAAGCTGGGAGCACCCGCAACCAAAAAGCTTATCAGGGATCTTGATATTCCACGCGATTGCATTATAGGGGGAGTAGTAAGAGGAAATCAAAGTTATATTGCTGTTGGAAATCTGCAGATTAAAGAAGGTGACTATGTGATTGTATTTTCATTACCTTCTGCGATAGGGAAGGTGCAGGATTTATTCGTGTAAGCTAGTATTCACTATGAGCACTATACGCTATTTAAATGGATCGGCAATAAAGAAAGTTCTGGGTGTATTGTTGGCAATTGAAGGATTATTTATGCTTCTGAGTCTGATTCCCTCGGTAATTTATGATCCTGAATTCTATAAAAACCTGGTTTTATTCGATCCTAAGCACGACTTCTTGCCTTTGCTGATTACGGGGATGTTCACACTTTCAACTGGAGCTGTATTATACTTCACCAACGATAAGCTTAATCCTAATAGCATTGGTAAACGCGAAGGATATATTATTGTGACTTTCACATGGATTTGCATATCGTTGTTTGGAGCCTTGCCGTATGTACTTGGAGGGATAACAAGCTCATATGCCAGTGCGTTTTTTGAAACTATGTCAGGATTTACCACAACGGGTGCAACAGTATTCACTTATATTGAGGATATTCCGAAGGGTATTCTTTTCTGGAGAGCTCTAACTCACTGGATTGGGGGTATGGGTATTATTGTACTATCACTTGCAGTTCTTCCCATACTCGGTATTGGCGGAATGCAGTTGTTTATAGCTGAAGTGCCCGGAGTAACACCTGATAAGCTGACGCCTCGTATAACGCAGACAGCTAAAAATCTTTGGGTAATCTACGTTGCGTTGACTATACTTTGCACTGTCTTTTTGATGTTTGGAGGTATGAATCTTTATGATTCTCTATGTTATGCGTTTGCTACTTTAGCAACCGGTGGATTTGGTACTAAGAATGATTCAGTTGCAAGCTTCTCCCCTTATATACAATATGTGCTGATATTTTTCATGTTTATTGCCGGAATTAACTTTTCATTGCACTTCATGGCCTTAAAACGAAAATTCAAACAGGTGCTTTCTGATGAAGAGTTGAAGAACTATGTACTCATTATTCTCACCGCAACTATTATCCTGGCAGTAGCGCTTTTTACATTCAGGGATTCAGGCATCGAGCATAATATAAGGGATTCTTTATTTACTGTTGTTTCAATAATAACCACGACAGGATTCGTCAGTTCAGATTATCTTCTGTGGCCACAATACACATGGATAGTAATTTTACTATTGATGTTTATCGGCGGATGTGCCGGGTCAACCGGGGGTGGAATGAAAGTCATCAGGCTTGTTGTGCTATTTAAGAATAGTAAATTGGAACTGAAGAGGATGGTTCATCCAATGGCTCTTATCCCGGTCCGACTGAATGGCCGCTCAATCCCCCAACCGGTTATTTTTAATGTTCTTGCTTTTTTCCTTTTATATATTTTTATATTTATTTTTGGGTCATTAATCATGTCGATGCTAGGGCTGGATTTCAATTCCTCTATAGGTGCAGTAGCAACTACACTTGGGAATATCGGGCCTGGTTTTGGAACCGTTGGACCTGCATTGAATTTTGGTGATGTGCCGACACTCGGGAAATGGATATTATCTTTTACAATGTTACTCGGGCGTCTTGAATTGTTTACTGTTTTGATTCTTTTTACATCGGCATTCTGGAATAAGTAACGAATCCTAATATATCATAATGGTCAGGAATCTGATTAAGAGAGTATTGTTTTTGCTCCTCTTATTGGTACTTGTGTTGGCGGGAATTCTTAGCTGGTTTACACTCAGAGAGTTCAATCCCCCTGTTATTACCGATTTGCAAACAGGAGAAGGAAAGTCGTCGGTGATTGGCGATAGTCTTTCGCTGGTTACCTGGAATATCGGTTATTTCGGTCTTGGTGAAGAAATGGACTTCTTTTATGAAGGTGGTAAGATGGTTAGACCAACCAAAGAGTTGTATTTGCAATACAGGCAAGAAGCACTCAACAGGATCAGTACTTTCAAAGATGCTGATTTCATAATGTTGCAGGAAATAGATTCAGTTGCAAAAAGAAGTTGGTACGATAATCAATTAAGAGCCATTGATTCAGTATTACCGGGTTTTACAGGAAGTTTTGGATTGAACTATGTGGCGTGGGTGCCAATTCCTTTAATTGAACCTATGGGAAAAGTAAGGGCAGGACTTTCAATTTACAGTAAGTTAGTCCCCCTTTCTTCAAAAAGGATTTCGTTTGAGTCTTCATACGAATGGCCAATGAGGTTGTTTCAATTAAAACGATGTTTTGTAGAGCAACGGTATATGACAAAAACCGGGAAGGAACTTGTTGTCATAAATACCCACAACTCAGCATTTGACGATGCAACAGAACTTAGGGAGAAGGAACTTAATACATTGAAAGAATTAATTATTGAAGAATACCGAAAAGGTAACTATGTTATTATTGGGGGAGACTGGAACCAGAATCCTCCACACTTTGACACAGCAAAAGTGCTTCCACACTATAATCCACGGTTAATAGAACATGGAATTCCCGATGACTTCATACCTTTGGACTGGGTATATGCTTTTGATCCTGAACACACTACTAACCGTGATGTGCGTACTCCTTATAAAGAAGGTATTACTAAATCAACTCTGATTGATTTCTTTGTTTTATCACCCAACATCAGGCTTGTGGAAGTGAAAACCATCCCTACAGGTTTTAGAGAGACTGACCATCAACCGGTGACTGTTAAAGTGATTTTACGTCCTGGTCAACCATAAATAAATCGGCAGCTATTCCGTCAGCCTGAAGTTTCCCTTTATCGGTGAGGGTGAATTGGAGGTCGGTAGTTGACATAAGCTTTGCAGATATCCATTTTTCTGTCCGGGAAACGAAGTAATCGGTATACGATTTTCCGAATTTTTGTTCAATTTCAGAAAGCTTACATCCCCACATGGTACGCAATCCGGTCATTACATATTCATTGTACTTGTCGTTTGTACTCAGTACTTCACTTTCCTGAGGTAATTGATTCTCTGCTATACTCTTAAGGTATTCGTTGACAGATGATACATTCCATGATCTGGTAGAACCATCAAAGGAGTGTGCTGACGGACCAAAGCCGGTGTAAGGGATTCCTTTCCAGTAAGACAGATTATGCCGTGCGAAATGACCGGGCAGGCAGAAATTGGATATCTCGTAATGTAAATATCCGGCTTTCTTCATAAAATCCATCAATATTTCGAATTGGGCTGACGATTGGTATTCATCGACAGGTTTAAGTTTCCCTTTCTCAATCAATTGATGGAGTGGTGTTTTGGGTTCGACTGTCAAAGCATAAGCCGACAAATGTGGAATCTCAAGACCGGCAAAGATTTTTAAGTTCTCAACCCAATGATTGTCATTTAATGTGGGAATACCATATATCAGGTCGATGGTTAAGTCGGGAAATCCATATTGCCTGGCTGTTTTTACACAATTAAAAGCTGTTTGGGCTGAATGAATCCTGTTAAGGTAGTCTAAATCTTCCTGTCGGAATGACTGTATACCGATACTTAATCTGTTAATTCCCAATTTTCGCCAAAAAAGGAGGGATTCAGGAGTTATATCATCGGGATTGGCTTCCAGAGTGATTTCAGCATCACTCGACACACTGTAGCTTTCAAAGACTTTTTTCAGCAAATCGTTTAAAAGATCGTGATCGATAAGTGATGGCGTTCCACCACCAAGATAAATAGTTTCAATGATTTGACTGTTATCTTTGCTCCTGATATTTATTTCATTACAAATAGCATTCATCATACCGGGAACGCTCTTTGTGGATACCACAGAGAAAAAGTTACAGTAATTGCATTTTTGACGACAATATGGTATATGAATATAAATCCCGGCCATAAATTATTTGAGCTTTATTCTAAGTGCTTTCTATACAACAATAATACTTTCAGCTATTTCATTAACAGTTCTGAAAGAATTATTCTTTATTTCCTGTAACAACAGTAACAGCACGGGGTAAAATTTCGAATGTCATTGGAGTATACCCCAATGATTCGCCGTCGGTTTCAAGTAATAGAGCCGGTTCCGAATCAATTTTCACCACCTGGCCTCTGAACTGCTTAACTTGTTGAAGTTTGATGAATGATCCATCATAAAGTTTTATCACATTCCTTAAGACGGTTGTCCTGCTTACTTTTGTAATGATTGTTATATCAAACAGACCATCATCGGGGATTGCATTAGGGGCCTGTTTCATTCCACCACCATTAAACTGACAAATAGCAATACTTGCGCTAAATATGTTTTCATTAACAGGTTTATTGTCAATGAGGAAGTTGGTATGAACAGGTTTAAATTGCATAAGGCTGGTAAAAATATTAACCAGGTATGATAAAGGACCGCCTTTGCCCTCACGTTTTTGTTTATTGGTCTTATTAGCTACTTCTGCATCAAAACCAATACCTGCCATATTGATGAAATGCCTTGTATGCTGTCTGTCGCCAGAAGTATAGTTCACTCTTCCCACATCCTGTCTCACAGTTTTTTCTCTCACAATTACACTTATAGCTGCTTTGTAATCATAGGGAATACTATATGATCGTCCCCAATCATTTCCTGTCCCTACAGGAATCATAGCAATTATAATTTCATCGGGTGCATATTTTCGTTGGGTGAATATTCCATTAATTACCTCATTTAATGTGCCGTCACCACCGACAACTATAATTTTACGGAATCCGGCTTCTATATATTTTCTTGATAGTTTGACCGCATGATTTGGTGCATCAGTGAAAACACATGTATACTCCAGACCGGCTTCAGTAAGTAATTTTGATATCTCATTCCAATCCTTTTCGCCCTTACGCCTGCCTGCATTTGGATTTATAATAACGAACCATTCTTTACCGGTTGATTTCATTCAGCAAAATTTACCCAGTTAATATATTGATGTTGTATCAGATAAAAGCATTTCGTTCAGTTTTTGTTGTACCTGGTCGATAGTTATTAATTGCATACAAGTACAATTTCCTGTTTTTCTGCAATCATTGCATTCTTTATTGGCAACAAGCCATGCTGCATTTTCACCTATTGGGGCCCATCTGCCGGGGTGCATAGGTTTAATTGGAGGATATAATCCAATGGCGGTTCTTCCTAAGGCAGCTGCTATATGAAGCGGACCGGTTGATCCTGCAACTATTGCATCGGCAAGAGAAATAAACCTGATGAATTGATGAAGGTTGAATTTGCCGGTTACATCAATAACTTCTCCGGCATTTTCAAAGAAGCCTTCATTTCTTAACATTTCACCTTCGTCGGTAGTCCCTGTGATGAAGACTCTGCAAGGTTTACCTTCCAAGAAGCTTCCTGATTGTGGTTTGTTTTTCAATAACCTTGCCGCCAATCCTGCATAGTTTGTCAATCCCCATTCACGGGCACTTCCTTTTGACCTTGGATGAAGTATTATATTATAGAAATCAGTACTGAAGTAACCATGAAGGGGATCTTCAGGTGATATGTTTACGTTAAATCCATATAACTGTGAGATGTCATTAATCGGGGGCACCTCATATCCATGTATTCTCTTAGCAAGTCTTATGTTTAACTGTGCTTCGTGAAGAGTGGAGTTACGTCTGGATAAAGGGACAAGCATGTTGCAGTTTAACCAGTTGTATGTGCGACCTGTAGTACCTAATCTGTTTGGGATTCCTGCTTTATCAGCCAGCTTAACAATTTCTTTCCTTGGAAAAACGTGGATAATGGTATCAACGTCCATTGCTTTGAATGCTTTTACAGAATCCTGTTCCTCCAATACTTTAATTTTACTCCAGTCATAGAATTGGTCGATATGCACACATGACTTAATAATTTCTTCGGTATAAGGCATTCCCAGAAAGCTGATTTTGCTGTTAGGGAATTTCTTTCGCAGCAAACCTGCAAGAGGGAGAGTAAGTACAACATCACCAATACTGTCGGTGCGGCTTATAAGAATATGCTTGGGGTTCATTTATCCTTACCTTTGGAATAGCGGTTAAGTTGCCGGAGTTTTACATATTTGAGGAATGTCGCGAAAGCAGATATACGGCAAATTATGAAACCGTACAAACCATCAAGAAAACCCGCTTTAAGAAAATAATCACGGCAAAACTTGGCTATCGGGCTAAAGATTATCGTCAGCGCAGAGCTTCTTTTGTTCTCTATAAAAGCTTTTTGTGCTGTCAGATCAGTAAAATGGTTAGCCTGTTTAATGTGGTCTGCTACTGAATGGTATGAATAATGTAATAAATCGCCTTCGAGATGAATCACAGGTGTGCCATTATTAAGCTTAATAGCCTCATGAATGAGAGCACCGGTCCATTGACCTGTATCACGGTTAAAGAGTCTGATTTTGCGATCAGGATACCACCCCCCATGCTTAATCCATTTACCGCAATAATTTGTAAGTCTGTTAACACTATAGGCGGCAGCTTTCTGATTGTTCAACACTTCGGCAATACTTCTTTTCAGTTCAGGTGACAAAGCCTCGTCAGCATCAAGAGAAAGAATAATAGGATTAAGGGCCAGACTATTGGCATAATTTTTAGTTTCAGCGTACCCAAGCCATTCATGAACATAAAATCTTGCTCCGTATGACTTACAGATGGAAGGGGTGAGATCAGTAGAACCACTGTCCACTACTACAATATCATCTGTTAAATCCTCAACTGATTTAAGGCACCGTTCAATGTTCCTCTCCTCATTTAAGGTTATAATTACAACTGACAGTTTTGCCATAATGCAAATATAAAGAAATTAAGATACGGCATTTTTAACTTTTTTCCAGTGTCCCGATTTCATATAAGCATATGATAAACCCCCGATAATGAGGAAGTAAACAAATTCTGACGTCCATACGATGTATAGTGGCATATTAAAGGAAACTGCCAGAATATAAGCGGTAAGTAGATAAATACCTATAGTTATAACTTCGATTATCAGAGCGACTTCGGTACGGGCTGTCCCCGAAACTGCATTAAACAGTATGCTTGAAAAGGAGAAAAGGGTTAAAGCACCCATCACAACATACAAGACAGGTACGGTGTCGGCTATAAGCGATGGATCTGTTGTATAAACAGAGACTACGAGATGTGGAATCAGAGCGAATACTGCCGTAAAACTAAGAATTATGAGAAAATTAAGGAGTGATATTTTTTTGACCACAGAAAGTACATGTCCTGAATTCCCTGCACCTATCATGTTACTGACTAAGCTGTTGGTAGTTGAACCAAAAGCAAATACAGGTATCATGATCACGATATAGATACTACGAACAATATTTGAAACTGCCAGATCTCTTTCGCCTGTTTTTTCAATTATCATAAAGAAAATGAACCATCCGATGAGTGATAGGAAAGTCTGCATCATTATGAAAACAGAAATGCTGAATGTTTTTCTAATAATCGTCCAGTCTACAGGTCCGAAGCGGAATAGATTGTACTTGTTGCGGTCAACCTTCCTGAACGTATAAATAAAGTAAAAAACAGCTGCAATGCACTCAGATATTGATGAAGCTAAAGCTGCTCCTTTTAGTCCCATTTGAGGCAATCCCAAATGTCCGAAGATTAGTCCATAGTCGAGAATTATATTCGACCCTGCCATAATGATTGAAGCAACAGTAAGAATCCTTGTATGGGTAGTTCCAATGTAAAAAGATCTTAACAATACAACTCCAAAGGCGAAGAACAAACCAAAGATTCTGTATTTGAGAAAATCGACACTAGCCTGGTAAATCTGTGGCGACTCAATGAGTGGCTTAAGCATAATAGGCGCAAAGAAGAAAATAATGAGGAATAAAATGACCGCAAGTCCCATAAGGAAGTAGAAACTATTATCGGTAATTCTGCCTATTTCACCATAGTTTTTCTCTCCATTGCGGCGGGCAATTAATATTTGTCCTCCAATGCTGAATCCAAAGCCCAGCATATATATTGAAATATAGAACAGTCCTGCAATAGCCGAAGCGCCCAGTTCGATTTCGCCTACACGACCCAGGAAAGCAGTGTCGGTGACATTAATGGCATTCTGGGCAACAAGGCTTAAAACAATTGGGAACGAGATATTCCAAATCTTACTGTATCCGGGTAGTTTATCGTTCATAAAAAAGATGCAAATCTACATCTAATAATTAAAATGAAGATGTAAACTAAGTAAGAACTACAAGTATGAGAGAATATTTTAAAATGCACTAACTTTACGGCCTGTATTATAAGCTAATCTTTTACAAATGCCGATATTAGGTTCTATAATTAAAAGTGCGATTGAGATACCGGGGAAAATTCCATTTGAAAGAATTAAGAGGCACAATCCGGCTAAACAACAAAAGACCACTCTCAGAAAATTAATAAGTAAAGCGCAATACACTTCACTTGGTGAAGAGTATGGCTTTGACGAAATTCTGGAGTCCAAGGACATAGTGGCAAACTTTCAAAAGAGGGTGCCAATTTTCGATTACAATTCAATTCATCGGAAGTGGTGGTACAGAACATTGCAGGGGGAAAGCTTTGTTGCATGGCCGGGCAGGGTTAAGTACTTTGCGCTTAGCTCCGGAACCAGTGAGGCGACAAGTAAATACATACCGGTAACATCCGATATGTTAAGAGCTATAAAAAGAACCAGTATAAGGCAGATTTTTTCACTTGCCAAGTACGATTTCCCGGTTGAGTTTTTTGAGAAGGGTATTCTGATGCTTGGTGGCAGTACCCATTTACTTTTCAATGGTACTTATTATGAAGGTGACTTATCGGGGATTACAACCGGCAATATACCATTCTGGTTTCAGCACTTCTACAAACCCGGTAACAGGATATCGAAAGAGCGTGAATGGAATACCAAACTCGAAGAGATTGTAAGAAAGGCTAAGGACTGGGATATTGGAGTAATAGTAGGGGTTCCGGCATGGTTACAGATATTGATGGAACGAATAATTTCCTATTATAACGTAAAAACCATTCACGATATATGGCCAAATCTATCCATTTATGTTCATGGTGGTGTGTCTTTTGCACCATACCAGAAGACATTTGAGAAGTTGCTGGCTAAACCTTTAACTTATATTGAAACCTATCTTGCATCGGAAGGGTTTGTAGCATATCAGAATCGTCCTAATGTAAATGGGATGCAGTTGGTTCTCGATAATGGATTGTTCTATGAGTTCATACCTTTCAACAGCAACAATTTTGATGATGAAGGGAATGTAATTCCGGGAGCTGAAACATTGACCATTGAACAGGTTGAAGAAGGAAAAGAGTACGCACTTCTGCTTACTACATGCGCAGGTGCATGGCGATACCTTATTGGTGACACTATTAAGTTCACATCCAAAAACTTGTCGGAAATTGTTATTACCGGAAGGATTAAGCATTTCCTCAATCTTTGTGGTGAGCACCTCTCGCAGGAAAATATGAACCGGGCAGTACAACTACTCGAAGAGCAGCTGAATATATCAGTTCCCGAATTTACTGTAACAGGAATAAAGCATGACAGCATGTTCGCCCATAAATGGTATCTTGGAATAAGCGACAATTATAAGGCTGCTGATGCACAAGCTATCAAAGAACAAATTGATCAGAATTTAAAATTCCTTAACGACGATTACAGGGTTGAGAGAATTGCTGCAATAAAGGATGTAAAAGTTGAGTTACTGCCTTTAGAGCTTTTTTACAAGTATATGAAGATTATGGGTAAAGAAGGGGGCCAAAATAAATTCCCAAGAGTTATAAAGAAAGAGCAACTCGCTAAATGGGAAGAGTATTTAGATCAGAACTTTAGGAACAAGTAGAATAGTCTATGTATCCCCTGTTTGAAGGTATGATATTAGGTATGACTCTGGCAATAATGCTGGGGCCGGCTCTATTTACGCTTATTCAAACAAGTATTCACAGGGGATTATACAGAGCTGCAATCCTTGCAACGGGTATTTTTTTTAGTGACCTGGCCCTTGTATGGTTGTGTTTTGTGGGAGCTACCCAAATTCTGGGAAATTCACGCAATGGAATTGTCTTTGGAGTAATTGGTGGAATTATACTAATGGTTTTTGGTGTAATAACTTATCTGAGGAAAGCAAATATTTCACCTGAAAATGTGGTTGAAACCATAAAAAAGCCTACTCCTGTAACTTATATTTTTAAGGGTTTCTTTCTGAATATTGCCAACCCGTTTGTATGGTTGTTCTGGATGTCGGTTATGGTTACTGTCAGTGCAAGATATGGAGCCGGAACTTTTGATACAAAACTCTTTTTTATCGGAACTCTTATTACAATATTTTCATCAGATTTGCTAAAAGTTTTCGTAGCCCATCAGCTGAAAAGGTACCTGAAACCAAAGTTTCTGATTGGATTAAATCATGCAGTGGGAGTGGTGTTGGTGATTTTTGGTATTTTCCTGGTTATCAGAACCATAATTAACTTTTAAGCAAAGCAATTGCATCCGCCTGTTTACTGTTAATTTCTTATGCCTCCTGATAAACCTTCCCCGGAATATCCTTTAAAGGTTTGTCGCTATCGTAGTAGATGTCCTTGATGTTAATCTGTATCTCTCTCTTATTATTCCAATCATTTTCCTCAATGTGATAACAGATATTAAAAGGCTGACCAAGACTGATATTTTCGAAATGATTTCCTAATTGAAATGCAATAGCGGGGATGGGATTAGAAGCATATTCCATATGACCGATTGTGAGTTTCAAATGCTTGTTTTTCAGCAATCGGGCATTGCCATTGTCAACTACACCATCGGTTTGGAAAACAGGTACTGGATTCCCCGGTCCAAAAGGAGCAAACTGCTTCAGTATCCGCAAAAACTTGTTGTCGATATCTTTCAGAGTGATTTTAAGGTCAATCTCAACTTCGGGAGTCATCATCTCTTCGGTAACTCTGGATGAAACAACCTTTTCAAAACTATCAATAAATGTATCCAGATTTTCGGGGCGCATTGATAGACCTGCCGCATATTTATGTCCCCCAAAGTGTTCAAGGAGATTGCTGCATTCGTCAAGAGCGTCATAAATATCGAAATCTTTGATAGACCTTGCTGAACCTGTAATAAGACCGTTTGACTGAGTTAAAACAATTGTGGGACGGTAATATGTTTCAATGAGTCGTGAAGCAACAATCCCTATAACTCCCTTGTGCCATTCTTTATTAAAGACGACTGTAGATTTTGAATTTTGAAGGCGGGTAATCTTTTTAATATCTTCTAATGCCTCATCAGTAGTCGATAAATCAAGATCGCGACGGGTTGTATTGAATTCATTAATTTGGTTTGCAAGCACTTCAGCATCATCTGCAGTGTCGCTTATTAACAGCCTGACAGCGTTTTTACCACTTTCAATACGACCTGCTGCATTAATGCGGGGTCCAATTAGAAAGACAAGGTCGGAAATTGTCAATTCACGACAGAAGTAGCACTCCTCGTTTAAGGGTGCGTAAATACTACCATTTGAAGGGTTCCCATCAAAGGGTTTTTTAGTAACATTAGCGTATTTTAAGATAGACTCAAAGCAGGCTCTGGGTTTTGAATTAAGCATTTTTAGTCCGAAAGCCGCCAATATTCTGTTTTCGCCGGTTATTGGCACTATATCTGAAGCAATGCTAACAGTTACCAGATCGAGGTATTTATATACGGTATCCGTGGGAAGATTACTTTTCTGTGCGATTGCCTGGATAAGTTTGAAACCCACACCACAACCGGAAAGCTCTTTAAACGGATAATCGCAGTCCAATCTTTTAGGATCAAGGACTGCGATTGCCTCAGGGATTTCATCGCCGGGCCGATGATGGTCACAAATAATAAAGTCGACACCGGCCTCATTGGCATAATTAATTTTTTCAACAGCTTTAATACCGCAATCAAGAGCAATTACCAGAGAGAAGTTTTCATTTTTAGCGAAGTCAATACCCTGATAGGAAATGCCGTATCCCTCATGATAACGGTCGGGGATATAGAAATCTATATTATCATCTGCGACACCCCATTCTTTAAGAAAGGTATAGACCAGAGCGACAGCAGTGGTTCCATCAACGTCATAATCACCATACACAAGAATTTTCTGGTTCTTGTTTACAGCTTCAAAAATTCTGTTTACAGCATTATCCATATCCTTCATAAGGAAAGGATTATGGAGTTCGTCTAAGCTTGGCCTAAAGAATGATTTTGCTTCCTGAAATGTATATATGCCCCTTTGTACAAGTAGTTCTGCGATAATCTCAGTAACGTTTAATTGCTTTGCTAATGAACTGACCTTTTTAGCATCACTCTTCGGCTTCACTACCCATCTCTTATGCATCTCTCTTGTTTTGGATGGTAAAAATAGTGAATCTAATAAAGAATTGCCAAAATTATTTATGAACAAATCCTGATATTATGCGAAAAATTACATTGTAGTACGCATAGCCTCAACGGGATCCAACTTAGAAGCAGTAAGTGCAGGAATAAATCCTGATACTAATCCGATGATTGCTGATACTGAAATTCCAAGAATTATATTTCCGGCAGTTAATATCAACGGCATATCAAAAGCATAGGAGATTATTTTGGTGATGATGAAAATGAGGAATAATCCAACAAGGCCCCCGAGGAGGGAAAGGAATATTGATTCGAAGAGGAATTCCTGAAGTATAAATGTATTTTTTGCACCCATTGATTTCTGAATTCCAATTTGCCCTGTTCTCTCCCTGACAGAAACAAACATGATATTTGCGATACCGAAACCCCCAACAAGTAAAGAGAACCCACCAATTATCCACCCTACAATACTAATGACGCCAAATACGGCATCAAAGCCCTGCGTTATTAAGCTTGTTTGATTAATTGAAAAGTCGTCTTCTTCGCCGGGTTTTATTTTTCTAACCGACCGCATTATGCCTTCAAGCTCATACCTGAGTTCCTCATTTGAGATATTCGGTTTTGCTTTAACTGCAATCATTGCACCTATATTGTCACTCTTAAGATCCATATACGACCTACCGAGCTGAACAGGAATCATTACAACACGGTCGTTTGAGTTACCGAAGTTTATATTGCCATCCTTCCGGAATACACCTATAATCTCAAGCTGACGACCGAATACCTTTAATTTCTGACCAAGAGGGTCGGCATTATTATAAAGTATTGAAGCAACCTCGGCACCAATAATTGCAACGGGACGACCACCTGCTGATTCTTCGGCTGTAAAAAAGCGACCCGATGAAAGTTCGAACGCCATGACATCGGGGTAATCGAATGAAACAGCATTAATGCTTGATTCAACCGAGATGTTGCCATGCTTTACTTTGCGCCATGTTCCCACAGCATAAGCACTTGCTGCAGCAGCCTGACTTTTTCGGTTAATTTCTTCGAGATCATTCATATCTGGTTCGGGGCGTTTCATATATTCCCACCAGGGATAATCACCACCAAATGCCCATGGCCATTTTTGCACGTACAAAACATTACTTCCCAAAGAATTTACACTATCACGGATAGTTCTTTCAATTGAATCGAAAATAGTAAATACCGAAATAATTGAAAAAATACCAATGGTAATACCAAGAAGCGAGAGAACCGTTCTTACTTTATTTACCACAATAGCCTGAAGAGCAAACATTATGCTTTCACGCAGTAATTTGAGATATGTTACAAATTGGTTCATGGTCGTGTTTAAGAAAGTAAAAGTACTACATATTGTGTTGAGCTTTCACATTAAATTTGGAGTTTGCCGTAAAATTTAATAAAATTGCATATTGTTTGGATTATTGAATCGGACCACTTAAATGCGTCGTTTTCAGGTTTATTCATTATTCTACATTGATAAATTTCCGGGTATAAACTTCTTTTTAACCACATATGCATTTGCCTAAATCTATTAAAAGAGCACTGATCTCAGTTTATTATAAAGACGGACTGGCCTCAATTGTCGAAACGTTAAACAAAAATGGTGTTGAGTTATATTCAACCGGGGGTACTTATGATTTTATTAAGTCATTAGGTGCCCAATGCAATAAAATTGAAGATGTTACCGGATATCCAAGCATTCTTGGAGGAAGAGTGAAGACATTACATCCGAAAGTATTTGGAGGAATACTTGGCCGGACACAAAACGACAGTGATGTAGATGAAATGACTAAATATGGACTGCAAGCGTTTGATGTGGTGGTTGTTAATCTTTACCCTTTTGAGCAAACCGTGTCATCAGGTGCAACACATGAAGAAATAATAGAGAAAATTGACATTGGCGGCATATCATTAATCAGAGCAGCGGCAAAGAACTATACTGATGTGCTGTGTATATCCTCACCCGAACAGTACAAAGCTCTCAATGAAATAGTTAATCGTAAGCCGATAACCACAACAATTGAAGAGCGGGTGCGATTTGCTTCAGAAGCATTTGAAAAGTCCTCATCTTATGACACAGCTATTTTTAAATACATGAGTAATGCTGTTTCAGGATTTAGGACCGAAGAGGTGAGTTCATCAATATCATGTGCAATAGACGACAGTACACTAAAAATTAAAGCCCTTAATCCTGTTAAGCTTAGGTATGGAGAAAATCCACATCAGCAGGGTTTGTTCTTTGGCAACATTGAAGGAATATTCACTCAGCTTCATGGTAAAGAACTGTCGTACAATAACCTGTTAGATCTTGAGGCAGGGCTTTCATTAATGAGTGACTTCAACGAACCTACATTTGCAATACTTAAGCACAACAACGCGTGTGGTATTGCCTGCAGACCAACCGTTGTTGAGGCATGGAAAGATGCATTGAATGCCGATCCGCTCTCAGCATATGGTGGAGTATTGATTTCCAATCAGGTTATTGATGAAGAGGCGGCACATGAAATAAACAAGATATTCTTCGAAATCCTGGTAGCTCCAGACTTTGAAAAAAATAGCCTTGAAATTCTTCAGACAAAGAAAAATAGAATAATTTTGCGCACTAGATCATTTGATTTTCAGGCTAAACAGTTCAGGAACATTCTTAACGGCATATTAGTACAGGATAGAGACTGTAAAACAGAAAATATTGATGATTTAAAGGTCATTACTAACAAAAAACCTGATCGGAGAGAAATGGAAGACCTCCTTTTTGCCAATAAAATCGTGAAGCACACAAAGTCGAATGCTATAGTACTGGCTTCGGGAAAGAGGTTGTTGGCAAGTGGTACGGGTCAGACTTCAAGGGTTGATGCACTTAAACAGGCTATAGAAAAAGCAGCATCATTCGGAATTGATTTACATAATTCGGTTATGGCATCAGATGCATTCTTTCCTTTCGCCGATTCAGTTGAAATAGCCAATAAGGCAGGCATAACAAGCGTTATACAGCCTGGTGGTTCTGTAAGGGATCAGGAAACCATTGATTATTGTAATGCCAATAATATAAGCATGGTGTTTACCGGCATACGGCATTTTAAACATTAGTTCTTTAAACAGGATTCATTCATACGATACAAATATAAAAAAATGGGACTTTTCTCCTTCATGACTAAAGAAATTGCAATGGACCTCGGTACGGCCAATACTATCATTATATATAATGATAAAGTGGTTGTTGATGAGCCATCAATTATAGCAATAGAGCGCAATACAGGAAAGATAATAGCGGTGGGTAAGAGAGCTATGATGATGCATGGCAAAACCCATGAGAATATAAAGACTATCCGTCCACTTAGAGATGGCGTTATCGCCGACTTCCAGTCAGCCGAGTATATGATAAGGGAGTTAATAAAGTTGACGGGGTCGACAAGAAGTCTTTTTCCTCCGGCATTAAAAATGGTAATTTGTATTCCTTCAGGTATTACTGAAGTAGAAGAAAGAGCTGTAAAAGATTCAGCTGAACAGGCCGGGGCAAAGGAAGTGAGATTGATTCATGAGCCAATGGCTGCTGCAATAGGTATAGGCATTGACGTTCTTGAACCTACAGGTAATATGATTATTGACATAGGAGGTGGAACCAGCGAAATAGCTGTAATTGCACTTGGTGGTATCGTCAATAATAAGTCAATAAGAATTGCCGGTGACGATTTCAATAATGACATTGAAGAGTATATGCGTAAGCAGCATAACATCAATATAGGTGAGAGGACAGCTGAATCAATCAAAATAAATGTTGGGGCCGCTATAACAGAATTGGATAACCCACCACCTGATTTCCCGGTTCATGGAAGGGATATGCTCACAGGGATTCCAAAGGAGATTTATGTCAATTATAGTGAGATCGCTCACTGTCTGGATAAATCTATAAGTAAAATTGAGGCAGCAGTTCTTAATGCACTTGAAATGACACCGCCTGAGTTGTCGGCCGATATTTATCGTACAGGTATTTACCTTGCCGGTGGAGGTTCAATGTTGCGTGGATTGGATAAACGACTGCATCTGAAGACAAAACTTCCGGTGCATGTTGCTGAAGATCCTTTAAGAGCGGTTGCAAGAGGTACAGGCATTGCACTAAAGAATTTCAATAAATTCACTTTCCTTATAAAGTAGCCGCTTAAAGGCTGCATTTAATTGTATGCAATATATTCTGGCATTTATCTGGAAGTATAAATTCTTCTTCTTGTTCCTGGTGCTGGAAGCATTATCTATTACTCTGCTCGCCAAAAGAAGCTATTTCCAGAAATCTGTCATTACAAATGTTACCGATTCAATGACAGGTTCTATTTTGGGAACTTATTCGAATATTACCGGATATTTTAAGCTTAAGGAAGAGAACGAGCGGCTGTCAATTGAGAATGCTGTTTTATGGGAGAAAATAAAGTCGGGACAGGTAACTACAGATACTACCACTTATTTTCTTGATGATACGCTAAAC
>CAZJPP010000022.1:0-33300 GCA_964547915.1 uncultured Lentimicrobium sp.
GCAACCTCGTTGGAATGGGTGTGTTGCCACTTCAATTCCTTCCCGGTGAAAGTGCCGAATCCAAAGGCCTTACAGGCGATGAACAGTATGACATCATAGGTCTTACAGAACTGGAGCCCAATAAGATGCTAACTGTCATCACAAAAGGAAAGAAGGGAGAGCAAAAAGAATTTAAAGTCCTTGCCCGACTTGATTCACCAACAGAAATAGCATATTATCAGAACGGAGGTATTTTACACTTTGTATTAAGAAGGTTCCTTAAAAGCTGAAATTTATTCTACATTTGTATCTTTGCCAGCACTTCATACTTACTCTAAACCGATGAGGAACATACATTATTATCTGATTTTCACTTTGCTGATATCCCTCATTTCTTTATCATGTGTTAAAGAAGATGAGATTGATAACGATCCGGCCCTCAAACTGTCATTCTCGAGCGATACAATATTATTCGACACTGTATTCACAACAGTGGGTTCAGCAACACAGGTATTCAAAGTTTTCAACCCATCCGACAAGAAAGTCGTAATAAGTTCCATAAAATTGGGCAGGGGCAATAATTCACCTTACACTTTTAATGTCGACGGAATCTCATCAGGTGAAATTAATGACCTTGAAATAGCCGGAAAAGACAGCGCTTTTGTGTTTGTGAAGGTTACCATTGATCCAAACAACGAAAACGCACCGCTGGTGCAGCAGGACAGTCTGGTTTTCACCACAAATAACAATGTACAGGATGTGAAGCTTGTTGCCTGGGGACAGGATGCATATTTTTACAACCGGGGATTGCTTGCCTCAGATTATGTATTTGGAAGCGACAAACCGCATGTGATATATAACTATCTGATCGTCGATTCACTGCACACCCTCGAAATACAGGCAGGGGCCCGTATTCATCTGCATGCAGGTGCAATGATTCTTGTATATAACAGTGCATCAATTAAGATAAAAGGCACCGCTGAACAGCCGGTAATCATTGAAGGCGACAGGCTCGAAGACTACTACAAAGACATCCCCGGCCAATGGGGACGCATATGGCTGTATGCAGGAAGTATCGATAACGAAATTGATTACGCCATTATCCGTAATGGAGAAACAGGAATACAAGTAGATACGGTCGGCAATTCACCAAATCCCACACTCAGGATATCGAATTCAATGATCTATAACATGACAAGCATAGGATTGCTTGCTCAGGGCACAAATATTGAGGCTGCAAACTGTGTGTTTGCAAACTGCGGTTCGTATGCTGTAGCTCTAACGCTTGGTGGAAGTTACGATTTCAGGCATTGTACTTTAGGAAATTACTGGAGAGACTTTCAACGATTCTCAGGACTAGTGCTTAATAATTACTACATCGATATAAATGAGAATGTGCAGGTGCGGCCACTTGAAAAGGCGTACTTCGGCAATTGTCTTATTTATGGTGAAACACGTGATGAACTGACTATTGACAAAGCCACAGGTGACGGAACATTTAACTACATGTTCGACCACTGCATCATAAAGACTGAACTTGAAGTAAATGACCCGTTGCACTATACTGCTACCACAAGGAATGCCGAGCCATGGTTCAGAGATCCGTATAACGAAGAATTCCAGCCCGATAGCACCCTGTCGTCGGTCATTGATAAAGGTTCAAATGAAGTGGTAAACACTTCTTTTTTCGACATCACCAATGACCTCGATCAAATCAACCGGACAGAGGATGGATTACCTGATGTTGGAGCTTATGAGTTTGTACTGCCTGAACCGGCAAGAAAAAGAAATATCAGATTTTAGCTCAGATTCAAACCGGTGTGGCGAAGAACTAGGAAGTTACACTGACGTTCATAAGCGAAAGCATGGTTGATCCAATCTCTGCCGGCGAATCAACCACAGTGACTCCACATTCTCTCAAAATAGCCTTCTTAGCCTCAGCAGTATCGGCCTTACCACCGACAATTGCACCGGCATGACCCATAGTTCTGCCTTTAGGAGCAGTAGCTCCGGCAATAAAACTAACCACGGGTTTTGTGCCATGCTCCTTAATCCAGTATGCTGCATCAGCTTCCATTGAACCCCCAATTTCACCAATCATGACAATGCCTTTGGTTTCGTCATCTGCCATAAGCAATTCCACTGCATCGCGTGTTGTCGTTCCAATAACCGGGTCACCGCCAATGCCAATAGCAGTGGTTTGTCCAAGACCTGCTTTTGTCAGTTGGTCAACAGCTTCATAAGTAAGAGTTCCTGAACGGCTTACAATGCCAATTATACCCTTCTGATGGATAAAACCCGGCATGATTCCAACCTTAGCTTCACCTGGAGTGATAATACCGGGACAATTTGGACCGATTAGCCTGCAATCTTTGCCACTGATGTAATCCTTTGCCTTAAGCATATCCTGAACAGGAATACCTTCTGTAATACATACAATTACGCCAATACCGGCATCGGCAGCTTCCATAATTGCATCAGCAGCAAATGCAGGAGGTACAAAAATTATTGAAACATTTGCCCCTGTTGCCTTAACGGCCTCTGACACAAGATTAAAAACAGGAAGGCCCAGATGAACAGTTCCACCCTTTCCGGGTGTAGTGCCCCCAACTACATTAGTCCCGTAATCAATCATCTGTTGCGAGTGGAATGTCCCTTCTGTGCCTGTGAAGCCCTGAACAAGGACTTTAGAATTTTTGTTGACCAAAATGCTCATGAGATGTTTGCTTTTAAAATATTTTCACACCCTAACAATCAAAAAACACTAAATTTGTTCATTAAATGTTAGCATTTCAGCGATTTTTATTTTATATTCATCCAAAAAAATCCACTGAGCTATGAACCTGAGCTACTTATCATCAAACGAGACTATCTGTGCAATCTCAACAGCACAAGGGATGGGCGCTATCGCCGTAATACGCCTCTCCGGTCAGGATGCTATTGCAATCACCGGCAAGATCTTTAAACCTGTAACCAATAAAGATCACGACACTCACTTTTCGGCTCAAATAGCTCAATTTGGTAGAATATATGATGGTGAAGAACTACTCGACGAAGTAGTGGTCACCACATTTGTGAAGCCACACAGCTACACCGGACAGGATGTTGTTGAAATCTCTTGTCATGGCTCAGTATTCATACAGCAAAAACTCACTGAACTGTTAATTAATAAGGGAGCACGACTGGCACAACCCGGAGAGTTCACTTTCAGGGCATTCATGAATGGTAAAATGGACCTTTCACAGGCCGAAGCAGTTGCAGACCTTATTTCTTCAAATTCTGAAACATCGCACAAGATGGCGCTCCAGCAAATGAGAGGAGGCTTCTCTTCACGAATAGGAGAACTACGTGCAAGACTTGTGCATTTTGCTTCACTCATTGAACTGGAACTCGATTTCAGTGAAGAAGATGTTGAATTTGCCGACCGCAAAGAACTGTTGCAACTATTAACCAACATAAAAATCGAGATTGAAAATCTAAAATCCTCATTTGCACTGGGCAATGTTATGAAGCAAGGAATTCCCGTTGCTATTGCCGGAAGACCGAATGTCGGGAAATCAACACTTCTGAATGCTCTGCTCAATGAAGAAAGAGCTTTGGTTTCTGAAATTCCCGGTACTACACGCGATGCAATTGAAGATACAATAAGCATTAACGGGGTCAACTTCAGATTCATTGACACAGCAGGACTAAGAGATACGGATGACCGGGTCGAAACCATGGGTATTGACCGCACATTCGAGAAAATGAATCAGGCCTGGATTGTACTGTACGTGTTCGACATTAATGAAACCTCTGAGGAAGAAATTGATGAAGCCATTGCTGAAATCAGACAGCAACTTCAGGACCCAATTAAGACTATAATTCCGATTGCAAATAAGACCGACATTCTGCTTGAGGCACCACATAGTTTTCAGCACCTTGTTGAACTAAACACTCTGTTCATATCAGCAAAGAGGCTTGAAAACATAAATCTCATTACTGAAAGACTGCTTGAAACAGTACAGGTTAATGAGCTTGACGACCAATCGATAGTCTACAATTTGCGCCATTACGAGGCTCTGGAGAAAGCTGGTCAATCTGTCAATGCAATTACAGATGGGTTCAACAATAACCTTCCATCTGACTTAATAGCCATTGATATAAAGCAGGCGCTACACCACCTGGGCACAATAACCGGTGAAGTTACCAACGAAGAAATATTAGGAAATATCTTCAGCAAGTTCTGTATCGGAAAGTAAAGTGCTTTTCCAGTGGTTGGAGTAGGAACTATAATTAAAGAATTGTCAAATAATCTTAGGTAGACTTTTTCTTATTTATTTTGATTTTATTTGTACATTATTTGTGCTAATTTGTATATTTGTTGCTGATAGCATCAATAAACAATAATCTGACATCAAATTATCTAAGCTAATGGTGTACGTCTTAGATAAAGGAAGCAAGGTAAAAAAGACAGTATCAGCCTGTTCCTTTAAATTTACAAAGGCACGTCATTAGCATTATTACTAGTATTCACTGTTGATTAATATCAAATTGGGTAACAAAACTAAGCTGAAGTTTTTTACAAATCGGGCCTAATTCTATGTATTATGAAAAACTTATTATTCATCATTATGGCGTTAATGCCAGCCTCTCTGATTGGCCAGGCAGTAGACCATTTCATTAATGAAGATTCAAAGTGGAATGTTGTGAGTGTCTATTATGATGAAAAAAGAACTACTTATTACAGTTTCCTTGGGGATACAGTAATAGGTGATCAAACCTGGCTAAAATTGTACTCCTCATGGGATACATTGTTCGTTCTAAACCTTCACTACCATGGATTAATACACTCATCAGACGGGATTGTTTCATTCCGGGATGCTAATAACCACGTTAGTACACTATATAATTTTAATCTTGGTGTGGGTGATAGTGTCTTTTTTAATATACCCTTGATGCCTCAAAAAATTGCCATTAATAAAATTGATAGCGTCCAGATAAATGGATTATATTTTAAGAGATTTAAATTTGATGAACCGATTGGAATAAACCTTTTTGATGCTTTGAATGAAGTTTGGATTGAAGGAATTGGCAGCCATCATGGATTATTGTTCCCTCGTTCACCCAGAAAATTTGCAAATGAATGGCCAGATAAACTTGATTTGACTTGTTCCTTCACTGAAGAGATTCAATACTGGGATAATCCATCATATACCGGTTGCTATATTAACATCATCCTTGGTAAACAAGAGCAGTCAACTAACTCATATAAAATTTATCCAAATCCTTTTAATGATTATATTATTATTGAAAATGGCAATCTGAATGTTGACATTACTACTATTGACATTTTTAATATTCAAGGCAATATAGTCTACTCAGAAAAAACAACGAATACAATACATAGAATTATTTTAAATAATTTACCTGTCGGTATTTACTATGTGAGGCTTAATAAAGATGGCAATATCACGCACAAGAAAATAATGAAATTGCATTAAGTCAAACATCGTTATTACACTTTCTGTATCGGAATATAATTTCACAATTTTTTCAACAAAAAGGTTGCATTTTCGACTTTTGTTTTACTTTTGTTTCGTAATTAGACGAAATACTAAATGGTAAAAGAAAAGAAAAGGTATTATACTGAAAATCAGGAAACAATAGCCCGATATGCCAAAGCTCTCTCCCACCCTGCCAGAGTTTTTATTCTAGAATTCCTGGCTAACAATCTGGACAAATGCTGTTATAGTGGCGACATGGCAGAAGAATTGCCAATTGCGCGATCAACACTTTCAGAACACCTGAAAGAACTTAAGAAAGCCGGACTTATTCAGGGCGAAATCAATCCGCCATACATCAAATACTGCATCAATAAACAGAATTGGGATGAGGCTAAGTTTTTACTTGCCGGATTCTTAAACAGATAAATCTTTTAATAAGCAACGTTTCAAAATCACACATATGGAAATTAAAATTTTAGGCACTAATTGCCCCAAATGTAAGGCACTCGAAAAGAGCACCCGCGAAGTTGTTGAAAACAACCATTTGGATGCTACTGTCACCAAAGTGGATGACATTATAGAGATTATGAATTACAACGTGATGAGGACACCCGCATTGGTTGTAAATAATCAGGTTGAGATTAAAGGACGCGTTCCCTCTGATGATGAGATCCTGCAGGTATTATTGAAATACCAACCCAAGTAATTGATTTTTAAGCCACCCAACAACACGCAATATGAAAAAACTAGTATTCTTAAGTCTTGCTTTGCTTCTTATGGCAGGCAGTTGGTCTTGTAAACCAAAAACAACCAATAATGGAGAAATAGCCAATACTTCTGACCAGGTTGAAGTGTATTACTTTCATTTTACGGCACGATGCACAACCTGTAGGGGTGTTGAAGCCGAAACCCGTACTGATCTTGCCAACCTTTATGGCGATAAAGTCCCTTTTCAATCAGTGAATCTCGACGAAGAACCGGGTAAAGCACTCGGTGATAAACTCCAGGTTGCCGGTCAGGCTTTGGTAATCGTTAAAGGTAGTACCAAAATTGATATCACCAATGAAGGTTTTTTGTATGCCTTAAACGATCCTGAAAAGTTTAAAACAATTATTAAGGAGAACGTTGATCCCCTTCTAAATTAAGAAACCAATGGATTTCTTAACCAATCTTCTTGATAATAGCTCCATGCCATGGTTATCAGCATTGGTGCTGGGTCTCATGACAGCCATAAGTCCATGTCCGCTGGCTACGAATATAACTGCAATTGGTTATATCAGTAAAGATATCGAAAACCGTAACCGCGTTTTTATCAACGGAATATTGTACACACTTGGCAGGGCTATAACGTATATGTCTATTGCACTGATCATTTATTTTGGGGTTGACCAGTTCAGATTCTCTGGCATTCTGCAACAATATGGCGAAAAGTTTCTCGGACCTATTCTGCTTATTATTGGGATTTTTATGCTCGGCTTTATCAGGATTAACATTAAAGGATTTGATAAGCTGACATCAGGGTTTGAGAATAAGAAATCTTTCAACTATTTCGACACCATTCTTTTAGGGATACTGTTTGCACTGGCATTCTGCCCGTATAGCGGGATTCTTTACTTTGGAATGCTTGTGCCGATGACTGTAAGTAGTGCTTCAGGACTTTATCTGCCACTGATTTTTGCATTGGCAACCGGTATTCCTGTAATCATTTTTGCATGGATATTGGCCTATGCAGTCTCAGGAATAGGTACATTTTATAATAAAGTGAAGGTTTTTGAGATATGGTTTCGTCGTGTAATAGCAATAGTGTTTATCATCGCAGGCATTTATTATATCATCAGGGTTTATTTTAGTTGATACTTCGGTGCACATATTCAAACTGCACCTAAAGCTAATATTTAAAGGAAATGGAATTAAAAAGAGAGTTTAAAATTCTGCTCTGGTTTGTAGTGATTTTTCTTGGAGTTTACTTCTTACCGGTAAATAATCAGGTATTCAGAACAGCCATTGATGCAACACTTGATTTAAGTAAGTGGTATGCCCGCGAGCATGTAATTATGTGCCTGTTGCCTGCATTTCTCATTGCCGGTGTTATATCGGTTTTTGTCAGTCAGGGTTCTGTAATCAAATATTTTGGAGCAAAAGCCAAAAAATGGGTGGCCTATAGTGTTGCCGCAGTTTCAGGGACTATACTTGCAGTGTGCTCATGCACAATCCTGCCATTGTTTTCAAGTATACATAAACGTGGTGCCGGTTTAGGTCCTGCCATTGCATTTCTGTACAGCGGTCCTGCCATAAATATCCTCGCTATTATTTTAACTGCCAGGATTCTAGGTTTTGAAATGGGATTTGCCCGCATAATTGGTGCAGTATCATTTAGTGTGATTATCGGAATTATTATGGCACTGATTTATCGCAAGGAAGAAAGAATAAAAGCTGAAGAGCAGATGAACTTCCCTGATATCCCCGAGAACCGCCCTATATGGCAGACATCCCTGCACTTTTTTACACTGGTGCTGATTCTTGTTTTTGCCAATTGGGGTAAACCCTCTGCCAGAGATACATCAAGTGTTTGGTACTTTATTTGGGCTAACAAATGGTATATAACCGGCGTTTTCGGACTTGTACTGGCATATTCAATGATCTACATACTCAAACTTAAACCATGGCAGGTATTAATTGGTGCAGCAGTTACCGCACTAAGTGCAATTGTCTTTGCCAATCCATTAATTACCATGGTGGTGGGTATTTCAGCAGTCAGCTCCATATCCCTTATGGATAAAAGAGATGACAATGAAAACAAGGAATGGATTATCTCTTCATGGGATTTTGCAAAACAGATTGTTCCTTTGCTTGCTATTGGCGTAGTTATAGCAGGATTTTTACTAGGCTCGACACACGATAGTACATCAATTCCCGGTGTTGTTCCCAATTCATGGATTGCATGGGCCGTTGGTGGCAATTCTTTTATGTCTAACCTCCTGGCGTCAGTTGTAGGGGCTTTCATGTATTTTGCCACGTTAACCGAGGTTCCGATAATTCAAGGTTTAATAGCCTCGGGTATGGGTAAAGGACCAGCCTTGGCTCTTTTACTGGCAGGCCCTTCGCTGTCATTACCAAATATGCTTGTTATCCGTGGTATTATCGGCACACAGAAAACTGTTGTTTACGTCAGTCTTGTCATAGTGCTTTCAACTATAGCCGGACTAATATTCGGTGCATTATAAATATTTTTTAATACAATAAAACTGTTTCACAATAAGGTCATCAGAAAAGAAAGAAAATCCACATTATGAAAATACTAATTCTGTGCACGGGCAATAGTTGTCGTAGTCAAATGGCTCATGGTTTTCTGCAATCATTTGATACGAATCTTAAGGTATACTCCGCCGGAACGGAACCTGCCGCGAGAGTTAACGCTACTGCGGTTAATGTTATGAAAGAAGCGGGCATAGATATTAGCCATCACACTCCCGAAAAGGTCGATAAGTATATAAATGAAGAATGGGATTATGTAATAACAGTATGTGATGATGCAAATGAAACATGTCCTGTGTTCGCAGGTAAAGTCAAGCAACGGCTTCATATTGGATTTGAAGATCCATCAAAGGCCAGGGGGACTGACGAGTACATTTTGCAAGAATTTTACCGGATTCGCGACATGATAAAAAATGAATTCTATAAACTCTATAATAATCAAATCAAACCTCAATTATGAACTCAGATAACTTAAAATCAATAGTTAAAGAAAAATATAGTGAAATAGCCAACCAATCTAAACAGCAGAATGAATCTTCATGCTGTGGTTCAGGGTGCTGCTCAACAGTGGATTATGCAGTTTTTGCAGAAGGTTATGAAAATCTCGAAGGCTACAATCCTGATGCAGACCTTGGATTAGGATGCGGTTTGCCCACAGAATTTGCCCGGATTAAGAAAGGTGATACAGTAGTAGATCTTGGATCCGGTGCCGGAAATGATTGCTTCGTTGCCCGTGCATTGACCGGAGAAACGGGTCATGTAATAGGAATTGACATGACCGAAGCGATGATTGAGAAAGCCCGCATAAATGCAGCAAAGCTCAACTTCACGAATGTTGAGTTCCGTCTTGGTGATATTGAAAACATGCCGGTAGATGATAATTCAGCAGATGTAATTATCAGCAACTGCGTCCTTAATCTTGTCCCTGATAAAGCTAAAGCTTTCAGCGAAATCTACAGGGTTCTGAAACCGGGGGCTCACCTTTCCGTGTCGGACATTGTGTTAAAAGGTGAACTGCCTGAGAAAATAAAGCAGGCTGCTGAAATGTATGCAGGTTGCGTTTCCGGGGCAATGCAAATTGACGAGTATATTAATATTATGAAAGCATCAGGGTTCTCTGATATTGAAATTCAGAAGGAAAAAGCCACCCCGGTACCCGATGATATTCTATCAAATTATCTTACAGGACAGGAGATTACGGATTATAAACAATCAGGAACCGGTATTTTCAGCATCACTGTTTATGCCAAAAAGCCCTGTGGCTGCGGCTGTAATTGTTAAACCTTAAATCAAATAAAAATGCCATCACAAAAAAGATTGAAATTTCTCGACCGGTATCTGACCCTATGGATTTTCCTTGCTATGTTTATTGGCGTTTTTGCTGGTTGGCTTAGTCCATCGGTAAGTGAATTCTGGAATAGCATGTCGTCGGGTACAACCAATATTCCTATAGCTATCGGGTTAATTGTAATGATGTATCCCCCGCTGGCAAAGGTAAGATACGAAGAACTTGGCGATGTTTTTCGCAATGTAAAGGTGCTGGGTCTATCGCTGATCCAGAATTGGCTTATCGGGCCAGTACTCATGTTTATCCTTGCAATCGTTTTTGTCAGTTTCAACACCGATTACATGTATGGACTTATTCTGATAGGTCTGGCCCGATGCATTGCCATGGTCATTGTGTGGAACGATCTTGCAAAAGGCGATACACAATATGCCGCGGGCCTTGTCGCGTTTAATTCAATCTTTCAGGTGTTATTCTTCTCAGTCTATGCGTATGTCTTTATAGCTATCCTTCCGGGATGGTTCGGACTCCCTGTAAACGAAACTGTATCGCAAATTACTATAGGTCAGATTGCTGAGTCAGTATTTATTTACCTTGGGATTCCGTTTATAGCAGGATTCCTAACGCGATTTATATTGATCCGGGTTAAAGATAAAACATGGTATCATACGCGGTTTGTTCCGAAAATCAGCCCACTGACCTTGATAGCACTTCTTTTCACAATAGTGGTAATGTTCTCTCTTAAAGGCGAATACATCGTAAAGATTCCAATGGATGTAATAAGAATAGCCATTCCGTTGATAATCTATTTTGTTGTGATGTTTGTAGTTTCATTCATTATGAGCAAGAAGATTGGCGCTACATACGAGCAGGCAACTACTTTATCATTTACTGCAGCCAGTAACAATTTTGAACTTGCTATAGCTGTGGCGATAGCCGTATTTGGTTTGAATTCAGGTGAAGCTTTTGCAGCAGTTATTGGCCCGCTGGTTGAAGTTCCGGTAATGATAGGATTAGTAAATGTCGCCTTCTGGTTCAAAAAGAAATTCTATACCACCGGACAAGGCGGAATAATAAGATCGTAGACTCTGATTTCTATGCAAGCCTGGGCGGGATTATTTTCTGCAAAACGCCCGGGTCACAAACTTTAAATTTCAACGAATCCCCTGAATCCACGGGAGCTGTAATAACTTTGCACTCCATTATGATAGGTGAACACACTATTGTACCGGCGGTCACAAAACAAAGCACCTCCCAGTTTCCTAATAGCTTCAGGGGTCTTTATCCAGCTTGAAGTTTTCAGGTCAAACTCGCCATACTTCTGCAATTCACGGTATTGCGCTTCATCCAGCAACTCCACGCCTATTTCTGCTGCCTGATCAATGACGTTCTTTTCGGGGCGGGAATCCTCTTTCCTTGACATTTGTGCTGCGCGGTCCCAGCAAGTATTTCTTCTTCCTTCAGGACTTTCAACAGAACAGTCTATAAACACAATTTTACTGCCTTTTTTACTTCCTGAAGTATCCGACTTACCGTCACTGGAGGCATGAGGTTTGCCGGCATTAGAATCACCGTATTTTGCAATGGTCACCACATCGGGCTCACCTCCAGTTTCCTCCATCCTGAAAATGACTTCAAGTTTATCGGGACTTTTCTCCAAAGCCGCTTCCACCTCCTGCCATTTCAGGCTTTCGTGGCGGTTCATATTATTTTCAAACCTGATTCTCAGGGTTTCAAGCAATTGCTTCCTGGTTTCTGTATCCAAAAGTTTCTTAACCATAATCCATTATTTAAGGCTATTATAGATAAACCAATAAGATGCATTTTGTTCTCAGATACTATGTTGAAAAGGTATCATCTCTAGGTCATCTCTAGGTCATCTCTCAGTGAACTCTAAGTCATCTCTTGGTGCTACCCAGAGATGACTCAGTTTTGTACCAGTTTTTACTAACAAATGTATGAGGGTTGTTTGCTATCAATATTCAACCCACAAAGCCATTGGCATGAAACCTCCTGCTTATAACTGAGGATTATGAATTGATAGACCAATTTTGACTATCTTTGCCGTCTTTTTGAAACCGGCAAATACTTTTAAGTCAGAAACACTTCCATTGGTAAGCTGGTTCTATACATAACAATGAAAAACTGGAAACATACTTTCGCCGTTATCTGGGCCGGACAGTTAATGTCTATCCTGTCGAGCAATATCGTGGGATATGCCATAGTTTTCTGGATAAGTATTGAGACCGGTTCGCCCGAAACATTGGCTTTTACGGCACTTGCAGCAATGCTTCCTCAATCTGTGCTGGGACTTTTTACAGGCGTTTTCATTGACCGATGGAAACGTAAACTGGTTATGATCTTCTCCGACTTGTTTATTGCATCGGCCACTTTTGTCCTCGTCATACTTTTTTACCTCGGCAAAGCTGAAATCTGGCATATATATCTTTTAGCTGCAGTACGTTCGACAGGACAGGCTTTTCACATGCCTTCAATGCAGGCCTCAATTCCTCTGATTGCTCCACAGGACCAACTTATACGAATTGCCGGTGTTAACCAGATTATCCAATCAATCAGTGGTATTGCCGGACCTGCAATTGGTGCAATATTAATTTCATTTGCAAGCATGACTTACGTGCTGATGATTGATGTGGTAGGTGCCATACTTGCTGCCGGATCGCTGTTGTTTGTCAAAATCCCCAATCCCGAAAAGGAGGAGAATGCTCCACCGCCCCATGTATTCAGAGAATTTAAAGAAGGCATATCAGAGATTGGCAAGGACAAAGGTCTGATGCTTATTTTCATATTCTCGGTAATATGCACTTTTTTCATCATGCCGATTGCAGTACTGTTTCCTCTTATGACCCTGAACCATTTTGGGGGTGGCGTAATGCAAATGAGTATAGTTGAGATATTCTGGGGTGCAGGAATGTTGATAGGTGGAGCTTTAATGGGTGCACGTAAATGGGATGTAAACAAAGCAGTGCTGCTTAACTGGATGTATTTCGCATTCGGTATATCATTTCTGATTCCAGGCCTTCTCCCACCAAGTGGGTTTGTATGGTTTGTTGTATTCACATCAATAGGCGGAATCAGCTCAGCAATTTATAATTCTGCCTTTAATACTCTAATACAGATAAAAATAAGTCCTGAGAAACTGGGCAGAGTTTTCTCAACATACACGTCACTTACATTACTGCCATCCTTGATCGGTATCCTGGGTGCAGGATTTGTTGCCGAAAGAATTGGCCTTGTCAATGCCTTCATCATATGCGGTGTAATTAATCTTTTAATAGGTTTTGCATCAGTGATGACACCGGCAACCAAACGAACGGGTGAAATCTGATATCAATAGGGAAACGAATGTTTCTCCCTATCTCTTCTGATATTCCCGTGGCGAGCACCCTGTGTATTTTTTGAAGAAGACGCCGAAGTGCGACTGGTCGTAGAAGTTCAACTCGTATGAAACCTGTTGCACTGACATCTTGCCCGATTTCAAGAGCGCCCTGGCTTCAACAATCAAGTACTCGCGAATCCATTGAGCTGCTGTCTTGCCACTTGCGGCACGAATAGTTTCAGATAAATATTTGGGCGACATCTTAAGCTGATCGGCATAAAAACCTATCTCATGATACTGCCTGAAGTTGTGTTCCACCAGCCTTATAAACTGCTCCAGCACATATTCTTTTACAGGCTGTTTAACATCCGCCTTCACCATCTCCCTTTTAAGCAAAATAGCATAAACACTATAAAAGAGCACACTCATATACGACCTTATAATCTGCATGGAGAAAGGGGCCTTACTCTCCATCTTGTCCTTTATCAGCCTATAAATGGTCACTGCTTCACGCGTCATTTCTTCTGAAAGCTTCAGCTCATTTTCCCTAAAGAAAAATTCCTGGATTTTTGTGGTTTCCCAGAAGTTATCCTTCTTTTCCCAGAAACTTGGCTGCATAATAAATATTATAGACTTAAAGTCGGATGAAACTTCACCAACCTCAAAGATCTGCTTAGGCAGGAAAACCAATGCAGAATTCATTTCCAGCTTATAATCCCTTGTCTCCAGTTTTACTTTTACATATCCCGAAAGGCAAAGAATTACAACAACCTGCTCAAGCCGAACCGGGAAATTCAGCAACTCAGTTTTTCCGGTGTTAAATGGAAAGACTATATCAAGTATGTTCTCTGACGCAATAAAACTATCCTCAATGCTCTCACTTTCAAACATTTTGAAAATCTCACCCGAGGGAACCTCCAATACCTGCTTCTTACTTTTCGCCATTTATCATTCCTAATTATTTAAATAGTATAAATACCACTATATTAGATTAATAGCTATCTTAGATGAATAGTAAAGATAGTCCATTTTCAGCACTTTATAACAATATAGTATTATTTTGTACCACTTTATCTTTTAATTATGAAATAATTTTGCTGACAACAAAGAAGCATAGTGCTAAAAGCTAAGTAGCTTGTATCTGAAGGCAAACAGTTCAAAGCTGAAAGTTAACAGCAAATAGCTAAAAACCATGAACCATGACTCATAAACCATTCAATCTCATAGCAGTAATAAGCATTCTAACCGCTACCCTCCTATCATCCTGTAATGATAAGAAAGCCAAAGAAGTGCAGTCAGGCGCAATTCCCGTCAAGGTAATTGAAATCACAGCCTCGCCTTATTCAGGTCAGAAAAACTATGTGGGTACTGTTGAAGAACTATCAGCAATTCCGCTATCGTTTCCGGTTATGGGAACAGTTGAACAGGTTCTTGTGCAGGAAGGCCAACGTGTGCAGAAGGGTCAGTTGCTTGCACTGTTAAACACTGCCACAGCCGAAAGCGCATACCAGGCTGCAGCTGCAAAGCTTCGTCAGGCTCAGGATGCTTACGACCGACTCATTAAAGTCTACGAAAACGGCAGTTTGCCTGAAATTAAGTTTGTGGAAGTAGAAAGTGGACTTCAGCAAGCCAAATCAATGGCTGCAATCACTCAAAAGAATCTGAACGATTGTAAGTTATACGCTTCACGCGATGGTATCATCTCAAAACGCAATATTGAACCGGGCGCCAATGCAATGCCCGGCATTCCTGTATTTGAGCTTGTGTCAGTCAAAACCCTTATGGTTAAGATTTCTGTATCGGAAAACGAAATCAGCAGTATCGCCGAAAGGCAACCGGCAAGTATTACCGTCCCGGCTCTTAATAACGCTTCATATTCAGGACACGTAGCAATTAAAGGTGTGGTTACGAACACCATGTCGCATACTTATGACGCAAAAATTGAAATTGATAACAGAGATTCGCAATTGATGCCCGGAATGATCTGTAATGTTACACTGGCTGATGGCAAACAGTCAACAGAAATCATAGTACCCAACCGCAGCATTCAGATCTCTCCCGACAACAAGCATTACGTATGGTTGGCCGAAGATGGTGTTGCAAAACGAAGGTTCGTTGAAATCGGAAATCTTGCCAGTGACGGCATCATAGTCACACAAGGACTTTCAATAGGCGACAAGCTTGTTACTGAAGGATTCCTGAAAATAAGTGAAGGAACCAAAATTGAGATTACCGAATAAAACTCACAGGGACCTGAGAGAATCCCGGTCAACGGAAATCATAAGTTTCCCGGCTTTAGATTACCGAATGTAATAATGAATCAAGATGAACAAAAACAATAAAATAATCGAATGGGCATTAGTAAACCGGCAAATCATAATACTGCTGGTTTCGGTGATGTTTGCTTTGGGCATTTTTTCACTTATAAATATGTCAAAGCAGGAAATGCCCGAATATGTGATACGCAGAGGTGTTATTGTAGGTGTTTATCCGGGAGCCAGTTCCCTGCAGGTTGAAGAGCAACTTACAAAACCGCTCGAACGATATCTGTTCACGCTCACAGAAGTTGACCGTAAAAAAACCACATCGCAAACCAAAGACGGTATATGTTATGTTTTCGTGCAACTATCCGGTGACGTTAAAGAACACAACATTGCCTGGAGTAAGATTAAACATGGTATAAACACCTTCAAGTCAACTTTACCCACCGGTGTTGCTGCTGTGATTGTAAATGATAATTTCAGCGATGTATCGGCCGTTCTGGTAACCATTGAATCGGATGATAAAACATACCGTCAGCTCGACAGCTACTGCGATGAGCTAGAAGACAGACTGCGTGCAATTCCCGATGTTGCCAATGTGCGCCGCTCAGGTACCCAAAAAGAACAGATTACCATTTATGTTGACAATGAAAAACTCTCAGCTTACCGGATTGGCAATAAAGCACTTTCCGCCAATCTTCTTACCCAGGGACTTACAACTATAAGCGGCTCACTCGAAACTACCGAGGGCATAATGCCTGTTCACATTGCCGAAACTTACCGGACTGAACAGGAAATTGCCGACCAGATTATATTTTCCGATCCACTGGGCAATGTCGTAAGAGTGAAAGACATAGGAAGGGTGGTTCGTGAATACCCTGAACCTGACAGCTATATAACTCATAACGGCAAAAGGTGCGTTCTCGTTTCAGTTGAAGTAAATCCCAAATCAAACATAGTAACCTTCGGAAAGGAAGTCGACAAGGTGCTGGCTGAGTTTAAAAGCGAACTACCTGCCAGTGTGAATATGAACAACATAGCCGACCAGCCAAAGGTAGTGGCAAAATCCGTATCGACCTTCCTGCGCGAATTACTCATTGCTGTAATCGCTGTTGTGCTGGTGATTGTGATTTTGCTTCCTTTCAGAGTATCAATGGTTTCGGCAATGTCAATCCCCATAACCATTGCCATCACCTTCACAATGATGTATGCAACCGGCATCCCGCTTAACTTTGTAACGCTGGCAGCCTTAATGGCCATGCTTGGGATTATTGTAGACGATACCATTGTAGTGGTGGATAATTATATCGACAAACTCGATGAAGGCATTGACCGGTGGACAGCCACAATCCATAGTGTTCAGGAATATTTTAAATCGATTTTTTCGGCCACGCTGGCAATTACCATCACTTTTATCCCCATCTTGCTAACTACCACAGGCGAGGTCCATGACATGATAATTCATTTCCCATGGACGGTATGTATTTCGTTGTTCTCCTCTCTTTTTGTAGGTGTGATGGTTATTCCAATCATCCAGTACTTCTTAATCAGGTCGGGACTGCATACTCCTGCTAATAAACTCAAACGTCGGTCAATACTCGATTTCACGCAATTGGGTTACGACAAACTGCTAGAAAAGGCATTCTCATTTCCAAAAACCACTCTTGTTATAGTTGTACTGCTTATTATGATTGGGGCATGGCTCTTTACACTGGTACCAATACGTACATTGCCACCTGCCGAGCGCGATCAGTTTGCCGTTGAAATGTATTTGCCCGAAGGAAGCACTCTAGATAAGACTGCCGCAGTTGCCGACAGCATGGAAAACATTCTTAGGCAAGATAAGAGGGTTAAGTCAGTTTCGGCTTTTATCGGTACAAGCTCTCCCCGATTCCATTTTCTTTATGCTCCACACGCTCCGGTTAAGAATTACGCACAATTCATTGTAAATACCATTTCGGATAAAGCCACTGAAGACATGCTTGACGAATACACTAACAAGTATGCTTTTGCTTTTCCTGAGTGTTACATGCACTTCAAACAGCTCGACTTTCAAAACACAGAGGCACCTCTCGAAGTACGGTTGATAAGCAATAACATTGAAGACCTGAAGACTCAGTCAGAGAAAATAGAGAAATTCCTGCGCGATAAAGACGAATGTCTTTGGGTAAGGTCAAGCTTTGAGTTACCGGTTCAAGGTGTTAAAGTAGAGCTGAATCCTTCAGAAATTTCCCGGCTTGGAATTAATAAGACTCTTGTTTCCCTTGGCATTACAACGGGATTGTCAGGAATGAAAATAGGCGATGTCTGGGAAGGCGACTATGCGCTTCCTGTCCGTCTGGAGCCCGAGAACCTTAATAAATCAATTACCGACCTGGAGAATGTCCCGGTAACGGGAGTCTTTGGTTCATCTGTTCCTTTGCGCCAGATAAGCAAAATTACACCCGACTGGAATGAAAACACCATTACTCACAGATCGGGACTTCGTACCCTTACAGTTCTGGCTGACATTAAACGAGGGGAAGATGTTAATAAAGAGCTCCTAAGCATATACAAACACATTGATAGTGAAATCACTCCCCATCTGCCATCGAATATGAAGCTGGAATATGGTGGCAGCACTGAACAGGATAAAGAGGTAATGGGTCCTCTCCTGTTAGGTGTAGCCTATGCATTTCTAATAATCTACCTCATTCTTATATTCCACTTCAGGAAACTGAAACTGGCCACCATGATTTTAGCATCAACCATCCTTTGTGTTTTCGGTGGAGGATTTGGCGTGTGGGTGCTGCATATTAACTTCAACGCATTTGCACTGCTGGGATTGATAGGTCTGATTGGTATTATTGTCCGAAACGGAATTATCATGTATGATTACATTGAGCACCTTCGATTCGATAAAAACCGAACTGTGCGTGAGGCGGCAATTGAAGGAGGGAAACGACGTATGCGTCCAATCTTCCTGACATCAGCGGTGGCAGCAATGGGTGTTGTGCCAATGATTCTGAGCCAGAGCCCCATGTGGGCACCAATGGCTGCCGTCATGTTCTTTGGAGCACTTATTACAATGGTGCTTATAGTTACTGTTCTGCCGCTTGTTTATTGGCTGGTCTTTAAAAATGATGATACTTTATCAGAAGTACCTGTAAAATGAAAAAGTCACTAATAACCATAGCTTTATTAGCTCTTTCGATATATTCTGCCCAGGGGCAGGAAATCATTACGCTTGACAAGTGCAAGGAACTCGCGCTTAAAAACAATGCCAGGATTAAGGACTCCGAAATAGAAGTACAAATTGCTCAACAGCAGAAAAAAGAAGCTTTTACCAACTACTTTCCCAACGTTAGTTCAATGGGATTCGGATATATGGCAAACAAGCCTATGGTATCAATGGAAGTTGATTTATCTTCTCAGATGCAGCCGTTAATCAGTGTGCTTTCACCTGTAATTGGCTGGGCTATGACGAACGGAGTACCTGTTGATCCTGCTGCTCTCGCAGGATTACAGAATCAACAACCGGTAAAATTCGAAATGCTTAAGAATGGCTTGGTGGCAGGTGTAAATGCCACCCAACCACTATTTGCCGGTGGACAGATTATCAATGGAAATCGCCTTGCCCAGACAGGTGTTCAGGTAAGGGAACTGCAAAAGCAAATGACCGAAAGCGAAGTCCTGCTTTCTACGGAGAACTACTACTGGCAGTTGGTTTCTCTTAATGAGAAGATGAAAACTATAGAGCAATCCGAATCCATGCTTGCCCGCATTCTGTCAGATGTAAAGGTTGCAGTTGAAAATGGTCTTACAACCCGAAATGACCTGCTGCGTGTTGAACTCGAACATAATAAACTTGAAGTCAATCGTTCATTAGTTGAAAACGGACTTCAGGTTCTTAAGCTTACTTTAGCACAGACAATTGGGATTCCTTCCGACAGCTACAACATCCATTTACCACAATTTGAAGAAATTTCTCTTCCTGCAACAAACGTAACCGCTGCCACAATGCAAAACCGCACTGAGTACAAATTACTCTGCAAAAGTGTTGATGCAGCACGACTTCAGGTAAAGATGGAAACAGGCAAGAACCTGCCATCCCTGGCAATTGGCGCAGGCTATAACGTGTTCAGATTTGATTTGCATGAAGATGAAGGCATGACCAACGATTTCGGATTAGCATTTGCAAGTGTATCTATACCAATTACTGATTGGTGGGGCGGCTCACACGACATCAAGCGTAAAAAGCTCGAACTTGAGAAAGCTGAAAACACCCGCGATGAGAATGCTGAATTACTTCTCATCCAGATGCAACAAATCAGTAACGAACTGAACCAGGCATACAATCAGGTGTTAATTGAGAAGAAATCCATTAAAGCAGCTGAAGAGAACCTTAAAATAAGTCAAGACAACTATAATGCCGGAATAACCATACTATCAGAACTGCTTGAAGCACAAAACCTTTTGCAGCAAGCCACAGACAGACACACAGAAGCTCTCACCTGCTATTTTACCAAGCTGGCGGAATGGAAGTCTATCTTTTAGCTCGTAACATATATACTGATTGGATTAAGTTCTTTGCTTTTTGTTCTTTATTTTCTAACCATTTCATTGTTCCAGAGTTTTGGGTTTTAGTTTTAACAAAACAGAGGCGCCGGTTGGCGCCTCTGTCTCTGGAATCATATTTAAATTATTTAGCCGGTGGTTTACTTGTTATTTATAAGAACCACCTTTTTCATCATCACTTTATCATCATGTCTGATGAGTACCGTGTAAAGTCCTGATTGATAATCCTTCAGATTAATCACTTTATTGAATTGTGATACTATCCCAAGATCCTCGAATACAATTTGTCTTCCCATTCCATCAATGACATTTAATTCATAATCTGCCATATCCTTACTGGTCAACTCAATGTTAAGGACACCCTGGGTTGGATTAGGATAAATCTTTAGTGTTAATTCAATATCCGAACCTGTACTAACATTAGTGATAGTAATGGTTTCAGAAATCTCTGATGAGCAGCCTTCCTCATTTGTCACAATTACATTATAATCTCCGTTTTCGGTAACCTGCCATACATCTTCTGTTGCTCCGGATATTTCATTTCCATCAAGATACCACTGGTTCCCTGTTATAGCACTGCTTGTTAATATTAAATTAACCCAGTCAACCGTAATAACCGGTTTCTCCGGTGCAGGTGATATGTACACATCAATTTCAAATGGATCAAGGAGTGCACATCCCGATGAAGTTTCAAAGGTCACACTAATCTGCTGACTTCCATAATCATTCCACATCACTTCAACCTGATTGGTACCCTGTCCTGAAAGGATAACACCACCGGTCAGATTCCATTCATAGTTATACATGCCTGAAAGTGTGCTGTATGTGGCGCTTGCGTTCTCACACACATTTGCTTCTCCATTAATAAATGGTTCAGGAATAGCTTCCACTTCAATTTCTACCGGTGCAGTATATTCAAGACTACAATAACCATTCTGGACTACTACCCTGTACTGGGTTGTCTGTTGTAAGTCGTTCACAATCAGCGTAGCAGTATGATTCGGGATATTTATAAATGAAGCCCAGTTATCGGTTGATGACTGCCATAATGCGATATTGCCAACATACCCGGTATTAACAAGCAATGTATGATTATCACCCGGACAAACAGTGGTTGCACCTTCTATTTGTCCTGCTACAGTCAATTCTTCCATTACCCATACAACTCCCGTGGTATCCGAATTACTACATCCGGTTGCTTCTCTCCATGTACGAATGTGAATTGCTAACAATCCTGCAGTGTTAATCTCTGTACCTTCAGTATATGATGTATAATCTGACCAATTATCGCCAATAAGATAACTCATCTCAAGATGGTCAATTCCATTTCCGCCTGAGCCTTCGTTAAGGAATGCTGAAACATAAGTACCTTCACAAACATAATTTTCATCAGGTATTTTTATTAATGTTCCGTTAACAGGAGCTACTTCAATATTCCAGCTAACACTGACATAATCAGTATTTGAGCAATTCGAAGCCATTCTTCTGGTTCTTATTTCAACAGCCGATTTACCTGTAGTTGAAATGTAATCACCTGAAGTATATGTGGACCAGCCCGACCAGTTTTCATCTGATTGTACCCTGTATTCCAGTTCATCAATTCCATTTCCACCGGTTCCTGAAGTTAAGAGTGCAGAAACAGATAATCCCTCGCAAACAATTGGCGAATCAGGTAACTTGGTCAAAGCTCCCACTGATGGTGTTGTCTCAATAAGCCAGTTTACGGTGTTGTAGTCAGAATGTGAACAGTAAGCAGCCATTCTCCTGGTTCTCACTTCAACTGCCTGTCTTCCAATAGTAGGGATATTTTCGCCGGAAACATATAGCTGCCAATCCGACCAGTCTGCTCCTGTTTGTGTGCGATATTCCAGTTCATCAGATCCATTACCGCCAAAGCCTGAGCTCAATGATGCAGCTACCGGTGTTCCTTCACAAATTGCAAACACATCCGGAGATTTGGTAAGAGATCCTGCAATTGGAGTTGCTTCAATATTCCAGCTTACGATATTATATTCAGAATTTGAACAATATGATGCCATTCGGCGGTTTCTCACTTCAACAGCTGATACGCCGATAGTATTAATGTTACCGCCATAGATATACGACATCCATTCAGACCAATCATTGCCTGATTTTGTGCGGTATTCTACCTCATCAGTTCCATTACCACCCGTTCCCGGTGTGAAGTAAGCATAAATTGTTGATCCTTCGCAAACATTTGATATATCAGGTATCCTGATAAGTGTTCCTGCAATTGGTGTTGCCTCAACGTTCCAGCTTATGGTGTTGTACTCCGAATCTGAGCAATAAGTTGCAAGCCTGCGGGTTCTGATTTCAACACCTGTTTTATCTGTTGTAGCGATATTTTCACCTTCAACATAAGGTGTCCAGTCTGACCAGGTAGAACCCGATTGAGTCCTGAATTCAACTTCATTAATTCCATTTCCACCAACGCCACCTGATATAGTTGCTGATACAGGAACCCCAATACATACAGCCTCTACGTCGGGTGATTTAATGAGATTACCTGCAGCAGGAGTTTTTTCAACATTCCAGTTTACAGTAACATAATCAGAACTTGTACAGTAAGTAGCTGTTCTAATTGTTCTGACTTCAACAGCTGAAACCCCGTAAGTTGAAATATCATCACCTGAAGTATAAACTGTCCAATCTGACCATTCTGAAGTACCTGCTATAGATGCAAACCTGTATTCCAATTCATCAATCCCATTTCCACCTGAACCGGGAGATAATAAAGCCGATACCGGAGTCCCTTCACAGATATTCATTACATCGGGTGTCTTCGTGAGAGTTCCTGCTACAGCAATGTCTTCAACCGTTACAGTTACCGGAGTTCTTGTTTCACTAACGCAGGCATTTGGAGAAGTAACCAAATCCACAAGCCAAAGCGGGAAAGAACCACCGGAATCATAGCCATTAGAAGGAAATGCATCAGTACTAATTTCTCGTTCTCCCCTTATTACTCCACATGGAGTTGAAATTGGACCATAATTTTGAATCATATAATATGGCTGAGAATTAGTAAATGCAGTAATCACATAGCTCACTCCTCCTGTTAGTTGTATTGGAGTTGCGATGCTATTTTCTGTCCATGTACCATCAGTGCCGGTAACAGCCTGACTATACACTAAATTTCCCTCCATTGTCCAAATAGAAATTTTTGATCCGAAATACCGTCTGAAACCGTATATAATTAGATCATCATCAGGAGTAAATATATACCCCAGAGTCCAATGACCGGAAAATTCCATATCATGTGATACATCGCCCAGAAGGTTATTAATTGTAACAGCTTCTGCGTAATAGGTGGTAGTTGCTGATGGTGCTACTGAAAAATCAGCACCGCTATTTGAACTTCCTATTGTCTCACCTCCTGTTGCTTCAGTGTACCATGCAATTGAATTTCCTGTTGAAGTAGCATTTAAGCTTACATTCTCTGAGTTGCATATGAAATCCGGACTTGCAGTAACCTCTGTTGGTGCATCGGGTAATGGAGTAATCCTGACTACAGCACTACCTTCCTCTCCCCAGCAACCTTCGGCCGACCTTGATCTGAAGTAGTATATTCCACTTTCTGTAACAGTTTGGGTCGTTGATACATCTGTTGTATCTGTTCCTCCTGATATTGCACCTTGCCAGTAAATTGTTCCGCCTTCACCTCCTGTGGCAGCTAACACCGCCTCAGCACAGAAAGCACCACTGCCTGCCACTGTTACTACTGATGGAAGTTCATTAACGATCCAATTTACAGTAGTATAATCAGCATTTGTACAATAATCGGATAACCTTCGGGTTCTGATTTCAACTGCTGACATTTCATCAGTTGGAATGACTGCTCCCGAAACATAGGTCGCCCATTCTGACCAGCCTGTCGGTCCATCAGAATAATCCGATATGATTCTCGTCCTGTATTCCAGTTCATCAACTCCATTACCTCCTGTCCCTGAAGTTAAAACTGCAGCAACAGATGTGCCTTCACATATGGTATCTGCATCGGATGATTTAGTAAGAGTACCTGAAATCGGAGTTTCTTCAACAATCCAGCTTACGGTTACATAATCAGAATTTGAACAGTATGTGGCTGTTCTTCTGGTTCTTATCTCAACGGCAGTCAAATCAACTGTCGATATATCAGTACCTGAAGTATAAGCAGTCCAATCAGACCAGTCGCTAAAACCATAACCATAACCACCAACTGATTGGGTTCTGTATTCCAGTTCATCTGTTCCGTTTCCACCGGATCCGGGAGTTAATATTGCCGATACTGAAGTTCCTTCACAAATATTAGTTGCATCGGGTGTTTTTGTAAGTGTTCCGACTACAGCTGCATCTTCAACTGTCACAGTAACAGGTGTTCTGGTTTCACTTGCACATACTTGAGGAGATGTAACCAGATCCACTAACCAAAGCGGAAAGTTACCTGGATAATAAATATCGATGGTAGGAAAACCATCACCTGCTACATATCTTTGCCCACTGATTATTCCATAGGGTGTTTCAAATGCAGGATCAGCCCAATTATAGTAATAATTCTGGTTATTTGTATATGCTGTAATTATATAGCTTGTTCCTCCTGTCAGCTCTATTGGATTTGGAATGGTATTATCAGTCCATTCACCATCAGTACCGTTAACGGCCTGACTATAAATTAAAACACCCGACATGCTCCAGATAGACATCTTTGACCCGAAATACCTTCTGAAACCATAAATAGTAAGGTCGTTAGAAGGTGTAAATATATATCCCATAGTCCAATTACCAGTATATCCTTCAGGTTGCGTTATATTCCCCAGGAGGTTATTACTTAATACTGCTTCTGCGTAATAGGTCGTTGTTGATGATGGTGCTACAGAAAAATCAGCACCACTGAATGAACTACCTATTGACTCACCGCCTGTTGCTTCTGTATACCATACTATTGAATTTCCTGCTGAAGTAGCATTCAGGCTCGTACTCTCTGAGCTGCATGTGAAAGCGGGACTTGCAGTAACCTCTGTTGGTGCATCGAGTAATGGAGTAATAATAACTACAGCATTACCTTCCTCTCCCCAGCAGCCTTCATTTGATCTGGACCTGAAGTAGTATGTTCCGTTTTCCGTAACAGTTTGTGTTGTTATGGCATGTGTTGTATCAATTCCTCCTGAAACTTCTCCTTGCCAGTAAATTGTTCCACCTTCACCTCCTGTTGCAGTTACCACTGCTTCAGCACAGAAAGTGCCACTGCCTGAAACGCTCACAGCTGTTGGAAGTTGATTGACGATCCAACTTACAGTAGTATAATCAGAATAGGTGCAATTGTTGGTCCGTCTTCGGGTTCTTATTTGAACAGCTGACAATTCATCAGTTGGAATGACTGCTTCTGAATTATAGACACTCCATGCCGACCAGTCTGAAGGTGAATCAGAATAATCCGAAATGATCCTGGTTCTGTATTCCAGTTCATCTACTCCATTACCTCCCGTCCCAAAAGTAAAAACTGCAGCAACAGTTGTGCCTTCACAAATAGTATCTGCATCGGGTGTTTTAGTAAGAGTACCTGAAATCGGAGTTTCTTCTACAATCCAGCTTACGGTAACATAATCAGAACTTGAGCAGTATGTGGCTGTCCTTCTGGTTCTTATCTCAATGGCTGTCAAATCAACTGTCGCTATACCAGTACCTGAAGTATAAACAGCCCAATCAGACCACACGACAGAACCCTCACCATCATCAGATTGTGTTCTGTATTCCAGTTCATCTGTTCCATTTCCACCGGAACCGGCAGTTAATATTGCGGATACTGAAATCCCTTCACATATATTGACAACATCGGGTGTTTTTGTAAGTGTTCCGGCTACAGCTGCATCTTCAACCGATACAGTAACAGCTGTTCTTGTTTCACTTACGCAAACATTTGGAGAAGTAACCAAATCCACAAACCAAAGCGGGATAGTATTTACATAACCAATGTCGTTAGGGAAACCATCACCATAACATTCACGTTCTGAACTTATTATACCACTGGGTAATTCTAGTGGTACGTTTTCCAAACGATGGAAATAAGTTAAATTGTTTGTATATGCACCTATGATATAGCTTGTTCCTCCCGTTAACTGTATTGGATTTGGGATGCTAATCTCAGTCCATTCACCATCAGTACCCGTAACAGCCTGACTATAAATTAAATCTCCCGCGGTGGTCCAAATAGACATCTTTGACCCGAAATACCTTCTGAAACCATAAATAGTAAGGTCGGAATTAGGTGTAAATTCATAACCCAGAGTCCAATTACCTTGAGGACTATGAGTATGTATCATGTTGCCCAATATGCTATTACTTAGCACTGCTTCTGCGTAATAGGTTGTTGTTGATGATGGTGCTACAGAAAAATCAGCACCACTAACTGAACTACCTATTGACTCACCTCCTGTTGATTCTGTGTACCATGCTATTGAATTTCCTGTCGAAGTAGCATTTAATGTTACATTCTCTTCATTGCATATTAACGCTGGACTTGCAGTAACCTCTGTCGGTGCATCGGGTAATGGAGTAATAATAACTACAGCACTACCTTCTTCTCCCCAGCAACCTTGAGGTGATCTGGACCTGAAGTAGTATGTTCCGCTTTCCGTAACAGTTTGAGTTGTTATCTGTGTTGAAGTGCTGGTTCCACCGGAAGTTGAACCTTGCAAGTAAATTGTTCCACCTTCACCTCCTGTCGCAGTTAACACCGCTTCAGCACATAAACTGCCACCACCTGAAATGCTGACAGCTGTTGGAACTTGATTGATTCCCCATGTTACAGTAGAATAAGCACTTGGTTGACAAATATCTGCATCCCTGCGTGTCCTTATTTCAACAATTGATTTTCCATCTGTGGGAATGTCTGTCCCCGATATATAGTCTGTCCATGCTGAGTAACCATCACCATCCACATACCTGTATTTCAGTTCATCTGTTCCGTTTCCACCTGAACCCGCTGTTAGTATAGCTGAAACAGGTGTACCTTCACAAACAGTCAATACATTGGGAGTCTTGGTCAATGATCCGGTAACTGGAGCTATATCAAAATGCACATAAAAATTTGCTCTGTCGCCATAATTTGCTGTCATACATTCGTTAAAAGCAACAGCACCAATACTGTTTACACCTGTAGCGGCCAAACCACCACTATAACCATTACTTGCGACTCCTGCTCCATACGTGCATGATCCTCCTCCCGAAGAACCATAACCTCCATATACAGATGATGCACCACTGGAACCACCGTTTACCCATATATAGTCGCCGGTCTCCAGCATAACCTGTGAAGGTTCTCCATTATACCCACCATAAGGATATCCTTGTCCACCTTTTCCAATAGTGCAATAAATATGCTGACCTGCAATGACTGGCATATCATAGATATACATATACCCTGCACCACCGCCTGCTCTTATGGTAGTATTAGTGCCAAAGCCGCCTCCGCCACTTCCACCGCCACCCATTACCAAAACATGCAATGTTCCGGTAGCCTTTACAATATATTCAGCATCGACCTGAGTAAAGAATTCCTCAAATTCGTTAAACAGATATGCAAAGCCATTGGCTCCTCGTCCTCCAGAAGTATACATGGACCACCATGTACCACATCCTCCGCCACCGGCGCCAAATCCACTTCCACCTAAACCGTACAGTCCACCGTTTGAGCCATCTCCCTGAGTGGCATTTTCCAGGGGAGCTATGATTTCACCATCCAAACCTCTCACAATAACTCCTCCGGCACCGCCACCGCCTGCCCATGGGCCATATGTTCCACCTTGGCCACCATCTCCGGCTGAAAAACTATATCCTATTGGAGCTGCTCCCGGTTCCTGACTAAGAACTGTCAGAGTTAGCACAACATCTTGTCCTGCATCAGCAGAAGTAGATGTATATGTGGGAGTTAATGAACTTATGCCATTTGTAATGGAACCTGAGCCATTCTCACTCCAACCGATAGCATCCCCGGTTGCTTCAATAGATCCAATAGGGACAGTGTAACTATATCCCGGACACGCGGTTCCATAGTCGTTTATTACATATATAAGCATGGTGCCCCTGTTCCCGGTGTTAGAACCCATACCGCCTGACTCCGGTAACCCGGAAGTATTAATCGCAGCAGCTTTTTTATGTTCAGCCCCCGGTTCACCTATAGCTTTGAAAACTGAAGGGGGTAAGTTTTTCCCCTTAACGTGAGGAGACTTATCATTATCTCCGGAAATAGCCTCCAAAACATATCCTTTGTTTTGAAATGAACCATAAGCTTTTACACTAAGATTAGTACTTAGTAAAAGCATTACAATTGAAAATAGCGATAACTTCAGGATGTTTTTCCCGAAGTAACAGTTTTTGTAAATCTTACTCATAGGCTGATTGGTTTACGTCGCGTTAACCGGACAAAAAAAGAGAAATAACCTGCCCGGAAAGAGCTATGGACAAATAATTGGTTGTTGTTTCAGGAATCGCAGTGCAAAAATGTTGCCACAATACATTTAACTGATTTGCATATAGTTGGATATATGCGGCATTTAACATTGTTACGAAAACAACTTACGTAATCGTAATATATTACAAATTCGGAAAAACTCCTAAAGACGAATTTTAAAAATAGAGTAATACATAAGGGGCTGCTTAAATAATAAGCAGCCCACCTACCCAAACATTGAAACTGAAGTTAAGTAAACACGATTTCAATAAAACACCTCAATCTAACTAACTTACTAAGCATTAATTTAATAAATCTAACCAACAGAAATTCTAAGCCTGTCCACAATAGTTATAATTAATTGTTTTAAACGCTCCATTGTCAATGGTTTGGGAATATACTCAGTGATACCTGCTTCTTCAAGACTCATTTTTACACTATTATAATCACAACCACTAATGGCAACTATATATGGGTGCTTATTCCTATCCATTTTCAGAATCCGGCTGCTTGCCTCAAAACCATCCATAACCGGCATTGTCAGATCCATACAAATCAAATCATAATCGTTCTGTGAAGCCATCTCACAGGCAATGAGTCCGTTTTCAGCCGTATCCACCTTATACACCTGAACTTTAAACTGCATGCAGATAAGTTTCAAATTCATATCATTATCATCAACAGCTAAAATCCGTAGAGGGTATTTCTCTTTTAACCCGGCACTATTAATCTCACCTGAAGAACCTTCTAAAAGACACTCTGATGTTTTCCTGTCAGATTATTCAGAAGACAAAAAATTATAAATCTCTTTCATAATTAAAAAACCTCCAGCACATCCCTTAATACCAAATAGTGTGCCATATCATATACATTATTGATTATCTGAATTATACATGATCTTACGCTTATAGTTGACAAATATTTCATTCCATTTTCGTAACCTCTATGTATAATTCCATCAAAACGTAGTTATCTTTGTGTAAATTACAAGGTTTGCCATAAACTCTTAGCTGACATGAACCTATTCAACGTGCTCGTTCTCGACGACGAAAAGCCCATTCTTGATGTTATTTCCCTGCATCTTTCAAATACCGGTAATTTAAAAGTATTCAAAGCTGCTAAGCCTTCTGAAGCATTTAAAATAATGGCTTCCAATCACGTTGATATAGCAATAATAGATATAAAGCTGCCGGAAATATCGGGTATTGAGGTGCTGAAAAAGATTAAGGAAGTTCACCCGGGTTGTGAAGTAATAATGATTTCAGGCCATGGTGATATGGAGACAGTTGTTGAATGCATGCGACATGGAGCTATAGATTATTTTTCAAAACCCTTTGAACTTAAAGCTATTCAGGTAAGTGTTGAGCGTACCATGAAGATCATAGGGCTACAGAGCGAACTGAAACAGGCGAATACCGTCATAACTGAATTGGCCCGTACCATGAAAGGCGCATATGGGCAGTTTATAACAGGTAAGAGTCTTGCGATGAAACAGGTTATGGCTAATATCAACATGTTTGCCCGCTCCGATTATCAGCCTGTATTGATTACCGGCGAAACAGGTACAGGCAAAGAAGTCGCAGCCAATCATCTCCATAACCTAAGTTCCCGTCGAGATAAGGGTTTCTTTGCATTCAACTGTGCAGCCATTCCTGAATTACTCTTCGAAAGTGAACTCTTCGGATATAAAAAAGGAGCTTTTTCGGGTGCTGACACCGATAAACCCGGATGGTTTGAAATAGCCAGCAACGGAACCCTGTTTCTGGATGAAATCGCAGAAATGCCTGTAAACCTTCAAACAAAATTATTAAGGGTTATAGAAGAAAGAAAAGTCTGGAAACTTGGAGCCGTTAAACCTATTGATGTCAACGTTAGAATTATCGCTGCAACCAACCACAATATTCAGGAAGCCATCTTTGCTGGCAAATTCAGAAAGGATCTTTATTACAGGCTCAATATTTTTGAGATCTCCCTCCCTCCACTCAGAGAAAGGAGAGAAGACATACCGGTACTGGCAGAGGAATTCATGAAATACTTCTCCATTTCTATTAAAAAACCGAATATGAAACTAGCGCCGGGAGTATTAGAAGCTCTGACTAATTATGATTTCCCGGGCAACGTACGCCAATTAAGGAATATGATGGAACGGGCTGTTATGCTTGCCAATGATAACGTATTAGAAATTTTCCACTTCCTTTTACCTGAAACTCCAGGTGATGTAAAACAACAAAAAAAGGGTGGTCAGGCATCAATTAATCAGGACCTTAATCTTGATTACAACGAAAAATATCTCATAGAAAAAGCTCTGCTTAAAACAAATAATAACAAAACCAAAGCTGCCAAAGAACTTGGTATCACTGTACAATCACTGATCAGACGTCTTGAAAAATTTAACATTCTAACGAATGCGTGAACAGACATTGGATGAGATGCAGGTGATTAAAGAAGCCTATGCGGGATCTCAGGATGGGTGGTATGAATGGATAGTTTCATCCGGAAGAATAAATGTCAGCAGCAGATGGCTGGAGATGATGGGCCTTGAAAATCAAACCAGATTTGAAACCTTCGAACTCTGGTCGGCTATGATATTTCCCCAGGACAAGGAAGATCTCTTAAAACACCTTCAGGATCACCTGGATGGAAAAGCCCAGTCATTCATGGCAGTATACCGTCTCAAAAATAATCAAGGTAAATTATTGTGGATATACGACAGAGCGAAGATAACTGAATACGATAAGGAAGGACGGCCTGTGCGAATGACCGGACTCATATCTGACATAACAGCCTTCAGGAATGTTGCCGTTGAGCTTGCTGAATCTAAAAAAAACCTCGAGTACAAAATCGCATTTGAGGAACTTATCAACCGAATTTCGTCAGGCTTTATAAACATCAGTGTTGACAACATCGATAATGCCATCAATGAATCATTGCGTGTCATTGGTGAATTCATCGGTGCTGACCGTAGCTATATCTTTCGCATCGACAATGAACAAGAAATATTAACCAACACTTACGAATGGTGTGCACCCGGAATCTCTTCCCAGATAGACAATCTGCAGGCACTTCCACTTCGTGATATGAAAACATGGCTGCAAATTCTATCTGATAATAAAGCAATTAATGTTCCGGTGATATCAGAAATGCCAGATAAATTATCCTTTTTAAGAGAAAGTCTGCTAGTCCAGTCAATCAAATCAATGATTGCAGTCCCAATGTTCAATGGGCATGAACTGGTTGGAATTGTCGGATTGGAAGCTGTTACAAAAGCCAAAGAATGGAATGAAGCTGATGAACAGGTACTTCGTGCAGTTTCTACCACTTATCTCAATGTTCTCCGGCTAAAGGAAGTTCAGATGGAGTTAACCAAATACCGCGACCACCTGCATGAAATCATAAAAGAAAAAACCCTGGAAATTAAGCAAAAGGAAGCCGAATCATTCAAAAATGAAAGGCTAAGGGCACTTGGCACTCTGGCAAGTGGAATTGCCCACGACTTTAATAATATACTTCAGGTGATACAAAGTTATACTGAACTCATCGAGATGACTCACAAAGGTGGTCCGGTTAATGAAGAATATATTAAACAGGTACTCGATGCATCAAAGAAAGGCTAAAAACTCATCGAAAGCATTCTCACCTTCAGCAAACAGGAGACAAAACCGCTTGAAATTACCGATATAAGCAACATTACTGCACAGACATTGCAGACCATTCTGCCTGTTTATAAGAAACGGATTAACATCAATGCCGAAATTGAAGATTGCGGGAAGATTCCCTTAAATTCAATTCAATACCAGCATATACTCATTAATCTTATTGATAATGCATCTGATGCTTCAGCTGCAGGTAAGGATGTGGATATCCGTCTCGAACGAAAAAAGATTAAGAATGACGGCAATACCGGGAAAACAGAAGTAGTTGAATTAACTGTAACCGACAAAGGCAAGGGAATGAATCAGGATGAGTTAGACCGACTTTTTGAACCATTCTTCACTACAAAGCCCGTAGGTGAAGGAACCGGCCTGGGAATGCCAATGGTAAAAGGAATGGTTGATAATCACAAGGGTGAAATTAATGTTGAATCAACACCTGGTATAGGTACAATAATCACGATCCGCTTTCCGGTAGAATAAAATCTATTTCCAGATAAAACGATGAACCTTTGCCGGGTTCTGAATCAAGATATAGCTGACCATTTATAGCTTTAGTAAGCAATTGGGCAATTGGCAAGCCAATACCAATACCGGCTAAATTCGACGAAACTGTCTTAGCTTTCATAAACAGTCCAAAAATATCTTTCTGAATCTTACTATCAATCCCAATTCCCGAATCGCGGATAGCAAAAAGCAGTTTATTATCAGAAGTGATAACGTGAAACCTGATAATACCTCTTTCAGTGAATTTCACAGCATTACGGTATATATGATAAAGAATACTGCTTATCTTTCGCTTGTCCGACACAATCATCCGGTCCAGTAACTCCTTGTCACATTCAAAAATATTCTCAATTACATCGTTCTTCGAAGCAATGTTGAGAACGGAATCAAATCCATGCTTCAGATCGTTAAAAAGGTCGGCTAATTTAAATTCTTCCCTCTGAGGCCGAATATTACCCTCATTGAAAATCGAAAGATTAAATAAATCTTCAACCATAGTTAGCAGTTGCTTCCCGCTTTCGCTGATCATATCGGCAA
>CAZJPP010000023.1:0-32652 GCA_964547915.1 uncultured Lentimicrobium sp.
ATATTAAAAGAGTAAAATCCAGCGAGATAGAATTTAAAGACCGCCTGGTAAGTATTCAAAGAGTTACCAAAGTAACCAAAGGAGGTAGAACCTTTAGCTTCTCAGCTATTGTTGTAGTTGGAAATGAAAATGGAGTGGTTGGTTATGGCTTGGGTAAAGCAAAAGAAGTAACTGCAGCAATTGCAAAAGGCGTTGACGATGCAAAAAAGAACTTGGTTAAAGTTCCGGTACTGAAAGGTACTATCCCTCACGAACAGCTTGGTAAGTATGGTGGAGCGTTAGTATTTGTGAAACCTGCTACTCCTGGTACTGGTGTAATTGCAGGTGGTGCTATGCGTGCTGTTTTGGAAAGTGTGGGTGTTAAGGACGTGCTCGCTAAGTCTAAAGGCTCATCGAATCCACATAGTGTGGTGAAAGCAACTATTGATGCTCTCGTACATATGCGCGATGCTTACGCTGTTGCTCAACTTCGTGGCATTGATCTGAATAAAGTGTTCAACGGTTAATTTAACCGCTAAAAATAATACCAACATGAAAAAATTGAGAGTTACACAGATAAAAAGTGGTATAAAGCAGCCCGAACGCCAGAAAAGAACCTTAAAAGCTCTGGGTATTTCAAGGATGGGAAGGCCTGTTGATGTGGTTGCAACACCTCAGATCGAGGGCATGATTGCAAAAATCAATCACTTGCTCAAAGTGGAAGAAATTAATTAACAACTAAGTTAACGGAAAAGATATTATGGATTTAAGTAATCTTAAACCAGCTGCAGGTTCAACTAAGAATAGTAAACGAATCGGACGAGGACAAGGTTCTGGTCGCGGAGGTACATCCACTCGTGGTCACAAAGGAGCTAAGTCTCGTTCAGGTTATAGCAGAAAAGTGGGTTTTGAAGGCGGACAGATGCCTATATACAGACGGTTGCCAAAATACGGTTTCAGGAATATTAACCGTGTTGAATACCGCAGTATTAACCTCGATGTTATCCAGGAATTAGCTACTTCTCTTAATGTTGAAGTAATAGATATTAATACCTTAATAGAGAGTGGTATTGCATCTAAAAACGATAGAATTAAAATACTTGGCAGAGGTGAATTCACCGCAAAGGTAGAAGTGAAAGCTCATGCTTTTTCTGCCAATGCTGCTAAAGCAATTGAATCTAACGGAGGTCATGCCACTAAAATCTAAACCTTAGATGAAAAGATTAATTCAAACAATAAGAAACATTTATAAGATCGAGGATCTTCGTAAACGTATTGTCTACACTCTAGGAATAATACTAATTTACAGGTTCGGATCTTATGTAACGCTGCCGGGAATTGATCCCAATCAATTGGCTTCTCTTCAAGATCAGACTGAAGGCGGCTTGCTTGGATTGCTCAATATGTTTTCGGGTGGCGCCTTCTCGAATGCTTCTATTTTTGCTCTTGGAATCATGCCTTACATCTCTGCATCTATCGTAGTGCAATTGTTAGGTATGGCTATTCCATATTTCCAGAAGCTTCAAAAAGAAGGTGAGAGTGGTAGGAAGAAAATCAACCAGATTACCAGATATTTGACTGTGATTATAACAGGTTTCCAAGCTCCGGCTTATATTGCTAACCTTATTTCACAATTACCAACTCAAGCTATTGCTCCTTTTGATCCGGCTATCACATCACCGGGAACATTTTTCTGGGTTTCATCTGTTGTAATTCTTATTGCTGGAACTCTTTTCATTATGTGGCTTGGTGAAAGAATCACTGATAAAGGTATAGGAAATGGTATTTCTCTGATTATTATGATTGGTATTATTGCCCGTCTACCATTTGCACTCTTCGGTGAACTTGTTTCACGTATGGAACAGCAGGGTGGAGGTTTGGTTATCTTTATCATTGAGTTGGCTGTTCTTGTGGCTGTTATACTCGTCTGTATCTTGCTTGTTCAGGGAACACGTAAAATTCCTGTACAATATGCCAAGAGAATTGTAGGGAATAAACAATATGGCGGAGTCCGTCAGTACATTCCTCTAAAGGTAAATGCTGCTGGGGTTATGCCTATTATCTTTGCTCAGGCAATTATGTTCTTACCTTTAACATTGGCGGGCTTTGCACAATCTGAATCATTATCAGGATTTGCAGCTACATTTACGAATGTTAATGGTTTTTGGTATAATTTTGTATTCGCTATTTTAATTATTGCGTTTACTTACTTCTATACAGCTATCACCATTAACCCTAATCAGATGGCTGAGGATATGAAGAAGAATAATGGTTTTATACCAGGTGTAAAACCAGGAAAAAAGACTGCTGAATTTATCGATCAGATTATGTCGCGTATTACTCTACCCGGATCTATATTCCTCGCATTTGTTGCAATTATGCCTGCACTTGTAGCCCAGATAGGAGTAACTTCGCAATTTTCACATTTTTATGGTGGAACTTCATTACTTATTCTTGTTGGTGTAGTTCTTGATACTCTACAGCAGATTGAAAGTCACCTCTTAATGCGCCATTACGATGGATTAACCAAATCGGGTCGTATTAAAGGTCGTTCATCGATCAGTATGTAATTTGCAGAAGATGATTTATTATAAGTCGAAGGAAGAAATAGAATTAATACAACAGAGTTCTTTGCTTGTTGGAAAAACCCTGGCAGAAGTAGCCAAAGTTATTCAACCCGGAATTAAAACAAAGGAATTGGATAGGATTGCAGAGACATTTATCCGCGATCATAATGCAGCTCCGGCATTCAAGGGATACAATGGTTTTCCCTCCACACTTTGCATTTCTGTTAATGATGTTGTGGTGCATGGATTTCCTGGCGATCAGATTTTGCAAGAAGGTGACATAGTGTCAGTGGATTGTGGAACTGTTATGAATGGCTTTTATGGTGATTCAGCTTATACATTTGCAGTTGGAGAGGTTTCGGAAGAAAAATCATTACTGATGCAACGTACTAAAGAATCCTTATATCTTGGTATCAATGTTGCTAAGACAGGTAGTAGAATTGGAAACATAGGTTATGAAATACAAACTTATGTTGAAGGTTTTGGTTATGGTGTGGTAAGAGATTTGGTTGGACATGGTATAGGTAAGAACTTACACGAAAGACCAGAAGTGCCAAACTATGGAAAAAGAGGTGAGGGAATTATGTTAAAACAAGGCTTAGTTATTTGTATAGAGCCTATGATTAACATGGGAACAAAAAATGTAACACAAGACAGGGACGGATGGACGATAAGGACGGCTGATAGAAAGCCATCGGCACATTATGAGCACCAGATAGCCATCACCGACAACGGGACTATAATTTTATCATCCTTTGATGAAATAGAGAAAGTATTACAAGGAAAAGCTAATTAAAGAATAATAAATGGCGAAGCAAATTTCAATAGAACAAGATGGAACAGTTACTGAATCATTAGGTAACGCAATGTTTCGTGTTGAACTTGAGAACGGGCACATTATCACTGCTCACATTTCGGGTAAGATGAGGATGCACTACATCAAAATTCTCCCGGGTGATAAAGTAAAGCTCGAAATGTCGCCATACGATCTGAGTAAAGGAAGAATTATATTCCGATATAAATAAACAAACCATCTTATTATAAAATGAAAGTAAGAGCATCCGTTAAGAAAAGAACACCTGACTGTAAGATAGTCAGAAGAAAGGGAAGGTTGTACATTATCAACAAAAAGAACCCTAAATACAAACAAAGACAAGGATAATTAACGTTACAACAAATAACAATATATGGCACGTATTGCTGGTATTGATATACCCAAGAACAAAAGAGGCGAAATAGGATTAACCTATATTTATGGCATTGGTCGCAGCACTGCTCAAAGAATATTACGCACTGCCGGTATCGATGTTAATAAGAAAGTTCAGGACTGGAATGACGATGAGCAGAATGCTATTCGTACAATTATATCTGATGAGATAAAAGTAGAAGGAGCATTACGTACTGAGGTACAAACCAATATTAAGAGATTAATGGACATTGGTTGCTATCGTGGTATTCGTCACCGTATAGGACTTCCTCTTCGCGGACAGAGCACAAAGAATAATGCCCGTACTCGTAAAGGCAAGAAAAAAACCGTTGCAAATAAGAAGAAAGCAACGAAGGGTTAATGGTTAATCCCTTGATCAGTATTTAACTTTAGAAAGAGAAAACAAACTGTTATGGCAAAAACTGCTAAAACATCAAAGAAAAGAGTAGTTAAAGTTGATCCGATAGGTCATGCATATGTAACGGCCTCATTCAACAATATTATTATCTCCCTGACTAATAATTCAGGTCAGGTTATTAGTTGGGCATCAGCAGGTAAAATGGGATTCAGAGGTTCAAAAAAGAACACTCCATATGCTGCTCAGATGGCTGCAACCGACTGTTCGAAGGTGGCTTTTGATGCCGGTCTTCGTAAGGTTAAGGTTTTTGTAAAAGGACCTGGATCAGGACGTGAATCAGCTATCCGTACTATTCATTCTTCAGGGATTGAAGTAACAGAAATTATGGATGTAACTCCTATGCCTCATAATGGCTGTCGTCCTCCAAAAAGACGTAGAGTATAATATTTAGGTGTCAGGCTGCATCGGTTGCTCTTACATAGATGGTTTGACGATGAGCCTCTCAATATTTAGAAACAATAGAAAATAAAATAATAAAGTAATTATGGCCAGGTACACAGGTCCAAAAACCAAAATTGCACGTAAGTTTAAAGAACCTATTTACGGTCCGGATAAATATTTCGAAAAGAAGAATTATGCTCCCGGGATGCATGGTAACAATAAAAGGCGTAAAAAACTTTCTGAGTACGGCACTCAGCTTCAGGAAAAGCAGAAAGCAAAATACACTTATGGTATATTGGAAAAACAATTTAAAAATATTTTCCATAAAGCTACCCGTAAAAAAGGTATTACCGGTGAAATCCTTCTCCAGTTAATTGAATTAAGACTTGATAATGTTGTTTATCGTTTAGGAATTGCACCTACTCGTAATGCAGCTCGCCAATTAGTTACACATTGCCACATTGTTGTCAATGGTTCAGTTGTAAATGTTCCTTCTTATGAACTTAAGGTAGGTGACCTTATAGCTGTAAGAGAAAGAGCTAAATCTCTTGAAGTGATTCAGAATTCATTAGCAGGCAAACGTAATAGTTATCCATGGTTAGAATGGGATGGAAATCTGTTAACTGGAAAGTTAACCGGATTACCTGCCCGTGAAGATATTCCTGAAACTATTAAAGAGCAATTCATCGTTGAGTTGTATTCAAAATAATGATTTTAAGGTTAATTAATTTATTACTCAAGAGGAAGAAAATATGGCAATATTAGCATTTCAAAAACCTGAAAAGGTTATTATGATCGAAGCTGATGATTCTAAAGGTATTTTCGAATTCAGACCATTAGAACCTGGCTTCGGTATCACTATCGGTAATGCCCTGCGGAGAATACTCCTCTCCTCACTTGAGGGATTTGCAATCACCTCCATCCGAATTGAAGGAGTTGATATGGAATTTTCTTCTATTAAGGGAGTAGTGGAAGATGTAACTGATATCATTCTTAATCTGAAGAAAATTCGCTTTAAAAGACTTTTGGAGTCTGAAACCAGTGAAAATATCAGAGTGGTTATCTCCGGTCAGGATACTTTCAAAGCCGGTGATATTAACAAATTCTTGTCGGTATTCCAGGTGTTGAATCCAGACATTGAAATTTGCCACATGGAGCCTTCTGTTAAGCTGATAATTGATATGTCAATTGATAAAGGTCGTGGATACGTTCCTGCTGAAGAAAATAAAGTAGCTAATGCACCAATTGGGACTATAGCTATCGATTCTATTCATACTCCGATTAAGAATGTAAAATTTACAATCGAAAATTTCCGCGTCGAACAGAAGACTGACTATGAAAAGCTGGTATTGGAGATAGCTTCTGATGGCTCTATTATGCCAAAAGATGCGCTTAAAGAAGCTGCACGTATTCTAATTCATCACTTTATGTTGTTCTCCGATGAAAAAATTACTATCGATGCTGAAGAGAAGACTGTTAATGATGAGTTTGATGAAACTTCATTACATATTCGCCAGCTGCTGAAGACCAAGTTGGTTGATATGGACCTCTCTGTGAGAGCGCTTAATTGCCTGAAAGCTGCTGATGTTGAAACATTAGGCGAACTGGTATCTTATAATAAAAATGATTTGTTGAAGTTCAGGAACTTTGGAAAGAAATCCCTTACAGAGCTGGAAGACTTAGTTAAATCGAAGAACCTGGAATTCGGTATGAATGTCGCAAAATATAAACTTGATAAGGATTAATTGAACAATGAGACACGGAAAGAAAGTCAATCACCTTGGTAGGACCAGCGCCCATCGTAAAGCTATGTTGTCGAATATGGCTACCTCGCTTATTCTTCACAAACGCATAAATACTACGCTTGCAAAGGCTAAAGCCCTGAGATCATATATTGAGCCACTTATTACCCGCTCAAAGACTGACTCAACTCACTCACGCCGTATGGTATTCTCATACCTGCAATCAAAAGAGGCTGTTTCTGCTTTATTCAGAGATATTGCTGTTAAGGTTGCTACTCGTCCTGGTGGATATACCCGTATTTTAAAAACTGGTACACGACTAGGTGATAATGCTGAGATGTGTATGATGGAGCTAGTTGATTTTAACGAAAACTTGCTTGCTGCTAAAGAAGCTCCTAAAGTTAAAACAACACGTAGAAGCCGCACTAAAGTTAAAGGTCCAAAAACTGATGTTCCAGTTGCTGAAGACAAACCATCTGCTGAAATATCAAATGATGAAAATGCTGAAAATAAGGATTAATATAATCTTTTAAGAAAGAATGAGGATGAAGTTTAATAGCTTTGTCCTCTTTTTTGTTTATTATGTTGAGTTCAACGAAATAACAATTTAATAAAATATTAAGTATGAGTACAATTTCAAACATTGTTGCCCGTCAAATCTTAGATTCACGAGGCAATCCTACTATTGAAGTAGATGTTTATACAACAAGTGGAATCCTTGGAAGAGCTGCTGTTCCGTCGGGAGCTTCAACCGGTGTTCACGAAGCTGTTGAACTACGTGATGGTGATTCTAAAGTTTATATGGGAAAGGGCGTATTACAGGCTGTAAAGAACGTCAACAGCATCTTAGCAGAAGAGCTCAAGGGTTACTCTGTTTTTGAACAAAATGAGATTGATGCCCGAATGATCGAATTAGATGGAACACCAAATAAGGGCAATATGGGTGCTAATGCTATTCTGGGTATTTCTCTTGCGGTTGCACATGCAGCTGCTCAACTCTCCGGTCAGTTTCTTTACAGATATATTGGTGGAGTAAATGCCAATACGCTTCCTATTCCTATGATGAATATCATCAATGGCGGGTCACATGCTGATAATGCTATTGACTTCCAGGAATTCATGATTATGCCGGTTGGTGCTAACAATTTCAGTGAAGCGCTTCGCATGGGTGCAGAAGTGTTCCATAACCTGAAATCTGTACTCAAAAAGAGTGGATATTCTACTAATGTTGGAGACGAAGGTGGTTTTGCTCCAAACCTTAAGTCAAACGAGGAAGCTGTAAAGGTTATTCTTCAAGCTATTGAGAAAGCAGGTTATAAACCAGGACAGGATATCTACTTAGCACTTGATCCTGCATCATCAGAATATTATCTTCCTGAAGAAAAAGTTTATCATCTACATAAATCAACCGGCGATAAATTGACTCCTGCTCAAATGGTTGATTACTGGAAGAACTGGGTGAATAATTATCCTATCATTTCAATTGAAGATGGTATGGCTGAGGATGACTGGGACGGCTGGAAACTTATGACTGAAACCATGGGAAGTAAAGTTCAATTGGTTGGTGACGATCTTTTTGTAACTAACTCTGAAAGACTTAAACTTGGTATTGAGCGTGGAGTAGCTAACTCAATCTTAGTTAAAGTAAATCAGATTGGAACTCTTACCGAAACTATTGATGCAGTTAATATGGCATACAGAAATGGATATACTGCTGTTATGAGTCATAGATCAGGTGAAACTGAAGATACTACAATTGCTGACCTTGCTGTTGCTTTAAATACAGGACTTATTAAAACCGGATCAGCTAGTCGTACAGACAGGATTGCAAAGTATAATCAGTTGCTTAGAATAGAAGAAGCAATTGGTTCCACTGCCAGGTACTTAGGAAAATCGTTTAAGTACGCAAGATAAAATAGTTTAATCCAGAGTTTTGTGGTAATTCCATAAAGCTTACCGGGTTATTAATTCTTTTTGGATGTTCTCATCGTATAAATGTGAGAACATCCTTTTTTTTAATGAGGTGTTATTCTGTTATATAGCTCTATGTAAATGTAAGCTCAAAGAATCGTATTTTTACAAGGTATAGCTAAATCAACCTTCTGAAACCCTCAATTTGTAGTATGACGGAAATTAACTTCATTGGCGAAGATCTCCTGGTTGGTAATCTTGGAAATTCCTTTATTTATCTATCAATTATTGCAGGAGTAGCATCATTGCTATTTTATATTTTGTACCATCGCTCTGCAGATGAGAGTAATATTAAATTCAAGAATTTAGGAAGAGCATCGTATTATATTCAGACTATGTCGGTGTTGCTAACCGGCGCTATCTTATTCTATCTGATAATAAACCACAACTTTGAATATGCATATGTATATAAGCATAGTTCAATTTTTATGCCTGCGAAATTTATAATATCGAGTTTCTGGGCCGGACAAGAAGGAAGCTTTCTGCTTTGGGCAATATTTATATCCTTATTTGGGATTACAGCCCTTCATACGTCGAAGAAACTTGAGGGTGGCGTTATGGTTGTTGTGAGTACAACGATCGTGTTCTTAATGTCGATGGTTCTAGGTTTAAATGTATTTGGAATTCAATTAGGCAATGATCCATTTATTCTGCTTAGAGAGATTGATAATAATGCTTCAAATGACTTTTTTAAAAATCCAGACTATCTTAGGTTTATCAGTGATGGTGTTGGATTGAATCCATTACTAGAGAATCCATGGATGGTCATTCATCCGCCAGTTTTATTCATGGGATATGCATCAACTTTATTTCCATTTGCATATGCTTTTTCTTCATTGCTACAGAATGACCGTAGATACTGGTTGAAACTGACAATCCCATGGGTACTGATATCAATGTGTTTTTTAGGTACCGGTTTGATTTTAGGAGGTGCATGGGCATATCAATCACTCACTTTTGGGGGCTTCTGGGCATGGGATCCTGTGGAAAACGCCTCATTGGTGCCTTGGCTGGTACTTGTTGCCAATCTTCATTTTATGCTGCTCTCCTATAAGAGAGATAAGTTTTACAGAGGCACTTACCTGTTGTCGTTTTTGTCATTTGTGATGGTTATATATGCCAGCTATCTTACCAGGTCGGGAGTATTGGGTGAAACTTCAGTGCATGCATTTGGTGATAACGGACTAAACATTCAGCTACTAACATACATGTCTGTATTTATAATTGGTCCTGCATGGCTTTTTATCAAACGAAGGAAAGATATTCAATCCAATGATCTGAATGGCATCTTTAGTCGGGAATTTTTAATGTTATATGGCGCTATTATAATTCTCTTGTCTGCTTTTCAAATTATTAGCACAACATCACTTCCGGTTTTCAACAAGATATTTGGAACTAAAGCTGCTCTAGATTCAGATGTTGTTGGTTTTTATAATGACTGGCAACTTCCATTTGCTATGATTATTGCTCTTTTTATCGCATTGGGGCATTATGTGAAATTCGATAAAAATACTAGGAAATCCTTCTTTGAAAGCATCAGCTGGCCTGCTATACTGGCTCTCATTATTACCATAGTAGGTTATTTTATTGATGGAAGTATGAAAGCAGCTCATGTAATATTTCTGTTCTTTATTATGTTTGCTATTTTATCATCGATAGCATACATCTTTAGGTTTACCATCAGTAAAAGCAACATAAGTGCCGGTGTAACACATCTCGGATTTGGTTTATTCCTATTAGGAGTGTTGGTGACATTCTCTAACACTGAAACGCTTACAAGTGAAAAATCAGGGACAACTTCGGGTAATAATGTTATTTTGTACAAAGGTCATGTTAAACAAATTGGAAACCATCTGGTGAATTTCAGCAATAGTAGGATTGAGAGAGATGAAATTTTCTATCAGGTGGACTTTCTTGAAAGGGATTCATCGAATAAGTATTATTTGAAATATTCAGTTTACCCTTCAGTAAAGTACAATGAGAGAATGGGTAATGTGCATAATCCAGACACCAGAAATCTGCTAAAGGGAGATATTTTTATGTATCTGACTTTCGCTGAAGATTTTACAAAGAAAACTACAGATGGATACTCAATTTCTCAAACTTCGAATATTACATTGAAAGACACGATAGAGATACAAAGTGTCAAACTTAGTTTCGATTCATTAAATATTAAGGTGTTAGATCCACAAAATGAGCATATTCTTATTACAGCTCTGCTTTCTGCGATGGATAGTGTCAATGTATGGCACCCTCTTGACATAAGTTATCTTGTTAGAGGTAATATGGCTGAAAGTGGAGTAGCTCCAATTCCCGGAAGTCCTCTGAAGTTGAGATTTGATAGGGTAGGAGATGTGGCCCAGACTATTCAGTTGTCAACTCTTGAAAAACAACCTGAATTCATAGTCCTGAAGATAATGTTTTTCCCATGGATTATCCTTGTATGGACTGGCGCTATTGTTATGTTCATCGGTATTTTGATAGGTATAAAGAAAAGAGTTGGTAAAGCAAAACAGGTGATTTAATATATGGCACAGAGAGGCAGTCTTTACTTAAGTATTGTAGGCGCAGGAAATGTTGGAAGCTATCTTGCAATTGAGTTATTTAAAGCAGGATGCATTATAAGGCAAGTGCTAAACCGGACAATTGAAAAAGCGGAAATGTTAGCTCAAAAAGTTGATGCTAAAGCAATTGATAATCCAGAATTAATTAATCCGGACATAGATGTTTTAATTTTAGCACTTCCCGACAGAGAGATAGTTGAGTTTTGCAGAAAGGCTACACTACTGTTTCCTGATGTAGTTATGGCCTCGACTGCAGGATCAGTTGAAATGAGACAGTTGATTGAGGTTAATTCAAATTGTGGTGTACTATATCCTCTTCAATCATTTACGCTTAAAACTCATCCTACTCCTTCAATTATCCCATTTTGCATTGAAGGTGCAACTTTAGAAATTACCAATAAGCTTACTAAAATTGCTTCACTCATTAGTAATGATGTAAGAGAAATAAGTTCTGATAAAAGATTATTGTTACATCTGTCTGCTGTTTTTGCCAGTAATTTTAGTAACCATATGATGGCCAAAGCCTACGAAATTATAAGTCGTTCAGGGCTTGGATTTGATATCTTGTGGCCACTTGTAAATGAAACAGTTTCAAGATTAAGGAGTTACGAACCTTTGGAAATGCAAACGGGGCCAGCTGTCAGAAATGATAGGATTACAATTGAAAAACATCTCGAAATGCTCAAGAGCTATGATGATGAGATGATGTGCAAGCTTTATTCTTTAATAAGCGAAAGCATAAACGGCACAAAGAGTTAAATTTGCATTCAGAAATTTATTTTATGGCTAATTATAAAGAAGACCTGGTTAAGATCAAGACACTGATATTTGATTATGACGGTGTATTAACTGATGGAATCGTTCTAATCACCAACTCGGGCGAACAACTTCGTACCGGTCATGTTAAGGACGGGTATGCATTGCAACTTGCCGTAAAGGCCGGTTTCAGGGTGGTTGTTCTATCAGGAGGATTCTCTGAGTCCGTCAAACACAGATGTCGCGCCTTAAACTTGACTGATGTTTTTTTAGGCATTGAAAACAAGCTTGCTGCTTTTAACGAATATATCAAAACTCATGAGCTTGATCCATCAGAAATATTGTATATGGGCGACGATATACCTGATTACCAAGTAATGCAGATTGTTGGAATGCCCGTATGCCCAGCTGACGCAGCACAGGAAATAAAAAACATTTCCAGGTACATCTCACATTTTAAAGGTGGTGAAGGATGTGTAAGAGATGTTATTGAACAAGTGCTTAAAGTTCAGGGCAAATGGCTAAATGGAAATGCATTTCACTGGTAAGAAGTCTTACAAATTAAGTTATTGTACATTGAAAAAAATTAATAAGTCTATCGTATTGGATAGAATTTTTAGAACCTCAGGTTATTTTTTAAGACTTGTCAGATGGCCAAACCTTTTGATGATTATTGTTATTCAGATCGCATTATATTATGTCCTGATTGAAAGAGTTTATAATAGCATTGGATTAACAGGTGCTATGGGGGTTCTTGATTTGTCCATATTGGTACTCACTACAGTTTTCATTGCTGCAGCAGGTTATATTATTAACGACTATTACGATATTGATACAGACACAATTAACAAACCGGACAAACAGCTGATTGGTTTAAAAATAACACCTCGCACAGGCATTATTTCTTATTACACACTTAATGTCTTAGCAATTTTGGGAGGATTTTATTTAGCCATTAAGGCTGATTCCTGGAGAATTGGTTTGCTTTCTGCAATGGTAATCATATTGTTGTGGTTATATTCGACGAAATATAAAAGAACTGTTTTGGTGGGTAACTTTGCAGTGGCATTTATGGCTGCAATGTCAATAATTGTAATATGGTTGTTTGAGTTCTTCATGTTAAGAAAACAACCTTCTGATTTTGTATCAGTTTCTCCGTACCTAAAAATGATTACCTGGTACTTCACTGGTTATTCTGTTTTCTCGTTTTTGTTGACATTGTGCAGAGAAGTAATTAAAGACGCGGAGGATATTCAAGGCGATGGACAATCCGGGATGAACACTCTTGCTGTAAGACACGGGATAAAAGCTTCGAAACTTGTGGCTTCAATTATTGCTGTTATAGCTATAATTTTGGGAATAGCTGCATCAATAAGCTTTCTAAACAATAATATGTCACTTGTTGGAATCTATTTTATGATTGCTGTTGTAGCTCCTCTTATGTATATGGTGTTTAAGATTCTATCTGCCAAAGAGAAGTCGGATTTCCACACAATAAGTTTGATAGCAAAGGTAATTATGATTGCAGGGATACTAGCACTACAACCAATTGCAATGTCATAAGTCCTTTAAATTATGTAACCATACAGAATGATTGATATAAACAATTCAGGATACAAAATTATCCTTGCATCTAAATCTCCAAGAAGGCATTTTCTATTAAAGGAAACCGGGATTAATTTTGATGTAATGGTAAAATCAACAGACGAAGAATATCCATTACACCTGAAAACTGAGGAAATTGCTTTGTGGGTTTCTGTGCATAAAGCTAATGCATTTAATTTTGTAGAATTACCGACAAATGCATTGCTGATTACTGCAGATACCATTGTTAGTGTAGAAGGACAAATCATTGGAAAGCCTGAAAACCATGAGGATGCCAGGAGAATGTTGAGGCTGCTATCGGGAAAATCACATACAGTCATAACAGGTGTTACATTCAGGACGACTCAGAAGATACACTCTTTTCACGTCAACACGACAGTGTGGTTTAGAGAACTAAACGACGATGAGATTGATTACTACATTGATAAGTACAAACCATATGATAAAGCCGGCGCATATGGAATTCAGGAATGGATTGGCTATATTGGAGTGGAGAAGATTGATGGTTCCTTTTATAATGTAATGGGATTGCCAGTTCAAAAGGTTTATACTGAGTTGCAGAAATTCATCACGCAATAAGGAAAAAAATGAAGACAAAGAAACGATCGCAAATTTTATCCTGGTTTCTTCAGGGACTATTATTCATAGCTCCTGTTTCATTAACTGTTTACGTGATTTATATTTCATTCAAATTTGTTGACGGAATATTAAGGGATATTATCGAGCAAGTGACCGGGTATCACATACCAGGCCTCGGTATTCTTGTTATCCTGGCAGCCATTACTTTAATTGGATTCCTGGGCTCATCAATTATCTTCAGTAGATATTTTAAGTTCTTTGATAAATTGATTAGTCAAGCTCCACTCGTTAAAGTAATTTATACTTCCATCAAAGATTTTATTTCTGCGTTTGTTGGTAAAGACAGACGTTTTACTGAGCCGGTTCTCGTAAAAGTTAATCGTCAATCAGATATAGAGAAGCTTGGATTTATAACGCAAAAAGACTTATCAAATATTGGTATCACACAGGGAAGAGTAGCAGTGTATTTGCCCCATTCTTACAATTTTTCGGGTAATTTGTTTATTGTACCAACAGAGAATGTTACTCCATTAAATGCTCCTCCCGCCGAAGTGATGAAATTTATTGTTACAGCCGGAGTTACTAGTATAGATAATAAGACTTCTGAGCTGGATTCAACAGAATTGCAAGATGATAAAAAATAATAATAAGAAAATGATTGAGAAAAAGCCTGTAATATTGGTTACGAATGACGATGGTATAAATGCCCCTGGACTAAGAACGCTAATAGGAATCGTTAGACAAATTGGAGATGTTTTGGTTGTTGCGCCTGATAAACCTATGTCAGCAATGGGTCATGCAGTTACGATAAGTGCACCATTGAGAGTTACAAAAATTAGAGAAGAAGATGGATATCTTGAGTATTCGTGCAATGGGACTCCTGCCGATTGCGTAAAATTAGGACAGAAAGTAATACTTGGCCATGCGCCGGATTTGATTGTGTCAGGTATTAACCACGGATCAAATGCTTCAATAAATATAATTTATTCGGGTACAATGGCAGCTGTACTTGAAGGTTCATTTGAGAATATTCCATCCGTAGGATTTTCATTAAATGATTATAGATACACAGCTGATTTTACTCATTGTGAGCCATTTGTTTTATCAATTTGCAATAACATTTTGATTAAAGGTTTGCCGAATTATACATGCCTGAATGTGAATATACCGGCTTTAAATGGATCTCCAATAAAAGGGATTAAAATAGTTAGACAAGCACATGCTTTTTGGGACGAGAAATACGATCACAGGAAAGATCCTCAGGAAAGAGATTATTTTTGGCTCACCGGCAAATTTGTTAGTCTTGACAAGGGAGAAGATACCGATGAATGGGCGCTGCTTAACAATTATGTGTCAGTAGTCCCGGTACATTTTGACTTGACTTCTCATAATACAATACCCATTTTGCGTGAATGGGAAACAGATAATTTTAGCAATAAGTAAGATGTTTAAAAAGGATAATTTTTTCGCAGGAATGACGATGACAATTCTAGTCAGTGTTGTTGCACTTGTATTGATAATTTTATTTGTGCCTCTGATTTATAGTGGTCTAAATATAGGTGAACCAGGCACTAAACTCCTATTATTGACCGGAATACCAGGCCTTATTCTCGTAAGATATTATCTAAAAAGCCTGCACTTTGAAAAGTCCGGTCAAGGGGCCTTGCTAGTTGTTTTTTTAATGCTCATTCTCTGGTTTGCTTATTTTAACAGCAGAATTGCGAACTTCCCAACCTTCTGAAAAAGTTAAAATGAGATATTATATTATATCGGGTGAGGCCTCAGGTGATTTACATGCTTCCAATCTTTTAAAAGCCATAAAAATGGTAGATCCCAATGCAGAGTTTAGAGGTTGGGGTGGTGACAGAATGGAAGATCAGGGAGCTGTAATAGTGAAACACTATCGGGATTTGGCATTCATGGGATTTGTTGAAGTGGTTATGAATCTTAAACAAATTCTTAGAAATCTTAATATTTGCAAGACAGATATAATACGATATAAGCCTGATGTGGTAATTCTTATTGATTATCCGGGCTTCAATTTACGAATTGCAAAGTTTCTGAAAAAGCAAGGAATTAAGGTGGTTTACTATATATCTCCACAAATATGGGCATGGAAAAAGTCGCGGGTGCATACAATTAAAAAAGTTGTAAATAAAGTTCTGGTTATCCTTCCCTTTGAGAAACAATTTTATGAAAATTATGGAGTAGATTCTGAATTTGTTGGGCACCCCTTGCTTGATGAAATTACGAACAAACATTATAATTCCAATTTTACCACTGATGGAAGAAGTGTTGTAGCTTTATTACCTGGCAGCAGAAAGCAAGAAATAAAAAGTGTTTTGCCAATTATGCTATCGGTAGCTGATGATTTACCAGATGTCGATTTCGTTATTGCAGGCGTAAGTTCATTGGGACTTGATTTCTATGAATCATTCACAAGCGGACATAATGTTAGAATTGTTTTTAATCGTACCTATGATCTTCTTTCAGGTGCGCGAGCAGCACTTGTTACTTCGGGTACTGCCACTTTGGAAACGGCAATTATCGGAACTCCTGAAGTAGTTTGTTATAGAGCAGGATGGATATCATACTCTATCGCGAAACGTCTTATAAAGGTCAGGTTTATTTCTCTGGTAAATTTAATTATGGATAAGCTGGTTGTGAGAGAGCTAATACAAAGTGACTTGAATCAGGTTGCACTGTATGAAGAGCTCAACGCACTGTTATACAATGAGAAATATCGTGAAAACATGCTCTCTAATTACAATGAACTTCGGCTTAAACTTGGGGGTGATGGAGCTTCATACAGGGCTGCCCAGGTTATTTATTCCCTGTTGAATACATAAGTTTCATTTTAATATTATAATTTCGCGCGTTCAAAGCTGTCAAATGATGAACGCATGGTCCAAATATCCTTTTATTAGGATTGTGATTCCTTTTGTTCTCGGTATTATTTTGTATCAGGAAAGGAGACTTCCCGGGATTTTATTTTTTATCATACTAGGAACCTGGATGGCTGTTCTTGTTGTTTGGAACTATTTTTTACCTTTTCCTGGATTTAAACGGAGGTGGGTTATAGGTTTCATTATGAACATTGCTATTATTGGAGTGTCATACGGCCATTCATGGGTAATGGACGAACGTTATAGTCCAACACATTTTATGGTTCATGATTCTGATTCAATTTCATTGTTTTCAGCGACAATAGTGGATCATCCAACAGAAAGAGAAAGCTCTTACAGAGTAATCTTAAATGTTAACACTGTGGGATTTAATTCAATTCGTCAGAAACTAATCAAGGCTGAGGGTAAGATAATTTGTTATATAGAAAAAGGGGCTAAAGCCCCGGAATACGGAGATGTAATAGTTTTCTCAAAAACTCCTTTGAGTTCTTTACCACCCGGAAATCCTGGAGAATTTGACTATGCGAATTATCTAAGTCACAGAGGTATTTTCCACACGCTATACCTAAAAAATGACGAGTATGTCTTTACTGGTTATAACAATGGTTATGTATTAAAAGCATGGGCAATTAACATTCGTAATAAATTTCTCAGCATTCTTTCAAATGGGAAACTCGAAAAAGAAGAAATGGCTGTTGCGGCTGCAATGTTAACGGGAGATGATGATCTACTTGACTCACAACAAAGGCAGGAATATTCCAACACTGGGGTGATTCATATACTTTGCGTTTCAGGACTGCATGTTGGTGTCATTTTTTTATTAGCCGAAGCAGCATTTAGTATGATAAGGAACAGAAGGTTCTCTAAAGTTATTAAACCGGTATTTACTTTGTTAATTATATGGTTCTATGCTTTGTTGACAGGGATGGCTGCTCCGGTTCTAAGAGCTTCATTTATGTTTTCACTAATTTTGGTAGGTAGATCTTTTCAAAGACAGCTACAAACTCTTAATACATTGGGAGCCGCAGCATTTGTACTTCTTTTTGTCGATCCGTGTGTATTGTATAATGTGGGGTTTCAGCTATCATTTAGTGCAGTGGCTGGTATTGTATTATTTCAGAAATTTATCAAAAAGTTATGGCAACCTTCTAATATATTGTTAATAAAAGGTTGGGATTTAATTGCAGTTTCTATCTCCGCACAAGTCTTTACTTTGCCACTTATACTTTATTATTTTGGACAATTTCCAGTCTACTTCTTAATAGCAAATTTGATAGCTATACCAATTTCGGGAATAATAATCTATACAGGCATTGCGGCAACTATACTTTCATTCATGCCGTTTTTGCAGAGGATGGTTGTTCTTATACTGTCGGTTGAGCTGAAGATATTAAATGGTTCAGTCTCCTATATTGAAGACCTTCCTGGTTCTGTTATCAGTCAGATATTTTTGTCTCCTTTGGGCGTCACATTGATATTTCTGATACTAATTACTTTCATTGTATTTCTTATGCGAAAGGAAAAAGTATGGTTATATTTTTCTTTGATTTCTTTAGCTGGTTTATCAGTTTTATCAGCAGTCAGGAATTACCATTTAATGACTAATGAGTTAATTGTTTTTCACAAAATGAAAGGGCACACTCTTATAAGTTTGGTAGATGGCAGAAAGCATATGATTGTAACTGACTCAATAATTAGTGCGAACAATTATAAATGTGAGTATCAGATAAAGGGATTTAGCCGATTATATGGTCTCAGAAAACCAGTATTTAGAAATCTACAAGAAAGTGATAGCAAGTATAGCGTTCCTGATTTTTTTAACTACAAGGGCAGGAGAATTGTTATAATATCAGGGAATTGCTTATTGCCGGATAGCACGTATGGATTTAAGGCCGATTATGTTTTGCTAAGGAACAATCCAAAGGTAAATGCAGACCAGTTGAATCAGTGCTTTCCAGGAACAAGGATTTTATTGGATTGTACTTGTTATAAAGGTTATAAGAGTAAGATTTGTGAAAGCGAAACAGCAAAGAAAATTACATGGAAGGATTTAGAAGATGGAGCTGTGGTGGTTAAATTCTAACTCATCAATCATAAAGTGACAAAGTGAGTAAAATTGGCAAATGGTCACTAAATCCTCCTTGGTATTGCATGCCGTGGAAAGTTCTGTAAGGTACTGTTCCTGAATACTTTTCATCAGTCTGCATAAGAAATGGGAATCTTAAAATTTCGGCTGATTTTACTTTTAGTTTAGGAAAAGAACTTTCACTACTATCCCGAATTAAAGATTCGGATACAATAAACATATCAATCAAGCCCCATTGATTCCTGAATTTATTGGTTCCTGTATCATAAAGATTGAGGTACTTGGTCATTAGATTGTACAAATCAGCTCCGAATACTGAAGTGTCTTTTTCAGCACCAAGGTGGATTTGTACACTCTCATCAATAGGTTCATCGTTAAAGTCGCCTGTTAGAATAATATGTGAATCAGGATTCAGGCTTGTTAAGGAATCTATTTGATGCCGAAGAGTCAGAGCGGCCTTTTCGCGTCGATGCATCGTTTGTGCAGGCCCTCCGGTACGCGATGGCCAATGGTTAATAAACAAATGAATTGTGTCGGAATGCAGACCTGTTTCCTCATCAATAAATTGGCCTTTTACATATAGGATGCATCTTGTTTTAATTGAATCAGGTAAATTGATATTTATCGGTTTATGCTCAAACTCTCTGAATTTGTCAGGACGATAGATCATTGCAACATCAATACCTCTTTCATCGGGTGACTCTTCATGAATAATACGGTAGTCAAACCTCTCGAGAGGTGTTCTTTTAAGCATCTGAGTGATTACGAATCGGTTCTCAACCTCGCTGAATGCAACAATTTCGGGTGGTTGCCAGCCTCCTGAAGTGATTACTACTTTGGAAATGTTTTGAATTTTCTTTATGAACTTATTCCAGTTCCAGCCCCTTGTTCCACCGGTGACAAATTCATAATCATTCTTTAAAGTATCATGAAAAGGATCGAAAAGATTCTCAACATTATAAAACATGATACGGTAGTCATTTTGGGCTACCGAATCATTGACCTCATTCAACGCAGCGTAAGATTGAAACGTTAGCAGCAACAGTGAGAATGAGATTTCCAAACAGTAATTCCTTGCTTTTTCCACCCAACAAATATGGTAAAAACAATCGGAAAATACATCATTATTTTTCCGGGTATAATATAAATATAGACTTTTCGTTTGTATATAAAATCAGCCATACCATGAACATAGTTAAGTACCTGCTTCCAATTGTTTTAGGGGTTATTTTCCCACTTTTGTTGCATCGTCAGCAAGCCGGCCTAAATATTCTGATTCTTAACTTTCTTGTTGTTTCGTTACTGTATTATACAGGGCGGCTAAATTTCAAAAATCGGAATGTGGTAATTGTATCTATAGGGGTATTGTTAACCGGGTTGGCTTGTTTAATTCATGGTTCAGGTCACACAGTTGTGATAAGTTCTTTGAGTATTGTTATCCTGTCCGGTCTTGCCATTTCGCCGGAAATCAATATTCTGCCAAATAGTTTTTTTGCCAGCCTTGTTGGTTTATTTACAGCTCCTTACCATTATCTTAAAGGCGTTTTTAATAATGATTTAGGGGTTGCGTTCAGGCGGGTTCTCTTTTACCTTTCAATGGTTGTATTTCCATTAGTAATTGTTGTAATATTTATATCAATATACTCGGCTGCCAGTTCTTACTACAATAATCTTACAGCAGGATTCATAGGGTTTTTAAATGATCTTTCAATCTCGTTTTTCCAAGTCATCTCTCCACCTGTACTTGGACTGGGAATAGTTGGGATAATTGTTGGATTGATTTTGTATTTTGGTAAGATGACATCTTTTTTCACATTGCCATTTGAAGCCGGAAGCAACATTATGCAGCGACGCAGAAAAAGATTTTTCGGTTCTAACACAGCTCTCAGAAATGAATTGAAAATGGCTGTAGTAATTATGGTGATGCTTAATCTTGTCATAGGGCTTATGAATGCTCTGGATATTTTCAACATTTGGTTTAATTTCAAATGGGATGGTGGTTTATTAAAGCAATTTGTTCATGAAGGAACATGGCTCCTCATTTTTTCAATTTTTATTTCAATAATTATTGTGTTGTGGTTCTTCAGAGGCAATCTTAACTTTTTTAGTCAAAATAGATTGTTGTTGATTTTGACGAAAATTTGGCTAATCCAAAATTTTATACTTGCCATTTCAGTGGGATTCAGAAATTTCTGGTATCTGTATTACTTTAATCTTGCATATAAGAGAATAGGTGTATATGCTTTTTTGGTCCTTGTATTTGTGGGATTAATAACCGTTCTTATTAAAGTAAGTAGAAGAAAGTCCCTCAGATATCTTATACAGATAAATAGTATGGCTGCGTATCTTGTTTTACTTAGCATTTCATTTGTTAACTGGGACAGGGTAATTGCAAAGTTCAACACTGATAGAGCTGATAAAGCCCTATTTCACTATGACTTTATGGTTAATCTCGATTCGAGTGCATTGCCAATACTCCTTGCTGGACAACCTCAGATAGCAAGTTTAGAAAGTAACCAGGCTCAAATGTTTCAATATAAAACATCTGATTTGACTTTTGATGATTATTCGAATCGAATTGAATACCGAAAGACCCTTTACTTAGCAGGTTATCCGTCAATGCACTGGTTGAGCTGGAACTATGCTGATTGGCTCACATATAAATCTTTGAGATTTTAGTTACTCTTTAGAACGATTCTGAAATAGATCAATTTATTGCCAATACTTAAGAAGTTTATAAATTTGAGGCTTAAGTATTAACAACATGGCAAAACGAGTAAAGCTAAATCCCTATCGTCTTATCCTTCAATGGACTATATTATTAATTTTAGCCTATATGGTCATAAGGCCATTTGTAGATAAATCTTATGTAGCTGATTTTGAAGCATATTGTCCTTTTGGTGGAATTCAGGCATTTTCTTCCTTTCTGGCCAATAATTCATTGGCATGCTCAATGACCACCACTCAAATCTTTATGGGATTGGCTTTAGTACTAGGGGTTATATTGGTTAGTAAATTGTTTTGCAGCCACATTTGTCCAATTGGAAGTATTACAGAATGGTTGAGTAGAATGGGTAGGAGATTAAAGCTAAACTTCGAAATCAAGGGCTTTGCTGACAGAGCTTTAAGGGTACTAAAGTACTCTCTTTTATTTGTAACATTTTACTTCACAGTTACAAGTAGTGAGCTTTTTTGTCGCACTTTTGATCCTTATTATGCTGTATTTAGTGGTTTTAGTAGCGATGTTGTATTGTCTTATGCAATTATGGCTCTATTTCTTGCAATTCCCGGTTCATTCTTTGTCAGGCAGTTTTGGTGCAGATATGTTTGCCCCCTAGGCGCTATTTCAAATATCTTCTCTCATAGCTTTGTTTTTATCGGAATAACGTTAATCTATTTTTTATTGGTGTTGGTTCTAAAGGTTCCAATTCACTGGATCTGGTTATTAGGGACGCTGACAGTTGCGGGTTTGGTCCTTGAGATTTTTAAAGTTCAGGTTAAAGGTTTTTCAATATTTAGAATTACCAGAAATGCCGACACTTGTACAAGTTGTAAGCTATGCGATAAAGCATGTTCGATGTCATTATCAATTTCCAAATCAGAGAGTGTAAAAGATGTTGATTGCCATTTATGTGGTGATTGTGTTGCAAGTTGTCCGGAAGAAAACACCCTTAGAATTGTTCGGTTAAAAGCCGTTAAAACTAATGAGCACTCACCGAAAAAGCGAACATTGCTATGGATTCCTTCAGCCGTTACTGTAGTTTTGATCATATTGGGGCTTGGTTTTGCAGAGAAAATTCAAATACCAACAATTAGTGTAATGTGGGGGAGCAATAAACAGATTGAAGAAGCTGCCATTTTTGAACAAAGCGGACTGGCGAGTATAAAGTGTTTTGGTAGTTCTATGTCATTTGCTAATCACATGAAGGAACTTCATGGAATACTTGGTGTTGAAACCTATGTTTCCGATAAAAGCGTCAGGATTTTTTATGACGATAATGAAATATCAGAGGAAGATATAAAAAGGGCGATGTTTACGCCTATAAAAAAGCTATATTCTTCTCCAATATCTACGTCTGATTCTATTGCAATATGTGAAACTGCAATTGATCAATTTTTTGATCCAAATGATGCAATGCTGCTTGGAATTCGTTTTTCTCAGATTAATGGCATTCTGAGCATGGAAACCTCTTTTGGGGAACCGGTCCGGGCATTAATTTACTATTTGCCAGACAAAGTGAACATAGAATCAATAAAGAACTTAATTGAAGAGGAAAGTGCTGAATGGGAAGAAGAAGGTGAGCATTATTCAATGAAAACGGATTTTAGGGTAGCTTCAATCGATGAAGTTGGCAGAATGTCCTTGAAAGACTATTTGTTAAAGATGTATGAGCCTATTAACCTAACTTTTAATGACTTTGAAAGTTATTCGGCTAAAGAATTAGATACAGTAGTTTTTAGTTTTCCTCAGGCGGCAGATCCCAAATTGACTGATATGCCTTGGTACCTGTTGAGTCATATTAGTCTTGACAGGGGAGTGGTTAGCTTTGATGTAATCCCTGGAAATACCGGATTTGATTTGTCACTAAAATTTGTGAAAGGCCGTACTGATTATCAAACAATTAAACGAGAGTTGAACGAGGAAAAACTAACAGTCTACTTGAATGATGGTACTTTAGATTCTATGTCTAATCCATTCAAATTCGAATAACCTGCCGCAATATAAAGTACTTATAGATGCTTTATAATTACCAATTAGGCTGAACAGAAGCCTGCAAAAGTGAAAGAACGGATAGTGACTTAATGCTGATTGAAAATATAAAAAAAAAGAGGTTGTGTTTAACAACCTCTTTTTTTGTGGGATGTACTGGACTCGAACCAGTGACCCCCGCCCTGTCAAGGCGATGCTCTGAACCAACTGAGCTAACATCCCTTTAAAGCTGGGCAAAGATAAGAGATTTTCTATTCATCTTTTGGAAAAATTAGCGCCAGTGGTTGTTTTTTGACTTTGAAGTAGAATCAAGTGTTCATTAGTACAATTTTATTGTAAGCAATAATTCACTAAGTTGAAGAAATGTCTTCTCCTTCAGAAAGGCATTAAAGTATTAAAATAATCTGCCAAGAGAACTTTCATTCAAACTTTATTTTTAGGAGATAGTTACTGAAGTATTTTAATACTTTTGCTTAATTTCAGAAATATCAACAATATGAAAAGACAGCTATCAATTACTATTATTGCAATTCTGGCGACAATCAGCTATTCTGTTCAAGCTCAAAATGGCAATAAACGCTTTGATCTTAATGATTTGATGCGTAAAGGTACATTCAGATCTTCAGGAATATACGAGATAAGATCGATGAATGATGGAGCTAGTTACAGTACTCTATCAGATGACAATACATACATAACCCTGTTCTCATATGATACGGGAGATAGCATCAGAGAAATAGTGGATATTAAAGATTCGGGAATTGAAGAACTGAAGTATATAGTGGATTATCAGTTTTCTGAAGATGAAACATCAGTACTTATTCAATCTGATTATGAGCCAATTTATAGAAGGTCTTTCAAAGCTGACTATTACATTTATGATATAAAAGGGAAAAGTTATAAAAAGCTTTCAGAGAATGGAAAGCAGCAACTTGCGACTTTTTCACCTGATGGGGAAAAAGTAGCTTTTGTGAGAGATAACAATTTGTTCATCAAAGATTTGCTGAGGAATGAAGAAATTCAGGTAACCACAGATGGAAAACAAAATGAAATAATAAATGGGGCGCCCGATTGGGTTTATGAAGAAGAATTTCAATTTAACAAGGCCTTTGCCTGGTCACCCGATAGCAGAAATTTGGCATATATGCGATTTGATGAGCGAGGTGTGAAAATGTTTAATATGACAATGTTCATGGGTGACAAACCTTCTCTTAGAGAAAATGAACTTTATCCATCGAATGTCCAGTTCAAATATCCCAAAGCAGGGGAAGATAACTCTATTGTTACGGTGAGTATTTACAACATGGAAACTGAACAAGCTCAGATGGTTGATTTAGGACCCGAGACAGACCAATATATTCCCCGCATTATGTTTGGTCAGGATCCTGAGATGCTTGTTGTGTTGAGACTCAATCGACTTCAGAATAAATTGGAAATTTTAGGTACTAATATAAATAACGGGCAATCGAAGGTGATTTATTCAGAAGAAAATAAGTACTTCATTGATGAAGGCAATTTTGATCGAATACATTTTATCCCACAAACATCATCCTTTGTAATAACCAGTGAAATAAGCGGTTGGACACATCTGTATATTCATGATTATGTTACTGGTAAATCAAGTCAAATAACATCAGGTGAATTTGACGTAACTGATTATTATGGTTACGATTCAAAACGAAAACTACATTATTTTCAAGCCGCAGCTATAAGTCCTATGCAACGTGAAGTCTACTCGATTAAGAATGATGGCAAAGGGATGAAATTGTTATCTGAAGGAATAGGTACAAACAATGCGACATTCAGCAAATCTTATAAATATTTTATTAACAGCTTCTCGAATGCTCATATACCTCCAATATACTCAATTAATGAATCCTCAGGTAAGGTTGTAAGAGTACTGGAAGATAATAATGGCTTAAATGAAATCCTAAAGGAGTATAAATTTAACTTCAAGACTTTCATTACTATTCCCAATGAAGATAGTGATTTGCTGAATGCTTCGATAATATACCCGCCTAATTTTGACAGCACTAAGAAATATCCTGTCATATTTAACCAGTATAGTGGCCCCAACTCACAAGAGGTACTTGATCAATGGGCGTTTGGGATAGATGACTATATGGCGCAGGAAGGTTATGTTATAATATCAATCGATCCGCGAGGTACTGGAGCAAGAGGAGAAGCATTTAGAAAAGTAACTTATATGCAACTTGGGAAATATGAGACAATTGATCAAATAGCCGGAGCAAAGTATATAGGTACATTTAGTTGGGTTGATAAAGACAGGATTGGGATTTGGGGATGGAGCTATGGCGGTTTCATTTCATCATCCTGCATGCTGAAAGGGGATGGGGCATTTAAAGCGGGTGTTGCTGTAGCTCCGGTTACAAACTGGAGGTATTATGACAATATATATACTGAGAGATACATGCGTACTCCTCAGGAAAATCCTGAAGGGTACGACAACAATTCACCATTATTCTTCGCAGATGGTCTTAAAGGAAGGCTTATGCTTATTCATGGAACCGCGGATGACAATGTTCATGTTCAGAATACGATGGAATTATCTGAAAAATTAGTTCAGGCAGGAAAAGAATTCGACCAAATGATTTACACAAATCGTAATCACTCAATTTATGGTGGTTATACCAGGATTCATCTTTTCACCAAGATTATGAATTTCTTTAAAGAGAATCTATAAAGGAATCTCCAAAGATATATGCAGTTGTTTTAGAAAAGACTATGCTCAGGTATTGAAGGGGAGCAGTGCACTTTACCAATCCCCTGATAATAAAAAACTTGTAAATTGTCGAAATAAATGTATTGTTGTATTATTTTTTGTATCTTTGCCACCTTTTAAAGAAAATTGAATTCAATTAACAACATTAAAAGAAAGAGAGAGTATTTAACATGATCATCGTACCCGTTAAAGAAGGCGAAAACATCGACAGGGCCTTAAAGAAACTGAAAAGGAAATTTGAAAAAACAGGAGTTGTAAAAGAGCTTCGTGAAAGACAGAAGTTTTCAAAGCCTTCAGTTGTAAAACGTGAACAACTACTTCACGCTATTTATGTTCAGAAACTCCAACAGGAAGCTGATCAATAGGCCTTCTTTTTAAGTGCGATTTAACGAAGAAAGTTTTGCTTTCTTGTAATAAAGTATTATATTTATACGTTATTACATTAAAGCTGAATTTTCTTCTTTTTTTTACTACATGATAAGAGAGAATTTCTTAGATCACCTGGAATACGAAAAGCGCTACTCTTCGCATACAATTGAAGCATACAGAAATGATTTAAATCAATTTGCTTCCTATCTCATTGAAAATTATGAAGTTAGTAATCTAGCTGAAGCAACTGGTACCATGGTACGGTCCTGGCTCGCTTCACTTCTAGAAATTGGACTATCACCAAGGAGTACAAATCGCAAGCTTTCATCACTCAAGACCTTTTATAAGTTTCTTTTAAGAAATGGCATTGTAAAGACCAGTCCGGTTAGAATGTCTACTACCTTAAAGATCCCACAAAGATTACCTTCATTTGTTACTGAACAAGAGATGTTAAAATCACTGGAGGATAAAGGTGATTTGTCATTCCATCGATTGAGAGATCTTACTATTCTATATATTTTTTATCATACCGGAATAAGAGTATCGGAATTAAGAGGATTAAAAATACATGATGTAGATCCTTACAATCAATCAATAAAAGTTATAGGCAAACGAAACAAAGAGCGAATCATACCTGTTAGCGGTATATTATTGGGGAAGATAAATGAATATTTATCAAAAAGAGAGGAAATAGCTTTACCGGGTACTAATTCACTTATAGTTGATGATAATGGACAACCTATTACTGGTGCTTACATTTCGGAAATGGTAAAGGATGCTTTGACGAAAGCAGGAGTGACGGGCAAGAAAAGTCCTCATGTGCTACGACATACATTTGCTACTTTAATGCTAAATGAAGGAGCAGATTTAAATGCCATTAAGGAAATTCTAGGGCATTCAAGTCTGGCATCTACTCAAATATATACTCATACGAGCGTAGAAAAACTTAAAACTGTATATAATCAAGCCCACCCATGGGCACAAAAAAGGAGGAAAATATGAAAGTTAACATTACATCGGTAAAATTTAGGACCGACAGAAAGTTGGAAGAGTTTATTAGTACCAAAGTTGAAAAACTTTCGGGAGTGTATGATGGAATAATAGGCAGCGATGTCACGCTGAGATTGGAAAACAATGAAGACCAAAATAATAAGGTTGCAGAAATAAGGTTAATGATTAAGGGAAATGATTTATTTGCCAGGAAACAATCTAATACATTTGAAGAGGCTACGGATACAGCCGTAGATGCTCTACGTAAGCAACTTGACAAACATAAAGATAAATTCAGGAAATAAAATTTACGATCGACACAAAAAAAAACTAAAAAGTTTTTGTTGGTGTCAAAATAGTTTATACATTTGCAGTCCTTTTGAAAAGAAGGACTGCACTTTTAAAGGGCAGTAATTATTGGCTAAAAGGAGAAATAAAGAGCACTTGGCAAACATAAGGATGCCAAAGTAAAAAGAAATGCCGATGTAGCTCAGTTGGCCAGAGCAGCTGATTTGTAATCAGCTGGTCGGGGGTTCGAATCCCTCCATCGGCTCAGTTCTTTGAATGCGTATAAAAAATGGGGAGATTCCAGAGCGGTCAAATGGGGCAGACTGTAAATCTGTTGGCACAGCCTTCGGAGGTTCGAATCCTCCTCTCCCCACACAATGACAGATGGTAAGAATACTTCTTAGCATCACAGGTAATGCGGAAATAGCTCATTTGGTAGAGCGACAGCCTTCCAAGCTGTAGGTGGCGGGTTCGAGCCCCGTTTTCCGCTCAATCTGAAGTTCCATTGTTTAAATCAAGAAACAATGGAATTTCAGCATTAGCCGATGTAGCTCAGTGGTAGAGCACTTCCTTGGTAAGGAAGGGGTCACGAGTTCAAGTCTCGTCATTGGCTCCGATTCTTTTTGTATAATCGTAAGTTTTAAAGAATTTACAAAAATTAACACAACTATTTAATATGGCAAAAGAAAAATTCGATCGTTCCAAACCGCACGTTAACGTTGGTACCATCGGTCACGTTGACCATGGAAAGACTACTTTAACTGCTGCTATTACTTTGTGCTTAGCCGATAGAGGCTGGTCAGAGTTCAGGTCATTTGACTCAATTGACAATGCTCCTGAAGAAAAAGAGAGAGGTATTACCATTAATACAGCTCATATTGAATATCAAACAGCTACACGTCACTATGCACACGTTGACTGTCCTGGTCACGCTGACTATGTTAAGAACATGGTTACTGGTGCTGCTCAGATGGACGGAGCTATTTTAGTAGTGGCTGCAACCGACGGTCCTATGCCTCAAACTCGTGAGCATATCCTTTTAGCTCGCCAGGTTGGTGTTCCCCGCCTCGTTGTATTTATGAATAAAGTTGACCTTGTAGACGATCCAGAACTTCTCGAACTCGTTGAGATGGAGATTCGTGATCTTCTTACTTTCTACGGTTTTGACGGTGACAATACTCCTGTTATTCGCGGTTCAGCTCTTGGTGGATTGAATAAAGAACCAGTTTGGGTTGACAAGGTTATCGAACTCATGGACGCCGTTGACGCTTGGATTCCATTGCCTCCACGTGATGTTGATAAAGATTTCTTAATGCCTGTTGAAGACGTATTCTCAATTACCGGTCGTGGTACTGTTGCTACTGGTCGTATTGAAACAGGTGTTATCCACACTGGAGATCCTGTAGAAATTATTGGACTCGATGCTGAAAAACTGAAATCAGTCGTTACCGGTGTTGAAATGTTCCGTAAGATTCTTGATACAGGTGAAGCTGGAGATAATGCAGGTCTATTACTTCGTGGTATTGATAAAGATGAAATCCGTCGTGGTATGGTAATTGCTAAGCCGGGTTCAGTTAAACCACATAAAGATTTTAAAGCTGAAGTTTATATTCTTAAAAAAGAAGAAGGTGGACGTCACACTCCATTCCATAACAAGTATCGTCCTCAATTCTACTTCAGAACAACTGACGTTACCGGTGAGGTAATTCTTCCTGAAGGAGTTGAGATGGTAATGCCTGGTGATAACCTTACAATTACTGTTAAACTGATTCAGCCAATTGCTATGTCTAAGAACCTCCGTTTCGCTATCCGTGAAGGTGGTAGAACAGTTGGTGCAGGACAGGTAACTGAAATTTTTGATTAATTATCAAACTGAGATAAGGGCATCAATTTAAAGGATGCCTTTATCTCTGCCATATTAAATAGCAGATTATGGCAGAGAGGAAATCTCTGAGAGTATAAAACTCAAACGGGTGTAGCTCAATTGGTAGAGTAGCGGTCTCCAAAACCGTTGGTTGGGAGTTCGAGTCTCTCCACCCGTGCAATTAAAATAATGGTTAAATGGCAAAGACTAAAATTCAGGAATACATCAATGAGAGTTACGACGAGTTGGTGCGTAAAACATCCTGGCCCACATGGAGTGATCTCCAAAATAGTGCAATAGTAGTATCCGTCGCTTCCCTTATAATCGCTTTAGTCGTTTATTTGATGGATATGTCTTTCCAAACTTTATTGAAGCAGTTCTACCTGCTGTTTTAATAATTAACCTGCTTTTTCTACTAATATTTCATCATGAAATATGCAATCTTAACCATGTGACTTTATGAGCGATCAAGTAAAAAAGTGGTATGTAATCAGAGCGATAAACGGAAATGAGAAAAAGGTAAAGCAATACCTTGAAAGCGAAATTAACCGTCTAGGGCTTCATGATGCTATATCTCAGGTACTGATCCCGACTGAGAAAGTCTATCAGGTACACAAGGGAAAGAAAATCAGTAAAGAGAGGAGTTACCTTCCTGGCTATATACTGATTGAAGCAATATTGACTGGTGAAATTCCGCACATTATAAAAAATGTGCCTGGAGTATTAGGCTTCCTAGGCTCGAAGGGTGAACCCGTTCCTCTACGACCGGCAGAAGTAAACCGCATACTTGGTAAAGTCGACGAATTATCGGAACAAGGCGAAGAAGTCAGCGTTCCTTTCATTGTCGGTGAAACCGTAACCGTAATCGACGGACCATTCAACAGTTTTACCGGAGTTATCGAAGAGATTAACGAGGAAAAGAAAAAACTGAAAGTAATGGTTAAGATTTTTGGTCGCAAGACACCGCTCGAATTAGGGTTTATGCAGGTAGAAAAAGATTAAAGAACGGGAAGTGTGATAAATAACTTCACTAATAATCAACAATGGCAAAAGAAATAAGCGGTTTAATTAAACTGCAAATTAAAGGTGCTGCAGCCAATCCTTCGCCACCTGTTGGACCTGCTTTAGGTTCTAAGGGGGTGAATATCATGGAGTTTTGTAAGCAATTCAATGCTCGTACACAGGATCAGGCCGGTAAGATTTTACCTGTTATCATTACTGTGTATAAGGACAAATCTTTTGATTTTGTCATCAAAACGCCTCCGGTAGCAGTTCAGTTGTTGGAAGTTAGCAAATTGAAGAGTGGCTCAGCCGAACCTAACCGTAAAAAAGTTGCTTCGGTAAGTTGGGAGCAGATTCAGGCTATTGCCGAATCAAAAATGGTTGACCTAAATGCTTTTACATTGAAATCTGCAATGTCTATGGTTGCAGGCACTGCTAGAAGTATGGGTATAACTGTTTCCGGAACTCCTCCATTTGCTATTGAAAATAACTAACTGTAGGAAAACGGTTGTAAATTGTTAAAAACAAATTCTTAACAATGGCTAAATTATCAAAAAAAAGGAAAGAGGCACTTGCAAAGTTCGATAAGAATGGCACTTATACTCTCAGTGAAGCCATTAAAGTGGTAAAGCAAATAACTAACACTAAGTTCGATAGCTCTGTAGATATAGATGTTCGCTTAGGTGTTGACCCTCGTAAAGCCAATCAAATGGTGAGAGGAACTGTTATGCTTCCACATGGAACTGGTAAAACTGTAAGAGTCTTGGTTCTCTGTACTCCTGAGAAGGAAGCAGAAGCTCAGGCAGCTGGTGCAGATTATTATGGGCTGGATGAATATATCCAAAAAATTAAAGAAGGTTGGACTGATGTTGATGTTGTAATCACTATGCCCAGCATTATGCCTAAGGTAGGTGCGCTTGGTAAAATATTAGGTCCTCGCGGCTTGATGCCAAATCCCAAGACAGGAACTGTAACCATGGAAGTGGGCAAAGCAGTTACTGAAGCAAAAGCCGGTAAAATTGATTTTAAGGTAGATAAGTTCGGTATAATTCATGCTGCAATCGGAAAAGCTTCTTTTGACGATGCTAAGTTAATGGATAATGCTAAGGAACTCCTTCAAACAATATTGAAACTAAAACCGGCCGCTGCTAAAGGTACTTACATGAAATCTTTATTTATGTCGAGTACCATGAGTCCGGGTGTTCGTGTTGATCAAAAATCAATAACAGCGTAAAGTTTAATCTGTGGACTTTCCTCTAAAAAAGTAGATGAAATCATGAGAAAAGAAGAAAAGAGTCAACTGATCGATAACCTGACTGAGCAGCTGCAAAATAACCCTAACCTCTATATTACTGATATTTCAGATTTGAACTCTGAAACCACCAGTAAATTGAGAAGGTTATGTTTTAAGAAGGATGTTAAGTTAATCGTGGTTAAAAATACATTGTTGCGTAAAGCTATGGAGCGTACCGAAAGGAACTATTCAGAACTTTATGAAACTCTTAAAGGAGCTACCTCCATTATGTTATCGGAGGTTAACAATGAACCCGCAAAACTTATCAAGGAATTCCGTAAAACCAGCGATAAGCCCATTTTAAAAGGTGCTTTCGTTGAAGAAATGGCATTCGTAGGTGATAAAAGCCTCGATGCTCTTATCAGCATTAAATCGAAAAACGAACTTATCGGAGACATCATTCTTGCACTTAAATCACCTGCAAATAATGTTATTTCGGCATTACAGTCGGGTGGACATAAATTGAGTGGTGTACTTAAAACCCTATCTGAAAGGGAAGCCTAATCTTCATTATGAAGGTATAAATCATAAAAACGACAAAGTAACTTTCATTGTAAACATTTAAAACATTAATAAAAATGGCAGACTTAAAAGCTTTTGCAGAACAATTGGTTAACCTGACTGTTAAAG
>CAZJPP010000024.1:0-31641 GCA_964547915.1 uncultured Lentimicrobium sp.
AACAAACTTCCCTGCAAGTACACTTGAACAATTAAAGCTACCAGTAATTTGATTACTTCCCTCAGGAGAAATTACAAATCTTAGCAAGTTTAAATCATCATAAACATAATAGGTGTCAGAATATTTATTCTCAGGGGCTTTCATGCGTTTTAGCACTATATAATCCGACTTATCTTTAAATTCATATGTAATTGACCCGTCTTCACTAGTTGTTTTTACCACGAATAATTCACCTGAAGGATACTCACCATTATGAACACATTGGTCATTGTTGACTGTCCATTTAATTGCTTTAAGCTCAATGGTATTGTTATTCGTGAGATATTCCACTCTTAGATAATGACCATTTTCATCTATTTGCCATGGAGATCCGGGAGCACCCTGTTTAACCACTCGTTGTAAAAGTGATTTTTCAAATTCAACGGGGGCCATACCCATTTCGTCTCCAAATTGATTGCTATAGAAAATTGTTAAATCAGATTCATAGTAAGGTGAAAATACTGCCTCACCTGTTCTAGCCACATATGGTTGAAAATTGATATCATCCATACCGAGCATATTATAATATTTAGGTGTTACCAATGATTTACCTTCCGGAGAAAATAAAGGTACAACGGTCTGTGATAATCTACCCAATCCATCAAAGTATTGTATAGTTCTTATTGCTTCTTTAACGGGTGTACTAGCATTCAAATCATTAAAAGATTGTATCGCTACTTTCGTTTCCCATGTTTGAACATAATTCTGGTCAGTTGATTGTGCAAAAACACTTAATTGAGCCAGAATGAGTAGAAGCGAAATGAATTGTTTAATTGCTACTTTACGCATAAGATTGAACTTTGGTTTTTAGCTATAGCTTATTCACTACTTTACATGTCGTACCTGTTTCTTTGGTTATATAAAAGAGATATGTACCAGGGGGCTGGTTATACAAATTGTAGGAGAACACAAAATTATTAACCGGAATATTTGACTCTAACACAAAGCCTGTTTGGTTAGTAATTGTAATGTATTGCATAAGCTGGTTGTTTTCGTATATAATGGTGACAATGTCGCTTGTTGGATTTGGAAATGCTGTTATGCCATCATCATCATTCAAAATTTCAACTTTCAAACTGTCACTAACTGAACCACATTCATCCTCAGCAGTAAGGATAATCCACAGTGTTTGGTTGGAGATGTCGTTGCTTGAAGGATAATATGTAACATCAGGTCCAAATGAAGGATTAAAATAGCCGTTCCCACTACTGGACCAGATTGGGTTTTGGTTTGATTCCACATCTCCATGCAATAAAAGTGGAAATCCCGGATAAATTATAGTGTCATTTCCAGCAAAAACAATTAGTGGAGGAACTGATTCAACAAAAAGAGTATCGTATGCCATACAACCAAAAGCATTCATAGCCATAAGCAAATAGCTTCCCGGTTGGGTTACTTCGATTGGAGTATTCAATTTTCCAACTTCCAGCCACATATATCCACTGCATATAAAATCCGGTTCGATCATCAATGTCTCGTTTGGACATAAATAATATGAAGGGCCAGCATCGATAGTATATCCTGCACACATATCCTTCAATATAAGACTAAAGATGTCTTTGGATCCAGCTGATTCTACTGTATAATTGCTACTATCATGTGCTGTGAGCATGATAGTATTAAAAAAGTTACCTGATGCTAATATAGTATTGTCCTTGTTAATCATTAACTCTGAAACAAATTCCTCAGAATCACCAGGAATATTAAATGTAGATTTCAGAGTTCCTCTCTCATCATACTTTGCTAAAAATGTATTTCCAAAGAAACTTTCTGGTGATAGCTCTATCATTTGTCCATTTTCATCAGGAATAGAAATAATGTGAGAATAACTTCCGGAAACAAAGAATGATCCATCATTACCAGGCGCAATTACCCAACCATAATCATTACCCAATGATCCTATCGTATGAACCCACTGAAGTTTACCAGTACTATCCCATACAACAGCCATTATATCGAAGCCTCCTTTCCCTATAAGAAGTGAGTCGGAAAGGATTGCAGTACTTTTAAAGCTGCCAACTATACCTATCTGGTTTTGTTCGGTTAACACAACTGATTTCACATCAACTTCATCCGGACTTGATATTAATTCAAGTTTATTAAGTGTAAGGTCATTGTTAAAGATTGCAACGAATGCATCATTTTTACCAAGAGCAATCAAACTAGTATCCGCAATTGATAAGGTATCTGAAAATGTACCGGTAATGACTACAGAAAAATCATTACTACTCATTCCCCCCAAATTAATATTGCCTCCAGCTTTAAAAAACACAGGATTCTCTATCTGAAGTTCTGGGGTTAACTGACTGATAAAAAAACCACTGGCACCGGGTGACCATGTATTATCTATAAGTATAGTGTCCTTATAAACGCCAGCTAAATAGAACTTATCACTATTAAAACCGGTCATCCTCACATTTGTAATATAATTATCATTTGTGGCTATTGGTAATGCTTCAAACACTTCGCCTTCCTGATTCATTTTAGCTATGAAACCACTCGTGTAAGCCATACTTGTAAGTAAAATACTATCAAGATATAATGAGTCATGAAAAATACCAGATATAAGAATATTGTTATCTTGTAATGTCATAGATGTAAATGTGCTAAAATCACTATTGTAAAATACTCGCTGATTACTAATATTACCGAGACTATCAGTGAAAGCGACCCAAGCATTAATATTACCGGTTACATCTAATCCTAAGGAATCTTCCGGGAGATAGCCCGATATGCTTCCACAATACATATAATCACCATTTTGAAGCCTTGTTATTCCATTTACAAAATCCCATCCATTGCCACCAAATCGTTCAGCTTTTAGCATCGTTAATTGCTGACCTATAGCAAAAGTTGGTGCTATAATAATTAAAAATACTATTAAAAATAGGTAGTTTTGAGCTCTGGTATAACTAATTATTTTCATATCTTTCTTTTATAAGCTGATGTATAAAGTATTCATTGCAAATTCCAAACATCGGGAAATCACAGTTTTTTTTACAAAAATTGTTTTTTCACTGCAAGTATAAATATAAATTTGTGAATCAGCAATTTTTAAATGAAAAATTATTCAATAAAAATACAAACATTTGAAAAAATATTTACATTTGGACCAGTAAGGAGTGATAAAACGTAAGAACATATAAGCTAAATTTACGGAAACCGATGAATTAATGAGCTAATCAAAAATCAAAAGTCTATGAGATTAAGAAATATTGTACTTTTTTATTTAGGGTTTACTACTCAAATTGTAAGTGCACAATTAGTAGGATACCAGGATATTACCTTACCAACACCTTCGATAAGTTCCTCTATCTCGAATAATGATATTGAGAGTAGTAATCTCACATATGGTATGGTATCACCAAGTATAAACCTTTTTACTGTCCAGGCAGGGGATATATCAATACCCATTACCTTATCTCATTCATATAATGGATATAAACCTAATGACTTACCCGGAATTCTGGGCTTGGGATGGTCGATCAGTGGAGGTGGAGCCGTGGTTAAAAGTATACATGGATTGGATGATGACCATATTAATGGCTATCCTACAACTAAAGAATATTACATGCCACAGTGCTCAACAGCAGTACAATTATCAGAATTTGTTAGTAGTAAATTAGGCGAACTGGGTTATGAGATAGATCATTTTAAGCGATTAATTGCAAATGGTACATGGGATGGGTTGCCCGATAAATTTAATGCTTCTGGCCCTGGATTAAACGAAAACTTCTTTCAATACAGAAAAAACACTTTTTCAACTTTTCCTTTTTCAGCTACGACAATAAATAGAGTTTCTTTAGGTACCGAATGGGTCGTGGTAAATGGTCATGGCACTAAGTATTTTTATGGTGAACCTAATCATTATTTGGATTATGATAATCCATCAGTTCCTACAACTGGCATAAATTCTTGGCAGTTAAAAAAGGTACAATCCGGGAACGGGGAAAGTGTTGAATTTAATTATCAGATTTCTACTTACGAGGATCGTTATCAATATCGCGATGCAATGCGATATGGAACGAAAAGTGGGTCAACCAACATAACACAAGAACTCCTTAACGGAATTAATTATATAAATTATTCAAGTTCACTTCTTGAAAGTATTGTATGTCCTAATTACAAGATAACATATCATTATAGTAGTTTTAACATTATTTCAGACATTAGTTCTAATATTCAACTACCTAAATTAGATTCTATCCGTATAATAGATATTGAAGAAAGAACGTTTAAGATAATATCCTTTATTTATAGAGAACTAAATAATTGTTTTTTATTAGATAATGTGAGTATTAAAAATCATAACAACGAGGTAATTGAAAATTACAAATTCACCTATAATGAAGAAACGCCCGGTTCTTTCTCCTACCCATCCAGAAATATTGATCACTGGGGCTATGCAAATGGAAATTATCATAATTATTTGTTTCCAAAAGTTATTGGGGGTATGGAATTAGCTCTTGGAGGCAACAGGGAAGCTAATCCAAATTTATCTAGATTTGGCCTCCTAAAATCTATGGAATTGCCTACTGGTGGAAGCGTACAATATGATTATGAAAATAACATGACCTATGTGGGGAAAGGTATTGAAGAGTTTGATATGTTACCTTATAGCATAGAGGCGGAATGCACTGTAGGATGTCAAAAAGATACTAAAACTCGGTTAATTAGAATACCGTTTAACCAATCCATTAACTTGACATACCAGTGTAAAGTTGGTAATGTACCCTTCCAATGTGATGACGGTTTGGGTATAATTATTAGAGATGCACTTGGGAATGTTTATTATAGTGATCTTGGAATTGTTGAAGAGAAGAATGTAACTACTATAGTTGATCTGGACGAAGGGGAATATATTCTTGAAATATATAGCGGAGAAAGAGGTCTTAAAATAAGAGCAACAATTATTCAGAAGGATTGTGTGAAAGATGAAAACGGCAATTGTGTGCTCGTTGATAAGTATTATGATGTTGGTGGGCATAGGATAACGAAAATGATCCAAGATCCTAAATATGGCAACTCGACCATAACAGAATTTCTTTATCATAATAGTGGCAAGCTTTTTTCAGAACCGAGATATGAAACTGCTTCTTCGGATGTTAGATATGCTTGTCCAAATCCCGATTGTAATTGGCCAGTTATTGAAGTCACTGGTAACTGGGTAACCAGATCAGGAAACTCTCTCAGAACACTTCTACGAGATGGGAATCCAATTATGTATGATACTGTATCTATAAATAAAATCACAAAGGATGATGCTTTAAGAAAAACAAATATTTACATGTTTCATTCTAAATATGGGGAATGCGCTAATGGCTCGTTTTATGCTGAAATACCTGGTGCTAGAGGTCAGTTAAAAGGTGAATATTTATATTTGAATGGAACTAGCGAACCAATAAAAAAAACACAAAATATTTTTACTGAAATGATTCCTGAAAATGAAAAAGCTGTTATTGCCATTCATCAGGACTTTCGACTGGCTGGGTTTAACGAGAATGATACAAGGTACAACCTAGGTTCTTGGTGTCCAGCTAATGATAGAAATAAGGTTTTAGATTCTTCTATAATCACTCAGGATGGTATAACTATTACTAAAACCTTTGCTTACAACAATTATGGTTTATTGAATTCAGAGCATTATTTAAACAGTAAAGGTGAAAACATAAATACTACTTATGTATACAATACTAACTACAGATCAAAGCCTGTTCTAATTGAGCAACGAGTTGATGGATTATTGTCTTCCGGGGAAAAAATTGAGTATAATACATATGGGCAGCCAAATTTGATTTATAACTATTTTAATAGTTATGGTTATGTTACTACTAAAAGAATTGAATATGGGATATTCCTGAATGTGCTTGATGGATCTGGAATCAGTAAACCGATTCAACAGATTGAATATGGAACTGAGAAAGCTCAAAAATCTGTAACATCACAAATTTGGGCTTATAACAACTCTTTTCCAGCAATAGTCGGGAACAATGTATTTTATCCTGAATTAATGCAAACTGTTAACAATGCTGATATTGGGAACTATAATAGCCTTGAAGATTTTTTATTAGGTGTAGGAGATTTTTTTAATTATGACGGTAGCTTTAATCTTGAGAACAAGGAAGCGTATTCCTCATTTATCTATGAAATTCAAGAAGCACTACCTGAAGCTTTTATAACATTCTACACATACTCTCCGCTCAAAGGTGTAACTAGTAAAACTGAGCCAAATGGCAAAACCACTTACTACAAATATGATGATTTAGGTCGTTTGATAGGTATACTAGACCATAATGGCAATATCTTAAATAAGTATGAGTATAATTATGCGAAAATTCAGAATTAACTAGATTAGGTCTCAATATAAATGTTGGGAAAATGAGTACGGGGTAGTACCATATTCCCAACAAACAAGCAATACGCTACGCTATAGCCAACGGCATAATTGATGAAGTGGCCGAGGCTCCGAAATAAGATCGTTCTTCCCCCTGGCCGGCTCCGTTCGCCCCGCTATTGTATTGCAAAAATTGTTTAATTTTAGGCAGTGCAACTTTTACAGCACCACTGCATCTAAACAATGAATCAACGCGATAAATCAGCTTCCGGCGAATTCCCCGATGAGGAAACCCTCATTAATAGTTGCCGTTCGGGTAATGCAAAGGCTCAGAAGCAGCTTTACGATAAATACGCGCCCAAATTGTTTGGCGTGTGTTTGCGTTACGCGATTGATCATAATATGGCTGAAGATTTTCTGCAGGAGGGCTTTATCAGAATCTTCCTGAAAATCGACAGCTTTGAGGCTAAGGGTTCTTTGGAAGGATGGATGCGCAGAATTGTTGTTAATACAGCTCTCGAAAAACTACGAAAACGGGATATCCTCAAAAATAGTATCGATATCGATGCCGTGGAACAACAAAGTCTGATGAGTAATGGCAGTGCTAAGGATTACCTTGTTGCAGAATCTGACGATTACAGCGAAATTGATGAGCAGTTCCCTGCCGACGCAATTTTTAAGGTAATGAAGGATATGCCCGTCGGTTTCCGCACTGTTTTTAACTTGTTCGCTATTGAGGAATACTCTCATAAGGAGATAGGTGCTATGCTCGGTATCAGCGAGGGCACTTCTAAATCTCAATACGCGCGGGCAAGAGTGTGGTTGCAAAAACGATTAACTGAAAGAAAAAGAAGCAGCAATGCATGATAATAACGACAGCCTGAAAAAATATGTGGCTGATTCCTTCAGCAATTTTGAGGTAAAACCTCCTGAAGGTATGTGGGATAAGATTTCCGATGGCCTTGCAAGAAGAAAACGCAGGGCCCTCATCGTGCGCTATTCTTCTGTAGCAGCCGTTATCCTTGTCCTCCTTGGTTTTGGTGTAGCAATCCTTACTGATGTAGTTACCCTGAATAATTACACCCGGAAAACTGCCCATCATCCCCAAAGTTCTGTCAATGAACAACCCAATGTCGGTCAGCCCGATGGCAATTCACCGGAAATAACATTGACAAAGCCCAAAACTACACTATCAAAACCCGGTCTAAACCAAACCACCCCTAAAGTAATCCTTTCAAAACCCAAAAAAGCTCAGACAGAATCCGGTATAACCGAATCAGTAAAGTCCTATCAACAGGAACCGGAACTCTTTGCCGACCAAACCCCTGCTGTCGGTACACAAGAAGCAACCTCTCCGGGTAATGCACAGGCAGATAATGAGACCCTGATCAATCCGGTTGAAATTATCATCAGCCCCATTCCCGTTGACGAATTGTCACTTGCCCTTATCCCCGGCAAGCAGGTCACTCCTGATCTTACCGACAATATCCCGTTGCCCGCCGAACCGGATAAACAGTTAAATAAATGGACTCTCGCACTGGCATACGGTGTAACTTCAGGGTCCGACCTTACCAAATCACGCACCACTCTCGATCCTTCAAAGTCGAGATACGAGCATGATGAATTTTCAGCTTACCTTGCCAATGAAACTTCCTATTTTGAGGATGTAAGAAACACTATCCATGAACCCCCGCTGTCATTCGGACTTATGTTCGATAAAAAAGTGGCCAACCGCATCAGCATCGAGGCAGGAGTTACATACACACGACTGGCATTCAGGGTTACAACCGACGTAATCGGCTCGGTTTACAGTGAATTCCATAATGAAATTTATTACCTGGGAATACCCGCCGGAATTAAGTACAATGTCATTCAGCGACCAAGGGCGGAGTTTTATGTAATGCAGTGGATGGTGTGGGAAAAAGGCGTCACAGGCAGATGGAACGCCGAAACCTATAAGAAGGGCGAAATCATCGACTTCCAGGCAAGGGATCATGAAGTCAAAGGTATCCAGATGTCGTCGGTTACAGGCATCGGCGCCCAGTACCGTATTGCAGGAAGGTTTTACATATTCGGACAGGGTGGTGTGCAGCTGTTTCTGCTCAACAAAACACAACCATATAACCTGCGAAGCACACAACCCCTCTGGCCATCAATCCAGACAGGTATAAGGATAGGATTATAAAAACTTAAACCATCAGTATAAGCTACCTAATACAACTAATCCCATGAAAAAATCAAAATCTCTCATTGCCGGGCTGCTTGCAATGACAATGCTGCTGTGCCTTAATTCCTGCCGGGATAAATCCTATGAAGAGATTACATATGTGGCCAGTATTCCGGTAGTCATGGGCTTTGATGAATTCCGCGGAGCAGTAAAAAGTACCGTCCCCAAGGTCCTTCAGCATCCGGGTAAGATTTATTTTAAAGACAATTATATCTTTCTCAATGAATTCCAGGAAGGTATCCATATTATCGACAATTCAGATCCCGCCAACCCTGTTATTGTAAATTTCCTTCAAATACCGGGCAATACCGATATGGCCGTAAAGGATAATATCCTTCTTGTCAACAGCTATATCGATCTTGTAGCAATCGATATATCGAATCCTCTCAACCCTGTTGAGGTTGACCGTATTGAAAATGCTTTCCCCAATGTACTGCCACCGCTCGATGATATCGAATCTCCAATCTATGGACTCGACTTTGCCAAAGGCGTGGTTGTAGGATGGGAAAAACGACAGGTTACCGAGGTTATTGAAAGAGAAAACTCGCCACTGTTTGGCAGAATGGTTGAAGATTCTGACGGCGTTCCAAATATCAGTGGTACCGAAGTACGTTTCAATTCTTCATACGGTACAGGTGGTTCTATGGCACGGTTCACTCTGAGTGGCAACTACCTTTATGCCCTTCACAATAACATGCTTAAGCTGTTTAATTTAAGCGGACAGGAAATTACTCCCTCCAAAGAAGTTCTCATCAACCGTGAAGCTGAAACCATATTTCCGCATGGTAACAACCTGTTCATAGGTACCTTCACCGGTATGCTTATTTATGATATATCCTCACCGGCTTTCCCCACCTTCATTTCAGAATTCGACCACATCACATCGTGCGATCCGGTGGTTGTTGAAGGCAATTATGCATATGTCACACTCCGGTCGGGCACATCCTGTCTTAACACTGCCAACCAGCTCGACGTGATTGACATCTCATCACTCGCTCACCCGTTCCTTGTAAAATCCTATCCCATGTACAATCCTCATGGTCTGGGAATCGATAATAACATACTCTTTATATGCGACGGAGATGCCGGCTTAAAGGTTTTTGATGCAACCGACCCGATGGCCATCCACCAGAATCAGATAGCATATTTCCCCGATATCAATACCTATGATGTTATTCCCCTTGATGGTTTGCTGATAATGACAGGTGCCAACGGACTATACCAGTATGACTACACCGATCCCGAATCACTGCAGCTTATCAGTGTAATACCCATAGTAAATAACGGTTCAGGCAATTGAAATTCCAGCCAGATATGAGAAAATTCTCCGCTTTAGCAGCCTTTCTCCTTGTTTTCACAGCATCCACTGCCATAGCACAGGAAAAGACCGACAGCATTGCAAAAGATAACGGGTTTTACAATGTATCAACCCTTGGATTACTCTTCGGACAAGGACTCAACGACTGGTGGCCAAAGCCATCGTTCACCACCATCAACGGTTACCGGCTAAACCAAAAATACCACATAGGAGTTGGCACCGGTATTGAGTACTTTGAGTATATCACAATCCCGTTATTCGGCGAAGTGCGTTATGAGCTACCCACAACAGGCGGGTCACGACCGTTTTTCTCGGTAAAAACGGGCTATTCATTTGCATTGCAGAATCCAAATGAATCCGGCAAAACACACAAAGGAGGCTTTTTACTAAGCCCTGAAATCGGCTGCCGTTACAGTGTCAACCAAAAAGCCACCATAGTAATAAGCCTTGGATATAACTACCAGCATTTATCATACAAAGAAGCAAGGAACCCATCGTGGAGTGAAACGGTACAGGAATCAACCATCCTCACCCATTATAACAGGATCTCCCTGCGAATAGGGGTTATGCTCAGGTAAAGAGTTATTCTGCAACAGCGCTCTTTCTTATTTTCCATTTATACAATTCAAATCCCAGCAGTCCCATAAATCCGAGGAATGCACTCAAAACACCCTGCCATAAACTTATAGGGTCGAATTGAAACAAACCACGTAAGAATGGAATAACGTTAGCCAGCACCAAAAACAATATTGCGCTTGAAACTACCCATTTTACAGCGTAATTCGGCGTTGCCAGAATCCGGAAAATGTTTTTCGACCAGGAACGGTTGGTGAAAATAACTCCGATATTTCCGGCAACCAAGGCTATGAACGACAATGCGCGCACTTCTCCGACCGGCATGTGCCAATAGTACAGGCATGACAGATAAATTACAAGAACGATAGCTAAAATGGAGATACCCTGCATACAGCTGATAATTATTTTTTGTCCGGTAAAAAAGGCCTCTTTTCTGCTTTTTGGCGGACGGCTCATAATATTGTCCTCTTCTTTTTCAGCTTCAAAAATGATGGAACATGCGGGGTCAATAATGAGTTCAAGGAACACAATATGTACCGGCCACAGGAGCAGGGGCATGTTACCGAAAAATACCGGAATGATCGAGAGCCCCGCAATTGGAACGTGAATGGCAAAGATGTACGCTAAAGCTTTTTGCAGGTTGTCGCAGATGCGTCTTCCCATTTTCACGGCACCTACAATCGAGGCAAAATTATCGTCCATCAAAACCAGCGATGATGCCTCGCGCGCCACATCGGTACCTTTTTCACCCATGGCAATCCCAATGTGTGCTGATTTCAATGCGGGAGCATCGTTCACACCGTCCCCCGTCATGGCAACCACCTCGTCATTTTGTTTCAAGGCATTCACAATCTTCAGTTTCTGTTCCGGAACAACCCGTGCAAAAATATTCACCGTACGAATTCGTGTACTCAGTTCTTCGTCGCTCATCGTATTCAGCTCTTGTCCGGTTATACACTCTGCCCAATTGTGCAAACCAATCTGCCGGCCAATGTTTTTAGCTGTAACGGGATAATCGCCGGTAATCATGATTACCCTGATGCCAGCTTTGTGACACTCTGCAACAGCCAATGGAACATTCTCACGAATAGGGTCTTCCAAACCAATAAGCCCCACAAATTCAAATTCAAAGTCATGCTGAATTTCAGGCACTGCCAGTGTTTCAATGCGTGATTTGGCTACGCCCAGTATCCGAAGCCCTTCACTTGCCATAGTTTCCACTTCCTTTGCCAGACGTTCCTGTTCTGCATCAGATAAATGGCACAGGTCAAAAATAGCTTCCGGTGCACCTTTGGCTGCCACTGTCTGCCACTCGCAGTCGATGCAGCTGAATACACGTGAAATTGCCAGCAAATCTCTCGACAGCGGGTATTCCTTCACCATTTTCCAATCATGATGAATATGTTCGGTGTTCCAGAGTTGCTCTGCACCCATCTTTGTGATGGCTTTTTCCATCGGGTCAAACGGGTCTATCTGGCTCGAGAGGATTCCGTATTCTATGATTTCGTGAAAATTCTCGGGAAGCGATTCGGTCTTCGACGGTGTGAAAAAGGATGAACCGTTATATAAACGGGCTACCGTCATCCTGTTCTGTGTAAGCGTACCGGTTTTGTCGGTGCACAGCACTGTGGCAGATCCCAACGATTCAACCACTGCCGGTCGGCGTGTGAGTACATTCTTTTTTGAAATACGCCATGCGCCCAAAGCCAGGAAAATAGTCAATACCACCGGAAACTCCTCGGGCAGCATAGCCATTGCCAAAGTAATACCAGCTAAAAATCCCTGCAATAAATCACCACGGGTGAGATAATACAGGCCAACCACAACGGCACACAACACAAGGCCAAAGAGCGTTAATTTTTTCACCAGTGCGCCAATTTCGCGGTTCAGTTTCGTCGGCTCTTCTTTTACCTGTTCGAGAGAACGCCCTATGTGTCCTATTTGTGTATTAGTGCCTATAGAAGTAACGCGTGCAATACCTGTTCCCTGAACAATCATTGAGCCGGAGTACACAAAGGGACGGTTGTCGCCACCGGGTTGTGTATCTTCCTCGTTGCCTGTAAACTCTGTTTTGTGCACCGACACCGATTCACCTGTTAGCAACGATTCGTCCACCAGCAAATTAACGCACGAAAGTACAGTTGCATCGGCAGGCACACGGTCGCCTTCACGCAATATGATGATATCATCGGTAACCACTTCTCTTCCTGCAATACGCTGCTCTTCGTCGTTGCGGACAACCACGGCACGCGGACTTGCCATATCTTTGAGGGCATCAAGAGCTTTCTCGGTTTTGCGCTCCTGGAAAAACTCAATACCCATTATCACCAGCACAAACCCCATCAGCATAATGCCTTCCCTTACATCACCCAACACCAGGTACAACGTTCCGCAAGTTACCAGTAAAATGAACATTGGTTCTTTCAGAATACCCAAAGCAATTCCCCATATCGAATGCGATTTTGACGAGGGTAACTCGTTATAACCTTCCTGTTGATGCTTGCGGCTGACTTCTTCGTCGGTTAACCCTTTATACTTACCACTTTTAAGATTCATAGTACCTTTATTTTGAAGTATTTATTCTATGATTTACCACTGTTTAACCATTTTTTCCATCAGGAGCAGCAACTGCTGCAGCTCGTCGGGATCGAGATTTTCGCTCATCAGTTCTGCAAAACTGCAGTGGGCATATTCGTGCATTTTGTTGATGCTTCGTCCTTTTTCGGTTAAATGAAGATGTGAAGTGCGGCGATCTGCATCCGACTGAACCTTAACAAGATACTCCTTTGCTATCAACTTGTCCAACGCGACTGTAACCGTTGGTTTGGTAAGTTGCAATGCCGTAGCCAGCTCGGTGATATTTGGATTTTCTAGCGTGTTCATCACTTCCAGGTAGTGCATCTGTGTCAGAGTAAGTTCCTGCAGACCAAATTGTTCTTTAGCAAGCTCTTCTATTTCGCCTAAGGTGTGCGATATTTTGGAGATGATGTTAATAATTCTATCCATTTTACCTGTTTCATTTGTCAGTGCAAAATTAATTAGAAAGTACTAACTAACAATTATTTTTTTCAACAATTCTTAGAATTCTGCCCAACCATGTCTGAGTGCTTTGCCTGTAATCATTTCGTTTTGAATTGATAATGACCATGTTGATTCATTTTTAAGTTGTTTTTAGTTTTACTTGAATGAGGCTGGAGATTGATTGGATATAAAGTGGATATTAAACAGGGGTTGAGAAGGGGTTGAGAAGGGGTTGAGAAGGAGTTTCGCCGCTGCGCAAGTATTCTAACCCCCTCCTCGCCCCCTGTCAAGGCCTGCTGAGTGGTAGGTTAATATCCTCTTTAGCATTACTTTATATGCACTTTGACTTCGACGATAATTGTCCTAATTCTGTACTTTCCATATTCCAATGGGATTAAAGTCAATTTTGATGTCATTCATCTCCAAAACATCCTCGTATGCCTCCCTGATCAGAGTAAAATGCGATGGTCTGTTCCTGCCTTCCTTATGACGAGAATACAGCGATTGCTTCTCATTGTCGTAATTGCCTTCAATCACTTTTATGAAGTTCGTAGGCCGTATCAACCAGTCGAAATTGGCTTTCCATCCACTTCCCGACTGACCGTTAAGAAAATCTGAGGATGAGGCTTTTTCAAGCATATTGATGAATCCATCCTCACCAAAATCCTTGTACCGGTTCATTATACCTTTTTTCCTAAAGTCAGTCAGCACAGTGGCTTGCGGCATTCTGGCACACTTGCGGTTGTACTCTTCAATGAATCGCTTGCATAGCTCCTTTACGGACTTCACCGGGAATCTGCCGGCATTTCGTTCAGCCGCCCCCCTGGCTAAGTCTTCGTCCTGCTTTGTGGTTATTTGAGTGATTTCAGGATTTTGTGTTGGAGAAATTTCAAAAATTAAATTCTTTTTTTCAGGAATTTTAATTGGCTGGCTCCCGTCATCAAAACTTTTGATGACGAATGATGATTTATCATCATTTCTTAAAGAAGTTTTGTTTTGTTTTGTTTTAGTATTGTTTATTAATGTTGACATTTGTGTGACCGTTTGTGTGACCGTTTGTGTGACCATTTGTGTGTCATTTGTGTGTATATTTGAATTACAGTCCTTCCGATCTAAGAAGTTGTTTTCCTCACATTTGTTCTTATCCCAATTTTCAGTTTCCTCATCTCTAACTGCAAAGTCTGATGGGTAAACATTGTCACATCGAGAATTATTAAACTCGATATCACTCTCTTCGAAACTACTCATTGAATAAACTGAGCATTTTCTGCCGTTTCTTTCTGAATATGTTATTCGGCCTGACTCCTGCAGTATGGCACGTGCACGATATATTTCACGAGGGCTGAATCCTGTTCTTACAACTAGTGTATGTATTGAAACAGTGAACTCCTTCTTCCAATGTGTGAAGTTATTGATTGCCATCAAAGCATACCACAGTGCAATTGCATTTTTGGGCACCTGATTGTAGTCGAGCCACAAATTAAAGCTTTTGATTTCTCTTATATAGTTCATAGATAGTTATTTAAAAGTGCATTCCTGTTTTTCCGATAAACCTATAGTACCAGTTTTTCCCAACCTTTTTGTGTTCAATAATATTTTGGATACGGTACCTGTATAATGTCTTCTGGGAGACTTTTAGAAATTCTATAGCCTCCTCAGTTGAAAGCCATGTCGAATCTATCCTTTGTTGTTCCTTATCCTTAACATAAGCAATAATAGTATCACGAAATTCAATAATAGAATTGTGCAGCTCCGTAATAGCACCCATTAGGTCAATAGTCTCGTCATCAAAAACACTTGATTCCTCTGATTCCATACATATCAATAATGTTTACGCGTCAAAATTATATTAAGATTTTTTTAGTAAAACCAACAAAATTATAAGTATGTGTAATCCTGATACTTATAAATACGTCGATTTTAATTTATATGTACGAACAGTCGTTTTTTATGTACGAACAATGGATTTTAAGCACTTATCGCTTGAATTTTTCAAGTATCCCGCCCATGACCGGGGATGGAAAAATAATCTTCAATCAGCTAACGTTATTAATTTTACTTTGACAATACTAAACAGAAGGCAAAATGTTTGATGTGAAATTGACTGCATTGATCGTAGTCTTGGATTTTGGTTCATTGATTCTTTTGGCAATGCTCAATTTTACCAACCCGTTAAAAGTTAATCGTATCGCCAACAGATATTTTGGAATGTTCCTCTTGCTCTGGTCATCCTTCTTCTTTGACGAAATTTTTTTTCTTCTCTTTTCAGTTGAGCCTGAAGGTGTATGGCAAATGCTACTGCGGTTTGTGCAGTACTTTGGTCCTATGTTCTTTTATTTTAGCATAGTTTTTTACTCAAATCCTACAGTGAAATTCAGTAAAATAGTTCTGCCCCACTTACTGCTTCCATTAATCTTTCTCACAGGTCTTTGTTTTTACTATTTCCATGAATCTACCTTCGATTGGCTCAATGATGCACTCATTTCCCTATTGCTTGGGCAAACCTTGTTTTACAGTCTTCTGTCATGGTATAAAATAAGGGTTCACCAGAAAAGGGTGTTATTGTATTCTTCCAATATTCATGAAATTGATCTCTTCTGGCTTGAAAGATTGATCATCGGGGTTTGTATTTTGATACTCGCTGTTATTTTTTACAACGTTTTCTTTTATCAGAAGTCACTTAATGTGTTTATGTCATCAATACAATTACTCATTATCTATTTTGTTGCCTATTATTCGCTAAGACAAAAGGAAATATTCCCTTTCAGCGAAGCAAGCAGAAGTGAAATCCTGTCAATACAGGAACAGGGGGATTTTGAAGAAACCAAAAAGAAAATCGTATCAGATGAAGAGATTGTAATTCAAAAGAGTCGGCTTCATAAATTCATGCTTAAAGAGAAACCTTATATTGATCCTGAAATAAATCTCGTTAAACTTGCCGATATGTTCGGTATCACTCCGCATAAACTCTCGTATATTATTAATAGTGGCTTTAACAGGAATTTTTTTAACTTTATAAATGGTTACAGGGTTGATGAAGCGAAAGTATTACTTCTTAACCCGAAGATGGACCAGTACTCAATTCTGGGTATCGCCTATGAATCAGGTTTCAACTCAAAGACATCTTTTAACAGCACTTTTAAGAATATTACCGGATTAACTCCAACCGAGTTCAAAAAAAGAGGTTCGACTTTATAATCTCAAACGTCGACTTTAACGAACACATTGATTATCCGAGGTTTGCTATTTGAATCTTAATCTGGTCCCGATTTATAATCCCGGACATGAAACCCGTTTTGACAGCTTAATATTGCAGCTGATCAAAATTGATAATCGATGAAATCATCAACAACTAAATTTGCACTTGTTACAGGAGCAAGCCAGGGTTTAGGCAATGCATTCGCACACGAAGTGGCCCGCAGGGGAATTAACCTGATTTTGACAAGTCTTCCCGGAGAGGGCCTCCCCGAAACGGCACAGGATATCATAGAAAGATATCATGTAAAAGCAGTCTTTTTTGAAACAGATCTCTCGGTCAACGAGAATGTACTTGAGTTAGCCAGACGAGTGAACGAGTCGTATGACGTATTCATGCTGATTAATAATGCCGGCCTGGGTGGTTCCAGGCGCTTTACGGACGCCAGTAGCGAATATATCAATACAATACTTCAACTCAATATTGTCGCCACTTCATTGCTCACTCACCAGTTACTGCCTAATCTTCTTAAACAGCATGATTCCTATGTGCTGAATGTATCGAGTATGGCAGCCTTTACACCTATAGGTTATAAAACGGTCTATCCCGCTTCAAAATCATTCCTTCATTCCTTTTCAAGAGGGCTGTATGAAGAGCTAAAAGGTACAGGAGTTTTTGTAAGCGTAGTTAATCCGGGAGCCATGAAAACGAGTACAGAAATTACTTCACGGATTGAGAAACAGGGCGTCTTGGGCAGGATTACTTTACTCGATCCGGATAGAGTGGCCAGAAAGTGCATTAACGGTCTTTTTAAAAAAGATACGGTAATCATGGTCAATCCGTTTAGCTGGCTTTTAATGTCCCTACTTCCGATATGGATTAAAATGCCGGTTATGACTAATGTAGTAAGAAGGGAGCTAAATGTATGAAGACAGTCTTTATAACCGGCACTACCGGATTACTTGGAACAAATCTGGTTCATAAACTTCTTGCTGAAGGTTATGGAGTCATCGGACTGGTCAGGAATAAGTCAGCTTACCGTGGAATGGAGCATCCTAATCTTGAATTGATTGAGGGAACGCTTTTCAGCGACCTGACAGAAGTGTTGCAAAAAGTTGACATTGTTGTACATGCAGCTGCTGAAACCCGCCAAAGTCTTACCAGATATTCACAATATTACAACGTAAACCGAAATGCCACAGTTCTTCTTTACAACACTTCTGTCCATTGTAATGTGGGGCATTTCATCTTTATAAGCTCTGCCAATACTTCTGGATATGGCACAAAAGAAAATCCCGGTGTAGAATGCAGTCCTGTTCGAAGCCCTTTCGACAGATCACTATATTCAAGATCAAAAGTTGAAGCTGAAAACTATATCCTCAATTCATCTAATGCTATGAAGGTAACTGTCCTGAATCCAACATTTATGATAGGTGCCTGGGATTCTAAACCAAGTTCAGGGAAAATCATTCTTATGGTCTGGAAAAAGAGGATCGCTTTGTTTCCTCCGGGTGGTAAAAACTTTGTTCATGTTGAAGATGTGGCAGATGCTGTTATCAGATGTGCAGAACTCGGCATTAGTGGTGAAAAGTATATTATCTCCGGTGAAAACCTTTCGTATCGCGAATTTTTTACGAAAGTTACCGAAATAGCACAACAGAAAACCTTACTTATTCAAATACCTAAGCTTGTTATGCTGGTCTTAGGATATTTGGGAGAATGCATAAGACTGGCCGGCATTGAAACAAGTATTGGAATAACCAACATGAAGATACTGTGTATAAATAACTTCTATTGTAACAATAAATCAGTACGGGATCTTGGACTGAATTATCGGGAGATAGTTCTTGCCATTAGTGATGCCCTGGATTATTTTAATAAAGATTGTTTAAAATCTAAAATTTGAGAACCTATGAACTTGTCGCTCATACTATTATTAGGAATTACCTGTGCCACGTTTAATCCTGAAGGAACTCCTTATGATTATAAGTTCCTTAAAAAAGAAAAGCAGGTTTCACTTTCAAGTCGGGAAATCAAGCTAAATAATGGCAGGACTACAAGAGAACTCAGAGCAGAGTTAGTAATAAACGTGGGTCTCGAAAGGATGAAGGAAATACTTAAAGATGAGCAATTGTCACGTCAATGGATGAAAGGAGTTGAGTGTTTTTCTTTACTGGGTCGTGGAACAGATAACAATTGGAAGGCATATATCAGGTACAATATTCCATGGCCTCTAAGTAACCAGGACTGTATCATTAGCTATAATTGCAGCAGCACTAATGAAGGGAAGGGTTTGACAATAAAAATGATCGGACTGCCTGATTATCTTCCAAAGAAGGATGGTGTTGAAAGGATTTCACATATAAGTGGTTGCTGGACGATTATTCAGACAACCAACACCTGTAGGGTGATATACACGGTTTATTCGGAGCAGAAGCCCAGGTTTCCACGATGGGCAACGGATCCCATAGTCCAGCAAAACCTGATTAATTCACTTTCATCACTTAAAGAGTTGGCAGAAAAATGAATTCTGCCACCCACACAAAGTACCCTTAAAATGAGAACTATTGAAAAAATAAAACATAAACTTCGCTCAATTAAAGCACCCCCTGAAAAGATATCCAGGGGATATGCCCTGGGAGTTTTTTTAGGTACTACACCCTTTATTGGAACCAAGGTATTGCTGGCCCTTTGCTTAACATCATTCTTTAAATGGAGCAGGGCAGCATCCGTGATAGGTGTTTACCACATCAATATAATTACAGCGCCATTTTTTTACAGTATATCCTTTTATATCGGGAAATGGGCAACAGGATGCGATAACAATATTATAATCCCTGCGAAGATGAATTCACATCTCATCCTGGCTACCTTTTATGGAAGTTGGGATATTTTATTTTCTTTTCTGATAGGAGGTCTGATTCTGGGAATACCGCTTGCCGGAATATCATATTACGTTAGTCATCGATTTTTGGTAGTATCAAAGAGGTAAAAGATCGGTCAGATGAGTGGTTTGAATAAAAATCGCTTGTATTATCTAGCAATACAAGCGATTAGAATTGTTATGTTTGTGACCCCGACAGGATTCAAACCTGTGACTTTCAGAACCGGAATCTGACGTTCTATTCAGCTGAACTACGGGGCCGGTTTCGCTACAAAGTTAATATTATTTGATATTACAGTCTAATTCTAATCGTTATTTGTTCTTACCTTTGTATGGTTCGTATTTTTGGTTTTATCTAAAATAGTTTAAAATGAGGAAATTCTTTGCCCTGTTGTCCGTTCTCCTGGTTGTGGCTGCCGCTAATGCCCAGAATGCCGACTCTTTTACAAGTAAGTTTACTACCGGTGTCGATATTTTTAACGATCTGGTGCAGGATAGCCCCGATGATGTCGATTTCCGTACTATAAACCCCGGCGCTAATGTGTATCTGATGTACAGCCAGCCTATTAAGGAAAGTAATATCTCTGTGGCTATAGGACTCGGACTCGGTATGCATAACCTGCATAGTAACGGTTTGCTCTATGATACCGCAAACGTATCTTTCATGCAGCCCGTGCCCGAGAAGGTGAATGGCTCCGACTTCAATTATAAAACCAATAAACTGCAGCTTACTTATCTTGATATTCCTGCCGAACTGCGCTATAAAAGCGACGGTGGCCTGCGTATTGCCATCGGTATTAAAGCCGGTCTGCTTATCAGCGCTCATACCAAATACAGAGGCGATAACATGGATGGCGGACGCGAAATAAAAATAAAGGAGAGTAAACTCCCTAACCTGGAGAAATGGCGCTACGGTCCAACGTTCCAGATTGGCTATAAATGGGTTAATTTTACCGCATTTTATTCGCTGTCGACAGTGTTTGATAAATCGGTAGGTCCTGAATTTTATCCCGTTTCTATCGGTATTGCCCTCAGACCTTTCTGATAAGGCTTAAAAACCGAATCCCAGAAATACCAGTCCCACGACTGCCAGTCCGACTATATAGCCGGTGTATATCTGCGCAGGTGTGTGTGTGCCCGATTTTAACCGTGCAAATCCTGTTAATCCCGCAAGGATAAAAAGTATTACCAGTAGCGACGGAGCATACATCATTGATTTTAATGTGAGGACTATGAAGCCTCCGGTGATGCCTCCTATGCCGATCATGTGGATGCTTATCTTCCAGTAGAAGTTGACGATGGTGGCCAGTATTATTGATGCAAGCGCGCCTGCAATGAACATGTAGTAGATTTTTGGCAACCCTGTATTCCTGAGCATGAAAAAGGTTGCCCCGTAGAAGATTGCAAAGATCAGGTAAGGATAGGTGCGCTCATGCCTTAGCGGCATCTCAAGACTGCTTACTATGTTTCTTTTGACCATTATCCATATTAACAGCCCCGGTAACAGTATGGTGTTCATGAAGACAAGCGCCAGTATAATCCATTTGAGATCGGCGGGCAGTATCATTACAAAGTATGCCTGCAGATTGAACATTATTATCATGCCCCACGTAATTGTGAACATAGGGTGCATTACTGCCGAAATAATGCGGGCTATCTTGTCTTCCATACCGGCACGTTAATCATTTAACAGGCTGGCTGACTTCGGTCTTGTCGTATTCTTTAAATCCGGCTTTCTGGTACTTGGGAAGTGCTGCCGGGTGATCGAGATCGCAGGTGTGCAGCCATAACCGGTTTATTCCCCGGTTCCATGCATAGTTAACTGCCGCACGCAGAAACGGCATGCCTACCTTGCGTCCGGAAAAACCATCGCACAGTCCGAAATATACTATTTCAGTTTCATCTTCCTTTTCGATGTTAAATTCACAGAAGCCTGCCACTATACCTACATCCCTGAGGTAGATCCCGGCATCGGTGACTGAGTCCCACGTTTCGGGGGTGTGCACCAACAGTAGTATCTGGGTATTTGGATTGCTAAGTATGCCTTCAAGTATTTCTGATTCGAGAAACAGCCTGTCGCACCAGTTGTATTTTTCGCCAACGGCTCTGTATATCTGCAAATATTTATCAATCTCAGCTCCTTCCCATGGGAATAGTGAGAATATTTCGGGAGTGGGTGTATTAATTGATAAGGCTTCCGAACCTGTATAATAGTCAGGTTTTTGAAGCATTTCCAGGTACCAGGTGGTTGTTATTATTGTTTTCAGAAGTCCTCCTTTCCGTTATCTCCAAAATGCTTCAACGCTTCGCGCGTGCTGAGTGCTGATAGTTTTTGGTTGGATACGAATATTTTAACACTTAATGGGTTTGTTTTGGCATACTCCCGTAATGCCCATCCTATGGCTTTACGGATGAAAAAATCACTCTCGTTAATTAACCTGCTAATATAATCATATAACAGTTCCTCGTCGGTGTCAGCTTTATATTTTAATTGAAACAGTATTGCCGACCTTTTTAACCAAAGGTTGTTTGATGAAATCCACCTTCCGGTGACGGGTATTATTGCTTCGGGATGCTTTTTAAACCATGGCCCCGCGATCTTTGAGGCTATGTAATCAACTGTGTCCCACCACGATTTGCTGACGATAAGAAATTCAATCAGGTTTATTCGTTCGGGGTCATCAAGGTATATTTTGCGTGATAGTATTTCCTGTGCCGAATATTGCAGTTCGCGCTGCGGCGCATCCCATAGCAGCCTTACTACCGTTTCAATGTCGGAAACTGCCGGGTATCCGCAGTCTTGTATGTGTTTTTTGAGTATTTCCTTCCGCTGGGGTGAGTGTATACCGAAAAACGGGAACCGGTTCTTCATATATCCTTCCATAACGGGAGCATTGTAAGGTGATGCCTGCGGCTCGTGCTTCCTTATGAGTTCTGATACATATCCCTGTGATTCCATTGTACAAAAATATGTAGTTTTTAATTCTGCTGTAACATCGGAGGGCTGCAGAAATAAAAAAAAGGCGGGTATTGCCCGCCTTTTTATGATAATTATCCGTTGAGGATAGGTTTTGTTACCTGATGTATATCTTATTCGTGAATATACCGTCGGAATTGGTAAGTCGTACTATGTAAATTCCGGTTGGCAGCTGAACGGTTAATTCAGCGCGGCCATTGAGATTGTACTCCGACATTTCCATTCCCTGAAGGTTGAGTAAGGTCAATGTGTATGCTCCGGGGTTTACCGGTTCAATGGTAATTGACTTGTTATGGCTCCATATTTTTGCCAATGGTGAATTGGTTTCCTGTACTGAAATTTCTTTCAGATAGATGTATAACGGAGTGTTTAACCCGCCTGTAGGATTCTTTGTGTCGGTACCCGACCATACTGCATCGGTGTCGGTGTAATCATGCACGGTTGTGCCATCTTCGTTTGACATTACGCGGATGTACTGAACGCCGTCGGCATTTACATTCGGTACGATGCCTCCCCATGATCCGTTAACTCCCTGTACTATTTCAGCATAGAAAGGTGCGTAGGCATTTGAAGCGGCAAAGTCAATGCCTGTAGATTCAATGTGGGTTCCGAATAATGGTCTGGGTGCTGAAGCGGTTGCATACAGGAATACAAAGTCACCGGGATTGTCATCGCTTGCCCCGTGTATTGCGGTTCCTTGTGTGGCTGATGCTTCAGTGCCGAAGTTTATGACTGTTACCGCATTGGTTGTGGTTAGTCGTGTTGCTTCGGTTGCACCACCGTTACCGTCATTAAGGTTTATTCTCATAAATACCTGGTTGCCCGGTGTGAATCTGTCGTTACCTGATGGTTCGGTTATAAACCAGCCTGTCCAGCTTCCGGTGCCATCGGTTGTGAATTCACCATACTGACCGGGAGTACCGAGTGATGTGCTTGTTGTTCTTACGAAAGTGCCGTCACCGTTTACAAAGATTGAGTTACCTGCTCCGTTGTAAGTGTCGTTATCGCTCGATATGATCACCTTGTTGTAATAACGGTAGGTGGCATTGGCTGATAGTCCGCTTAGTTGAGCTCTGTAAGCAAAAGGTACGCGTGTATTGTTGGTGCCGTTAATACCCTGCATGTACATTGGCAGTACAACTTCCGTAATGGAAGCAACTGCTGCTGATGTCACTGTACCGCTTACCACTACATTGATGCCTGAAGCTCCGCCGCCTGCGTTTAATACCAGGTCGGAATATGATCCTTCAGCAAGGCCTGCCTGCATTCTTACATGTACTGTAACGGGCTGTCCTGTGATAACTCCGTCGGCAAACGGCATATTAACCGATGTTGTGTAAGTTGAGTTGTCTAATGATACTTCAAAACCGGTGCCTGCAGTTGCAGTGATGTTTCCTGTTCCGGTAAGGTTGGTACCGCTTACGGTATAGGACTGGGATGCTGATGGACCGTTGCCTTCAACATAGGTAAATCCTGATAGTGATGCGGGATTGACCGATAGCAGTGGTGTGCCTGCGGCAAGTATTTCTATTTCGGTGCTTTCTGCAGATAATAAGCCGTCGGCTGATGCTTCGAGTACATAATTGCCGGCTTCGCTGAATACTATGTCGGTGAAGGTTGCAACACCTGCAACAGCGTTTACTGTGAGGGTTCCTGTTACATCACCTGTACCGCTTACTTTTTCGAGGGTAATAGCGCCTGTGAAATCAGCAGCTATAATATCGTCATCATTTAAGGCTTCAACCGTGAAGGTTGTGATGGGGTCGCCTGCTGTTCCTGATGCGGGGAATCCGTTAAATGCCAGATGGGTTGCAGGTAATGGTCCTAAAAGATCAATTACAAGAACGTCAGTTAAACCTCCAACCGGGTTTTTGGTGTCGGTTGTTCCCCAGACTCCGTCGGCTGAAGTAACTGAGCTTACAATCTGTCCGTCGGTAAGACCGCGTTCTTCAAGTCTTTGAACTCCTGCAGTATTTACATTGGGGACTATTGTGCCGAAGTTGCCGTCATTGCCTTCAACGAAATCGGTATAGAATAAAGCATAGCTTCCCGGTGTTGTGAAATCGATACCTGTTGTTTCAACTGAAGTTCCTGCAAGTGGTCTTCCTGTTCCTGATGTATTATCATACAGGAATGCAAAGTTCTTAGCATTGAATTCAGTGACTGCCCTGATTGCTGTGCCGTGAGTGGCTTCGGCAGATGTGCCGAATTGCAGTACTTCAGTACTTTCAGCGAGTGTAAGGTAGTGGGCAACTTCGCCTGTGCCGTCGCCGGCATTTAATCGTAGTCGCATGAATACCTCGTTGCCCGGTGCAAATCTGTCATTACCTGTTGGCTCAAGCATAAACCAGCCGGTATATGATCCGGAAGCATTGGTTGTGAACTCACCATATTGACCCGGAGTATCCAGATTTCCTGTTGATACGCGGGTAAATGTGCCGTCGGCATTTACAAATAAAAGTACACCTGCACCACCTGTAGTTGGACCATCAGCTGAAATTACTGCTGAGTTCAGATAACGGTATGTGGCATTTGGTGTGAGGTTGCTTAAAGCGGCCCTGAAGGCAAAAGGAATTCTTGAACCTGTTGGGGTATTGCCGTTTATGTATTGTGGCAGTATAACTGAAGTTATCTGTGGAACCAGTTGTTCAGTGATTGAGATTGATGTGCTTGTTGCTGAATTTAATCCTGATGCGGTTGCCTGTAGCATGTAGCTGCCTGCTGCAGAGAATGTAATATCGGCAAATGTGGACACTCCCTCAACTGCTGTTGCTGTAAGTGTGCCGCTTATGCTTCCGATACCGCTGACCTTTACAAGTGTAATGTCGCCGGTGTATGAGGCATCTATCTGATTGTTAAAATTGAGTGCATGTACTTCGAATGCTTCAACCGGTTGTCCGACATATCCTGACGATGGGAAGTCAACGAATGCAAGATGGTTAGCCGGGTCGGATACTATACCGCTCACCGGAAGGTTTGTGGTAACCGAACCTCCTGTATGTACAATGTTGCCCTGGTAATTGCCTGCTGCAAGACCTGCTTTCAGTCGCACATAAATGGTGTTTTCAGCGAGTGTTCCACTGTTGTATGCAAGGTTTATGGGCGATGTTGAGAATGTGGTATTGTTCAGTGAGAGTTCATAGTTGGTTGCAGGTGTTATTATTACTATTCCTTCGGCAGGTGTTAGTGTATGTCCCGAAACAACGTATGACTGGGATGCTGACGGTCCGTTTAATACTGCATAGTTAAAACCACTGAGTGAAGCAGGGTTTACTGCTATTGTTGGAACCGGTGGGTTGAGATCGAGAACGAGTTCGGGATCAATGCCCACTGAAGGATTACGTGTATCGGTTGTTCCCCATACGCCGTCAACTGAAGTGTCGGTGTCAACTACTGATCCATTAGCCAGACTGAGTTGATCAACGCGGCGAACGCCGTTTGCATTCACGTTTGGAATGATTCCGCCCCATGCTCCGTCAATTCCCGAAACTTCTTCTTTATAGAACGGGGCATATGGTGAGTTTTCTATATTGGCATAATCGACTCCTGTAGTTTCAATACTTGTTAACCATAAAGGACGGCCTGTGGCGTTGGTATTGTCGTATAAGGCGGCAAAATTCTTTGGTGCAGCCTGTGATATGGCACGAATTGCAGATCCCTTGGTGGCATCGGCATCTGTACCGAAAGCAAGGACCTTTACACTCTCGGCGGTGGTTAATGTATTTACGACAACTGTTCCTCCTGCACCATCATTTAACCGTATACGCATAAACAAATCAGTGCCGGGGGTAAATTTGGCATTTCCTGAAGGCTCAAGCATAAACCATCCTGTGTATGACCCTGATGCGTTGGTTGTAAATTCACCGTAAATGCCGGTAAAACTAGCAGTGGTAGTCCTTGTAAAGGTGCCGTCGGCATTTACAAAGATTACAACTCCAACCCCTCCGTATGTTGGGGCGTCGGTATCTATTACTGCCGAGTTCATGTAACGGTAAGTTGTGTTAGGCTGCAGATTGGCAACAGTAGCCCTGTAAGCCATTGGAACACGGGAGCTGCTGGTTTTGTCGCTCATGTAAAGAGGAAGCAGGTTAGCAGTGAAAGTAGGAGGTACGGAGATAATGATCTGTGAACTGGTTACTGTGGTTAATCCTGTTGCAGAGGCCTGAAGTACGTATGTACCTGCAGCACTGAAAGTAATATCATTAAAGTAGGCTACGCCTGCTGTTGCAGCTGATGTTAGTGTTCCGGTTACATTGCCCGGTCCGCTTAATTTCGATAATGTGATGTCACCTGTAAAGGCAGGGTCGACTTCTTCGCCTGCTGTTAGTGCCTTAACAGAGAAGGTGGCGACAGTTTGTCCTACCATTCCGGTTGACGGGAAATTATCGAATCCGAGGTGTGTGGCAGGATTGGAAACAGAACCTGAGAGTGCGACTGTTGCATTTGTAGCTCCGCCGCCTGCAGCTGTGACAGTTCCTGTGTAATCACCGGCTGATAAGCCTGCAGCAAGACGTACATATACGTTGGTTGCGCTTAATGTGCCTGCAGTATAGGCTATTGAAAGAGCGCCTGACTGGAAGGTGGTATTGTTGATTGAAACCTCGAAATTTGTGGTTGGAGTTACAGTGATATTTCCTGACGCAGGTGTTAGATTAGCTCCTGTGAGGGAAAACGACTGGGATTCTGAAGGTCCGTTGCCAACGTTGTACAGGAAATCGGACAATGATACGGGAGAAGCCTGTAAACTTGGATCGGAAGCAGGGGCATTTGCTACTATTGATACGTCGTCAATGCCTAATCCCTGAGCATTGGATGTAGTTGTACCGCTTGTAACTGAATAGTTCCATGCAAGATAGAGTTGCGAACCGGCTGCCAGTGCTGAAGGTAGTGTTAATGTTTTTGAAACTACCGGGACAGTTTCACCAGGTGTCAGGGTATATCCGAAATTGTCTGCATCAACAGGGAATCCGGTAATAAAATCTTCACCTGCCTGAGTCCAGGTTGTTCCATCAGTTGAATAGTGCATAATGATAGAAAAACCCGCTGCATTATTTCCTTTTCTGTACTTTTCAACATTGTAGGAGATTGTGAATCCCGGTATTGCCTCTGTTCCATTGTTCTGGAGCTGGATATACACATTACCGCTTTTTGTTTTTGATCCGGATGCTATAAATCCAACAGCTCTGTCGGTGGCAGTAGCAGCTTCTCCGGCACCGTAATTGTATATACCATTTGAGGCTTGGTCACTCATATTATTTCCAGCCCTATTCTCAGTTGCAGAGGCAGCAGCAGCATAAGTGCCGACTAACCTAACTGAACTGTTGTTTTTGTCAACTTTCCAGCCTGCCGGCATTGTTGCGATGGCAGTAGTCCCAAGTTCATCGAAATTTTGCGTTATAGTGGAACCGGGGGTAATTGATACCTGGCCCATTCCAAGGAAGGCAGTACTTAGAAATACTGCCAGAAAGAGTAATAATCTATTCATGATTGGTTGTTATTAAGAGGTTCATTTTCACCGCGCAAAGTTAATTTTTTTTGCTTAATTAAAGCGACAGTGATATTGTGATTCCGGTATTTATATTACTGGAAATTTTCTACTTCTGCAATTCCGTTTCTGTTCATAACGATTCGGTATCGTCTGAATTTTATTCCGTCGGAGTGGCGGAGTCGCATTACAAGGTTGAGGTAATACATCTTTTCACCCTTTACAGTATCGGGGGAACCATCATCTCCCGGAATAAACAACGGAACCTCGGGATTGTCCATCTTCTGGATAAGGGATGAAACATTGATGCGGATTATGTCATTGATGCCTGCCAGCGGGTATGGACTTACTTTGTTTAAGATGTCGCGCCGCAGCCTGACAAGTTTCCTGTAAAGGATGATTTGCTCGCTGTTGTTGCGGTTCTCAGCTTCGAGGATTGATGAGCGCTGACGCATTCTGAGGACTTCGGCGGGGACTTTCTTTTCATCGATAAAATCCATGCCTTCTTTCGACCAGCCGATGCGGTTTTCGTTGAGACTCACTTTAGTCTTGATATCGAAGAATCTTCGCCCAACACGGTGTGCCAGAAGGTATCGTGCCAGCTCCTTGATGCGGTCCTTCAGCATGTAGCTGATTACCAAGGCGACGAAAAACGGCATTGTAAGATTGCCATACTGGCGCTGAAAGCTAAAGGCTATGGCTGTTGCGAAAATCATTGAAATGCCGGCCGCGATGCTCAGCCATATTTGCTCGGTGAGTATTCCTTCTCTTTGCCGCCGTGCATCAAGAAACAGTTCGTTTTCTGCATATTTCTTAAGCATGTTGAGCCTGAACACCAGTTCACGGTTGCGGGTCTTACTGTGCTTCTCAACAATCAGCATCCCTTTCGATTTCCTGTATTCAATCTCTTCAGTGATGAGCTTCATCAATTTGCTGATGGGTGACGTCTGTTCATTGGGTAGCTTCTCTTGGCTGCCGGAGGCCATCTGTTGGTTACCAGATGATTTCTGTTCGTTCCCGGATGCGATCTCTTCACTGCCGGATGATTTCTGTTCACCGGGAACCCTCTGTTGGGTGACAGGAACTTTGATCTCTGATGAAGTCAGATTGGTATCAGTGTTTTTTAGTCCCTTTATTAGCTTAAAAGTGTGTTGCTCTATGACGTTGCTGAGATATTCATCACCGAAGTGGAAATACTCTGCTAAAGCAGGATTTATCTTATAAGTGCCCAGGCGCTGCCCTAGTTCCCTGTAGTTGGATGCTGTTTGTCGGGTGTAAGTTATATAGTTGTTAACCAGCGTACCAATATTAGCCGATTGAGCTGATTGAACCGATTTAGCTGATTGAGCCGATTGAACTGATTGAGCTGATTGCTGACACGACTCCATAATGAATTTTATCTCTTCGCGCAAAGCACTGCGGGCGATAGATACGAACATGCGTATGTGGTACTCGAAATTTAATTGGGCATCATGCCCGCCTGTCGGGAGATTTTCAATGGCTCTTGACAAAAAACCTGCAGGTTCGCTGTCAGGCATGCTCAGATCCTTCAGAGCATACACAGGAGTTATAAGGCGGATATTAGTCTTTATGTCGCGGTAAAAATTGCTCTTTGTATAATTATTCCGGGTAACATCAAGACTATTGGGCAGAAATAGCCACGTACGCACAGAAAACTCATTAATTTTCTCTTGCCTGGCCTGAAAGCCAAGTTTGATTTCGACAGAAAATTTATCATGGATACGGACCTGTTCTTCAATCATAAAGCAAAGTTAAGAAATGTTCTTTGTTTTTGGTTCCTGGTTCTTTGTTGCCCGTAGTTCTTCAAATTGTTCTTTGTTTTTGGTTCCTGGTTCTTTGTTGCCCATCATTTATCAATTTACGAGATTCTTAACAACGAACAAAAAACAAAGAACAAAGAACAGTCTTGATATTCAATTATAAAAACGTTTTTAAACGCTTATAACTGGATATTTACGACTACAAATGCTTATTATACGACTATAATTTTTTGGCGGGTATAATTTTGCTTCATCGTTCAAACATACTTGGTAAGGTTTGGAGAAAGAAAGTTAGGTTTTAATGTTGAACAAGCCCGTAAGGCAAAAATTAAGAAAAGATGAAAGCTTTAAACAATCGTGTGCAGTTAATCGGATTTCTGGGTGCAGATCCTATTGTAAGAAAATTCGAAGATGGTAAAGTTATGGCAAGAATGCTTCTGGCAACAAATGAAGCAGTAGTTGAGAAGGGTAAAAAGGGTGTGAGAACTCAGTGGCACCAACTTATAGTCTGGGGCAAACTGGCTGAGATCTGTGAAAAGTATCTTCAGAAAGGTGGAGAGATTGCTGTAGATGGTAAACTAGCTTATCATTCTTTTACCGATAAGGAAGGACAATCACGTTTGAGTACTGAAATTACAGTAAATGACCTCTTAATGATCAGAGGAAAACAATTGTGCAATTAATAAATCATTCAGAGTAAAAGGAGAAACAAACATTAAATTCAAAAGCAATGAACAACTTAAGAAACAGAGTAACATTGATAGGCAGGTTAGGAAAAGAGCCAGAAGTAAGGACAATTGAAGGAAATAAGAAAGTTGTCAGAATGTCTTTAGCAACCAATAGCGACTATATAAACAAGGATGGTGAAAAGGTTAAGGATACCCAATGGCATAATCTTGTGGTTTGGGGCAAACTCTGTGAAATGTGTGAGAAATATCTTACAAAAGGCAAGGAGGTTGCAGTGGAAGGCAAGATTATTTACAGGTATTGGGACGACAAACAAGGCGTTACCCACAGCCTTACTGAAATCAATGTGATCGATTTGCTAATGATTAGCCCGAGAGAGAACTAGGCGGCACGCAGCAGTCTGTGCTCAGCATTCATTCGGCACTCCGTGATTAATACTTGTAAGCATCTTTTGCTAAAGGTATTCGCGGAGTGCCGAATTCTGAGTGTGCTGATTGCAAATTGTTGAAGGCTAATTATTGACTGCTTAGCTCTGAGTGCAGATGCCGTCTGCCAAACGCTGAACGCGGAAACTCGAACGCGGAACGCTAATGGCTGATTGCTGAAGGCTGATGATATCTGAATATACAAAACCAACTTGTTCTGGTGTCAAGCTATAGCTTTACAAATTACTTGCTTTTGTCAAGCTATAACTTTACTCTAAGCACGGACTGCTAACTGCTGATGGCTGAGTGCTCATTGCCTAACGCTGAACAACTGAACCCTGAACGCTGAACAACTGAAACCCTGAAACTCAGAAAGAGCGGAATGGCCAACAAAGAACAAAGAACAAAAACCAAGAACAAATTCTGTTGCGTGGAATGTAGAAAACTGAGTGCTCATTGCCTAACGCTGAACAACTGAACCCTGAACGCTGAACAACTGAAACCCTGAAACTCAGAAAGAGCGGAATGGCCAACAAAGAACAAAGAACAAAAACCAAGAACAAATTCTGTTGCGTGGAATGTAGAAAACTGAGTGCTCATTGCCTAACGCTGAACAACTGAACCCTGAACTCTGAAACTCTGGAACACTGAACTCTGAACGCGGAACGCGGAACGCTAATTCCTTTTGTTA
>CAZJPP010000025.1:0-31159 GCA_964547915.1 uncultured Lentimicrobium sp.
TCACTCCAGTAATGTCCCCAGGTAATGGTCATATCGGCCATAACCGCATGTTCTTTGTCCTTAGCAGTATAGAGGTATGCAGGTTGTGATGGACCTATATTGCCGTGCTGGATACCAATTGCTTTCATTGAGCTGGCTTTACCAGCATCGAGGATGCACTTTGTTGCAGGACTATTCTCATCTATAGCTGCTACTGCCAAAAATTTATGCTTCCCGAAAAACTCCCTGAAGGCCAGATATTTAAAGATAAAGAATGATGTAGATCTGGTGAGCGATACAAAAACATCAAAGATTCTTTTCTGCTCGGATAAAAGACCGGAAGTACCAATATGTTGTACCTGTTCTTTTAGCAACCACATCCATTTCTTTCGCTCTTTTCTCACTTTCCCTGCGAGAAGGCCGCTTAACATTATGGGTTCGGAGTAGTATGTTCGTTCTCTCCTGCCTTCTCCATTGAAATAATATTTATGAAGTGAAAAACGAGGTCCACTTTTAAATTTTGGTGTTTCTATATCAGAAATAATAAGTAGTCCATCAGGATTGGAGTCAAATAGTGGCGACAAGTTAAAGTTATCCCATTTCTTTTCCAGGGTGTTGATGTTTCTGGTCTGCTGCCTGAGAGATCTGTCAATCACCACAAATGATTTCATCTGCAGGTGATTGTTTCTGAATGCACCAATTATAACCCTAAGAATAAAGAATATGGTATAATTTACAATACTTAAGTAAGTGTGGAGCAAGGAAATACCTTTATTGCTTCTCACACTTATTTTACCGGCGGATTCTCCCGAAGATCTAATCAGCAATATATTAGCCACGTCATTACGACTATGGCAATTGAATGATCCCGGGACATAGCAAGTCAGGGTTTCACCGGTCTCACTTAATCTTTCAATGCAGTGGTTTATAATCCACTCATTTCTCAAAAGGAAAAACATTCTGAACCTCTGGTAATGCCACACTGACATTTTTTCGAAGGTCAGCATCTCAGCAACTGTCTTTGAGGATATGCTATCAGCGTGCTGCTTTGAAGTATCAATAACCTTATCTCCAAGCAGCTTAATTTCATCAATTAACCGGCTTACAGCTTCTTTAACAATCTCGTCGGAGATAACTTTTACCTCTATAGGAAGATTGACGACTATTCCGGGCATCACATAAACATCTGAGCCCGGTTCCGATCGTCGAACTACATCATCGCTTTCTTCTTCCGTAGGTTGCCTGAAAATTAGGATCATTTCCGTGCTTTCTTTATAACTTTCATTATTTCATTACGGTACAACCACACCATGCCAATAAAAGTGAACAAAGTTACAAATGATGAAGTAATGTAAGGACTAATTCCTGCTTCAACTCTGATGAAATCAGCCACAACAATAAATGCCACTACTCCCAGGGGGAAATAGAGGAGTTTCATCTTATTCCATTTAATCTCAGTTATTCTCTTCTGATACCAATAGATACCCGCAACCATTATCAGATCAGCTATAAGTCCTGAAGCTATTGCCCCGTAAAACATGTATTTGGGTATGAGAATGTAGTTCAATGCAATGTTCACAACAGTGCCAACAGTATTAAGATATAAAAATATTCTGGTCTTTTTCAGAAAATATGAAGGATAACTGAAAACGATGAATTGAGTTCTTAAAATACTACGCGCAAAAACAAGCGAAATAAGATTAGCCGCCAGCCTTACATCAGTTTCATACAAAACGGTCAGATAAAGCATGACCGGAAGTATAGCTCCGATAATAATCAGCATACTCTGCATCAGCAGGGAGTTTGAAAGCATGCGTATTTCAGACTGATTGCTAGTAATTCCCCCTTTCATAGCCCGGAATACTTCGGGCTGATTTGCACCCTGCAGTCCCTGTAAAACAATTGCAATTCCGGCGCCAAATGTAACAGCTGTATTATAAATACCAAGGTCCACAGGATAACGCTCAAGCAGGAATTTATCGGCATAAGTGAGCACCCATACAATAAGGCTATATTGCATCAGAGGAAAAGCAAAGCTGTTGACAGGTTTCATCATTTTCCTGTCGTATGAAAGTCCGGCTTTCCTGAACACATAAATCAGAATCAATAGAGTTATAATGCCGGTTCCAATAGCACTTCCCTGGATGTATCCGATGAAGGACATATCAAAGAAGAACAAACCAATAAGTTGGAAACCTGTTCTGAAGACACCAAGGCCCATACTTACAAGAATAAATGCCAATACCTTCTTCTCATTTCTGAAGAGAGCAGCTGCCGTTGTGTTAATTGCTCTTCCTAATCCGGTTACCAAACAAGCAAAGCCGTAGCTACTGAAGTCCTGAAGTTCAGGCTGATTAAACAACCGCCCAATGTAGTCTCTGAAAAGGAAAGCGATAAAGAACGCAACCAACCCTCTGAAAAGGATGCTCGAAAAAATACCGGAAATCAGTTTCTTATACTGAGGAGTACCCTCTTCAACATCATAATAAAAACGGGCAATGGCATTTCCCATTCCGTATAAAGTAAACGCAAATATCAGTGATGTGAATAATTCGGTAATAGCCAAATGTGAGAAGTCTACTGCATCAAGTCGCCCGCTTCCCTCATAAACCGGTTGTATAAGTACCTGAAAAATAGGAGTAAAAGCAGCAGTAGCTGTGTATATGAAAGACAACTTAAGCTGCTCTTTCATATTGACTTGTTTCATGATTCCCGATTATTACAGACTATCATAATTACGTTTGGCGACAAGGATACTGGCATTAAGCTCCCATCCGATAAGGACAATAAGCGAATTTACATAAAGCCACAACATAAAAATAATGAGTGTTCCAATTGATCCGTAAAGAGTATTGTAACGGGCAAAATTATTCACATATATGTTAAATCCTATCGATGTAAAGATAAAAAGAAATGTTGCCAGTGTTGTGCCGGCATGTACCCGTCTGAATTTTTGCTTTATTGCAGGTGCAAAGAAATATAAAACTGCGAAAGCGAAGAATACCAGTCCGAATGTAATAATCCATTTACCAACAGCAATTATGTTAAGAGTAATAGTATCGGTGAGCAGACCAATATCTTCAACCCATCTGAGAACTATAGGGCCAATCGTTATAAGACCTATTGCAAGTACAACGAGTACCGACAAAATTATAACCAGAAATATAGAGATAAGCCTTTGTTTGAATGCTGATCGGGTTTCTATTGTATAATAAGTCCTGTTGAAAGCGTCAATGAGACTGTGTACGCTGTTGGTAGCAAAAAACATGGCTACCAGAAAACCCACTGACAACAGACCTCCCCGTGGCCTTTTAATGATATCAAGCAGGGTACCTTCCACTTCAGTATAAATTCCCGTTGGAATGAATTCAGCCATAATATTCATTAAACTGTCCTGAAAATTCTCAATCGGGATATATGGTATAAGTGTAAAAAAGAAAATTATAGCAGGGAATATAGCTAAAAACAGATTGAAAGCCAATGCCGAAGCTCTGGTGTTGATGTCGCCCTTTTTTATTCCGTTGTAAAAGAATATGGCCACGTCGTAAAGCGGTACTCCATTGAAGCCGGGTATTACCAATTTCTTGGATGTGGTAATAATCCAATGGACCGGCTTACTTGTGATAAGACCGGTGTATTTTTCATTATACCAGTTCTTTATTCGTTCCGGTATCTTTTTGATCATGCTTTATAGGTTAGAAAGCCTTTAAACTAAGATCGAGACTCTTTATCTGATGAGTCAGGGCACCAACAGAAACAAAATCAACTCCGGTTTCAGCATAAGCTCTTATAGTATCGAGATTTATGCCACCGGATGCTTCTGTTTCCATACGACCATTTATTCTTTTAACAGCTTCGCTCAAATCATCAGTGGTGAAATTGTCCAGCATAATTCTGTCAACCCCTCCTATCTGAAGCACCTGATCGAGCTCACTGAAGTTTCTTACTTCTATTTCAACTTTCAATTTGAGATTATTGTTCTGCAGATAGTGATGAACTGCATTAACAGCGTTCTCAATACCACCTGCAAAATCTACATGATTATCCTTAATAAGGATCATATCATAAAGTCCGAACCTGTGGTTTAGCCCACCGCCATGCACTACAGCCTGTTTTTCAAGTCCTCTCAGCAATGGAGTAGTTTTTCTGGTATCAAGAACTCTCGTTTTAAGACCTTGCAATTTCTCAACATACATTGAAGTAGTTGTCGCAATGCCGCTTAATCTTTGCATGAAGTTGAGTACAAGTCTCTCGGCCTGGAGAATCGACATTGAGGGCCCTGAAACAGTAAATGCTATATCTCCGGGTTTTATGCGATCGCCATCTTTAAGTATTTCCTCCATAGTAATGGAAGGATCTACTTTGTTAAAGACTTTCTTTGCGACTTCCATGCCCGACAGAATGCCGGCCTGCTTCACAAGCAGTTTTGCCTGTCCGAAATTAAAATGTGGGATTGTTGATAATGATGTATGGTCACCATCACCTATATCTTCTGCCAGAGCATGATCAATTATTGCTTCCAGGTCTAGTGTTTGGCTAGTGGTCATGAAGTTATTCCTCTCTGCTTTCAAATTTTAACTGATGAATAAGTTGTTGCCCGTTTATTGGCTTTGTGAGGTAGTAGGTTCTGAATGCCCGGGTTTTACTTTTATAAGTTCCAATGGCATACATAGAACCATCGTTCGAACTACCTTTATGATTGATAGAGAAAGATACGGGAGGATATTTAGTGAAAAAGCTTTTTAGTATCTGTTCAGCCTGCACTTTACTGTATGTGCCTTCACTTTCAGGAATTGTCAGGTCAATTGAAGTGTTAAAATACTTCGACAAACCGGCAGCATTAGAATTACTAATAGCCTGGGTAACCTGAGTGTTCAGGTCCTGTGCATTTAACTTTTCCAAAGGCAGACAGCACATTAATAAAAATGCAATAGATATTAACAACAGCCCACTTTGGTGATTACCAGTCTTTTTCATAATGATGTTTCAATTGGAGTCATCATGTCATTGGTATGCAAAAACCTTACCAATAATTATTTAGGTACTCCAAAATTACTATGCAAATATACAAAGATAGTTATCCGTAATAGAAAAAGCTATTTTTGTGGAATGAAAATCACCCTGCTTGCAATTGGCAAAACTGAGAATAATTACCTGAAAGAAGGGATTGAGGTATATATTTCACGTTTAAGCCATTACGTGAAATTTGAAATCATTGAAGTGCTTTCACCCAAGACCATGAAGAAGCTTAACCCTGAACAGTTGAAAGATGCAGAGGGTAAAATTCTGTTAAAGTATTTTGAGGATGCCGACTTGGTTGTCCTGCTTGATGAAAACGGCAAGGGATATACATCAGAAGGTTTTGCCGTATGGTTGCAAAAAACTATGAACGCCGGTACTAAACACCTGGTTTTTGTTGTGGGCGGAGCGTTTGGCTTTTCTGATGAAGTTTATGCAAAATCAAATGGCAGGATATCATTGTCACTTATGACTTTTTCACATCAGATGGTGAGGCTCTTCTTTGTTGAGCAACTGTACAGAGCTCATACAATCCTTAAAAATGAACCATATCACAACTCGTAAACGAATGAAATCCTTAATATTCGCAACCAATAACAAACACAAGATTGAGGAAGCAACACATATTCTTCAAAACAGATATAACATCATCAGCCTGTCAGAAATCGGATTTAATGATGATATTCCTGAGACCGAGGTAACTCTTGAAGGGAACGCTTCACTAAAAGCATGGCACATTCACAATCGTTTTAAAAAGGACTGCTTTGCCGATGATACCGGACTTGAAGTAGAGGCATTGAATGGTGAACCGGGAGTATATTCTGCACGCTATGCCGGTGATACCCACGATTTTGCATTAAATGTTACAAAGCTTTTAAAGAACCTTGAAGGTATTGAGAACAGAAATGCCAGGTTCCGTACTGCAATTTCCTTGATTATCGGGGGTAATGAATATAAGTTTGAAGGCATTGTTAACGGTCATATTATTAAGGAAAGAAAGGGATCATTTGGTTTTGGATATGATCCTGTGTTTATACCCAATGGCTATGAAATAACTATGGCCGAAATGTCACCTGATATTAAAAATAAAATCAGCCATCGTGCAGTTGCATTGCAGCGTATGGCTGATTTCTTAAACACAGTGAATCCTTAAAGGTCATAATCACCACTCGATTCAGGCTGATATACAATATCAACGATTTCGAGTTCGACATTTCCCGAAGGGGTGCTCCACGTCACTAAATCTCCTTTTTTGTAACCCAGCAAAGCTGTTCCAACAGGAGCAAAAATTGATATCTTTTGTTTTGAGACATCAGCATCTTGCGGATACACAATCTGAATCTTCATAGTCTTGTTGGTCTTTTTGTTATTCAGCATGACTATGGAATTCATGGTTATAACATCAGCCGGCATTTTTTGGGGTGTTATCTTTTTGGCTCTTTTTACTTCATCCATTAGGGGAACGAGGTTCACAGGGGCATTTAGTCCGCCTGATCTTGCTTTTTCTATGCAACTTTCGATGCGCGCAGCATCCAGTGAGCTAATGATTAATTCATTCATGGCTTATTAATTTTGTATTAAACAAAAAAGTCGGGAAACCCCGACTTCAAAGTAAATGTTGGTGGTTTCTTTTTTGATTATACGGATATCTGCCTACACTGTTCCATCCGCGTATTGAGAATATGATTAATAATATATCGTGAGTTCTTAAACCTGTTCATCAGTTTTAAATTTGACCAAAGATAATAAATTAATTCCAAAGTGAAACGCAATGAAAGCCCGAATGTTTAAAAAAAACACTGCAGCCGGATAAATGACTGCAGTGTTTTGTACAAGGTTATACTTTATTAAAAGGATACTTTCAACGAAGTAATGAAGTTAATTCCAGGGGCACTGATTCCTGATGCAAACGGACGATAGAGTTGGTTTGTAATGTTTTCCACACCGGCATTAATTGAAAAGTTCTTATTTATAAACCATGATGCCTTTAGGTTCAGGGTATACCATCCGGGAACGAATGGCAATCCGTTTTCATCTTTTGCATACGGTTCACTGTCAGAACGTTCAGATAATGGCAAATCATCATAAGATAATCCTGCGTTGTAATCAGCATATAGGTCAACCAATAGTTTGTGACGCTCGTAAATAATATGAGTGGTTCCAAACAAAGGTGCTGAATGACGTAACGGATAATATATCAAACTATCCTCACTTTGCTCTCTTCCGTATTGATAGCTTATTTTGCTCGATACTCTGAATCCCTTATAAGGCACAAACTCTACCCCGGCCTGAATGCCATACACGTAAGCTTCAGTAATATTCTGAATTGCCTCAACCTTGCTGAGTAAGCCATCATAAACTATACTGTCAACTCCATTGTAGCTGAAATCTCTTCTGGCCAGTGCATTACTGAGTAGCGTGTAATAAACTGAGAGATCTACTTTCAGCTTATTGCTATAAGTATAGGCACCTCCGATTTCAGCATTCCATGCATATTCAGGTTTCAGATCAGCATTGGGAACAACAACAGTACCCGGCTCTGAATCGAATACTTTTCCAAGGTCATCAATATTAGGTGAGCGGAATCCGGTCGATAGGTTGGTATATAATCGCAAATTATTAACAGGAGACCAAACAAGTCCAACACTTCCGTTAAGAGCTCCGTTATTCAGTGAAGCATTTGTAAACGGGAATGGGAACATGGTTGTATCAAAGTCAGCTTCCAAAGCAATGTAATTGTACCTGATACCTGCATTCAATATCCACTTTTGTGATAACTCGGCTTTCACGTTTGAATACAATGAGTACGATTGCCATGTAGAACCATCAGGATACCGGGTATTTGTTTTTGATTCTTCACCACTAAAGATGTTTACTCTGTTAGCAGTTGAACCAACTTTGTTATATATACCTTCTAATCCATAGAAAAGTGTAATTCTATCACTCAATCCTTTGTCGAAGTCAGCATTGAGAGCTAATGCATTTACCTTTTCAATCTGATTTCTCAGTCTTGCATTGTTCATCTTCCTGTCGTGTCTGCTTTCCTCATAAAACTGATGTGAAACATCAATTCTCATGTTTTCAAACAGTGCAATATCTGTATACACTTTAGCTGACAAACGATTCATCATCCACTTTTGCGGACCGTAGTACCATTCAGCATTCACCAATTCACCATCATCATCTTTCAGATATAACCTGTCATAGCGCGGTGCATCGGTCGTTTCAGAATAATAGAATCCATAATCAAAGTCAACATTCTTTTTAGGCTGGAATTTAATTCTTTGCAAAACGTTAATCTGTCCATACCCCGATGCTATTTGCTCCTGAGGATTATTGTTTTTGAGAGTAGTATCACGGCCATTGATCGTAGTCTGGTATTCATTACGCAAAAAGTAATCATTCCCATGTTTACCGGTTTTAAGGTCATCGAAGTCAGAATAAGTGATTGCCGTTCTGAAGGCCCATTTCTTAAGGCCTATATTAAAGTCGACATGACCGGTTTTTTCTGTTGCTGCCGAACTATATCTTCCAACTGCACTTCCTGTAACGATAGGCTTACCGTTGGTTGATAATATAGGATCGAGGGTGTGAAAATCCATTACTCCCCCAATTGCATCGCTTCCGTAAATGACCGCTCCCGGTCCGAATAAAACTTCATTGCTTTGAATTGACAAAGCATCAAGTGAAATAACATTTTGAAGATTACCCGTGCGGAATATAGCATTGTTCATTCTAACGCCATCAACTACGAGTAATACCCTGTTTGTTGCAAAGCCTCTGAGAATTGGTGAACCACCGGCCATCTGGCTTTTCTGTATATAAGTGTATCCGTTTGCAGCTAACAAATCGGCAGCTGTTTGAGGATTCTGAAAGAGAATTTCACGTTGTGATATCTTTTCTATTCTTAGAGGTATCTCTCTGTTTTGTTGTTCCCAGCGATTTGCCGAAATTACAACTTCATCCAAAGATATATTTGTAGGATCCAGAACAACTACATTCTGTGTTAACAGGTCATTGAATGCAAACACCCTTTGATCATAACTTAAATGCTTAATGTAAATACTGTCGGCTTCTTTAAACTGACTAATAGCTGCCTGTCCACGTGGATTGGTAATCACGCTTATTGGAGGATTAGTAGAAAATATTGCCACATTAGTAATCGGTTGTGCTGTGATATTGTCGATTACTGTAATAGTCTGACTTAGCAGAGTTAAGGCTAACAAATTAAATGTCAGCAATAAACTCAATTTATATTTCATTTTCTGTTTTGTTAGTGATAGTAAATAAGTTATTAATTCTACAACGCATATTAATAATACTTAAACAGCGCCATTATACAACATAGGTCTGTTGCCTGAAGTCAGTCCTACGGGAACTTCCAACAGGTAATTGAGATAAGATTAAAGAACTAAATTAAGCTTCTTTAGGTGGTGGTGATAGTTTTGCCAGATTTGGCTGACTATAGTGGCTTATAAAATGATACCACTTTTTGGTTACTATTGAAGTCTCCTGAAATAAGCTGGTTTTAACGGGCAGGTATAAGCCTGTGAGAAGTTGGTTGAAGAATGACGATGCCTGACGGGTACCAGGATCGGAATTCATACTTTTCTGCACATAGTTATCGAGTTCCTTAAAGAGTTGAGTCTCCTGGTGGTCTGTTACACAGTTTAGTATTTCCAGATTCTCTGATACACGTTCCCTCGAAACAACGTCGTACATCGTTCCCTTATATCGGAATTCACGGCTATGAATCCATTGGAAATCATTCACATTATTCGAAGTGTACTCAATTTTCACCAGTTCATCAGCAGGCACCTGCTGCTTTATCTTCATCTTTATTTCCTGACGAATCCGGTTTTTGAGTACCAGGTGTAAGCCATAGTATCCTACACTGTTAAAGCATAGGGTAAGTATTACTAATATGGCTGAGACCCTTCTCATGTTCATGTTTTATGAGAACACAAATTTATTCTATAATAACAAGAATCAGAGCTTCTCTTTAAAAAATCATTTCCTGTTCTGTATAAAATTCTCCCATTTGGCCAGCACCGCTGACATATCGGGTGGAAATTCTGAATCAAAGTACAACTTTTCACCTGTAACAGGGTGGTCAAATCCCAGCGATTTGGCATGCAGTGCCTGCCGGGGAAGTAATTGAAAACAGTCCTCAATAAACATCTTGTATGACCCCGAAGTTGTTCCTCTTAATATCTTATTACCACCGTATCGTTCATCATTAAACAGCGGATGACCTATATGCTTCATGTGAGCCCTTATCTGATGGGTCCTGCCTGTTTCAAGTTTGCACTCTATCAGACTAATATAGCTCAGATTCCTGAGTGTTTTGTAATGTGTAACAGCATGCTTGCCATGATCACCTTCGGGAAACACCGACATTATAAGTCTGTTTGAGAGATTCCGACCGATGTGACCTGTAATTGTCCCTTCGCTTTCTTTTGGAACGCCCCAGATAATTGCATTATACGTTCTATCAATAGTATGGTCGAAGAAATTCCTGGCAAGTCTGGTTTGTGCTTCCTCTGTTTTGGCAACCAACAATATCCCCGAAGTGTCTTTATCAATACGATGAACCAGTAATGGATTCAAATCAGGCTCTCCGTTTTGCTGGAAATGCCATAACAATGCGTTTACCAGAGTTCCATCCCAATTACCGTGTCCGGGATGAACAACCATTCCTGCCGCCTTATTAACAACAACCAGATGCTCATCTTCAAATACAATGTTAAGCGGAATGTCCTGAGGAATAATCTCATTAATCCTTGGAGGATGAGTCATAACCACCGATACGATGTCGAGTGGCTTAACCCTGTAATTTGATTTTACCGGCTTATTATTGACCAGGATGTTACCGGCTTTGGCAGCCTGTTGAATCTTGTTGCGCGAGGCATTTTCAATCCTCGACATCAGGAACTTATCAATTCGTAATAAGCCCTGCCTTTTATCAGCTACTATTCTGTGGTGTTCGTAAAGCTCCGACTCAGAACTTTCATCATCCAGTAGTTCGGGGCTTTCATGCTCTTCAAAGTCCGAAGTAATATCTTCCACTCCTAATTAATGATAAGTTTTTGAACAGAAAGGGTGTGGTTGCCATCTCTCAGCAGTATCATATACATTCCTTTTGGCAACCTGCTCACTTCAAGTTCATCAGACAATATAGTTTCCTGCAAAGTTCTGCCGTCGGCAGATACAATGCTTACTTTATATCTATTGTAGTCAGAAGGTTTTATTCCTGTTCTTATTTTAATGCTTGGAGTGCTGGCAGGATTCGGATAAACTGAGAAATCTGAAGCCTTAGTTGGCTCATCGAATGACAGAACTTGTTCTTTTCCTATGATTGGACGAATCATCAATGCGCCCTTGTACTGGCTGGTGCTCCATGTGGGTCCGAATGTCCTGTAAAATAAATGTTGTTGTCCTTCGCTGTTCTTGTCAAACCCAATATTTAACATATTATCATTAACCTGTTCCCACCCAATATAGAAAATCAGGTTGGGAAAATTGCCCGGCTCAATCATAATGGCACTGTCGAGGCGGTAAAAGAAGAATTTGTTTAGGCTATCTTCCATCACAGGTTGATACCCGAATCTCGAATAAATAAGATCGCCCGGCTTTCCGAAATAATCATTCCACACGTTCAGATAAAAGTTCTGTACATTGCCTTGAGAGAGAGTCTGATTAAAGTACATATTGGCTCCAAAGAGTGAATCAGATCTGTTAAGCTGAAACTTATAAGCCACCTGCGCTCCTGCCGGAGTAATTCCATACCCTGCTTCGGCAGTCCCGTCATCATACGACAAGTAGTTACTGAAAACCTGGGTAAATCTTGTTGTATCGTTAATTCTCCTGCCAATATTAGCTTCCGGATTAAGAATATGAGTAACAGTGAAAGTAACAGGTTCAGGATTATTAATAGGAAACACAAACTCAACAGGAGGATTAGCAAATGCAGGTTCAGTTACATAGCCATCAGTAGCGTATGGAGCAATGAAATAATTTCCACCCTGGTATGTGTTAATAAGGTTTTCATTATCATCTGTTACTTCATAGCGGTATGAAGCATTGTAGGCATTGTCATCAAGATTGGTAATCTTCATATCCAATGACTTAGCCATTTCATTTACAAAATTCACTCTGTACTGATTATAGGGCATTGAAGTGTATCGCTCAAGCATTCGGGGAGCCTTTGCCGCAAATGCGATATCCGCATGCGTGCTATCAAAAACAGTTCGCTCAATATTCAGATATATGTAATCAACGTTCCATTGGTCACCATTACTTTGCCAATCGGGTAATGTTGCATCAGCCAGACTGGCAATATTTCTGAATCTGAATCTGAAATTTGGTTTATAGAAGCGGGCACTATCGGTTATTGGTACAAGAATCTGTCTGAAATCGCCCTTTCCTTCATTCTGAAATGTCTGAAGTGAATAACCACCTGAACTCCATATGTTAACCCAATTCTCCAGGACAATAGTATCAGCAGGAATGTATAAAGTATCGGTACCTGTAATAACAGTATCAGCAGGGTTAATAGTTATAATGCTTTCATCAGGAGCTAAGAATTCCAAAACTAATGAATCACCGGGTGCTGGAGCATTTCCCAGGCCTTGTGGCTGATAAAAGAAGCTAAAATACAAGGAATCAGCAGGCAACAACTTGCGTGGAGTTCCAACAAATAATGAGTCAAGTCTTATATCTTGTGAAGTCAGGGTATCGGCACCATAGCCAAAAGGATTAGCATGACTGTATATTTCGCCCTGGTTATTAATAGCATCAAAGGTTGCAACGCCAATAGTAGGAGAGTTTACCGGATAATCTTCATTAATGAAAACATAGTTATCTGACCAATGATTTCTGTTAGGGGATATACTTTTTGTATTACTAAAATCGTCGAAGAATGGCAGTGTGAGCGCAGGCACATCCTGAGTGGCTGATTTAATAATCTTTCCGGCGTTCTTAACTGACTGGTTTACAATTATACCTGTGAGCCTCTCCTGTGCTGATGCAGATAAAAAAGTAAATACCAGAATTACTATTGACCAAATGATTTTCATCTATTTATCTTTAAGTGTCTTTATTCTTAACAAACTTAATGCTATTTATTCAACGAGATCGTCTTCCTGATTCATATTTTCTAGTGACTGCAGATACTCATCAAAATCAAACTTTTCGGGGTCCCTGTATATTAAATTAACAGGCTGACCGGGATTCAGAAACTGATCATTACTTGCTTCGGGAGTCTGTGAATATACCCTTGCCGTTTCGGGATCCGCATCATCTTCAAAAGTCTCATCGCCAACAACGAAATAATATTTCCTGAGAAGGCTTTCTGCTTCAGCACGTGTTTTTCCAATGAGAAAAGGCACCTGATACATTCCGTTCCCCATCTCCTGCCCTACTCTCAGATCAATTTTCGAGCCTTTCTGTAACTCATAACCTGCTTCAATTTCTTCTCCATCATAAAACTGAGCCAGTACTGCATTGGCCGCAATATCAGGTACATAATTAACATTGCCTAACCTCAGACCATAAGTTTCAATAGTTGCTTTTGCCTGCCTCAGTGTTAAATCTACAAGATTGGGCATTGTAACTCTTTCAGGTAATACTGCTACTGTTGTAAGATAAACCTTCCTGTTCTTTTTAACCATAGTACCCGCAACCGGTTCCTGAATAAGAACGGTGCCACGTGGTTGTCTGGAATCGAAAACCGAATCAATTATCAGTACTTCAAAATTATCTATTGTGGTCAATTGGTCTATCTGGTCCGGTGTCAGTCCCACTAGTGAAGGTATCTTATATGATTCTCCATGATGAGTATACCATTTAAGCATTCCTAAAACAATCGAAATCAGAACAGCACTGAGTATTACAGACACCAGAAAATGACGAAGAAAGACTTTAGTTTTTATGAATTCAATAAAATTCATGCGGCAGATGTGTGATTATAAGGCAATTGATAAACACTCCAATAATAAGGCTCTCCAAATAACTTCCAAGGTTTGCTTTTTATTGTTTAACATGCAAATATAAACAATTTTAAAAGTGCCGCAGGAAGTATAACCAACCCGCAATTTTTCTATTAATTTTGCAGCCAAACAAATAATCCAATGAAGAATATAGCACTTTTAACCGGTGGTTATTCAAAAGAGTACGAGATATCAGTTGCAAGCGGCAGAGTCATTGCCTCAAACCTCGACCATGAACAGTTTAATGTTTATCAGATTAACATCACTGCCGACCGATGGCTGTATCTTGACGGAAGTAAGACCTATGAAATAGATAAAAACGATTTCAGTCTGACACTAAAGGATCAGAAAATCAGATTTGATGCTGCTTTCATTGGAATACACGGAACTCCGGGTGAAGATGGGAAACTGCAGGGTTACCTCGACATGCTTGGAATTTCTTATAACACTTGTGGCAGAACCACCTCGGCTGTCACATTTAATAAGTACTTTACAAATGAACTCATTGGACGATGGGGATTCAATGTTCCCAAAACCATGTATCTGCATAAGCGTGATACTCTGAACCACGATAATATTATTGAATATGTGGGACTACCTTGCTTCGTAAAACCCAATTGCAATGGTTCGAGTGTCGGGATTTCTAAAGTACATACCCCTGCGGAGCTAAAGCCTGCCCTGGATAGTGCATTTGCCGAGGATGATGAAGTCCTGGTACAGGAATATATTCCGGGAACGGAAATTACCTGCGGCATTTTTGAGAAAAACCAACAAATGATTGATCTGCCTCTGACGGAAGTTGTAAGTGCAAATGAATTTTTCGATTATCAGGCAAAATACACACAGGGATATTCCAACGAAATCACGCCTGCCCGTATAAATCAAGAGCTCACTGATGAATGCAAAAGAATCTCTCTGGTGCTTTACCGAAAACTGAATTGCAGGGGAATTGTCAGATTTGACTTCATTCTCACTCCTGAAACTCCTGAGAGCCCCTCATGCTTTTATTTCCTTGAAGTCAACACTATTCCGGGTCTTTCTGAAGCAAGCATTGTTCCCAAGCAGGCAGCTGAAATAGGTTTGAAACTAAAAGACCTGTTCACAACAGTGCTCGAAGAAACTCTGAAATATTACTAAGAGGATTTTCCCCGGTGTTCTGCAAACCGGAAATTTAACTCTTTATCACTCTTTTCCAGGGGAACTATCTTGGAATATACAACACCTTATAGTGCTCATCAACAGTGGCTGATTTGATTCCCACTATGTACAAACCTGCGGGAAGTGCCATAAATGAGAACTCATGCTCAACAATGCTTGCAGGAACCTCAAACTGTTTCATTATTTTACCGGCCACATTTGTAATAGTTATTTGATGTGCATCAGGATCATCACCAAACAGGATATTGATTTTATTTCGTGTGGGATTAGGAAACACTGTTGGAACAACTCTTATATAATCTTCCAGTAAGGAACTGTCAGAACCATATTCATTTGTCACAACCAGCAGTACATCATAAGTACCAAGTTGGTGGTAATATATATTCCCCGGTTCCTGACTTTCGGACGTTGAAGGGCTTCCTCCTTCAAAGTACCATTCCCATGTATCAGGTGAGTTCACACTCAGGTCATTAAAGTTTGCATATGAACCGACCGGTACTACATTCTGATCGGTAGCAAACTGAGCAAGTGCCACTTTTGTATTGTATGTACCCTGTAACAGTCGTAGTCCGCTTGAAATAGGATCAAGCCATGGAGCAAGACGAAGCGAGTCACTTTCACCTGCCGACTCCCATGAAAGGAAGAGTCGTCCAAAATAGTCAGGGCCTGTCAGATTGGAACACGAAGATTCTCCTCCAGTTAATTGCCCGATTATCAATTTTGATGAATTGAACAAAGGTGCACCTGATGATCCTCCTTCGGTAACTCCATGTCCGTTTTGTGTAGCACTCCACTGAAGCATAAAATGAGAATTTGGAGTAATGCCCCATTGGGCTATTTCCATAGAATTGTAAGTACTTATCTTCTTAACATCCCCTGCAGGATGATGTATTGAAACGCCTTCATCGCTAATCTCATCCAACGCATTCCATCCATTGAAATATGGACTATAACTGTTTGGAATCTTCTCAAAGAGCTCAAGTAAGTAGAAATCGCTTCCTTCTTCAGTCGCTGAATTACTGCTTGCCAGTTTCACCCCGCCTGTCATGGTTCTTGTCCCTGATGGCGTATTATCCACGCAAGAAACCGATTCATGCTTAAAATAGAATACCCATTGAGCGACATCTGTGGGAGAAGAATAGACACCATTCGATAATGCGCAATGATTGGCTGTGAGTACCAACGGCGCATAATCAAGTGCTGTATTATTAACCACCGAACCTGTGCACCAGTATGCCACCTGATTATTTCTAACCATAATCCTCACAACCCCGTTCGCCTGGTCAAACCAATTATCTCCTTCCTCACATTTAATGTTGACTTCACAATTATCAGACTCCCTGAGAATCCTTGAACCATCTGTAAGTGTGAACTCAAATGGTGTATAGACTACTAAAACGTCAGTTATTCTGAATACGTCAGATATAGAAGGATTATTGGTAACTAATTCAAGTATAATAGATTCGCCTTTAACAACTTCAGTGGCAAAAACACCATCAGGTTTATTATTAAACTGTGTAAAAGCTCCTATGATGTGTCTGTGGTCATCAGAATAAACATAGAGTTCCTCACCTTCATTCAGTTTGAAATCACTAAAATACAGCCCTAGTCCGACAGCTCCGTCTACCCTTATGTTTAACTTCCATGAATACGTACCTGATGAGTTTAGCTCCCATGATCCTGTTTCAACAGGCGAAACATTTACCGGAATTATAACGCCTAACCGTTGTGGCACCCCCATATGACTAACTGAATCATCCTGCCTGAGTAAATACTCAAAATCAGGAGCTTTCATTTCAAAAAGCTCTATCGCCCGATGTGTCGGATTATTGAAATCAGGGGGAATACCGCCCTGACTGATTTGACCAAAAGCCTGGTCAAAAGCCAATACTCCCAACATAAAAATGAGTAACCTTAGCGTCATAATTCAATTTTCACATTATTTCCACAGCTAAAATACTAAAATAACCAAGTTACCTTTTAATTGTTAATGTGTTTTATAGATTACAGTCAACCTAATCTTCAGATTATGGATCTCGGATTACAAATTGTTACTCAAAGTCAATATCTTAATGAATTGAACAGCATAACTGCCAATTCTGTTAATTAGGCGAAACAATGAAAACAACAATTATTATTAACATATTCCTGATGCTCCTGACTGTTACAGCCGGTTATTCACAGGAAAAAACAAAAAATATGAATCAGGGAAAGACAGAAGTTGCAACCTTTGGATCAGGATGTTTTTGGTGCACAGAGGCTGTTTTTCAGCAACTCGAAGGAGTAATATCAGTTTCTCCTGGATATTCAGGAGGCATAAGACCTAATCCTACATACGAGCAAGTATCTTCGGGCGCAACAGGACATGCCGAGGTTGCTCAGATAAAATATAATCCTGAAATAATAACTTTCGCTGATCTGCTCGAGGTCTTTTGGAAATCGCACGATCCCACGACTCTCAACCGACAGGGTGCTGATGTTGGCGCACAATACAGATCAGTAATTTTTTATCATGATGAGAAGCAGAAAGTACTGGCTGAACAGTATAAGCGTAAGCTCAATGAAGCTAATGCGTTTGAGAAACCGGTAGTTACTGAAATCACAGCCTTTGAGAAATTCTACCCTGCCGAAAACTATCATGTGAATTATTACAACAACAATAAAAATGCACCATATTGCACTTTCGTTATAAAGCCCAAAGTCGATAAAGTGAGGGAAGTTTTTAAGGACAAGCTAAAGAAATAAGAATCATTGATTGCAAACTACATTTGATTTACCACCCTTTTACAAGCACAATCTCCTTGCACGAAATTTCACAAATTCAGCCTTCATCATATTAATGCTAAAATGTTCCTGGCAAACGATTATGGATTCACTAATTCAGTTTCTTAATTAAACAAGGCTTCTCGTCTACGCCAACAGCTGCAAATTTAAAGTTAGCAGACACAGAAAGACACCTATCACTTGTATACATACCTTCAGCAAACACCTGTACCAGAAGAACAACACTGGCATGACCAGCTTTTAGAAGATCAACAGTAATTTCAACCAGAGAATCAGGTTTGATAGGTGAAAGAAACTGTAGATTATCAACAGAGACTGTAACCATCTTCTGTCGGGTAATTCTAATTGCAGCAATATAGGCTATTTCATCCATCCATTGCATAGTAATTCCGCCAAAAAGAGTACCATTATTATTAAGGACTTCGGGAGTCACGAGCCTGAACTGTGAGATCATTTGAATAATTTTTTCACAAAAATAGTAAAATAAATTCTTTAATGAGCAAATGTTCATTACCTTTGTATTGAACTATTACTCATTATGGCAAGAATAAAAGTACCAAGAAAATTAATGAATCCCCCATCTGTAAAGGGATTCAAGCCTTATGGCTCTGAAACAGCTCTACCAAAAAAAGAAGCTATTGGTTTGCTTTTTGAAGAGTATGAAGCTCTTAAATTGTGCGATTATGAAATGAAAAATCATTCTGATGCCGCAACAATCATGTGTGTTTCAAGACCGACTTTTACAAGAATCTATTCATCAGCACGACAGAAGATTGCTAAAGCTTTTGTTGAAGGAAGACAAATCATAATAGAAGGCGGAAAAGTTTATTTTGACAGTAGCTGGTATTCATGTAATAGCTGTGGTTGCTATTTTAATATCACGCAAAAAGAAGAAAAAATAAATAAATGCCCATTATGTGGAAGCGAATGGACACAGAAATTTCAGGAAGAAACAATAACAAATAAACCAGACCAAACATATGAGAGCAGCAATAACATCGACAGGTAATTCACTAAAATCAACACTTGATGAAAGATTTGGGAGGTGTGCCTGGTTTGTTATTTATGATACCGATTCCGGATCTGTTGAATTTATTCCCAATGCAGCAGCAAATGCAGATGAAGGTGCAGGGCTGGCTGCAGTTGAAACCATTGCCGGGAAAAAGGCGGAAATGATTATTTCAGGAGAGTTTGGATTTAAAATTAAATCCGTACTCGAAGGCTTAAATATTCAAATGGTAATATTGAAACAACCAGAAAAGACTATCGAAGAAATCATCCAATTAATAAATCATAAAAAGTGATAAAAACAGATATTAACTTAAAAAATTAAGACGTATGGAAGAACAAGTATTCACAATGCCACGTATTGGCGAGAGCGCACCTGAATTTAAAGCAATCACTACTCAGGGTGAGATAAATTTTCCATCTGATTACAGCGGAAAGTGGGTTATTTTATTCAGTCATCCTGCCGACTTTACACCTGTCTGTACTTCAGAATTCATGACATTCGCATCAATGGAACCTCAATTTGAATCATTGAACTGCAAACTGGTAGGATTGTCAGTTGATGGCCTTTATAGTCACATTGCATGGTTACGTACCATAAAAGAGAAGATCGAGTATCGGGGCATGAAGAATGTGGAAGTAAAATTCCCACTTATTGAAGACATCACTATGGAAGTAGCTCATAAGTATGGAATGCTAATGCCTGGTGAAAGTAATACAAAGGCCGTTAGAGCCGTATTTATGATTGATCCGAAAGGTATAATAAGAGCAATCATTTATTATCCACTCAGCTTAGGACGAAATTTTGATGAACTGCTCAGGGCACTGATTGCACTTCAAACAGCTGATGAGTTCTCAGTAGCAACACCGGCCGACTGGCGTCCAGGTGATGAAGTAATTGTACCAACTGCTGGTTCTTGTGGTGTAGCTAAAGAACGAATGGAATCAAAAGACGATGACACCAAATGCTATGACTGGTTTTTCTGCACAAAGAAGCTAGACGAGGACATGATAAATGAAAAGCTTTTCATAAAGGATAAAATGCGTTCATCAAACTAAAATTTAAATCACAAAAGAACAATTCTATGAACAAGCGTATTGCTATACCTCTCGAAAATGGGGTTCTCTGTGCACATTTTGGCCATTGTGAAGAATTCGCAATAGTTGATGTTGAGAACAATTTAATTACCGGAATATCAAAAGTAATACCCCCTGAACACGTACCGGGTCTATATCCCAAATGGGTTGCTCAACTTGGAGTTACTGATGTAATTGCCGGAGGAATGGGACAAAAGGCTGTTGATCTTTTCAATGAGCAAAATATTAATGCCTTCATTGGTGCACCGGTTGATAAGCCTGAAGTATTAGTTAAAGATTTTATTGACGGCAAACTTGAAGTCAGAGGTGAAGTCTGTAACCATGATGGTCATCATCATCAGCATTAAAACTAAGATTTTAATAAACATTTAATAAATATTGCTATGCCAAGACTGGATGGTACCGGTCCGCTGGGAGAAGGTCCCCGGGACGGTAGAAGATTAGGAAGGTGTCCGCATGAAGATGAAACACCTAACCAATATCAATTAGGTAAAGGATTAGGTATGCGCCGAAAAGTGAATTCATCAAATAAAGCAGGTAAAGGTAAAAGACTTCAGAGCGGTAATATAAAGTGAATTGATGTTATCGATGAAAATAGCAATTGCCAGTGGAAAAGGCGGAACCGGCAAAACACTGATAGCGACAAGCTTATTTCATGCATTACAGTCATCAGGGTACAACACAACCCTGGTGGACTGTGATGCAGAAGAGCCTAATGACATGCTATTCATTAACGGACAACAGTCTGGTAGTGTAAATGTTATTAAATCAGTGCCTGAGTTTAATATTGAAACCTGCAACTTTTGTGGTAAATGCAGAGAATATTGTAATCATAATGCCATTTTATTGATCCCAAATGCAGGGATAATCAGGGTAAGTGATGAATTGTGTCACGACTGTGGAGCGTGTATGGTCGCTTGTGATCAAAATGCAATCAAGACACGTGAGGTTATTGAAGGAGTTGTTACAACCTATACTGTTAACCACAATAATATTTGTGAGAGAAATTCATCAAATCGGGTTATTGAAGCGAAAATCAATCCAGGTACTTATTCTCCCGTTTCAGTGATAAAAACCGCCCTTAATGGATTGCCAAATCATGGTATTTCTATACTAGATTCTCCTCCGGGAACCTCTTGTCCGTTCATCCATACAGTTTTAGCTGCCGATCATGTAATACTGGTCACGGAACCCACTCCTTTTGGGCTTAGCGACTTAATCCAATCAGTTGATACACTAAGAAATTTGGGTAAAAACTTCAGTGTAATAATTAATAAGGCAGGAATTGGGAACGATGAAATCTATCATTACCTGAAAAGGGAAAGAATTAAAATACTTCTTGAAATACCCTTTAGTAAATCAATTGCATTGGCCTATTCAAACGGTCAAGTAATAACTGCAGAGCTCCCTGAATTACAATCCAACCTCATTGAAATAGCAAACTACTTAATAGATACTTATGGAAATAGCTATAATTAGTGGCAAAGGTGGAACCGGAAAAAGTTGTATAAGCGCTGCATTTGCAACACTTGATGAAAGAGTTGTGCTGGCTGATTGTGATACCGATGCTGCCAATCTCTATCTAATATTTGATCCTGTTATAAAGGAAGAATTTCCTTTTGCCGGAAGTACAAAAGCTTTTATTAATCAACAGAAATGCCACAAGTGTGGTCTTTGCCAATCTTATTGTCGCTTTAATGCGATAGATTATATCAACAACTCATACACTATTAATAATTTATTATGTGACGGTTGTAATCTTTGTACCAGGATATGTCCTGTCAGTGCCATATCAATGGAAGTAGCAGAAAATAGTCGCTTGTATGCAGGAAACTTCAGAAATGGATATTTGGTTTGGGGACGATTGGCACCCGGAGAGGAAAACACCGGAAAACTTGTATCGTTGGTTAGGTCCAAAGCTAAAGAGGTTGCAAGGATAAATAAGTTAGATACAATAATCATCGATGGTCCACCGGGAACAGGTTGCCCGGTTGCTGCAACAGTCACCGGTACCGATAAGATCGTGATAGTAACCGAACCAACCTGTTCAGCACTTATCGATCTTAAAAGATTAATTGAATCACTTAAATCGAACAGTCAGGAAATCGTTGTCATCATAAATAAATCCGACCTTAACAATACAATTACTACCCAAATTGATTCTTACTGTAATCAAAACGACATTCAGGTTGCTGGTAAATTACCATTTGATCCTGATGTAGTACGAGCTATGGTAAATTGTAAAAGCATGACGGAATGGGCTACCGAATCGGAGTTCTCAAAAAGAGTTAAAGATATATTTAAAGAGCTAACAGGTTATGACCAACAGAAAAGGGTATATACATCTTTATACAGGTAATGGTAAAGGAAAGACAACCGCAGCCATTGGCATTGCAATCAGAGCAGCAGGCGGTTCCCTGAGAACCTTCTTCGCTCAATTCGTAAAAGGCAAGCATTATTGTGAGTTAGATATCATAAAAAATATACCTGGTATTGAACTCGTTCAGTATGGAAGAGACTGTTTTATCAGGAAAGAGCCTGACGTAGAAGATATAAGAATGGCTTTTCAGGGATTTAAGGATATATCTTCAATAATTCTCAACAATGAGTATGACGTTGTTATTCTTGACGAAATCTGTATTGCCCTCCACTATAGGCTAATCCCAATCGACAAGCTCATTGATTTATTAAAGAATAAGCCTAAAAACATGGAAATAATTTTAACAGGTAGATATGCTCCACTTGAACTTTACGAGATATCAAACCTGGTAACATATATGGCTGAGGTTAAGCATTATTATAAGAATGGAGTAAAAGCTCGGAAAGGAATAGAGTTCTGATTAATGATTCCGGAACTCACAATATAAATTTTATCTAAATTAATCTACTATGAACATGAATGGAAAGGGATTCAGTACAAAACTGATTCACTCTGGTGCTTTTGAAGATGAATTCGGCAGTGCAACAGTGCCTATCTACCAAACATCAACTTTTAAATTTAAAAATGCACAAGATGGAGCTGACTGCTTTACAGGTAAAAGCAACGGATACATATATACCCGTATTGCGAACCCAACAATCAGAGCATTTGAGAATAACATTGCTGACCTCGAAAATGGTTACGATGGTATAGCAACCAGCTCAGGTATGGCTGCTGTAAGTAGTGTTTTCATGGCTTTACTCAGTGCCGAAGCTCATATAGTATGTTCTGATGCAGTCTATGGACCAACACGAGGCGTTCTGGAACAGGATTTCTCCCGATTCAATGTACAGGCAACATTTGTTAATACCTCAAATCTTGAGGAAATACTGCACGCAATAAAGCCAAATACTAAAGTTCTATATGTTGAAACACCGGCTAATCCAACACTTGGAATAACTGATATTGAAGCTTGTGCAAGAATTGCTAAATTACATAACCTGTTGTTTGTTGTTGACAACACATTCAGTTCTCCATACCTCCAAAAGCCATTGGATCTTGGTGCTGATATAGTTCTGCATTCGGTAACAAAATTCATTAATGGTCATGCTGATATAGTTGGTGGAATAATAGTTACAAAGACACCCGATATATACAAAAAAATCAGGCATTCAATGGTTTATGGTGGATGTAATATGGATCCCACTCAGGCATTCATGGCACTGAGAGGTGTTAAAACACTTGCTGTGAGAGTTGAAAGAGCTCAGGAGAATGCAATTAAAGTAGCTCAATTTCTCGAAAACCATCCAAAAATTAGTTGGGTTAAATATCCCGGATTAAAATCTCATCCTCAATTTGATCTGGCAAGAAAACAAATGAAAGGACCTGGCTCAATGATGAGCTTTGGACTCAAAGGAGGATTCAAATCAGGCAGGGATCTGATGAATAATGTAAAGTTGGCTTTATTGGCTGTATCGTTGGGAGGTGTTGAAACACTTATTCAACATCCCGCCTCAATGACTCATTCTGCTGTTAGCCATGAAGATAAAATCGCAGCAGGAATAAGCGATGATTTAGTTAGACTTTCAGTAGGAATTGAAGATGTAACTGATATTATAGCTGATCTGGAGCAGGCACTTCAAAAAGCTTAATAGGTACAAAAAGAGGGCACTTAATAGTGCCCTCTTTTTGTTTAATACTGTTCAATGTTATAACGTTATTGTGCGGATGAAGGGACTCGAACCCCCACGCCTCTCGGCACCAGATCCTAAGTCTGGCGCGGCTACCAATTACGCCACATCCGCATTTATTGGGCTGCAAAGATAGACATTTTTCAATATTCCGCACCAACATCATCAAATTTTATCAGCATACTAAAAAATATCTCCATTCCTTTTTAAGTGCAGAAATAAAAATTCCAAACCACCACCCAATGAAACATTTGAAATATTAAACTTGTTAGTTTTGACACAAACATTCAGGATATGAAAAAGACCCTTACACTTGTTGCACTTATAACTTTTGCCTTCACCAGTTCTTATTCACAAGATATTTACGTAAACGAACGCCTTGAAAAGCAATGGGAAGTTACAGGACTCAAAACTCCCGAGTCTGTACTTTATGATCCTTCAGGTAAAGTGATTTACGTTGCCAACATCAATGAGAATCCATGGGAGAAAGATGGTAATGGTTACATCTCTCGCCATAAAGTAAATGGTGATATAATTGATAATGAGTGGGTAAAAGAACTAAGTGCACCTAAAGGTATGGGACTTCTGCAAAACAAGCTTTACGTAACCAATATTGATGAAGTGGTTGAAATTGATGTCACTACCGCAAAAATCACTAAGAGATACAAGCACCCGGAAGCAGTAAACCTTAACGACATTGCCGTAGGTGCCGATGGAAGAGTGTTTGTCTCCGATTCAAAGGGCAATTACCTTTTTGAAATCCTCAATGGCGCAATGGATATTCTTTACCAATCGGAAATGCCTACAAACGGCCTCTTTTATGAAACCGGCAGACTGCTGTGTGGTCAGAAAAATCACCTGGCAGCACTTGACCTCACCACTAAGACTATGAGCATTTTTATTGAAGAGACAGGATCAATTGACGGCATTGAGGGAGTCGGCGACAGCACATATGTGATATCCGACTGGAGTGGCAGGGTCCACCTTATTCAGCAAGGGCAACCTAAACTTCTGCTGCTTGACACAACTCCAAAAGAAATAAATGCTGCCGATATAGAATTCGATCCGAATAATCGCATTCTCTTTGTACCAACATTCTTCAAAAATTCAGTTGCAGCCTACAAACTAAAATAGGCAAAACCCTTCTGCTGTCCTTTTCTTATTGCCTTATAGATCTGTTCGTGAACATTAGTCCGGATGTTCATTTTCGTAATCTTTGTGTTCTCAGCGTCAGGATAAACCCGATTACTCAGAAAAACATAAATAAGTTCCTCTTCGGGATCAACCCAGAAATATGTTCCTGTGAAACCGCTGTGCCCATAGCTTGAAGAAGAAACAAACGAACAAGCAGGACTTGGATCATCTGCTTTTAATGGTGGTTTATCAAAACCGGCACCTCTCCTGTTATCTTTACCCGGGAACTGGTAATCAGTGAAATGAGCTATTGTTGCAGAATCAAATATCTCTTCACCACCATAACTTCCATTGTTTAAAAGCATCTGGAGTATTATCCCTACATCCATTGCATCCGAAAACAATCCGGCATGTCCTGCAACCCCACCTAATATTGCAGCAGTCTGGTCATGTACATCTCCATGAATTACCTGCCGCCTGAAAGTCTTGTCAAATTCAGTCGGTGCAATCCTGTCAAGACTAAAGCGGTCACGGGGATGAAATCCCATGGTGGTCAATCCAAGCTTACTATATATGTTTTTGTCCAGATAGCTGGTCATTGGCTGATCAACAAGGGTTTCGAATGTTTTTGCCAACAGTATAAACCCAAGGTCACTATATCTGTATCCTTTTTTAACCAATAACTGCGACTTGATAATTGAGTCAATGATGTGATCAACCAACTCCTGACTGCCATATAATCCATCGGCAATCCTGTTGGGATATGCAATGCTGTAATGCTTTGCCAGCTGATTATCCAAAACCTTGCCTGTGTCGGTCTGCAACCCGGTATAAAAAGGAATAAACGACTGGAGCCTGGCCTCATGTGCCATAATTTCCTTTATGGTAGCATCTTTTTTATTTGACTTTATGAGAGCACTGTTGTAATGACTGAGCTTACGGTCGATATTAATTACATTATCATCCGACATTTTCATGGCCATCATAGTAGTTCCCAAAACCTTAGTCAGTGAAGCCAGATCATAAATATCATCTGTCCTTACCGGGATAAATGACTCATAGGTCTTAGTTCCATATGCTTTGTTCAGTATCACTTTCCCTTGCTTTATAACAAGAACCTGTGCACCGGGGAAGACTTTCTGATCTATTGCATCATACATAATTGAATCAACAGGAAGCAAGTCGTTGTATGCAATTCTGACTTCTTCGGGCATTCCAAATGCCAGTCTGAACACTTCTTTAGACTGTAGTCCATCACCTGCGCTAAAACGATAATCAGCAGATACCGGCAATTGTCCGTCAATTTCTCTTCCTCCGAATAATGCCTGGGCCGTTAATTCCTGCATCAATGCATTGTCCTGGTATGCCATAACCAAGCCATCGTAATTGGTAGCATTCTTGAAGAATCTTAGCGAATAGGGACTGGCAAAAAGATTAAGTATCAGTTTCTTGCGAATTGACAATGAGTCAATAAAGGAAGCTGCGGTTTCAGTAATGTTAAATCTCTTTGATGGGAGATCACTCGACCTGGAGAATGCAGCTATTATGAGATTATATGGTTCGAGTTGTCTTGCTATAGAATCAAACTGTAACTGTGTTGCTTCCTTTGGCAGATTGAAGAACCGTGCAGGTGCATATTGCGATACTGCTTGCTGAAATGCAGTCCTCAATGTATCGCCAATTACCAGACATGCAATATTTGTAGTATCAAGATCCCTTATGGGTATGATGTTGTTTCTGTTTGACAAGAGCGTTACTGCCCTTGAATTTGACAATAAGGCAAGCTGCTTTGATTCGCGGGAATTCAGGTCATTATGCAGGTTTTCAATTGCTACAGGTTGGAGATTATTCAAACCCGACTCATATTTCCATTCCAGAATCCGTCTGCACTTCTCATCAACCATCTGCTGTGAAATATAACCTTCATCAATAGCAATGCATATGTTTGAAATGGCTCTCCAGGCGTCAACCGGCAGAAGCAGTATATCGTTTCCCGCTTTTATTGCATCAGCCTCAACTCTTCCTACATCCGAAAAGTCAACAAGACCTTTCATATCCATGCCGTCGGTTATGATCATTCCCTTGAATCCCAATTCATTTCTCAGCAAATCCTTTAGTATTGGTTCGGACAGTGTGGCAATTGAGTTCTGTGCAGTATCAAGTGCCGGTACCCTTAAATGTGAAACCATAATACCCTTAATCCCTCTATCAATAAGATATTTAAACGGGAACAGTTCAACCGAGTCAATCAAAGATTTTGACTTCGGTATTATAGGTAGACTGTAATGCGAATCGGTATCAGTATCTCCATGTCCCGGGAAATGCTTCCCCACTGCAATAAGTCCCTCATCCTGCATTCCTTTCATGTAGAAATACGATTTTTCGGCAACTCTCATTCTGTCTTCGCCAAAAGAACGCGCATTAATTACAGGATTATCGGGATTATTATTTATATCGGCAACCGGTGCAAAGTTCATTTGGATTCCAAGACGATGCATCTGACGGGCTATTTCTCTCCCCATCTCATAAATATGGTGGTCGCTTCTGATTGCACCAAGTGTCATTTGTTTCGGAAACGAAAAAGTACTGTCAAGTCTCATTCCCAACCCCCATTCTCCGTCAATAGCAATAAAAACCGGGACTTTTGAGGCAGCCTGAATACGATTGGTTAAAATTGCCTGACGAACCGGACCTCCCTGAAAAAAGCACACCCCTCCTATTTTGTAATTGCTTACTAAATTAACAAGCTCAGCATTGTATAAAGAATCGCGGTTTGAATATCCTCTTATCATCAGCAGCTGGGCAATACGCTCATCAGGAGTCAGTGTATTGAAAACAGAATCAACCCATTGGCTTTTCTCTGTATTTTGGGCAAAACCCGCATCACTAAGCGTTAAAGTTAGAAAACACAAGAAAAAATATATACTTTTAACGGGGAATCTCAACATTGAAAAAGATATTTGGTGTCCTTACTGATAATCCTTTATTCATTGTCAAAAGTAATACGATTCTGCACAACAGGCTTCAAATTTGGATAAACAATTCTCAAAAAGCCTTAAAAAAAAGGCATACATTTGCCCAAAAATTATAAGCAATGAATGATATACCCAATCTCGAAAAGATAGCAACTCAAGTCAGACGCGACGTTTTAAGAATGGTACATGGAGCGAAATCAGGACACCCCGGAGGTGCATTAGGATGCACTGAATTTATGGTGGCACTGTATTTCAACATAATGAAACACAATAATAAGGACTTTTCGATGGAGGGAAAGGGCGAGAATATGTTCTTCCTTAGTAATGGTCACCTGTCGGCATTATGGTACAGCGTACTTGCCAGGGCCGGATATTTCCCCGTAAGCGAATTAGCCACATTCAGAAAACTCGAAAGCAGACTTCAGGGACATCCGGCAACAGCCGAAGGATTACCCGGAATCAGAGTGGCAAGTGGAAGTCTGGGACAAGGAATTTCTGTAGCAATCGGTGCAGCCCTTTCTAAACGCATTGATGTTGACAAATCTATAGTGTATGTTCTGACCGGTGACGGTGAACTCAATGAAGGACAAGTATGGGAAGCCGCAATGTATGCTGCTGCCAATAAAGTAGATAACCTGATCGTTACAGTTGATTATAACGGACAACAAATAGATGGTCCTACCGATAGTGTGATGCCTTTAGGAAACCTCAAAGATAAATGGGAAGCATTCGGATGGGATGTTGTGGAAATGGCCGGTAATGATATGCAATCAGTAATTAGCGGACTGCAACTTGCAGGACAGAAATGCTTTAAAGCAAAGCCTGTCGTTATTCTCATGCATACTGAAATGGGCTATGGAGTCGATTTTATGAAAGGTAAGTACCATTGGCACGGTGTGGCACCATCTGATGAGCAGTTAATTCAGGCACTTAACCAGTTACCTGTAACTCTCTCAGATTATTAATAAATTAAATCAGGTTAAGAGTTGAGAAAGATCCTGCTTTTATTAGTTCTCATTCCTATGGTGGCTTTTGGTCAAAAACCCAAAAAGCTGGCGGATGCAGAACCTTTAACCAGGATTCTCTTTGTATTTGATGGTTCACAAAGCATGTACGGGCGCTGGCAAAGCGATATTAAGATCAATATAGCCAAAAAACTGATGATCAATTTGCTCGATAGTCTTTCAACATTCGACAATCTTCAAATAGCGCTCAGAGTTTATGGCCATCAGAAGCCATATCCACCGGCAGATTGCAACGATACTAAACTTGAAGTTCCCTTCGGTCCTGATAATATCCAGGCGGTTAAAAATAAAATTCAGAGTATTGTCCCCAAAGGAACAACACCTTTGGCTTATGCCCTTTCGCAAACTGCCGAAGACTTTCCCGAATGCGACTACTGCAGAAATATTATAATACTTATAACCGACGGCATTGAAGAGTGCGACGGGGATCCATGCGAAGTTTCAATTGCCCTGCAAAAAAGAAAGGTCTTCATGAAGCCTTTCATTATAGGCATTGGAAGAGATTTCAAAGAAGCATTTAATTGCGTGGGAACATACTATGATGCAAGCAGTGAAACAGCATTTCAGAAAGCATTAAACACTGTTATGTCGCATGTATTAAGCACGTCCAGTTTACAGGTCAATTTACTTGACATCAACAATAAGCCAAGTGAAACAAACGTCAATATGACGTTCTACGAGCACGGTACAGGCAAACTGCGATACAATATTATTCACACGCTGAATAGCTCTGGTGTCCCCGACACTTTATCAGTCGATCCTTTACTCACATATGACATTGTGGTTAATACTCTGCCTCCTGTGAGAATTGACAGCGTTTACCTGACATCCGGTGAACATAATACGGTATCAGTTCCGGCACCTCAGGGATATTTGAACCTCAAAATGGGAACAAATGAGAGAATAGTGAAGAACCTGCAGGCAATTGTACGGCAGAAGGGAAATCCAAACACTCTTAATGTTCAAAGTTTCGGCGAGGTAAAAAAATACCTGTGTGGAGTTTATGATATTGAGGTACTTACACTTCCACGATTGCACATAAAGGATGTAGTAATATCTCAGAGTGCTACAAACAACATAGATATACCACTGCCGGGTATTGCTGTAATTAAGAAAAGTATAAAAGGATTTGGCAGCCTTTATGTAAACAGGGACGGCATCCTCGAGTGGATATATGATCTGAGGGAAGCTCAATTGCAGGAAACATTGATTCTTCAGCCGGGTGCATACAAAGTAGTGTTCAGATCATTGCAAGCCGACAGGTCAATGTATACAATTGAAAACGACTTTACCATATATCCGGGCGGGACTAGTTACGTTAACCTTTTCGCCTATTAAAAACTGAATATTAACAAGATACAATAATAAATACAAATATGAAGGAATACACTTTTTCTGAAAAGAAAGACACCCGATCAGGCTTTGGACAAGGATTACTTGATTTAGGGAGATCCAATGAGCTTGTTGTTGCATTATGTGCCGACCTTACCGGTTCGCTTAAAATGGACGCCTTTCTTAAGGAATTTCCACAGAGGTTCTTTCAGACCGGAATTGCCGAAGCTAATATGATGGGAATTGCGGCAGGATTAGCTATCGGTGGTAAAATACCCTTTACAGGTACATTCGCAAACTTCTCAACCGGGAGAGTTTATGATCAGATCAGACAATCAATTGCCTACAGTAATAAGAATGTTAAGATCTGTGCTTCACATGCTGGACTAACACTTGGTGAAGATGGAGCAACACATCAGATACTCGAAGACATTGGAATGATGAAGATGCTTCCCAATATGACAGTTATCAATCCCTGTGATTATAATCAAACAAGACAGGCAACAATTGCAGTTGCAAGTCATGTAGGACCTGTGTATCTTAGATT
>CAZJPP010000026.1:0-31126 GCA_964547915.1 uncultured Lentimicrobium sp.
TCAACATCATCATCAATTAACCTAAAAAAAAGTCAACATATTTCAGGCATGCTCAGTCTGATTGCTGATTGCTGATTGCTGATTGCTGACTGCTAATTGCTAATTGCTGATGGCTGACTGCTTATTCCTCTATAGCGGCAACGCCGGGCAGCACTTTGCCTTCAATAAATTCTAGCATTGCACCACCGCCTGTGCTAACGTAACTTACCTTATCGGCGAGTTTAAACTTATTAACGGCTGCAACTGAATCACCACCGCCAACGAGTGAGAAAGCTCCCTTCTCTGTTGCACGGGCAATTGATTTGGCAATTTCAACTGTTCCCTTTTCAAAGGCAGGCATCTCAAACACACCCATAGGTCCATTCCACAATATGGTTTGTGATGCCATCAGCACTTTGTCGAACAACTTTACCGATTCAGGTCCGATGTCCAATCCCAGCCATCCGTCAGGAATCTCACCGGCACTAACCACCTGTGTGGCTGCATCATTTACGAATCCATCGGCGGCAACAGCATCAACCGGGAGTATCAGGTTAACGCCATGCATTTTAGCACCTTCGAGTGTATTTATTGCAAGCTGGAGCAAATCGTCTTCAACAAGTGAATTGCCTATTTTACCTCCCATTGCTTTAATGAAGGTAAACATCATTCCACCGCCAATAATCAGATTATCAACATTGTCGAGTAAATGATTTATTATCTGAATTTTGCCTGATACTTTAGCACCGCCCAATACCGCGGTAAATGGCTTCTTTCCTTCCTTAAGAACTTTATTCAGACTTGCCACCTCGGCATTCATCAGATAACCAAACATTTTATCGTTTGGAAAATATGAAGCAACCAGCGCGGTTGAAGCATGTGCCCTGTGTGCAGTCCCAAAAGCGTCGTTTACATAGCAGTCGGCATATGAAGCAAGTTTCTTTGTAAACTCCTTCTGGCGTTCTTTAACTGCAGCTTTAGCAGCCTTCTTTTCTTCTTCGGAAATATCATCTGCAACACGTGGTTTGCCTTCCTCTTCCTCGTAATAACGCAGGTTCTCGAGTAGCAATACTTCGCCGGATTTCAATTCAGAACTCATCTTAACAGCCGATTCACCCATGCAGTCGTCGGCAAATTTCACTTCCTGACCTACTGTTTTTGATAGATAAGGAACGATGTGTTTAAGTGATAATTTATTTTCAAAGTTCTTTTTTGGCCGGCCCAGATGTGACATAAGGATAACTGCTCCACCTCCCTGTAGTATCTTACGTATGGTAGGCATTGCGGCATCTATTCGGGTGGTATCAGTTATTTTCAATGTTTCATTAAGAGGTACATTAAAGTCAACTCTTACAAGAGCTCTCTTTCCTGTAAAGTCGTATGAATCAATATTTTTCATAGGGGATATAATTAAATAAAATGATAAACGAAGATACTAAATATTTGTAAACAGAACGCAGGCTATCAGAGTTCAATAAAAGGCTATCTTTGCAAAAAAATTAACCACCAATCATGGAGAATTTTGAAGGCAACATAATCTCAAAGCTCCCCGCCACAGGTACCAGCATTTTTGCAGTTATGAGCGGTCTGGCCAGGGAGCATAATGCCATCAACCTATCGCAGGGATTTCCTGACTTCCCTGTCAACGAGAAGCTTATTTCGTTAGTGGCTGAAAATATGCGCAAGGGGCACAATCAGTATGCACCCATGCCCGGAATTCAACCTCTCAGGGAAAGTATTGCAGAGATGTTTCATGACAAGTACAAGGTAAATTATCATCCTGATAATGAAATTACTATCACAGCCGGTGCTACTCAGGGACTTTTCTCTATAATTTCAGCATTTGTGCGACCTGATCATGAGGTGATTATTTTTGAACCTGCTTATGATAGTTATGGCCCGGCAATAAGACTGCAGGGCGGAATGGTAAAGTATGCCACATTAAAAAGTCCGGATTACTCCATTGACTGGGATACACTGCCATCCCTCATTTCGGGCAATACACGAATGATCATTATTAACTCTCCCCATAATCCCACGGGCAGTGTTATAAAGTCATCCGATTTAAAGAAGCTTGAAGCACTGGTTAAGAACCGCGATATTATTGTGGTAAGTGATGAAGTTTACGAACATCTTATTTTCGACGGGTTACGCCATGAAAGTGTATGCAAATATCCGTCGCTTGCAAAGCAGTCGATAGTTGTAGGTTCATTCGGAAAGACTTTCCATGCCACAGGCTGGAAATGTGGATTTGTTCTTGCGCCTTCAAATCTTACGGCCGAATTCCGCAAAATTCATCAGTTTACGGTTTTTGCCGTCAACACTCCTGTTCAATACGCTATTGCGGAATTCATGAAGGATAAGGACAACTACCTTCACCTGGGTGAGTTCTATCAGGAGAAACGTGATGCTTTTCTGCGAATGATCAAAGGCTCAAGATTTAAGGCTGTTCCCGCTAAGGGCACTTACTTCCAGCTGCTGAATTACGAAGATATCAGTGAAGAAAAAGAGTTTGACTTTGCCGTTAGGTTAACCAAAGAATATAAACTCGCTTCAGTTCCTGTGTCGTCATTCTATTATAATCAGAAAGACGACCGTATGTTGCGGTTCTGTTTTGCTAAAACTACCGAAACACTTGAAAAGGCTGCAGAAATAATTTGCCGCATCTGATTGTTTAAGTTTTAATATATTTTTTTATGATTCCTGCACCATTGAGAGTCACAATCGTTCAGGCCGATTTGGCATGGGGTGACAAAAAAACTAATCTTGACAACCTGACAAGACTTCTGCAACAGCATGAGGAGGAGACTGATTTAATCATTCTTCCCGAAATGTTCGCAACAGGATTCCTTACAGAACCTGAAGAAACATGGGAGCCTACAGATGGTGAGGTGATGCAGTGGATGAGTTCCATGGCCTCAACCCATAATGCTGTTATTTCCAGCAGTATAGCCATTAAGGAAAACGGCAAATACTACAACCGTTTAGTATGGATGCGGCCCGACGGAACTTATGAGAAGTACGACAAGCGCCACCTTTTTAGCATGGGAAATGAACACGAGCATTTTACTCCGGGTTTTGAACCACTCATTGTCGAATTGAAAGGATGGAAAATAAAACCACTTGTTTGTTATGACTTAAGATTTCCTGTATGGTCTAAAAACAGGTACAGAGAAGGAAGTTACGAATATGATATGCTGTTTTATGTAGCAAGCTGGCCCGATGTAAGGAGAATCGCATGGCAAACACTACTGGCTGCCAGGGCTATTGAGAATTTGAGCTATTGTGTTGGAGTGAACAGAGTAGGCCCGGATACAAAAGGTTACCCTCACTCGGGTGGCTCGGTTATCCATGATTATAAGGGAAGGATGCTGACAGGCTGCGCTGACAATACTTCGGAAGCTGTAACATTTGAATTGGACTATCAAAGTCTAAAGGATTTCAGGGAACATTTTAATGTTGGGCCTGACTGGGATTTCTTCAATTATGAAGTCTGAACGATTGCAATAATTACGACATTTGGGATATAAAAACAGAAGCCAATGCGTTTTGAAGATGCTAACCTTGCTACCGTAGTTAAAAAGAACCTGCAGGAGCTAGGCTTTACACGACCAACTGATATTCAGTTCAAGGCAATACCTCCAATCCTTAAAGGTGAAGATGTGCTTGCAATTGCACAAACCGGCACGGGCAAGACTGCGGCATTCGCAATTCCTGTGGTTAACCTGTTGCTTAACCAGCGAACCAAAGGTATTCTCAGATGCATGGTAATGGTGCCTACACGTGAATTGGCAATTCAAATATCAGAGGTCTTTGAAAGTGTCAGTAAGGGCAGCGGACTCAAAGTATTGAGCGTTTATGGCGGAGTAGAGCAAGATCCCCAGATTAAAAAGCTTACCAAAGGAATTGACGTACTGGTTGCGACTCCAGGTCGCATGTTCGATCTGGCTAGTCAGGGATATATTGAACTGAATAATGTCAGTATCTTAATCCTCGATGAAGCCGACCATATGCTCGACCTCGGATTCATACATGATATCAGGCAACTGGTTACACAATTGCCAAAGAGGCGGCAAACATTGTTCTTTTCGGCAACAATTGATCACGACATCAAGAAACTTGCCTATGGCCTTGTCAGGGATGCCATAAGAATTCAGATATCACCAAAGGACCCGGTTTCTAAAAATATCGACCACTTTGTTTCCTTCATTGAGATGGACGACAAGAGGTTCTTTCTCGAACGCATAATAAGAGAAAATCCCAAAAGTAAAATCCTTGTCTTTGTAAGGACGAAAGTAAGAGCTGAAAGGGTGGCAGCAGCGCTTGAGAGAGTAGATATCACCGCCGGCACATTACATGGCGACAAGAACCAGAAAGAGCGTGAAAACGCATTAAATGACTTCAGATCGGGTAAATTAAATATTATGGTTGCCACAGATGTATCTGCACGAGGAATTGATATACCCGATGTGGATTATGTGGTAAATTATGACTTACCCGAAAAAGCTGAGAATTACGTTCACAGAGTCGGCAGAACAGGCAGGGGTACCCGCAGAGGTACTGCCGTGGCATTCTGCAGCACAGAAGAAAAACCTGTACTCGAAGAAATCCAGTCATATCTCGATAAAGAGATTGAAGTACTCAATATCAGCAAATCGGAGTATAGTGAAACAATTGATTTTTCAACTGCCGGTCCAAAAGACTGGAAATCACTTATTGAAGAAGCTGAATTATCAGAAGCTAAAAGGAAGAAACCGAATGCCGGAAAGCGTAAATAGGCTTTAGCTTTTTACCACCAGTCTGAAACCAATGCCGTGAACGTTCATTAGTTCAACATTCTGATCATCTTTAAGGTATTTGCGAAGCTTGGCAATATATACATCCATACTTCTGGCATTGAAATAACTGTCGTCCTGCCATATTTTATTAAGAGCAAAACTGCGGTCGAGCGTTTCGTTAAGATTTTCGCATAAGAGTCTTAGCAACTCATTCTCTTTGGAGGTTAACCGCTGTTCTGTATTGCCGTTCTTTAATGTCTGGGAATTATAGTCAAACTCAAAACTGCCAATCTGAAAGGTCTTTCCACCGGAAGTACTAACACCCGAACGGCGCAATATGGCTTCCATTCTTACCAGCAGTTCTTCCATGCTGAATGGCTTTGTAAGATAATCATCAGCCCCAGCCTGAAAACCCTTAAGCTTATCTTCCTCGAGCGACTTGGCAGTCAGGAATAAAATAGGTACTTGCCGATCATGTTGCCTTATTTCACTTGCCAGGGTAAATCCGTCTTTAAGGGGCATCATTACATCAAGCACGCAAAAATCAAACTTCTCTCGCATAAACATTTCATAAGCTTCCTGTCCGTTTATGCATAAACGGGTGCTATATCCTTTAGCTTCGAGATATGATTTCAGGATGTTACCCAGATTGCGGTCATCTTCAGCAAGTAATACTCTTATTTTTTGAATTTCCATAGCACAAATATATAACTTTTAGACATTTTGTGGAAGCCACACTTTGAAAGTTGATCCTTTGCCCTGTTCACTTTCAACGCTTACACTACCTCCGTGTTTCTCAACAATGAATTTTACATAGCTAAGTCCCAATCCAAATCCCTTCACGTTATGAACATCGCCGGTGGGCACCCTGTAAAGCTTTTCGAAAATCTTCTTCAAGTTGGCTTTATTTATCCCAATTCCATTATCGGTGATGTTAATCTGAATCCCTTCATCTATATTTCGTGTAACAATCGTAATAAGAGGTTTACGGGGTGAGTACTTGTTGGCATTGTCAAGCAGATTGTTAATCACATTTGTAATATGCACTTTGTCAGCTACTATTTCATAATTGTCTGCGTCAAGCACAGTTTGTATACTGCCATCCCTTATCTGCACCTGAATGGCAATCTTATGGGCAATATCTTCTATAATGTTGTGCAGATTAATCTTTTCTTTCCGGAGTTTAAGTTGTCCCTTTTCCAGGATAGCCGTCTGCAGTATTTTCTCGGCCATGACTCCCAGGCGCTTGTTTTCTTCGCTGATGATATCAATGTATGATCTGATAAACTCATCAGTTTTAGGTACCGTGTTATCATTCAGAACTTCGCATGCCAGTGATACTGTACTTATGGGGGTTTTAAACTCGTGCGTCATGTTGTTAATGAAGTCATTCTTCATCTCCGACAACTTCTTTTGTCTGAAAATAGCCATTATAACAATCATGAAAGCTATGATAATAAACAACATCAATGCTGCCGAAATAGTCAGCATACCACCCATCTGATAAAGCAGATATCTGGTTTGGTTGGGGAAATAGAGTACAAGGTAATCGGGAGGTGCGTAGTTGTTTGCCGGGAATAGCCTGTAATACGTTCCTTCCTGAAGCAGTGGCTGCCGCAACTCCGGATTCTTTTCAATTACCATCAGGTTCCTCGCTTTACTATATACGCCGAATTCGTACTGTGCTTTAATGCCCTTATTTTCAAGTGAAGTTGTAAGCAGAGTATCGAGCTTTCCACTTGTCAGCCAATTCTCTATATAAGGGCTGAAAGGATTATTAAACATTTCATCAAAAACCTGATTCAGCAAAAAGGCCTTCTTACGGTTAAGCTGGACGGCTCTTTCACTTAAACTTGTTCCTGAAGGTATATTGCTCAACTGCTCTGAACTATCGGATGCTTCGCTCTGTTCTGACGGCACTTCATTATCAGCAGATTCAATGTCCTTTCCGGGATAATCTATAAGAACTGAATCGGATTTTTTTACCAATTTTACACCGTTACCCTCAGGTACCTGATCCCATTCAGTCTTCCTTTCATAAGTAAATCCACTGTTGTTTAAGTGCTCGGAGTTTCCGGTTTCCAGATATATTAAATAGTCAAGAGAATCAATTGCACGTAGCAGGGAGTTGTACTCACGGTTTTTACGTATTTGCCTGTTGATTTCTTCCTTTTCAATACGCGACATTAAATCGGTAACAGCCTCCGATACACTGCGTTGGAAGTTTGCCTCACGAAGCTCCACTGCATTTTTGATCCAATATGATTGAATACCAATTAAGATGATGATTGCAATACTCACCATAAGGGTAATCAAAACTATTAGCCGATTGTTCATAATTACAAAGGTAGAACTCCTTTTGAATTAGTATTCTGAACCTTAACAGATTTTAACTTTTGTTGTATCAGATTAACAAATCAAGCCCGGCTGCTGATGTATTTTTGTATCGTCAACAATGATTGACAGATTACCAATAGATTTTATAGTGTTGTGTGTGTGTAAAATTTAAATTGGTTTTGTTGTGTGAAAAAGACGGATGCAGCCTGTTATGGCTGCATCCGTTTTTATTTTATCTTTGTAATATAATCCGCACCAATGATAGACCTAAACATAGATATTCGCGGCCTTCAGGGCTTTATTAAAAAAGAAGAGTTAGAGATCTTCAACAACGAATTAAGGCTGCACCGCCAAACTTTACACGATAAATCGGGAAAAGGAAATGACTTTCTTGGATGGCTTACTCTTCCCGATGAAATCAATAACGAACTATTAAGTTCTATTGAAAACGACGCCAAACAGATAGCCAGAATGGCCGATATTTATGTTGTTATTGGCATTGGAGGTTCTTATCTGGGTGCACGTGCAGTTATTGAAGCACTTCAGAATAACTTTGCATCATTACTCGACAGGCAGCACCGTGGCAAGCCATATATTGTCTACGCAGGTAATAACCTGTCGGAAGACTACATGGCCGATCTGCTTAAAGTGCTTGATCAGCGCGACTATGCAATGACTGTAATTTCAAAAAGCGGTACCACAACTGAACCGGCTGTTGCATTCAGAATCCTGCGAAGGCATATTGAAGAAAAATACGGGAAAGAAGAAGCCCGTAAACGCATTATTGCCATAACTGACCAGTCGAGGGGTGCTCTTAAAAAGCTTGCTACAAGTGAAGGGTATAAAACTTATGTTGTACCTGATGATGTGGGAGGACGTTACTCTGTACTGACTCCTGTTGGGCTTCTGCCGATTGCTGTTGCAGGCTTCAACATCAGGGAATTGGTTGCAGGTGCAAAAGCCATGAAAGAAGTGGTTACAGTTGCCGACACTATTCATGAAAATCCGGCATTTAAATATGTGGCTGCCCGTAATGCACTTTACAGATCGGGCAAACCTGTGGAAATTACTGTTAACTACCAGCCGTCTCTGAATTATATCACCGAATGGTGGAAACAACTTTTTGGTGAAAGCGAAGGAAAGCAGAACAGGGGAATTTTTCCTGCCGGAGTTAGCTTTACCACCGACCTCCATAGTATGGGGCAGTATGTTCAGGAGGGCTTAAGGATTTTATTTGAAACTGTACTTTCAATTGATCAGCCGCAAAAGACTGTTACAATTCCTCATGAAGAAGGTGATGCCGATGGTCTTAATTTCGTCGAAGGCAAGAGAATTCACATGGTTAACCGTGAAGCGGAAAGAGGAACTCTTTTAGCACATATTGACGGGGGAGTGCCTAATATTTTAATTAAACTTCCTTTTATTAATGAAAATACTCTTGGACAGTTGCTTTATTTTTACGAATATTCGTGTGCCCTTTCCGGATATGTTCTGGATGTAAATCCTTTTGACCAGCCGGGAGTGGAAGCGTACAAAAAGAATATGTTTGCATTACTGGGAAAACCAGGCTTTGAGAAGCAGACCGAAGAATTGAGGGAACGACTCAAATAGATATATTATGTACAACGAAGACCTGTTGATTAAGTATATGGTTGAAAGTTTTAACCAACATCAGCCACTTCCCGAACAAGAAAAATCTCCTGGTCCTTTTATCACGATATCGCGTGATTTTGGTTGTCAGGCAAATCTTTTAGCCAGGATGCTTCAGGAAGAACTACGAAAACACAAGCAGGAATGGACCATCCTCAATAAGGAGATAATCAGCGAGTCAGCCAAAAAGCTGGGAATGGAACCCCGCCATGTTATAAATATATCAGTAGGGCACGAAAGAACCCATATTGATGAAGTGCTCAGGGCTATAAGCACTAAATATTACAAAACCGATCAACAGGTTAGGAAAACAATAGCCTCAGTTGTTGAAGGAGCAGCCCGGAGAGGAAATGTTATCATTGTTGGAAGAGCCGGTGCTGCAATAACACAGGAAATTCAGCCCTCCCTGCATATAAAACTATATGCACCAACCGAGTGGCGAATAACATCCCTGGTAAGCAGGTTTCACGCCCTTCGCGAGAATATGGCTAAGGAAGTGGCAGAAACCGATCGCCAAAGAAGCCGGCTGATGCAAATGGCACTCAAAGAAAACATGGATGTAAACAACATATACGATCTTCAGATTAATTGCAGTAAAGTCAGTCATAAGCAAATAATTGAAATGATAATTGCACTCATGAAGGATCGTTTTAATTCAGTAGTATGATTTTTCATTCTGATTTTGAAACATATTACCTGTGGTTACCTGTTTTTGGGTTTATTATTGGGTTTTTTGGTTCACTGATTGGAGGTGGCGGAGGTTTTTTCTTCCTGCCTGTATTAATGCTCTTTTTCCAGGTGCCTGCCCAGGTAGCCGTTACAACTTCCTTAGCTGCCACAATACCTGTGTGCATTGTAGGATCTATAAGTCATAAAAGAAAGAAAAACCTCGACATGAAGATCGGATTGATATTCGCGCTTGGAGGTGTTCTTGGAGCATTCGGAGGAGCCGCTTTTACCAATATGCTTACCTCGCGCCAGCTTAAAATGGCATTTGGAATTTACTCTATCATCATGGCACTCCATATTATCTGGAACACACGCAAGAAAAAGAAAACTGAGGCAGCGGGTAATAAAGTCAAAGAACTGAGCAATAGGTCAAAGATCACTCAAAGCTCAATTTATGGAATACTCTCAGGAATTGTAACCGGATCATTCGGAACAAGTGGAACTGCACCTGTTCTCGCAGGATTATTCGCCATTAGTATGCCTCTGAAACTGGTGGTAGGCACATCACTGCTTATAGCAGGATTCAACACTATTTCTGCACTCGGTGCCCATTTCCTGGTTGGTATGATTGACCTTACATTAGTTTATCTCTTAACCTTTGGCACCATGGTTGGAGCCTTCATTGGACCGCGCATACTTGCAGGTTACGACATACAGAAGGCTGAGAATCCTGTGCGGGAATGGTACTCTGTAGGGATGATAGTATTTGGTGTGTTTATGATGATAATCTGAGAAATCTATTTCTCGGCAATCATTATCGCGGCTGCCCCAAGCATCAGAGGTATACCCTGAGTCTTCCTGAACCCTGCATTCTCTAATAGCTTCGACAATTGAGACAAGGAGTAGTAATTGTTGGCCGAATATGCCAGGTATTTATATGCTTCTCGGTTGCCCGATATTAAACCACCTATCGGTGCAGTAATCAGTTTATGATATAAATGGTAGAAAAACCGAATAACGGGATTTGAAGGCTGACTGGTTTCAACAATTACAAAGCGGCCACCGGGCTTTAACACTCTGTAGATTTCGCTAATATGTAATTGTGCGTCAGGATTTTGGAATGTAAGATTCCTGAATCCGAATGAAATACCCACCGAATCAAAGAAATTGCTCTCGAAAGGCATATTTCCGGCATCTCCCTGCACAAGTTGCACCTTACCATCACCAAAAACTGCAACCTTTTCCTTAGCACGTTCCAGCATTGTATGGCTGAAATCAAGTCCGTATATCCTTGTATTTTCATCTGATCTTTCAGCCAGGTGCATCGTTAAGTCAGCCGTTCCGCAACATAAGTCGAGAATTGTACCCGGATTGTTTTTGAAAATTTCACCTGCCGTCTTTTTCCTCCAGCCTTCATCAAGATTGAGAGTCAGAACCCTGTTAAGCAAATCATATTTTGGTGGTACTTCAGTAAATATCTTTTGTGTGGGTCGATTCCCCGTTTCATCTCTGAACATATTATTTTTTTAAAGAACAAAGATAACAATTCAAAATCAGTTTTGATGTTTAGCCTGTCTGCATACGTTTGCATTCTTTGTCATTAAGTGGTCAGAAACAGGACAGAAAGATTTACATTTGCATAAACAAAAATCATATTTTATGAAAAGGATCAGTACTCTGGTGACATTCATCGTGTTGTTGCTGTCGCTGTCATGCTTCTGCAATCTGAATGCACAAACAGTTGCCGAAAAGATGAACATAGAAAAAACCGTTATGGAACAAGTGAAAAAGCAATTGATTAGTAAGTACGGACAGGATGCAGCTTTCAGAATTGAAAGAGGTGTTACCCAAGCCGGCAGTCTTTGGAGAGAAAGTGACGGCACTCCTGCTGAATTCGAAGCATTTTGTCTTGAGAATTTTATAGCTGATGATGCTTCACTCGAAAAATTATATAGTAAGCTGGAACGTAATTTTGAGATTTTTTCAGGCTATTTTCATAAAATGGATGTATTGCTGAAAGAGCCGCTGCAACTCGAAGGGCCTGAAATTGATGCTGTTGATATGATGTTTGGAAGTTACGATGCTTCAGCTCATATTGACGATGATTTTTTCAATAATAAAATTGCCTTCCTTACAGCTCTGAATTTCCCATACTATAGTCTTGAAGAGAAGACAAAACACGGCACTACCTGGTCACGTAAAGATTGGGCCTACGCACGTATGGGCGACCGCTTTACTGCACGGGTTCCTGCTACCGTTATCCTCAGTGTATCAGAAACTTTAACAAAAGCTGATGCTTATATTTCCGATTATAACATTTACATGGGAAACCTGCTGAATACCAAGGGAAAGACAATGTTCCCGACTGATATGAAACTCATTACCCACTGGGGCTTACGCGATGAACTTAAATCAAACTATGCAGTAAGCAATGGACTTGAGAAACAGAAGATGATATATGATGTAATGAAGAGAATCATTGACCAGAGCATTCCATCAGAAGTGATTAACAGCGATGCATATACATGGGATCCCCGCGTTAATAAGATCTACAAGGACGGAAAAGAAGCCTCATTTAAAAGTGAGCCCGATAACCGCTACGCTACTTTGCTGGCTAACTTCCATGCCATGAGGAAGATTGACAAATACAGTCCTAATCTTCCAACGTACATTGACAGAGCTTTTGAGGAGGGAATGGAAATTCCTCAGGAGGATGTAGAAAGGCTGTTTACTGAATTCGTATCATCACCACAGGTAAAAGAAGTAGCTAAATATATCAGCTCGCAGTTAGGACGTAAACTCGAACCATTTGATATCTGGTATAACGGATTTAAATCACGTGGTGGAGTCCCCGAAGAAGAACTCACTGCAATAACCTCAAAGAAATTCCCCAACACCAAGGCATTCCAGGCTGAATTACCTGTAATCCTTACAAAGCTTGGATGGGATAAGAAGAAAGCTGAAGAAATTACTTCACTTGTGGTAGTTGATGCTTCAAGAGGTGCAGGTCATGCATGGGGAGCTGAAATGAAAAACGATGTCGCCCACCTCAGAACCCGCATTGGCGAAAAGGGAATGGACTATAAGGGATATAATATTGCTGTTCACGAATTCGGACACAATGTTGAGCAAACCATAACAATGAATGATGTTGATTATTATATGCTCAATGGCGTTCCAAACACATCATTTACCGAGGCAGTGGCATTCTTGTTTCAGAAAAGAGATCTTGAACTTCTGGGAATGCCTAATACCGATCCATTGAAAGACCATATGATGGCACTCGATAATTTCTGGGGAAGCTATGAAATTATGGGAGTTTCACTGGTCGACATGAAAGTGTGGAAATGGATGTATGCAAATCCTGATGCCACTCCTTCACAACTAAAAGAAGCCGTTATAGCTGCTGCAAAAGAAGTATGGAATAAATATTATGCAGGAATACTGGGTGGAACAGATGAGCCTATTCTTGCAGTCTACTCACACATGATTGATAATCCTCTTTACCTGTCGAACTATCCCATGGGACATCTTATTGATTTTCAAATAGAGCAACAGGTTAAGGGCAAATCACTTGCTGATGAATTCCAGAGAATGTATACTCAGGGCCGACTGGTTCCACAGGTGTGGATGAAAAATGCTGTTGGCAGTGAAATATCAATTCAACCTACTTTACAGGCTGCAAGTGAAGCTCTTAAAGCTTTAAAATAATCACTTCACAGGCATGCTTATAATTGGAATAACAGGCACATTAGGTGCAGGCAAAGGTACAATAGTTAATTACCTCATAAATAATAAGGGATTTCAACACTTATCTGTCAGGTCCTTCCTTATTGACGAAATCAATAAGCAGGGACTTGAGGTAAACCGCGACTCGATGGTTGTTGTTGCAAATAGCCTTAGGGCTCATAATTCGCCATCTTTTATAATCGATGAACTATATAAGAAGGCTGCACTAAGCAACCAAAACTGCATTATCGAAAGCATAAGAACACCGGGCGAAGTACAATCCTTACGCAGTAAGGACAATTTTATCTTACTTGCAGTGGATGCAGATGCGCATTTACGCTATGAAAGGATTCTGATTAGAAACTCCGAAACCGACAGCATCTCATTTGAAACGTTTCTTGAAAATGAGAAGAGGGAGATGGACTCTTCTAATCCCAATAATCAAAACATCAGAGAATGCATGAAAATGGCCGATCATGTTTTTATGAACAACGGAACGGTCGGTGAACTCGAAAAAAGTGTGGAAGATTACCTGCAACGTATTGCCGGACGGTAGATCAATAAAAAAAGCCTCCTGAAAGGGAGGCTTTTTTTATTCATTAAGATGAAACTTATTTCACAATCGGATTACCTTGCTTGTCAAGCATAACAGGTGCTCCAAGTCCGGCGTCCTTTAATCTCTCAAACTGAGTACGGGCGTCACCGGCTACAACGTAAATCATTTTCTCAGGTTTAATATATTTTTGGTATATGCTCTTTGATTTTTCAAGAGTCATCTGGCCTGCAATCATTTCTTCCTGTTTTACATAATCGGCAGGCAGGTTGAATGAACTTATATCCTGAAGCATTCCCATAAGGTTACCGATAGTTTCAAATTTACCGGCGTTGCCTCTAATCATGGCATCACGAGTGGTCTGTAAATCCTGTTCGGTATAATCATTTCCATAGCTGGCAAGAATATCTTTGAACAGATTAACCGACTCGAGAGTAAACATTGACTGTACGTTTGAACTTGCAACGAATGGACCCTCACTCATACGTGGCATGAGGTAAGAATAAGCACCGTAAGTGTATCCTTTTTCAAGGCGCAATACCTGGAATAAGCGGGCACCTGAACCATCACCCAGTTTATAGTTCACAAATGAAGCAGGGAAGTAATCGGGGTGATTTCTTGGAACAGTCAATGATCCGATCATAATAACCGATTGTTTTGCATCGGGGATATCAATAAAGTAAAGAGCAGGTTTGTCAATGCCATTAGCTATCGGATATTCAGGGAAAGCAACATTGCTAACCTTCCATCTTTCAGCAAATCTGTTTAAGGATTTAACAGCAACATCTTTCTTTATATCACCTGCAATATGGAAATTAGTGACTGAAGGTGAGAAAGCCTTGTTATAATAATCCTTCAGATCATCAATAGTGAGTTTTTCAACTGTAGCGGATGTTCCAACGCCCGGCAATGAAAGGATGTGTCCGTCACCATATAGCTTACGATAGAACACATTACTTGCTACGGCAGCAGGATTAGCTTCACGCTGAATAATACTGCTCAGTGAAGCTTGTTTCAGACGAGCAAATTCGGTTTCATCCCAACGAGGCTCAAGAATGATTTTTTCAACCAATGCGAGCACTTTTTCATAATTGCGTGATAGGCAATTAGCTGTTATGGTGAAAAACTCAGACGATGAATTGATGTAAATCCTAGCACCCAGCTGACCAATAGCTTCCTCAAGTTCTTCGGGAGTCATATCACGTGTACCTTCCATCATCATATCGGCAAGAAGCTTAGCCACACCGGCTTTATCAGGTGTTTCAAGCAATTGTCCGCCTTTTAATCTGAAGCTGAACTGTACAAGTGGAAGTTCGTGACTTTCAATACCATAAATGGAAAGATTGTTTTTAAGTTCCTCGGTATAAATTTTAGGAGTCGAGAGCAAAGGTTCAGGGCCTAAACCAGGTTCAATGCTTCTGTCGAATGCTGATTTGGTTTTTTCATATGCTTCTTCACCAATAACTGCATCGGTAGATTCAGCACCTGTCTCAACCGATTCTTCAACAACGTCTGCTTTAACAGAGCCTTTAAGCGCAAGGTTAACCTGGTCTTTTGGAACAAAGCTTGTTGAAACGAAAGGTTTGCCTTTTATATACTTTTCATAAACTCTCATCACGTCGTCTTTTGTAACCGCGTTGAGTTTCTTAACATCATCAATCATTCTGCCGGGATCTCCGCCAAACACGTTGGATTGAACGAGCTGGAATGATTTACCCAATAAACTTGAGATGCTGTTATAGAATGAAGTTTCCCTCATGTTCTTTATCCTTTGCAGGTCACTATCTGAGAAACCGTTGAGTTCAAATTGCCTGTAACCTTCATTAATTGCATCCATTACGCTGTCGAGGCTGGTTCCTTCAAACGCCTGAACTGAGAGAGTGAATTTTCCTGCCAGTTCAAGGGAGTAATTATAAACCTGGATATTTGGAGCTAATTTTCTTTTTTCAACAACTTCCTTATAAAGAGGAGCTTTCTTGCCTTCGGCTAATAAATCGGCTAAGACTTCCAGTGCATATGAATCGGGATGATACAGTTCTACGGTTGGAATTACAACTGTTAGCTCAGGTAAACGTGCAAAGTTGTCTTCATGATAAAACATCTTGGTAGCTTTCAGATTCGCAGGCATAGGACCAAGCTTTTCAGCCTTCTGGCGGGGTTGAAACTCACCAAAGTACTTCTCAACCATTGTCTTTACTTCGGCTTTGTCGAAATCACCGGCAATTACCATAGTGGCGTTGTTAACGCAGTAATACTTATCGTAGAACTCCTTAACGTCATCGAGAGTTGCGCTTCTCAAGTCATCCATTGAGCCAATTACCTGCCATGAGTACGGATGTCCTGCGGGATAAAGGTTTTTGTCAAGAACATAATCAGCATGGCCGTAAGGCTGGTTGTCAACTCTTTGGCGCTTTTCGTTAATAACAATGTCCTTCTCTCTGTCGAGAGCTCCCTGGGTCACGGTATTTATCAGAAATCCCATACGGTCACTCTCCATCCACATGATTTTTTCGAGAGCATCCTTTGGAACAACTTCATAGTACACGGTTCCATCACTCCATGTGCCACCGTTAAATGTTCCACCCAGATCATCGATCTTCTTGAAGAATACACCTTTTCCAACATTTTCAGAACTCTGGAATAACATATGTTCAAAGAAATGAGCGAAACCTGTTTTACCCGGTTTCTCACGACCGGACCCCACGTGGTAAAGAATTGCAACTGAGACAATCGGATCGGAATGATCCTGATGCAGAACTACCTGCAATCCATTGTCGAGTTGATATTTTTCATATTCAACCTTAAAGTCTCCAACAGCAGGGTTTTGTGCTATTGAATTACCCCCGGTTAAAAGTGAACCTGTTAAGATTCCCATAGCTAATAGTTTAATTAGTTTTTGCATAGGTAATGTATATATGAAATGTTATGTGTTGTCATTGTATTAGATTCATAACAGAGGAGCCCTTTTTACAGGCATTGTCATGCAACGGCATCCGCCGCCGCCTCTCGATAGTTCCGCACCTTCAATGGTTATTACACATTTCTTATGATTTTCAACAGTATCAATTCCATTCATAATATCTTTTGCTCTAACAACATCAAACCCATTTTGATTTAAAGCATCAATGGTATTTATGTTTCTTCCGTACCCAATAATTTTACCGGGTTCCAGGGCAAAGAAGTTAGCGCCACTATGCCATTGCTCACGTTCCTGAATAACAGTGTCTTTGCTACCGCCACAACAAATGTAATCAATTTTCATCCCAAGCTTTTCAAGTGCACCCGGTATATTTTCTTCTTCCTTTATTTTAACCTTTCCGTTATCAATGGTAATATGTATTGTGAGAAAGCGACTTGAGTACATAATCAAAGGCTCGTAAATCATACACATATTATTGTCGATAAACGTGAAAACCATATCGAGATGTATAAATGATTCGGGCTCATAAGGTAGTTCCTGAACAATAAGATGTTTAACTCCACCTTTATGCCTGTAGTGATCGATAATAAAATCAATGCCTTTGGGAGTTGTACGCAAACCTGTTCCAATCAATAAAATATCCTCACGGGCAACAATGAAATCACCTCCTTCAAAGCTGAATTCCTTGCATATATTCCTACTTGACTGAGGATTGACCGTTGTGGTTTTTAATAAAGGATGGTAGTCGAAGATCGATTCCATGATAAGCGACTCCCTGTCACGTACCTTGCTGGCCATCTTGCTTATCAATACCTCATTACCAACAGTAATTGAGGCATCTCTGGTAAAAAAGAAGTTGTGAAGCGGCTCCAGTTCAAAGCGGTCTTTACTAAGGAACTTCGACAAATTATCGCGGGTAAGCTCAATGCCTTCAATCAGTGCTGTAGTCAGGTTATCTGAGTTCATTTCCAGCATACTGTTTTTTAGCTTACCAATCTTTTCATGGTCGCAAATCTTGTGCACGAGGTCAATCTTAACTTTTTCATTCTGCAGAACCTCTTTCAAAAGGTCGCGAACCTGATAAGTCGTAGTATATTTATCTAGCACGCATTTAAACTGCCTGTACTCATGTGAAGCTACTTCAAGGTTAAGTATATCACTGTAGAGTGCTTTCTGCACAGTATCAGGAGTCATATTTTCTACCTCACTACCCGGAGTATGCAGAATCACACCCTCCAGTTTACCTATCTCCGAACAAACTACTGTTTCCACAACAGCAGTTTTTGTGGCACTTGTATTGTCCATTATTTTAGTTTTCTTGAGCTGCAAAAGTAATGTTATTTTTTAACTTACTGAAGCCGGCCCTCTGGAGTGCCGACTTGCCAAACAGCTTATTAAAAAGTGGTTTATCCATCATATTCCAGTCGCCGGCAGTCCATTCCGTCCAATTACCCGATGGTTCAAACTCAGGCACCGAATGTTTTATTGAGAAGCGATTCCATGGACATACATCCTGACAGATGTCACACCCAAAGATCCAATCCTTATATCTTCCGTCAAATTGATTTTTTATTTCGTCCTTCAACTCAATAGTCAGATACGAGATGCACTTGTTTGCATTTATAAGTTTGCCTCCTGTAATAGCACCGGTAGGGCATGCATCAATACAACGGGTGCAATCACCGCAATAGCTTCCGCCAAACGGCAGGTCATATTCAGGCTCGAGATCACATACAATTTCTGAAAGAAAGTAAAATGATCCGTTACGTCTGCTTATAAGCATTGAATTCTTACCTATCCAACCTATTCCTGCTTCAACAGCCCACGCTCTGTCGAGCATTGGAGCTGAATCAACAAACACTCTGAAATTAAATTCGCCGGTTATCTCTTGAATTGCATTTACGAGGTTAAATAGCTTGTTTTTAATTACAAAGTGGTAATCTATGCCCAAAGCATATTTCGAAACTCTTAATGAAGTAGTTGAGTTAAAAGAGCCGGGATAGTAGTTCAGCATCAGTGAAATCACTGTTTTGGCACCATCAACAAGTCTTCGGGGATCAAGTCTTTTTTCAAAGTGATTCTCCATGTACTGCATTTTCCCGTGCATGCCTTTCTGCAGCCATTCTACCAATCGTGGCTCATGTTCATCGAGTCGGCGTGCCCTTGCAATTCCGCAATTACTGAATCCTAATCTTGCAGCTTCCTGTCTGATAAGCTTACTAAGTTCAATACTATTCATATTGCAGAATGTTACATTATTTGAAGTATCAGGGCTATGGTATTCTTAAAACAGAAGCTCGGGTTGTGAACCGGGCTTTATTTTTCCAAGATGTTTAAATGCAAGAGCAGTAACCTCCCTACCTCTCGGAGTTCGCATAAGATAACCCTCCTGTATAAGGAAAGGTTCATAAACCTCTTCAATAGTTCCCGGGTCCTCACTTACAGCAGTGGCTATTGTTGTTAGTCCAACAGGGCCGCCTTTAAATTTCTCAATTATTGTCGACAATATCCTGTTGTCCATTTCGTCGAGTCCGTTTTTATCAACCTGCAAGGCCTGCAAACCATATTGTGCAATTGCAAGATCAATTGAACCGTTGCCTTTAATCTGGGCAAAATCTCTTACTCTGCGAAGCAGCAGGTTTGCAATACGTGGGGTGCCACGACTTCTTCGTGCAATTTCGTTTGCTGCTTCATGGGTGATGTTAACCCTTAATATGCCTGCCGAACGTTCAATAATATGCTGAAGGGTCAGGGCATCATAATAAGTTAAACGCGCATTGATACCAAATCGTGATCTTAGCGGAGCAGTGAGTAATCCCGAGCGTGTGGTTGCCCCGATTAGAGTGAAAGGATTCAGGGAAATCTGAACAGAACGGGCATTGGGCCCTGTCTCAATCATTATATCTATTCTGAAGTCTTCCATCGCTGAATACAGATACTCTTCAACAATGGGACTCAGGCGGTGAATTTCATCAATAAACAACACATCATTGGGTTCAAGATTTGTAAGAAGACCCGCAAGGTCTCCCGGTTTATCAAGAACAGGCCCCGATGTAAGCTTCATATTAACACCAAGCTCATTGGCAATAATATTGGATAATGTGGTTTTGCCCAATCCCGGAGGGCCATGCAATAATACATGATCTAACGACTCACCTCTTTTGCGGGCTGCTTTAACGAATACCTTAAGATTATCAACAACACCCTGCTGTCCCGCGAAATCAGTAAAATCCGATGGTCGCAGTACCTTTTCCAGCTCACGCTCGGTAGAGGTTAACTGTTCGGATGAAGCATTAAGATTCTTATTCATATAGAAAAGTGAGTCCCAAACAACCAGGGTAGGTGCAAAATTAGTCAATAATTCGTTATCAGCAATGAATCAGCCTTAAAGACCCAGTGAAATGGGAATTTCAAATGGATGAATGCTGAGAACGGGGATAGGAGAGTGGTGCACCATTTGCTGAGCATACGGACCAAGGAAAATGTTTGTGGCTGTCTTCTCCTGCTCGGTCATTATAGAAATAAGGTTAGCGTCGATTTTCGTGGCATACTCAATTGCAGCATCCGATATATTGTCGGCTTCCACTTCGACATTGACATACTTCACATTATTTTTCTTCAAATACTCTCCTACCTGCCGTGTGTAGCTGCGAACATGGTTTCGCACCTGATCAACACCGGTAGTCAGCATTGTAACTATATGTATCTCGGCATCAAACATTGCAGCAAGATCACATGTAAAAGGAACCTTTTGCCTTGTTTCCGGGGTGCTGTCAATAGGCATCACTATCTTTTTCAAATGCCGTTCAATACTAATGCCTGATCGGATTGTAATTACCGGGCAACTGGCAGCAGTTACTATTCTGTTTGCATTGCTTCCAATCCACAACTCTTCAAAACCCGAGGAGCCATGAGTACCTGCAACTATTAGCCAGGAATCCGACTCATTAGCCTGATTAACAACTTCTTTATAAACCTTTCCTTCACGGATGATATAATCAATCTTCGTATCTGTCAGGTCGTGACTGTATTTGGTGATTAACCGGGTAAACTGATGTTCTACTTCTTCGAGGAGATCATCAGATAAATCGGATGACAAAATCGTTTTGGTGGTATTCGGATTATTTACCCATATCATCAGCAAATTTGATTTTGATGCTTTTGCTATTGAGATGGCATGTTCAAGTGCATTGATGGAACAATCCGAGAAATCAATTGCTGACAGTATTGTTTTCATAAGTCTGAAATTTGATTATGCTAATATAGTGATTTTTCGCAGTAAAATCAACAATTTTTTTCGGCAATAATCAAGAATTCCTACACAGTAATTGATTGCTAACAATGTTAAAGCGGAGGAGGGTTTATGAAATCGCTTGTCGCAAACGCGCTGGGATAATATCCATGGAGCTTTTTAAGGAATCCCTCAGCCTCAAGGCGTGAGCGGAAATCGCCAACTCTTACCCTGTAATAAGGTTCTTTAAACGACAAATAGGCCTCCGTTTCAGGGAACTGTTCATTAAAAGTTCTAAGAGCTTCGGTAGCTTTACGCTTGGAATTCGCACCTGCATCAAAGAATATCTGGATTCTCCATCCTGCCATCGAGTAGTTATGCCGGTTCAGAAAGATATTTTTTTCAATAAGGGTTTCAACTCTTGAATCCTGTACCACTTCAAGATGCCCATGTTGAGCCATCAAAGGAGTTGAAAGAATTACAAGAGTTAAAATTGAGAGTAAACGAGTCATAAGAGTTATCTTGTAGATATTTCATAAATTTCTCTTGGCTGAATGCTAAGAACCGGTATGCTCGAATGGTTAACCATCTGCTGGGCAAATGGTCCCAGGAGTATATTGTTGGCATTAGTTTCCTGTTCAGTCATAATAGCTATAAGGTCGGCATCGACTTCATTAGCATACTGGAGTGTTGAGTTTGTTATGTTTTCAGCTTTAAGGTTCGTAATAGAAAATCTAACGCCGGCATCCTTAAGATATTTTTGGGCCATAATCACACTGTTGTCAACTCTCCTGTTCATCGACTTCAAATTGGTTGAATAAATTGAAAGCAAATGAATGTCAGCATCAAACTCTTTGGCAATTAATGATGCAAAAGGTATTTTCTGACGTGTATCGGCTGAACTGTCAAGAGGAAGAACAATAGTTTTCACGCCTTCGGGCTTTATTTTGAAGTCGTATCTTACTGTAATAACAGGGCAGGGAGCGTACGAAACAATACGATAAGCGTTGCTGCCAATCCAGAATTCCTCATAACCCGTTACACCATGTGTTCCGGCAATAATTATAGATGCATTGATAGCTTTGGACTGTGAGGCTATCTCCTGATAAACCTTACCTCTTTTCAGTTTATAAGTAAGTTTGCCATGAAGCAGACGATCTTTCTTGTCCTTAATAATTTCATCAAAATATCTTACTGCCTCATCGCGGTACTGATTTGCCTCAGCACCCAATACAGTTTCGGCTACAAGCTGATTGTTAACCCACACCATCATGAGGTTGCTTTTGAGGTAATTGGCGAATTCTATGGCATAATCAAGAGCATGCAATGACCCCTGTGAAAAATCAATAGCAACAATAATATCTTTCATGGCTCCGACCTATTAGTTTATGTGGCTAATTTACTAATTATTTTAATAGAGCATTTTGTTGTATGGAAAACGTTTTATGTGGATTGCATACACCTGATCATAAAGCCTTTGCTTCAACTCTTCGATATTCTGCTTTTGTCGTGCCGATATAAAAATGGCAGGCGCATTAACCTTTGCCACCCAGGTTTTTTTTAAGGTTTCAAGTGAAATGTTCTCAGGCCCCGGCTCCCTTAAATCGCCTTCTTCAGGCTCAATATGCCGGTATGCATCAATTTTATTGAATACCATCAATACAGGTTTATCAGCTGCATTTATTTCAGCCAGAGTCTGGCTAACCACCTTTATCTGATCTTCGAAATCTGAATGCGAAATATCAACAATATGCATCAGCAGGTCGGCCTCTCTTACCTCATCGAGTGTCGATTTGAAAGATTCTACAAGGCCATGGGGCAATTTTCTGATGAAGCCAACAGTATCAGTAAGTAAAAACGGAAGATTTTCAATCACTACCTTGCGAACTGTGGTATCAAGCGTGGCAAACAGCTTATTTTCAGCAAAAACTTCCGATTTACTCAGCAAATTCATCATGGTTGATTTGCCTACATTAGTATATCCTATTAAAGCTACCCTGACCATTTTTTCACGGCCGCTTCTCTGGGTTATTTTCTGTTTGTCAATTGTCTCAAGCTGCTTTTTCAGAAGTGTAATCCTGTCGCGTATAATACGGCGGTCAGTCTCAATTTCCTTTTCACCGGGACCTCTCATACCAATTCCCCCTCTTTGTTTCTCCAGGTGAGTCCACATCCTCGATAACCGTGGCAAAAGGTATTCATACTGAGCCAGTTCAACCTGTGTTCGGGCAGTAGCGGTACGTGCTCTTCGGGCAAAAATATCAAGTATAAGATTGGTTCGGTCGAGTATTTTACATTGTAATTCTCTTTCGATATTTCTTAATTGCGAAGGACCCAATTCATCGTCAAAAACCACAGTGCCAATGTTTTCAACTATAATGTACTCTTTAACTTCCTGCAATTTACCTGAACCTATGAATGTTCTTGAATCGGGTTTTTCAAGTTTTTGTACGAATCTTTTATCCGGGATGCCCCCTGCTGTTTCTACCAGGAAGGCAAGTTCATTCATAGTTTCCTTTACTCTGTCTTCATCCTGTCTTTGAGTGATTAGTCCAATCAGGACCACCTTCTCAGGCAATATCTTGGTTTCTATCATCTACTTGCTTTAAATTTTCATTTTCTCTCAACACATCTGTCTGGACTCTGATCGATTCTTCATGCAGTAATTTCAGCATATCACTCAAAAATTTACTGTTCAAACCCATTCGGGTACCCTTGTTAAGTCTGTCGGAATAAAGCTCCTTCCACCGGGCTATCTGAAGTATTGTGATGTTGTGCTCGTTTTTATAAATTCCCATCTCGTGAGCTATCTCCATTCGCTTCGTTAGCAATTGCAGCATCTGATCGTCAATAAAGTCAATATCACGACGCAGGGCTTCAAGATTTCTCTCAAATTCATAAGTTCCTTTAGGTTCCCTTATTACCAGGTTTTCGGTAATGGCTTTAAGTGCTTGCGGCGTAACCTGTTGCTTTTGATCGGTTAATGCATGAACCGGATCAATGTGGGTTTCAATCATTAGCCCCTGCATTTCCAGATCGAGAGCATGCTGCGAAATACCCTGCACCATAGAAGCACAACCTCCAATGTGACTTGGGTCGCATATTACAGGCAAACCGGGCATAAGGCGCATCAGGTCAATAGGAATCTCCCACAATGGCGGATACCGGTAACCCGACTTTTCGAGTTGTGAAAATCCCCTGTGAACGGCAGCAATCTTCGTATGACCTGTTGCAGCAAGGCGTTCAATTGCGCCTATCCACAATTTTAAATCCGGATTTACCGGGTTCTTTATAAGCAATGGTATATCGATTCCTGATAAAGCTTCTGATAACTCTTGCACAGAGAATGGATTAACAACAGTTCGTGCTCCGATCCATAATATATCAACGCCCTCTTTTACAGCCAACTCAACATGCTCGGGCCTGGCCACTTCAACAGTTGTTAATAGCCCTGTTTCTCTTTTAACCCGGGCCAGCCATTTTAACCCGGCACTTCCCACACCTTCAAAACCTCCCGGACGGGTACGGGGTTTCCATAGCCCTGCTCTGAATACTCTTACCTGAGGAATAGCAGAAATCTGCCTTGCAGTTTCCATTATCTGCTCCTCACTTTCAGCACTGCATGGCCCGGCAATTATCAAGGGCTTTTCATCAAAAGCTACCCATTGATTCAGCGGTGTAAACTCCATCTTATTATTTTTAGCAAAATTAGTAAAAGATACCTTGGCGTCGGTATACGGAATCCTTAACACATTTTTCTTAACTTTGCCAATCGGGAGCCGGTAGAAGCGGCTTGTGACTGTTAACAAGTAAAACAAGAAAATCAGGATATTGATGGAACCTTTGAAGAGAATACGAATAGCTGAAATTTTTCGCGACTGGAAGACTATAGGTGTTGGTTCGGTAGTAAATTTAAAAGGCTGGGTGCGAACAAAACGAGGCAATAAGAATGTTGCCTTTATTGCACTCAACGATGGTTCAATTATTCACAGCATCCAAATTGTAGTCGATCTTACATCATTCGATGACCAAACTATAAAACTTATCACAACGGGTTCATGCATCTCCGTAAACGGAACATTAGTTGAATCACCCGGACAAGGACAGGCAGTTGAGATTCAGGCAAGGGAAATTGAAGTTTACGGAACCGCAGATCCTGAAACCTATCCTCTGCAAAAGAAAGGACATACTTTAGAGTTCCTGCGTGAAATTGCCCATCTGCGCCCACGTACCAACACTTTTGGGGCAGTGTTGCGAATAAGGCACGCTATGTCATTTGCAATCCATAAATATTTTAACAATCACGGTTTCTTTTATTTACATACTCCCATAATTACAGGTTCGGATGCCGAAGGCGCAGGTGCCATGTTCAGAGTTACTACTCTCGATAGTAAGAATCCTCCTTTAACACCTCAGGGTGAGGTTGACTATGCCCAGGATTTCTTTGGTAAACCAACAAACCTTACTGTTTCAGGTCAGCTTGAAGGTGAACTGGGAGCAATGGCGTTGTCAAATATTTACACCTTCGGACCAACATTCAGAGCAGAGAACTCCAATACTCCGCGCCATCTGGCCGAATTTTGGATGATTGAACCTGAAATGGCTTTCTATGATATCAATGATAACATGGACCTTGCCGAAGACTTTCTTAAGTACCTCGTTAACTATGCGCTCGACAATTGTTACGACGATCTGGAGTTCCTGAATAAAATGTATGACAATGAACTGATTGAACGATTGAGATTTGTGGTCAACAATGAGTTCAGGCGCCTTGATTATACCGAAGCAGTTGAAATTCTGATAGCATCGGGTAAGAAGTTCGAATTCCCTGTTGATTGGGGTACCGATTTACAGAGTGAGCATGAAAGATACCTTGTTGAGCAGCATTTCAAAAAACCGGTTATTCTCACTAACTACCCAATGTCAATCAAAGCATTCTATATGAAGCAGAATGATGACGGTAAAACGGTAAGAGCAATGGATGTGTTGTTCCCCAGGATTGGTGAAATCATTGGAGGATCACAACGAGAGGAGAATTACGACAAACTGCACAAGAGGATAACTGAATTACACATTCCCGAGAAGGATATGTGGTGGTATCTCGATACACGTAAATTTGGCACAGCACCACACAGTGGATTTGGTTTAGGCTTTGAACGATTAGTCTTGTTTGTTACCGGAATGGCAAACATTCGCGATGTTATGCCGTTCCCCAGGACACCTCAAAATGCCGAATTTTAAAAGAATATTTTTAGAAATTGAAGCGTTATAGTATTACAATTACCTGCTAAAGAGGATTAAGAATAAAGATTGTTATTCAAAGAAGATAGGAAGAGAATCGTATGTTAAGTCAGAAACTTCAGCAAAAATTATTACAAAGGCTGTCACCTCAGCAAATATTACTGATGAAGTTGCTGCAGATTCCTTCCATTGCCCTTGAGCAGCGAATTAAGCAGGAAATTGAGGAAAATCCGGCACTTGAAGATGCCAGTGATCCTGAATTGTCATCTGACCAGGAAGAGTTTACCGATACCGAAACAGATCCTGTTGCTGAATTAGAGAAAGAGCGTGATGATTTTGATATAACCGATTATCTCGATGATGATGATATACCTGCATATCGTTTAAATTCAGGCAATACAAGTCCCGATGAAGAACGCCGTGAAATTCCATATGCATCAGGTGCCAGCTTTCACGAAGTACTAGTGTCGCAACTTGGACTGAGGGTCTTAGACGAAAGGCAGCAGAAAATAGCTACCTATATAATCGGAAATATTGATGAATCGGGTTATTTAAACCGCGATTTATCGGCAATGGTAGATGATTTGGCATTCACGCAAAATATCATAACCGACATAAAAGAGATTGAGCGGTTGTTGAAGATAGTGCAGGAGTTTGATCCTGCCGGTGTAGGTGCCCGCGATCTCAGAGAATGCCTGCTTATACAATTAAGACGCAAGGAACAGAATCCCGCTGTTGAACTGGCGACCGAACTGGTTGATAATTTCTTCGATGAGCTTTCAAAAAAGCATTATGACAAGATAACAAAGAAAACCAAAGCTACTGATGAAGAGCTTAGGGATGCCATTAACGAAGTTCTGAAATTGAATCCAAAACCGGGCAATTCGCTTGATGAGGGATCAAGAAGCAGCCAGTACATCATGCCCGATTTCTTTATATACAACAGGGGCGATGAACTTGAACTACAGTTAAATTCGCGCAATATGCCTGAGCTTAGATTAAGCAGAGGCTATACCGATATGCTTGAGACATATTCCGAAACGAAGACAAAATCGAATAGTCAGAAGGAGGCGGTACAATTTATAAGGCAAAAGATTGACTCGGCCAAATGGTTTATAGATGCCATAAAACAAAGACAGCATACCTTATTTGTGACCATGAAGGCCATTATGGATTATCAGAGGGAGTATTTCCTGACCGGAGATGAAACTAAGCTGCGTCCGATGATCCTTAAGGATATAGCCGAGAAAGTTGGTCTGGATATATCTACCATTTCACGTGTAGCAAACTCCAAGTATGTTCAAACGCCTTTTGGCACATTCCTGTTGAAAAGCTTCTTTTCTGAATCCATGCAAACTGACTCGGGCGAAGAAGTATCCACAAGAGAAATAAAGAAGATATTATCAGATTGCATAGCTGCTGAGGACAAGGCAAAGCCTTTGACCGATGAACAGCTGACAGATATCCTGAAGGAAAAAGGTTATAATATAGCCCGTCGCACTGTTGCCAAGTACAGGGAGCAGCTCAATGTTCCTGTTGCCCGCCTAAGGAAAGAATTATAATCTTTCTTTTTAAACTATGACAACATAGTTGACATATCCTAATTACCTTGTTTGATAAAATACAGAGAAGAGAATTGACTCTTAAACCGTCATGTCTTACAACGACTCGATCAAGTTATTCAACGACTGGTGACTGCCGTTTTCGCCAAATATTGCTAATGCCAGCCTTTTCTTCTTCATTGAAATTGCTTGCTTAGAGAGGTTCATGATCTGGGTTATCCTGACTGCTTTTATGTTTACTTTGATCAAATAGCAGATAAACAGGTCGTCAGATGATATAGACGGACATAAATGAAGAATGCCTATTTTAAATAATGGATAAATTTCGTCAATTAATGACATGTAGGTTTCTTTATCATTACCCGTGATTTTTTCGATAGTACCTCTGATAAACAAGTTATGGATATCTGATGATTCAAGTTTTTGTTCTCTATCTTTCTTTTCGGCTATGATCCCTGATATTCGCTTATTTTCCAACTCCAGCAACTTTTTCTCCAATTCGAGGACATCTTTATCTTTATTAATTGCCTTATCCCCGATCATTATCTCTAGTTCACAGATCCTTTGACTGTTAGAACTTATCTGATCAATACAATCCAAAGTCTGCCTGTTAGAGAACGATCTGAAAAGTTCATTCTGCATCTTCCTCCTTCGTTTTTGTCTAGCTCTGTTATAAATGTAATAGCCGGTCATTGCACCCGCTAGAACTACAATTCCAAGAGAAAGGATAATGTTATTTCTTAATACGATCTCATGATCCAGTTTTACCAGAGCTGCCCGATTCTCTGCTTGCTGATAATTATAAAGATGCTGCAACCTCTGTGTTTCAGCAGTATATTTCTGTTTCGTTAGAGTATCCCTTAAATCCTCATACCGTTCCTGAAACAAAGCGTACTCTTTCCACCTATGTTCCTTCTTTGCCAGTTTGTAGATATAATAATAAGAAAACGCCCGTGTTTCAGGTTTCGGAGATGCCATGCTTTTATAGAGATAATAGCGGGCGGAATCGGTATTTCCACCTTTGTAATACAATTTACCAAGAGAAGCATTTATGAAATGAATATCATTTGGGTCCACCATACAGGATATCGCTTTCTGCATATAGGCAGATGCTGCAACATATTCATCAATGTCTGCCAGTGTATTGGCCAATTCAATGAGGATTGATATTTTACTTGAAGAATCTGCATACACCAGCGCTCTCTCGTAATATAATGTAGCACTGTCATATTGGGTACGCAATGAATATAGTCTGCCTATATCGCGCAATACATACGATAGATTGCCATATTCATCTGTCTCGCGGTAACACTTCTCTGCTTCTATTAAATGTGGCATAGCAATGTCAGTAGCCTTCTGATATAGATATAGCTGCCCCACGTTGGCGTGCGTTCTTGCCAGCAGAGAATAATTCATAGGGTTTCCGGTTTCCAATGCTTTAAGATAGAATTCCTGGGCCTTTTTTACATTTTTCAAATCATCATTTACACGCGCCAAATAATAATAAACCATCATCCTTTCGTCGGGATTGTCGCTTTTAGTGAAAAAATCAGCAGCAATGTTTATCAGCGAGTCGGATGTATGAAGAACATAATTCTTATCGCGTGCCTGGGTAATCAAAAGGCACCATTTGGCATTCTGCTCTTTGGATAACTGACCAGATTCAATTGAATTCTCTAGCAGCCATAATGAACTATCGGGGTGTGAGCTCATCAGAGATTCAGCTTTCAAAAGTACAGGATTACCTTCATTCCTACAGGCATAGATAAAGCATATCAATAATATAAGGTGCAAGGCCATCAAGCTTACTTTCGGTATGGAGAGTCTCATTGCAGAAGGTGTTTAAGTCGGCGGGTATAAATTTACAAAAACCACTAAAACTGCAAAGCCAGATACCTCATTTAAGGAGAATCAATTTGATAGTTCGATGCAAATAGTTTTAATAAAAAATACATCTATAATAGCATAAAGCATTATTTTATATTGATTTCGTCTTAAATGCCCATTTGTGTACCAAATGTGTACTAAATGTGTACTAAATGTGTACCAAACTTCTTGGCATAATTATTTTTAGGATTGTAAATTTACGAGCAACCAAACTCAAAAAATCCAATTATGAGATCAATTTTCTTATTGCCTTTCTTTTTGCAGGTTTTCAACTCGCCTCCTTAAACTTATGCGCAGATGAGATACCAACTGAAGGGGTGTGGAAAGATGGCAAAACGCGGACATGTATACCTGCCCCTCCTACAGCATATATCGAAAGTAGTGTATTATCAATACACCTTGCAGCTGCTTTATCAGATCTTACCATTACGGTAACAGACGAAAACGGAGTCATCGTATTTGAAGAGTGCATCTCTACATATGAAGACAATGTTACTCACTCTATTCAAATGGGTTTAGCCAACGGAGAATATCACCTGACTTTAACACATTATTACGGTACATTGCAGGGGGAATTTGCTCTTGATTAAAAAGGCTTTTGAGTGACTTCCTAATAATGGGAAGGAGTATTGCCAAGTGAAAGCAAGTGATGAATACTATAAATTAAAACATTGAATTAGTCTATTTGTCAGACAAGATTAACTTACGTTAAGAATTATTCACAAATCCTAAATTTATCAAAATGAAAAGAACATCTCTACTAATTTCTATGATATTTTTGCTATCTATAGGAATTAGCGCACAAGTGACCTATAATATAAGCGGGCATCAAATTTTAAAAGAAAGACAGGGGTACATAGAATTGTATCCGAATGATTCGGTACTTATTGATACTAGTATCTTTGTGGTTGCATTTAAACCTTCTAGAGAAGAGGCAGGTATGAAAATTTTAGATGCTCAAGGATTCGGATTTAACAGAAGAATGAATTCCGGCAAGGTAGCATTCACTCCTCCTGAACATATTAATTTTATAGATGCTTTCAATGCTTTGACAAATATTGCAGAAATTAGTAAAGCAGGACTCAACTATATCAGAATCGGGACATCTTATCTTATTAATTCTAATATTCCTGATGATCAGCATGTATGGGATTATTGGGAATTGAAAAGATCAAGGATTGCATTTAATCCGGATTATCCAGAAATACCATATGCCTGGCAGCTAAGTGTTGGACATCCTAGCGTCAAAGTTGCTATTCTAGACGACGGTTTATATTGGGATGACGCTGATTTCGCTCCAGACAATGGGCTTGGTTATAATTATTGGAATCAAAACGATGACACAAACCCAATCTCAGGCTTTGCTTCACATGGTACTGAAGCAGCTTCAATTATAGCTGCCAGAACAGGGAATCAACATGGCTTATGTGGAATAGCTGGTGGAAATTATCCGGAATTGCCTCCGATAACGCTTATGATTCAGAAAGTTGCAGCTAAGTCTTCCGGTATAGGTGTCGTATGGAATTACGATGATTATCGTACTTCCCTTGCAATCGAAGATGCAGTTAATAATGGTGCAAGAATTATTCA
>CAZJPP010000027.1:0-30500 GCA_964547915.1 uncultured Lentimicrobium sp.
CGATCAGATGGTTGAGGCTTTTGTTCAGCATGTTGATTCCGATGGTAATCCCACTTTGACTGCCAATGGTGTAAACCTTTCAACCATGGGCTCCCACCACCATTTTACACCTTTCCTTGCTCTACCTGAAGGATCTGATAACATTTATGCTTATTGGAGTGAGACTGATGACTTGCAGAATTACAGGGGCATTTATGGTCAGTTGGTTTCATCATCAGGTGAGAGAATGTGGACCGATGCAGGAAAAGAGATCATACCTCTGATGTACCCTGATGTTGTAACACCATGGGATGCAGATGTTTCCGGTGCCGACATGGTGCTTTTATATGATGAGGGCAATTCAGCTGCACAGGAAATAAAGATGATAAAGCTTAACAAGGATGGCAACTTTGTGTGGCCTTCGGAGTACACAACCATAAGTTCTGCAAACTCTACTAAAATACATATGGATATGAGCAGGTTTGCGTATGACCAATGGATTCTTTCATGGGAGGATAATCGCAAGGATGCTTCCGATATTTATGCACAGAACATAAATAATGATGGCAGTTTGGGAGTTAGTAACATTGCAGTAAAATATAAGGAAACAAGGAAGCTTTCGGTCTATCCGAATCCTGTATCGACCAAGGGTGTACTGAATCTCAGCATCAGTAACCAGTTTTCAGGCACTTTGGTTATCAATGACATTTATGGCAGAGAGATCTCGAAACTAGCTATTGCCAAAGGAACCAATGAAATTCCTGTATCAGCCCTGCTAAATGATGCTAAAGATGGGTTGTATATGTTGAATTATATAACTGATACAGAGCGGTATTCCTGCAAACTGTTGATTGAGAAATAATTGTTAGAATGATATTTCTTTAGTGCCAAATATTTTCAGTGACAGTCTTACTCCTGCCTGAATGAATTCCGGTCCTGAGAAGCCTGCAAACACCCCTATGTTGTATAGCATATTGCCAATGCCATACCCGGGTTCAATGTAGTTCTTGGTTTCGGGTGTGTATAAATAACTACAAAAGAGACTTTCGGTCCAAAGCCTGTTTCGCAGCACCGGAAGTCTCTTTAATAAGATAAATGGTGACTTGTACTGGAAGTGGCCTGAAATATAATGTTCGTTAGTGCTGAAGAGATAGCTGTCGAGCATAAGGAAATAAGGATAGAACTCTTTGATACCTGCAACCAGCGGTCTCTTTTCAAAGTGTTTGAACTGCGAAAACCACATTGATCCGGTATTGACAAAGTACCCTGCATCAAACTTATAGTTGATTTCATTCCTTCCACCAATTGGTATATTATGCTGAATACTAAACGACAACAGATCATAATCGGTATCCAGTAATGTCAATCCCTTTCGCCAGCTTAATGTAAATTCAGGCGTGGCATTGAGGTTTCCGTATGGGACCACCACCCCATCCTTTATATAAAAATACCTGATGGGTTTGTATTTCAGAGTTAATTCAAACGACAAATCCCGATGGCTCTCCATTACATAGTCCTTATGTTCCGGCACATTCGGCCGGAAGTCCTTGCTGTCTTTGAAAAATATTGAATAGTCCGAGTGGTTTGCAATTGCCTCATTTCTTGAAAAGAATAAGCCGGGTGTGAGATGTAATCCCCTGGCAATTTTTATACTGCCTACCAGGTCAGCATATTCAGAAAGATAGAATCTTGCAGGATTCTCCCGGAATATCAATCCTTCAATTGTACTTTCAAACGGATGAATTCCATCGGGATTGTAATCCACCGTCTGGTGGCCATATCTTAAGCCAATTTTATTCGTATTGGCGGCAGTGTAAAGCAGCAGGGCTTCACCGTATAATGATTTTCGTGCGAAAGCGTAACCCAGCATCGGCTGCAACGATAATACGCCTCCCGAACGCATCTTTTGCTCAAGGGTAAAAAGAGTGTGAAATTTTAGCCCGTCGACCACATTAAACTGCAAACTGAATGGGTTTAAAACGCCTTTGGTACTGAATGTAGTGTTATCATCCGTGTAGAGATCACCGCCCAAAATCAGATTACCAAAAGAAAAGCCGCTATCTATCTCCTTACCGGTAGTATCGGTGGCTGCAACACTTACTGAATCCGAAACTCTTATGCTCTCGATTTCACTATCCGACAGCGGAATAGGCCTAATCTCATTCCAGTATGATGTGTCATGGACCATTGAACTGCTATCGACAATAATCTTAAAATTCTCTGTGTAAACATGATTGAATCTCAGGGAGTCCTTCAGTTTTATAGCCGATTGTTGCTGTTTGAGCCTTGATATTCTGTACGCTTCCCTGTCAGAAAGTTCTTTGCCCGACAACTTCGCGATCTTCTGTTCTTTCCTTTCAATCTTTGCTTTCGATTTCCTGAAATACTCGGTTTCTTTCTTCGCGAGAGGTTTCTCAGGAGCCTGAACAGCAGCAATTGTGCGTGGTTTCTTGATCTCAAGCTCATTGTACCTTATTGAGGAATGGTAATCAAACGAGCCTTTTATGCCAAGCAGGTCCACATCAACCTTCATTCTGTTGCTTACAGGCATCCAAACGCTGTCCTTCACCGGCGAATAATTCTGGTAAAGGTCAAGGCCCACCCCCATCTGCTCTTCTTTAGAAATCTCAAGGCTGCTAAGGCACCAAAGCCCGTCAATGATGTACAATGTACCCTTAACGTATTGAGCACCTTTGCCTTTCGGCAGAATTGCCACTTTATGGATCTTATAGCCACCCACTTTGGAAGTACCCTCATGCCGGTACCTATAATAAACAAAGGCTCCCGGATATATTGGTGAAAAAGCAGCACCAAAACCATTGGGACGGTATATGTTACCCGAAATAAATCCCACTGCATTCTGTGATTGGTCTCCTCCCATATCAGGAAAATTGCTCTTCATGGAAACCACCTTCTGTCGTGTGGTGCGCGGTGCTTTGAACTCGACTTCATTTACCGATTCCTGCAGGAACCAGCTATCGTCATCTATATGATACTGCTCCAGTTCATCACCTGAAAGTCGTTTTATAAGCGGAGAAATTGACTCAACGTGAAGTGTTCCTTTTATGTAAACCGTTGCACTAAAATGGTCAATTATATTTGCAAGATCGGGTGCCCGTGCTATTAGCTGCCTCATGACATCATAGGCAGGGTCCTCACGTTTGCCTGAAATTTCTACCGGACTAAGGTCATAAATCATTGGACTCAGCGTGACGCTTATCTGCTGATTATCATCGCCTGCCTCAACATCCCTGATTAATGGTTGATAACCAAGACTCTGAAAAACACAGGTGTAAGTACCCGCCGGAACATTCAATTTGAATTCTCCTTCTGCATTGGCTGCAGCGCCATAGGAAAGTTCTTTAACATAAATGGTGGAAAATGGAATAGGTTCACCACTCTCACTAATCACCTTTCCCTGAATAGATTGCCCATAACTCCACTGGTTTATTATTGCAATTATGAGTACCAACAACCAACGCTTCATATTAATAATTTTATGCATCGTAAAATTAGTATCAATTTCTTTTAATTCAAAACATGAGTATGACAAAGTATGCCGGCAATCTAATTTCTATCCCGATCCACATATGATTGGGGTTATTTGATTAACTTTGAGGTTGATTAGAACCTAAAAAGGTTTCTGCCTGTTTACTGCTTAAAACACAACTAATCATAACGATGAGAAACATTTTAGCTCTGGTTTTTTGCTGTCTTGTCTTTCCTGCTCTTGGTCAGGAAACCTTGCAAACAGGCACACCCTATACAATTCCAACGGTTGGAATAGTGAAAGGACTTACCGATGATCAATTACTTGATGTTGTGCAAAGACAGACTTTCAGATATTTCTGGGATTTTGCGCATCCGGTAAGCGGAATGGCACGCGAGAGAAGCAATGTTGCTTTCGATTATGGAAATGAGGTGGTTACTACAGGTGGCACCGGATTCGGAATAATGGCTACTATTGTGGCAGTCCATCGCGGATGGATTACAAGAGATTCGGCAACCAACCACCTGCTTAAGATGGTAAAGTTTCTGTCGAAAGCCGATGCATACCATGGCGTTTTCCCACACTGGCTGGATGGAGCTACAGGTAAAACAATTCCTTTCAGCAGAAAAGATGATGGAGCCGATTTGGTGGAAACCTCATTCCTTTTTCAGGGATTACTCACTGCACGACAGTACTTTGATCGCGACACTCCTATTGAAAATGAACTAAGAAGCCGCATAAACTGGTTGTGGAATGATATTGAATGGAGCTGGTTTACGTGTGGTGGTCAGAATGTACTTTACTGGCACTGGAGCCCGGATAATGACTGGGCAATGGACTTCGACATCAGGGGCTTTAATGAGTGTTTAATCACATATGTGCTTGCTGCTTCGGGCGAAAGGTATCCCGTGGATGCAGCTGTTTATCATGAAGGATGGGCAAAGAGTGATTTCTTCATTAACGGTAAAGAGTTTTACGGAATCAAACTGCCACTTGGTTTTGACTATGGCGGCCCCCTTTTCTTTTCTCACTACTCATTCCTGGGACTGGATCCCCGTGGGCTTAAAGACAGGTATGCCGATTACTGGGAACAGAATGTGAACCATACGCTCATCAACAGGGCTTATTGTATTGATAATCCTAAGAAATTCACGGGATATGGTGAAATGTGCTGGGGTTTGACAGCAAGTGATAACCACGAAGGTTACAATGCCCACTCCCCCACCAACGACCTTGGCGTTATAACACCTACGGCTGCCTTGTCGGCATTTCCGTACACACCACAATATTCTATGCAGGCTTTACGCCATTTCTATTACAACCTGGGTGATAAAATATGGAGCGACTATGGTTTTGTCGATTCGTTCAATGAGTCGAAAGATTGGTATGCCACATCGCATCTGGCAATTGACCAGGGACCTATCATTGTAATGATTGAGAATTACAGGAGCCATTTGCTGTGGGATTTATTCATGAGTTGCCCTGAAGTACAGAATGGCCTTAAGAAATTAGGTTTTGAAAGTCCTCATATAAAGTAACAATGAAGAAAGCACTGTTCGTATTCTTGCTTTTTGCCGCAATGACCATAAGGGCACAGGAATCAAAAACATATTGCAATCCCATGAACCTGGATTATGGTTACACCCCAATCCCCAACTTCGCTACAGCCGGGAAGCATAGGGCTACGGCCGATCCTGTAATTACATTATATAAGGGCGACTACTATCTGTTTTCGACCAACCAATGGGGCTATTGGTGGAGCAATGACCTTGGTACGTGGAACTTTGTGCCCAGGCATTTCCTTAAACCTTACCATAAAGTATATGATGACCTGTGTGCCCCGGCAGTGTGGGTGCAGGGAGATACACTGCTTGTATTCGGGTCCACATATACATCCTCATTTCCAATATGGATGAGTACTGATCCAAAAGCCGGTAAATGGGAAGAAGCCATTGATTCTTTGGAAATCGGAGGATGGGATCCTGCCTTTTTTGTGGATGATGACGAGAGACTATACATGTATAATGGCAGCAGTAACAGGTATCCGCTTTATGGAATAGAAATGAACAGGAAAACCTTCGAGCCTTACGGTACAAGGAAAGAACTGCTGTTGCTTGAACCCGACAGATATGGATGGCACAGGTTTGGCGAACATATGGATAACACTTTCCTCGATCCTTTCGTTGAGGGTGCCTGGGTCAACAAATACAACGGAAAATACTATCTGCAATACGGTGCCCCGGGAACCGAGTTCAGTGGTTATTCCGACGGTGTGGCCATATCCGACAATCCGTTGGGACCATATGTACATCAGTCTCTGCCCTTTTCATACAAACCAGGAGGCTTTGCCCGTGGTGCAGGACATGGTGCCACTTTTCAGGATGTATGGGGGAATTACTGGCATATAAGCACCATCTCCATCTCTGTAAAGAACAACTTTGAAAGAAGAAACGGCTTGTGGCCGGCAGGATTTGATGCTGATGGAGTGCTATACTGCAACACTGCTTTTGGCGATTACCCGCATTATCTGCCTAACGGGAGTGCTGATCACCTGCAAAGCCGCTTCACCGGATGGATGTTGCTAAACTATAACAAGCCTGTTACAGTTTCCTCAACACTGGGTGGATTTCATCCTAACTATGCTGTTGATGAAAGGATTCAGACATACTGGAGTGCTGAAACCGACAATCCGGGAGAATATATTATTTCCGACCTGGGCGAAGTATCCACCGTAAGGGCAATCCAAATTAACTATGCCGACCAGGATGCTGAATTTCTTGGAAAATCAGAAGGTGTGTACCATCAGTATATCGTAACATATTCTTCCGATGGCAAGAAATGGAAGACCTTAATCGATAAAAGTAAGAACCGGAAGGATGTACCGCACGATTATGTTCAATTAGAATACCCTGTTGAGGCGAGATACATCAAACTTGAAAACAGGAAAATGCCTACCGGGAAATTCGCAATAAGCGGGTTGAGAGTATTTGGTAACGGGCATGGCTCTAAACCACAGCCTGTTAACGACTTAATAGTCCTGAGAACTGAAAAGGACAAACGAAGTGCATGGTTAAAGTGGACTATGAAGGATGAAGCCGACGGATATAATATCTATCTTGGCGTTGAACCCGATAAATTGTATAACTGCATTATGGTATATGGTGCAGGAGAATATTGGTTAAAAACGATGGATAAAGAAATGCCATATTATTTTTGCATTGAGGCATTCAACGAAAACGGTGTCTCTGAAAAAAGCAAAGTTATTAAAGTAGAATAACCTAAACCTAAATAACAACAACGATGAAAAAACTGACACTTTTGTCATTACTTCTCATTACTGTAACTGTCTTTGGGCAGAAGCCTGCCGACAGGGAGATGGACAATTTCATAGATAAGCTGATGAATAAAATGACACTTGAAGAAAAGATCGGGCAGCTCAATCTGCCGACTTCGGGTGATATTGTTACCGGACAAGCATCGAGCTGGGACATAGCAAAGAAAGTGAAGGATGGACAGGTAGGCGGACTATTCAATATAAAGGGAGTAGAAAAAATAAGGCAGATACAGGAGGTGGCCGTTAAAGAAAGCCGCCTTGGAATTCCTCTTATTTTTGGAATGGATGTTATTCACGGATACCAGACAGTGTTCCCTATTCCACTGGGACTGGCCTGTTCATGGGACAGAGGACTGATGGAACAAGCTGCCAGGATATCAGCACAGGAAGCAAGTGCCGATGGTATCTGCTGGACATTCTCACCAATGGTAGACTTATCAAGAGATCCCAGGTGGGGACGCATTGCAGAAGGACATGGTGAAGACCCATACGTTGGATCGGAAATGGCAAAAGCCATGGTACGGGGATATCAGGGAAATGACTTAGCAGCCAACAACACGATCATGGCATGCGTAAAACACTATGCATTATACGGAGCATCGGAAGCCGGAAGAGATTATAACACCGTGGACATGAGTCGTATAAGAATGTATAATGAATATTTCCCGCCTTACAAAGCTGCAGTTGATGCAGGAGTAGGAAGCGTGATGGCTTCATTTAATGAAGTTGATGGCATACCTGCACACGCCAACAAATGGCTTATGACCGAAGTACTTCGCAATCAGTGGGGATTCGATGGATTTGTTGTTACAGACTATACCGGCATTAATGAGATGATTGCCCATGGAATTGGTGATTTACAGACAGTTTCGGCTCGCTCGCTTAATGCAGGAATCGATATGGATATGGTTGGCGAAGGATTTCTCACAACCCTGAAAAAATCTCTTGATGAAGGTAAAGTCACCGAGCAGCAGATAGACCTTGCCTGCCGTAGGATTTTAGAGGCAAAATACAAACTCGGACTGTTCAAAAATCCATACCAATATGCTGATCCTGCAAGATCAACACGCGAAGTCTATACCGATGAAAACCGGACTATTGCACGCAAAGTAGCTGCACACAGTTTTGTTCTACTTAAGAATGAAGGCAAGATACTGCCAATAAAGAAAAATGCTAAGATTGCCTTGGTTGGTCCGCTTGCTGATGCAAAGGAGAATATGCCAGGAACATGGAGTGTGGCTGCTGATTTTTCGAAAGCAATATCATTACGACAAGGCATACAGGAAGCAATACCTACAGCTCAGATTTTCTATGCGAAAGGCAGCAACATATTCAGCGATTCACTGCTTGAATCAAGGGTTAGTATCTTCGGCAAACCAACAGGATGGGACAACCGCCCGGAAGAAGCTATAATAGCAGAAGCAGTTGAAGCTGCCCGTAAAGCCGATGTTGTGGTAGCGGCAATGGGTGAAGCTGCGGAAATGAGCGGCGAAGCTTCAAGCCTGACAAACATCGGAATACCTGAAAACCAGCGCAGATTGCTTGAGGCATTACTCGAAACCGGCAAGCCTGTGGTGATGGTGCTTTTCACCGGACGACCTATGGCTATTGAATGGGAAAGTGAAAATGCACCTTCCATCCTCAATGTATGGTTTGGCGGAAGTGAAGCAGGATATGCCATTGCCGATGTTCTTTTCGGCGATGTAGTCCCGTCAGGCAAACTAACCACTACGTGGCCACGCAACGTGGGACAGATTCCAATATACTACAACCATAAAAACACCGGCCGCCCATTGGGAGATGGCGAATGGTTCCAGAAGTTCCGCTCCAATTATCTTGATGTTCCCAATGAACCGGTTTATCCGTTTGGTTATGGATTGAGCTATACCAAATTCCGTTATGGTGATCCGGTATTAAGCAGCAAGGAAATTGGAATGAACGACCAATTGGAAATTAAATTCAGTGTTACCAATATGGGTGATTATGATGCTGAAGAAGTTGTACAACTGTATATCAGAGACATGGTTGGATCAGTAACACGTCCTGTTAAAGAACTTAAGGACTTTAAGAAAATCATGCTTCGGAAAAGCGAATCCAGTTCGGTATCCTTTACCATCGACATTGAAGATTTGAAGTTCTATAACAGCGACCTCGAATTTGTGGCAGAACCCGGTGAATTTAAAGTATTTGTTGGCGGCAACTCCAGAGATGTAAAAGAAGCAAGTTTCACACTGCGATAGTAGCTGAGTCAGCGAATGCTTTAATTAAAAGATTTATAAAGCTTAAAAAGGAAGAAACCAAAGCACGTTTCTTCCTTTTTTTTTGAGCTATCCTGTTTTGAATACTCAGCATTTTTTTACTAACTTCGTTTATCAATGCGAACCTGGTGTAGTATGCGACAAATGAAAAAAGCAATTCAGTTGATTATCTTATTACTTATTTCAAACACGTTATTAGCACAAAATGCATTTGAGGTAGCTTATGAGAAGGATCCTAACATTTCGGATAGAAACGGAATGCCAACAAGTAATGAATCCAACTATATTCCAATAATTGACGCGACTGAAGTCAAACACTATTATATTAATGGCGGAGAATACAAATTGATAGATGAGATCAATTTAGATTTATTTGTCGGTGAATTTGGTAAGGAAACTATTAAAGATTCAGTCTTCCATCATCGCATCGATCCCATCAAACAACGAATATCCTCAAAGTATTTACTTGAATTTGAGGAGCCGGTTCTGCATAACTATTATTTATCAAGGGATATTATTCGCTTTACTTACATACCTGCATTTGACCATCCTATAGTCATTAAACTTGAGAATAGGAAGGATTCCAGCTTGCTAACCGTAAAAATATTAGATTATAAAATCAGTGACTCCATAATTGTAAGCGCATACAGAGGTGACATTTCATTAATATCTACATGTGATAATGATGCTGAATGGATAGTAAATAAACAAACTTTAATAGATGCATCGAATTTCGAAACTTTGCAAATGTTTATAAGCAATCTGAATATTAAAGACGAAGTACCATTCTATAATATAGCATATGGGGAAGATGGTGCTGATTGGATAATTGAAGTTCATAATCAAACGGGGTACTATTATAATTATCGTTGGAGTCCGCAATTAGATTCCAGCATTAGAAAAGTTGCAGACTATTTAATTGGCATTAGTGAACTATCAGAATATTTTTATTAGGATTTGGAATGACGTTTCAACAAGGAAATGTGTGACAAACTATTTGTTTTAAAAGCCTGCAATGCTGTGATTTTTAACATTTCTTTGACAATTCATTACAGATTTTTGTTATAATTTTGTATCAGACAAAGGATTTTAAAATGAAAAAGATCGTTCTTGGGATTACTCTTCTGTGCTTCACACTGTTGGCTAATGCTCAGAGCCTATATACCGGGTTTTCCGATAAGCCGGGCTTTTTGACTGGTACGTCGGATAATTCACTTATTAAGAGTAACATTTCAACAGGAATGTCATTTGGATCTGTTGGTGACATAGGATTTATGGAGTCGTTTGTTGCTCCTTCCTTATCTTTTCCCATAAACAAGAAATTTTCAGTCACAGCAGGTGTCTCCTACTCTCACACAAGGATTAACGGTCTGATTGGAGAAAGCGATGGCAATAGCGTAAAAAGTTCAACCGGTTTAAACATGATGACTGTGCATGCAACCGGAAATTACAGAGTAAATGAACGACTAACAGTAGGTGGTTCTGTCTATAAAACCATCAATCCTGCCTTTAACGCCAGATTAAGTTCTGAAGCGCTGCTGTATGAAGCTCAGGGTGGAAGCTTTCATATCGGATACCAGGTGAATGACAAACTTCATATTGGAGCCGAAGTCAGAATGCAGCAAATTAACTCCAACTTCTACAATCCTTACGACTTTAGATTTAACGGCTTAAATAGTCCGTTTATTTATTAAGTCAGCAGTCAGCAGTCAGCAGTCAGCCGTCAGCAGTCAGCGTTCAGTAGTTCAGCGTTCAGCGTTCCCATTCCGCGAACCAGAGTTGTTCTTGGTTTTTTGTTCTTTGTTCTTTGTTGCCCATAGAACGCAGTAAGCAGTCAGCGTTCAGCGTTCAGTAGTTCAGTAGTTCAGCGTTCGGGTTTCCAATGTTTCAATGTTTCATGGTTTCAGGGTTTCAACGTTTCAGTTATCCAGTGTTCCAGTGTTTCAGAGTTGGTGCTGAATGCTGAATGCCGAGTGCTAAATGCTAAAGGAGAAAGGACCGGCCTAGGGTTGTAGGGCGTTAAAAATTTTGAGGAGCAGCCGTTAAAAAAAATCTGCTGTTCGAAGCGCCATAAAGTTAATAGCAGGTTAATGGTTAAGAATAATTGAAAGGAGTATAATAGATAGAAGGCAAGTTAGATTTTTTAGGCTGCGACGAAAAAATTTAGCCCGAAGACCCAAGCCGTGATTTTTTTGCTACTTTTTTGATCAAGCAAAAAAGTAGAAGAAGATTGATGAAAGAAAAGAAGAATGGTGAAGAAAAAATGATTGATGAAAGAAATAAAGACAGATTAGTGAATATAAAAGTAGAAGAAGAATGATGAAGAAAAGAAGATTGATGAAGAAAAGGATGAAAGAAGAATGATGAAAAATGAAATATTTGTGATTAAAGAAAAACTGCTCCGTGACCAGCGGAGCAGTTTCCAATTAACCAACATTACTATTAATTAAGCAAGATCATGTGGACATTGCCGGTATGCTTATCCGTTACAACCGACAATGATTTTGAAAAATTCAGGAGATTCTTTATTACAGAATTACTCGGACCGTCTGATGTCAATTTATAATCCCTCCTGATTTTTAATTCTTTGTTGAGTAACCTCTTCTCGGAAAAAATAAGTTTAAATTGCGTAAAGTTATTTATCATAGGCTGTTAGCTGTTTAATGATACTTAAACGACAGCCGGTCACCCTTTATTATGATAGGACTAAAATAAAAATGTAAATATTTAAGAACTTAATTTTGAAGCACTGTAGATAGTACAAAATCTACGACAACTTAATCTCCTTTCGTTCAATCATTTTACGCAGGTTAATCAGTGCATAGCGCATTCTGCCCAGTGCTGTGTTGATGCTGACATCTGTTTGTTCTGCAATGTCCTTAAAGCTCATATCAGCATAATGGCGCATAATCAAAACCTCCTTTTGCTCGGCCGGCAGATAATCAATCATATTCCTTATGTCCTGATGAATCTGTTCGGTTATAATTCTATCCTCAACCGAATCATCATACACTCTCAGATTGTCGAGTATATTGTATTCATCGTTCTGGCTTTCGATTGTTGGGATACGTTTGGCTTTTCTGAAGAAATCAATTACCAGGTTATGTGCTATCCGCATAACCCATTGAATAAATTTACCTTCTTCCTTGTAAGTACCCGATTTTAAGGTGTAGATGACCTTAATAAATGTATCCTGAAATATATCATCAGCAGTCTGCTTATCCTTTACAACCATATGGATGTAAGAAAAGACCTTAGACTTATGACGATTAATTAACTGTTCCAGGCAGACCTCATCTCCGGTCAAATATCGGTTAATTAGCTCTTGGTCGCTAACGCTTTGGGCAAACATATGCGCCTCCTTTATGTTAATAATTTAGCGTAGATGTTTATCCGATATGATGCCTCCTATTATTTTGGTTAATTACTTCTGAACAGTTTTATTTGAATAAAGTTTCAATTGCATCGAAACAGCTAACAAATGTAATGCAAAATTTTACACAATCCAAAGCATCATAAAAAAAAATTAATTTTGTGGCTTGAAAGGATTACTGAATGCCAGAAAATAGTAGCACTAAAAATATCTTAATAAAAGGGGCCAGAGTACATAATTTAAAAAATGTAACTCTTTCTATCCCTCAAAATAAACTAATTGTATTTACCGGATTATCAGGCTCAGGAAAGTCGTCACTTGCTTTCGATACTCTTTACGCTGAAGGTCAGCGGCGATATGTTGAAAGTCTGAGTTCTTATGCCCGTCAGTTTCTGGGAAGAATGAATAAGCCTGATGTTGATTTAATTTCAGGCATTTCTCCTGCTATTGCTATTGAGCAAAAAGTAAATTCAAAGAATCCAAGGTCAACAGTCGGTACTTATACCGAAATTTACGAGTACATAAAGCTTCTTTTTGCCAGAATCGGTAAGACCTACTCCCCTGTTTCAGGCAAACTCGTAAAGCGTGATTCGGTGGACGATGTTGTAAAATGGCTTTTATCATTGCCCGCCGAAACAAAGGTTACTATTCATTGTCCGCTTATTTTAAAGTATGGCCGATCGCTCGAAGAGCAGTTTAAAATCCTTATGCAACAGGGTTTTACTCGTGTAATGAAAGACGATGAAATAATTCGGATTGAAGAAGCTCTTAAACTTAAAAATTCAGATAAAGGGGTATTTTTCCTTATAATTGACAGATTGACCATTCGCCCCGATGATCAGGATTTGCGTTCTGATCTTGCCGATTCCATCCAGACAGCTTTCTTCGAAGGCGATGGTGCATGCATATGCACTGTTGAACTGGCTGGTAAAAAATGGCATGAATCATTTTCAAGTCGCTATGAGGCCGATGGAATAAAATTCGAAGAGCCTAGTGCCAATCTTTTCAGTTTTAATAATCCTTTCGGAGCTTGTAAAACTTGTGAAGGTTATGGCAGCATTATCGGCATTGACGAGGATCTTGTTATACCGAATAAGAGTCTTTCAATATATGAAGACGCCATTGCATGCTGGAAAGGCGAAAAGATGAGCGAATGGAAAGAGGAACTCATTAAATCAGCTTATAAATTTAATTTTCCAATCCATAAACCATGGTATGAGCTGACTGAAGAGCAGCAAGCTCTTGTGTGGGACGGAAACAAGTACTTTAAAGGCATCCACGAGTTCTTTAAATACATTGAAACTCAAACATATAAGATTCAGTATCGCGTGATGCTTTCGAGGTACAGGGGAAAAACAACCTGCCCCGAATGTAAAGGCAGCCGACTCCGTAAAGACGCGAATAATGTTAAGATAGCCGGATATAGTATTACCGATATTGTTCTCATGCCGGTTAAGCAGTCTCTTCCTCTTTTCAGAGGTCTGCAATTGTCTGACCATGAGAGAAATATTGCACGCAGGCTTCTGCTCGAAATTACTAACCGGCTGCAGTTCTTAAATGATGTGGGGCTTGGTTACTTAACGCTGAACCGCTTGTCCTCAAGTCTTTCAGGGGGTGAATCTCAACGCATAAATCTTGCTACTTCCCTTGGCAGCAGTCTTGTAGGTGCCTTATATATTCTTGATGAGCCAAGCATTGGGCTGCATCCGCGCGATACCCACCTTCTCATTAAGGTGCTTAAGCAATTGCGTGATGTTGGGAATTCAGTTATTGTTGTTGAGCATGATGAAGAAATTATGCGTCAGGCTGATTATCTGGTCGATATAGGTCCGTTAGCAGGTGAAAATGGCGGACAAATAGTTTTTGAAGGACGCTTTGAAGAACTTCGCCATGCAACTAATAGTATGACAGCCAAGTACCTTACCGGTGAAATGTTCATTAAAGTCCCTTCAGTGAGAAGACGTTGGACTGATTATATTGAACTGCTTGGGGTAAGAGAAAATAATCTGAAGGGATTCAATGTAAAGTTTCCCTTGAATGTCCTGACAGCCATAACCGGAGTCAGCGGATCGGGCAAAACATCTCTGGTTAAAAGAATTTTATATCCTGCACTTAAGAAGATATATGGTGGTTATGGAGATAAAACAGGAAAATTTGACCGACTGGCCGGTGATTTCAAAAAGATTACCGATGTTGAAATGGTCGATCAAAACCCTATTGGCAGATCAACACGTTCAAACCCTGTAACTTATGTTAAGGCATACGACGATATGAGAGCGTTGTTTGCCGAACAGCCACTATCAAAAACCAGGGGCTACAAACCCGGCTTTTTCAGCTTTAATGTTGAAGGTGGCAGATGTGAGGAATGCGAAGGAGAAGGCATTGTTGAAATCGGTATGCAGTTTATGGCTGATATACATCTTGTCTGCGAAAGCTGCAAGGGTAAAAGATTTAAGGATGAAGTCCTTGATGTGACCTATGAAGGTAAAACTATCGTCGACCTTCTGGAAATGACAATAGACCAGTGCATTGAGTTTTTTGAAGAACACAACTCCAACGGAAGCACGGTTTCACGCATTATCGCAAAGCTCAAACCTCTTGCCGATACCGGATTGGGATACCTGAGACTCGGACAGTCCTCAAATACCTTAAGCGGCGGTGAGACCCAAAGAATTAAACTTGCCAGTTTCCTGATCAAAGGAAGCAACGAGAATCCAACTCTCTTTATATTCGATGAACCGACTACCGGTTTGCATTTTCACGACATTAAAAAGCTGCTCGACTCTTTTAATGCTCTTATTGCCAAGGGACATAGTATTATTGTAATTGAGCATAATCCTGATGTAATTAAGAGTGCTGACTGGATTATTGATTTAGGTCCTGAAGGTGGAGATGCCGGTGGAGGCCTCGTTTTTGAAGGTGTACCCGAAGACCTTGTTAAATATCAAGGGTCATACACTGCCAAGTACCTGAAACTTTAAGAAACTACTTTTTAACAAATTTTCTTTTAAAAATGCAGATTACATTTGCAGCGAACGGATATTAAATATAAAAAAGGGACGATTTTCTACAATTTAAAGAACGCATATCATCTGTTTTTGTATTTTAGTACTGCAAAACTAACGTCAATTTGTCATAGACAAAAGATAACCATATGGAAACCAATCAAATGACCGAAAAAGAGATCGAAAAATTAAGAGCTGAAATTGAATCTCTTAAAGGTGAAATTAAGAAACTCGAGTATCTAAAACTTCAGGAGGCCGATCTTTTAAAAGCTAAAGAAGATTCAATACTGGAAGGGAGGATGAAATCTGATTTTCTTGCAATGATGAGCCATGAAATCAGAACCCCGATGAATGGGGTTATTGGTATGACTAGTTTGCTGCTCGACACGCAACTTAACCAGGAACAAAAGAGCTATGTTGAAACATTGAGAATTAGTTCCGACAACCTAATGACCATCATAAACGACATCCTCGATTATTCAAAAATACAATCAGGTAAACTTCATTTGGAAGAAGCTCCTTTCGAATTGAGAAATTGTATTGAGGATGCCCTTGATTTATTCGCACCTAAAGCCATTGAAAAAGGAATTGACCTGCTTTATCTTATACAGCCCGATGTTTCGCCATTCCTTATGGGTGATGTGAACCGTCTGAGGCAGATTATGGTAAATCTGATAAACAATGCCATTAAGTTTACAGAAGAAGGTGAGATTTTTGTTTCTATTGAAAAAGCTAATGAAAGTGAAGGCTATCAGGAGCTACTCTTCTCTGTTAAGGACAGCGGTATTGGTATCGCAAAAGAAAAGATGGAGATTCTGTTTGAACCATTCACCCAGGCAGATGCTACAACTACCCGCCGTTATGGTGGCACCGGTTTAGGACTTGCAATTGCCAAACATCTTATTAATCTGATGGGCGGAAACATATGGGTTGAAAGCGAACAAGGCAAGGGATCAACATTCTTTTTCAATGTTAAACTAGCCACATCGGGTATTGGCAAGACCAAGCTTTATGTGAGAGGACAGATACCTGAACTTAAGAATAGCAAAGTACTTATAGTTGATGATAACGAGACTAACCGCCACATTTTCACCCTGCAGTTTGAATCATGGGGAATGATTCCGGTCACAGCCAATTCCGGTATGGAAGCTCTTGAAATCATTGAAGAAGCCGAAGAACCATTTGAGCTGGCTGTAATCGATATGCAAATGCCACAAATGGACGGATTAGAATTGGGTAAAAAGATTAAGGAATTGCCGTTTAAGGGTGACATACCGATGATTATGCTCACTTCATTAGGAAAAATCAACAAGTTGCCTACAGAGATTTTCGATGCGCAGCTCTCTAAACCTATAAAACTGGCTGAGCTTTTTGAAGAAGTACTTCGAGTAATTGCAGAAACCAGAAACCGCAGAAACAGCCTTGCTGATCATAACATCGATAAAAACCTTGCTGAAAAGCTTCCGATGCGAATACTACTCGCCGAAGATAATGTCACAAATCAGGACCTTGTAATTACTTTGCTCAGCAAGATGGGATACAAGATTGATGCTGTTGACAACGGCAGGAAAGTGCTTGAAATGCTTGAGCGTAAGAAATACGATATCATTCTGATGGATATCCAGATGCCTGTTATGAATGGTCTGGAGGCAACAAAAGCAATCTGCGAAAAATATCCTGAACAGGAAAGGCCTAAAATTATTGCCATCACAGCAAACGCTATGTCGGGCGACCGTGAAAGATATATTAGTGCCGGTATGATTGATTATCTGCCGAAGCCTATTAAGTTCAAGGATGTACAATCAGTACTCATAAAGTGGGGAAAGAAAAAGCCGGAAACTGTGCGTTAGCTTATAGTTTGTTAGTTATAGTTTACCTTTGCAACTTTAACTAACTATAATGAAAGTTTCAGGGTTCACCTTTATCAGGAATGCTATTAAATTCGATTATCCGATCGTTGAAGCTATAACTTCAATACTACCTGCGTGCGACGAATTCATTGTTGCTGTTGGTAAATCGGACGATGACACAAAAGGCCTCATTGAACACATTCAGTCGCCAAAGATCAAAATCATTGAAACCGTTTGGGATGACAGTCTGAGAACCGGTGGCAGGGTTCTTGCCGTTGAGACTGATAAAGCCTTCGATGCCATAAGCAACGATTCCGACTGGGCATTTTATATCCAGGGTGATGAAGTTGTTCACGAGAAATATATGGACAACATCAGAGAAGGAATGCTAAAATGGAAAGATCATCCTGAAGTAGAAGGACTACTTTTTGATTACCGGCATTTCTATGGCTCATACGACTACACCGGCGACAGTCGCCGCTGGTATAGGCGGGAAGTGAGAATAGTTCGCAACAACAAGACAATCAGGTCATATAAGGATGCGCAGGGTTTCCGCATAAACGGACGGCCGCTGAATGTTAAGAAAATTGACGCAACTATGTATCATTATGGTTGGGTTAAGCCTCCCGAAGCACAACAAGCCAAACAACAGACATTCAATAAACTGTGGCACTCCGATGAATGGGTTGAAACTAAAATACCGAAAGTTGATTCATTTGATTATTCGCAAATTGATTCACTTAAGCATTTTGAAGGAACGCATCCACAGGTTATGGGTCCGAGAATAAAAGCTTTGAACTGGGAGTTTAGCTTCGATCCGCGTAACAAGAAACTATCAGCTAAATCGAGGTTTCTGCACTATATTGAGGAAATGACCGGCTGGCGACCAGGTGAATACCGCAATTATAAGATGATATAAACTGCACAAACATACAGTCTTAGCATAAAATAAGGTAGCTCATACAGGTATAATTAAATGAATCCTGTGAGTTTTAATGATTTTTGTACTTTTGCATACCAAACAAAAGATTACTTTATGAATCTAAAAGAAATTATGGCGATAGGTGGGAAACCCGGACTATACAGAGTGGTTACCCATGCCAGGAATGGCATTATAGTTGAATCAATTATCGATCAGAAGAGATTTCAGGCATTTGCCAGTGACAAAGTCAGCACTCTCGAAGAAATTAGCATTTATACCGAATCCGGTGATATGCCTTTAAGGGAAGTCCTTCAAACAATTTACCGCAAACTTGAAGGCAAACCTGCGCCCGACAATAAGGGCGACAACAACAAAACCAAGCAGTTCTTTGCTGAAATGTTACCTGAATATGATAAGGACAGAGTTTATGTTTCTCATATGCAGAAGATTATAAGTTGGTACAACTTGCTTATTGAGCATAATCTCATTGACCTTGAAGATGAGAAGGCCGAATCTCCTGAAAAAGAAGAGAACGTCGAGCCGGAAGTTACTGAAAAGGCACAACCTAAAAAGGGTAAGAAAGCCAAGCCGGAAGATTCGGAAGCCGGTGAGGCAGAAAAATAAGAGTTAAGTTTAGTCCGTAGAAATACGGACTTTTTTATAATTTTATGTTTCATCAAGGAGACATTATCCACACTATGAAAAAATACAGCGAGGATTTTACAGTAAGAGCAAATATTGCACTTAACTCCGGTCACCACATACTTGAGCTTCAATCGCCGGTTCCACTTCCGCAGATGGTTCCCGGGCAGTTTGTTGAATTAAAGGTTGATGGTTCCCCCAACACCTATCTGAGAAGGCCATTCTCAATTCACAGGGTTAACTATGAACAGAATACAATAAGTCTTCTCATAAAAATTGTGGGTGATGGTACACGACAGCTCAAGACTCTGAAGCCATCAGATAAAGTAAACATGCTTTTCCCGTTAGGTAAAGGATTCAGCTTGCCTGAAAATAAAAAAGTGCTTCTTGTTGGCGGTGGTTGCGGTGTTGCACCATTATTTTATCTTGCAGATGAACTGTTCAAAAGAAAAAATAACATTACAATATTGATAGGCGGAAGGACAAGTAACGACATTTTGCTGGCCGACGAATACAAGCAGTTTGGAGAAGTGCTTATTACTACAGAGGACGGCAGTATAGGCGAAAAAGGAATGGCCACAACCCATTCATTTCTCAAAAACAATCCGGTGCTTGACCAGATATACTGCTGCGGTCCCGACGGTATGATGCGTGCAGTGTCCAATATTGCAGGTTTGATAAATGTGCCATGTGAAGTCTCACTCGAAAACACGATGGCCTGTGGAATAGGTGTGTGCCTGTGTTGTGTTGTAGAAAGTAATCATGGTAACATCTGCGTGTGCACAGAAGGACCTGTATTCAACAGCAGTGTCCTGAAAGGGTGGTCGCGCGAAACCGAGATCGGCTGTTCACTAAGTTAAGTTTCATCACATTAAAAGAAATGATTATGATCGACCTTTCAGTCAAAATACATAACCTTGAACTTAAAAACCCGGTAATGACGGCATCGGGCACATTCGGTTACGGAAAAGAATTTGATGATTTTATTGATGTGAACGTGCTTGGCGGAATTATAGTAAAAGCCACAACATCAAAGCACAGGGAAGGCAATCCGTATCCACGTATGGCTGAAACTCCAATGGGTATGCTGAATGCTGTAGGCCTGCAAAATAAGGGTGTTGATTACTTTGTGAGAGAGATATATCCTGCAATTTCCGGTTATACAACCAATGTTATTGCCAACGTAAGCGACTCAACCATTGAAGGTTATGTAAACGTAGCAAAGAAGATGAATCAACTGGAAAACATTGCCGCCATAGAGCTTAACATCTCTTGTCCTAATGTAAAGGAAGGAGGTATGGCCTTCGGTACAAGTTGTCCTTCGGCAATGGCTGTTACACGTGCAGTAAGAGAAGTATACGATAAAACACTTATTGTTAAGCTATCGCCTAATGTGACAAGCATAACAGAAATTGCATTGGCTGTTGAAGAAGCCGGGGCTGATTGCGTATCATTAATTAACACCCTGCTGGGGATGGCCATTGATGCAGAGAAACAAAAACCTGTACTCTCGACAATTACCGGTGGATTATCGGGTGCTGCCATAAAGCCCATAGCACTCCGCATGGTATGGCAGGTAGCTAAAGCAGTTAAAATTCCTGTGATAGGACTGGGTGGTATCTCAACAGCAAAGGATGCCATTGAATTTCTGCTGGCCGGGGCCAGTGCTATTCAGATTGGCACGGCAAACTTCATTGATCCCACTGTAACTTCAAAAGTTATATCAGGAATTCAAGATTACATGCAGAGGCATGGAATACAAAAAGTATCTGAACTTACCGGAGCACTAAAGGTTTAGTCAACCAGTTTGTCAGTATACATAGCAACTTCTGCAGCGATTCTCCTATTGTATTCAAATGCAAGTGTCTGGTAGTTCACAGCATCAACTATTGTTCCTATGAAACACAAACCTGCTGTAAAGAAATACAGAATTCCCATGCCTATCTGGTTGGTTATAAACCTGTGAATTCCGGCCACTCCTAATAATCCTACTAAGCAAGTAAGTAAAATTATCTGCGGGTCCCTTCTTCTTGAACGGTAGATTATTGCAAACTGGGCAGCCTGTTTGTCGCTGTAATCCTTAATGATTGTTTGAATGTGGTTAAGTTCCATGCCCTGAACCTCGGGTAAATGTGAAAGAGCGTTTGCCATTGGTATTGATGTTTGGTTGATTGAATGTGTGTTTACTTAATCCTTATAAATTAACATTTTATGTATCAATTGCACTATTCGGAAAATCAAAACCCCGGTGGCAAAAATTCCAAGAGGATGGGCCTGAAATGAGGCTTTAATATCTCCGTGAAAGAGCCAGGAAATTGAATGCCCCAGTCCGCAACCCGGGCAAAATGAGAATCCTGCATTTTTAAGCGGGCACAAACTGCTGTGATCATTAACAGGTGACATACTACCCAATAAAATTAAGGCTAATATCCATACAGACACTTCAAAATAACGTCTGAAGTAAAACAATGCCACATTTTTAAAGCAAGTCATCAGCGGATGATCATTTAAAATCTTAGACGCAATGCGCTTCACAGGGTTACAACAGCATACAAAAATAATAATTTAAAGTTATGCAGTTTCAGATGATATTTTTACTACTTTTGCACCCCGATTCAAGCCACCCTTATTAGTTCCAGGTCTTGATTTACTAATTTTTTTAGCTTTCTGAAAATCAAACACTTTAATAATTTGTTTTTTCAGATCATAAAACTTTTACTCAAAATACCCTATAATGTCAATTGCTAAATTAAGAAACATTGGTATTGCTGCTCACATTGATGCAGGAAAAACCACTACTACAGAACGACTACTTTTCTTTACCGGCGTGAACCGAAAGGTTGGAGAAACACATGACGGACAAGCAACAATGGACTTCATGAAGCAGGAACAGGAACGTGGAATTACAATTGCTTCTGCAGCAATATCATGCACATGGAATGACCATTCTATTAATATAATTGATACTCCGGGTCACGTTGACTTTACTGTTGAGGTTGAGCGTTCGCTTCGCGTAATTGATGGTATGGTGGCCCTTTTTTGTGCCGTTGGAGGAGTTGAACCTCAAAGCGAAACAGTATGGAATCAGGCAGAGCGTTACAAAGTACCACGTATTGCATTCGTTAATAAGATTGACCGCACGGGAGCTGACTTCTTCGAGGTTTTAAACCAGATGAACCAGCATCTTGACGCACGTGCTATTGCTTTCCAGATACCTGTTGCGCAGGAAGAAGAATTCAATTCTTCAATAGATCTTATTTCGCAAAAGCTCCTGACTTTTAACGAAAAGAATACCATTGTCACTGAAATCCCTGAACACCTTAAGGAAAAAGCACATGAATACAGGCAACTTATTCTTGAAAAAGTTGCCGATTTTAACGAGGAAATATTAGAACTCTTCCTTGAAGACAAAGAAGTTCCGACAGATCTGTTAAAGGCCGCTCTTCGCGAAGCTACACTTAAGCTTCTTATTACCCCGGTATTATGTGGTGCATCATACAAAAACAGAGGTATTTCACAACTACTCGACGCTATTGTCGATTACCTGCCCTCTCCTATCGATAAAGGAGCTGTTGTTGGAATAGATATCGATGATCCGGAAAAAACCCGTCAGAGAACGCCATCACCCAAAGATCCATTCTCAGGACTGGCATTTAAACTAATTCATGATCCGTATGTCGGACAGCAGACCTTTGTCAGGATTTATTCCGGTACCGTCAGAAACGGTATGCAGGTTATGAATTCAACTAAAGGTAAACCCGAACGTATAGGACGTATTTTGCGAATCAGAGCAAAAGAGCGTGAAGAAATACATGAAGCAGGACCAGGCGACATCGTTGCGCTTATTGGTATGAAGTTTACCAAAACCGGTGACACTTTGTGTGATGTTGACCATCAGTTACATTTGGAGTCAATACATGTTCCACCTAGTGTTATTGAGCTGAAAATTAACCCGTCAAGTCGCAAAGACCAGGGCAAACTTGGCGAAGCACTTGCAAAGCTTGTAAGTGAAGATCCTTCATTCCATGCACGTTACGATGAGGAGACTGAGGAAACTATTATAGCAGGTATGGGTGAGTTGCACCTCGAAATCATCGTTGACCGTTTGAAAACAGAATTTGGCGTTGATGTAGTTGTTGGGGAACCATCAGTAGCGTTCCGTGAAACTATTTCACAAGAAATTGAAGTTGAATACCGTCACTCAAAACAAACCGGTGGTAAGGGACAATTCGCACAAACATATCTCCGACTTGAGCCAAATGAAGGCAAAGGTTATGAATTCATTGACAAAATCAAGGGTGGGGCAATTCCAAACGAATATATCTCTTCAGTTAACAAGGGTATTGTGAAAACAATGGCCGACGGTGTATTGGCCGGCTTCCCTGTTGTTGATGTTAAAGTGGTTCTGCTTGACGGACAATTCCATCCTGTGGATTCATCTGACTATGCATTCCAGATATGCTCATCAATATGTTTCAAACAGGGATTTATGAAAGCCACTCCCCTGCTGCTTGAGCCGGTTATGAAAATTGAGATCAACACTCCTGATGAATACATTGGGGATATTGTTGGCAATCTGAATAAACGACGCGGAAAAGTAGAGAGTATGCGACGTCATCGTAAAGGATCTCAGAAACTTAATGGTTTTGTACCTTTAATGGAGATGTTTGGCTACGCTACTTCACTAAGAAACCTATCGAGCGGAAGAGCTAACTATTCTATGGAATTCTATCAGTACATGCCGGTTACAAAGGCGGTACAGGAAGAAGCATTAAAGAAAATAGCCGAGAAAAAACGACAGGAATCTGTAAAATAACCTTAAAGCCTCTGATTTCAGGGGCTTTTTTAATGCCTTTTTTATGTTACTTTGCGAAAAAAACTCTTATGAACATACTGCTTCTGGGTTCAGGTGGTAGAGAGCATGCACTTGCCTGGAAAATAGCGCAAAGCAAAGATACTGACAAACTATTTATAGCTCCGGGTAACGCTGGAACCTCTCAGTTGGGCACTAACATCAGTCTTAATCCAAACGACTTCCCTGAAGTTGCAGAATTTGCAGTCAGAAATAATATAGATCTGATAGTGGTTGGCCCGGAAGAACCTCTTGTAAACGGGATTTATGATTACTTCCAGTCGAGAAGCTCTTTAAAGAACATCCTTGTATTGGGTCCATCAAAAAATGCGGCACAACTTGAAGGAAGCAAAGCCTTTGCCAAAGAGTTCATGCGCCGGCATAAGATACCGACTGCTGCTTATCAATCATTTACTGCCAATCAGATTGATGAAGCAGAGAAATATATAAAGACTTTAAAACCACCTTATGTACTAAAAGCCGATGGACTAGCTGCAGGGAAAGGTGTTGTTATTGTAAACGATGAAGCTACGGCCCTCGCCAGTCTCAGGGAAATGCTTATTAACCAGAAGTTTGGTAAGGCTTCCGATAAGGTCGTTATTGAACAATTCCTCTCAGGAATAGAGCTTTCGGTTTTTGTAATTACCGACGGCTCCGATTGGCTGATGCTGCCTTCAGCTAAAGACTATAAAAGAATAGGTGAAGGTGACACCGGATTAAATACCGGTGGCATGGGCTCTGTGTCACCTGTCCCCTTTGCCGATGAAATCTTCATGCAAAAAGTACGTAGTTCAATAATCAGACCAACTATCAGAGGACTTCATGCAGATGGTCTCGACTACAAAGGTTTCATATTCTTCGGACTAATAAACGTTAATGGCGATCCTTTTGTAATAGAATATAATGTAAGGTTGGGGGATCCTGAAACAGAATCAATTATCCCTCGGATTTCCAACGATTTGGTTCCATTGCTTTATAACTGTGCAAAAGGCAATGTTTCAGGTCTCCGGGTTGATATTGACGACAGAGCAGCTGTAACTCTTATGCTTGTCTCCGGTGGTTACCCTGAGAAGTATGCAAAAGGTTATGAGGTTTCGATTAAGGAAGGTGTCTTCGATTCATCCGATAAAGGGACTCAGCTCATATTTCATGCCGGTACAAACACAAATGCAGATGGCAAAATAGTGACTTCAGGCGGAAGAGTTATAGCAGTAACCTCACTGGCAAAAAGCCAGCGTGCTGCATTGAAACTGTCGTATGATGCAGCCGGAGCTGTGGACTTCACTGACAAGTACTTCAGATCGGATATAGGGCTGGATATTCTTGATGAACAATAACTAACAACCAATGCTTAAGAAATTATCAAAAGTCGGAGAATATACTCACACTTTTATCATACTGGGTATTATCACTCTAATGTACATTACACCGGCTATTGATTTTAATTATAGCATCAGTATACCGGAAATTGCCTCATTTGGTAAATGGATTTCGGGAACCGTTTCCGGATTTTCAGTAATGCCCTTCATCAACCTAATATTAATAGTATCACTTGCCGTTTATATCAATTACCTAGGCCTTCAGAGCGATATTCTGCCGCGCAGATCGTATCTTACAGCTACAGTATTCGTACTACTTATGATCTTTTCAGCGACTTCTCATATGCTTGCTACGTCGCTGGTTTTGTGTTTGTTGCTCACTTACAGTCTTGGAAATATGCTAAACATGTTTGGCAGGCATAATCCGAGCATTCAGGTTCTTAATGCATCTATGGCTATCTCAGTATCAGCAATGATAATGCCCCAGGCAGTTATCTTTGTAATATTCCTGTTGCTGGGATTTCTCACATATAGCATCAATACCTGGAGAGAATGGGTTATTTCATTAATAGGACTGGTGATGCCGTGGTTGTATCTGCTCTTTGCATGGTTCTGGAATGACAATCTCGACAGCCTGTGGATCATGATTAATGAATTTACCAAAGGAATAATCCCTATCTATTCTATGCCTTCGGTGTGGCAAATAATCGTTATCGGAATACTACTGGTGATATTCACTATCAGCAATTTATACTTCATCAACGATGCCTCCGACAAGATTATAAGCATCAGGAAAAGGATATGGATTACCTATCAGTTTGGATTCATTTCTCTGATTGCACTACTTGCTTCGGGCGATATGTATTATTTATGGCTTCCGGTTGTCTTTATTCCAAACACAATTATGATTACATACTACATTCACGACCACAAAAAAAGCAGGATCTTCGACATCCTTTTCATTTTATTTTTAGTTTCGGCATTTTATACCCGTATAGCTTTATAGTCATGTTAAAGTGCAGCTTCTCAACTCTTAAATTAACAGAGGCCGGTGCCGATGAAGCAGGCAGAGGCTGCCTTGCAGGCCCTGTTTATGCTGCTGCCGTGGTGCTTCCGCACGATTATAAAAATCCGTTGCTTAACGATTCAAAGCAACTTTCCGCAGCAATACGGGAAAAACTTCGCATTGAAATAGAAAGCAATGCCATTGCGTGGTGCGTTTCAAGCGTAAGCGCTGAAGAGATCGATCAGATTAACATACTACAGGCATCATTTAAGGCTATGCATCAGGCGATTGCGGGTTTGACAGTAACTCCCGAATTGCTTTTAATTGACGGGAACAGATTTAATCCCTACCCGGGTATACCACACCAATGCATTATTAAAGGTGATGGCTTGTACATGTCAATTGCAGCAGCATCAATTCTTGCAAAGACTCATCGTGATGAGTTCATGCAAAATATCAGCGCTGAATTTCCACATTATGGATGGGATCATAACAAAGGGTACCCGACTGCACATCATATCCAGGCCATTCATGATCATGGTATTTCGCCATGGCATCGTAAAACATTCCACGTAAGTGAGCAACTTGTACTTGAGCTTTGAAATAAAATTACGGAATTATGATTATACCTTTGTTTCAGCAATGGAACCGCAAGTTTGTTAGCACTTACTTACAGTTCAATAATATCCCTCAAATGCAGCCTTACATAAAGATTAAAGTGGGGAGTAAAGCCGGCGTTATCTTCCAGGGCTACTTTCATAAAATGGACTGAAACACCCGGTTCAATGGCAATTGCCGGACTAAATTCAAGTCGCGTGCCAACCGAACCGAATATTCCGAATCCTATACCACCCTGTCTTATTTCATATGCCTGCTGATTGCTGCCGGGAACATAAGGCCGGTTACCGTAAATGTTTACAAGATTATATTTCTTTTCGGCGATATAAATGGCTGATTCTTTTACAAGTACATTATTCATGCTCAAACCACCACCAAGAATTAGTCGGGCCGTTTTATTCATGCCAATTGAATGCATAACGCCGATGTCTAACAGATTTCTCTCTTCAATTCCCTTTATCGGGCACAATCTGATATCGGGTTCAGCCAGATAATCCTGAGGTGGGTCAACCTCGATTGTTACAACATCATTAGCCCTGAGTTTCACGAAATAGAACTGGGCATATATTGCTGTGCGACAATTAAAATTATATGAAGCAAAGAGGCCGAAACTAAATGCCGGGCTATAGCTCATTTTCCCGGGATACTCTCTCACAAATATAGTATCGTTAAAATCGAGAAGCTTTCTCAACTCCTCATACCAGTAGTGGTTGCTAAAAACATAATTAACATCGTTTTCATAACCGGGCTTCCCTGAGTAAAAGTCGGCTGTTTTATTCGAAGGGAAGTAAAATCCGGCTATGCCACCGTATTCAAATCCACTTCTTTCCTTGCAGGTTTCACCGGTATAAACATCCTGGGCTGCAACTACAGTGCTGCCTAGCAGAATAATAATAAGCCACAAAAAAAAGAATTTTGACCTCACTCTGTCAGTGTGTTATCTAAAAGTGAGTCAAATTTAAACAAAAATGTTTACAGGCAGTAAGCTAATACAAATAATACACCTTATTAACAGCTGATTGTTCATTTATAAACACACGCCACTGTAGCTTTTGGCCTATTTCTTCCTATATTTGGCCTTCAATCTCAGGTCAATGAAGAACATTCGCTTTGCAATAATCACTGCAATTATTCTCGTTATTCTGGTTTTCGTTGGCTCCGCTGTCAGATCATGGTATCTCTTTCTAAAGGAACCGGTTGCTCCGGTAGTAAATGCCATCCCAGCAAATTCTGCAGTTATTGTAAAGACCGGATCTGTCTTTTCTTTGTTTGATGCCATTGGTCAGTCATCAGCACTTGAACTATTTTCTGATAATACTGAATATCGGATTATTGAAATGGTACTTGATTCAATTGAGCGAAACAGTACAAAAATCTATAACATTCTTAAATCTAACGATGTGTACTTCGCCTGGTCCGGTACAGATAATTCATCATCGGGATGGCTTATCAGCACTTCGGTAGGTAAAACCAGTCAGAAGAAAATCACAAGCTATATTTCCGAATTTATCGGCAGTAATTACCAGGTCGCTAAATCCGGTAGCAGTCTGTACAAAATATCCGGCAACGAAAGCAAAATATGGTACTATGTTAAGCAGGGCACTTTCACCCTTAGTAACGACAGTATTACCCTTCTGAGATCATTTAATAATATTACCGGAGGCACCAAGCTCAGCGATGACCCTGATTTTATGAGGCTACTTGAGACAGGTGGCAAAAGAGTTGAAGCCAACATTATTATTAATAATCCCGCTTTCGCTGACATCCTTATGAAGGATAAGTCAGAGTCACTCAAAAACACGCCATTTGACAAATGGACATCATTTGACCTGAATGTGCGTAAAGGCGAACTCATGCTTGATGGATTTACCCTCAGTGGAACTTCGACTTTATTTGAAGGGCAACAACCTGTTGAGTACAGTCCAGGCAATGGATATCCGCAAAATACTGCTCTTGGTTTTTCCATTCTATTAAGTGACCAGGACAACTACATTAATAAAATAGCGACAACAGATACACTGCATGTTGAAGGTTACGATGCGGCTACAGGACAAACAGTAACTCAACTATTTAACCTCAACGACCACTTGTATCCATGGCTTGGCAATTCAGTTAATTACATACTGACCGACAATTACTTCAAGGGTGATAAGAGTCAGATTCTAATACTGCTTGAATCCCGCAATAGCGGTGTTGCAGCGTCTTGCCTTCAATCATTCATTCAACCGACTACAGATTCCACGGGAATTATGCGGTTTGGAACGTTTGCAGAAAGGATGTTTGGAAAGGCGTTTAAGCTTCCACAACCCGTTTATTACTCTATTATAAATGGTTATGTTGCATTATCGTCCAATCAGCAACTACTTACAGAATACTCTTCCGATGAAACCAGGCAGGACTCTCAATTAGCAGGTGCTGATGAGTTTGCCGGAAAGAATTCTAATCTGTTTATCTATCTGAAACCTGATGCTATAAAATCATGGTTTATCAGGCAAAATAAAAATACAGCGGCTGCCTGGGTATCTTTTTTCAGTAAAAATAAAGCGATAGGAATTCAATATAGTGCCGGTGCTGAACTTCAATATACACATGCATGGATGCTGCCTGAATCAGGTAACTCATACACTCGTTTGGCAGATGCTTTGCCTGCTAATGCTGTGTCCGACAGCAATGAAAAGACTATAGCCGATTCAGTCAAAGCGGCAATAAAGAATGAGCCTGAAAAGTCTCCTCTCATTCTTGAAAAGGAAACCAGTGAAATAACCTTATCCGGAGATCATTATAAACCGGTTATCGTTTCGGATGAAACAGGTAAAAACAAGCGTATTGCAGTGATTTCACGGAATAATACCCTTACTATGTACGATCATTCGGGTAAAGTTTTATGGTCATTTAAAGCATCGGGAAAAGTGCGCTCTCAGATACTGGAGGCCGATTATAATAAAAACGGCAGAACATGCTATTTACTGCCAACAACCGATAAGTTACATATAATCAATTCACAGGGTAAAGAAATTAAGGGGTCTCCGGTGAAACTTCCTGGTGGTATTGCAGGTGATATCGCAATTTTTGACTACGACAGAAGGAAAGATTATCGCCTCCTATATGTAGGCAATGATAGCAGGATATATAACATCACTCTTCAGGGAACTGAGCTACCTGACTGGCAAAAGCCCAAAGTAGCAGGTAAAGGTACTGTGCAGTTTTTCAGGACTTCGGGAAGAGATTATCTTATATACAAGGATAAAAAGGATCTTCACGTCTTTGACAGAAGAGGTCGCGAAAGAATTAAAATTGGGGATAATCTCAACCTATCTTCATTAGCTCAGGTATTTGAAAACAAGACTAACAGCAAGGGAATTTTTATTTCCTCGTCAAAGAATGGCGAACTCGTCTATATAAATGAGAAAGGTAGTATCAGCAAAAGTGCTTTTCATAGCTTTAAAGAGGAGCCATGGTTTCAATACGTTGATTTCAATAACGATGGCTCCCTTGATTTTATCTTTGCCGATTCAGAAGAAATAATCGTCTTCGACAGGATGAAGAAAGTTATTAAACAACAGTCATTTAAGAATAAATCACTAAGTACTCCGGTAATATATACATCATCACCTCGTAACTACTGGATATTCTCGAGAAACACGAAGAATAATCAGATTGTGGGATTCAGCAATTCAGGCAAGACTTTTAGTAAGGGAATACAATCGGATACCGACCCTGTTGTTTTTAATCCCGGTGGAAGCTTAAAAGAACTGTTGGTTACCACCCGAAAGGGGAAACTGATATTAACTCCGCTCGAAAATATGTAAAAAATAAAAAGACACCTACCGGGTGTCTTTTTATTACCAATGT
>CAZJPP010000028.1:0-28187 GCA_964547915.1 uncultured Lentimicrobium sp.
ATTTCTTTGTATTTGTATCCTTCAGTGTGCATTTCAAAAGGAGTGCGCTGATCTTCCTCGAGTTTAGCTATACTGGCTTCGATCTCTTTTGTTTGCATTTGAGAATCGGGCGAAACGAAGTCCGAACGGCGTGGAATATTTAGGAAATACAAATCCTCAGTTGTATCTACTATAGTATTTGCTTTTTGATTTCTGCGGTAATTGTTAATGAAAGTGTTTTTCATTATTGTATATGTCCAGGCCTTCAGGTTGGTGTTAGCCTCAAATTTATCTTTATGAATCAGGGCTTTAAGATATGTATCCTGAATAAGGTCTTTGGCTTCTTCTCTGTTATTTGTCAAAGTATTTGCAAAAAATGACAAATTTTCGTGTAAACCTATAAGCTTGTGGTTAAATTCTATTGCTGTCATGATTCCTCTTATTTTGAATGATATAAACTGTTTAACAAAAAGTGTGCTGATTTAAACAATTTAGAATGATTTAATGTATAATTAACAGTAATTATATTTCCTTAAATGTTAAACAGCTGAAAGCAAGATAAATAGAAACATTACAAATTGTCTAAACAAAACAGTCAATTAGTGCCAAAATGTCCAACAATATCTAAAATGTCCAAAATATGGACATGAGTTGTCCCTATTAGGGAATAACACCTATCAGTTTGGATTTGTTTAGTCTAAGTGACTGAAAATGACGTGAAACAGGATGTCAGTGATTCTCGTAAAAATGTCCTGATTGTGGACATTTTTGATTTTAAAACTCAGGCAGGCAATATTTCCTGGAATTAATAATGGAAATGGAATGTTGTGTTTAATGTAAATGGCAGTAAGCGTTTAAACTTAAACAGAGGAACATTTGCAATTTGTTCCTCTGTTTATTAGCTGCCAACCGACAGCTTCAAGCTTATGTATTGAACTGATTAAGTTAAGTGCCGGAGCTTTCCATTGTTTCCTGCAGGCTATTGAGTAAGTCGGCATAATCGGTTACAACTTCAACATTTACAGGAAGTTTTATTTTATGCTCTGACGATTGGAACCCGCTTACATAGACCTTTTTATCAGCAAATTCTGAACTTATCTGATTGACAATTTCAGCGTACTTCTTTAATGAAGCAGATGTTGTAAATGATGTTAAGACGCAATTTATTGTCTGTTTGTTTTTAATCTCGGTTAAATCTTCAAGTGGCAGTGATTGTCCTAAGTATATGACATTATGTCCGGATTTTCTGATCAGGTAATTAAAAAACAATAAACTCAGTTCATGCCATTCATTAGGTGGCAGAAAGAGTAAAAATGTCAGAGGATTTTCAATCTTATTCCCTACCTGGCCATCAATGGCGATAATTAACTTCTGTCTGATAAGATTTGAAACAAAATGTTCCTGCGCGGGGTATATGGTTCCTATTTGCCATAAAACGCCGATTCTTTCAAAAAACGGATAGAGTATCTTTACAACAGTTTCATCAAATCCAATTTTGATAATAGAAGAAGAAAGAATTCTCTCGAATCTTATTTCATCAAAATCAATCATTGCCAGTGTTAACTGTTCAATCTGATTTGTGAAATCGGTGAAAGCGTCACTAATTTCAACGATTCTGTCGCTGATCTCATTATTATCCATAGAGACAATGCTTGAGATCTTATATCCATTTCTATTAAGAATGGATATGTTGAGAAGCTTTTTAAGGTCCTCATCAGAATAGTACCTGATATTAGTGGGGGTTCTCTCAGGCTCAAACAGGTGATATCGTTTTTCCCAAATACGAATAGTATGAGCTTTTATGCCCGAAAGCTGTTCCAGATCTTTAATTGAGTACTTTATCATCATTTATTACTAAGATATGCTTGCTTTGAAAACATTGCTAATTAACAAAGCTTTGCATAAAAAGTTCTCACAAAAATTTATCTTGTTTAATCTTTTGAGAGAGAATTCAAGATATTTTCCACTTTATTCAGTGCTGCGTCTATACCATTAATGTCTTTGCCACCTGCTGTTGCATAGTGAGGTTGTCCCCCTCCTCCGCCTTTAATTTCCTTAGCCAGCTCCTTTATTATTGTTGAAGCATTTAGCGATTTTTGTTTAACAAGCGTTTCGGAAATAGCCACAGTAATAAGTGGTTTATTTTCATGGTATGAACCCAAAACAACAATCAAATCTTCTACCCCTCCAATTAGTTTAAATGTTAAATCTCTTGCTGCATTTGGTTCAAGCTCAACTTTAGCCGTAATAGTTTTAAAGCCATTAAAATTGTTGAATTTCTCTTTAAGACTATTTGCCAGCTCGTTAATCTTTTTATCGTTAATGCTTTCCAGCAATGACTTAATAGCGGAATTCTCGTCCTGCAGTGTTTTTACTGCTTTTACCGGGTCATTGCTGTTTTTCAAAACTGTTTTAAGTTCATTCAGCAAATCGGTCTGCCTGTAATAATACTCCTCAGCTTTTTCGCCGGTAATTGCCTCAATTCTTCTTACACCAGCAGCAATGGCCGATTCAGAGACTATTTTAAACAGACCTATCTGACCGGTTTTAGCTACGTGAGTTCCCCCGCATAATTCTATTGAATCTCCAAATTTAATCATTCTTACGTGGTCACCATATTTTTCACCGAACAATGCAAGTGCTCCTTTTTCTTTAGCTTCTTCAATAGGAATAGAACGCCATTCCTCTTTATCATTGTTCGACCGTATCAACCGGTTAACCATCTTTTCCACGCTGAGTAATTCATCGTCGGTTAACTTCTGGAAATGAGCAAAGTCAAAACGCAGGTAGTCGGGATGTACGTACGATCCCTTCTGTTCAACATGAGAACCAACAATAGTTCTCAATGCCTGATGGAGCAGATGTGTTGCAGAGTGATTATTTGCAGTCTTAATCCTGTTTTCTGCTGAGACTTTAGCAGTAATTGTGGCTTCAGGATCTTCAGGAACTTCGTTGGTTAGATGGATAATCAGGTTATTCTCCTTTTTTGTGTCGAGCACTGCTATTCTTTTGCCATTTGATTCAATGTAGCCGGTATCGCCAACCTGGCCACCCGATTCAGCATAAAATGGGGTTTCGGCAATAACAACCTGGTAGAATTCTTTCCCTTTGGTATTAATTTTACGGTATCTGGTAATGTGAGTCTCAACCTCAAGTTTATCATATCCCACGAAAGTGACAGAAGCCTCTTCAGTTAAGATTACCCAATCGTCCAATTCAACACTTGCATCTTTCCTTGAGCGTTCTTTCTGAAGTTCCAATCCTTGTTGAAAAGCTTCCATATCAACGTCAAGATTATTCTCCCTTGCCATCAGGCAAGTAAGGTCGATTGGAAATCCATAAGTGTCATAAAGTTCAAAGGCGAACTCACCTGAAATTCTACTACCCGGATTATTCGTAAGGTAACTGTTGAATTTAGAGATTCCATGAGCCAATGTTCTGAGGAAAGATGCCTCTTCCTCCCTTATAACTTTTACTATTAAATCTTTCTGTTGTGGCAGTTCGGTAAAATAACTGCCCATTTCTTCAACCAGCACAGGTACCAGCTTATGAATAAAAGGCTGATTCAGATTAAGGAAAGTATAGCCATATCTAACAGCACGCCTTAATATTCTTCTTATTACATACCCGGCCTTATTATTAGATGGCAGCTGACCGTCGGCAATTGCAAAAGCAATAGCTCTCAGGTGATCAGCAATAACTCTCATCGCTACATCGCTTGGGTTGCCTTCGCCATATTTAATATTGCTTAAAGAAGATATCTCTTTAATCAGAGGTTGAAAGACATCAGTATCGTAGTTTGATTTTTTACCCTGCAATACCATGCAGAGCCTTTCAAATCCCATTCCTGTATCCACATGTTTAGCAGGCAGAGGTTGTAAAGAACCGTTTGCCAGCCTGTTGAACTCCATGAACACCAGATTCCATATTTCAATAACGTGGGGGTCGCCTTCATTAACTAATGTTGCGCCATCAATTTGTTTTCTTTTTTCGTTGTCACGGATGTCCACATGAATCTCAGAACAAGGGCCACATGGGCCGGTGTCGCCCATTTCCCAGAAATTATCTTTCTTGCTGCCTCTCAGGATTCTTGTTTTATCAATATGACTTTCCCAATACTTCAGAGCCTCTGAATCTTCGGGGAGGTTATCATCAGAGTCACCACCGAAAATTGTAACGTAAAGACGATCCTTATCAATTTTTACAACTTCAGTGAGGTACTCCCATGCCCATTCAATGGCTTCCTTTTTGAAGTAGTTACCAAATGACCAGTTGCCGAGCATTTCAAACATCGTATGGTGATAAGTGTCGTGTCCAACTTCTTCCAGATCGTTGTGTTTACCCGAAACTCTTAAACATTTCTGTGTATTGGCAATCCTGTCGAATTTAGCCGGTGAATTTCCGAGGAAAATATCTTTAAACTGATTCATTCCAGCATTGGTAAACATGAGTGTAGGGTCATCTTTAATAACCATTGGTGCTGAAGGAACGATATGGTGTTGCTTGGTTTCAAAAAAATTCAGAAAACTGAGTCTGATCTCTTTAGCGTTCATATTAAGTACGTTACGATGTTTTTTAGAGCAATAATACTTCTTTTTATTCGTTTAGGGCTTGCAAATTTAGTTTAAAATGTTAATTTTGCGACACCATGATGGGAACATGGTTCATTTAGATTATTGATTAATTAGTTTCTTCATGCCCAAAGTCAGATACCACTTTAATCCCAGATCATTGAAGATTGAGAAGGTTCAGGTAACCTTCCGTCAACGATTTATCAGGTTTTTATCTGTGATTGCATCCGGACTTGTATTTGCATCTGTTGTATTGCTCGTAGCCTATAATTTTCTCGATTCTCCAAAGGAGAGGATGCTCAAGAGAGAAATTGAGCAGTATGAATTCCAATATAAGGTGCTCAATGATCGGTTGAACCAGGTTCAGGAGGTTGTTGCCGATCTTCAGGACAGGGATGATAATATTTACAGAGTTATTTTTGAATCAGAGCCAATTCCATCATCTGTCAGAAAAGCAGGTTTTGGTGGTTCAGACAGATATAAAAACCTTGAAGGTTACAAGAATACCGACATCATTAAAAAGACTGCAAAGCAGCTTGATATGATTGCCAGTCAGCTGTACGTGCAGTCAAAATCATACGATGAAGTTTATGATCTGGCAAGGAACAAGGAGCAAATGATGGCTTCAATTCCTGCAATACAGCCAATTTCCAATAAAGATCTCCGTCGCATTGGATCCTATTACGGTTATCGTACTGATCCCTTTTATAAGGTTACCAAGTTTCATGAAGGCATAGATTTCACGGCTTCTGTCGGAACAGAAATTTATTCAACCGGCGATGGTACAGTTGTTGAAGTGAGCAGATCAAGAGGAGGTTACGGTAATTGTATTGTTATCAATCACGGTTATGGCTATCAGACACTCTATGCTCATTTATCAAAAATTGAGGTAAAAGCTGGTCAGAAAGTGACAAGAGGACAAGTGGTAGGCAGGGTTGGCAATACCGGAAAGTCAACTTCTCCGCATTTACATTATGAAGTTCATAAGAACTCACGGTCGGTAGATCCTATCAACTTCTTCTTCAATGACATTACGCCTGAAGAATATGAACTCATGATTGAGTTATCACAGCGGCCTTCTCAAACCTTAGATTAAAATATGCCGTACAAGAAACCTGAAATAAAGAAGGTTTATTATCGCATTGGCGAAGTTGCTGAGATGTTTAATGTAAATGTTTCTCAGATTCGTTTTTGGGAGAAGGAGTTCGACATCATTAAGCCATTTCGCAACAAAAAGGGGAATCGTTTATTCACTCAGGCCGATGTTGATAATTTTCACATCATATTTCATTTGGTAAAAGAAAGAGGCTACACATTGCAGGGAGCAAAAGAAAGACTCAAAACAAACTATACCGACACATCCGAAAACCATCAGATCGTCAAAACTCTTCAGGATATAAAGGCCTTTCTCACTGAGCTCAAAGAGGAGTTATAAAATCAGAGGCATTCCAAATGATGGAATCGCTCTTTGGTAGAGCGATAAAGCTGAAAAGTGGTTTCAATGATCAGCAGTAAATTGAAATTAATCCTATCTTATACAAACAGGATATTGATTGAATATTAATTGGAAAATGATCTGGATTATGGCCGTCATCGATCTGGTACAGAACTGCATATTATGCAGATCTTATGTAGATCTGTACCTAAGCAAGGGTAGATCAGATGCAGATCTATATGAAATCAATATCAAGTTTAACTCCATGACTATAGGTTGAACAGTCAGGAATTATTCAAAAAATTGGGTGCTTCAGAGTATTATTTAGTTTGTCAGGTTGTTAACGCCTGAAACCTACAAATAAGCCTTCTTCAACAGATAGTTGGTGATGTAATCATGTACGCCTTCTTCGAGAGAAGTGAATTCTGTTGCATATCCTGTGGCAGCTAACTTTGACATATCAGCCTGGGTAAAGTACTGGTATTTGTCGCGAATATCAGCCGGTGTGTCAATAAATTCAATTACTTCCTGCTTGTTTAAAGCTTTGAAAGTGGCAGACACAAGGTCTTTAAAGGTGCGGGCTTTGCCTGTGCCCAGATTATATAAGCCGGGAGAAGGCTGGGTTCTCATCATATACATAAGAACATTCACCACATCCTTAACATATATAAAATCACGAAGCTGCTCGCCATCACGGTATTCAGGATTGTGAGATTTAAAAAGACGCATTTTGGATGTATCCTGTATCTGATGACATGCGTGGAAAATGACTGACGCCATCCTGCCCTTATGGTACTCATTAGGACCATAGACATTAAAGAACTTCATACCGGCCCAGAAAGGCGGAACTTCGTCCTTCTCAAGAACCCACTTGTCGAAATCATTCTTCGATTCTCCATAAGGATTCAAAGGTTTAAGTTGTGGCACTATTTCATGGTCATCCTTAAAACCAAATTCGCCCATTCCATATGTAGCGGCTGATGAGGCATATACCAGCGGAATCTGGTATTGAGCACATAAAGTGAAGACGTTTTTTGAGTATCCCAGATTGAGCTCGTTAAAGACTTCAACATTAAATTCAGTTGTGTCGGTTCGGGCACCAATATGAAATACAAATTCGATATCGGAACCATGCTTTAAAAACCAGCTGAAAAAGTGATTCCTGTCAACTTTTTCAATTACATTTTTACCTGCTAAGTTTCCTTCTTTGCCAGGTTTCTGAAAATCGTCAACTGCGATGATATCTTTAAATCCATCCTGGTTAAGACGGGAAATCAGACAACTTCCTATAAATCCGGCTGCTCCGGTTACTACAATCATTTTATACGGTTTTTAAATTGGTAAGCATTTAACATTAGCTTGAATATGTCAGTGTTGTCGATTAAACCTTTGAACATATCAGCACCTTTTCCAAAGGCATATAAAGCCACCGGACTGGCAGAGTGATGCTCAGTTGAGAATTCGGGCTCCATTTTACCTTTAGTAACCGAGTGCTCAACAAGAGTAAGTCCTCCGGTTTCATGGTCGGCAACAATAATAACAAGTGTTTGTGGATTTTTTTTGGCATAATCGAGAGCTACACCAACTGCTTTATCGAAATCAAGCAGCTCTGTTCTAATGTAGTCAATATTATTGTCATGTCCGCCCCAGTCAATTTGAGAGCCTTCAACCATAAGGAAAAAGCCCTTGTCATTTTGTGAGAGTATTTCAATAGCCTTAGCGGTTGAAGTGCTCAACATGTCACCTCTGCCGTCAAGCATTCTGGGAGCATGTTCAGGATACAGCAGACCGGCTACTTTGTCACCCTTTGCTGAAGCAACTTCTTCAGGGCTTGTTATAACCTGGTAATTATGAGCTTTAAGACTATCAACCAGATTCTTACCATCTTTTCTTTTTGCAAAAGTGTCATATCCTCCTCCAATAAATACATCCACACCTGATGAGATGAATTGAGCTGCAATTTCACTTGCCTGGCCCCGGTTTGCGACATTGGCAATGAAAGAAGCCGGAGTTGCATGAGTTACATCGGAAGTGGCAATTACACCTGTGCTGAGTCCGTTTTCTTCAGCAAGTTTTAAAATACTTTTCACAGGTTTGCCATCTGCGTCTACGCCAATTGAACCATTGTTGGTTTTTGTGCCGGTTGCTATCGCGGTTCCGGCAGCGGCTGAATCAGTAACATCATCATTAGCTGAGCGTGTAACGACAATTGCAGTGTTGGTGCTTCTGACGATATTCAGATTATCAGCCACAGCAGTCATAGTATAGTATAGTTGAGGGATGCCCATGCCATCGCCAATCATCAGAATGATATTTTTGGTGCGATTTTCATCAGGGGTATTCTGTGCATTAGAATAGAATCCTATAGTGATGAGTGTTAACAGGGCAAGAGCTGAAATATTTCTTTTCATAACAGGGATTTTAGAGGTCACAAAATTACAATTTAAATTTGTCGGGTACATTATTTCAAAAAACTAAGTACATTTACAGCCTTATGCATGAGTGTGTGACACTGAAAAGTGTACATACCAATACTTAAAATTCAAACAACCAAAGTAAAACTTAATTTTTATGAAAGAAAAAGTCGGCACCTTACTGAGCGACTCAAAAACCGCTCGTTGGATTGCACTGGCTCTTATTGCATCAACAATGTTCTTTGCATACTATTTTGTTGATGTAGTTGCACCACTGCAAAAATTACTGGAAACTGATTACAAATGGACACCTGAGGTTTTTGGAATGTTAGGTGGCTCTGAGTTTTTCCTTAATGTATTTGCATTTTTCCTGATTTTGTCGGGTATTATTCTCGATAAAATGGGGATCCGGTTTTCATTGATTATGGCCGGCTTAACTATGGTTATCGGAGCCAGCATAAAATTCTATGCATTAACTTCTGCCTTTGCTGCATCAGGGTTGGCTGCATCACTTGGTTCATTCATCGTTTACATACCTGCTACCGCGAAACTTGCCTTTGTAGGTTTTGCCATATTCGGAGTAGGAGTAGAGATGGCCGGTATAACAGTGTCAAAAACAATCGTTAAATGGTTCAGAGGTAAAGAAATGGCATTGGCAATGGGTCTTGAAATGGCAGTAGCCCGTTTAGGCGTTTTTGCCGTTTTCCGTCTTACCCCAATTTTTGCCGAAAGTGGCGGAGCCGTTAATTCTGTTAGAATGGGTGTTGCCTTCCTATGCATAGGATTCCTTACATTCCTTATCTATACATTTATGGACAGGAAGCTCGACAAACAACTTGGAGAGCAGAATTCGGGTGAAGAACCTGAAGAAGAATTCAAAATCAGCGATCTTAAGAAAATATTTACCAACCCGGGCTTCCTTGCAATTGCCGGCCTTTGTGTATTGTTTTATTCAGCTATTTTCCCATTCCAGAAATTTGCGACTGACATGCTGGCTTCAAAGCTGAATATTGATATTAAGACAGCTGCGGCATATGTTTCGTATTTCCCCATTGGAGCAATGATTCTCACACCTTTTATGGGCTATTTCCTTGATGTTAAAGGAAAGGGAGCTTCGATGATGCTTTATGGTGCAATTTTGCTAACTGTATCACATTTAATATTCGCATTAGTGCCTTCTGATGTATTTAATGTGCCAATAGCTCTTATTACCATAGTCATTCTGGGTACTGCATTCTCATTAGTTCCTGCTTCTATGTGGCCATCACTTCCAAAGATTGTTGAGGACCGTTACCTTGGTTCTGCTTATGGCAGTATCTTCTGGATTCAGAACATTGGACTTCTTGCTGTTCCAATTTTAATTGGATGGGCACTTAACGCTTCAAACCCGGGAGTGTCGGAACAGATTGCAGCCGGTATAACCACTGTACAATACAATTATACGGTTCCTGAATTGATTTTTGCAGGTTTTGGTGTACTTGCCTTCTTCCTGTCAATCATACTGAAGCGTATCGACAAAAAGCATAAATACGGACTTGAACTTCCGAACAAACAGAAGTAGGCTCATTAGTTTACTTAAAACATTAAGAGGCAGCACAATATAAATGTACTGCCTCTTATTGTTTTTATGGGGTATAAAAGAAAAAAACCTGCCGGGATTGCAGGTTTTTTCAATCAGGTGAGAATTTCTGCAATAGTGCCGGGAAAGACTATTGCATGGGAAGATTTATTAATGCGCTACAAAGGTGAGTTATTAATTTTAAATAATATCATCAAATTATCAAACGTCCGGTTTCATTTATCAGGCGTAGCATATTTGAGGATAAACGTAAAATGGGAGGGTAAATTCCGGCAGTTTTTTGACCAAAAATCAGCTTGATTCTCTCTGAAAAAGTCTTACCGGAATCACTATATTTTGAAAGTCAATAAAAGTTGAAGGATTTTCAATTCTTTTAATTAGTATTTCAACGGCAGTGTTGCCAATTGTAAAGCCATCCTGCTCAATTGTGGTCAGAGTTGGGTGGGCAATTCCTGCGATAGGGTCATTTCCAAAGCCAACAACCTTTATATCCATTGGAACTTTAAAACCTGCCTGTTGGAGTATCTGCATAGCTGCTATCGCTGTAAAGTCATTTACAGCAAAGATTGCATCTATTCCAGAAGCCAATTCCAGTATCTTATCTTTCAATTCAAATACCTCTTCTCTTGTATCACATTGAAGTATTTTCTGATCATCAGCAGAAAGAGATGAATCACATACTGCTTTTAAGAATCCCTCAGCTCTTTGCCGGCCAATTTGCAGATGATTGGGAGACGCAAGGTGTAAAATTTTTCGCGCACCCTGCTCTATTAAATGTTTAGTGGCAAGATATGCTCCACCATAATCATCGGTAAGTATCCTGTCAGTTGCCAGCGATTCACAAATCCTGTCGAAGAAAACGATGGGAATTCCGCTATCAATTAAATCCTTAAAATGATCCGATTCTCTGGTAGTTTTGCTTTGTGATACTAAAATTCCATCAACCCTGTGGTCGAAAAGAACCTGAGTATTTATTACTTCTCTCTGATAATCTTCGTTCGACTGACAAATGATCAGTCTGTAACCTTTGGAGTAGGCCAGTTCCTCAATGCCGCTTATTATTGAAGAGAAGAAATGGTGGACTATTTGAGGGATTATTAAGCCAAGAGTGTTAGACCGTTGCTTTTTAAGGCTGAGAGCGAGAGCATTTGGACGATAGTTAACTCTCGTTGCATATTCCTGTACTATCTTCTTAGTTTCGGTTGAAATATCAGGATGATCTTTCAAAGCCCTGGATACAGTTGAAGGTGAAATGCCCAACGCCTTTGCAATGTCATTTATTGAAATCAGATGGGCTTTCATAATCTTTTAATAGAATCGGGTGTTATTTATTAGCAAATATAGGTAAGATTGTTCTCGTTGTACCTGTTTTACTGAAGATATTGTAGGGCAGTTGCCTGAATTCTTTGTTTTAGATATTTGTTAAGAGGCCTATATCGATACTTATTAAATTTTTTAATATTTATATTATGCAATCGATTGCGATGTATATTTTGTGCTGAAACCGTGATTTTCTCCACGAAATGAGTACATTATATCCAATAATTTCTTATCATTGTACACAGAAAGGATATTTATTTTTGTAAACTATAGGTTAATCTGCAAATCACCAAAAACACACAATAAATAAATCAGGACATGAAGAAGCATAAAAATTTGCTCAAATCTCTGATTATTCTGCTGGGGTTATCATTCATGGGTAGTGCTTTTGCGCAATCTGTAAATGTCACCGGTAAAATAACAGATGGTGCTGATGGTAATACAATGCCCGGAGTTACCATCGTAGTAAAAAATACAACTTCCGGAACTACCTCTGATGTAAACGGTCAATTTAGCCTGACTGTTGATCAAAGTGCAACTCTTGTTTTTTCATTCATCGGGTATGAAACACAGGAAATTGCTGTGGGAAATAACAGAGTAATAAATGTAACAATGAAACCGGAACTTACCGAACTGGAAGAACTGGTTGTAATTGGCTACGGTACGCAAAAAAAATCAGACAGAACGGGCGCTGTAATCAATGTGCAGGCTGAAGACATGAACAGAGGTGTGCTTCAGGATCCTATTCAGGGTATGCAGGGAAAGGCTGCCGGTGTTCTTATCACAAAAAAGGGGGGAGACCCCAATTCGGGATTCTCGGTAAGAGTTAGAGGTGCCTCAAGTTTGGAAACTGATACTCAGCCTTTATATGTAGTCGACGGTGTTCCCGGAGTTGATGCAACTACAATTGCGCCGGAAGATATTGAGTCGTTCAACATTCTGAAAGATGCTTCTGCAGCTGCAATTTACGGTTCAAGAGGTGCTCACGGAGTTGTTATTATTACAACCAAGAAGGGTTCAACAAAAGGAAACAGGATTGAGTTCTCATCATATGTTTCTACCGAAAGTGTCGCTAACAAACTGAAGATGTTGTCAGCCGATCAGATCAGGTCGTATGTTAAGGAAAACGGACTTAATTTTATTGATAATGGAGCTAACACCGATTGGCAGGACGAGATTTATCGTACAGGATCATCACAGAATTACAATCTTGCAGTAAGCGGAAGCACTTCAAAAGGTGTGTACAGAGCATCTGTTTCACATCAGGATTTTAAAGGTGTTGTTATAGGCAGTGAAAAGCAGAGAACTATTGGCCGTATCAATATCGACGATAAGTTTTTCAATGAAAAGTTAACTGTTTCTGCCGGATTAGCCGGAACGTTTGAAAAAAATGATTACATCAATTATACATCGAATGGTACTATGGATGTGATTTATCACATGATTCAGCGAAATCCGACCGATCCTGTATATGATGAAGAAGGTAATTATTTTGAGTTCCAGAGAGAGTTCAATTACTGGAATCCCGTAGCATTGGCAAATGAAATAACAAATGAGAGAGATGCAAAGGATTTCTTTAGTTTCTTAAGGGCAGATTTGGAAATCATTGAAGGTTTATATGGTGGTGTTAATGTATCCTATGTAAGAGATGATAATGAAAACTTTTACTTTGAACCGTCGACTTTGCAACAAGGTGCATTTATAGGATATGGCCGGAGGAATTATGATAACCACAGTTCTAAACTGATTGAAACAACATTAAGATATAACAAAGGCTTTGGTCGCCACACTATGGAACTTCTTGGTGGTTACTCATGGCAGGATCAGGTCTATACCGGATTCAAAGCACAGGGTAATAAACCATTCATTAATTACAGTGGTGCTAATGACCTTGGGATGCTCCAGACAGTTATAGCAGGTCGTGATATCACTTCATATAACAATATGAGCCTTATGATTTCATTCTTTGGCAGAGGAGTATATAATTATGACAATAAGTACTTCGTTACTGCAACCATAAGGAGAGATGGCTCGTCTAAATTTGGAACTAATAAGGAGTGGGGGTGGTTCCCATCAGCATCTGTTATGTGGAATGTTACCGGTGAAGACTTTATGCAAAACATTGATTATCTGACCAATCTTCGTTTGAGGGTAGGATACGGATTGGCCGGTAATGAAAAGATTGGTATTGGTTTAGACAGGAGAACTGTTGTTTCTGGTGGCTCGGCATTTAACTTTGAGACCGGGGAAGACGTTATTTCAATGGTCTTTGCAAACGAGAGTAATCCTAACTTACAATGGGAAACAAACTCAGAGTTAAACATAGGTATTGACTTTGGTTTCTTAAATGATAGAATTTCAGGAACATTCGAATATTTCAATAAGACAAACTACGACCTGCTTGGTAAGTACACAGTACCTGTGCCGCCAAATTTGGATGACGAAATCTGGGCAAATGTTGGCGAAATCGAGATAAAAGGTTGGGAACTTACATTGCAGGCATATCCTGTGAGAACCTCAAACTTTGAGTGGAGAACAAATGTTACTTATTCAACTTACGATCAGGAAGTTATCAACCTATCGGATGCTAGCAACGATTTTAACTGGACAAGAACAAAGGAAGGATATCTCGAAGGCCGTGGTCTTGTTGGAGATATCAACTGGACTCAATCAATAGAGCCGGGCAGACCTATAGGCTCATGGTACATGCCGGAATATGCCGGTATATCGGATGACGGAAAATTTCTGTTCTATACTGCTGCCGGCGGAGTTACCCGCGATATTACCAAGGCTGAAAGAAGATTTTTAGGAAATGCAAATCCTGACTTCGAATTAGGTTGGTCAAACTATTTCACTTTCCTCAAGAATTTTGATTTCAGCTTTACGGTAAGAGCAGTTTATGGTCATGAGATTTTTAATACTACCAGGTTAATTTTTGGTAATCCATACTGGCTGCCTGCTATAAATGTTCTTGAGTCGGCATTGGAAGAAAAGGAAAGAGGTTTAAATGATAATCCAAAGCTGAGCAGTTATTATCTGGAGGATGGTTCATTCATTCGTCTCGATAACCTCTCATTGGGATACAATATACCTGTTAAAAAGATAACTAATCTTAGGGTATACATAGCCTCAAATAACCTGTTTACAATAACAGATTATACCGGTGTTGATCCTGAAATATCAGCAATCGGAAGATCATTCGGGTTGGATCAGTATAATGTATATCCAAAGACCCGTACCTTTATTCTTGGAGTTAATTTAACATTATAATCAGGACGTTCACATGAAGAAGATATTTTTTAGTTTAGCGATAATAGCCTCTTTTTTCTTTGGTTGTACTGACCTGGAGGAGGATGTACTGGATAAAATTCCGGAAGATCAGTATACTGTTAACCCGGTACTTCAAATGACCCCAATATATGAACCAATGAGGGAAATGCTAGACAACGGAGGTTGGTGGTTTGCACAGGAATTAACTGCTGATGCAGTTGTTGCACCAACAAGAGCCAGTGACTGGGATGATGGTGGTAAATGGAGGGTGCTGCATACACATACATGGGATAACAACACAGAAGCCATAAATAATATGTGGAGCAGATTTTATAAAGGTGTTGGAGAGGCTAATAAATTTCTTGAATCTATGGCGCCTCTGGCAGGAGATTCTGTAATAGATGCAGGGATAGCTAAAGGCAAATTATTAAGGGCTTACTACTACTACCTGCTGATTGACAATTACGGAGATGTCCCTTATATTACTGAGTTTCTGAATGCGCCGACTCTTCCTGAAAAGGAAGATAGGGCAACAATCTGGAGTGCTATAGTTGAGGATGCTGAAGATGCATTAACCAAAATAAGTCCGAGTAAATCTAAAACTGCAGCGTCATTAGGTATGGGTTATTCATTGCTTGCAAAGCTTTACCTGAATGCTGAAGTTTATACCGGAACACCTCAATGGCAGAAAGCAGAGGACGCATGTGATTCAGTAATTGCTTTAGGACAATACTCGCTTGATGCTGATCCGCTAGCTCCATTTGTAACTAACAATGGCGGTTCACTCGAGAACATCTGGGTCATTCCTTATGATGAAGACACATATCAGGGAAATAACCTGCATATGCGTACATTGCATTACAATAACAATCTTACTTATAACATGACAGTGGGTCCATGGAATGGTTTTGCAGTATCAGAGCAGCATTTTAATACCTACTCAGAAAACGACCGTCGTTTGGCTTATTTCCTTATTGGACAACAATACACTGCCGATGGCAAACCTATTCAGGATGCCGGTGCCGGTGGAGCAAACCTTGTCTTTACTCCCGAAATTCCTGCATTATTAATGGATGCTTCATACTCACCCGTTCAGATTCGTATGTCGGGAATAAGAGTTAAAAAGCAGGAAATTAAGCTTGGTGCAAAAGATAATCTGAGCAATGATTTTCCAATTTTCCGTTATGCTGATGTATTACTAATGAAAGCTGAAGCAATGATTCGTCAGGGAGAAAATGGTGATGATTATGTAAATATGATACGCGAAAGGGCAGGACTTGAGCCAATATCAGGAGTTACATTAGACCAGGTATTGGAAGAACGTGGTCGTGAGTTATTCTGGGAAGGTCACCGCCGTCAGGATTTAATTCGTTTTGGCAAGTTTAATGATGCATGGTGGGAAAAAGAGGCTTCAACAGCTGACAGGAAGATATTCCCGATTCCACAATGGGCTATTGATGCTAACCCGAATCTGCAATAAAATATTAAAAAATAAAATTGACTAATTGTCTAACCACAAAAACCCGAAAAATGAAAAAAAATCAATTAAGTATGTTGTTAAGAGCAAGTATGCTCATGATGGCTTTTGTTTTCGTTTTCTCTGCCTGTAAAAAGGACGATGATGACGACAACGGCAATCCTGTTCTCATTGAAGATGGTATTTACATTAAAGGTGCAGCAACTCCCTTCACTGAACTGAATACTGATGCCCAGTTTGTTAACGGTATTAATGAAGCTAATGATCAAACTGAAAGAAGTGGTATGTATGAAATATATACAACTTTGAAAGCCGGTTCAACTTTCCAGATTGTTGAAGTTGAAGGAACTACCCAAACTACATGGGGCCCCGCTACAAATGAAGACGTTGTGCTGGATGGCGAAAACGACCAGATACATGCGACTATTCAGAAGGGTGAGCTTGGAAATTCAGGTGAATTCTCAGTTGACGCTGATGGTATGTACTTAGTGACTATCGACAAAAACACCGGAACATACGTAATAGCTCCTGTTACCCACTGGGCAATTATTGGTGGTGCTACAGAACTTGGCTGGTCAGATACTGAGCTTCCTTTAGTTGGAAGTTTTAATGCCACCGAAATGACCTGGGAACTTGAAGGCATAATTCTGCGTACAGGTAATTTTAAGTTCCGTTTCAGCAATGGCTGGAAAATTGAGGTCTCAGGAGACTCAATTAAAGTTAATACTAATTTTGGTGGGGCACTTCAGGGTACATTACCAAATCTGAGTACAACTCTTGTTCGCGGTGGAGCTGACATTTTACTTGGAGCTGATCAGGAAGGTGTTTACACTGTTACTATAAAATGGACTGCAACCGATGGTTACACCAGCAGCCTTGTAAAAACAGCTAATGTTGAGCCTCTTGATTATCCTGAGCAACTTTATATGGTTGGAGCTTCTATTGGTGGATGGGATTGGGCAACCAATGCTATCGAGATGATTCCTGTTCATAGCAAACCTCACTTATTCTGGAAAATAGTATGGCTTGAAGCCGATAGTTCTGGAATTAAGTTCAATTCAGCTCTCGAATGGAATGGTGATGAGTTCGGTAAAGCAGGTGACATAGCAAATGATATTTTTGCATTTGGTGGAGACAATGTACCTGTTCCGGGACCAACCGGTTATTATATGGTAACTGTTAACTTTGAGACATCAGAAATCGCAATTACCCAACCTATGGTTTACCTGATTGGTGATCCTGTTGGAAGCTGGGATGCCGGCATAGAAGCTAACTTATTCACAGTCGACAATGAAAATATGCTTGTTACAATCACCAAGGAACTTGTTGCTGGTAACCTGCGTATGTATGCATGGATGGATAAAGCTTGGTTTACCGATTGGTGGCAGGCTGAATTCAGAATCAATCCTGCTGATGGTAACATCGAGTACCGTGGTACAGGTGGTGATCAGGAAGCTGTTCCTGTTACTGCAGGTACAACTACTATTAACCTTAATTTCATAGATGGTACCGGTACAATCAATCAGTAATCATTAATAGAATTTAAATAAAGAGAGGTCGCATTTAGCGGCCTCTTTTTTTTACCGGTATAGTCTGTTTGGTTAGATGGTACTGATAATTAGGTATTTTTGCGGACTTTATTGTGCCTATAATGCTACATCGATGCGAAAGAAAGAAAAACATGAGTCATTTGTAATTGAAAACCTTGAAATAGTTGATGCAGGGGCAGAAGGAAATGCTATTGCCAGATATAATGATATGGTAATCTTTATTCCTTTTGCAGTGCCGGGTGATGTATGTGACGTTAGAGTGATCTCGCGTAAGCGAAGATTCATGGAAGGAAGAGTTGTTAGATTCCATAAATATTCCGATAAGAGAACACAACCTGTTTGCAGTCATTTCGGGACTTGTGGCGGATGCAAATGGCAGAATATGGAGTACAATCATCAATTGTATTACAAGCAGAAACAGGTAGCCGATAATTTCTCAAGGATAGGTCATCTGGAATATCCTGAAATTCTACCTATTTTACCGTCAGAGGATATCTATTATTACAGAAATAAGCTCGAGTATACATTCTCAGCATTAAGATGGCTGCAGGCTGAAGAGATTGACAGTCAGGAAGAAATTGACAGAAATGCTTTAGGGTTCCATATTCCCGGGATGTTTGACAGGATACTGGATATCCAAAAATGCTACCTGCAACAGGAACCTACCAACGAAATCAGGAATAAGCTCAGGACTTTTGCTAAAGAGAAAGGCTTTACATTTTATAACATCAGGAAGTTTGAAGGGCAACTGAGAAATGTAATTGTAAGAACTGCCGGTGACGATTTGATGGTAATAATGGTTTTTGGGACAGATGACACGGAGGTCATTTCGGAAGTTATGAGCTACATTTCGGAGTCATTCCCACAAATAACTTCTCTGTTTTATGTGGTTAACCTGAAGCACAATGACACAATAAGTGACCTGGAGACTGTGCTCTATAAGGGACTTCCTTATATAACAGGGATAATGGAAGACCTTCATTTCAGAGTAGGACCATTATCGTTTTATCAAACCAATCCTCACCAGGCACTCAGGATGTATAGGATAGTGCGGGAAATGGCTGCACTGTCAGGAAATGAAATCGTATACGATTTATACACCGGTACGGGGACTATTGCAAATTTTGTTGCCAGGAACGCAGGTAAGGTCGTTGGAATAGAATACGTGGAGCCTGCAGTAGCTGACGCCAGAATAAATTCAGAGATTAATCAGATAGAAAACACTACATTCCTTGCGGGCGATATGGCAAAATTGCTGACTCCTGAGTTAATAGCACAATATGGTAATCCTGATGTGGTTATTACAGATCCGCCACGTGCCGGTATGCATGAGAAAGTGGTAACAAATATTTTAAAGGCAAAACCGGGCCGGATAGTTTATGTGAGTTGCAATCCTGCCACGCAGGCAAGGGATCTGGCATTATTATCCGAGTCGTACAAAATAGTGCAGATTCAACCGGTTGATATGTTTCCACATACGTCGCATGTTGAAAATGTGTGTTTGCTGGTGCTGAAGTAAGCGAATCCTTAGTAATCTTTAATAAACTGAATGAGCTTGTCTTGATTAAGGTTTTCTCCTTTCATCACAATTTTGGATTTCAGATAAAACCTTTCGCGGGAGGAGAGGTGATTGGCTATATATTCAGGCAGTTCTTCATTTGAGAGGCTTTTTAACAACGGGCGCTCATCTTTTGATTCAATTAACCGGGTGGCCAGGGATTTAGGATGCATTTGCAGGTACACTGTCATGCCATATCTGTTCATCAGGTTCATGTTGTCGAAAAAGCAGGGTGTGCCTCCACCGGTTGCAACAACCAGATTCTTTCGCTGACACAAGCTTTTAAGCACAGCGTGTTCAAGTTGCCGGAATGCTTCTTCTCCATTGCGCTCAAAGATTGCTGAAATGCTGCAGCCTGACATTTCACTAATGGCCTGGTCAATGTCAATAAAATCAAGATTCAGCTTTTTGGCAAGTTTTTTACCGGCAGTTGTCTTGCCACTACCCATGTAGCCAATTAAAAAGATGAGCTTATACATCAATGACTTTTTTACAAAGATAGCAATCATTGTATTGTTAAGGGAACCGCATTTTGTTGTATTGAAAAATGGCCTAATTTTATACATTTGATTATAACCGGGTTGAAGCATGTCTGAATCAAATATTCATGAAATTCTGAAACGCTATTGGGGGTATTCCCGATTCCGACCGTTGCAGGAGGATATTATTAATTCGGTACTTGCCGGGAACGATACACTGGCATTGCTCTCAACGGGTGGAGGTAAATCTATTTGTTTTCAGGTGCCGGGTCTTGTACTGCCGGGGATTACCATTGTTATTACACCGCTTATTGCTTTAATGAAGGATCAGGTTGAACACCTTCGAAAATCAGGCATTAACGCTGAGGCTATTTATTCGGGTATGTCGCCGCGTGAGTTTGAACTGGCAGTTAATCATATACAGTTTCAGCATTCTAAATTCCTCTATTTGTCGCCCGAGCGTTTAGCATCGGGTTATTTCAGAGAAATATTAAGTCATCTTTCTATTAGCCTGATTGTAGTTGACGAAGCCCACTGTATCTCACAATGGGGATATGATTTCCGACCTTCGTACCTCAGAATTTCTGAAATAAAGCCATATTTTCCCGGTGTGCCTGTACTCGCACTGACGGCAACAGCCACGGAAGAGGTGGCGGCCGACATACAAAAGCAGCTTGGTTTCAGGGGAGGCAAATTATTCATTGGCAATTTTGAGAGACCTAACCTTGCTTATGTCGTTGAAAAAGATGAAAACAAAAACGGCAGGCTTTTAAGAGTTTTAAAGGGCGTTCCCGGATCGGGTATAGTCTATGTTAGAAACAGGAAAAAGACGCGGGAAATTGCCCGGTTTCTTCAATCAAACAACATTAGCGCCGACTATTACCATGCGGGATTGAATCCGGCAGAACGAGAAAAACGACAGGATGAATGGCTGAATGGATACACAAGGGTTATTGTTTGTACAAATGCATTCGGAATGGGCATTGACAAACCTGATGTCAGGTCGGTGGTTCATCTTGACTTCCCTGATTCGGTAGAAGCTTATTATCAGGAAGCGGGGAGAGCAGGCAGAGACGGGAAAAAATCATACAACGTCCTTATCTATGATGATGCCGATATACTGGATGCTGAAGCCAATATTAATATCAACTATCCCACTCTCGATTTTATTAAAATAGTATACAGGGCTTTGGGTAATTACTGTCGCCTTGTTCCCGGTACCGGGCAGGATTTGTCGGTAGATTTTGAGCTGGCGGATTTTGCGAACCAATATAACTTTAAGCCACTTCTGGCTTTCAATGCCCTTAAATTTATTGAGAAAGAGGGCTATATTTTGATGAACGAAGCAATGTATTCGTCATCGCGTTTCATTTTCATTGCCTCGAGAGACGACCTGTATAGGTTTCAGGTGGAAAATCCCGATTATGATGTATTGATAAAAACAATGCAGAGGTCGTATGGTGGATCTTTCACTGAACCTGTTGCCGTTAATGAAGCCGAAATGGCCAGACGACTGAACACATCAGAAGACCTCGTAAGGAAGATGTTGCAGCAATTACATAATCTGGAAATTCTGTCGTATTTCCCATTAAGTGATAAGCCGCAACTTACATTCGTTTCGGAACTTGTAAAGGCTGAAGACCTTACTATATCGGCTGAAAACTATGAGGTTAGAAAGAAACTTGCCGAACAACGGATGAAAGCGGTTATTTCATACGCCCAAAGTAATGAATGCCGGAGCAGGTTTCTCATAAATTATTTCAATCAGAAAGCAAACAGGTGCGGAGTCTGCGATGTGTGCATTGAAACTAATAAGAAGACCTTAAGTGAGAAAGACTTCAATGAGGTTGTTGATGTTTTAAAGCCTCTTTTACAGATTAACAGGTTAAACCTTCAGCAGGTGATTGAAGCATGTGAAACTATACCACAGGAAAAGGTTGTGCTGGCATTGAACTGGCTTATCGAAAACAACAAGATAAAAATGGGAGACGATAAAACGTATTCCTGGAATTAAAACCCGGCTAACTATAAGAAAATCACTGTGCAAACACGAATACCACCAGACTTCTATCTAAGACCCGACGTACTGACAATTGCCGGAGAGTTACTTGGTAAGAGACTTGTTAGCAATATTGGTGGAATAATTACCTCGGGATTGATTTCGGAAACAGAAGCATATAATGGAATAATTGATCGGGCGTCGCATGCTTATGGCAACAGACGAACGCAAAGAACCGAAACAATGTACAGGAGTGGAGGCATTGCATACATTTATCTGTGTTATGGAATTCATTCGCTTTTTAATGTAGTTACCAATATTGAAGGCATACCACATGCAGTATTAATCAGATCGGTTATTCCATGCGGGGGACTTGATGCTATGAGTCAGAGGATTGGAAGGAACGTTGGTATACGTGATGGGATTGGGCCCGGGAGGTTGACAAAGCTGTTAGGATTAAAGTATACCGATAATGGTGAGGACCTTATAAACAGCAGCAAGATATGGATTGAAGAAGGACCGGGGAAGGTTCCTGAAACTATTATTGATGTGACGGCGCGAATAGGGGTGGGGTATGCTGCAGAGGATGCGGAATTGCCCTATCGGTTTGTAATACAGCCGGACAATTACGGGGCATTACGACTTACCGACTGTGAAAGATGATGATAAAAAAAAGACTTTTCAGCTAAGAAAAGTCTTTTTTATTCTTTAATCATTGTCAAACAGGTTACTACTTAACGTTTTTTGACAGTTCAGTACCTGGTTTAAACTTAACGACTTTCTTTGCAGCAATCTTGATTTCTTTACCGGTTTGTGGATTGCGGCCTTTGCGAGCTGCTCTTTTGGAAACCGAAAATGAACCAAAACCTACGAGGGCTACTCTATCACCCTTCTTTAAGGTTTTTGATGTTGCAGATAAAAAGGCATCTAATGCTTTTTTTGAGTCGGCCTTTGTTAGACCTGATTCAGCTGCCATGGCAACGATTAATTCTTGTTTGTTCATTTTTACCAGTTTTAAATTAATAATAAGTTGGATAACTTACTACAAATATAATGTATTTCGTTGTAAAATCAACTGTTTTAGCGAAAAACATGCAAAAAAGTTAATAAAATAGGCAGATTGTTCATAACTTTAACTGAAAAACCGTGTATTTTTCAAACATTTAGTCGCTCTAAGGATACAAAGCCACCCAAAAACAGACACATAATATGCTCATATAATCATTTAAATTTTATCAACACGGTCCGGTTGCCTCTTAAAAACTCCTCAGTTTGCATCATTTTCTTTCCCGGCAACTGCAATGAAATTATTTCCAACATTTCGTCGTGGCACATCACAAACAACTTATTCTTCTCCTGCATAATCTCCCCGGGTAATAAATCCGATTTTAAGGCTGTTTTATGCGTTCTGTGAATCTTTACTTCTTTTTCGGACTCATTGGATACTAAAACTGAAAAAGCTCCGGGAAAAGGACTTAAGCCTCTTATTTTATTATGTACTTCAAAAGCGGGTTTGTGCCAGTCGATTCTGCAGTCATCCCTGAATATCTTAGGTGCAACCTTGTGCTGTGTAAGACTGCCTTCGGCTGATTGAGATTTTGCCACGTAGCCGCCTTCCTGAATAGCTTTAACAGTTTCGACTACCAAACCAGCACCTGTCTCCATAAGCTTATCATGGACCTCTCCTGCAGTCTCATCAGGGCCAATTGGTACTTGTTTCTGAAGAATGATATTGCCGGTATCAATTTGCTCATCAATAAAGAAAGTGGTAACACCGGTTATGGTTTCCCCGTTTATGACTGCATGATTTATTGGAGCGGCTCCCCGGTATTGTGGAAGCAGGGAAGCATGAAGGTTGCAACATCCCAGTGGTGCCATCTGCCACACTACCTGAGGTAGTTTCCTGAAAGCAACAACTATGAAGAGATCGGCATTTAATTCACGTAACTCATTTATAAAGTCCGGCTCTGATAGTTTAACAGGTTGCAGTATTTTAATTATGCCCTGAGACTGTTCAACCACAGCACTTGTTGGTTTCGTTTTCTCGTCAGGTTGTTGATATGCCGTGACCTTTTTATCAGCCACATTAAGGTTGTGCTGAATTACAAACTGCTTAACGGGTGACTCATGCAGCTTTAATCCGCGGCCTGCAGGTTTATCGGCCACAGTAACAACTGCGACAACATTAAATCCTCCGGAAATTAATGATTTTAGGGGTTCCACTGCGAAATCAGGGGTTCCCATATATACGATTGTAAGATCTTTCTTCATAAATCAAATATAACAAAAAACACCCGGAAGATCGTTCCGGGTGTCTGAATCTTTAACTGATAATTATATACCTTTTAGTTTTGCAAGGTATTTTTCAACGTCTCTTGCTTCTGCACTTCTTGGATATTCAGTTTTTATTTTTTCAAGCTGTTGTATCGCAGCATCTTTATTACCGGCTACTTCGTAAGCCCAGGCTGCTTTCTGCAGGAATACAGGTGATGTAAAATCATTTTTGTAGGTGTCGGCTGCAACAAGATACTGTTCAGCGGCTTCCTTTGTCTTGCCTAATTCCATGTAAGCATCACCGATAGCTCCTTTAGCCATAGGTGCGAGCATAACATTTTTGGTTTTGAATTTATTGAGGTGATCAATTGCACTCTGGTATTGACCCTGATTGAGATATATTATCCCTGCATAGTAATGTGCCAGTTTAGCACTTTTGGTCATACCATAATCATCAATAATCTGGAGGAAACCAGGGTATTGGCCATCACCATTAAGTGCAAGTTTCAAAGAATCCTGCTCAAAGTACTTTTCGGCCATAAACATTTGAGATTGAGCTTCTTTTTCTCTGGGGAAAAGTACAAATCTTTGAAATCCAAAATAACCAAGGATGACTAATGCAATAACCACAAGTATGGAAATGAGCACCTTTTGGTTTTTCTCAATAAATAACTCGGATTTACTCAGCGCCTCCTCTACGGCCTGAATTTTTTCTTCAGTATTATCAGACTTCTTTGCCATTGATTTTATTTTATCGCGCAAAAGTAACATTTTTTTCTTAATGCAAAAAAGTATATGCGCCCCCGCACGAATAAAATGTTAAAATGGTGTTTTTTCGATTTAAAAATCGTATTTTTGGGATTAAGATGATCATTAATCCTTAAAATTCAAGTACTATGGGCAAAGGCGACAAAAAAACTAAAAGAGGTAAAATTATTATGGGTTCTTATGGAGTAAGAAGACCTAAGAAAAGTCCTTCTTTAACCGTTGTAGCTAAGCCGGTTGAAAAAGTGGCTGAAGCAGAACCACCCAAACCAAAGGCAAGGACAAAGAAAGCAAAAGAAGCGTAGTTTTGATATTTGTTAAAGGCCCTCTCCGGAGGGCTTTTTTATTGAGCTGATACCAGTTCTTTGAACCTGTTGCCACGGTATTCGAAATTCTTAAACTCGTTGTAACTTGAGGCAGCCGGTGACAAGAGGCAGGTGCTTCCTGCCGGTGTGTTTTTTATTGCTTCCGCTACAGCGTCATCAAATGCATCTTTATGTATCAGTATGCGGTTATTTGAACCGGTATGACTTCCTTCGATTTCAGCTTGTGTGAAGCCTTTGTCAATCAGTAGCCGGTAAATGGTTGCCCCGGCAGGTCCGGTTGTGATTATACTCCTTGTATCAGAATTGAGGATGTACTCTGCAAGGTTGTTATAGTCAATACCCCTGTTAAATCCGCCAAGTATCAAAGTGTACACAGGTTTAAGGCTTTCAACGGCAGCAATTGCAGACTCCGGAATCGTTGAAATTGAATCATTGTAGAACTTCTTGTCATTAAAAATACCAACGAATTCCAACCTGTGCTCCAGTGGGTTGAATGTTTTTAATGCAGCTTCAATATCACTTAATCCGGCACCCATCAGGAAAGAAGATGCTGCCGCTATTTTTACATTCAGTCGGTTGTGTTCACCGGGCAGGTTTGATGAAAGCTTGCCTTCAATAATTGCCGCAGGGATCCCGTTGGTATTTATGGGGTCTTGATTAATGGACATTGGAAGCTTATTGCTTTTTATCTGCTCGTGGCTTTTAAGCAATAATTGAAGGTTTTGGTCTTCGCTATGATAGATAAAATAGTCCCGGGGTTTCTGATAAAGGGCTATGTTGAGTTTTGCTTTCTGATAATCAAGAAATGATTTGTAATGGTCGAGGTGTTCCTGAAACAGGTTCAAAAGCACTGCTATGTGAGGCGAATGGTTGGTAAACTCAAGCTGGTGTGATGAAAGTTCACACACTATTTTGGAATTCTCCCCGATTCTGTCTGCAAGGTCAAATAGTGGAATGCCAATATTTCCGCCAAAGACAGTATCAGGAAAAACAGATTTGAGAATATGATAAATGAGACTTGAGGTGGTACTCTTTCCTTTTGTGCCTGTAACTCCAACTGTCCTGCTCCCATAGACCTTCAAAAACAAGTCGGTTTGTGATGTGATTCTGCTTTTGTCATAATCAACATCTTTCAGTGAAATGCCCGGCGATTTAATTACTATATCATAATGGTTGATAGTATTGAGATAATCAGGTCCCGACAGGACTCTGCAATGGTTTTTGCTGATCAATTCATAGACATTCAATGATGCCTCATTTTTATCGGCGATAGTTAGGTCGGCCTTTATTCCGGTTTTAACGATCAGGTTCAGGGTAGAACGCCCTTCTCTGCCGTAACCAAGAATCAGGACTCTCTTCCCTTGCAGAAACTCAGCGATGAAGCTGATTAATTCAGAGCCTTTTTGATTATTTCCCATTGTGTGGAATTTAGAAAATGGGTTGTGGATTCTTCCGTTAGGTCCACATTATTATATTGTGCATGTTTTTTATAGTGCTCTACAAGCAGTGGCAAATTTCCCCGGTAATTATCAATGATCATTCTGAGTGCCTGGTTTACATCATTGATAGTTCCCACGCATTCAAATGGTTTGATGTTTGAGATACCTGACAATTCTTCAAAATAGTTTTTATTGCCGATTTCATTAAGCATTGGTTTCCCAATGATTTTGTCGGCATAGTCAACACCTTTAAACGCTGACAGCATAATATGTGTAAACAGGCATTTAGGGCAACTTCCGCACCATTCATTTATTTTACTTCCCACGTTGCAGCTTTTAAATACAGAATGGTACTTTGTCATTTCAGAGAATAGCGACATTATCTGAAGTTCGCTGAGTGGCCGTAAAAAACTAAAATAATTTATGTCGGGGTTAATGAATTCCTTGTAGTAGTTTCTGAAATCTTTCTCAAATTCGAACGATTTTGAGTATTGGTGATTTATGCCGGTTCCGGGGATTGTAGCTTCGTTGGCGCTCGATTCGTTGGATAGAGCGATATTTCTGATTCCGGTTAAAGCTGCAACACCAAGAGAATAGAAAGCCAGCATTGCAGAGAAAGGGGTATGGCCGTTAAGGAATCCTTTCGCGTTAAGATCGAGTAACAAAGGATCAATACTTCTTTCAATTACAATAATTTCATCGGTTGGTAGACCTGCAGCAGTTACAGTTTCAATAGTAGCGCCTCTTGGATTCATAATAAGAGGGCTGGTTTTAAACCAGTTCCTTTTGAGCAGCTCAAGCGTAACAGCAGAATCCTTGCCACCACCCACCGGAACAATATAATCATCGGTCAGATCAACGGTTGTCAATTTGTGTATCTCACCAACAGACTGTATGCCCATGAGTTCATCGGGACTGACTGCTAATGAGTTGAGGTACAGAAACTCACCAAGCCCATTATAGTAAAGCTTCTTCCACCATTGAATCTGTGAATTGGTGAGGCTTCCCGCTTTGATCAGAATGGTTGGTGAACATGTTGCTTTCCAGTAGCTTATTAGCTCAATCAATCCTATGTTGAATACAATGTTATCGATGAGTTGATAATCAGTGAAAAACGGCAGATTCTGTGGAATAGTGATTCTTGACCGCGGTTTGAATACCAGTTCGGGTGATATTTCGAATTCAAATTCAAAATTTATATGCCTGTCGTCTAAAGTAAATTTGTAACTGTTATAATTAAACAGAGGGAATTCTTTCCTTAATTTTTCAAATATTCCCCTTTTATTAACAGGCGGCATATAAAATATGGTATAAAATTTGTAACTTAATGGTGGAAAACGTTTAGTGCAAAATTACTCAAATAGAGTGTTAATAAAGAATGAAAATTTAAATATTGACAATGTTATGAGTTAGGTGATACAAACAGCCCTGAGGCATAAAAAATATCAATATGGAACCAATAAAGATAAAACCCAACACCGGCCGGATATTGATCTCGGTTCCTTTTTTACAGGATTTTTACTTTAAGAAATCGGTTGTATTATTAGCCGAGCATAGCCAGGAAGGATCATTTGGCATAATAGTCAACAAGCCTGTGGAGGTTAAGCTGAGCGATATTACATCAGAATTTGAGGGCTTTGAAGCACCTGTGTTTCTTGGAGGTCCTGTAAGAACCGATAGTCTGTTTTTCATACATTCGCGCCCTGACCTCATTGATGATGGAATGCCAATTATTGATGGCTTATATTGGGG
>CAZJPP010000029.1:0-25663 GCA_964547915.1 uncultured Lentimicrobium sp.
GTGCTTGCCGATACCGCTGAAACTGTTCTGGTTGTTGGGGTTGAGGTGCAAAATACTGTAAAGGCTATTTATGGTGCCGATATTCTTGCAGGAGCAGGCTGGGCACAGAAAAGAAAAGAGGGTCACGCATATTTCTTCCCCGGTCAGTTTAGTGACAGGGCCGGCGCCTATTTTAAGAAATACGGTCGTGATAAAACCCGACTTGCAATGGCACGCTGGTACAGGATTGCAATAGAGAATGCACGCTTATGTGCCACTGCACAAGAGTACGCTAATACAACTGCCGACCTTGATGCTACAGGTCTTGCCGAACCTACACCAAAATCCTTTACCGATCACCTGAATATTTTTGATTGCTCAAAGGTTTCTGATGGTGCTTCAGCAATCGCTGTTTTATCTGAAGAGGGCCTTAAGCTTTGTGGTATCGATAAGAAGGACGCTATTGAAGTGGTTTCAGTTGGCCATGTTGCTGATGATCTTACTGCAGCTCCCGAGGATCCTGTGGTAATGTCCACTATCCGCGAAGCAGTGAGAGTTGCCTTGCGTGATGCCGGAATCACTATTGACCAGATTGCCACTGTTGAAACTCACGATTGTTTCTCAATAGCAGGTCTGCTTACACTCGAATCAATCGGACTTGCTAAACCCGGTAAGGGACCTGATTTTATTCTGGAGGGACATACATCGCGCAACGGAAAGATTCCTTTCAATACTACAGGTGGTTTAATTGGCTGGGGACATCCCACAGGAGCAACCGGTGTACATCAGGCTGTTACAATATGGGAACAACTGACCGGCAGGGCAGGGGATTCCCAGATTAATATTCCCGTTGGACGGCCATACGCGCTTTCAATTAATATGGGTGGCGACGACCGCACTGTTGTTGCTATCGTGTATAAGAGAGCGCAATAAGGAAGTAATTCATTAACAGGTTTTCATATTGGCCTGTTGTAGTTTTTTGTTAAACAGGAAATCCCCTCTTTTGAGGGGATTTCTGCATTCAGGAGTTTGCTCCTTTATAGTAATAAAGCAGGCTGCAAAGCCCGCATGATATTATCAGACAAGTCTTAAAATTACAGCTGTTCCCATTCCTCCACCAATGCATAATGAAGCAAGTCCGATCTTTTTACCGGTACGTTTCATTTCATGGATAAGTGAAACAGTGATGCGGTTTCCCGAAGCTCCGATTGGGTGGCCAAGGGCAATAGCGCCTCCGTTGACATTGCAGCGTTCTGCAAACCATTCTTCGGTAACCCCGTGCTCTTCACAGAGTTGTTTAATTACTCCGAGAGATTGTGCTGCAAAGGCTTCGTTGAGTTCAAGTAATTCCATATCGGCCAGTTTCATACCGGCTTTTACAAGGGCTCTCCTGATTGCAGGTACCGGGCCAAGTCCCATCACTGAAGGATCAACACCACCCTGTCCTACTGCAACTATCTCTACCAATGGTTTAAAGCCATGTTGCTTAACTGCTTCCTCACTTGCAACGAGTACAAATGAAGCGCCGTCGTTGATTCCTGAAGAGCTACCTGCTGTTACGGTTCCGTCGGCTTTGAATGCCGGGCGAAGTTTTGCAAGCTTCTCAGGTGTACTTGATCTGTTAACAAACTCGTCAGTATCAAATACAACTGTTTCTTTCTTTGTCACAAATTCAATTGGCACGATTTCGCCTTTAAATTTGCCTGAATCAATTGCAGCAGCAGCCTTGGTCTGTGATTTATATGAAAAGTCATCCTGTGCTTCGCGCGATATGCCAAGTTGCTCGGCTATGTTTTCAGCTGTAACTCCCATATGCTGTCCTGAGAAAGCATCGGTCAGTCCGTCAAGAATCATAGTGTCAACTGCCTTGAAGTCGCTCATTTTAACTCCGTTTCTTACATTTCCGGGGAGAGCGTAAATGCTGTTTGACATATTTTCAGTACCTCCGGCAAGAATCAGGTCAGCTTCACCTGCTCTGATGTTGTTGAAGGCTGTGATGACTGATTTCATGCCACTACCGCAGATCATGTTGAGTCCCCATGCGGGTACTTCCTGTGGAATGCCTGCTTTAATGGCAGCCTGTCGTGCAATGCCTTGTTTCTGGCCACCCGAAAGGATGTTTCCAACGATAACTTCGTCAATCTTTGCCGGGTCTACCTTTGTTTCCGACAGGATGTTTTTGATTACTTCGGCAGCCATATCGGCAGGATGCAAATTAGTAAGTGACCCGCCAAATTTTCCAATGGCTGTTCTTTTTGCTGCAACGATGAATACTTTCATTTTGATTTATTTAAAAAGTTAAAGATCAGTTTTTTTCTGCAATTACTCTTTTTGCCATTTCATCGGCAATGTATGATGCCACATCATCGGCGTATGAATTCATGCTGAATCCTGCATCATAACCCAGCTCTTTTGCCAGTTCATGCGATAGTCTCGGTCCCCCGCAAATAAGCAGTACCTTGCTTCTTAGTCCTTCAGCTTCAAGCATCTCAACCAGCTCGGTGAGGTTCTTGATGTGGACATCTTTTTGCGTCACTGTCTGTGATACCAGTAACACGTCAGCCTTCATTTCTATTGCTTTGGCAATGAACTCTTCATTTGGCACCTGACTTCCCATATTAAGGGTTTCGAACATTTCATAACGCTCAAGACCGTAATGTCCGGCGTAACCTTTCATGTTCATAATGGCGTCTATTCCAACTGTGTGGGCATCAGTGCCTGTGCTTGCTCCAATTACAACAATCTTCCTGCCTATATGGGTTCTGATATGGTCATCGGTTTCACCCATTGACATTGTTGATGATTCAACTTTAGGAACATGTATTGTAGTGTAATCAACAGTATGTGCACAGCTTCCGTAGCAGTTAAAGAATGTGAATCCTTTGGCAAGCTCCTGGTAGAAGACAACCTGTGGATTCTCCAGTCCCATTTTCTTCATCAGTTGTTTGGCTGCCTCAATTGCTTCATCATTGCATGAAACCGGCAGGGTAAAGCTCATCTGAACCTTGCCGTCATTCATTGTATCGCCATAAGGCTTAACTGCTTTCAGGTCGAGTGTCTGATCGAAGCTCTCCTTGTTCATTGAGTATAATCCGCTGCTCATTGTTTGCCTCCTTTCATTATTTTGATGAACGGATTAATGTAGTTTTCACCTTTTTCGGTAACACCACTTAATCCTTTGCCTCCGTTACGCGGACGTTTTACATCAGCGAAAATTCCCTTTTCGAGTGCATTGAACAATCCTTCTTTCTCAATCTGCATCAAAAGCTCCAGAGCCTGGTCCAGTACCTGCTGGGCTCTGCTTTGTACTATTCCGCCGTTTTTAAATTCAGTCTCTTCTCCGATGTTCTTCATGTTGTTGAAGATGTACCTGGCGTTTTCTATTGCAAGGAACCTGTCGGACATGAATGGGGTATGTACCGCTTCTGTAATCATTCCAAGCAATTGTATGCCCTGGCCTGTCCATATGGAGATCTCATTGAACAGGGCATTCTGAATCTGTCCCCTGAATATGTTGCCTGTCATAAATTTGGTGGGAGGCATGTATTTGAGAGGTGCATTGGGGAATATTTCGCGGGTCATTTGTGCCTGTGCGAGTTCATAAAGGAACCCGTTCTCCATATCGGGATTCATTTCAAAGGCATGGCCTAAACCCATTTGTTCTTCGGGCAACCCTGCAAGCAGTGCAAGCTGTTCATTGATAAGATCGCTGGCAAGCACTGTACGTGCTTCTTCATAGGCATCGGCTGTAGTAAGGTAGTTGTCCTCACCTGTGTTGATTATAACTCCTGCAAATCCGTTAATCACTCTGCTGAAGTACTGGTCAATCATTGTGCGCTGCATATTTATATCCCTGAAAAGGATTCCGTAAAGCGCATCATTTAGCATCACGTCGAGTCCTTCGAGTGCTCCCATTACCGCAATTTCAGGCATACATAATCCCGAGCAGTAGTTGCAGAGCCTGATATACCTGCCCACTTCCTCACTTACTTCATTTAATGCACTGCGCATTATCCTGAAGTTTTCCTGTGTGGCAAATGTGCCTCCGAATCCTTCGGTTGTTGCCCCGAAAGGAACATAGTCAAGAAGACTCTGTCCCGTTGTCCGTATAACGGCAATGATATCAGCGCCCTGTCGTGCTGCAGCCTGAGCCTGAACGACATCTTCATAGATATTACCGGTTGCTACAATAACGTATATATACGGACGGGCACCTTCGCCCAGCCGTGTTATCATTTCTTCTCTTCTTTTACGGTTAGCCTTTATGCGGTTGATGCTGGCATCGATGTATGGTTGAAGCGCGGCGTTTATCTCATCTTCTGTATGCGATGAAATCTGAGTGATATTAAGTAGTCCTTTCGACACCTGCTCAGCAATCTCCTGCGGGTTTAATCCGGTTTCAGCAATAGCGTTTCCGAGGTAGTACAATACTCCCTGTCCCAGAACTCCCTGATTCTTCAGTTCGTCAACAATCACGTTTGGCAATGGTGCTTCTTTTTCATCAATCCCGTCAATTCCCATCAACCGGCATAGTGTGCGCTCAACGGCAACGGTTGTATACAGGCCGACAAACTCCTGAACATTAGCAGCAATGTCGCCGGCTATTTGCCTGGCTTTTGCTACTTTGTGGAAGTTAAGACCCAGTTTACTTTTCTGCATATTCTTTAATTTGTTGTTGTCAGAGTTATTTTTTTATAGCTTTTAAATGTTCTTTGGCAAGTTTCAGATAGTCTTCGTCCACTTCGAGTATTTCGGCAATTCTGAGAGCTTCCTGCGGCACTTCATCATTTTCCTGTACTTCTGCCAGAGAGTAATCCATATAGTCCTGAATGGCTTCTATTGAAGGCCTGGATGGCATTTGTCCGGTCCTTAGCCCTTTCACTCTCAGTCGCCGGCATCCGGCATTGTCAATTGTATAATGGGTTGTGACCAGACTTGTTGCTTTGTATTTACTGAGATGCTGTATTAAGGCCTTAACAAGGGCAAGTCCTTCAACAGGATTGGTTGTACGGGCAGGCTCATCAATCAGAGCCAGCACTTTCTCACCTTTGGCTGTGGATGTGATAATGCTGTTTATTTTAAGCATTTCTGAAGCAAACGACGATAGTCCTTTAAGCTCCGATTGCTCATCACCGGTACTGAAGAGTATTTTCTCATAGGGCTTCATTAGTGCACCGGCAGCCGGTACGAAAAAGCCGAACTGATACAGGTGCTGACAGAGTGCAACAGTTTTAAGTAGTACTGTTTTCCCTCCCATATTTGCACCGGTTATAAGTGTGGGGCCTTCTGTAAGTTCCACATCCACGGGTTGCCAGCTTTTGCCTCTCTGCTTCAGTGCATCGGAAATTGCAGGATTGAACAGTCCTTCAAGCTTTAGCTCTGTAGCGGTTTGGGTTATTGGTCGTGATAGGTTTAAACCTACAGCAAGTTCTGCCTTCGCAAGCCACACATCTATATCACCTGCAATTACCAGGTTTGCCTGAAGTGCCTCTTTGAACTGTGACAGACTGCGGGTTAGCTGTTGCCGTACCGTATCTTCAATTTCTTCGCATTTCAGCCTCAGTCCCTCTGTTTCTTTGCCTTCGATGTTTCCATGACTTACTTCTTTGTACTTCTTTCTCAGTTGTGCAAGGTTCTCGTCGTATGCATCATAAACATAGAAATGTGGTATCCGTTGGTTTTCAGGATCAAGCAGTGCAATTACTTCCTTCATGTCATGGATCTGACCGGCCTCTTTCTGCATAGCAGGCAGCATGTCACTGCAGGAGGTCAGCAGATCTTTGATTTTCTGAATATTAAGTGCAAATTTCTTAATCTCAAAAAGTCCTATATCATCAAGTACTATGTCGGTTTTTAAAGCTCCCAGAGTACCTGATATGTCATGAACATCAGTCAGTATGTACTTCAGTGTTTCTTTCTCTTTTGGCAGCTTTGTGAAGAACTTCCTGTAAAGACTCACCTTTTCAAGCTCATGCTCTATATCGTCAGCCCTGGTCATCATCCTGAACTTCAGTAGTCTGTGCCGGCCCGGTGTTGATCTTATATCAAGAGCATCAGCCATAAACCTCAAACCGGGTACTTTATTGGTAATTGTTGAGAACTGTGTCATGGTTGTTGCTTTTTTATATCATATACCGGAATATTCAGGGCTTGTGTGAGGCCTTTGCACAACTCATCGGAGTTTAAGATGTACCCTTGCGGGGAAACAGGATTAACACACACTGCAACGAGCTTTGTATTTAGTAACACTCTTATTTTATGGCCACTGTGTATAAATGATCTGTAGGTTTCAGGCTTCACAAAAAGTCTTGTGAAATCGCGTATCACCAGTGTAGTATGCCTGAATTCCTTTTGCAGTCTGATAAAATCGAGCATCCTGTCACTTACGGCTCCTGTTACATAAACCACATTGCCATGTTTAAACAGCATTTCACCGGCTCCTTTCAACAGGAATACCGATGGGATGTCGAGGTCATGTATGTTTAGCTCTTCATCCAGTGCATAAACTCCGGGACTGAGTGTCAGCATCCTGTCGCGCAGGCTAGCCTGTTCTGTTTCTGCCGTGGAGTTCTCATCCTGCTTAAACATTTCGGGAATCCTGATGAGGTCATACACGAATTTTGTATGACTGATAAGCCTGGTAATATTGGCTGAAACGGCAGCTCCCGTGTTAAGGATTATGCTTTCGGTAACGGCAGGCGACCCCGGGCTTAATCTGGAGATAGCTCCGTCAACCAGGGTCAGCTGCACACCGTATTGTTCCATGTTGCCAATTATTTCCCTCAGCCACAATGTGTCGGCAGGTCCCGAAAACATCACTTTGCCTCTCGACAAAGCTCTTGCTGTTACGAGCCTTCCCAGTGCGGTGCTTCTCTTGCTCAGGTCAAGAATCTCGGCATTTATCCTCTTTTGCCTGTAATGCTTCTCTGAAGTGATGAAAATTACATCGCCGTATAAGTCTATTTCGGGCTTTGATGTCCCGGTTACTCTGTCGGTTTTCTCACCGTCAACTCCTATGGAAGTGAGCGCAAGTCTCCTTCCCGAGTTTTCCAGTCGCCTCATTATGTATTTGAGGCACTCTGTTTTACCGGTGTTCTTTTCGAGTCCGACAACCGACAGGCTCTTATATTTCAATATTTCATCAACAAAGGGCATTCAGGGTAATCAATGATTGCGTTGCTTACGTGAAAGTCCTTCAGGTTCAAGTGAAAGTTTATCACCTCTCAGTAATGATGCAACACCTTCTTCCTTACTGGTGCAATCTTCACATCTGCACTCGTTTTTGTAGTCGGTTGGCTCAGTATAAGTTGTGATAACTCCTTCAAAATTACGCAGTACAACGCGTCCTGGAGCCTGTGATATGATGTAGGTTGGCATAACAGGGGTTTTCCCGCCGCCACCGGGTGCATCAACAACAAATGTTGGCACTGCGTAGCCTGAAGTATGTCCTCTCAGGTTTTCAATTATCTCAATTCCTTTCGATACGGGTGTGCGGAAATGCTCAAGTCCCATTGAAAGGTCGCACTGATAGATGTAATACGGGCGTACCCTGATTTTTACCAGTCCGTGTACCAGCTTTTTCATCGTGTGTACGCAGTCGTTAACGCCTCTGAGCAGTACCGACTGGTTGCCAAGCGGAATACCTGCATTGGCCATACGTTCGCACGCTGCTGCCGATTCTGCCGTTATTTCCTTTGGATGGTTAAAATGCGTGTTGAGCCATATCGGATGGTACTTCTTCAGCATGTTTACCAGATCGTCGGTTATTCTTTGCGGACAAACCACAGGGGTTCTTGTTCCTATACGAATAATCTCAACGTGAGGTATTGCCCTGAGTCTCTGGATTATTGATTCAAGCATTTTATCGCTGACCATCAGAGCATCACCACCCGAAAGAAGAACGTCTCTTACTTGTGGAGTGCGTGCAATGTAGTCTATCCCTTTCTGAATTCTTTCAGTAGGCGACTCGTGGTCTGTTTGTCCTGCAAACCTTCTGCGTGTACAGTGTCTGCAATACATTGAACACATGTCGGTTATAAGGAACAGAACCCTGTCGGGATAACGGTGTGTAAGACCGGGTACCGGTGAATCTTCATCCTCATGCAAAGGGTCGAGCAAATCGGCAATTGATTGATGTGTCTCAAGTCCTGTTGGCACTGCCTGCTTGCGCACCGGGCAATAAGGATCGTCAGGATCAATAAGTGATAGATAGTAAGGAGTAATGGCCATACGGAGGGTGGAAAGTGATGTCTTAACTCCCTCTTCTTCTTCCGGGGTAAGTGGAAGGAACTTCTTAAGCTGGTCTAAAGTCTCAATTCTGTTCTTTACCTGCCACTTCCAGTCATTCCACTGTTCATCAGTTACATCAGGATAGAAACGGTATCTTCCTTTTGTATATTTATCAGTTGTTATCATAGCTATTAAGCGTAAAGTTCAGTGAATATTTTTCTGATTTTTTCACTCTCGCGAAGGATTTCGAGTGTTATCTCAGCATGTCCGTGGGTATAACCGTTTCCAACAATCATTGTAACATCACTGCCAACACCTTCAGCGCCAAGAGCAGCTTTTGTGAAGCTGGTTGCCATTGAGAAGAAATATACCAGTCCGTTGTTCTTTGTGCAGAGTATGCTGGTCATTTCGGTATCGGGGATGTTAACATTGTTGATGGTTATATCTGCAAGATGGCCACCTGTGAGCTCTTCAATCTTCTCGAGTACCGGAACAGGGTTTGTTGCATTAGCTGAAAACACATGGTCGCAGAATCCCAGATCCATCAGTCGTTTTGTGCTCTTTTCGCTGTGGGTAAGACCAATAACCTTACCTGTAACGCCTGCGCGTTTCTTAGCTTCGTAGCAGCAAAGCATACCTGATTTTCCGCCTGCACCGATTATGAATACGGTATCACCGGGTTTTACGAGTTTTGCTGTCTGTGCAGGGGCACCGGCTACGTCTAAAGCTGAAAGAGCCAGTTTTTCGGGTATATCGGAAGGAATCTTTGCATAGATGCCACTTTCAAAAAGTATAGCCTTTCCGTCAATATCCACCTGGTCAACTTCCTTGCGTATAGCTTTTATCTTGTCGATGCGAAGTGGTGTCAGTGACAACGAAACCAGTGTGGCAATCTTATCGCCTACTTTCAGGTCAATTTTACCTTCAAGGGCTGTGCCTATCTTTTCAACTACTCCAAGAAGCATACCACCTGATCCTGTAACCGGATTGCGGTGTTTACCCTGTTTGGCAACGATTCCAAACATAATTTCCTTAATCTTTTCTTCGTCACCGCCTGCCTGCTCTTTTATCTGTGTAAAGCTTGCCGAGTCAACATTAAGGGTCATTACATCGATGAGTATTTCGTTATCGTATATCTCATCCATGTTGTTATCTATCTTATTTGCCGGTTGTGGTAATACTCCTACCGGTTCAATAACTCTGTGTAATCCGTATTTATTTCCTTTTTTCATAGGTAATCAGTATTATTCGTTCAGTTTAGTTTAAAATTATTGTTGATGATTTTATTTAAGTGGTTTAAGGCCGAGAATTCTGCGAGCTTCTTCGGGAGTGGCTATTTCGCGTCCGAGTTCTTTTGCCATTCTTACTACTTTGGCAACCAGTTCTCCGTTTGATTTAGTCAGCACACCTTTTGCCAGGTAAACATTGTCTTCGAGTCCTACACGTACGTGGCCACCGTCGATAATTGCAGCCATAGCAAGCGGGAATTCAAATCTTCCCACACCTGCAACGGTATAAGTAGCGTCGGCAGGTATACTTTCGCGAAGGAATATGAAATCGCGGAGTTCGCCTGTAATTCCACCGTTAACGCCCATTACAAAGTCAAAGTGCATAGGACTTTTTATATAACCTTTCTTTGCAAGACGCAAAGCCATGTCAATCATACTTTTGTCGAACACTTCCAGCTCAGGCTTAATGCCAAGGGCAATCATCTTTTCGCCAAAATATTTGATAGTATTTTCAGTATTGAAGAATACCTCATCACCGCCAAAGTTGAGTGTTCCGCAATCGAGGGTAGCCATCTCGGGCTTCAGTTCGGTAGGCTGCAAACGTTCGTCGTTGCTCATTCCCACTGCACCACCTGTTGAAGGCTGAATGATAACATCGGGAATAGCAGCTTTAATGGCATCCATAACTTGTTTAAAGCGGGCTTTATCCTGAGTGGGAGTTCCGTCGTCATATCTCACATGGAGATGGATAATACTTGCGCCTGCATCGTAGGCCGATTTTGCTTCACGCACGAATTCTTCAACTGTATAAGGAACAGCAGGATTGTGCTCTTTCAGAACTTCTGCGCCACTAATGGCCGCTGTGATTATAAGTTTTTCCATGTTTATGCTTTTTTATTACGTTGGCAATTCATTGGTACTACGCAAGTGCCGCTGGCACGGCATACAACTATAGGCTCAGGCAGAAAATCGGCTGCCGAATCTGAAATATCCTGTCGGGGCACTACTACTTTACGTGCTTCAAACACCATCTTTCGGGATGTATTCCCTACATGAGTAATTTCTCCTACTGCTTCAATGTAATCCCCTGCATAAACGGGAGCAAGAAATTCAACCATATCATAGGCTTTAAAAAGTCCTTCATCACCATCGTTTCTGATGAGAAGTTCGGTAGCCACATCACCAAAGAGCTGCAGCATCTTGGCACCATCTACCAGATTTCCGCCATAATGTGCATCATTGGAACCCATTCGTAGTCTGATCATTACTTTTTCCATTTTTCTGTATTTTTTATTCTTAAATGATGATTTATGTATATAGGAATTCACTTAACTCTGATGAGCAAGTTTCAGGAAAAACGAAATGTATAGCCTCAAAGTTAAGCAGTTTTTAGTTAGCCTGCAAAATCTGTGACCTCTTCCTTGATACGATAGTTTAATATCCTGCGCGACGGCTTCATGTGAATAATAAGGCGCCTTGCCCATACTGATATTATGGCGACAAGAATCCTGGGCCATATAAGCCAGTGCAATGCGAAACCCAGGGTCAGGAACAGAAGGGGGTCTTCTACTTCGGAATGTGATATGGAGATATGATGGTTCAGCAGGTCGGCATCTTCTGCCGTAAGTCTGCCTTTTTCCCGTTGGTCAATCATTATTGCCGAGCCGTAGGCAAGTCCTACGATATTGGCAACAACCCATGAAAATGTTGTACTGCGAGGCAGCCCCATTATTTTCATAAATGGTGAAAGCGGCTTCTCAAATATGCTTATAAGCCCGAATTCTTCCAGAAGCTGCTGCAGGAACAGCAGTACATTGACCAGTATAAATATCTTGATAATAGTGGAACCTACAGAGATAAACCAGTTGTAGACCGCTGTGCCGAACGATACCTGCAATGGCTGGTATGTTGCGTCAGCACCGCTGAAACTGCCGGGCATAACCAAATTCAGTATTAATGCCACTGCAACACTTCCCAGCAATCTGTTTACATTTATCCATAGTGCCGATGAACCCGTCTTTTTCATTACGGCCGTTTCTATAATGAAACCATGCGATACAAGACACATAGTGGCAAGTATGATGCCCTCCCGGTAAGGCAGGTTCAGCATTGTTAGCACTGCTACCACGGAGTACACATTGGTAAAGACACTTGTGATAAGAACTATGGCCGATACTCCGGGTAATCCCAGGTATTTAAACCATGGGCCCGCAACCGAAGCAATGGCCGTGAGTATTCCAAAGTAATCGAGGAGCATAACGCCAAAAGTCACGGGAATGGTAATTTTTATAAGCCACCACGCAGTCTTCAGGCCCTTTGGCCATGACCGCTTAAAGCTGTTTTTTATACCATTTAGAATTTCACCCATATGACTTTTGAAAAGCAGGTGCAAATATATAAAAATTTAACACTAAGCCTCTGAGTTTCACACTAGCTGAAAAGACTTTTCAAATCAATAATTCCGAACAAATCGGCCGAACTGATGATGATTATTCCAACTATAAACCATCGTATAAATCCTGCGCCCCACGTTAAGGCATATTTTGAGGCTATGTAGGCTCCCGTAATATTTCCTATTGAATGAACAAGTCCCACCTGCCAGTTTACTTTATCATTCATAATGAATACGAGCAACGCGAATACTGTGTAGCAAAGCACCACGAAGCACTTGATTGCATTGGCTTTTATAAGGTCAAACCCTGCCCCGAGTACAATGCCTGCCAGCAGGAAATATCCCACCCCAACCTGTATGAATCCGCCATATATGCCAATGGCGAAGAACAGCAGGTACTGCAAAACAGTAATGTTCTTGTTCTGAAGCTCCAGTTGCCCCTTTATCCATTTGTCGGGTTTGGCCAGTATGAAGTAAACCATCATGAGCATCACAAATCCCAGCGCAATGCGGAATGTTGACTCGTTGATACTAACCGATAGCTGTGCCCCGAGAATTGAACCGAGTGTTGTTGGTATTGCTAGTCTTACGGCCTTCTTTGTATCAAGCAGCTTTTGTCGCTTAAATGAAGTGGTGGATGTGAAATTCTGCAGTATTACTGCAATTCTGTTAGTGCCGTTGGCAACATCGGCGGGTATTCCCATGAACATAAACAAAGAAAGGGATATGATAGTACCCCCGCCTGCCAGTGTATTAATGAAACCTACCAACACCCCCGAAATTATCAGGGCCAGAATTTCGAACGTAGTCATTTATGATGCTTTAACAACCGGAACTCCTATAGAAATCCCAGGTCGAGCTGAGCTTCTTCCGACATCATATCCTGATCCCATGGTGGATCAAATGTAATCTCTACCTCTGCACCTTTTAATCCTTCAATGGCGGCTACCTTTTCTTTTACCTCTACAGGCAGAGATTCGGCAACCGGACAATTAGGAGCAGTGAGGGTCATCAGTATGTGGGCAACCATCCGGTCGTCAACATGTATGTCGTAAACCAGTCCCAGATCGTATATATTTACCGGTATTTCGGGGTCGTATATTCCTTTTAACCGCTGAATTATGCGGTCGTTATATTGCAGGCTCTTTTCGTGATCCATATTTCTTAAATTATGAAGCATAGTGCCGTGTTTTAGTGTTGATTATATCAACTGTTCATTGCTGCTTTTGTCTTAAAAGCCAGCGCATACATCTTGATTTGCTTTATCATTGACATAAGACCGTTTGAGCGTGTAGGCGAAAGATGCTCGGTTAGTCCTATTTCATTGATAAATTCAGTAGAAGCATCCAGAATTTCTTGCGGATTATGTCCTGAAAATACTCTTATGAGCAGATTGGCAATGCCTTTTGTTATCACCGCATCACTATCAGCCGTAAAATAAACTTTCTCACCATCGAACTCGGCATGCAGCCATACACGCGACTGGCATCCCGGGATAAGATTGCTCTCAACTTTGTACTTATCATCGATCATCGGCAACGACTTGCCAATCTCTATGAGGTAGTTGTATTTATCCATCCAGTCGTCAAAGCTTCCGAACTCATTGACTATAGTTTCAGATGTTTCTTTAATCTTCATTTCTTACTCTGCTTAAAAAACCTGTTGATTCTTGCTATAAACCTAAAACTGCACTTTTTGTTTCTCTTAAAAATTCAGTGTAATTCTATAAAAATAATTCCTTTACCTTGGCAATGCCATCAATCAATGCATCAATTTCCTGCTCTGTATTGTAGAATGCCAGCGAGGCCCTGATTGTCCCGAATATGCCTAGCCTCTCCATCAGCGGTTGTGTACAGTGGTTTCCGGTGCGCACCGCTATACCCATCTGATCAAGAATAGTGCCTGCATCATATGGGTGTATTCCTTTTATCAGGAATGAAATCACCGATGCTTTCAAAGGTGCCGTGCCAACGAGTATTATATCGGGATCCTCAAGCAGCCGCGCAGTTGCATATCTGCAAAGCTCATCTTCCCTGACAGCGATATTGTTTACCCCAAGACTGTTCATGTATTTTATGGCAGCACCAAAGCCCACTGTATCGGCAACATTGGGAGTGCCTGCCTCAAACTTGAACGGCAACTCGTTGTATGATGTCTTTTCAATAGTTACTGTACTTATCATTTCACCACCACCCTGGTATGGAGGCATGGCGTTCAGCAATTCTTCCTTTCCGTACAAACCGCCTATCCCCATTGGCCCATACATCTTGTGGGCCGAAAAAGCATAGAAATCACAATCCAAATCCTGAACGTCAACACTTACGTGCGACATTGCCTGTGCCCCGTCAACCAGTACAATTGTGTTGTTGGCGTGGGCTTTTGCAATCATTTCCTTTACGGGAACTATTGTACCCAGTGAATTGGAAATATGTGAAACCGCTAGAAGACGGGTTTTTTCATTCAGCATATCTTCAAATGCGGCCATGTCAACAGTGCCGTCATCATTGATTGGTATGGCTCTCAGTACGGCATTCTTCTCCTCACACAGCATCTGCCATGGAACAAGATTTGAATGATGCTCAAGCTGGGTTATAAGTATCTCGTCACCCTCGCGAATATTTGCACGTCCCCATGTGGCTGCAACAAGATTGATTGACTCGGTGGTACCTCTGGTGTAGATAATTTCATGCGAATGACGGGCATTGATGAACTGCCTGATCATTTCACGCACTTCTTCGAATGCACGTGTGGCAACCTGACTCAAATGGTGAACTCCACGATGCACGTTGGCATTGTATCTCGAATAGTAATCGGTAATCGCATCAATAACTACCTGAGGCTTTTGTGTAGTTGCTGCATTATCAAAATACACCAGCGGCCGGTTATTCACTTTTTGTGATAAAACAGGAAATTCCCTGCGCACTATCTCCGGATCTAATACCTGTACCTGCTGTTTCATCATATCCTGCTCATATCTATTTTGAAAGCCATCTTCTGTTCCTGTGCATTGCAATGCAGCACGCACTGGTCGCAAATGGATAACTCACCACGTAATCTTTTCTTTACCAAGTCGTCTATCCTGTTTCTGAGTTCCTCTATCGATATTTTGTTTACTATCTCGGCAGCAAATGCATACATAAGAAGCATACGGGCGTTTTCGAATGTAATCCCCCGCGATCTCAGATAAAAGAGCGCTTCAGTGTCGAGCTGACCAACAGTTGCACCGTGACTGCATTTCACATCATCGGCATAAATTTCAAGAAACGGCTTGGTGTCAATTACCGCTTTATCCGAAATAAGTATGTTTTTATTGTTCTGATAGGCGTTGGTGCGTTGCGCATCTTTTCTTACCAGTATGTGACCATTGAAAACACCACTTGCGTGATCATCCAGAATTCCTTTAAACAGCTCATTGCTGGTGCAATCTGCCACCGCATGGTCTATAAATACCTGGTTGTCGATGTGCTGATTCCTATCCATCAGATACAATCCAATTACATCGGCATTTGCACCACCACCGGTAAGCGACACGAATGTCTCATTCCTGATGAATCCGCCATTCAGACTGATACCATTGGTCGACACATCGCCGAACTTAGCAACATTAAACCAGTTGGTATTGATAAGGGTAGAGCGGTCGTTCTTATTCTGAAGCTTATAATGGTCAAGCTTTGAGTTCTCGCCAATGCTGAATTCCGAAACAGTGTTGATAAAGCTGCGGTGGTCATCAATAGAATCATCGCACTGTACCAATGTAAGTTCGCTGTTGTTTCCTACTATAATTAGATTTCGCAGGTTTATCAATGAATCCTGGGGCATATGAACCAGGCTTACCATCTGAATCGGCTTTTCGGGGATCACATTATCTGGAACATAAATAAATACCCCATCCATCGACATGGCCATATTAAGGGCAGTAAGACCATTAACGTCCGACCTGGAATACCGTGCAAAATGCTGATCTACCAAATCCGGATATTCCTGCATGGCAGCTCTCAGGCTTCCTATTATAACACCGTTATCTAATGTGGTAATAAGCTCATCTGACTGATACCAGCCGTTAAGAACTATAATTTTCTCGGTATCAAAGCCATGCACGTCGCACTTAAACAGTTCTTTACTCCTGTTAATATCGGCCTCGGGCTTTACCGGAAACGAATACTTGTGTTCAAGGACTCCACTCAGGTCAGAATTTCTCCACTTTTCCAGTTTGGAATGAGGGAACCCTAGTCGCCCGAAAATCGCCATAGCTTCATCGCGCAGAGCAGCGATTCGGCTGTTATCATACCGGTTTATTGACAACCTGTGCAGAGCATAATGCTTTTCGAGGTCCTCTTTTATATTGTTAATTACTATTTCATCCATAAAAATGCCTTCTTTAATCTCCAAACAATGAAACAAGCGTATTAAGCCGTAAGACTACTTCAACCATTCATAGCCTTTTTCTTCCAGTTCAAGAGCTAGTTCCTTTGTACCGGTCCTTACTATTTGTCCTTCGAAGAGCACGTGCACAATATCAGGCACTATGTAATCGAGCAGCCTCTGATAGTGAGTGATTACCACGAAAGCATTATCGGGGCGTCTCAGCATGTTGACTCCGTTGGCCACAACCTTTAGTGCGTCAATATCAAGACCCGAATCTGTTTCATCAAGAATGGCGAGTTTAGGCTCAAGCATTGCCATCTGGAAAATCTCGTTCTTTTTCTTTTCACCACCCGAGAATCCTTCATTTACCGATCTGTTGTTAAGCTTTGCCTGTATGTCGAGCAGTTTCTTTTTTTCTTCCATCCTTGCCAGGAATTCAGATGCAGGCATTGGGTCGAGGCCTCTGTATTTGCGCTGCTCATTAACCGCTGTGCGCATAAAATTAGTCATGCTTACACCGGGAATCTCAACAGGATACTGAAATCCAAGAAAAATGCCTTCCGCAGCTCTTTCATCCACCGATAAGTCAAGCAGACTCTTGCCGTTGAACAGCACTTCCCCTTCAGTTACTTCAAAGATTTCCCTGCCGGCGATTACCGACGCTAAAGTGCTTTTGCCTGTTCCGTTAGGACCCATTATGGCATGTACTTCACCAGGTTTAACCTCAAGATTTACACCCTTAAGTATTTCCTTTTGGTTAATCGATACTCTTAAATTCTTTATTGTCAGCATACTTATTTAATTCTATGTTCTTTATTTCCGGTTTTGTTTTGATTATCCAACACTTCCTTCTAGACTTATTGACAAGAGTTTCTGAGCTTCTACTGCAAATTCCATAGGCAGTTGCTTTAAAACTTCACGGGCATAGCCGTTAACAATAAGCCCGATTGCACTTTCAGTGCTGATACCGCGCTGATTACAATAATACAGCTGGTCATCGGATATTTTCGATGTGGTGGCCTCGTGTTCAACAATGCTGGTCTTGTTCTCGGTTTTAATATACGGCCATGTATGTGCACCGCATTTATCACCCAGCAGCAATGAGTCGCATTGTGAGAAGTTTCGTCCGTTTTCGGCCTTCTTGGTCATCTTTACAAGTCCGCGGTAACTGTTCTGACTGTGGCCTGCTGAAATTCCCTTCGAAATTATTGTGCTTTTTGTATTCCGCCCCAGGTGTATCATCTTTGTTCCCGTGTCGGCCTGTTGATAATTGTTGGTAACAGCCACCGAATAAAACTCACCTACAGAGTGGTCGCCCATCAGTATAACGCTGGGATATTTCCATGTAATGGCAGAGCCTGTCTCTACCTGTGTCCATGAAATCTTTGAATTGTTTCCTTTGCAGATACCCCTCTTTGTCACGAAATTGTATATTCCGCCTTCGCCATTCTTATTTCCCGGATACCAGTTCTGGACTGTGGAGTACTTAACTTCAGCATCCTTGAGGGCAATGATTTCGACAATAGCGGCATGGAGCTGATTCTCATCGCGCATTGGCGCTGTACAGCCTTCCATATAGCTAACGTAACTGCCTTCATCACCAATGATAAGAGTACGCTCAAACTGACCGGTATTAGCCGCATTTATTCTGAAATAAGTAGATAGCTCAACCGGGCATCTCACCCCTTTTGGTATATAACAGAAGGAACCGTCTGTAAACACTGCCGAATTCAGAGCGGCAAAATAGTTATCGTTAGGCGGAACTACACTGCCGAGGTATTGCTTCACCAGATCGGGATACTTTTGCACGGCTTCCGAAAAAGAGCAAAACAAAATACCCTGTTTTTCAAGAGTTTCAGAAAATGTTGTCTTAACCGATACTGAGTCTATAACAGCATCAACTGCAACGCCCGAGAGCCTTTTCTGTTCTTCGAGAGAGATGCCAAGCTTATTGAAGGTATCGAGCAGTTCGGGATCAACCTCATCAAGACTGTTTAACTCTTTCTTTTTCTTTGGAGCAGCATAATATATTATATCCTGATAATTAATCGGCGGATAATGAAGATGAGCCCACCCGGGTTCAGTCATATTCAGCCATGAGCGGTATGCATTGAGACGGAATTCCAGCAACCATTCGGGCTCGTTCTTTTTTGAAGAGATAAGTTTTATTATATCCTCATTAAGCCCCCTCGGTGCCTGGTCCATTTCAATGTCGGTGTAAAAGCCATACTTATAATCGCCCTGCGTAACCTCGTCGAGTATATTTTTAGGATCTTTTTCCATCGTGATAAAAGCTTAAACTGATGTAAACCATTCAAATCCAAAAATGGATGGTAATATCAGACTATTTAGATTAAATTAAAATAGAGTGCAAAATTACTCATTTTAGCCGACATTTAATGTTCTTTTCTTATAAAAACACCTCCCGCCCCACCAAAAGGGCGTGCAGCAAAAAAAAGCGCGAAACTATTTCTTTTCTCATTGAAAATGAATAATTTTATCTGATATATCAAAACAGGTGGCATCTTAATCTTAACAACAAAAACAAATGAAAAAGTTAATACTTTTTATTAGTATTGCCCTGCTTGCATGCCCGGCAAGAGTTGATGCACAGGACTGGATGAATAAATTAGGTAAAACCGCCAAAGAGGCTTCTAAAAGAGCCGTTGAAAACAGAGTCGAAAGGAAGTCGAACGAGGCTACCAATAAGGCAATGGACAAAGCTGAAGAATCAGTTAAGGGTGATAAGGATAAAAAGCCTGAAACTGAAGATAAAGCAGGTAACAAAGTTAACACTGCAGAGGAGGATACAAATCCCACTGTGAGTTCAAAATCAGGGGCCTCAGCCAAGGCTGACAAGGATGCTGCTCCGGTTCTAACTTCTTATTCAAAGTATGATTTTGTCCCCGGTGATCAGATTTTGTATTATGAGGACTTCTCTCAGGATGCAATTGGGGATTTTCCTGCGACATGGACCACCAATTCCAGCGGTGAGGTTAAATCCCTGAACCTTGCACCGGGTAAGTGGTACCAGAATACCACCAAAAGTGGAATGTTTACTTATCTCAATAAAATTACCCTGCCATCAAACTTTATTCTGGAGTTTGATTATATACCGTATTTCAGTGACGAAGCCCGTGAAAAAAATCCCGGCAGATCTAACTGGTATGCTTCCGCTTCTGTTGCTCTTTATAGTGACAGCCCCTCGAGGGAAAGGGAATTCAATCCCGATGCTTATCCCGGTGAATATGGCTTGCGTTTGTTTATGACTAATTACCGCTGGGACATGGACGGTTACAGCCCTAAAGGAACCAGCGAGATCAAAGGGAACAGCGATAAAAACTGCGTGGTCTCAGAAGAAATTAACCACGTAATCGTATGGGTTCAGAACCGAAGGGTCAGGGTTTATCATAAAGGTGCAAAAATTATGGATATTCCCACCTTACTTGATGCCAATACCAGGATCGACAGGATCAGGTTTTCAAATAACCATGAGGATAACCGTCCTTTCTTTTCCAATATCAAATTTACCACTGCATCGCCGGATACAAGAAGCAAGCTGATTACAGAAGGCAAACTGGTAACCTATGGCATTTACTTCGATGTAAATAAGGATATCGTAAAGCCCGAATCTTATGGAACTCTCAACGATATTGCAAATGTGCTGAAAGAGAACCCCGATGTTAAAGTGAAGATTACCGGTCATACCGACAGTGATGGCGACGACGAAGCTAACTTTGGTTTATCACAGCGCCGTGCAGCATCGGTAAAAGCTGAACTAAGTAAAACATTCGGAATTGACGAGTCGAGAATGACTACTGACGGAGCCGGCGAAAAACAACCCGTTGCACCAAACGACAAGCCTGAAAATAAAGCCAGAAACAGAAGAGTCGAATTCATAAAACTTTAGTAAAACCACTGTAAAACTGTATGAGAATAAAAACTATTATATGCTTGGTTCTCTGCACCTTTCTTTGCGGAGGTGCTATCAATGCACAGGTCAATCTTGAAAATACTTACTCGGTAAAAGTTTCTGTTCAGATACAAACCAATGTGCCGGCAGTCTCCGACAAGGACCCTGCCCCGGTATATCTTGAGAACAAACAAATTTCGGGCACTGTGATAGGTAAAGTCATTAAGCGGAATATCGGGAATTTTGACGAGGATAAGGATGCCTGGAAAAAGATGACGGAGAAAGGCAATGTTACTGTTTTTACCGCACATAGCAACTTCCGCTTGCGCGATGAAAACGACTACTCAAAGATTGCCTGGGAAAACAAATATCCGGTAACGGTGAACATTGAAAAAGTGGAAATGGATTATGTGGGGACAGCCGAAAACCTGAAATATACCAAAACCGTTGACTTTAAAGCCGGAGGAACAATTGATGCTGAAGCTATTTCTCTCACAATCCAGCCTTTTAATCCCACTTTATCCGAGCCTCCTGCCACTCCGCATTATGTTGTTATGCTTGCCATATCACGTTATATGGATAAGATGAGCATTACACCCGAAGGTAAAGGACAGAGCTTAAAATGGGATGACAGTAGACAAGAGCTTGTGCCCGATAATACTCCGCTGAACATTTCGGTGATGGGAACTCTGACTGAGAAAGATCCACCCGCCGGATGGAAGGCAGTGATAACCGATGCTAAGGAATTTAATGACTACTTCCTTAGTGACAGTAGTGAAAACCTCATACTAAACCTTGAAGGGTCTTCATTTGAACCCGGAAACAGTAACCGTACAAGAAAGATAACCGTAAGACTCGAATTTGCCAAAGTCCCTGATATTTCAGCTATGCCGGAGAATACAGGGCTCTCACAGTAATAGTAGTCTAAGCCCGGGCTTTTACAGTGGTATGTTGCCGTGTTTCTTAAATGGTGCCGATTGCCGCTTGTTGCTGCACATATCAAGTGCCTCAATCAGTTTTGGCCGCGTATTGCGTGGAAATATAATCTCATCAATGTATCCGAGTTCGGCAGCCTTATACGGGTTGGCAAACACTTCGCGGTATTCCTTCACCTGCTGCGCCTTGTCTTCATCCGTCAGCTTGTCGCGGAATATTATATTCACCGCACCTTCAGCTCCCATAACTGCAATTTCGGCAGTAGGCCATGCAAGATTAACATCTGCGCCAATGTGCTTGCTCGACATCACGTCATAAGCCCCGCCATAAGCTTTACGGGTAATCACGGTTATTTTGGGAACCGTGGCTTCGGCAAAAGCATAAAGCAATTTGGCTCCATGCCTTATTATGCCGCCAAACTCCTGCGTAGTGCCCGGCAGGAATCCCGGAACATCAACAAAGGTTATAAGGGGAATGTTAAATGAATCGCAGAACCTTACAAATCGTGCCGCTTTTGTGCTGCTGTTAATATCAAGCACCCCGGCAAGTACCGCAGGCTGATTGGCGACAATTCCCACAGAACGTCCGTCTAACCGGGCAAAACCTGTCAGGATGTTTCCGGCAAAATGTGGCATTATCTCGAGGAAATTTCCATCATCAACCACCCTTGTTATGATTTCCTTCATATCATAAGGCTTGTTGGGATCTGCAGGTACTATTTCCTGAAGCTTTTCGTCGGTGCGGTTTATTATATCGGAAGTCGGCAAACGCGGAGGTTCTTCCATATTATTTGAAGGCAGGAAGCCAATCAGCTCCCTTATCATCATCATAGCCTGCTCTTCATCGAGAGCCATCATGTGGGCAACTCCACTCTTTGAATTATGGGTATACGCCCCGCCCAGGTCTTCTTTGGTCACTTCTTCATGCGTCACCGCCTTAATAACATCGGGACCGGTGACAAACATATAGCTCGAATTCTTCACCATCACTATGAAGTCGGTAATTGCCGGCGAATAAACTGCACCTCCGGCACAAGCACCCAGTATGGCTGATATTTGGGGTATCACCCCCGAGCTCATCACATTGCGGTAAAATATATCGGCATAACCGGCCAGACTTTCAACGCCTTCCTGGATGCGTGCACCCCCCGAATCATTTAATCCGATCACCGGAGCACCCATCTTCATTGCAAGGTCCATTATCTTGATGACCTTGTCGGCATTTGCACGACTCAAAGTGCCTCCAAAAACCGTAAAGTCCTGGGCAAACACATATACGAGTCTGCCGTCAATCTTACCGTATCCGCTTACCACACCATCACCCGGTATCAGGTTCTTCTCCATATTGAAGTCCCGGGCACGGTGCACTACAAACTTATCGAGTTCGGTAAACGTCCCGCTGTCGAGCAACATTTCAATGCGCTCACGTACTGTCTGCCTTCCGGTACTGTGGAGCTTATCAATTCTGTCCTGGCCCCCGCCAAGTTGTGCTTTATGGTTTTTTTCCTCAAGCTTACCGTAAAGGTCCGAAAGCTCATTCTGTTTATCACTCATGGTTGTTTGCTTCATTATTCTATGCTGATAAGTTCTTTGTTTGCTTCAACAGTATCGCCCTCTTTTACCGAAATTCTCCTCACCACACCATCAACGGCTGCCTTGAATTCACTTTCCATTTTCATGGCTGATATCACTATCATTGTCTGGCCCGCAGTTACCTCTTCCCCTTCACTTACAAGTATTTTCACCACCTTACCGGGCATAGGCGACATAATAGTTTTGCCTTCATCGGCATGGCTGCCTTTCTCACGACTCATTCTATAACGTGCCTGAGCATCAATCACTTCAAGATTGTAGGTATTATACAGTGAATTTACAGTGAAGTGCCGGGGCGAAGTACCTGCAATCATCTCAATGTTGTACGACCGTCCTTTATAGAGAATTGAATAAATACCTTCGGAAACCCTCAGGGCATCAACTTCATAAATTTCATCGTCCACCAGCATCGTTACCATATTGCCATTTCGTGCAAGCTCCTGCACATGTGCAACGCGACCGTCAATCTTTATCTCCATAACCGGTTGTTTTCATAAATGTACTTTTGCCTGCTATTTCACCATTTTCCAGCGACTCACAGGTTTATTCACATCACCGTTCACTTTAACTTCCGAAAGCTTTCGGTTGTATTCCATAAAGGCCGCTATAAGTGCAATATCCTCGCACCGCCCGTCGCATTCCGGTTCAGCCATCAGGAAATTGTGATTCTTTTCAATAAACATTGTATTGTACTTCCCGCTGATAAAATCCTCAGCTTCCATAATTCTTGCAAGAAAACGAATAGAAGTCTTCACGCCCGTTATTTTGTATTCATGCAGAGCCCTGCTCATGCGGCTTATTGCTTCCTCACGGGTTTTTGCCCAAACTATGAGCTTTGAAATCATCGGGTCGTAATGAATGGGAATTGTATAACCTTCATAAACATAACCGTCATGGCGGACACCAAGACCCAGAGGCTCAGTGATATGCTGAATGGTTCCCGGACTGGGCATAAAGTTATTGTCTGGATCTTCAGCATAAATTCTGCACTCTATGGCATGACCTGTTTGCTTAAGATCCTCCTGTTTGTATGGAAGTTCCAGTCCGTTGGCAATACCAATCATCTCCTTTACCAGATCAACGCCCACAACCCTTTCGGTGATAGGATGCTCAACCTGAAGGCGGGTATTCATCTCAAGGAAATAATAGTTAAGATTATCGTCAACGATAAATTCGATAGTTCCCGCGCCATAATAGCCCGCAGCTTTTGCAGCAGCCACCGCATGCTCACCCATCTCCTTACGGATCTGAGGTGTAAGCAGGGGAGAGGGAGTTTCTTCAATAACCTTCTGATGGCGACGCTGCACCGAGCACTCACGTTCAAACAGGTGAATCGTATTACCCTGCTTATCGGCCAGAATCTGGAACTCGATATGATGTGGCGAATCTATATACTTTTCAATATACACTGCATCGTCACCAAAAGCATTACGCGCTTCCGATTGGGCCATACGCAGAGAACTCAGAATATCTTCAGTATGTCGGACAAGGCGCATACCTTTCCCACCGCCCCCGGCAGTAGCCTTAATCATCACCGGAAGGCCAATTTCTTCTATGATCCTGAGAGCTTCTGATTCATCGTGAATCTTATCAACAGTCCCCGGAACAACCGGCACGCCCGCTGCCATCATAGTCTTACGGGCAGTGATCTTATCGCCCATCATCCTTATTGAATGAGGCGAAGGACCGATGAAAATGATACCTTCGCGTTCGCACCTTTCGGAGAATGCGGCATTTTCCGACAGGAATCCATAACCGGGATGAATTGCATCGGCTTTAGCCAGCTTAGCAGCTTCAATGATCCTGTCAATATTAAGATAACTAATAGTAGAAGAAGGGGGACCGATGTTAAAAGCCTGGTCGGCATACCTCACGTGCATTGAAGAACGGTCGGCATCCGAAAACACAGCCACGGTTTGCAAGCCCATTTCGCGGCAGGACCTCATGATCCTTAAGGCGATTTCCCCACGGTTCGCGACAAGAACTTTACGTATCATAGAAAAAATTAATTGACAATTAACACGATACGCATTGAAATGTTTAACGAAGCTGTTTCAGGTTTGTTGGCTCCTGTAAAATGCCTTATAAAATTTTAATACCTACCCGATCTATATGGTCTTTTAACTCGGTAGCCTTTATGGTGTTATAGTCAACCAGATCAAAAAAGTATGGGAGTGAAAGTTCTTCATTGAGCAGGTAACTGAGCCTGGTTACTATTCCCAAATTTAAAGTTATGCCCTTAAGTGCTATGTCTATGTCACTTCCATTGCTGAATTTGCCTGCTGCCCGACTTCCAAAGATATATGCTTCGCTTACAGCAGGTTCAGAGTTTAAGACATTAATGATCAAGGCTAAATCGCCTTCTTTTAATCCGAATCTGTCTATCATAACTTCTTTCGAAATATAACATAAAGCTCCTTTAAAACAGGGAAATACTTATTCCTAATCAAATTTTCCACTTGCGCTGCTTTGTCTTCATCATATGTATGAGCAGTAAGATTTCTATCAAGCAATAGTTCCATCCAGGAATGCCCATCAAAGATAAGTCCTGATTCAAATGATTGTTTTATCGCCGATCTGGGGGACTTAATATCAGTAAAGCCCTGATATTCGAGATAATCTTTCATTAATTTCCATGCCAACTCATAAGTGACCTCAAAAAACTGAATGATACCGGCTTTTTGAAAAATATCCGGATGTGAAATTTTCAGGGCGGTTTCCAAATGATTAATTGATTTCTCAAAATTGCTAAAGCGCTGTTTCCAACGGATATCTTCGTTCATAGAAAGAATAAATAACAGTGATTAAAACTAATCACAAATATCAGACATATTTAAAGAACAGATGTAATTTTAAAGTTAAATTCTTCGTAGTGATTTTAATCACTATGTGCAATAGCCCTATAATCATAATACTCCAGATCCAGTTTATTCATTCCAAATGGGTAATAACCCACTTACCTGTCTTACTTCAGTTCCATCCATAATCACTCGTCCTTCGTCGAAATTAATCCATGCAGGGGCATTGT
>CAZJPP010000030.1:0-25008 GCA_964547915.1 uncultured Lentimicrobium sp.
AACACTTTTCTTTAAGTCAGGACACTCTTGATGTGGTGCCAATAGCAAAGGAAATCGTTGATATATATCAGGATATGGCTTTTATGGGGTCACCATGGAGTCCTCCTGCCTGGATGAAAACCAGTGGAAGTATGTTAGGTGGCAAACTCCGTCCCGATGTTTACAGTGTTTATGCTGATTATTTTATAAAGTATATACAGGCAATGGACGGTCATGGTATAAGGATAGATGCTATTACAATACAAAATGAGCCCCTGTACTTCACTGCAACCTATCCATGTATGGAAATGCAGGCCGGTGAGCAATCGTCGTTTATAAAGGACCATTTAGGCCCTAAATTCCAAAATGCGGGAATAAGTACTAAGATAATTACATACGACCACAACTGGGATCGTCCCGATTATCCGCTTACAATTCTTAACGACCCACAGGCAAAACAATACATTGAAGGATCAGCTTTTCATGCTTATGGGGGACAGGTTGGAGCTATGTCGCAGGTTCACAATGCACATCCGGATAAAGGATTGTATTTTACCGAGATTTCAGGAGGCGATTGGGCTACTGATTTTTCTGATAACCTGATGTGGAATATGAGTAATATTTTTATCGGTACTATGCGTAACTGGTCGCGAAATACTCTGTTGTGGAATCTGGCTCTGGATGAAAACGACGGACCTCAGAATAATGGCTGCGGCGACTGCAGGGGTGTTGTTACAATAAACTCAGGTTCAGGTGCTGTTACCAGGAATGTGGAGTATTATTCACTGGCACATTTCTCCAAATTTGTCAGGCCCGGTGCACAGAGAATAAATACCAGAATGCCACAAACCCTGACGAACATTGAGATTATAAGCTTCTTAAATACTGATGGGACAAAAGTTACAGTTGCAGCTAATTATGATGAGACTGCTAAGGTGTTTGTTATGGAACAGAATAAAAAGTTCATGACGTATACTTTGCAGGGTAAGTCGGTTGCGACGATTGTTTGGAAATGAGCACTCAGCACTCAGCAGTCAGCAATTAGCGTTCAGCGTTCAGCAGTTCGGTGTTCAGCGTTCAGCAGTTCGGCGTTCAGCGTTTTCCATTCTACGCACTAGAATTGTTTTTGGTTTTTGGTTCTTTGTTCTTTGTTGCCCATTCCACGTAATTGGCAATCAGCACTCAGTACTTAGCATTCAGTTTTGCCCTTTACACGTAATAAAACTTTTCTTAATCAATATCCGATACACTTAACAACGAACCAAGAACAAAGAACGAAGAACGAGAATTGTTGTTCATAAAAAAAGCCTGCAACTTGCAGGCTTTTTTCGTATAAGTCATAGAATAATCTATTCTTCTTCTTTTTCCTGTTCTTCGTAAGCTTTTAGCAGAGCTGTCTGAACATCTCCCGGTACCTGGGCATACTCGGCAAATTTAAGTGAGTATGAACCGGAACCACTGGTTAAGGAACTTAGAGCAGTTGAATATCTGTTCATTTCAGCTAAAGGTACTTTAGCTCTGATTTTCTGGTAATTTCCTTCAGAGTCCATTCCCATGATAATTGCACGACGACCCTGTAAGTCAGTCATGATATCACCCATGCGGTCGCCGGGAACGATTACTTCAACATCATAGATTGGTTCAAGAATCTTTGGTCCTGCATTTTTAAATGCTTCCTTGAATGCGTTACGTCCTGCAAGTTTAAATGCAAGTTCGTTTGAATCAACAGGGTGCATTTTACCATCGTAAACATTTACAACGATATCGCGGGCATAAGAACCTGTTAATGGGCCTTCCTCAATCTTTTCCATGATACCTTTGAGGATAGCCGGCATAAAACGAGCATCGATAGAACCACCAACTATACAGTTGTTAAAAATAAGTTTACCGCCCCATGAGAGTTGATGCTCTTCTGTTCCACGGATAGGGAATTCCTTCTGTGGGGTCATATCCTCGGTATAAGGCTGAATAAGCATGTGAACTTCACCAAACTGACCGGAACCACCTGATTGTTTTTTATGACGATAGTTAGCTTTAGCTTGCTTTGTAATAGTTTCACGATAAGGAATCTTTGGAGCATAGAATTCAATAGGAATTTTCTCCATATTTTCAATCTGCCATTTTGCGATGTTAAGGTGTAATTCACCCTGACCGCGCATAATGATTTGCTTCAATTCCTTGGAATATTCTACAGTGATTGTTGGGTCAACCTTCTGAATTTCAGTTAAAACAGCACCAAGCTTCTCGTCATCACCCTGGTTTTTGGCTTTAACTGCCATGCTGATTCTTGGAGCAGGGAAGTCAATCGGCTCAATAACATCACCGGAATTCTTTGGACCGTTCAGGGTTGTGTTTGTGCGGCTGTTCTTTAGTTTAATAGTAGCAGCAATATCGCCGGCAACTACTTTCTCAAGTTTTTCGCGTTTCTTACCTGCAACAGCAAATAATTGTGGGATACGCTCTTTTGATGAACTGTTACCATTTATCAGGTCCATTGCTTCGGTAATTTCACCGGCATAAACCTTGAATAATGAAATTTCACCAAGATGTTCTTCAATTGAAGTCTTGAATATAAGTGCTGATGTGGGCTCAGAAGCGTCACATTTAAGTTCTTTACCAGCAGTGGTTTTTCTGCCTTCTACTTCATTTGGAGCGGGTAGATAGCTTATGATAAAATCGAGCAGACGGTCAATGCCAAAGTTAGGTTTACCTGCAATACACATAACGGGGAACATTCCGCGTTTCATGATACCGAGTTTAAGTCCCTGGACCATTTCTTCTTCGGTAAGAGTACCGGCGTCAAAGAATTTCTCCATAAGGGCTTCATCGTTTTCGGCAGCTGATTCAATAAGGGCAGCATGCATTTCAGCAGCTTTGTCCTGCTCAGCAGCCGGAATGTCGAGAACTTCTGCTTTGCCTCCGCCTGCGGGATATTTAATCATTTTTTGCATCAATACATCAATGATTGCATTGAAGCCTACACCCTCATTAACAGGATATTGAATAGGCACTACACTGCCGTGGAATTGTTGTTTCAGCTGACGAAGTGTTTCTTCGAATGATGAATTTTCGTGTTCCAGATGGTTTACAAGGAATACAACAGGTGTGTGAGTCTTAACTGTCTGTCTCCAGTTGATTTCAGTTCCTACCTCAACACCATTCTGCCCGTTAACAACCATAAATGCTGTGTCGCAGACATTAAGTGCGGCTACCACTTCACCTATGAAATCATCGAAGCCCGGGGTGTCAATGATATTGATTTTATTTCCTTTATGTTCCACATACATTACTGTGGATGATACAGAATTCTGGCGTTCCAGTTCTATTTCACGGTAATCGGAAGTGGTATTCTTATCTTCAACAGTTCCGCGACGGTTGATAAGGCCACCTTCAAACAACATAGATTCAGCCAGAGTGGTTTTGCCGGTCTTGGCACCTCCAATAAGTACTACGTTCCTTAATTCATTTGTTTTGTAAACCTTCATATGGACAATTAATTACGATTTATTTTTATCACAGGGCGCAAAGATAAATAAATATGCATTAAAACAACAATGTTTCAATTAGATAACATTTAGCGTTTAGCATTCAGCAGTCAGCATTTAGCAGTCAGCAGTCAGCAGTCAGCATTTAGCAATCAGCAGTTAGCACTCAGCATTTAGCAATTTGCATTTAGCACTCAGCAGTTAGCACTCAGCACTCAGCAATCAGCAATTTGCAGTCAGCAATTAGAGTTCGGAGTGAGCAGATTGGTTTATGTTAGAATCATTTCACATTTCACAAGGCTCAGGAAGTGTTCTACCCTGTCGTATAACTTGCTTTCCTTCATGTCCTGTAATGCCTCGGTACCAAACTTCTCAACGGTAAAAGATGCAAGGGCTGAACCGAAAATAATTGCCCTTTTCATATTCTCAAACGAAATGTTATCAGTTTTGGCTAAGAATCCAATAAATCCACCGGCAAATGTGTCGCCGGCACCTGTTGGATCAAATACTTCTTCGAGAGGCATAGCCGGTGCAAAGAATACCTGATCATCGTAGAATAACAGGGCCCCGTGTTCTCCTTTCTTAATAATGAGATATTTAGGACCCATTTTCTGTATTTTGCGTGCTGCCTTAACCAATGAATATTCCCCTGATAACTGGCGGGCTTCTTCATCATTAATTGTCAGCACATCAACCATAGTGAGCACATCTTTTAAGTCGTCAAGGGCAGTATCCATCCAGAAGTTCATAGTGTCCATGACGATAAGTTTTGGTCTTACCGGCATTTGTTGTATTACCTTTTTCTGAATGGCCGGTGTTAGGTTGCCCAGCATCAGGTATTGGCAATCTTTGTATGATTCGGGAACAACGGGATCGAAATCTGCTAACACATTTAATTCTGTTGCCAGAGTGTCACGGCTGTTCATATCAATGTGATATTTGCCCGACCAGAAGAATGTTTTACCATTTGGTATGACTCTGATACCTTCGGTGTCAACACCTTTCTGGTTTAACAGCTTTATGTAATCGTCCGGGAAATCGCCTCCAACTACTGATATTACCTTAGCATCTTTGCATAGTCTGGCGGCAGCCATGCTAATATATGTTGCTGCGCCTCCCAAAATTTTGTCGGTCTTTCCAAATGGTGTTTCTACTGCATCAAACGCCACGGTACCAACTATTACTAAACTCATTTAGAATAGATTAGATAAATAAAAGTTAAAACAGGACTGCAAAATTATAAAAAAGAAATGAAAAAAGGGAGGAACGTCTGGTTGTTCCTCCCTTTAAAGCGCTCATTTAATTATGGTTCTGTTAGTATCCCTGATTCTGCACGAAAGTACCTGCAGAGAGGTCAACTTCAGTTTGCGGAATTGGTAAGAACCCGCGTGTTACCGGATTAAATGTTACGTCAAATATTACCTGGTCCCCAACGTATAACGGGCCTCTTTGTCCAATAACTGTCAGTTCCTGATTTGCATAGCTGACACCTTTTCTGAGTAAATCGAAATACCTCAGTCCTTCGAGTGATAGTTCGAGTCTTCTTTCCTTGTAAATATTCTCAGGTGTAGCAGGAATACTTCCCAAATCAACTCTGTCTCTTACTCTGTCGAGATAATCCTGGGCATTGGGACTGCCAAGCTCAGCAGCCATAAGAAGAACATCAGAGAAACGTATTACTCTGCGGTTAACAGTACGGTTGAGTTCAAGCTGACCATTAGTTCCCCAGTGTTCAGCATCTGAGCTGTATTTCTGTGAGAAGTAGCCGGTGTGCTGATATGCTTTTTCGAGAGTGCCATCGAGTTCGCCTTCTTCGAGAACTGTCCATTCGTACCTTGGGTCGTCCTTCAGATCATCAACCAGTTTCTGGCTTACGGTTGCAAAACTCCAGCCTCTGTTCCAATTATTAGAGTTGGAAACTCTGGGTCCCTGCATTTGAGCTGCAAGGTTACCCTCACCACCTCTTACATAATCCCAGTCCCACCATGGCGGTGTATCACCATAAGAAATTTCGAACACTGATTCTATACCAAATTCCCCGGCAAGTTTGAAGTTGTCTTCATAGTTTTCGAACAAATCGTGTCCACTGTTTGTGATAAGATCTTCGAGGTAAGTGAGTACTGCAGCTCTGTCAATCGTCCGATCGCCTGCCATAAGTTCCTGACCATAAACGCCGTTATAGAACAAATAAACACGTGCCAGTAATCCCTGAGCAGCCCACTTGGTAATTCTACCTTCTTCGGCAGGTGATACACTTTCGGGTAAACCATCCATTGATTCTACCAGGTCGAGGGCAATTTGATTATAGACTGCTGAAGGTTCAGCCTGAGGTTGATTGTATTCGGATGGTCCTTTAATTGTTGCTGTGAGCAGAGGAATATTTTCAAAGAAGCTCACCTGTTCAAAATAGAAGAATGCTCTCATGAATTTGGCTTCAGCAATAAGCCTGGCTTTAAATTCGTCAGAAGCATCCACACCGCCTATTTTTTCCAGTAAGAGGTTTGCTCTGTAAATACCCGTGTAATTTTTAACCCAGATGGCATGAGCGAGCACATTGTTGGTAGGAATGTTGAATGTGTTAAGCTGATCTTCTTCCATACCGTCGTTTGCATCGGCACCACCGGCAAAGGCATCATCAGAAAGCATATCAGAAACTGTGACAAAGGGTGCCCATGAGATTTTCGGAGTTTCATCATAACCCAGAACATCATATATGGACACTAACGCTTGCATTGCCTGATCTTCGGTTTTGTAGAAAGTACTGGTTACTTCCTTATCGAGTGGTTTCAAATCGAGGAAATCATCACTACACGCCGTAAATAGTGCAGTGATAACCATAAATCTGAATATATTTTTTATTGTTTGCATGTCTCTTAATGTTAATCGGTTAGAAAGTAATTGTTGTTCCTATTCTTATGGTTCTGGCCTGAGGATAGATACCTCTGTCAATACCAACATCAAATGCACTTGTAGCACCAACTTCAGGGTCAGCACCGGTGTATTTTGTGAAGGTTAACATGTTTTCACCCGAAACATATACTCTGAAAACTGAAGCTCTCACTTTTTTAAGAATGCCAACAGGCAGTGTGTAACCAATCTGAATGTTCTTGAGTCTTATAAATGATCCATCCTCAATGTACAGGTCAGAAATTCTGTAGTTGTTATTAACATCAATCCATGTGTAGCGAGGTATTTCGTTAGTTGATCCTTCTTCAGTCCAACGATCGAGAATTGCAGTTGTGCGATTGGTATAACGTAAATCCTGACGCTGGCTTCCGTTGAATATCTCGTTTCCGTAAGAACCTATCCAGAGCATTGAGAAGTCGAAACCTCTGTATTCTGCAGAAGCATCAAATCCGAATGTCCACTCGGGATATGGATTACCTATCATTGTTCTGTCATCCGGATCAATTTTTCCGTCACCGTTAACATCCAAGAATCTTACGTCACCGGGTTTTGCATTAGGCTGTAAGTACTCGCCTTCGGAGTTGTCATGACGGTAAACATCATTCTGATTCTGGAATATTCCATCAGTTTTATACCCCCAGAAGTAACCTATTGGCAATCCTTCTTCAGCACGTGTAACTACACCAGATACTACCCAGCTTGCACCTGACAATACTTTCTCATCGTTACCGATGTATGTCATTTCATTCTTATTGTATGTTGCATTAACACCAAGTGAGTAACGGAATTCCTTAACTAACTGCCTCCAGTTAACATCAAGTTCAACACCTTTGTTCTGAACGCTACCAACATTAGCATAAGGAGGATCATTACCTACATGTGCCGGTACTCTCACAATTTCGAGCAATCCGTTAGTGTTCTTTATGTAGTAATCGACCGAAGCAACAAGCTTGCTATTGAAGGCTTCTAAATCGAGTGCAAGGTTTGTCTGTTCTGATTCTTCCCATGCTATATCGTTATTCTCGATGTACGCAGGAGAAGCTCCGATAATACGACCGTTCCCGAAGATATATCCTCTTGATTTGTCTATTGTTGAAATGAAACGGTAATCACCGATTCTGTCATTTCCGTTGATACCGTATGAAGCTCTGAATTTTACAACATTGATAGCATCTATTTCAGGGAAGAAAGATTCATCGCTCAATACCCATGATACACCAACAGATGGGAATACACCATAACGGTTATTTGCACCGAAACGTGAAGAACCATCTCTCCTTACGATAGCTGTTAACGCATATTTTTCCTTGTAGTTATAGGTGAGACGTCCGAATATTGAAGCCTTTGTATTCTGGGAAGCTCCGCCATAAGCAGTCCACAGTGTGTCGGTCGCCATATTCAGATATACATGGTCAGGATCAATTATCGGAACTCCACGATTAGAACCTGAGAGGTTTTCCCAAAGGTGCTTTTCGGCTGACGTACCTGCCAGAATATTGAAATTATGACCATTAATTGATTTGCCATAGGAAATTGTATTGTCCCACTGCCATCCCAGCCACCGTTCCATTGTTTTGCTGACCGAAGTAGATGTAAGGTTTCCCTGTGCATCATTCAGATAGAATAACGGACTCCAACTGTCGTCTATACCATATGATACTTCACCGCCAAAAGTGGAGGTTAGCTTAAGACCTTTAATTGGCTCAAGTTCTGCCATAATGGTTCCGTAAACATTGTCGAGCTGATACTCGTGGTGCTGTGTTTCAAGCAGAGCAAGTGGATTTATAACCTCACCGCCTACCCAGTCAGAGATTCCGTAAACTCTTCCGTATTCATCTTTTACAACAGGTTCGGTTGAGTATGGAGCTTGTGCCAGTATTTCGGGATCTGTTTCATACAGTGGAGTGAGGGGATCGAGGTTCAGTGCACTACTGAATGCCCCGTTAAATGAAGCGTTTGAGGAAATATTTCTGCGTACTATATGTCCGTATGCCAGGTTATTCTGGAATCTTAAAATCGGATTAACCTGATGTGTTGTATTTAAACGGGCTGTAATACGATCAAACTGTGATTTGTCACCACCGATAATACCTTGTTGTGAGAAATATGATACAGATGAAAGGTAGGTTGATTTTTCATTACCACCCGACACCTGAAGTTCGTGACTCTGCATAGGAGCATTTCTTACAAAGAGCAAATCCTGCCAGTCGGTATCATACAATGCCACCTCATTAAGGTCGAAAGGTTCAGAAAGCCCTGCATTCCTGGCGCCCTCGTTCATCATCATCCGGTATTCGTCGGCGTTCAGCATATCAAGGCGGTTAGCAGTACTTTGGAATCCTCTGTAACCCGAATAGCTGATATTCATTTTTCCGGCTTTCCCCGATTTGGTTGTAATAATCACAACACCATTGGCGGCACTCGAACCATAGATAGCAGCAGATGCAGCATCCTTAAGCACTTCTATTGACTCAATATCACCCGGGTTCAATTGGTCAAGTCCACCTCTTACAAATCCGTCAATTACATATAAAGGATCGGAGTTTCCTGTAGTTCCGACACCTCTCACACGAATTGTAGGAGCTTCACCCGGTTGACCGGACTGGTTCATTACCTGAACACCGGCAGTTTTACCCTGCAATGCCTGATCAATTCGGAGTAAAGGCATTTTGGCTATATCAGTATCCTTAACCTGGGCAATTGCACCGGTAACTACTTTCTTTTTCTGAGTTCCGTATCCAATTACCACAATTTCACTAAGGTCGGTTACTTCAACCTGAAGATTTACATCAATAGTCGACCGACCGCTAATATTTATTTCCTGGGTATGAAACCCGATAAAGGAAACCACTAATACTGCATTGGGCGATGATACTGATAAAGAGTACTTACCGTCCAAATCGGTGATTACCCCGTTAGTTGTGTTTTTTTCAACTATAGTAACTCCGGGAATGCCTGAACGGGTGTCACCCTCGTAAACAAAACCGGTTACTGTATGCGTCTGTGCAAACAAAAAGTTTGTATTCAGAAGCATAAACAGCATGAGGATTAGGTTGTGTGTTTTTTTCTTCATGGCTTGTCTTGTCTGTTAAAGCTATCTATTGATTTGTTGTGTGGGTTATTAAGGTATACTTGTTAATTGTTCTGAAATACTCTTATATAGTCTACTCTCAATTGCTGCGGGAAGATTGTGGAGGTGTTTGGATTTCCCGGCCAGTTACCACCGACAGCAACGTTAAAGATAATAAAATGTGGTTGATGAAATTCACTCATATGTCCCGGTCTGATATCAATTACATGAAATTGTTTATCATCAACGTACCATCTGATGTAATTCTCATCCCAGGTAATGCTGAAAACATGGTATTTATCGGCAAAAGTTCCGGATAGCAATGAATAACCTCCCCCGGCCTGTACATGTCCATTATCGTCCCAGTGGAGTGTACCGTGGACAGTATTTTCCCTTCCTTGTCCTCCTACCATTTCCATGATGTCAATTTCGCCGCATGCAGGCCAACCAACGGAGGTGATTGAGTTGCCCAGCATCCAGAGTGCCGGCCAAAGTCCCTGACCCTTTGGAAGGGCTGCCCTGATATCTATACGGCCATACAGGAATGATTTCTTATCTCGGGTAATCATCCTGGCAGAAGTGTAATTACTGCCCTGATATGCCTCTTTACGGGCTTCAATAATAAGAACACCATCTTCGGTCCAGGCGTTTTCTTTGCGGTAATACTCAAGCTCATTATTTCCCCATCCACAGTTGTTCGGACACCCATTTCCTGTTTCAAAAGTCCAGTTGCCCTGGTTTATTAATGTTCCGTCGAATTCATCATTCCATACCATACTCATTCCGTCGTACTCAAACGGACTAAACCATCCATCTTCAATATCTGGTCCACCGGGAATAATCACTGTTCTTTCAGCCTTCACATAACGGTTGTCATTTCCATATGCCCTAACCTCAACCATATGACTGCCGGCATTGGCAAAAGTGTATTCAAAATTACCCGTCGTGTTGGTTTCTTCAGGCTCGGTAGCGGCATCTATGAAGAGACTGTATTCCTCTGTATTGTCGGCAATAGCCTGAATAATTACTTTACCGTATTCCGTTTCCGAAAGGGTAATTTCAACCCGAAGATTAGAAGGGAATGTATTTTCAGTGGTATCAGATTCTTTGCACGATGTAATCATAATTATTATGAATATGAAAGGCAAAAACCATCTGATATTTTGAATTTTTATATACTGATTTTTCATGTTTGGGATAGCCTGGAAAGTGTTAACTATTACAAAAGTAATTACTTATATAATCAATTCATTGTCACCGCACAATTATTTATAGTTACATTTACAGCCTAAATATTACTGCCATGAGGCGATACATTTTTACGGCTTTTTTAGTCACTCTGGTTTTAGTTTTACAACCTTCATTTGGGCAGTTAATATCTCGTGATTTGTCATCAGAAACTGATGTTGTTTTAACTGAATCGAACCTGCCAATCGTAATAATAAACACATTTGATGTAGAAATTCCCGATGATCCCAAGATTGAGGCACAGATGGGTATAATTTGGAACGGCGAGGGGCAGATTAATCACGTTACTGATCCTTTCAATGATTATGATGGAATGATTGGCATTGAAACACGAGGGCATTCATCTCAGATGTTTCCTAAAAAGTCATACGGATTTGAGACCCGTGATGAGTCGGGAGAAGATATGGATGTCCCCTTGCTTGGATTGCCTGAAGAGAGCGACTGGGTTCTTTATGCCCCTTACACTGATAAGTCGATGCTTAGAAATGTGATGACTTTTTATATGGGAAGTCTGATGGGCGACTCCTATGGCAGCAGAACTATCTTTTGTGAGCTGATAATAAATAATGATTACTGGGGCGTGTATGTATTGATGGAGAAAATAAAAAAGAGCGATTACAGGGTAGATATTAATTCACTTAAACCTGATGAAGTATCGGGTGATGCAGTGACAGGAGGGTATATACTTACAGTTGACTGGGAGGATGAGGGATTTACCTTGGGACGCGACGGATGGATGTCGGCTCCCGACCCATCATACCCTGATGCAAAAGACATAACATTTCAGTACTATTACCCCGAGCCAGACAAAATAGTTGATGCTCAAAGAAATTACATAAAAAGCTATGTTACCTCTGCCGAACGCGTACTTATAGGCAGTGAATTCAGTAATCCTGCCACAGGCTGGAACAAGTACTTTGATGCTCCTTCATTTGTTGATTTTATGCTGCTGAATGAAATCAGTAAAGAAGTTGACAAGTATCGTTACAGTCAGTTCTTCTACAAACAGAAAGACAGCGACGGCGGTAAACTTCATGCAGGACCTGCCTGGGATTTTAATTTAGGATATGGGAATGTCAACTACTGGGATCCGGGTATTCACACCTGGGGTTGGGTATACACCGATGTGCAACCTGTGTCATGGAGTATAATATACTTCTGGAAGCGGTTGATGGAAGACCCATATTTCAGAAACCTTGCACGGACAAGATGGAACACACTTCGTTCAGGACCTCTCGCAACTGCCAATCTTGAGGCTGCAGTCGATTCACTGGTACTGCTCCTTAACGATGCTCAGGTACGCAATTATGAACGCTGGCCTATATTGGGTCAATATATTTGGCCTAATTACGACTGGGAGAATAATACTTACGAAGATGAGGTTGAGTATTTCGAAAATTTCCTTGTAAACCGCCTGCAATGGATGGATCAGAATTTGCAGGGTTCGGTACTGACACCGGAAACAGGAATAAATGCCGAGGGTAATAAGATCAGGCTGTTTATATGGGGCGACCGCTTCCGCAATAAAGTACTCGACCCGGATTACTTCTCACTGAATGATGCGCCTGAAGGATTATCAATAGAAGAAATTGAGTATGTAAATCCTTCTGAATGCCTGATTACGCTCTCAGGTGATATCTCACAATTCCCTGCAATTTCTGTATCTATAAGTGGTAAAATCGTAAATACATTACAGAATTTAACTTCTGCAACATTAGAGTCATCAGGAATCAATGAACAACTGATGAATCATAACATATCTGTCATATCAGCAAACGACAATCTGATAATCAGAAGTAACAGGCCTGATTTATTACCCGAAAGTGCTGAAATATTTAGCGTTTCAGGACAGATCCTGCAGACTGTCAGACTTAATAAAACAGAAGAAAACACTGTTTCGGATAATTTTAAGCCCGGGGTTTATCTTCTAAAGCTAAATGGAAAAGCTGATTGCAGAACAATAAAATTTATAGTAACCAAATAACCGGTTTCAATAGTGCGCTTAAGGATTGAAACTATCTTATCTTTTGTAGTCATTTGCCTTGTAATGGTTTGTACCGTACAAGCGCAAAAACCTTCATTAAGGCAATACACTGTTGAGGATGGACTCCCTTCATCTGAGGTTTATCATGTATTTCAGGACTCCAAAGGTTATATCTGGATGGCTACTAATTTGGGAGTCAGCCGATTTGACGGCACTAACTTTCGCACTTTTGATATGAGTGATGGCCTTCCTCAAAACACTGTATTTGAAATATATGAAGACGATGGTGGCAGAGTCTGGTTTATAAGTTTCCCATTCAATCTTTCTTATTATCAAAATGGGGTTATTCATAAATATAAATATAACAGCGTTATTGAGCAGATTGCATTTCATGGTAAAGTGCCACATAAAATGAATTTCAGAGCCGATAAAGAGGGTAATATATGGTTCAGCCTTATTAACAGTGGCTATATTCATATGGTGGATCATAAAGGAAAGGTGACTAATTATCCTTCAACCGAGGAAGCCGGAGTATATCTGAGTGTTACTGAAATGGACGGGCAACTACTGACATTACAAAATGCAAGATGGAAACAGAGTAACACCATATCAATCAAGACCAAACTAAATAACAACATAGTTAAATTGCCCGTTTATTATTCTGATTATTCCGGTGGATTCTTTATACTTGATTCAGATAAGTGGGGAAACATCTATTTGTCACAGAATGAATTCCTCTATACGATACATCCTGATGGCAGTTTCAATGTAAAGAAATTTGATAAAAGGTTAATTTGGATTCATAATCAGGATGATCAATACCTATGGATTGGTTTTGAGGTAGATGGTGTTATGGTCTATAACATCAATGAGATGAGTAATGGTCCGATTGATACATTCCTTGCAGGGCAGTCTGTTACTTCTGTTTTAAACGATTCGGAAGGCGGTTTGTGGTTTTCTACATCAAGCTCGGGTGTATTTTATTTGCCTTCCCAGGCTTTCTTCTCCTACACAATGGAAGAAGGATTATCCGGTAACAACGTAAATGAACTGGCAATATTTAAAGACAAGCTTTATCTGACTGCAGATGATGGCTACACTCTTGATGTAATAGATTATGATGGGGTAAGGCAGGTAAATAAATTGTTGGACGGTAATAATAAAATCAGAGCACTAAAGACTTACAAAGACTCCTGTTTATTTATTGGCACTGAACACTTTCTGTATTATTACGATGGTGAAAAAGTGAAGGCTTTTGTTAACAATCACCCATATCTTATTAAAGAATCTGCTCCTTTAGAAAATTTCAGATATGGAATTATGGATATATACCCTGTGACAGGTAGTGATATATTGATGGGACTTACACAAAGTTTAATGCAAATCAAAGGTGGTAATGTTATCTATGAGTCATCGATTGATGATTCATTGTCAATAAGAGTTGAAGCAATATCGCAAACCAAAGACAAAAAATTTCTGTTAGCATCCACCAATGGATTATGGACATTTGATGATTCCGGTTTTCATTATCTGGGGAATGATAACCCTCTTTTTAAAGAGCGCATTACCAGTATTGCTGTTTTCCCAAATTCAAATGACTTTGTATTAGGAACCAAGGGTGCCGGATTGATAATAAGCACTAATAATAAAATATACCGCCTTACTAATCATGATGGACTAACATCTAATTCAATTACTACACTTCATATTTCAGGAAATGAACTCTGGGTTGGAACTAATAACGGGATAAATGTTCTGCCTATCAGTGATTTGTTAAAAAACAGACCTCACCCTTCAGTAATTATATTCAGAAAACAGCACGGCATTATCTCAAATGAGATTAACAAAATAATAGGCACTGAAAGTTATATTGTGATAGGGACAAATAAAGGACTAACTATATTCAGTCGTTCGAAGTTTAAACCGATTGCCCGGCCACCAAAGATATTTATCGAGAGTATCAGTGTGATGATGAAAGATACGATATTACAAAAATCGTACTCACTCAAACATGATGAGAATTTTGTAAAAATAAAATTTGCGGGTATAGCTTTCAGGGATGCTGATGCAATTTCATACAAATACCGGTTGCTAGGGCTAAACTCAGGATGGAACAGTACTTTAAACAATGAACTGGAATTCGCTTTCTTGCCACCCGGTAAATACAGATTTGAAGTTCTCGCTGTTAATTCGGTCGGTATGGTGAGCAGTTATCCTGCTTGCATTGAGATTATCATAAGGCCTCCTTTCTGGGTAACATGGTGGTTTAATGCTTCTGTTTTGCTATTGATAATTCTGTTGGCAATTCTGGCATACAGTCATACAACATACAGGCAGAAGAAGAGACATTTACTTGAAGTAGACAGCAACCTTGACAGGCAGCAAGCTTTGATACGACAAATGGATCCCCACTTCGTATTTAACACTCTTAATAGCATTCAGTCATATATAATCAAGAACGACCACATGTCGTCATCGTTATATCTGTCTAAGTTTTCCCGTTTGATGAGACTTATTCTGAACAACTCACAGAAACCAATGGTAAAACTGAAGGATGAGATAAGTGCGCTGAATCTATATCTGGAAATTGAGTGCATGAGATTTCAGCAGAAATTTGAGTATAATATTTCCTGGGATGATTCAATTACACCGGAAGTGTCTTATATACCGGCGTTTATGATTCAACCATTTGTTGAGAATGCAATCTGGCACGGTATCATGAATTCTGAACGGCCGGGGGTAATAAAGATCAGATTTGAACGGGACCCTATTGATTACGACATTATTATCTGCACAATAGAAGACAATGGAATCGGGCGTGATTTGTCAAAGAAAGTCAGAGCAGGCTTGTTAGTTAACAAATCACTCGGGATCATTAATGTTGAAAAGAGATTAAATCTGCTTAGTAGTCTTCATAATAAGAAAATGTCGCTCAACTTTACTGATCTTGTTGAGAACGGTGAGCCTCGCGGAACAATTGTTACTATAAGTATTCCTTTGCAGGGAAGATCATAGTTTAACAATTCTGCCCGTTTCTTTATTCTGATTCGTTATCAGATAAACTCCGCCGGTCACCGGCTGTCCTGTAAAATTGCATCCATCCCAGATAACTTCATAACCGGCAGCCTTTTTATTGATCGTTGCCTCAAGTATCCTGATAATGCTTCCGTTGATGCCGGTAATGATTACCTGGCCGGGTGTACTAACACAGATTCTGATTTCAGAGGTAAAAGGATTGGGATATGCCAGAATTCTATTTTCAACTTCACCTTCAGGAATAATCACCGCACCTTGATATTCATATGCGCCCATATCAATCCTGTTATTGTTAATCCGGTAATTACCTGATAGATCATAATCAGGCAACGACAGGGGAGAGGCATCAGGAGTGCCTGAATTTATGCAGGGAGAACCGGGTGAAAGACTATACGAGAAGTCCGATTCAGTAGCGAAATTCGGATTAACGTTAATATTGTTCTCGTAACGACCATGATATCCTTCTAATGCCCCACTTCCTGAAAAGTCCGAGGTATCACCTTCAATATTACAATAATAGAAATCGGGAGCTGAATAGATATCGAAAACAGTGACACTGTACCCAAGGGCTGTATTTCCCCAGATTATGGTATTGTAAATGACCGGTACTGCCGAATCATTGCAGTATAAACCTCCGCCATACATTGAAATATTATCGGCAATGGTGAGATTGGATAAGACGGGATTTGAGCGGATACAACAAACGCCTCCTCCAAAGAAAACGGCTTCATTATTAATAATAAGATTATTAGTTATAGTGGTAGTAGGACTTGAACGCAATATTCCCAATCCTCCTCCCAATCCACTTTTATTCCCTTTTAGAATATTGAATTCAAATATCGGATCAGAGTTATCAAAAGATGCTGCCCCACCAACCCCTGTTGATGTATTATTCAGGAAAACATTCTTTCGTACAACAGGTGAGCAGTTTAATGCGCAGACTCCACCACCATATCCGTATACTTCGGTGGTATTCCCCGAATAGTTATGCTCAAAAACACAATCTTCAATAATTGCATCGGAATAATTTAGGTAAATACTACCGCCGCTATAGAAAGAGTAATTATTATAAAAGTAGCATTTGCTGATATTAAGGTTGTCATAATAATGAGACGCAATTGCTCCACCATAGCAATTAAGCGGATCGGTTGTTGCTTTGCTATATTCAAATCTGCAGTAGGCTATTGATGACTCTTCAGTTGTCGGTCTGTTTCCTATGTTATCACTATTTGGAAAGAAGAATCTTATTCCCGACCAACCGCCTTTTCCTTCATCCATTATATGAAATCCTGTGGTATCAGGTACAGTGAATAGTATCGTGTCGTTAATACTACCCATTGCTTTTAACGATCCAAACACCGTGAATTTGTAATGTCCCCTGAAAATTATTACTGTTCCCGGATCTATAATAAGATTATCGCCTGCTTGCAGATTAAGATGTCCGTCAACAAGAACTGTATCGGCTGACCATTGCCCCGAAACATAACCTCTAACTGTTATGAAACTTGCATAAGTATTGATTGTAATTGAAGCCAATATAAGAACTGATAAAAAGGAAAGACATAAACGTTTCATAAGCTGTCAATTGATAGATTTTACATGTAACGTACTTAGGAATGGTAAATATAGAATATTTTATAATGACAGTACATTATGAATTATTATTAACTTTGTCATTTATTATTATACTCAAAAACAGAAAGATATGTTGGATTTCAATTTTTATAATCCTGTAAAAATATACTTTGGCAAAAGCAGCCTGTCATACCTGAAAGGAGAAGTCCCGTCAGGATCAAAGATTCTAATAACATATGGTGGTGGAAGTGCTATACGTAGTGGATTAATTGATAAAGTAACAAATTTACTTACGGAAAGCGGTAATGAAGTATTCACATTTGGTGGTATTGAGCCTAATCCCCGATATGAAACTCTGATCAGAGCAGGTGAAGTAGTAAGAAATAAACAGATAGATTACATAATAGCCGTTGGTGGTGGGTCAGTAATTGATGGTACAAAATTTATCTGTCTTACCGCTCACCATCCGGGTGACCCTTCTGAAATATTAAAAGCGGGATTTAGAAAAATTAAGGCCGAAGAAGTGGGAAAAGTTATTCCGTTCGGTAGTATTCTTACACTTCCGGCTACTGGAAGTGAGATGAACAACGGAGGTGTTGTGAGTTATGGCGATGGCAAGTTCCCTTTCAAGAGTGACCTCACGTTCCCTGTATTTTCAATTTTAGACCCCGTGGTAACATACACACTACCAAGGAGACAGGTTGCTAATGGAATTGTTGATGCTTTTGTGCATACGACAGAGCAATATCTTACTTTCCCTGTAGATGCCAGAATTCAGGACCGCTTTGCAGAAGGTATCTTACAGACATTAATCGAGATTGGCAAACAGGCAGTAGAGGAGACCGACAATTATGATGTCAGGGCAAACCTTATGTGGACAGCTACTCTTGCACTTAATGGTCTTATAGGAGCAGGTGTTCCACAGGATTGGGCAACTCACATGATAGGACATGAGATCACTGCCCGTTATGGAATTGACCACGCACAAACACTTGCTATAATTCTACCGCCGCTCTTAACTGTGCGTAAGGATGTAAAAAGAGGAAAGCTGCTTCAGTATGCAGAGCGCGTATGGAAAATTACAGATGGTAGTGAGGAGGAGCGAATTGATAAAGCCATTCAATACACACGCGAATTCTTTGAAAGTGTTGGTGTAAAAACACATTTATCAGACTATGGCGTTGATTCAACAGCAGTTTCGATAATACACCGGCAACTCATTGACCATGGCATGACTGCATTATCTGAAACAAGAGATATCACTCCGGATATAAGTAAAATAATTCTCGAAAAAGCACTTTAGAAATATCAAAAATGAATAAACCTTTTAACTGAGTTACCTGAAATGTTAAGCGACATCCATAAGAAAGAAGTTGCCGGTCTGTATGAAACACCAATTGTTCAACAAACAGCCTTTTGGTCGGCCGTAAAAGAAAAGCTTGGGTCTGAAACACTTGCCATAAATTTTAAGTCGTACGAATCACTGATCTACAACAATAGGACAGATCCGGATAAATCGGATGTCACAGTGTTCAGACAAGGTGAATTAATTGACAAAGCGATTACTTCCGACTTACTGGTAATTGTTAAACAGGTTAGCAAGAAATATTGTATTGCTTATGTACCTTATGGGCCTGAACTAGAGCCTCATGAAGAATTTCAGGCAATTTTTCTTGAAGAACTTTCAGAAAGTCTCAGGTCATTCCTTCCGTCCAACTGTATTATGATCAGATACGACTTATGTTGGGAGTCATGGTGGTCAAAGCATCCTCAGTATTATGATGAATCGGGCAACTGGAAAGGGGAGCCGGGAATTGATTCAAGGGAATTGCGTTTCAATATCAACACAATAAACCGGAATTTCAGGAAAGCGGGTCATAATATCCTGCCATCAAATACCATTTATATTGACTTAAAGCCTTCACTCGACGAGATACTTCATCGTATGAAGCCAAAAACCAGATACAATATCGGACTTGCCGACAGGAAAAATGTTAAAGTCAGGGTGACGGGTATAGATCATATCGATACCTGGTATGAATTGTATACCCAGACTGCCCAACGCAACAGGATATTTCTCAACGATATGAAGTACTTTGAGGCTGTTTTGCTTGCGAAAGTTGAAAACGCAAAATCATCAGCCGAAGTAAGATTACTTATTGCAGAAAAAGATGATGTACCATTAGCAGCCATGTTTTTAATTATTTCAGGAAATCGTGGTTCATATTTATATGGTGCTTCATCTGATATTAATCGCAATCTGATGGGAACATATGCATTGCAGTGGGAAGCCATAAGAATTGCCAAAGAAATGGGATGTACTGAATATGATATGTTTGGGATTTCACCCAATGCCGATTCAACACACCCGTTATATGGTTTGTATAAATTTAAAATTGGTTTTGGCGGAAATTTATATCATAGTCTTGGATCGTGGGATTATCCACTATTTGAGCAAGAATATGAGGCATTTATATGCAGCGAATTAACTTTTCAGGGTTTTCATTTAAATTAAAGTCAATAAAATGTATTATCTTTGTATCAAATTTATACAAATATGGGTGAGAATATTAAAATAACCGATGAGACAAGGGCAATTCTGGAAGGTTACCTTGCAAAACAACATGCCCGCCGCGCTAAAAGATTAGCTGCACAGGGCAAAAAAGATCCTTTTGACAATCTTGATAAAAAGAGAGGTACAGGACCTGCAACTGAAGAACAATCTGAAAACGGGAATTCGGATGAATGGAATCTTACGGCGCTTTCTGCGACACTAACCAACCTTATTAAGAAAGTTCGACAGAAACAAGAGGAATCAAAAGATGACCTAATGGTTAACCAAAGGCTTGAATCTGTGGCGAGGTACATGGAAACAGCCAGGGGATTATTACAATCCCTTATGGACGAATAAAAAAAAACCTGCCCGAAAGGCAGGTTTTTTTATGTAATCACACACTATTTTTTTAATTATTGAACTTTAACCTTCTTTGTAAACAATCCGTTGTCAGTTGTTACCTGAAGTACATAGATGCCTGGTGTGAAGCTGCCAACATTAATTTCATGCCGGCTGCTTCTTACAGGTTCCCGGTATATAACCTGTCCGGTTATATTAATTAATTTTACCTCACTCATTTTTTCATTCATTTCCACGTACATCAAATCATTAACAGGATTTGGATATACTGCAACTTCAGAGGGCCTTAAGGCATTCACAGCTGTTGTTCCGGTTGAATACAACAAGGTTATGTTAGGATATAGATCCACACAATATCCCCAGGGCGGAATAGTCAGCGGGTTAAACGGTTCATCATCTCTCTCTGCTGCACGTGAACGTTGAGATAAAGAATCTGTAGATGCAATTAGTGATGGAAATAGTTGGCCTTTAGAATATGATTTAACCGACTGAATGACCAGATTTCTTCCAGTGTAGGTATATGGGGTGGTAAAAGGGATGAAGAAATCATTCAGACCCTTTCTGAAGTTAACAGTACCATTAAAAACTTCTGTAAATGAAGCTGAACTTAGCCATGCATCTGTCAGGTTTTCCTGGTCAGTTTCACCTAACATTATATTGATCTCAACACCTTCTTCATCTTCATCAAATAATGCAGTGTATTTAATCCCTGTAATTGGCTCATCTGTCATTCCAATCTCTTCAGGGTAATACAGTGTCTGTGTGTAGCTGTATAACTGGAAGAAATTGTATGGTAAGAATTTAACAGGTGTAAAATTATCTGCAATTTCAACCAGTACAATATCTTCAGGTTGAACTATAACAGGAAGCGTTTGCGATTGATTATTGTCAGATACTTCATCTCCTGAAAGTTCAACAACGGCATAAAGACTACTGTTACCTACCTCACCGGTAGCAGGTGTCCATGATAAATTAAGATCAGTGTATTCAGCAGTTCCAAGATTTGTACCCTGAACTGTTGAAATTAATTCACCGCCCTCTTTATATAGGCTTACTGAATAATCATTCTGAGCGGTCAAACCACCATTAATAACTCTTACTGTATAGGTTTCTGCTTCACCGGCAACAGGAGTTATATTACCATTAAGTGAATAAACCAGCAGGTCATTATTAACAATAGTTGAAATCTTTATATCGTCAATACACCATAGGTTAATAGCGTAGCAGTTACCATCATACCTGAAGGCATACTGGACTGTTGTTGCTCCTGCAGGGACTGCAAAATAGTATGAATATTCACCCTGAGGAATATTAAGGGTGCTTAATGGTTGTTCCCATAACGCCTGCCAGGTGTTACCACCATCGAATGTAACATCCATCCCGATGATTTCTCCAAAGTCCATTTCATAATTAATAAGGTACTGGAGATAGCTTAATTTCAATCCGGTATATCCGGTAACATCAATTTCAGGAGAAACAAGGCGGCTTAATCCTGCAGCCATACTATATCCAAGATATAGCTCAGGAGCAGTGCCCCCGGCCATCATTGAAACATTAACCTGCCAACTTGGTGGCTGTTCAGCCTGAATTTCCCATTCGGGAGGAATTGCTCCGGCCGGATAGTCGAAGCTCTCGTTGTATATGACCGTTTGAGCGGGAGCTGTGGCACTTATAAGCATAAGGCCGACGATCATGAGTGTGAAGAGTGGAGTAAAAAGTTTTTTCATTTTCTCGTTTTTTTGTGATACATCCGGAAGCAAAGTAAGGCAAAACATTTGCTTTATTCAATTCGTGCTGTACGTTATTTTTGCTTAAAAAACGCTAAGTGCCAGCACTTATTTTGCCTTAGTGCCCACACCTATTTTATTCAAAATCAGTCAAAAAGTGGTGACAACCTGAGCTATTATGATGTAGTTTTGCAATATAGGACTTATTGAAACTTAATGCGTAATTTTATTTATAAGGTTGTTACGGGTGCATCTTTCTGGTTTCTCATTATATTCCTTTTGGGATCATGTAACAAATCGGAAAATAACGACCGTATAGTTGCTGATGCTTTAATCAAAGCTACTGATGCCAGGTTCAATTATATTCATAAGCTTATATACGATAACCCACTGGCAGCAAGGGAAGAAGCAACCGGAATACTAAGAAAATTGCCTGCCGATGACTATATTTCCCGGGTCATTTTGCTAAAGCACATAGGCTCATCGTATGTTTTTGAAACCAATTATTCTGAAGCTGTAAAGTTCTATAACCAGGCATTGGCAATTGCTGAAGAACATGAAGTCTGGTCGGAAATTGCCCATGTGAACAACAATCTTGGGGTGATATTTAATGAGTTGGCTAATTATAAGATGGCCTATATTCATCTGGTTGAGGCACTCAATAACTACGACCTGGCGAAAATGGAGAATAAAAAGATAGGCGCATTAAATAATATCGGAATCATATACCTGAATCTTAAAAATTTTGACAAAGCCCTTTCTTATTTTGAACAGGCCTTAGATTCAACATACACCCCTAAAGATACTATTCTTGTTATTTCAGTTCTCAACAACGTTGCGGTATGTTACAATTCAAAGGAAAAGCCGGTTGAGGCACTGAATTATCTGGAAAAAGCTATCAATCTTGCAAAGAAAGTCAATAATAAGTATGGGCTTTGCATCTCATATCAGTTAATGGGAAATGTATACTTAAAACTCGATATGCCTGACAAATCATTGGAAGCTTACTCAATGAGCAGTGATATTGCTACAGAAGGGAATCTTTCCTATCAACTGGCATTAGCCCGGGTAGGATTGGGGCATGTTTATCTTAAAACAGGAAAAAGTCGTGAAGCCTTCCAAATGGCCTTCGGAGTTCTGGAAATTGCTAATGATCATAAAAGCCTTGTCCTTGAAAGTGATGCGCATGAACTGCTATCAGGGATATATGAGCAGGTTGGTGATTACAAAAACGGCCTGTTACACTTTCAGAAACATATCAGCACTCAGCAGGAAGTAGTTAATCAGACGGTAATCCATCAGATTTATGATGTTGAGGTGACCTACTTAAACCAGCTGAATAAAATGCAGCAGCTTGAGCTTGAAAAGAAAGAGCTATCAATCAGCAAGAAGAACAACCTGTTGTTTTTTATCTCAATTACCTTTGTTTTAACCCTTACAGGATTATATCTGCTGTATCTGAATCATCGTCATCGCCAGGAAGTCAAATTTCAGAAAACAATCATTGAGCTTACTGAAAAGAAATCAAATGCAGCTCTTGAAGCTGAAATAAGAGAACGCAAAAGGATAGGGCAGGAGTTGCACGATAGCCTGGGCCATCTGCTTTCAGTATCAGGTCTTCACGCAAGTGTGCTTCAAAAGAGAAAGGACTTGTCGCCTGAGAAAAGGGAAGCACTCCTTGAAACATTAATGAAGACAATTGATGATGCTTTTGTGGAAGTCAGGAACATTTCCCATAACCTGGCTCCATCGCTTTTATCAGAACAAGGCCTCAAAGGCGCGCTTAAAAGCATCAGCGACAGAATAAATCAGAGTTCAGGACTCACAATGAGTTATGATATATATGGATTAAATGGTAAAATCGACTACCTGATCGAGAATACACTATTCCGCACCATTCAGGAAATTGTGAACAACACTATCAAGCATGCCGGGGCCTCTACTTTATTTATTCAGATAACCAAAGGAAATGATGAGATTTCACTGATGGCTGAGGACAATGGTAAAGGATTCGATGTAAGTGAAATAACCGGATACTCAAGCACAGGGTTGCAACACATGAAATCGAGAATAGAGAACCTCAATGGTACAATATTTATTGATTCGACCAAGGGAAGAGGAACCATTATAAGCATTCTGATACCACTTCAAAAAGCTGAATATGCCGAAGGAAATAATAAAAGTATTAGTAGTTGACGATCATCAGCTAATGATTGAAGGCCTCAAATCTCTTCTCGAATATGAAGATGACATAAAATTTGTGGGAGGCGCAAATTCTATGGAAGAAACTCTCAGCTTCTTATCAGGCAATAAAGCTGATATCATTTTAATGGATATAAATATGCCCGGTGGGTCAGGCATTGAAGCAACTGCCAGGATAAAAGAATTGTACCCTAAAGTCGGTGTTATTGCATTAACCATGCATGATGACATATCAATTATCACCAGGATGATTAAAGCAGGCGCTGCAGGGTTCGTGCTGAAGCGCACCAATATGAACGAGGTTGTTGAAGCCATTAGAATAGTGCATAACAAGGGTAAGTACCTGAGCATAAACACACAGCAGATAGTAATGGATAACCTTGGCACAGCTGCTGATCTTACTGAAATAAAGGAAGATACACGACCTAGTTTATCAGCGCGGGAAATTGAAGTACTCAATCTTGTAGCACGTGAATTCAGTAATGAGGAAATTGCCAGTAAACTGTATATCAGCGAGCGCACCGTTGAGGCTCACCGCCGTAATATTTTCATTAAGACGAAAACAAAGAGTATTGTCGGATTGATGAAATATGCTATCAACAAAGGCTTAATTGCTGATAACTAGACGCGTGATTTAACCGATTTATGGGAGCCGGACGGCTAAAGAACCATTTCCTTAAACAGGCTGTTAAGAGTCTCATCAAGATTAAGAGAAATACCGGGATGAGGTCGTGATGTTTGTATTGATGCGCTTCTCACTGCAGTGAGCCAGCGAAAGCGTTCGGGCACGTCCATTTCTGCAATTGGGCCGCCATCCTTTTCTCCCGCTGCAATTTTTCTGAAAGCTTCCAGATTGGCGGCAATTTCATCGAGTTCAGCAT
>CAZJPP010000031.1:0-2216 GCA_964547915.1 uncultured Lentimicrobium sp.
GTGGTAATGTCGTTGATAAAGCCCTTCATCTGACTGAAATTGCCATTATACGACTGTTTCTGCCATTCATAAACGGCAATAGCATCGAGGCTGTGATCGCCCACCAGTGCCTTGTAGTTAAGCGTTACGTCGGTAAGCTTTTCGTCTTCATGCCAGTTGTTGATGTTGGCAATGCCCTTGTTGTCGATGGCTGACGACAGGGTGGAAATTGCAGGGAGGTAATAGCCTGAATTGCCATCGAGTTTACGCCATGAGCCAAACCATGATACTTTGAATCCTTTAAACAGATCAAGGTCGGCACGGAGTGTCCCGAAAAGGTTATTGGCAGTACTTTTATTGACGACGGAGTTTGCGACTGCATAAGGATTTATGTACTGAAAAACGGCAGGGTCGGTAAAGTAAGAGCCATCGCGGTTAAGCACAGGATCGGTAGGACGGCTTACATAGGTATTGCTGATAAGATTAGAGGTGAAGGCAGCGCGGCCAATGCTTGAAGGACTGCCGGTGTTTTCGCGGGTAGATGCACTTACGCTGGCTGAAATTTCAAGTTTACCGTCGATAGCTTTCTGCGAAGCCTGCAGCCTTCCGATGTAATTCTGATTATCGGAATTGATGACAATACCATTTTGTAATATTGTGGCGACAGAGGCACGATAATTGAAATCATTGGTTCCGCCTCCGATGGCAATGCTGTGGTTTTGGGTGGTTCCATTCCTTGTGAGCAATCCGTACCAGTCGGTATCGGAGCCGTGATCGGTAGATACGGGCACGCCCCACAAAGCTCTTTGCTGACGCCATTCATCGGCCGTGAGCATATCGAGTTTACGTGAGATCATGTCGAGCGATGTGCTGGAATTCACTTCAATCTGCGAAGAGCCTGCTTTGCTTTTCCTGGTAGTGATGAGAATTACACCGGGGGCTCCACGGGAACCATAAATGGCGGTGGCTGAAGCGTCCTTAAGTATATCGATACTTTCGATTTCATCGGGTGACAGTTGATTCAGCAGGTCGAGATTGCCCTGCATTCCATCAATTACCACCAGCGGGTTGCTTCCTCCTATGAGAGAGGTAATTCCCCTTACCCTGATGGATGGAACGGAACCTGGTTCACTGCCTGTTTGTGTTACCACAACGCCTGCAGCCTTTCCTGATATTTGCTGCAGCGGATTGGTTACGGGTCCTTCATTAAGACTGCTTTCATTGATGCTGACCACTGAGCCTGTGACGTCTCTGCGGCGGACAGTACCATATCCCACAACCACTACTTCTTCGAGAGATGAAACTTCACTTTCAAGAACGATTACAGGTCCGGCTGTGGCTGCTGTAAGTTCAACGGAGTGGTAACCGATGAAGCTGATTTTTATGATTGACTGGTTGGAGGCAACATTTATTGAGAAACGGCCTTCTATATCGGTGATAACACCGTTGGTGGTTCCGGCCTCCAGAATGGTTGCACCGGGAAGCGATTCACCACGGGTGTCGGTTACTTTACCTGAAACCGTAAATCTGCTCTGCGCCATGGTTGATGTGGACAGCAGCAGGATGATACAGCTTATTAAAAGTTTGATTTTCATACAAGTATGGTTGTTAAGTTATTATTCGTTGTGTTGTTGTGTGTTATTGGTTGCTTTGTTGTTGAGTTTTTTGCGCCGGTTATTAACGACTCAAAAATATACAGCAACTGAGCAAATTATCCCGAATGTTCGGAGCGGGAATGAAAAATGTACGGTCAAATGGTGCAATAGAAATTGTAAGGCAAAGATAATCAATGTTTTAGTATTACACTCCGGGAAACAAAATGTACGGTTGTGAAGGAGTTAGGTGTGCTGATTAACTGTTTTCACTGACTGAATTCTCATGATCTCCTGTTCAAAAAGGTCGTTAGGAATCAGCGATTTGTTTTTTGCACGGGTCTTGTAGTTTTTGATCGTCGAAACGGAGAAGTCAAGCAGTCTGGCAATACGCTCATTCTCGGTAATTCCCAGTCGTATGAGAGCAAAGACGCGCAGCTCGGGCGTGAGATGTCCGTCATCTCCCACCGTTATTTTATCGGCATCTTCAAAAAGCTGGTTATATCGTTCGATAAAATCGGGGAACAGCCTCATGAAGATCTGGTCGAACAGTGTAAACATTTCTTCTTTCTCCTTGCGATTGCCGGAGGAAGCGGATTTAAGCAGTTCTTCGGGATGGCCGTTTTTGATGTAGCGGACAACCAT
>CAZJPP010000031.1:2316-21745 GCA_964547915.1 uncultured Lentimicrobium sp.
AAGCGGATTTAAGCAGTTCTTCGGGATGGCCGTTTTTGATGTAGCGGACAACCATCCGCTTATATTCCTCCATTCGCTCAATGTAGTTGGAGTTGGCAGTAAAGAAGAATCCGATATACTCATCTTTTATGCGGTGAACTTCCATTAGCTTTTCGTTCATGGTTATGAGGTCGGCATTCTGACTGCTTATCTTATCCTGTGTGTACTTGAGCTGGTGATTTGATTGTAGGAGCTCGGCGTTTTGATTAAGGATCATTTTCCTGGCTTTGGACAGTCTGCGTTTTTGAAGGAAGATGATAAGGGCAGCGGCAAAGAACAGGACCAGAAGGATAGAGATAAGGATAGCATAAGTGAGGATCTTGTCTTTCTGCCGGTTGATGATGTCGAAGCGGCCGTCTTCGATGATTGGAAGTATCTGGCCGACCTCGATCTTTCGGTGGCGGGCATTATAAAAGTTGGCATCATCAAGTGCTACCATGGCATAATCATAGGCATGACGGATATCGCCTCTTTTATAAAACAGATCAGCCACCTGCCTGATGGCGGATGTTTCTTTAACAGCCATACGGATATCGGCAATGGCCGCCCTGATAAGGTATTCGAGGGCTTTGGCTGTGTCGCCGTGAACTTCGTAGAAAAAGGCCACTGTGGAAGCACCTATGGCAAATTCATGCGGACTTAAGGTTGTATCGGCAAGATACTTTTGGCCGGTTTCCAGGGCCTCACGGTAATAATTTTTCAGTTGGTATTCCCTCATTTTAAGAATGAGAGCTTCGGGACTGTTTTCTTCGGTCAGTGCGGATGCTTTTCTTGTGTAGAGAAGAGATTTGGAGCGGTAGATGTCGAAATAAGGTTGAGTTGCGGTATAGTCCGACATGCTCAGGTACATCACGGAGAGGAAGGAATAAAATGCATCCTTGTAAGGATCTCCTAGTACGGTTGTATCGACAGATGAAGCAATTTCGACGGTTTCTTTAAAGAGGCCCGCGGACATACAACTGAAGGCGAGGGCAATTTTTGATTCGCAAAGCAGGCCGGGGTCGTTTATGATTTCGGCAAAATGCAGCATCCTGTTGGCATAGTGCCAAGCAGAATCGTACTTGTATGATTTGAATTCCTTAAACAGCTTTGATGCATTTTCATACTGCTGTACAGGGGAGTCGCCGGGTTTTAATTCATTTCTGAGGGATGAAAGTTTGGTTTCTTTCTGTTCAACGTACAGATGCGATTGTTTTATGGTTTGGTCGAGTAACACTACCAATGAGTCGCTCTGGGGTATGGCATTTGTGCTGACGCGGGCGTTGGCTGAGAGAGTTAGTAGCAGTAGTGCTAATAGGTTGAGAGTAAGTTTATTGAGCATGCTGCAAAAATAGCAAATTTTAGCAGTCAGCAGTCGGCAGTCAGCAGTCGGCACTCAGTAGTCGGCAAATTGTTCTTTGTTTTTTGTTCTTGGTTCTTTGTTACCCATTCCACGCACCGGAATTGTTCTTTGTTTTTTGTTCTTGGTTCTTTGTTTCCATTCCACGCAGTCAGCACTCAGTAGTCGGCAGGGAGAGAATGAAAAAGCCGGCCGAAGGTTGGGATTCCTTAACGACCGGCCTTTATGGTAAAGCTTTAACGCCGAACACTGACGGCTAACTGCTGACGGCTGAATGCCGACGGCTGAATGCCGATTGCCGAGTGCTTATTTCTTAAGAAACTTCGTGGTTTGGACCTGGTTGCCGTTGTGTGCTTTGATGATGTAAACGCCCTGTGGCAGATCCGATACATCGATTACCTTGCGGTTGGTGGATGTGATCTGAAGTTGTCCGTTGATGTTGTAGATATCGACCTTTTCGGGTTGGGCTGCTGCCGATATGGTGATTTGGTCGGTGGCAGGGTTCGGGTAAACCGATATTTGAGTTTCGGGTATTTTAATGTCGTTAGTGTTTACCGTGGTTTGGGATATCATGTATGACAGTCCGGTGCCGGTGCTTCCATCGGTGTAAAGGCTTGCGATGTAGCCGTAGTCTTTGGCGATCCAGTCGTAGGAGATGTCGGTAAACTGGTTGACTGACATGAATTGCCAGTTGTTGCCTATCCATGTGAAGAGTGAATCGACAGAGGTATCGGTTTGTTTTGACCTGAGTACCTGGAATGTCCCCGCAGGGATGGTCATTGTGCCCCATGCGTCAATGTGCATGACTGTGTTGACATGGGAGATTGTTTTGGATGAATCGATAAGTTGCCCATCAGCATAGGAGCCGCCGTATGAAACTTCGGTGTAGTTGATTGTATGGTTATCGTTGTAGTTATAGGGCAGCTGCAGGGTTTGTGCAGGGGTGAAGAATGAAGTGAAAACAATACTGGTTCCCGGGAATATGGTGATGTCGCCGTTCGTCCCCAGAAGGGCCATATCGTTTGCGGTTACCTGGATGAAGACGCTGGAATAGCTTTCGTCGAGTGAAGCGTATGCTACGATGTCGGCTTCGGGGAACAGTTGGTGGTTTGGGACTTGCATGGGATTGAGGTAGCTGACTGTGTCGAATGATTCCGCGACAGCGTTAGAGAAATTCCATGTTTTGTCGGGTCCTGCCTCGCCAATCTGGAAAACGGTGTTTGCATCGAAGCCTGTGATGACGTGGTAGCCGATTTGTGGCATGTCGGTGTGTTCGATTGTGATTTGGGATGTTGCTTTTGTAGTGATTGCAATGAGGATTAATGCAAGTAGTTGTAATTGTTTTTTCATTGTAGTTGTGTTAGTTAAGGATTTAGTTATTGTTTATATCTACTTATATTATGCACAATGCTAACACGGAAAATTTAAAATTGTTCGTTGTTTTTTTGTTCTTTGTTCTTTGTTACCATTCCACGCAATTAGCAGTCAGCAATCTGCAATCAGCACTCCCCATTCCACGCAATTAGCACTCTGCATTCGGCATTCGGCAGTTCAGCGTTCAGAAGTTCAGCGTTCAGCAGTCTTTAGCATTAAGCGAGTCTTAACAACGAACCGATAAAGAATTAAGATAATTTTGGAATGGATTCCAAAAAAGTCTATTTTTTGCTCATCCCTCGTTCCGAACACTGAAACACTGGAACTCTGAAACTTTGAAACACTGACTGCTGTGTTCTGACGGTTTTATTTCTTGATGAATTTCATGACTTCATTGGTTTCGGAGTTGAAGAGTCGGATGATGTAGATGCCGGGCTTGAGGTTGCTGATGTTGATAGTGTGGCGCGGCTGGTTGTGGGGTATGGTTTCTGATGAAAGGTTGTTTCCAAGAAGGTCGTATATGATGTATTGCAGCGGCTGCCTGGTGGCAGGTATGTTGAATGTGATGTTTTCATCGGCCGGGTTGGGATATATCAGGCTTTGCTGACCGGGTTTGATTGATGGCCTGAAGCCCAGTTGGCTGTTGGGTAATATTAGGTTTCCCGTGATTACCTTTTCAATGATCTCATTTATATTGGAGTCAAGGTTTTCGATTGCAGATCCCGGAACACCCGGTGTAGCTTGTCCTACACAGAAAGCCAGTTCCATTTCCTGAACCTGTCCGGGCAGAAATGTAACCGGTCCCATGGAGGCAACTCCCCTTCGGTCCTCAGGAGGGTTTAGAACTTCAGCTTCGGTCCAGTACTTGCCGTTTGTATTGTACCCGCCATTTGGCTGGATGCAGTTAGTTCCCCAGTTTAATGGGTCGGAATCGCCCGGAAACATATAGTGACAATCAGGGCCTACGGCTCCTGTTGATGGATGGCCATTCCCTCCATAGATCATGTGTGTTTCATCGAGCCACAGGGCTTGCATATTATTGTAGTAAGTATCAGCATATTGCGGGTCATTCGAGTATGGAGTCGCTCCACCTGGATTATAGTAATGAACAAAAGAACCCATGCCGAGTCTTTCATCATCCACGGTGCCATTGCCGTAGTTAAGTCCGTTAATGCTTTCGGAACAGTCGATGGCAGGATTATCTTCCTGGTCATTGTCTTTGAACGGACCTGCCAGTATTGCAATGCCCTGGGCTGGCGGATTTTCGCCATAGGCCCAGTACTCACCATTACCATCTTGTGGAAGGCCATTATAGGTGTAAAAATATCCATCGGCAACATCGCTTCCGACATAATCGTCATATGCATAACCCAGGTCAGTGTCGGTGAAAACGCCGAAGTAGAAGTTATGGTAGGTTTCGTCGGAACGGTTGTAAAAATCATAATGCACGAATACGGAATTGTAAACTGCTGTGTCGGCGGGATTGGAGAATCCATAAACCATGGCATGCACCTCCAAGCCGATGCGTGTTCCAAATGATTCAGTATGATTGAGATCATCGTTAAACATGAGAAATATGGTTTCGTCGCCGCGAATCAGCGGGTAATCGCCTTCCATACAGTTGTAGATGCCATCGGAATATTTATCGTAGTAAGGTGCCAGGGTTAGGGCTTCGCCGTTGGTAATTTTTCCGTTGCCGGGCCAGTTTAAAATTGCTTCGGGAGCCTGGTAGCCCGGTCGCCAGTAATTATTCTTATGATGTTCAATCTGGGCTGCACTGACTTTCCATGTGCGGAGATACCGTTCGAGGTACTCGTTGTTATATTGGTTTGCTATTGGACCCGGCTGGAAATCAATTCCTCTCCCAAGTGACGGCCCTTGTTTGTATCGCTCTGCAGCGAGATGGAGCAAATTCTGACTATCGAGTCCGCCCGCCCAGATGGTACTATTGAATATGGTGTTTGTTTTAGCACCTTTCGGATACCTGAAATGAGCTGAAAAAGATTCTTCCCATCCGGGAATTATGTTAAAAAAAAGTCCTTCGCGGGGAAGTTCGGCGTATCGGCTGAACAGGAAGCCTCCTCCGTTTACCCCTGCATTGATGTTGCTGATTTGGAGCGAATCGTAGAATTGGCTTTCGCAGATGATGACTATCTCACCCATGGCTAACGACTGTTGAAGTGAAGAGTTTATACGGTATCTGAACCTGTCGATGCCATTTGCCTGATAGATGGGCGTATAGTTGAAGTTATCGAGTGTGACCGATCCCGTACCCCAATGCTTTGTTGGTCCGTCAGTGTAGTAATATTTCAGAATCAGTGTGTCAGCGCCGTTTTGTATGTCGTTGAGCAGCGGCTTAAAGGTTACAGGGATTCCGGCCCTGACCCGTATGGTGTCGGGCATTGCCACAGGCAAATCGGGATTCACCGTAAGGGTTATGAAAACGGGCGTCCATTCGGAGTATGAATCAGGATTATTGGCTTCAGCTATGCGGTAATAGATTGTGTCGGCATGTGTAAGGAAAGATGATTTGTAGCTGATTTTGTTATCGGGTGTTATGGCGCTTCCTTCCTGTACGTCTTTGATCACAAACTGGTCATTATTAATGTCGTAGTCGTTAGCCCTTACGTCGATGATAATCTCATAACCGGTCATACCGGTGGCATAATCGGGCACTCCGACAGGACAATCGGGGTTCTTGAGGACATTGGTGCTGACTTTTGCAGTATCTGTATAGATACTGGTATCTGCAGATTCGCGGATGTTGTAGTAAAAGAAATCAGTACCAATATATGACAAAGACGGAGTGTAGCGTAGCTTATTATTGCTTAATGTTACGGTGCCGTTGGCAGGCTGGGTAAAACCATCCACTTCAATAGCGTCGCCCTGGTTATCATAGTCGTTCTCAAGCACATTGATGAGGGTTTCTATTCCACCGATAGCTATGGCTTCATCGGGTTTTATTACCGGCATGTTGGGGTTGGGCAATGATATGCCATGCACCCGTGCACTATGTGAAATGAAAAGATCAGGGGTATTGGATTCGATTATATTATAGAAGAAATAATACTCATCGTCGGCAACTGAGGGAATTACTGTAACCGAGAGAGAATCTTCACTTAAAGTTAACGAACAATTATACGTATTAGGAAATGAGTATATTTTGATGGCATTGCCATTAGGGTCGGAGTCGTTTTCCAGGATATTCATCTGATAGGGAAGCATGGCCATGATGTCGGCATAATCGTCATCTGCATCCGGGATATCGGGATTGTTGAGGACGGTTAACTCAAACCTAATACGATCGGTTGATGATTGACCATCAGAAAGTTTATACCAAGGGTATGGGTTTGGTGCGCCTGGTTTTGTTTTTAACCAGAATTTGTCGTCGATGATTTCAATTGTTGCACAGTCGTGCAAGGAGATGCCAATTTCAGAGATCCAGAAATCATCACCGTCAGGGTCATAATCATTGGCTTTAACATCAATCAGTATGGGCACCTGTTCCATAACTTCAACGGTGTCGCGCACACCGACGGGAGGGTGGTTTTGTGCCAAACAGGCGGAAGCCACGATGATTAACAGAAGTGTGATTTTTGTTTTCATGATGGGAGGGGTTAGGGAATTTGTATATTAAGTTTCAAAATAATCTGTGACAATTGCAATAGGTATTTTTACTTATTTGTTATTTTTTTGTTGTTTCTATTATGTTGATAAAGTTATAGTTTTTTTTCACATATCAGGGAGATTTTGTTTTTGGTTCTTTGTTCTTTTCCCTACCTTTAACCCTTAATATCCAATTTATGAGACTTGTTAATCTGATTTTACTTGCAGTTGTTGTGGTTGCTGCTTCTTGCTCAAATGATAGTGGAGTGCGTAATTCGTCGGAAATAAAGGGGGCGTATTATGGGCAGGCAACGCCGGGGGATTCAGCGGTGCTATTTGCACCGGGGGATGTTTCAACAGCTATGAATGAACGTGACTTCGCCATTTCACCCGATGGCAAGGAGATCTTCTTTTGTCGCGAGGTAGGGAATTTCGAATACACTACTATCTTTTACACTCATGTGATGGATGGTGCCTGGACATTTCCGGAAGTCTTTGAGTATTGCACCAATCCTGACTATAAGTTTGTTGAGCCTCACATTTCACCTGATGGCAATAAGTTGTATTTCATTTCTAACATGCCTGTTGGTCAGGACTCGGTTGGTAATGAGGATATCTGGGTATCAGAAAAAATTAATGGGAAATGGGACAAGCCTTATAACCTCGGTGCTCCGGTGAATACAAAGAGCAAGGAGTATTTCCCCTCGGTTACGCACGATGGGACAATCTATTATACGCATTATGATTCTGTGGCCAATGACGAATTCATTTACCGCTCTCGTTTAGTAAATAACGTGTATCAGACTCCCGAAAAGCTGGGTATGAATGTTAATATAGGGGCCGCCCGTTACAATGCATTTGTTGCAGTGGATGAGAGCTTCATTATTGTTCCTGCATATGGAATGGCTGACAGTTATGGCGGGACTGATTATTATATTTCTTTCCGCGATAGTCTCGACAACTGGAGTAAGCCTGTTAATATGGGTCCTGAAGTGAATAGTTCCAATCCTCGTGAATGGTCTGCCGCAGTGACAACAGATGGGAAATATCTGTTCTTCATGTCGGCACGTATGGGCAAGCATAAGCTCGATAAACTAAGCAGCCAATCGCTCCAGGATTTCTTCAACAGCCCCCAAAACGGCAATTCCGACATCTACTGGATATCAACTTCAGTCATCCAAAAGCTGAGGTTACAGTGAAATAGCAGTCAGCAGTCAGCACTCAGCAGTCAGCAGTCAGCAGTCAGCAGTCAGCAGTCAGCACTCAGCAGTCAGCAGTCAGCACTCAGCACTCGCAGTCGGGGCTCAGCAATCAGCATTCGGCACTCAGTAAATCAACGGTATTCAACACTCAACTCACCATCCTTAAAGCATCTTTCTCAATCCTCCTCTTCCAATATAAAAACATTCTCTACTTCAATACCGAAGTACTTTGCAATTTTTAATGCCAGCAGCGTGGAGGGAATGAATTTGCCGGTTTCAATGGAGTGTATGGTTTGACGGGATACTCCCAGTACATTTGCCAGGTCGGTTTGTGAGATGTCGTTTTCATCACGAAAGTGCTTTACATTGTTTTTCATATCAGGAGAAGCACTATTGAGGTGATTATCATTGCAATTATAAGAATAATCGACAGGGCTTTATGCAGGAGGATGTTCTGCATTACCGTTAATTCAGGTCCAGAAACAGATGCATTTGTATTTATACGGATGTAAAATACGATTAGCTGGAAGCTTAGGGCGATGGTAACATCGAAGGGAACAATGCTGCTGATGTTGTATACTGAAGGGTCCAGATTGAAGGCCATCGCTGTAAAGCTGTTTGATAAAAGTATTGCCAGGAGGAAGACAAATGACAAGCGGAATGTTTTGTCGCGCAAAATTTGTGTGCGCTCATCTTCATATCGCTCTTTGCTGTAGGCAATGAGGAATAAGCCAAAACAATTGATCAGTAACAGATAGTTAAACTGTGCGTCCCTTGTTATAGCTGTTGATAAGCTAAAGGTATCATTCAACTTCAGGACTATCATCAAAGCAATTGCAATGACAGAGATAATGATTCCATAGATCTTGAGTCTGTAGCTGTGGACCGGCATTAAAGTAAAATTCCCCATAATGTTTGTGTGTTTTTCCGACAAATGTAAAGTATACTTTACACTATTGCAAGGATATTTGAAAGAGGAAGTGGTAAAAATGAGGTGGAATGGGAAAAACTGAGTGCTGAGTGCTGAGGGCTGAGTGCGTATGATGGGTAACAAAGAACAAAAAACAAAGAACAAAGAACAGTAATATATTATCGTATGTTTAGAGGTAAATGTATTGCTTGTGTTGAATTTATATAGCTTTTTGCTTTTTATATTTAATTATTTGTGTACCTTGGCGGCGTTTTTCGGATATTCTCATTAATGCTCAGGTATTTATGCTGCTCTCTGTCTTACGTTTTGTTGCCTCCAGGTGCAATTCTCAGGTTATTTCTTTTTTGCTGGTTTTCCCGGCGTTTTTATCAGGCTTCACATTCCCTTGCTATTCGGATTGCGCTGTAGATACTGCATTAGTTGCAGATGTGGGGGATTCCCAGGCTTGTGGGTCGGATGGTTCAGATGCCCAAATCACCGCCGGGGAGCATTTCAGGACATATAGATCGGGGGGCTGGACCATGGTGTGGGAGTGTTCGACAGATAGTGTGAATTGGGTTGTTACTTCCGCTGTGCCAACTGTTTCGAGTAAATCTATAACTGTCATGCCGGGTCATACGGTTCAGTTGACTTCGACTGTAACTTTGGATAATATGCTGATTGCTGAGGGCGCTGTTTTAGTCTGCCTTTCGGGAACTACTCTTGTTATTGCTGATGGCACCGGTGCCGATGTGGTTGTGCGGGGTGAGTTGCGTGTTAATAGTCCACTTGGCATTCAGCCAAATGCGATTGTAGTGGTTAAGGCCTCGGGGCTGGTGCATTACGACAGTCGTAATAATAAGAAGATTTATCCGTTTGTGTGGGAGCCGGGGTCTACATTGTATATTGATGTGATGGCTTATCATAATTTTCCTGCATCTTCTGCTATTGAGTTTATTGATGGTCATTATGAGAATCTCATCATATCGCCTGTGCGTTCCGATGAGAGTGCTTATGAGCTATATGTTGCTCTGGATGAGGATCTTTATGTTAATGGCAATTTGACCATTGCTTCAACAACTTATAAGCCCGGTGATGTTATTTACTTTAAAAACAGGGCAAATGTGAATGTTGCGGGCGATATGTTAATTCGGAATGTCAGGGTTGCAACAAATCAGAGCACGAGTCATGCCAATGATTTCAATATATCGGGCAACTTTATTATGGAAGAGGCTTCCTATTTCGATATAAAATCGCAGTGTAGTTTGAATTTGTGGGGTGATTTGAATGTAGGCGGTTCTTGCAATCTCAGTAATGCGGGATTAGGGATTACGTTTAACAGTATAAGCAGGATTCAGACTGTGAATTCTTCGAAATTGCTCTACTGCAAGCTCCGTTTTAACGAAGGGTCGCGGGTTACTATTCCCAGCCTTGCTATCAGTTCCCCGTTGTATTTTGAAAATAATTCTTCGCTGATCTCCGATAGCCGGAACACAAATTCTACTTTTGAGCTCGAGGCTCCTGATGCGGATTGGAGCAGTGGTATGAGTGGATGGCAGATGATTTCATCACCTATTGAAAATCAGGCTGTTAATATAGGCGGTTTCACTTACCCTGCGGGGGATGCTAATTATGATAAGTATGATTTCTACGAATGGAATGAATCAGCACAGTTATGGATGAATCAGAAGTTACCTGAAAATGGTATTACAGAATTTGTGGAGGGAATGGGTTATCTGACTGCTTATGATGATGGTGGAATTAAGGTTTTTAAGGGTGCACTGCCGAATACTGATTTAGTTTTTGAGAATTTAAGCCTGACCGGGGATGGTTTATCAGGTGGATTTCATCTGATGGGAAATCCTTTCAGCAGCTCGCTTGACTGGTATAGTTCGGCATGGAACAGGCAGAATGTAAGTGATGTTGCTCAGGTATGGGATCCGGTAGCTGAGAATTATATGCCAATAACACGGCCAAACAGATATATTTTGCCACTTCGTGGTTTCTTCATTCAGGTGCTCGATCCTGTAAATGCTATCACTATTCCTAAAGCCGGCCGTGCACATTATGATGAGAAGAAGAGTGGTGATTCAGAAAACAGCCTTGTACTGAAGGTTTCGGGGAAGGATGAATCCACATGGGATCAAACGGTGATACGTTTGGATGCTGATGCAAGTGTTGGGCGGGATGTTTTTGATGGTTGTAAGTTGGAGGGGAGCGATAATGCTCCAAAGCTATACACCTATGTGGAATTGTCTGACGGGGGAATTTCCGGTGTAAGCGGAGACTTAAAAACCACAGAGGGTTCTTTCACGGCTTGTGTGAATGCTTTGCCTTTTGAGGGTTTGCCTTCAGTGGTGCCGTTGTTTTTCAGACCGGTTGGGGATAATGTCTATTCTCTGGAGGTCTTGGAGAACTCTATTGATAAGGGTGTTTATCTTGAGGATAGGTTTACGGGTGTGACTACTTTGCTTGCTACGGGATCTTCCTATGAGTTTGCAGGGAAGTCTTCGGATTCAGAGAGTAGGTTCGTGTTGCACTTCGGGCCTCTGGGATTGAATGAAGAGTTTTCGAGTGATCTCAGTGTATATGCCGCAAATGGCTATTTGTACTTTGCTTGGTTAAAGCAGGGTTCCGGTGGTAGTAGTTCGAATGTTTCAGGGGGTGACAATTTGAGTGGCACCGGAGGTGTTCGTACTTACTCGGTTTATGATCTGACAGGTAATTTATTGCTATCAGGTTCGGTTACAGCTGGATCTAACAGTTCGGTTAATCTGAATAATTTGCCGAAGGGTGTTTATGTAGTCAGAATATTTGGGGAGTCTTCCGCACTTGTAAGGAAGTTCATTTTATAGAAGAAAGTATTCCTGAGCCGATATATCTAAGTCTTGGATAGAATATTCTGTTCGCAATTGCCAGCAATTAATACTTCACAGTCGATATTCCAGTATGCTTGTGGGTAAAATATTGGGTTTATTGTTAATACTGTGTTGTTGGTTTGGCATAATTGTCAAAAAAAGAACCTGACTTTCTGCCAGGTTCCGTGTTTAGTTGGTTTTGTTTGTTGTGTGTATTATCACCGTTCGATTGAGGTTCTCCGTGTGTTTGAGTTCACATTCGTTTGGGCTGGCCTTACCGGTTGGCACAATGTGCCGGTTCCTGTTTGAATCTTACAGTTCCTTTTCTATTACCTGCAGCACTTCTTTGGTGTCGTCGTCGTAAACGAAAGCAACGACAGCGCAGTTTTCAGCGTTGTAAGCTGCGGGGATGGTGTAGCTGTAAGTTTTGGTAAGGCTTTCGGGATTGGCTGTACCCTGTACTGCCACGGGGTCTCCCCATGTGTCGTTGATTGAGCCGCGGAGCACATGCTGGTGTACATAATCCATTATTATAGGAGTTGTGCCTACTTCAGCATCGTTGTTTTTCTGTGGTGATACGATGCCGCTTTCTGTGAGTAGTACTACCAGCTTGAGGTTTTTGTCCATTTCTTCAATGAATTTTACCTCAATTTCGGCCTTAAGGCTTCTGTCGGCGGAATTGTATGTGTTTTTTAATGCCAGATCAACTGTTACGGGTTCGGCGAGTGCGGTTGCAATTGCACCACTCCATGCTTGGGGTGACAGTATGTAGTCGCCGGGATAGTTTTTACGGTTTACCATTCCATTGGGATTTCCAACGGTTGAGATTCCGAAAAATGTATCCCATTCTGTTCCGCAGAGAGTGCGGTAATCGGCTGTGAAATCACCGGATGGCAGCGGATTGGCAAAGAATCCTGCATGGATTGCAACTATAACTACCTTGTTACCCAGGGCGTTCTTTATGTTGTGAGCTATGTTTCCGGCTGCAGGGCAGTTAACGCACTGGTGTCCGGTGTAGTCCTCAAGCAGCACCCTCTTTTGCACAAGGGTGGTTGTGGTGTCAACTTCTACTGTTTTGTAATAGGGATCCTCAACTTTGTCGCAGGAGACAAACAGCAGTGCTGAAACTGTAAGTGAGGCTATGGTTTTTACAAAGATTTTCATTAGTGCCTATGTGTTAATAATCAGTGTGCTTAAAAGCTGCTGGTAAGTGTGATTGTTAAGCCATTTGATGCAGGTACCGTGCGACAAACGCCTCCAACGCAGATAATTCCTTTGCGTTGTTTACCATAACTCATTGACAATCGGCTTGAGCCATGAGTGTATCCAACAGCAAGTGTCGGATAGTGGAATCTGCGGTCGGAATCATCATTGCCGTAATTGTACTGGTCAATAACTGTTACAAACCATGATGGTGAGAAGGTTAATTCAACCATTGCCTGTGCCCAGTTGCCTTCGTCCTGTTTAGTTGACAGGTGCTGTAGTTCGGCTTTGATGGCGTTGCGTGGGGTAAATTTATAAGTGGCATCGAGTATGAATATGTCGGCTTTAACCATTTTATCATCAGAATGACCTTCTCCTTCTATAACGTCAATGTTGTAATCGAGGTGCACCCAAGAAACGAGTCCTTTTAAGCTGCTGTTGAATTTGTGCTGAATTTCGATGTTGAAGTCCTGGAAGTAAAGTTCATCGCCGAAAGCAAAGAAGTCTGATTTATATCCGAGTGTTCCGCCTTCACCTATTGGGGTGCTATCATTGACAGCCTGGCGGTTAAGGTTGGTGATTCTCGAATAGTTGACTGCTATGTCGGTGCCGTACTTGCCACCTAAGACAGTGCCTTTGGGTATTTTGTAGTTAACCTGTCCCTGCAACGCGAATTCACCGTTTGGCTGAGTTGCGTAAGGATACATGGCTGCCAGTGTGTATGCATGCTGACGGGTAAGCGCCGGCAGGTAATTGATGTCGAGCACGCTGAGCAATTCGGTGCGTTTTGATTTGAAGCTCATGTTGTCGGTAATCTTCCCCGAAAGGATGGCTCCGAAGCCTTTTTGCGAATACGATGCCTGCAGGAGTAGTGATTGTCCGTTTTTATATATGAACCCGTTCATTGCCGAGGGATCGTTGTATTTGTAGGCATATTCGCCATCGAGCATAAAGCCGCGGTGGTTAATATTAAAGCGGCCTGCAACTGCTGCTACATTCTCGGGGAGTATAAGTTCGCGGTCGCCGTTTGGTCCTGAGAGCACACGTGCCGATGGTTCGTATTTACTTACGAAGCTTCCGCCGACAGTAATGCGGGGCATGTTGTCGGATAATCCTTTGAAGATATCATTGATTGAGGCTTCACCGTCGAGTCCCCGCACGATTCCGGGGCCTGATTCCCAGAATAAACGCTGCTGTCCGATGAGTGCTTTAATTGCGATACCCTGATACGGACGGAATATGAACCTTGCGCCCTTGATGGCATTGTCGTAACCGAGGTTGCGTTCTTCGTAGCTGCGGAGTGTCATTCCACTGCCAAACTGTTCATAGAAATTACCGACGGTTATTGCGAATTTTTCTTTTTCGAATGATGCGAACCAGTAGGGGACTCCTGTGCCTTTATAACGTTTGTCGTAGCCAAGGATTGGGTTCAGATAAGATTCGAACCGCAGTCCGGCATTGAAGCTTCCCTGTGAATAGAGGATGTTGGCGAATGCGTTAGATAGCAATTTTTCGCTTACTTCATTAGCCCCGATAGCTGAGTCGGGCTGATATATCTGGGCGTCGAGCTGGAAATTTCCCGATACTTTGCCCTGCAGAAGGTCCTGTGCCTGTGTGCTTCCTGCGTATACGAATACCAGGCAGCTTAATGTTGCGAGTAACTTTTTCATACCACCGTTTTTCTTTTTATGATTTAAAGTGGTTGACCGGCTTTGACTTTTCTCACCATTTCGATGAGTTCAAGTTCGCTGCCTTCGCTGAAAGAAGTATGCTGCCACACGATTTCACCGTTTCCGTTGATAAGGAAGGTGTGAGGGATCATGTTTACATTCATTGCACGTTTGAAGTCACCGTTGGCGTCAAGAAGTACTTCATAGTCCCAGCCTTTGGCGTTAACTGTGGGTGCTACTTTGGCTGTTGAGCGGGCGTCATCAATTGACACGGCAACTAATTTTACGCCTGTTTCTTCAACCCAGTCGTCGTAAACATCGGCAATGGTTGTGAGTTCATTGATACATGGTTTGCACCATAATGCCCAGAAGCTGACAATCATAGGTTTGCCGTCGTTTTGCAGTTCAGCGGTGTTGATAGTTTTTCCCGAAAGGTCCTTTATCTGGACAGAGGGTAATTTTTTGAGGTTCTGATCGCCTTCCTGAGCGCTTACAATCCCGGCAAAGAGGAAAGCCATCAAACACAGTGTAATGTACTTCTTCATAATTAGTGTTAGTCGGTTGGTAGTTGAGTTTTAACCTTTTAGGTTGCTAATATATAAATACTTCTATTAGTACAACCCGGCGAAGTTATAAAACTTTTTATTGCAGGTTGCAACTAACTAAATATTAATTGTTTAACTGATAAAAACCTCTAGTATTTCAGAAGGCTCCGAGGGAATTATGTCAACCCGGTCGATGATGGCAGGCAGTAAAACGGCCTCACCTTTTTTCACTTTCACCATTTTTTCTTCGGAACCATCGTGCACAAGGGTGAAGCTTCCTTTTGTGGCAATATAGATCACGAACGAGTCGAGTTCGGCGTAATCCTTTGCCAGGGCTTTGTTCACTACAATAAGGTTGGTAGTGAAGAACGGACTCTCCACAAGTGAAGCGGTTCCATCGGGTACGCGGCGGTAGTCGGCTTTGTAGTCATCACTTTTCTGGTAGTCGATAGCTTCGAGGGCTTCTTCGGTGTGCAATTCGCGTGCCTTACCCTTGTCGTCAACACGGTTCCAGTCGAAAATACGGTACGTTGTATCGGAAGTTTGCTGAATTTCGGCAAGCAGGATACCGGGGCCGAGTGCGTGGACTCTGCCGGCAGGCATGTAGAAGACATCGCCTTCGCTGACTTTCTCCACGTTTAATATATCGAGGAGGCTGTTTTGTTGCAGGTGCTGCAGGTATTCTTCCTGAGAGGAATCACGTTTAAAGCCTGTTATGAGTTCAGCATCCTTATCGGCCTCCATTATGTACCACATTTCGGATTTGCCGTATCCTATGCCTCTCTTTTCGGCAAGTTCGTCATCAGGGTGAACCTGTATTGACAGCCAGTCGGCCGCATCGATAAACTTTATGAGAAGAGGGAACTCATTGCCGAACTTGTTAAAGATAGCGTCTCCGGTAAGGTCGCCCATGTATATTTCAACAAGTTCATTCAGTTCATTGCCTTCGAGAAATCCGTTGGCCACTACCGAGGTGTTTTCTTCAACGCCCGATATCATCCAGGCCTCGCCGCAGTTGGGCATTGGTGAGAAATCTATGCCCAGTCGGGTTTTCATTTTCTGACCTCCCCAGATTTTATCTTTGAGGACCGGGGTAAATTTAAGCGGATATAATTTGTGTTCCATCCTGAAAAGTTGTATATTTGATAGAAGTATATTTGAATGGGGTCCGTAAAATTACGGAACTTTAAGCTACCAAATCTGTTTAAATATCTAAAACTATTTGAAAGGTATCTTGTTTATTGCCTCAACACTTAAATTTAACAGAGGATGAATGATGAACCAATGTTTATACTTTTAGCCGAGGACGATGAGGATGACAGGCAATTTTTCAGAGAGGCAATTGAGCGGATTAACTTAAATACGGTTCTTGAAGTAGTATCAGATGGCGTTTATCTTATTGAGTATCTGAAAAATAATCCTGAAAAACATCCGCACCTGCTATTCCTCGATTTAAACATGCCCCGCAAGGATGGGTTTGAATGCCTGCATGAGATAAGAAGTGAACTGGGGCTGACCGATATGCCGATAGCAATTTACTCAACATCGAACGCTTCGATGGATATGGAGGAGGCGTTTAAGCTTGGCGCGAATATCTACATACGTAAACCCAGCGATTTCAACCAATTGAAACAGATAATCTCGAAAGTTGTGGCAATTAACTGGCATTACCATAACAAGGGTTTGAATATTAGGAACTTCGTACTCAGCATTTAATAAGGGATTAATTTTTCCTTCCTTTCTTTTTTCTTTTTTCATAAGTTTGTTGCTCTGCTTATTCTAACCAACAACAAACAAATTATGTGCATGAAAACAAGAATGCATTTTGTCATTCCGGCGATTTTGTCGGTTCTGTTATTTGTAGTAGCTCCTTCTAATGAGGTGTTTGCACAGAAAAAGAAAGATTCACCGAAGATTGATACATTAAAAAGTAGTGAGTTTGGCGGATTGAAATTCCGTTCAATCGGTCCGGCTTTTACGTCGGGTCGTATTGCCGATTTCGCGGTTAACCCGAATAACCACTCTGAATATTATGTGGCTGTTGCTTCGGGACATATATGGAAAACCACCAACAGCGGCACTACATGGCAACCGATATTCGATAACTATGGGTCGTATTCTATCGGCTGTATTGTGATGGATCCCAACAACCCTTACGTATTATGGACCGGCACCGGTGAAAACAATCACCAGAGGGCGCTGGGATATGGTGATGGCGTTTATAAGTCGACCGATGGCGGAAAGTCGTGGAAACACATGGGTCTTAAGGATTCGCGCCAGATAGGAATGATTGCCATTGACCCCCGGAACAGCGATGTTGTTTACGTGGCTGCCGAAGGCTCAGTTTGGGGACCGGGTGGTGAGAGAGGTCTGTATAAAACCGTTGACGGCGGTAAAACATGGAATAAGGTTCTGAACATCAGTGAAAACACGGGCGTTAACAACGTGATAATGGATCCTCGTAACCCAGATGTGCTTTACGTTACTACCGAGCAGCGCCGCAGACATGTGTATTCCAAGATTGGCGGTGGTCCGGAAAGTGCCATCCATAAATCGACCGATGCAGGTGCTACATGGAACAAGCTGACATCGGGATTACCCTCGGCCGATATGGGCGGGATAGGTATTGCAATTTCACCGGTGAACCCCGATTATGTGTTTGCCATTATTGAGGCAGCAGGAGATGCAGGCGGATTTTACCGCAGCACAAATCGCGGGGCTTCATGGACGAGGATGAGTGACCATGCTTCATCAGGACAATATTACAATGAAATTTACTGTGACCCGGTTGACCTTGATATAGTATACTCGATGGAGACTGTGTCGCAAATGACAACCGATGGCGGGAAAACGTGGAAGTCACTGGGACTGAAAAGCCGTCATGTTGATGACCATGCAATATGGATTGACCCCGGTAACAATAAGCACTTTATGATTGGCGGTGACGGCGGAATATATGAAACATGGGATGGTGGTGAAGAATACCACTTCAAATGCAACCTGCCTGTTACCCAGTTCTACAGGGTTAATGTTGACAACAGCGAGCCATTCTATTACGTGTATGGCGGCACACAGGACAACAACAGCATGGGTGGTCCGTCGCGAAATACTTCGGACTATGGTGTCGTAAACGACGAATGGTTTATTACCAATGGAGGTGATGGATTCTGGACTGCAGTTGACCCTACTGACCCGAACATTGTATATGCTGAAGCACAGTATGGCAACATGGTGCGCTATGACCGCAGGAGTGCTGAAGCAATTGATATCCGTCCCGAGCCACGCAAAGGTGAGGAGACATACAAATGGAACTGGAACGCACCACTGGTGCTGAGCAAGCATAATCCCCACAGGCTGTATTGCGCTGCCAACAAGGTTTTCAGAAGCGACGACCGTGGCAACACATGGGAAGTTATTTCGGAGGATCTTACTACCGGTACTGACAGGAACACATGGAAGGTAATGGACAAGTACTGGAGCGTGGATGCAGTGGCAAAGGATATTTCAACATCACTGTTCGGGACTATTGTTTCATTTGATGAATCACCGCTTAAGGAGAACTATATTGCAATTGGAACTGATGACGGACTGATACAGGTGACTGAAGACGGCAAAACGTGGCGTAAGATTTCGTCATTCCCCGGAGTGCCCGAGTATACATATGTGTCGGACATCCTGCTTGACAGGTATAATGAACAGGTCATTTATGCTTCGTTCGACAACATCCTTAGGGATGATTTTAAGCCTTACCTACTGAAGAGCACTGACAAGGGAAAGACATGGACTTCAATTTCGGCCAACCTGCCTGTAAACGGGACGGTACATACAATTGTGCAGGATCATGTGAATGCTGACCTATTGTTTGTGGGCACCGAGTTCGGTGTGTTCTTTACAATTGACGGTGGGAAAATATGGACCCAACTAAAGAGCGGAATCCCTGTGAATTGCATAAAGGATATGGTGATACAGGAAAGAGAGAACGACCTGGTGGTTGCCACTTTTGGCCGCGGATTCTACATTCTTGAAGATTATACTCCACTACGCAATTACAAGCGGGATATAGTTGATAAGATGAAGAATGCGAAAGCCGGCGAGAGTGAAAAAGATGCCGCTGAAAAAGGTGTTGCCGGGAAGAGTTCGGCTTCAAAGAATCCGGATAAGACTACAGGGCATATTTTCGAAATAAAGGATGCGTTGCTATTTACACAGACAGGTGGAAAATACGGACAAGGTTCTACATATTATGCAGCGAAAAATCCCGAGTTCGGGGCAGTTTTTACATACTATCTGAAGGATGTTCCCAAGACTCTGAAGGAAATCCGCAAAGAAAAAGAAAAAGACCTGTTTAAGAAAGGGGAGCCAGTGCCACAGCCAACAGTTGAAGAGCTGCGTGCTGAGGAGAATGAGATTGCTCCACACCTTATATTCGACATCAGTGATGAGAACGGAAATATTATCAGGCGGCTTTATGCAAGTCCGTCGGATGGTATGTCGCGCCAGGTGTGGGATCTAACATACACAGGCACACGACCTGTAAGAAAGAACAACAAGTTTGATCCGTTAAGATCAAATGGCAGTTCTATAATGGTTATGCCCGGCACTTACAATGTTACCATGTCACTCTATGCAGGAGAAGAAAGAAAGCATTTTACGGGAGTAATTGAGAACAGAGTTGATGAATTT
>CAZJPP010000032.1:0-18416 GCA_964547915.1 uncultured Lentimicrobium sp.
ATTTGACCTTGATCAGTACTGCCATCAAACCGGAATTGTGTACAAACTCATACCAGTTAAGGCAGAGAATTATTTCGAAGGATTAGGTGGAATTGATGATGTGGCTACCTATGATATTTTGATGAACAAGACCAAATGGGGTAATCTAAACGATCCTGATGTTACTGTTGATACCGAAAGCAGACGTGGCCATACTATGAGTGAGCAATGTTTCCTGCGTTTGGCACAGGCTCTTGTAGATAAGAATAAAAAGGCAGAGGCAATTGCTGTTACCGACAGGATGCTGGAGCTATTCCCTAACGAGAAGTTCCCATACGATATGTACTCTCTTTCTGTTATTGACGTGTACTATCGTGCCGGTGATACTATTAAAGCCAACAATTTCGCCAGGGCACTGGCAAAAATTTATGGCGAAAAGTTAAGCTTCTACAACAGGGTAAATCCAAAGTTTGCTTCATTCTATAAAACAGATTCAGAAGAAGCCATTATGGTGTTAGCCCGGGTATACGGTTTCGTAAAACAAAATGGCCAGACGGAATTGTTGCAGGAATTGAGTAGTTCTTATGATATTCCTGAAGAGTTAAAAAGCATCTTCTAATATTGGATTACAATATTATCAATAAAAAAGCCCCTCAGTTTGAGGGGCTTTTTTATTGTGCAGTTCGTTTTTTCAGTAGTAGCCATATCCCGATTAAGATAAACGGAACTGACAGCCATTGACCCATATTTAATGCCATTGTAGATTCAAAAGCAACCTGAGGTTCTTTTAAGAACTCAATTAGGAATCTGATACCAAACAATGTGATTAGAAAGACTCCGAAGATTATGCCATTTTTCATTGTTTTATATTTCTTCAGATAGAACATTAGTAATCCGAAGAAAAGAATGAGATATGAAAGTCCTTCATAAATCTGTGTAGGATGTCGTGGATCTGATTGTCCGTCTCTGACAAAGATAAAGCCCCATGGCAGGTTGGTAACATGACCGTAGATTTCACTATTCATAAGGTTTCCCATTCTGATGAAAAAGCCTCCGAGTGCCACCACAATAACAAGTCTGTCGAGAGTCCAAAGGAAAGCTTTGCCTGTTTTCCTCGTAAAGAAGTAAATAGCGAGTAAAATACCGATTGCTGCTCCATGGCTGGCAAGTCCACCCTCCCATATATACAATATTTCCAACGGACGGCTCAGATAATAGTCGGGCTGATAGAAAAGCACATGTCCCAATCGTGCTCCTATAACTGTGCCGATTATTACATAAGTGGCCAATTTATCGAGCAATTCAACTTTAAGACCTTCTCTTTTAAACACTAGTTTCTCGAGAATCAGATACCCTGCGAGAAATGCCAGTGCAAAGAAAAGCCCGTAATACCTTACCTGGATTGCACCAAGCTTAATTATTATGGGACTTACATCCCAGATTATACTTGTTATGGTCATCTTTAATTGATTTTAAGGCAAAGATATTTAATATGTCATTTAGTTATGCTGCTGTAATCTGATTAAGTGAATTCACAACTATTTCATGCAGTAAGTCGGGAGTCCGTGGAATCCCGCTGATGTTATCCGCCTTCTTTAAACAATCTTCAAGTGTGAAGTTCTGCTGGTCAAATGATAATAATTGGTTACTGAGGCTACCCTTATTTGCAAGATACTGTTGCTCAGTTTGTCCGGGAGTAGGAATACTGACAACTTTGTTTCCTGTTACAGATAAATCCATCAGGGAGCTATATCCGCCCCTGCTAATTACCAGCCTTTGTCCCGGTGAACCTGCAGTGAGTAATTGATATAGTTCTCTGCCGGGCAGGTGGTCGGCAATATAAAGGTTATTGATTTTTTTAAAAAGTGGTGACTCCGAAGAGGTTATTCCCCGCAGCAAAAGGCAAGGATGTGTGTGGTTCTTCAATTCACTGATTAACAGATTTTCAAAATTCGTTCTTTGCGGTTCCGGACCTGAAACCATTGATACTATGCTGAAGTCGTTTTTTAAAAGCTCAGTTTTATCAATGCCGGAATCTGTATTGTATGATCCCGTTTCGGTCGTCATGCTTTCTTTTGCATACTTCTGAAACCTGCTTAAGATGCCGGTATACCTGATGTTCTTTGGGATGTTATTGCCATGTGACAAGCTGCCTGATAAGTTATCGCCGGATGCAGAATCGGGAACCCAGCACTCATTATACCGGGTTATGAAGTAGCGCGAAATCAACCTCATAAGCGGAGCAAGCCATTTAAATCCCCTGGGAGGTATAGGAAAAACCTGATGTGTTATGAATATTGAATATACCTTTTTGTTCCACAGACCGTATCTGTTATCTGATATGACCATGTCAGGTTGATATTCTCTGATGATTTTCTTTATCCTATGATGTTCGGTTATGATAGCTTTAATAAGCTTTGGTAGCTGAAACAGCAGATTAAGGAATAGTGGGAGTTTGTCAGAAAACCTGACTCTGTACCCTCTCAAAGCAATGCATTGGATATCGGGGAATTCTTCCTTCAATAGTGAAGCGCCAAAACCGTCAGCAGCAATGATCACTTTTGCCTTCAAGTCCAGTAGTTCATAGATAACAGGAACACAACGTGTTGCATGACCTAATCCCCAATCGAGCGGACACACTATAACAAGAGGATCTGACCTTCTCATGTGATAAAAATATTAAAAATTCTTCAATCCATAGTAAACACTGGTTTATATACATAAAATTAATAAATTCGCCGCCATGTCAGAAACAGCGTCAACCGAACTGATCTATCAGATAATTCTTACTCAGCTACCGGGTGTGGGTACTAAGAGTGCCCGTAAACTGGTCAATGCAATTGGGAGTGCTGAGGCTATTTTTAAAGAGAAGCCCACTCAGCTTGCCCTTATTCCAACGCTGGGAGAACAGGTTGCAAGGTTGATTAAGATTACTCCTGATTTATACGAACGCGCAGAGAAAGAGCTTGCTTTCATTGACAAATTTAAAATCAGGACTCTTTATCTGACTGATGAAGCATATCCTTTGAGGCTTAAACAATGTGCCGATGCACCCGTCTTGTTATACACACTTGGAAATGCCGACTACAATTCACAAAGGATTGTCAGCGTTGTGGGAACAAGGTCACCGACCGATTATGGCAAGGAAATGTGCAGATATCTGGTCAAAGGATTAGCGGATCTTGATGTACTGGTGGTGAGTGGGCTTGCTTATGGAATTGACACTGTTGCGCATAAAAGTGCCCTTGATGCATCTATACCCACAGTGGGGGTTCTTGCACATGGATTAGACAGAGTATATCCGTCAGTAAATTCAGATCTTGCACATAAGATGATTCAGAATGGGGGATTGGTCACTGAGTTTATTAGTAACAATGAGCCCGACAGGGAGAATTTCCCCATGCGAAACAGGATAATTGCCGGGCTTGCCGATGCAACAATTGTTATAGAAGCAGGTTCTAAAGGAGGTGCTCTGATTACAGCTGATATCGCCAATTCTTACGACAGGGATGTATTTGCCGTTCCGGGAAGAGTTAGTGATAAGTATTCCGAAGGATGCAACACACTCATAAAGACAAACCGTGCTGCCCTCGTCCAGAAACCCGAAGATATTCTCTACATCATGGGCTGGGAAAAGCCTGCTGATAGAAAGCAAGTGAAGCAGAAAGAGCTGTTTATAGACCTGGATCCAAATCAGGAAGCTATTGTTAAACTCCTGAAGGAAGAAGGAGAATGCGGTATAGATAAGATTTGCAGCAACTGCAATTTATCACCCGGAAAGTTAGCTTCCATATTGCTTGATATGGAGTGTAACGGGCTGGTGCTAAGCCTGCCTGGCAAAGTTTTTAAGCTCTCCGACTTAAATTAAATTGTATGTTTGTATGGCATATTGCGATATAGTTTGACCTATATTATTAAATAATTGTTTTGCTAGAGTACTTTCACAAAAACTAATGACAGAAAGCAGCGGAGTAGTGATTCGTTCAACCGGCAGTGCATGCAACGTACTTACTAAAGAAGGTAAGATTGTAGAATGCCGCTTAAAGGGTAATTTCAGAATTCAGGGAATAAGATCTACCAATCCGCTTGCCGTGGGCGACAATGTCAATTTCATTATCAGGGAAGGCGATGATGTGGGATTGATCGATAAAATAGAACCGCGGCACAATTATATAATCAGAAAAGCTACCAAGCTAAGTAAGCATTCCCATATTATTGCTGCCAATATTGACCAGGCAATTGTTATGGTTACCCTGACAAGCCCAAGGACCTCAACGGGATTTATTGACAGGTTTCTGGTAACAGCCGAAGCCTACCATATACCTGCAGCATTGATATTCAATAAGATTGATAATATTTTTGGGGAAGAAATTACCCGATTGAACAGGCTGATTGCTTTGTATGAATCGTTGGGCTATAAATGCTACAAAACATCAGCACTGCAAAATATTGGTATTGAGGATGTGAAAGACCTTTTAAAGGACAAGGTATCATTGTTGAGCGGACATTCAGGAGTTGGTAAAACGGCATTAATAAATGCTGTGCAGCCCGGTTTAATGAGAAAGGTCGGGGAAATATCAGGTTATCACCAAAAGGGCAAACACACAACAACTTTTGCTGAAATGCTTCCACTTAATTTTGGCGGGTACATTATTGATACACCCGGTATAAAAGAATTCGGACTTGTAAATTTCGACAAGAGTGAAATAGCAGAAAGGTTTCCTGAAATGAGGAATCTTATGCACCAATGCCAGTTTAACAACTGCACTCACATTCACGAGCCCGGATGTGCCGTCAAACTGGCTTTATCCAAAGGACTCATTGATGAAAGCCGCTACAAGAATTATATTAGTATAGCCAATGACGAGTATTTTGAAGAAACTGACTGGGACTGAGCATAATTTAATATGAGAGCTGTAATTCAAAGAGTGACCGGAGCTACCGTTTCAAATGAAACAGGTGATATTAGCTCGATTAATAACGGACTACTGATACTCCTGGGTATTGAAGACGCTGACAATCTGGATGATATTGAATATCTTGCCGGAAAGATTACCCGGTTAAGGATTTTTGATGATGAAAATGGTATCATGAATCTGTCGGTAACCGATATTAAGGGTGAGTTATTGATAGTTAGCCAGTTCACTCTCCATGCAGACACAAAGAAAGGAAACCGTCCTTCATACATCAGGGCTGCAAAGCCTGATATCGCAATACCCCTTTATGAGGGATTTGTAGAATACATTAGCAGATTGTCGGGCTTAAAGACTGTAACAGGCTGGTTTGGTGCCCATATGAGCATCGAATTAGTAAACGATGGCCCGGTTACAATAATACTTGACTCAAAAAATAAATCCCTTTAATCTAAGCTAGAATGAGAATGTAACTCCAAGGCTTGGCATTATTGGGAGCTGGTATATTCTCTCGTTAGTCAAACGGTTAATATAGAAGATATTATCTCTGTCGTAGAGGTTAGTAACACTGGCGTTGATTTCGAGTAAGCCATTTTCTCCCATTCTTATCCTCTTCATAAGGCTTAAGTCGAGACGATGGTAGTATGACAATCTTTCGCCGTTTAGATCACCATATACAATTCCTATAGTGCCATTTTCAGTTAAGTAATCTGTATAAACTCCATCACCGAAAGGTAGCTTCTCATAAAATCCCTGGTTTTGTGTAAAGGGGAATCCTGAACCGAAGTTCCATCTTAAATTGGCCTCCCAGCTTAATTCTTCACCAAAACGATATGAGGTTACGAGGTTTACATTATGCCTGCGGTCGTAATGAGGAACATAATCATCCACTTCGTCAGAACGATTTACATATGCCAGTGAGTAAACTGCCCATAAGTATATCTTCTTCCTGTCGTACTTTAAAGCAAGGTCAATACCCTTGGCATTCCCATCTTCTATAATAAAATCTTTACGGAAGTAATCGGGAACATAGTTTGGGCTTGTTTTATTAGTGTATGGATCGGCATCAATGAATATCTTATTTCTGTTGATGTTAGTCAGCTGTGAGAAGTTTTTGTAGTATCCTTCAATGTTTATAGTTGCAAACGGGAATGGGTCAATTTCAAACCCAACAACTATATGTTCTGATTTCTGAAGTTTATGTTTTACATCCTTTCCCTTGTATTGTTCCTGCAGATTATCGGGGCCGGATAAAAATCCATAGAACAAATTGACCACATCTCTGTCGGAATTGGCGCTCAACAGGTTTTGAGAATAAAGACCTGCAGCCATTTTCACTCTGAACCTGTCGGTTATGTTATATTTGGCAGCTAACCTGGGCTCAGGAGAGAAATTTGCTAATGATGCATAATACTGTACTCTGAATCCCGGTTCAAAAAGGAACTTGCCTTTTGTCATTTTGTATTTAACAAATCCGGCAATCTCTGTGGTGTTTTCAGTTTGGTTGTATCTTATACCAAGCGAGTTGAAATAGTCAAACTCGGTTTTAAATCCGAGCATTTCAAGACCATATTTAATTTCATTCTTACCAAGGAAATATGTGAATCCGAGGCCAAGGTTGAATCCGTTGATTACGCTTGAGCGTGAAGGCTGTGCATCTTCCTCCATGCCTATTTTATAAGTAGAGTATGCGAAATTACCTTCCAGAAGAACCGGATTGTTGCCCGGAATAACTACGAAGTTTGCACCTGCGCCTGATGATTTCCAATTGTAGTTGGCAAGGTTCGTATAATCAACCTTATCGTTGAAGTTGAATCCGTATAGATTGATTTTAGACCCGTTTCCTGCATTAATGGAAACTTTACCATATACGTCGGTGTAGTTGAATGGCAATCCTGCAGTGTCAATGTAGTTATAGAATATTTTAGAACTTTCTTTCAGATATGAGTTTTTGGCAGTGAGTATGAAAGAAACACTTCCGTCGGAATCTTCTTTTTGCTTAACAATAGGGCCTTCGAGCATCAGTTTAGCACCAAAAGTACTTAAGCCGCCCTTTCCTGCAATACGTTTTTTGTTTCCATCTCTGGTTGTAAGGTCCATCACGGATGAAATTCTTCCACCGTATTCTGCATTAAAGCCTCCGGTAAAAATATCAGCGTTACGCAATATGTCGGTATCAAAAACTGAGAACAATCCAATTGAGTGGAATGGGTTGTAAACCACCATCCCGTCGAGTATTACTTTATTTTGAATAGGAGCACCTCCACGAATATACAGCTGACCGCCCTGGTCACCTGTGAACACTACACCCGGTAATACCTGGAGGTACTGTGCAAGGTCGGGCTGGCCCCCAATTGAAGGAATCCGGCTTATTTGTTTTGGGGTAATCTTGATGACAGACGTACGTGTGTCGGTTTTAGCTTCAGCCTGCTCAGCTGTAATCTGCACTTCCTCAAGATTATAAGCACCCTTGTTTAGGAAAAGCTTCTTAGTAATTACCTGATTGTTTTTGACTGTTACCTGTTCACGCAAGGTGTCGTAACCCATATATGAAACCATCAGAGTGTATTCACCTGCAGGGATACGGGAAATTGTAAAGTACCCGTTTACATCAGTCGCCGCTCCGTGTGTAGTTTTGAATAGATAAACATTTGTAAAAATTACCGGTTCGCCGGTTTCCTTTTCATAAACAAATCCTCTGATTGTGCCATCCTGTGCTTTTAATACTGAAAAGGTTGTAAAGAGTATGGCGATTGTAATGAGTATTCTTCTGATAAGTTGCATGAGGTAGTTTAGCTTATTTCATTTTATCTACTTACAGCAAAAATAAGTAAAAATTGAGAGGTTAATGTATTTTTTCTTTAAATATTGAGTTTCATTTAATGTAACGCTGCCTGACAGAGTCGTTTACCCTGCACATTTTTCTGGGTCCAAGTACTTTATATCGGTTACGGGCAATAAAATCATAGACTGAATCAAGCCATCCGGAAGGAAGCACTCTGAATATGAGTATAATGTTCCATGGGAACCCGAGTATTTCTATGATTTTGAGAATAGCGCGAGAACGATAGTAAAGCACATTTTTATACAACAGAATAATGCTTTGATTTTCTCTGTTTGTGTTTAATGGATGATTAGTCCAGAAATCGGAATCGAAAGCGGTAAACATTAGCCTGTTTTTCCTGTCTGTTACAGAAAGGAATGAGGCTGTCCGGCTGCACAGGATACAATTATTATCAAAAACAAGAATTGCTTTATCTACCATATCAACACCGGAATTCATATTCAGACTTTATATGTTCGGTGTTTATAAACAAATGCCCGTAATGATTGTTATTTGCGAAGTGTGTAAAATTCCTTTAGGCATTCCGGGCACAACTTAACCACTGATTTTTCATGAATAAAAGTCTAATGTATAATGAATGAACAAATAATCTCCATCAGGAATGGAAAGCTAACAGTACCTGATGAACCAACTATTCCTTTTATTGAAGGAGATGGCACAGGCCCTGATATTTGGGCTGCTTCTGTAAGAGTTATTGATGCAGCTGTTCAAAAAGCCTATGGTGGCAAAAGAAAGTTAATGTGGAAAGAGGTTTATGCCGGCGAAAAGTCGTTCAACAAAACCGGTGAATGGCTTCCTGCTGAGACTCTTGAGAATTTCCGTAAGTACCTTGTTGGAATAAAAGGTCCACTTACCACCCCGGTTGGTGAGGGAATCAGATCACTGAATGTGGCATTACGACAGGAACTGGATCTTTATGTATGCCTGAGACCTGTAAAGTATATCAATGGAGTACCCAGTCCTGTAAAGGCACCTGAAAAAGTTGATATGCATATTTTCAGGGAGAACACTGAGGACATTTATGCCGGTATCGAGTACCTTAACGGGACTCCTGAGGCGAGTAGGGTAAAAGATTTCCTCATTAATGAGATGGGGGTTAAGAAGATCAGATTCCCCGAAAGCAGTTCATTTGGGATTAAACCTGTCTCAAAGGAAGGAAGTGAAAGACTTATACGCGCTGCATTAAAATACGCTATCAGCAATAAACTCCCGTCGGTTACTCTCGTTCACAAAGGCAACATCATGAAATTCACTGAGGGAGCCTTCAAGAAATGGGGCTATGAACTGGCTGAAAGAGAGTTTGGGGAACATGTGTTTACATGGGCAGCGTACGACAGGATTGCAGAGTTGGAAGGTAAAGCTGCCGCTGATAACAAGCAGAAGGAAGCGGTGAATAATGGTAAGATCATAGTAAAAGACGTTATAGCCGACAATTTCCTGCAGCAGATTCTGCTTCGCCCCGATGAGTTTTCTGTAATCGCCACTCTGAATCTCAACGGCGATTATATCTCTGATGCCCTTGCAGCAATGATTGGTGGTATCGGAATCGCCCCCGGAGCTAATATCAATTATGTAACCGGATATGCAATATTTGAGGCTACCCATGGTACTGCTCCGAAATATGCAGGACTGGATGTAGTAAATCCGGGATCAGTTATACTTTCGGGTGCCATGATGTTGGAATACATGGGATGGAATGAAGCAGCAGAGATAATTCATAGTTCGCTTTCAAAGACCATCCAGGCAAAAAAGGTGACTTATGATTTCCATCGTTTGATGGACAATGCAACAAAACTTAAAACCTCGGAGTTCGGGGATGAATTAATTAGTGCTATATTAGCATAACAGATATTGATAACTTTTAACAAAGAGATATAAACAATGGCAAAAAGGCTTAAAGATACGTTGTACGAAAAAATCCTCGAATGGAGACCACGTACTGAAAGACTTCTGAAAGAATATGGTGATGTTGTTGTTGACAAAGTCACTATTGGTCAGATATTAGGAGGCATGAGAGGTGTCAAATCATTGGTTTCCGACATCTCATACCTCGATCCAATGGAAGGCATACGTTACCGGGGCTATACATTGCCGGAGGTATTTGAAAAGTTGCCAAAGGCAAAGAACTCAGAAATGCCTACTGTAGAATCTCTTTTTTATTTGTTGCTAACCGGTGACATTCCTTCGGAAGAACAAGCCGCAGAGGTTGCCGATGAATTCAACAAGCGAAGAATCCTGCCCCGTTACATTTATGAAGTAATCGACGGGATGCCCTGTTGCAGTCACCCTATGACTATATTTTCAACAGCAATTCTGACAATGCATAGGGAGTCGTTCTTTACAAAGAAGTATCATTCGGGCCTGCAGAAAGCCGATTATTGGGATCCTACTTTTGAGGATGCTATCAGCTTGCTGGCGAAATTGCCCGAGATAGCTACCTACATCTATGCCAAGCTATACAGGGATGGCAAACGAATTCAGTCGAATCCTAACCTTGATATGGGTGGCAACTTTGCCCATATGATGGGAATTCCAAAGCCTTATGATGATGTATCAAGAATGCACTTTATAATTCATGCTGATCACGAAGCAGGTAACGTAAGTGCACACGCCGGACATCTGGTTGCAAGCTCATTATCTGACGTTTATCTCTCAATTTCAGCGATGGTTAATGGACTTGCAGGACCATTACACGGACTTGCAAACCAGGAAGTTCTGAGATGGCTGCATGATCTGCTTAACACAATGAATGGTGAAGTGCCGTCAGAAGAGATTCTCAAAAAGTATGTTTGGGACACGCTTAAATCAGGACAGGTAATACCGGGATTTGGACATGCCGTATTACGTAAAACCGATCCGCGTTACATGCTTCAAAGAGATTTCAGTCTAAAAAATCTGCCTGAAGATCCTATATTTAAGGTTGTTGATATGCTCTTCAAGGTAGTGCCTCCAATTCTTTTCGAGCAAGGAAAAGCCAAGAACCCATGGCCAAATGTTGATGCACAGTCAGGTGTTATACAGTGGCATTATGGTGTTAAGGAATACGATTTCTACACGGTGCTGTTTGGCATTGGACGATCAATAGGTATCTGTGCAAACATAATCTGGGACAGAGCCCTGGGTTATCCTCTCGAAAGGCCGAAGTCATTAACAACAGCAATACTCGAGGATATAGCCGTTGGAATTCCGGTAGTTATTGAAGATTAACAAGTACCGCTACTACTCAACTTTCTGCTTAGAAAGAAGGTTATATTACCAGACAGAAATTTTCTAACAATACTGAATTTATTATGGTTAAACAGATAGAATTCTCTCTTCCTGCTTATCCGCGTGGAGTCCATTTGATAACTGATCAAATAGTAAGGCGATTAACCGAATTGCCCGAAACGGGTATTCTTCATCTTTTTATAAAACACACATCGGCTGCAATTACAATTAATGAGAATTCTGCTCCCGAAGTGCTTGAAGATATCGACAATTATCTGAATGACATAGTGCCGGAGGGTAAGGATATTTATAAGCATTATGAAGAGGGTAAGGATGATATGCCGGGACATATAAAGGCCTTGCTTACGGGAAGCAGTTTGTTTGTACCTATTACCGACGGGCAATTGAACTTCGGTACCTGGCAGGGTATTTATCTTTGTGAGTTCCGGAATAACGGAGGTCAGAGAAAACTGGTAGCCAGTATTATCTCTTAAACTGCAGGCTTATTGGTGTCAAGGTTCTTCACATACCAATCAGTAGCTACTTTCAGTCCGTCTTTTATACTGTACTGCGGACTATAACCCAGTAGCTGAACTGCCTTGTCAATTGATGCCAGCGAATGCATTACATCTCCTTTCCTTGGGGGGCCGTAAATAGGCTTTATTTTGGCTACCTGAGGAGAATACGGAGTCAAGTATTCTGTGAGATAGGCATATAGATCGTTCAGTGAGGTGTTCTCACCAAATGCTACATTATACACTGTATTAATACCTAACGGATTATCGGCAAGCAATGCAAGCTGGTTTATCTGTACGACGTTGTCAATATAAGTGAAGTCGCGCGATTGAGTTCCATCACCGTTGATTATCGGGGACTGTCCTTTAAGAAGACTTTTGATGAAGCGGGGTATAACAGCGGCATATGCTCCATCAGGATCCTGCCTTTTTCCAAACACATTAAAATACCTTAGTCCAATGGTCTCAATCCCGTAAAGGTCAGCGAAAACTTTTGCGTACAGTTCATTAACATATTTGGTAATGGCATAGGGTGAAAGCGGTTTCCCGATTATATCTTCTTTTTTCGGAAGTGCAGCATGGTCACCATAAGTAGAAGAGCTGGCGGCATAAACAAATCTTTTCACGCCGGCATCTCTTGAGGCTATGAGCATTTTTACAAAGCCATCAATATTTACCTCGGTTGATGTGATAGGATCGTTGATTGATCTTGGCACTGAACCCAGTGCTGCCTGATGCAATACATACTCAACACCATTACATGCTCTGTGGCATGCATCAATATCTCTTATATCACCTTCAATAAGTTCAAACATTGGATTCCCCATGAAAGGGGCGAGGTTTTCCCTCTTACCTGTGGCAAAATTATCAAGGCAAACCACCCTGTTATCCTGAGCAAGTAATGCTTCAACCAGATTAGAACCTATAAATCCGGCACCTCCGGTAACTAATACTGATGATGATTGAACTTTTTTCATTGTTTTGCGCCTCTACTTATTTACTTCGCCGGGTTCATGTGTGAAAACTGAAAGCGGCAAAAGTATCTTATCAAAAACAAAAAACTGTATGGTTACAAAGTCTTCTTCATTAACAAGACCAAACATTCTGTCCATGTCATAAGTTACAATTGAACCATCGAAAACATCAACTTCAGGTTGCGGCAGTAATCTTGCAAAAGTTCTTATTGACTGAACGGTGCCATCCTTGGCTGTTAATGTAATATGATGAGTTGGAGCTGAATTCATAATTGAATCCTTTCTTTGCGGCTCCATATCGTTCATCAGTGATTCGTAGCGAATATTCCTGAACGCATTAACAAAGCTTACCAGGCGAAGTGTATCGTAGTTAGCCACTTCCGTATTGTCAAATAAACGGATTAGCTTAAGTGCTTCATTATTAACGTTAACAACTTTATAAGATTCGTTTGGCCTGTCGATAAATTCAACCTGAATTGTATTTATATCAGGAAGCTTCTTATTAAAGACAGTATGAACTCTCCAATCAGATTCAGATGTTGAAAAACGGGTAGAGATGTATCCTCTTAAACCTGGCATATACAAAACAACAGGCGACTCAGCATTTTCCATTAAGGCATATGTACCCACATTATCCATTGTGGCATCACCTATGTAATATGTTTTTGTCAATTTTTCATGAGGGAATAAGCGCAATGACCCAATCTGAATTCTATGCACATTCTGATAAATTTCTACTTTGATAGATTTAACAGACAGCATTTTAAGAATATTGTTGTGAGCGGCACGTGCAACCGGTTCCCTGACTTTCAGACTTGAGAGGGTTTGCAACAGTATACTGACATTTTCCTGATGTGCATCATATTTGCTGTTTAAAGTCCAGGCTCCCGGAGAAGTTCGTTCAAGCAGAACTTTCTGGTCTGATTTGTCAACCATAAAGATCTTCGTAACCGTTGAGGTATCTGTTACAGCAAAATCACTTATGTCAGGATTCAATGTAGTGCTCGATCTGGAATAAATAAGGATGGCAGCAAATACCGCGAGTGTTATTGTGATTATTAACAGAGTCTTGTTTTTATTCATAAGTAGTATTGTTTATTACCTGCTGTAACGTCTCTTTCTAATTGTAAATTGTATTATACCAAAGATGATAATCAATGCAATAGGCACCAGAATGTTGATTAATTGCCACGACAGGAGATTTTCGCGTGCTTTATTAACATCCAAAGCTCTGAGTCTAAGCTCTCTTGATCTCACAGCCATTAGCCCTGCATCATCGCAAAGATAATTAACTGCATTGAGTATTAGTTCCTTATTGCCAAATGTCTGCCCCGTGTGCCTGTCATATCCCAGTGGGAGAGGGGAGTAAGTACCGGCTGAAAACTGAACCTGGTTCTTAATCATATCACCATCTGCAATCACTATCATTCGTGTTTCAGGACTCTGGCCTGTAAAACCTATTTCGGGCGCCTGTGATATTTCCTTCGGAATTCTATTGGTGAAAACTGAATTGAACTGTCCTTCAAGAAGAACTGCTACCGCCTGGGGAGCTTCAGAATAATCTTTTGTATCAGGGTCTCTGCCCAATATTTCAAGAGTTATCATTACAGGTGTCTGGGCAATTCTTGTGTATTGGGATGTCCTGAGGAGTATTGTCTTTTTAATACCTGCAGCACCCACTGTGTCAATACTGCTTATAAATTCACTTTTTATAGCATTGATGTTCTTAACTATAGGATGTGATTCAGTGGAGGTTAGAACAGGGAAATACGGCCATGGTAGGAATGTGAACTGAGGCTGGTTCCCCATATATCCTGTTACCATTGGAATAGGCAATGCAGAAAGGTCCATCAGTAAATTACTGTTAAGACGCACTCCATACTTGAATAACTGATCATTCAGGTTGATATCATTGGTAATTCCGACTGTTCTGTTAGCGGTCTGAAGACTATCCATTGAAGCAAACACAGGATCTATAAGCCATAGTACTTTGCCACCTCTCATAACATACTGGTCAATGATGAACTTATCTTTCTCACTGAATACTGAATCGGGTTTGGCAATTATTATCGCTTCATATTTATTGATGATATTATACTTGCCGCCGTCAACCTCAACTCTGTCGGTAAGAGAATTGATCTGACCCTTAATTTCGGTGTACTCAACATTGTAGTATTCTGAGAGGGCATTTGCTATGTCAGCTGTCTCAAGTTTTGTCAGCTCACTATGTCCCTGAGTAAATGCAATCTTAGGCTTTGAAGTTGTTCCAAGACGTCTTACAGCACTTAGCAGATTGTACTCAAGAGCCTGAATTGAATTATTTATAATAGCCTCAGGAGGTGCGCCCAGTTGATTTGCCAGGAGAGAAAGCGGAATTGTTTTTCCTTTATGAGTAACCAGTGCCCCGGGGAAAATGCTTTGTTGTTTCTGGCCTTCCTTTGTTCTCACTGCAAGGTCAGTTGGAACCAATCCTTGCTCAATCAGACGATCCTGTATCTCTTTTCTTGTCTTAGCGTCATCAGAGGCTGTAGGATTGATAAACTCATACTGAATGTTATCACTGTATGCCCTGAATTCATCGAGCATTTCTCTGGTTGATTGTGAAAGTCTTTTGAAACCTGATGGGAACTCTCCTTCAAGATAAACTTTGAAGTAATAAATGTCGTCTGTTTCCCTTAGCAGTTGCCGTGTTGAAGGTGATAGCGTATATCGTTTTTCGGAAGTCAGGTCTACCCGGGTGAAGAGGAATGACCCGATAACGTTTATCAGGATTATGATAATGATACCCCCGAAAAGTTGAACAAGGCTATCGAGGCGGGGGTCTTTCTTTTTTACTTTAGTTTTTTCCATAAAAGTAACCGATTGGGAAAAGTTTCAATGGTAAGTTTCTATTTTTCCCATTTCCGGCTTTCGAGCGATATTTTTGAAAGCAGGAAAAATAAAATTATAAGACTGAGAAAGTAAATAATATCACGAGTGTCGAGCACCCCACGACTCATAGATGCGTAATGCTCCTGAATGCCAAGTGATTTAATGAAAAGTGCGGAATCGCCTGTGAAAGTTAAATCGGCAATAAGATCAAATCCTATGTAAGCAAAAAAACAAATTACCAGTCCCGAAATAAATGCCACTATCTGATTATCAGTTATTGATGATACAAATAGTCCGATAGCTGTAAAGGCTGATGCGAGAAACAACAGCCCGATATATGACCCCCATAAGCCTCCAAAATCGAGGTTACCTTTAGGCAGTCCTAATTGATAAACCGAGAAAACATAAATAAGTGTAGGTAGCAAGGAGAAGACTACCAAAGTTACACCTGCCAGGTATTTGGCCATTATGATCTGAAAATCGGTCAGCGGCTTTGTTACCAGAATTTCAATAGTCCCCGATCTCTTTTCATCTGCAAATGAGCGCATAGTGATGGCCGGAACCAGGAACAGAAAGACAAAGGGCGACATGACAAAGAAGTTGTCGAGAGAAGCATACCCGAACTCAACGACATTGAATCCGGCGGGGAAAACCCATAGGAAAAGCCCGTTAATTATCAGGAACACTATAATGGCAACATAGCCTATTAAAGAGTTCAGAAAGCTTAGTATTTCTTTTTTATACAGCGTATACATAAAAAGCAGCAGGAGTAAGTAAAATTCAGGCTGCTAAAGTACTCAAAAATCATTTAATGGAGTACATTAATACGTGTATAGTTTACATTGGAAGAACAACTAAACAATATTCCCTTTCTTGAAAATCTTATCAGAATGCAACAACAATTCAATGTATTGAGCTCTCTTGTAAACGAAAGGATCTTTAGTGCTTTTCTTTGATAGCAATCCCCTGAAGTCGCTGTAAGAGTTATACTTATTGTCGCTCATGAACTGCCTGATTTCCGATAGGATGTCGCTGATAACATTGGGAGTGTTCAGATAGACAGTCGACACAATCTGAACTGCATCAGCACCGGCAAGCAGAAGTTTCACAACATCATAACCCGTGTGGATTCCGTTTGATCCGATTAATGATGCATTTACATTATTATGCAGGATGCCGATATAACGGAGAGACTGGCGATAATCACCATGGTCACTTAGATTGAAAGGCGAAATGTGCTTTAATGAGTTGATACTGATATCAGGCTCAAACATACGGTTAAACAACACAAAGGCCTTAGCGCCGGCCTCCTCCATTCTTTTTATTACATTAAGTGTGTTGGTATAGAAAGGACTGAGTTTAACACTCACCGGTATTGAAACAGCCTTTGTAACTTCTCTCACAATGTTTACTTGTTCGTTTTCAATGCTGTCGGCCATAGTTTCGAAGTCGCGGGGGATACCAAAGAAATTAAGTTCCAGACCATCAATTCCGGTCTTTTCCATCTGGATGGCCCAATTAATCCATGTTTCTGTGAAAACGCAGTTTAAGCTTCCGATAAGAGGAATGGAAATGCTTTTCCGTGCTTGTTCGAGTTTGTATAAATGCTCTGCAGGGCCTGCATGTTCCATACCGGGAAACAAGCTAACTGATTCGGCATTACGTTCATTAAATAACTCCATTTCGGAATCGAATTGAAGACTTTCCAGCTGGATTTGTTCTTCAAAAAGGGATTTAAAAACGACAGCGGCAGCGCCGGCATCCTGTAGTTGCTTTAAAGTGGCCGGTTTATCGACCATGTTGCTCGAGCCAATGATAATGGGATTTGCGAGCTTAATCCCCATGTAATAAATAGTGCCGTCAGTCATTTGTTCTCCTTGCTTGGTTTTTCAAACTAACAACAGCAGTGTTATTTTGTTGGCAAAAAGTTACCAAACACCGCGTAGAAACTGCAATAATTTAAAACGATTATAAATTAGGTGTTGCTCAATGATTTACGAAGCAGTTGATTCACCGATAAGTTAAAATGTAGTAATATTGCAGTACTTTTTGGAGGAATACCAAAAGTATTGTAAATGAGTGTTTTAAATAAAATTGATATGACACAGAAGAAAAATTTTGTTACCTGTGACGGAAATTATGCAGCAGCGCATATCGCGTATATGTTTAGTGAAGTAGCTGCCATTTATCCTATCACCCCATCTTCTACAATGGCTGAGTACGTTGATGAATGGGCGGCACATGGCCGTAAGAATATTTTCGGTGAAACTGTTAAAGTTGCCGAGATGCAATCAGAAGCAGGAGCTGCCGGAGCAGTACATGGCTCTTTACAAGCCGGTGCTTTAACTACAACCTACACTGCATCGCAGGGCCTTTTATTAATGATCCCTAATATGTACAAGATGGCAGGTGAATTACTCCCTGCAGTGTTCCATGTATCAGCAAGAAGTCTTGCTGCACAGGCACTCTCTATTTTTGGTGATCATTCCGACGTTTACGCCACTCGTCAAACCGGATTTGCAATGCTTGCTACCGGAAGTGTTCAGGAAATCTTTGACCTTGCCGCAGTTGCTCATCTTACAGCAATTCGTTCACGTGTTCCTTTCCTTCACTTTTTCGATGGATTCCGCACATCCCATGAAATTCAGAAAGCTGAAGCTCCTTCAACTGAAGACCTTGCAAAGCTCCTCGACTGGAATGCTGTAAAAGAATTCAGAAACAGAGCTCTCAATCCTGAGAACCCTGTAACCCGTGGAACTGCACAAAATCCCGATATCTACTTCCAGTCAAGAGAAGCTGCAAATAGTTTCTACAACAGCCTGCCCGATATGGTTGAATCATACATGCAGGAAGTTTCTAAACTAACCGGAAGAGAATATCACCCATTTACTTACTATGGTGCTCCCGATGCTGAGAATGTAATTGTAGCAATGGGCTCAATTACCGAAACTATTAAAGAAGTTATCGATTATCTGAATGCCAAAGGTGAAAAAACAGGTTTGGTTTCTGTTCATTTGTACAGACCATTCTCTACCAAATACTTCTTCAATGTAATGCCTAAATCGGTTAAGCGCGTTTGTGTTTTAGACCGTACCAAAGAACCGGGTGCCAA
>CAZJPP010000033.1:0-18266 GCA_964547915.1 uncultured Lentimicrobium sp.
TATTTTGCACCTCAACCCCAACAACCAGAACAGTTTCAGCGGTATCGGCAAGCACAGACTTAATCCCTGTTACAAGAGCCAGTCCGCCTGAAGCACAAGCACCCTCAACACTGATAGCAGGTTTAAGTCGCAGAGCCGGGTCAATCATTCCCATAAAAGCACCCAAATGCCCCTGGTTATTATACCTTGCTGCCATAAAGTTGCCAACAACGCCTTCGTCAACATGGTTTGCACCACCAATTTGCTTCAGAGTGCCTTGTCCTGCTTCCTTCATGTAATGCTCAAGTCCCGGGCGTTCCTTTTTGGGATTAAACTCTTTGCGGCCTGTGCCCATGGAGATGGTGTTGTAGCCGGCTGCCATATATACCTTTTTGCGAAGTTTCATAGTGTCAGGGGTTTTTAGCGTTAAACAACAAATTCGTTTACTGGACCGTAAGCATGGAAGAAACCGGTGGCAAGAACTGTATTAACATCCTTTGCAGAAGCTGCAACACCTGTGTTAACAAGTTGAAGTCCTATTTCCCTTGAACGGCGGGCATGCTCAACAGCAAGCCTTGATCCCACATTAGTGGCATTCTTTATACTTGTAAAGGCTTTGGCGGCTGCCTCGTCCTTATCAGGCATTCTTATAAGATTCTTCCATGCAATAACTTCAGCAGGCATTGCGCCCAGCCAACCGTCAGTCTTTTCGCTGAATGTGCTGAACGGAACATAGTCCTTCTTTTCAAGACTGTAAACAGCAACAGGTTTGCCTTTCTCATAGCGGAGAATACCATCCTTCTGGCTTCCATCGGCAAACTGGCCACCCTTAACACCCAGGTCAAACAGTGCGTCAAGAATATCGCTGTGCAGATTCTCATCGGGCATGTACGGATCCATTACATTCATGATAAATCTCACCACATCAACACCCACATAATCAATAAGCTGAAATATTCCCATGGGACGCATCAGGTAGTCCTGGCTCACCTTATTAACCGCATACACAGCTTCGTGGAGAGGCATCTGAGCAGACAGCTCTTTTGATTTCTCCAGACTATAAAGAGCATCGCGCATAAAATGGCCATTGCCAACAAAACCTGCAATATCGTTTGAAGGAACAACAATTTTCCTGAGATTCGAAGCCAGCTGCATAGCAAATTCCTTCATACCTGCAGGGTTCTGCTTAATGGTAATCAGCTCAACAAGCTTCTGAACTGCAGGCGGGTTGTAGAAGTGGAATCCAAGAATACGGCCATCCAATGAAGCCTTCTCGTTTAAACCGGCAATAGGAACTGATGAAGTGTTTGTAAAGAACCACGGTGCAAGGCTGTTGTTCTTGTCAATCTGGGTAAATAACTGAGCCTTAAGAGCGGCATTTTCACTCACTGCCTCAAAAATCAGCGTACTCTCATATGCTGCTTCAATCCTTGTGCCCGGACGAATAAGCGTCATAACCTCATTAATATACTCATCAATAATCTGAGAATTTTCAATCAGGTCTTTCCGGTCGGCATAAACAGCGCGTAAAGCAACAACCTTCTTTTCGGCAGCTTTAAGCACCTGGGTGCGGATATAATTCATAAGACCCGGCAAAGCACCTGAAGTAACATCAACAGCATTAAGCACAAACGATTTATCCTTATTCTCCGGTTTGAGTTTCTGATCGGCCATTTCGAGAGCCATCAGCAGAAGGATTCCGCTGCCCATCTTTCCTGCTGCTCCCAGCACTGTAACGTTTTGAATTCTCTGATTATAATCCATGGTTATATCTTTTTACTTATTAAATGATAGGTTAATTGTGGTTTATACTGAATAAATTACCAGTTAGGTTTTCTCTTTTCAAGGAAAGCCTTCATGCCTTCGGTACCTTCAGTCCCGAAAGGATCGCCAAAGTGTTTGCACTCCATAGCTTCGCCATCGGAAAATGCAACTTCAATACCTGCACGTGTAACTGCCTTTGCCAGTCTCACTGCCATTGGTCCCTGGGCAGCAATCATACCGGCAAGCTTAAGTGCCTCATCCATTAGCAATTCAGGTTCAGTAACCTTCTGAACCAGGCGCATCTGCAGAGCAGTAGCGGCATCAATCCTTTCGGCTGATGTGAGCAGCCACAGGGCATCGGATAGGTTAGTAAGTCTTGGAAGTCTCTGGGTACCTGCATATCCGGGAATTAATCCCAGTTCCACTTCAGGCTGACCGAATTTAGCATTTGAAGAAGCGATACGGATATCGCATGACATTGCCAGTTCCAATCCGCCGCCAAGTGCGAAACCATTAACAGCAGCAATTACCGGGAATGGCAGAGAGCTGATTTTATTAAAGACCTCCTGACCCCTGCGTGAGAAAGCACGGGCCTCATCGCCGCTCATGTTAACCATTTCGGCTATATCGGCACCGGCTACAAAAGCCTTACCTTCACCGGTGATAATCAAAGCCCTGACATCGGCTTCCTTAGAAACAGAATCGATATAATGATCCATTTCGTTAAAAAAACTGCTGTTTAATGCATTAAGGGCTTGTGGCCTGCTTATGGTAACCAGAGCAATATTGCCTTCTCTGGCAGGTTTAAGAATCTGATACTCCATCGGGATAAAATTTTTGTATTGCTTTATTCAGCTAACTTACTATTTTTCTTTCAATTATCAACGCTTTAAGGAAGCGGCCTCTTTGTTGAGCCTGATATCTTCATCAGTTACAGGATGTATCTCAAGATTATGAGGGCAAGGCCTGGTATTTTCATCCACATTAATGAAAGTAACAAATCCGCTTACCAGAGGATCGGTATGCCCCTTCATTATCACCTCCACCCAGCTGGTGAGACTAGTGCGGCCGGCAAAGATAAGCTTCGACGAAAACCTAAGAATATCACCGGGTCGTGCAGGTTTGGAGAAATACATACCATGAACCTTTAAGCACACTACATTTTTTGGGGTAAGAGTAGTTGCGGCGGCAAGAAATCCCGACTCAACAAACCACTCGGCAGTTCTTCCGGCAAACAATGTTCCATGATGATTCAAATCTTCACTTTTAACCAGGCGGGTAGTATAAACAGGTTCCGGCTCAATAATTCGTCTTACAGTTTCCATATCTTTAAGTTTTGTGGTGCAAATTTACATATTTAACTTTTCTGCTCAAGGATTGTTATGGTGAGAGTTTGTGCCCGGTCTTTGTTTTACCTTTGCAACCTAAGAATACAAAATATGAATATGCATGCAACTTCCACAATGACCCTCGATGAAATGAACCGGCTCTCGAAGGGAACCCTTGTTGAAAACCTGGGCATTATATACACCGAACAAGGCGAAGATTACCTTATGGGGACAATGCCCGTCGACGAAAGAACACGCCAGCCTTTAGGATTATTGCACGGCGGCGCATCGGCTGCCTTTGCCGAAACACTCGGAAGCATGGCCTCACTCACCCTGGTGAATCCCGAAACACATTCTATCGTGGGCATAGAAATCAACGCAACCCATGTCCGCAAGGCAACTTCAGGAATTGTAACCGGCAAAGCCACACTTGTTTCCCGTTCGCGTAAACTGCACGTCTGGGATATCAGGATAAGCAATGAAGAAGGCCAAACCACATGTATTTCACGACTTACAGTAATGGTTATAACAAAAAAGTAACACCCGTGCCTGATTAAGTATGGAACTCAGTGAAATTCACAGATATTGCATTATTAAAGGTTATCCTTTTGTAACATACCGGCTTCCGGGTGCTGAAAAGCCAATAACAATCTTCAGCAATACGCTTCCGCAGACACTTACCGATGATTACTCACTGACTAAGGAACCGGGATTCATATTTGCGCCTTTCGGGAGCAATGACAACCACCCCGCATACCAGCTTAAGGCCGACCGGGTTATTGAAGGAGACACAATCAGCGAGAAAGAATTCAGTAAAATTGAAGAACAAATAAAGCTGTTCAGCAAACCTCAGAATGCCGGTCCTGAGCTCCCACAGCCTGTAACAAAGACCAGGTACATTGAACAGGTGGAAAAAGCAATCAGGGCATGCACTGAAAAGCAGGTATCGAAAGTTGTACTTTCAAGACCACTGCGCATTCCTTTCCATGCGAACACTGAAGCCCCGATGCTATATCAGAGACTGGTGGCCAGATTTCCGGCAGCATTTGTATACATTCTTCAGTTTCCGGGCACAGGCCTATGGATTGGTGCTTCGCCCGAATTGCTTCTGTCAGTCGAAGGAACCAACACACCCGGTTCAGGACAGAAAATACGAACAATGGCACTGGCAGGCACAAGGCCTTCGGGAGCAACCGAACCATGGGGAGCTAAAGAACAGGCAGAGCAGGAATGGGTAGCCAATTACATACATCAGCAGCTCACAGAGACAGGTTGCAAGGAAATATGGCAAAGCGAAAAGCACACCTCACGTGCAGGTAACGTTGAACACATCTGCACTGACTTCACTGCATTAACAGATGGCGGAGTAACTCAACTTCTTAAAGCCCTGCATCCCACACCGGCAGTATGCGGCTGGCCAACAGAAACAGCAAGACTGATGATACGGGACATCGAAAACTACGACCGTTCATACTATACCGGCTATCTGGGTCCCGTAAACATTCATAAACCATCAATAAAAAAGGCCGCGATCGCACAACCAATTGCATCGCTATTTGTTAATTTGCGCTGCATGCAGGCAATTGGGGATGACGCTGCTCTTTATGTGGGAGGTGGAATTACCGAAGACTCAGAACCCCTCAAAGAGTGGCAGGAAACATTAATTAAAAGCCGCACGTTGTTGGCTGAGATTGAAAAATTACAGAACTTAGCACATTAGATATGAAAAGCAGTAATGAATAAACAACACATTCTCAGGCTCTCCCATATTCTTAAATCAAAGGGAATCACCCAGGTTGTAGTGTCCCCGGGCTCGCGTAATGCACCGGTCATAATAATCATGGACACCAATAAAGATCTTGAAATGCTGAGTGTGCCTGATGAACGCAGCGCAGGATTTGTGGCCCTAGGCCTGTCAATGAAATCCGGGAAACCGGTGGCTTTACTTTGTACCAGCGGAACTGCTGCTCTTAATTATGCCCCTGCTATTGCCGAAGCTTACTATCAGAAGATTCCTCTTCTTGTGCTTACTGCTGACCGCCCGGAATACCTTGTTGACCAAGGCGACAGCCAAACAATAAGACAGAAAAACATTTACGCCAACTATATCAGGAAAAGCTTCCAGCTGCCTTCAATGATCAAGAGTCAGGACGATGAATGGTATGTCGACAGAATTATCAACGAAGCCATTGACCGTACACTCAATCCTGCTCCGGGCCCTGTACATATAAATATTCCTATCGAAGAGCCATTGTATGACCTGAAAACCAATCTTAATCTCTCGGATGTCAGGATTATTGAGCTGGCAAATGTGGAATCAAGGGTGAACATCGATACAATGACCAGGCTTGCAGAGAAATGGAATGCTGCTGCATCCAAGTTAATCTTAGTCGGTCAGCTTAATCCTGACAACAAGACCACCCTGCTGCTTGAAGAATTATCCAACGACACTACAGTTGCGGTTCTTACGGAATGCACATCAAACATTCCCAACAGCCGCTATATAGCATGTATCGACAGAGCCATTACCCAGATAGCCGTTGAAAGAAAACAATACTTTAAACCCGAAATACTGCTGACTATTGGCGGAGCCATTGTATCAAAAAAGATAAAGGCCTTACTCAGGAACCTTCGCCCCAATGAACACTGGCACGTAAATCAGGATACCGATGAATTTCATATGGATACCTTTAAGTCGCTTACGACAACCATCCCGGTTAAACCGGATGATTTTCTTGAGCAACTGATGGCACATTCCATCCCCGGAATGGCACTGCCTGACAAGAGGAAAAAGATTATAACAACCGACGACCTGCCAATCAGCACATATCTGGCGCGATGGAAACATGCCGACGAAATTGCAAGTATTTTACACGATAAATACATCAGTGAGCTTCCATTCACTGACCTTAAAGCTTATCATCACATATTTGAAATGGCTCCGAATGACGCCCATATACATCTGGCCAACAGCACACCGGTAAGATATGCGCAGCTTTTCGACCATCAGCACAAAACAAAATTCTTCAGCAACAGAGGCACCAGCGGAATTGACGGTTGTGTTTCAACAGCTGCAGGGTATGCTGTCAACCACCGGGGACTAACCATTGCCATTACGGGCGACATGGGATTCCTGTACGACAGCAATTCATTATGGAACAGACATTTACCCGGATCATTCAGGATTATCGTCATAAACAATAAGGGCGGAAATATATTCCGGATAATTGAGGGCCCATCAAATTACGATGCACTGGAACCATACATTGAAACCGTGCATGATCTTGATGCAGAAGGAATTGCACGAAACTTTAACATACAATATACCAAAGTAGATACTGAAGCCGCACTTACAGCAAGTCTGCCCGACTTCTTCAAATATGAAGACACCGGCAGGCCGGCAATTCTGGAGATAGTAACGCCGAATATTGAATCGGCCAATGCTATGAAAGAGTACTTCAGTTATCTCGAGAAAAACGCCGACAAACCGCGTATTTAAAGCTATTTAAAATACAAACAATGAAAGAAAAAAGAAACTGGACAACCATAAAAGAATACGAAGAAATCAAGTTTGAGTACTTCGAAGGAATCGCCAAAATAACCATCAACAGGCCAAGGTACCGCAATGCCTTCACGCCCGACACAATTAAAGAAATGATTGATGCCATGCACTACTGCCGTGAAGCAGACACTGTTGGCACAGTGGTTATAACAGGCGAAGGAGACAAAGCATTCTGCAGCGGCGGCGACCAGAATATCAAAGGACATGGTGGTTATGTCGGTAAAGACGGCGTACCACGCCTGAATGTGCTTGACCTGCAAAAACTAATACGCTCACTGCCTAAACCCGTTGTGGCAATGGTTAACGGATATGCAATAGGTGGCGGGCATGTTTTACACGTGATATGCGACCTGACAATAGCATCGGAAAATGCAATCTTCGGACAAACAGGTCCAAAAGTCGGAAGCTTTGATGCAGGCTTTGGTTCATCATACCTGGCAAGAATAGTAGGGCAGAAAAAAGCTCGTGAAATATGGTTCCTTTGCAGGCAATACTCCGCTGCCGAAGCACTCGAAATGGGACTGGTTAACAAGGTAGTGCCGGTGGATCAACTCGAAGACGAAGTTGTTGACTGGTGCAAGACAATGATGCAACGCAGTCCTTTGGCATTAAGAATGATCAAACTTGCGCTCAATGCAGAACTCGACGGACAGGCAGGGTTACAGGAACTTGCAGGCAATGCCACCCTACTCTACTATCTGACCGAAGAAGCCCAGGAAGGCCGCAAGGCATTCCTTGAAAAAAGAGACCCTGATTTTACAAAATACCCGAAATTTCCATGATTAATGTGAAGGCATGGGTTCATGCAGCCCGTCCGCGCACTCTTCCCCTGGCATTCACAAGTACACTGCTTGGAAGCCTGATTGCATGGCAGGATTTGCCATTCCGATTGCCTGTGATGATTCTGGGACTGGTAACCACCCTGTTCCTGCAGGTACTGTCGAATCTGGCAAACGACTATGGCGATTCGGTAAACGGAATGGACAACGAACTCAGGAAAGGACCCGAAAGAGCGGTTCAGAGCGGAGCCATACCCCTCAGGTCAATGCTCGCAGGAGTAGTGATAACCTCAATACTGGCACTTATTTCAGGTATACTCCTCATTGCATATGGATTCGACTTCAGATTAAATGCCACAGGCATTGTCTTTTTCCTTCTGGGACTAGCAGCACTGGCAGCAGCCATAAAATATACCGTGGGTAAAAACCCTTACGGGTACATTGGATTCGGCGACCTGTTCGTATTCCTGTTCTTCGGATTAACGGGTGTTTTAGGAACATATTTTCTGCATACCGGTCAGATTGAACTATCAGTGCTATTACCTGCTTCGGCAGTCGGACTATTAAGCACTGCCGTTCTGAATCTGAACAACATGCGCGACAGAGAAGGTGATTCAGCATCAGGAAAAAGAACACTTGTAGTAATCATGGGCATCAGGAAATCCCTGGCATACCACACTTCACTCATTGTCGCAGCCTGGATATGCTTCATAGCCTACAGGGTTGTACATTATACAAGTGCTTTACAATGGATATTCCTGATAACACTGCCATTCTTTATTATCCATCTCCGCAAGGTACTAACCGACTCCTCCCCTGCATCACTCGACCCTGAATTAAAGAAGCTTGCCTTAATGACATTCTTCACTTCAATACTATTCGGAATATTCTAAAAAACGCTTAATCTCCTGAAAGAAACAAGCGGTTCCAAATTATATGCACTTCCTCTAATCAAATGATAGAAATAAAAAACACCTGCTCTCCGTAAAGAAAGCAGGTGTTTTCTATAAGTGAAAACAATAAACTATTTCACGAAAACCTTTTTGGTAAATACACCTTCAGGAGTAGTAACCCTGATCACGTAAACTCCACCCGGAACATCCAGTCGGTATGAACCAACCGTTCCATTCATATTGAATGAAGACATTTCGCGACCTCTGAGGTCAATTACCTGAACGGTACCTGTTAAATGTCTATCGAGTGAAATGTTGAGAACATTGTCGTAAACATAAACCTTAGCCTGATCATCTGAAATGTCGGGTAAACCAACAATATTATTGATAACAAGAACACCTTCGAGTCCTCCGGTAGGATTCTTGGTATCAGTGGTACCCCAAATTCCGTTGGCAGCAGTCTGAGAACTAACAACATTACCTGTTTCGAGACTTCTTTCTTCAATTCTCTGAATACCTGCAGCATTTACATTAGGAACGATACCACCCCATGCGCCGGCATGAGCAGCAACGTCAGCAAGATAGAACGGAGCATAATTACCCGCTGCGGCAAAGTCGAGACCTGAAACCTCAACATGAGTTCCGTATACCGGGCGGCCTGTACCATCAACATTATCATAAAGGAATACAAAATTCTTTGCAGAAAAATCGCTGATACCCCTGATTGCAGTACCGGCAGTATCAGAAACAGTAGTAGTTAAGGCAATAACCTTCACAGCATCGGTAGCAGTTAAACGAGTAGCCTCAACAGTACCTTCAGCACCATCATTCAGAATTATACGCATGAAGATTTCAGTACCCGGTTTAAAACGAGTAGCATTTCCGGTAGGCTCAGTCATAAACCAACCTGTGTAGCTACCTTCGGCATCAGTGGTAAACTCACCATAAGCACCGGCTGTACCAAGATTTGGCGAAGAAGTACGTGTGATAGTGCCATCACCGTTTACAAAAATAATATTACCTGCACCGTTTGAAGTAGGAGCTTCAGTTTCGAGAACAACGCGGTTATAATAACGATAAGTAGCTTCGGGCATCAGGTTAACAAGTGTTGCCTGATATGCGAAAGGAAGACGATTAGGATTTGGAACACTACCTTCAATGAAACGAGGCATTATTGTTGAACCAAGACCAGGTTCCATTCCGCTGGTTACTGAACCGGCAACTGAAACAGAGAAATCAGGAGCACCACCACCTGTAACACTAATGGTAGTCTGATATGTTCCTACAGGAAGATCAGCTGCCATACGTACAGAAACTACAGTTGCAGCCAATTCATTATTTGTATAAGGAAGAACCACGGTGCTTCCGAAAGTTGAACCGTCGCCTGAAACCTCAAAACCGGTAGAAGCAGTAACAGTGATGTCACCTGCTGCAGGGTCAAGATTAGAACCTGAAACAGAAATAGTCTGAGCTTCTGACGGACCTTCACCGATAAGGTAAGTAAAGCCGCTCAAAGAAGAAGGATTAACACTTAAAGTAGGAGTTGGTCCTCCACCGCCACCGGCAAGGAAAGTAACGTTATCATATCTGATAGTACCGGCTTCACCATAGGTATTGGCAGTATTTGAAGCACCATACTCGGTAGCGGTTTCAAATTCAGTAACAAAACGAACGGCAAAGTTAGCGTTGTTATCAATTGCGGAAACCGATGACAAATCAGCGCTTCTCTTAAAGAAAGCTGCAGCGGTCTGGGTAGTTACATAGCGACCATTGTCGAAACCAAGGTTAACAGTACCATCAAGGTTGGTATTGGTAGCATTGCTTTCGTTAGCGTCAAAGTTAACCCAGTCGGTTCCATTGGTAGTATACTGTAATCTCAGGCGATTAGCAGCAGTATTACTATGGCGGTTATCCCAGGTAATTGTAATACCTTCCTGACCGGTTGCAGGAACAGAGAACTGCGCACCTGCAGTGCCTGAGCCAACACCCTGAGCGGGGTAGGTAGTTGTATTAAGGGCCCTTCCGGGATTACCCGAAACAAAAGCTGTGGTAACACCACCGATAGAGTCAAAAACACCGGATCCGGTTGAAGGAGTATATACATCACCTTCAAAGTCCCACTGAGTAAAGATAGTCTGAGCTTCTGCACGCAAGCCTGCGAAAGCCAGGGCCATCATCAGCATCATGAAAAATTTCTTGTAATTCTTGAACATGGTAATAAATGTTAATGAGTATTAGGGTTTTTTCGTTGATTTTATGATAAAAAATGCGTGACGTGGAGCCCGCATTATTTTTCTTTAAATCTAACAAGTGACAAAAGTACAATGTTTTTTCTACTTTTTTGCTATTGAGCATTCAGCAATCAGCAATCAGCATTTAGCGCTCAGCAATCGACATTCAGTTTTCTCATTCTAAACACATTAACTAATTCTCTTTTCTTCACCAATCTTCCTTTTTTCTTTCATCGATCTTCTTTCATTCTTCTATTCACTAATCTTTTTTTTTCTTCATCAATCTTCTTCTACTTTTTTGCTAGATCAAAAAAGTAGCAAAAAAATCACGGCTTGGGTCTTCGGGCTAAATTTTTTCGTCTCAGCCTAAAAAATCTAACTTGCCTTCTATCTATTTTTCTTCTCTGCTATTTAACCACTTCTTCTATCTATCATCTTCAGGCGCTTCGAACAGCAGATTTTTTTTAACGGCTGCTCCTCAAAATTCTTAACGCCCTACAACCCTAGGCCGATCCTTTATCATTCCTTCGTAATTAAGCATTCAGCCGTTAGCATTCGGCATTCAGTTTCATCCCTCGATACGAATGCTAACACTCTAGAACTCTGAACTGCTGAACGCTGTACGCTGAACAATACATTTGACGTCTCAAACAGTGCCCTTTGACAGCGTGAGTACTGGAAACAAGCTTAAATTTTTAACGCTCCAGTACCCTAGGCCGATCCTTCTCCTTTCGCATTTAGCACTCGGCAATCAGCATTCAGTCCCATCCATCGTCACTAACGCTGGAACTCCGAAACGCTGAAACATTGAAAACACTGGAACTCTGAAACGCTGAACTGCTGAACTCTGAACGCTGAACGACGAACCACTGAGTGCTGAGTGCTGAAGGCTGACTGCTTTTCGCTGAACCCTGAACGACGAACCACTGATTGCTGAGTGCTGAAGGCTGACTGCAAAAAAACACTGAACTTTTTTTCAGAACTAAGAACAATTGATATAAGAAATCAATAGATTTTTTATTTTTTCTTCCTACATTTACATCCAGCCCCCCACAATTTTATACTTTTTATAGATTACCCGTGTCTGTAGAAAAAAAGTTAGCTATCCTGTCACATTTTCGTTCGGTTGAGTACAAACCTTCAAACTTAACTGAACAACAGATTCTTAATGGGATCTTAAAAAGGGAGGATAAAATGTACAGGTTCATTTATAAGTACTATTTCGCATCGGTGCGATCAATTGTCGCCGGTTTTCACAATAACCAGCTTGTAACTGATGATATTTTCCAGGAAGGGCTGATTGCTGCTACCCTGAATGTTGAAAAAGGCCGTTTTAAAGGCGATTCTTCTTTCCAGACTTATTTTGTGGCTATATGCCGCAACCTTTGCCTTAAGAAGCTTGACCGGCAGAAAAAACTGATCTTTTCCGACCTCGAACATTATGATGTAATCGAAGAAGTTTACCCCGGTAATGAGGATCAGATCAGTTGCATGCTGTCAATTATTAAAAAGATGGAGGACAAATGCCGCGAGATTATAAACCTCAGGTTTGGATTGACACAGTCTGCTCGCTTCGAAGCTAACAGAGGTTTAGATGTAGCGCCAGCAAACATTCCAACAAACAACTCCACAGTTCGCTTCGAGGAGATTTCTGATATTCTGGGTATTGAGCCCGATAATGCAAGGCAACGCTTTAAAAGGTGCCTTAGTAAGCTCAGGGCCCTTATGGTAAATGATTATTCATTCATGATGACTTCAACTACTTAAATCTTCCGGGCCATGAAAAAAGATCATTTCGACCAAATAGAAGACTATCTTGACGGATCAATGAATGACCGTGAGAGAGAAGAGTTTGAGGAACTGCTAAACACCGATCCCGAACTCAGGAAGTCGTTCGAAGAAAGGAAAAAGCTTCAGGAGCTTTATACCACAAGTTACCGCATCAATGAACTCAAAACAAAGATAGCAGCCGCTGTATCTGAAGAGAAGACTAAGAGCAATTCCAGGAGAGTATGGCTAAACAGCAATTACAGAATGATTGCCGCAGCGGCAGTAATTCTCGCCATAGCGGTTTTCGGCAGTATCATGATTTTCGATAACCGGTCCCTTGAAGATCTGGAACAGATAGCAATAGGCTCTCCTTCCGATTCGGTTACCGGGAAATCAGCCGAAGATATGGCAAATTATGCCAACAGGGATAAAGTAACAGGAACAGGAACTTTTGATGAGTTTTTTCCTGATGAATTCAGTCAGCTGAGTACCACTGATTCTATCTGCTTCAAATGGCCTGCAACAATTCCCTCTAAATTCTTATTGCTGTATGATTCAAAAGGAATGCTGGTCAAAAAGATCAAGATCAGAAAGAAAGCAAAAGAATACTGGATGATGCCCGGCACTCTCAAAGAAGGTACTTACTTCTGGAAATTCATGCATGATACTACTCTTATTCGTATCACTGTAACTGAGAAGCCATGAAAAAGATCTTATCACTGATAATCCTGGTGATTATTGGTTGCCGGATGCACGCGCAGATTAATGACTCGCTGAGAGAAGATTATATAAATGAATTCGGGAATTTTAAAACCGGCATTCAGGAAGAGTTCAATAGTTTCAGGGCTCACAATGATTCAGTTTTCCTGGAATTTCTTAAGGACTCATGGAAGGAAATTGAAGGCAAGCCAAATTTAATTCCCGAGAAACCAAAACCTGTAATTCAGCCTGTTTTTGAAAATGAAAACGACAGTATAAATGAAAACGGCAGTATAAATGAAAATGACAGTACAAATGATAGCGGCAGTATAAATGAAAGCGACAATAAAAATGGAAACGACAGTATAAATGAAAACGACAGTATAAATGAAAACGACAGTACAAATGAAAACCACAGTATAATTATACCCGGATCAATGCCTCCGGCACAACCTGGGGACAGTGTTACCGGATATAATGAACCAATGCCCGAGCCGAAAGATGTAATGTACACAAATGCCATAACATTCTATGGCAGCAACATCGCACTACCCGCCTACAATATTTCAATGCCGTTGCTTCAGGGTATTTCCAAACAGTCAGTTTCCCAATTTTATCTCGATGCTTCAACCAGCAATCTTTTCAGGCAATTATTAACAGAAATTAAAGCAGAAGCTGCCGTATATGGTCTGAATGACTGGGGCTACTATTTACTCCTTCAAAAAGTTGCCGGCTTTTATTACACCGACAATAACAATATAAACACTTTCCTGTGGGCTGCTTTACTAATGAGCGGCATCAACGTAAAGCTCGGTTTCAATACAAGAAATGTTTACCTGCTGGTCCCTGCGGATGTTCAGCTTTATAAAGTGAGCTTTACCATCGGGTCTGACGAATACTATCTGATAGGGAAATCCAAGCTTTCACCCGGTGAGAGACTTTATGTCCATCAGGCTGATTACCCCGGCAACAGCGACAGATTTACATTTCTTATAAATTCAGCACCAGTATTTGAAACAAAAGCGGTATCAATCTATATAAATAATGATAAAACGCTTAAGCTGACCCTCAACAGCAATCTTATTGATTTTTACAAAGACTACCCTCCCTGCGACATGAGTGTGTACTTGAATACGCCTTTGTCAGCTTCAGTAGCCAAACAGCTGGATAACCTGTTCAGGGATCTGCTGGATGACCGCTCCGGTGACGAAAGAACATCAATGCTGCTGCGGTTTGTGCAGAAAGTTATCAGGTATGAAGCTGATGCAACATACTTCGGTCATGAGAAATATCAGTTTGCGGAAGAAGTCCTGAAAAACGGTACTGGAGACTGTGAAGACAGAACTGCTTTACTGGCAGCCCTCTTAAACAGATATACCAACCATCACCTTATAGGTTTATGTTATCCCGACCATGTTACACTGGGAGTGAACCTTTCTGCCTGTAAAGATTGCACTCCGGTGGTTTATCAGAACAGAACATACTACCATTGCGACCCGACATACCTTGGTGCAGGTTGCGGAAAGATAATGCCATCAGTTGAAGGTAAGAGTCCTAAAATCATTAAAATCCTTAATCATGAACATTAAAATTACATGCATAGCATTGCTGCTGTCATTCCCATTCATGGTATCCGGGCAGGATATTGTTCATGTTAAGGGAATATCGCAGATAAAAGTTGAAGATAATCTCACAAAAGATTTAGCAAGGCAGATGGTCGAAGAACTTGCAATGATTGATGCTTTGAACAAGAGTTTCGGCAGTTACGTCCGGCAGGAAACCAATATAGCTGTAGAAAACGGAAAGGTGAATTATGATATCATTGGCAGCACTTTGGTCAGGGGCGAATGGATAAGGACAACCAGCATAAAATTTTCCGAAGATATTCAGACTATCAATAGCGACCTCGGGAAGGAAAATACACTCTGGATAACCTGCAAAATTGAAGGAGAAGCAAGGAAGATTACTACCAAAGCAAATCTTAAGGCTCTCACCCTTATATGTCCTGACGTTAACTGTGCCTCAGTTGAATTTAAAAACAATCAGAGCCTTTATCTCTGGTTCAGTACTCCCGTTTCAGGATTCCTTTCAGTATACATTGAAGAAGGCGATACCACCCGCAGACTGTTTCCGTATGATAGTGAAGGAGACAAAAGCTTTGAAAAAGTTGAAGCCGATAAAGAGTATCTCCTTTTCTATGATAATAAATGGACTGAATCAACCAGGACAAGTGTTGATGAAATAGTACTTTACACTGACCAATCAATTGAATACAATACGCTTCACATCGTTTTCTCGACAGATTCCTACATAAAGCCCTTCCTCACAGCATCAGTAAAAAGTGATACAGGATACACTATTCCAAGGTCAATTTCCACTGAAGATTTCAAAGAATGGTTATCAGAATGCCGCATGCTATCAACTGATTTTCAGTCCAATAAAATAAGAATTAGCATTCGTAAAAAATAAATTCACAGAATTTGTCACAATCTTTCACCAAAGGGTACAAATGAGAAATTAACATTCATTTTTAACCTTAAAACCCACAAGATCATGAAAACAACATCAAAATGCATCATTGCCTTAACAGCAATTTTTCTTTTATCAGGTGTAACATTTGCACAGAAAGCCGACCGTCAGTTAGAGAAGAAAGTAACCAGCAAAACTCTTAAGAGTGCCCGTCAGGAGTCAAAGAAATACAAAAAAGAAGGTTATTACATTGCTCCCGGAGCTCTTATGCTGGATAAGCAACTGGAAAATGCATGGAAAACACAATACGAGCAAAACGACAAGGGTGAAACAAAGTATATTGTTGCAACAGGGAATTCAGTTGCCGAAAGTCAGACTGCTGCCAAACTGCAGGCTACTGAAACAGCCAAATTAGAACTTGCCGGTCAGATAAGCACTAATATCGCTGCACTTATTGAGAACAGCATTGCCACCCAGCAACTTTCAAATGAAGATGCTGCTTCAGTCACTAAAACAGTTGCCGCCTCAAAGAGCCTAATTGCCCAGGAACTTGGCAGGGTAGTTCCGCTGATCGAAATGTACCGTAAGATAGGTAAGAATGTAGAAGCAAACGTACGACTGGCTTATGACACAGAATCAGCCATTGAAACTGCCAAAAAAGTTATCCGCAAATCACTCTACGAAGAAACTCAGATTGCTCATGAAAAGCTTGAGGCCATAATGAACTTCAACAAGTAAACCAATATTTCAGAGTATTCAAGTTCCTTTAACCGGTACAAAAATGAAAACAAGATTTTATATATCAACGCTATTGTGCATGAGCTTAATGATCAATGCAATAGTTGTAAAGGCCCAGATTATAAGCACTGTATCTACAGGCCCACTGGAAATAAAAGCATTCTCTGCACCTGCAGGTTCAAACACCATGGCACTGGCAAGTAAATATAAAATCGAAGTTACAAACACTGCCACTAAAGCTTTAGTGGGCACAATTACCCTGACTGAACCTATAACAACATTGTGTCTGAACCCCTACGGCACAATGTTGTATATAGGTCTCGATTGCGTTGGCAAGGAAAAAAGGTTTATGGTATGGAATCTTGTAAATGGATTCCGTACATACCTGCCAACAACTCACAAGGATAAAATACTCACCATTGCAATTAGTCCTGACACTAAATGGATTGCAACGGGGTCGAAGGATGGTACAATTAAACTGTATGAAAGCTCCTTCCATTCAGAAATGATGACCTTCAATGGCCATACCGATGATGTTAATTCATTGGCATTCAGCCCCGACAGCAAGTTTCTTCTTTCGGGCTCAAAGGACAAAAATGTTATTCTTTGGGATGTTGTCAGAAACATCGACATAAAGTGGTATACCGGCCACAAAGAAAGTGTTAATATGGTTGCGTTTTCTCCCAATGGTCGGCTTATTGCATCCGCTAGTGACGATAGCTCTATTTTAGTTTGGGATATACTCGACTCTTCAAAACCCAAACATACAATTAAAGCACACCAGAATGGGGTAAAGTGCATTTCATTTACACCTGATGGAAACTTTATTGCAAGTGGTGGATCTGAAGGTCGGTTTAGATTATGGAATTATTCCAGACAAGAAATGATTCCAATGCCAATAAGTGCAGGTTTGAATCATACAGGGAGTATTAACTTTCTTACGTTTAACACAGACAAAAAACTCATAACCTGTTCAACCGACAAGACTATCAAATACTGGAACTGGGGATTCCCCATCCTGAGCATCAGCAACCTGGTATTTGAAGATGCCAATAAAACCAAAGTGCTTGAAGGAACCGAATCGGCTGCCATTAAATTCAACATTGTAAATTCGGGTGAAGGCGATGCCCTGAAGTTGGTCTTTAATGTAACCGAAACCGGCAATATGCCCGGTATATACTACAATCCTAACCAGTATGCCGGCGACATTAAAGCACATTCAGAGATTAAATGCACCATACCCGTTAATGCAGATATAAATTTAAGGAGCGATATTGCCACATTCAAAATCGGAAGTTTTGCAATACTCTCCAATAATCCGTTTCCGCTAAAAGATACATCCTTTACCATTGAAACCATGGCCGCACCATATCTGGTTATCGACAGCCTGTGGTTTGTATATCCTGATAACAGTATGACCCTTACCGGCAAACAGACCGGAAATATAATGATGACTGTAAGCAATAAGGGAGCGGGTGTCGCACGAAATGTAAAGGTTTCAGTAAACTGTGATGATCCTGCCTGCAATCTGGAATTTAAACCTGAAACTGAATTTGGCAACATAGGATTGGTAAAGGATCAGTTTCTTAAAATATCAGTTAAAGCAACTGTTAAGACTACTACAGGTGCGCAGAATTTAAAAATATCACTGACCGATGACGCCCGACTGGCAACAAAAGACACAACAATCACCATCCGGACAATAAAATACGAGCCTACCCTTGTTGAAGAGATAAAGGAAACGGTTGAAGATAAGATTAATGCCTGGCAAAAGAAAGGCAAGTATGAAAGAACTGACAACTACAAACTCAGGGTAAATGAACACACACGTGAAACCCAGATAGCCATTTTCACCCGTCAGGTGCTCGATTCACTGGTAAACATACATTTAAACTGGGCCTTGGCAAAGAATGAATATGACCCTGATAATGGCACCTTCAAAATATTGATTCCGCAATTTGACCCTTTCTATATAAAAGTACCCAATTCAGAAGCTCCCGCTTTCGACCGCCGCTTTAGCCAGCTGGTTATTGACAGCATCAGATACACTGTAA
>CAZJPP010000034.1:0-17459 GCA_964547915.1 uncultured Lentimicrobium sp.
AGGAGTGCCATATACCCCGGGAAGACTATCGTGGTAGCGGTTAAATCCTTACCTTAGCATTTGTGTTTATAACAGTATGAAAAATTTCCTTATAGAAATAGGCCGGTATGTGAAATTGATGCGACTGGTTTTCAAAAAGCCTGAGAAACAGTCTATTTACTTCAGGCAAATATTGATTGAAATAGAAAACCTGGGTCTCGATTCATTGGGCATAGTTGTGCTGATTTCGGTTTTTATGGGAGCCGTACTTGCAATACAGATGGCTTTTAACCTCGATACGCCACTGGTTCCCGTGTACACCATAGGTTATGCCACGCGACAATCAGTAGTGCTTGAGTTTTCTCCAACCATTATTTCGCTGATACTTGCAGGCAAGGTGGGCTCACGCATTTCGTCGGAAATAGGGACAATGAGAGTTACGGAACAGATTGATGCGCTGGAGATTATGGGAATAAATTCGGCTACATTCCTTATTTTCCCTAAAATCGTTGCCTGTCTGTTCTTTAATCCCATCCTTATTATGATCAGCATTCTGGTTGCTAACTTTGGCGGATGGGCTGCAGGATCACTTACAGGCATGGTACCTTCGGCTGAGTTCATTTATGGAGTGAAGGCTTTTTTCGAGGGCTATGATGTTTTCTATTCGCTGGTTAAAACAGTGGTGTTTGCATTCCTTATCGTTTCAATATCAGGGTATCACGGCTACTACACTAAAGGCGGAGCCCTTGAAGTTGGTGAATCGAGCACCAAAGGCGTTGTTCACAGTAGCATCGCAATCATAGTTTTTAATCTGGTACTCACCAATATAATGTTGTCATGATAGAGGCTGTTAACGTTACCAAGAGTTTTGGCGAGAATAAGGTGCTTGATCAGATTTCAGTGAAGTTTGAAACCGGGAAATGCAACCTTGTAATTGGGCAAAGCGGTTCGGGTAAAACCGTACTGATGAAATGCCTGGTGGGACTTTTTGAGATTGATAAGGGGAAGGTGATGTTTGACGACAAGGTGCTTTCGCGAATGTCGTTCGAAGAGATGAAACTGGTGAGGCAGGATATAGGCATGCTTTTTCAGGGCGGGGCATTGTTTGATTCAATGCCTGTGGAAGAGAATGTGATGTTCCCTTTGTCGATGTTTACCGATCAGAGCCTGTCGGAACGTCGCGACAGGGCAAATTTCTGTCTTTCGAGGGTTAACCTTAAAGATGCCAACAAGCTGTATCCCTCGGAAATAAGCGGAGGTATGAAGAAAAGGGTGGCTATTGCAAGGGCTATCGCCATGAATCCAAAGTACCTGTTTTGTGATGAACCGAACTCGGGACTTGACCCGAAGACTGCAAATGTCATTGACAACCTTATTAAGGAGATCACCGAAGAGTATAATATGACTACCGTTATAAACACACATGATATGAATTCGGTGGTTGAGATCGGCGACCATGTTTTTTACATCCACAAAGGAAAACTATGGTGGCAAGGCGATAAGGAATCGATTCTGAACAGTGACAACACAGAACTAAATGAATTTGTATTCGCCACTGAATTGACAAAGAAGATTAAGAGTACACTATAAACATAACATGCAGCCGTGAATCAGCTTGATCTCATTATTCTGATTATTGTTGGTATCGGACTTATCAGGGGATTATTTAAAGGTTTTGTGATGAGCATTGCCTCGCTGGCAGGCCTGATACTGGGTTTTTACCTGTCACTGCGTTTTGCATGGTACATAGAAGGGTTATTACGTGAAGCCACTGGTAGCGACTCATCTCTTATGCATTTGCTGGCATTCGGGTTGTGTTACGCCCTGGTAATTATTCTTGTTTTCATTGCGGGCAAATCACTTGAGAAAGTATTGTCAGTGACACCCCTTGGTTGCGTTAACCGGATTGGAGGTGGACTGTTTGGTGCTTTTAAAGGACTGCTTTTAGTTTCGGCCTTCATTTATGTGTTTGAAATTGCCGACAGGAATTCGCAGCTTATAAAAGCTGAATCCAAAGAGCAGTCGGTAATGTACAAGCCTATATCCCGGCTAATTCCTTCACTGGTGCCGCAGGTTAAAGAAGGGCTGAAGCAATGGTTACCAGGAAATACCCATACTAAGGAAGACCCCCTGAGTTGAAGAGACATTGTCATCTGGCCAGTAATCCTCATCGGAGTTGCCGAACAGAAAAGTACGGTAGTTAAGTGAAAAGTTTACATTCCTAACCGGTCGGTACTGAACACCGGCCATAATGAATGAACCATCTTGCTCAAAGTTCCCGGCTCTATCATCACCCATGTTGAGTTTATTCGATGATACCCAATCGTAACGGGCAAAAACTTCAAAAGCAGGATTTATGATATACGTACCGTATGCTGATACGTTATATTTCTGATATTCTTCTGCAGGAGTGCTATACGAACTACCGTTGTGAAGAAGATTATACTCCACTCCTACTCTGAACAGTTCGGGCTTTTCGTATCCTGCGAAAGCAGAGAGTACAGAAATGGAGCTTGTATCGAATGGCACATTATCAATAAAATATTCATATGGCATAATATCGTAGTGTACTCTGAAAGAAAGGCCTTCGCGTGGTTTAACTGTCGCATTTATACCGAATTTGTGGTTTCCACCGAGGTCCTGAAGCTTCTTGAATCCTTCGCCGTTTATTGCATATACATTGATTGTAAGGAACTCGTTTAATGGAAGCTCAGCATTTATACCAAGATCGGCAGTAGTGCCAAAGCCGTGCATATCAGCTGATGGTTTGATTATATAACGATAGCCCCATGCTTTTTCCTGGAGTTCGAAATGCTTTATTGGAATCAAACCGGCGGTTAATTTCAGATAAGGTGCAACGCCCCATTCGATAAAGGCATTCTTTGCAAATGCAGTGAATGCTCCATTGCTGTAACCTACATCAAAAATTACGCGGGCGTTCAGGTTCTGACTGAAGTTGTACTTGTAGCCAAGATAGGCTCTGTCGAGGTTGAATGAACTGCGGGTTTTCACATCTTCTGTGAGATCGTAACCATAATTGAAGAAAATGGTACCAATGGCACTTCCACCGGGCTTGAATTCAGATTGCGGGGCTGCGGGAGGTGTCGGAGGTGTTGGTTGATTTTGTGCGAAAAGCGCACAGCTGCAACAAAGCAGTACGAAAAGAACTGACAATTTTCTCATGATTGTTAATGTTGGTTGAGCAAATATATGTCATTTATTTTTAATCTTCTTGTGGCGGAGAATTTTGGCCTCTTTCTGGAAAATTATTTCTTCTGCAATGTTTTTGAGATGATCGCCTACCCTCTCGAGTTTGCGCACAATAATATAAAGGTTCAGGCAATCGCCAAGATCTTCGGGGTGTTCCTTTGTATGTTCAGTGATGCGGTGGGGCGACTGGTCCTGTATATCGTTCAGTATGTCATCCTGCATAAAGATTCCTTTAAGCTGGGTGTTTTGCTCGGTTTCTATTCCTTCGAGAACAGTCAGCATCATCATATGGGTGGTCTGAAACATCTTGTTGATCTCAAACATTTCAATCAGGGCGGGTTTGAAGGCTTCGCCTTTCACCTTAACAATCTTGGTAATGCTTCGGGCATAGTCGCCGATTCTTTCCAAATTAATATTGATTTTAAGAGTTGACAGCACGTATCGGAGATCATTGGCTACAGGGTTATAGAGAGCCAGTATGTTTTCGCAGGCTTTCTCAACATTGACTTCAAGGCCGTTGACGCGTTTTTCGTAGCGCATTACTTCGTTGGCAAGTTCTATATCAGCATTGTTAAGTGCGTTGCCGGCTTTATCAATCTGCATGAGGACCATGTTGCTCAGTTCAATGAGACTGCTTCGCAGGTTGGTAAGTTCTATTTCAATTTGTGGGGTCATAGGGATATTTTATTAAATGTTGAGGTACAGAGACTACGCATCATTTCATTAACCAAACCTTCCTGTTATATAATTCTGTGTCTGCAGGTGCTGGGGTTTGAGGAACATAGTGCGGGTAGTGTCGTATTCGATAAGGCTGCCCATGTAGAAGAATGCGGTCATATCGCTAACCCTGCCTGCTTGTTGCATGTTGTGAGTCACAATTACGATAGTGTAGTTTTTCTTGAGTTCAGTTATCAGGTTCTCGAGTTTGCTGGTGGATATCGGGTCGAGCGCTGATGCAGGTTCATCCATCAGGATTATTTCCGGTTCGACCGCCAGCGTGCGTGCAATGCAAAGACGCTGTTGCTGTCCGCCCGATAGAGAATAGGCTGATTTCTTAAGGCTGTCTTTAACTTCGTCCCAAAGGACTGCCTTGTGAAGGGATGATTCCACAATTTCATCAATTTGCGACTTCTTATTCATTCCCTGGATTCTGAGTCCGAAGGCTACATTTTCATAGATGCTTGTAGGGAACGGATTAGGTTTCTGGAATACCATGCCGACCTTTTTGCGGAGTTCTTCGGTATTAACCGACGGATCGTAGATATTCTGGTCGTTAATGAGGATTTCGCCGCCGAGTTTGAAGTTGTCGATATAATCGTTCATGCGGTTAAAAAGGCGCAGGAAAGTTGATTTGCCACATCCTGAGGGGCCTATTAATGATGTAACCTGGTTTGGTTCAATTACCATCGATACATCTTTGAGGGCGTGGTTGTCGCCGTACCAGACGTTGATGTTTTTGGCTATTAGTTTGTTCATTTTGGTGACATTGTAAGCGTAGTTACCATTTTACCTTCTTTTGCCATTTGTTACGAAGATAAATGGAAATACCATTCATTAAAAATGTGATAAATAAAAGTACGATTATGCCGGCAGATGCATTTATCTGAAATTCGGGCTGAGGCCTTGAAGTCCAGTTAAATATCTGTATCGGCAACAATGTGTAGTCGTCCATTGGTGTCCGGGGTGTGAAGGGAACGAACGAAAGTGCCCCGACCACGATAAGTGGAGCGGCCTCGCCTATTGCGCGTGCAAGGGCAAGAATTACACCTGTGACTATGCTGCCTGATGCCGCCGGTAAAAGCTGCCTGCTGATGGTTTGCCATTTGGTAGCTCCAAGAGCGTAAGCTGCTTCTTTAATGGTTCGGGGGACGGCTTTGAGTGATTCGCGTGTGGTTACGACTATCACCGGTATAATTAGCAGGGAAAGCGTGAGGCTTCCTGCAAGAAGGCTGCCACCCAAACTCAGGTAGCGGTTAAAGAATGCAAGTCCGAGAATACCATAAATTACCGACGGTACCCCCACTAGGTTTGAAATGTTAATTTCGAGAAGTCGCGAAAGCAATCCCTTTTTGGAATATTCCTCGAGGTAAATGCCTGCAGAGACGCCGAGTGTGACCGAGAAGATTATTGTGAGGACAAGCATCCACAGGGTACCGATAAGTGCAGTGTAGATTCCGGCCCTTTCGGGAAACCTTGATGGCAGTGATGTTATAAAATCCCATGAGAGGCGCGGTAGTCCGGTTTGCAGTATGATAAACACGAACACCGCAAGTGCTACAAGTCCGATGAAGGTGCTGAGCAGTCCTATGTATTTGAAGGCTTTGTCTTTAAGCCGGTTCTTTCGGGTTATATTCATTTTTCTATTCATATTGCCTGTGGTACCTGCGTTTGAGCCAGAGGCTTACGTTATTCATTACGAAGGTGATTATGAAAAGGACGATACCGGCGGCGAAAATGCTTCGGTATTCCATTGAATCGCGGGGTACATCGCCAAGGCTCACCTGTACTATGTAAGTTGTAATAGTTTCAACCGGCACCATGGGATTGAGTGTGAAGCGTGGCTGTTGTCCTGCAGCAATGGCTACAATCATAGTTTCACCTATGGCTCTTGAAATGGCAAGTATAACCGATACTATGATTCCTGAAGATGCGGAAGGTATCAGAACTCTGAAGACTGTTTGGAAACGGGTTGCTCCCATTCCATATGATGCATCGCGAAGTGATTTGGGAACGGCAAAGAGGGCATCCTCGCTAAGAGAAGATATCATGGGGATGATCATGATTCCCATGACTATTCCCGGTGATATGGAATTGAATCCGGAGAGACCGGGTATGAAACTCTGCAAAAACGGGGTTATTATAGTCAGGGCAAAAAAGCCGTAGACCACAGTTGGCACTGATGCCAGCACTTCGAGCATGGGCTTGATAGCCCGCCTGAATTTTCGGTTGGCGTATTCATTGAGGTAAATGGCTATGCTGAGTCCGATTGGCAGGGCTACCAGAAGCGCAATTACTGAAGTAAGCAGGGTGGCCGTGAGCAGGGGAAGAATTCCGTATTCCTTTTTGGAGAAGAGCGGCGTCCACTGGGTGCCGGTGAGGAATTCCCATATACCCACTTCCCTGAAGAATTGGGAGCTTTCGAAAATCAGTATAAAAAGGATGCCCACAGTGGTGAATATGGTTAACCATCCACTGAGGGCAAGTGCCGATACTATAAGCTTTTCTTTTGGTTTAGGCATTATTTTGCATTTTCTGAACCATCGGGCTGATGGGTACTTACAAATTCATTCCATTTCTCCTTTTCACCTGCAAGTTCTGCATCCGATAAGGGTATGTAGCCTATTTCGGTAACCAGCTGACTTGTGTTTTCGAGATAGAAAGTAACAAAATCCTGCACTATTGCTTTTTCTGCGGCCTTGCTGTTTACATATATAAACAACGGGCGAGAAAGTGGGGAATAGGTTTTGTCCTTTACTGTTTGTAACGAGGGCAGGATTGCGCCATCACCGTTTTGGGGATTAAGATCATCAACAGCTACCAGCTTTACTTTATCCTTGTTGTTTTCGTAGTAGGCAAGTCCGAAGAAGCCTAAAGCGCCTTCATCACCGGCCACGCCCTGTACAAGTACGTTGTCGTCTTCACTTGCGGTATAATCGCCTCTGCAGCTTTTAGCTTCACCCATTATGGCTTCAGTAAAATAATCGAAAGTTCCAGAGGCAGTTCCTGCACCGTAAAGGTTTAAGGGTTTATTGGGCCAGTCGGGACGTATCTGATTCCAGTTAGTGATTACATCCTGGGCTTCGGGCTGCCACATTTTCTTAAGTTCTTCGACTGTAATTTCCTTTGCCCAGGTATTTGAAGGGTGAACCACTATGGCCATCCCATCGAATGCTACCAGCAATTCGGTATAAGCAATTCCGTTGGCTTTGCATTCGTCGGCTTCGCTTTGTTTTATAGTTCGTGATGCGTCGTTGATATCGGTTTCGCCTCTGCTGAATTTCTTAAATCCACCACCCGTACCTGATTCACCGACTGTGATCTTAACACGGGGATTAAGGTTGAGGTATTCTTCGGCGACAGCCTCAGAAAGAGGATATACAGTACTTGATCCGTCAATTGAAATGCTACCTTCCTTCTGACCTGCCTTTTGCGGCTGACCGCATGCTGCAGCTATGAGAAGGAGCGAAATGATAAGTAAATTGTGGGTTTTCATCATATTGGTTTAAGTTTGCTATATTGGCTTTATGATTGCCATTAAAATGGATGCAAATGTATCTGCCCAATGTTAACTTATTGTTAACTAAATATTAATAAATTGTTAACGATGTTGAACAACTTAGCAAATTTGTTTATATTTTTACTGCAATCTATAATCACAGTAGCCAAATGAAGCATTTAGCAATAGCTATTTTTTGTGTGCTAATTATGACAGGGATTTCAGCACAAACCGCTGACACCAATGATTTGCCAAAGCGGATAGAGCTACTTGAAAATGAGAATGCCAGGCTTCAGAAAGAAATTTCATCATTCAGGCAAAAAACCATTAATATGGAGGCTGCCCTGGAGGCACATATGTATGTGTATGATGAAATAAAAACGAGCATGGGAAGTGCGCAGAGCGACAATAACCATATTATTGACAGCCTGAATGCAAAAGTGACAACTTTAAGCACCCACAACAGCAAGCTTATGTCGAGGATGGAATTCACTATTATATTTTTTGTAATCGCCTGCATGTTTCTGGTTATAGTTTCCGTTTCATTCCTTTTTATGTCGGCAAGGAAATTCAAAAAGTTCAAACATGCACTTTTCTACAGGATAGTTGTAGAGACGGAGCAGTTGCGTAATGAAATATTTGAAATGGTGAACCGGAATTCGGAGGACATGAAGTTTCTATTTGCATCAGATCTTAATCAGATACGCTCTAAGATTGATCAGGACATAGCTGCAAACCGTACGGAGTTAACATCGGATATAGAGACAATTAGCAAAGATATGCGCGACGACCTGATGCATATAACAAATGAGTTTAAAAGAAGAATCGATAAAGAAGTCCACACTCATAATGAGGATATTGATAAATTGTGGCAGGAACTCAAACACCTATAATTCACTACTTTTTGAATGATATTCTGAACGTAAAAATTATATTTTTTTAACTTTTATCGTTGTGAGCATCTCTTTTTATTTATTTTTGTCACTACTTCAAGGTTGTATTTATTAAAATTTTCACTATGAAAAAGTTTTTACCCTCCGGAATTGCATTCCGTATGGTTCTTCTGTTTGCAATTGTATGCTTTATGGGAGTTGCAAATGCACAGATAGTCCTGAACAATGCAAAGACTGCCTTTACCGTTGAGGAAAGTTCGTTCGACGGACTGAAAATCAACAACACCCTGTCAACCCTCAAAACTTTTGATGTAAACACAGATGAGGGAACCTTCAGTCACTTCTCGGCTGAAAATTATGCTTATACATTGGAAGAAGGCCTACCTAAACTTCCTGTAATGAGAAAACTTATTTCCATCCCAATGGGAGCAACAGTTAGTGTACGTGTAGTATCATCTGTTGTTAAGGAATACAAGCTCAGTGACCTGGGCATTAACAATTTCATAATGCCGGTGCAACCCTCTTTGTCAAAAAGCAGCAAAGACCCTGTGAAGTTTGTAATCAATAAAGAAGCTTACAAACAAAACAGGTTTTTTGGCGAGGAAGTGGCCAGTGCCGAGGTAATTGGTATAATGAGAAATACCCGCGTTGCACGCATCGATATTTCTCCGGTACATTATAACCCGGTTGCAGGTGTTATAAGAGTTTATGAGCAACTGGAAATTGAAGTGAATTTCAATGGTGCTGATTTGGCTGCTACACAGGATCTTAATGCAAGCACAGCATCACCTTATTTTAGCAGACTAACAGGTGCTTTTGCCAACCGTCTTCCGGTAATGGCTACAAGAGACACCCTGACCAAGAATCCTGTTACTTATGTTATTGTATCACCCAGAATGTTTGAAGAGGCCCTTCAGCCATTCATTGAATGGAAAACCAAAAAAGGTTTTAAAGTAATAGAAGGTTACACTGATGATCCTGCTGTTGGTTCAACAACCTCATCTATTAAAAGTTATCTGCAGGGACTTTACGAAGCCGGAACTCCGGCAAGTCCGTCACCTACTTTCATTCTGTTTGTAGGCGATGTTGCCCAGATACCTACATTTGATGTTGGCGAGCATGTAACTGACCTCAACTATTGTGAGTACAGTGGTGATTACCTACCCGAAGTTTATTACGGACGTTTTTCGGCTACCAATGTTGATCAACTGCAACCATATATTGATAAGACTTTAGAGTATGAGCAGTACTTATTCCCCGATCCTTCATTCTTAGGCGAGGCTGTTAATATAGCAGGTGTTGACGGAAGCTGGGCTCCTGTTCATGCAAACGGTGCTATTAATTATGCCACTACTTATTATTTCAACGAAGCTCACGGCATTTTAAGCCATACTTATTTATATCCGGCTTCGGGAAGTTCGGAAGCACAGATTATTCAGAATGTTAGCGACGGTGTTGGCTATGCATGTTACACCGCTCACGGCAGTTCATCAGGTTGGGCTGATCCTTCTTTCTCGATTTCAGATATCCCCGGATTACAGAACCAGAGCCAGTACCCACTTATGGTTGGTAACTGCTGTTCAACATCAACATTCGAAACTACATGTTTTGGTGAAGAGATTGTAAGAGCTGCCAACAAGGGTGCAATCGGATACATTGGCGGTTCAAACAGTACATACTGGGACGAAGATTACTACTGGTCTGTAGGCTACGGCAACATTGTTGTTAATCCTACATACGAAGGCCGCGGACTTGGTGCCAACGACTGTTTATTCCACGATCATGGCGAAACATTCGATAAATGGTATACCACCATGGATCAGATTATTTTTGCCGGAAACCTTGCCGTTACAGAAAGTAACTCATCAATGAAACTTTACTACTGGCAAATTTACAATCTGATGGGAGATCCTTCACTAACAGCTTACATGGGAATTCCAAGCGAAATGGCTGTTACATACGAAGCTCTTATGCCTCTTGCTTCTACTGAGTTTACCATCACAGCTGAGCCTTATGCTTATGTAGCTATTTCCAAGGAAGGTATTTTGCATGGTGCTGCTGTTGCTGATGAAACCGGTGTTGCTGTTGTTCAACTCGATCCGATTACAGTTCCGGGTAATGCCGATGTAGTTGTTACAGCTCAAAACAAACAACCATATATCGGAACAGTGCTGGTTGCATCACCCGATGGTCCTTATGTTATTTTACAGTCAAAATCAGTCAACGACCAGAATGGTACCAACAATGGCGTTATTGATTACAATGAGAACTTTGGATTCAATGTAACTCTCAAGAATGTTGGTAATTCAGATGCAAACAACGTAACATCAACTATTTCTACAGGTTGCGAATATGTAAGCATTAAGAGCAACACTGAAGAATGGGGAACTATTGCTTCGGGAGAGACAGCAAACATAGAACTTGCTTTTGAAATAGAAACAAGTGAATTCGTTCCCGATCAGTTTGTTGCAGTATTTGATGTTGAAATTACCGATGGCAATGAAACATGGGCTTCTTCATTCAATATGAAGTTAAATGCTCCTGTTTTATCAATCAGCAATTTAAGCATTGACGATTCAGGAAGCGCTACTCCAAATAACCGTATTGATCCGGGTGAAACCGTAATCGTTACCTTCCCTGTTGAGAATACCGGACATAGTGATCTCGCCGGAGTGTTCACTTATTTCTTCAGCGACAGCGAGGAAGTTACAATTCCTGAGAACGCTTATTACACAGGCGTTGTTAATCCGGGCACACCGGGTACAGCTTCATTTGAAGTAACAGTTTCGGAAACTGCAGAGATTGGAACTGTACTGAATTTCTTTGCAAGTACAAATGCTGATCCTTATTCAGGAACCAGATATTTCGGATTACCTGCAGGATTGATTATCGAAGATTTTGAAACAGGTGACTTCTCAGCATTCGACTGGGTAAACACAAGTTCAAGTCCATGGACTATCAGTAATACAAATTATAATACAGGGACCTATGGTGCTGCTTCGGGTAATATACCTAACAGTTCATCAACCGAGCTCTCAATTGTGATGGATGTTGCAATTGATGATAACATTTCATTCGCACGCAAGGTGTCATCTGAAAGCGGATATGACTATCTGAAATTCTATATTGACAATGTAGAAAAAGAAAAATGGTCGGGTAATGTTTCCTGGAGTACAGTAAGTTATCCTGTAACTCCCGGTACTCATACATTTAAATGGGCATACACAAAAGATGGCAGCCAGACCAGTGGAGATGATAAAGCTTACATTGACGACATTATCTTCCCGTCGGGTGCAGCCGGTGGCGGATCATCTACAGAACTGACAGCACATCCGTTTGCTTATCCAAACGTACCATGCGAAGAAAATCCTGTACGCTTGTTTGGATTTACCACTAACGCTGAAGGAGATGTTACCTATACATGGGAGCCTGCAGAACTTCTGAATAATGGCGCAATTTATAATCCTGTAGCTGTTCTTTCAGAACCAACCGAATTTACACTTACAGTGGCTACAGGTATTGCCAGCGACAGCCAGGTATTATCACTCAATGTTAATCCTGAAGTTTCTGCACCTGTTATAACATTAGAAGAAGAGATTCTACACTCATCTGTAGCAGAAGGTAACCGCTGGTATATGAATGACATACTAATTGAAGGTGCTACCGGACAGACATATGAGCCATTGATTTCGGGATATTACTACGCAACAGTAAGTGTAGGTAGTTGCGAATCAATACCTTCTAACGGACTTTGGGTGACCGTTGTTGCCACTAATGATATTGAGACTGCTGAGTTTAACCTGTACCCGAATCCCTTTAAGGACAAGATTAACGTAAGTTTCAATCTCAACAGCAACTCACCGGTACGCATTAGCCTGGTTAACCTGCTAGGTCAGGAAGTAAGTGTTTTATACAACACTACCGGCATGACATCGGGTTCTCATAACCTTTCACTTGATGCACACGGATTGAAACAGGGTGTTTACTTCCTCCGTTTTGAGGCAGAACATGCTGTAAAACTCCATAAGATGGTCAGGTTTGAATAAAAAGCTTACAAAACACTAATTATCAACAATCAAACACACACCAGAATGAAATTGAGAAATTTACTGATTGCAGTGGGGCTTACGCTGTTGACTCTTGGAGCAACTGCTCAGACCTGGATGTCGATAAACCAGTCACAGCCATCTGCTGCACGTGTGGAACTGATTAATGGAAATCCATCCGGCTCATCCTTCACGGTTGAGCTGGACGGGTTTATGTTAACACCGGTTTCTACGCCCCGTGGTGAAGCTTTCACCGTAAGTGTTAAAGGTGCAACTCCGATGCTTGAGCAAGGAATGCCCGATCTTCCAAAGATCACCACTTCACTGATTATCCCCGACAATGCAAACATGCAGGTTTCGGTTATCAGTTCAGAATACCGCGATTTTGAAGACATTGAAATTGCTCCTTCAAAAGGTAATTTTAAACGTGATATCAATCCTGCCGATGTATCTTACACATATGGCAGAGTATATGACATGAACAGGTTCTATCCCTATGAAACCGCAACATTGCGCGATCCTTACATTTTGAGGGATTACCGGGGACAAACAGTGGTTGTTCAGCCATTTGTTTATAATCCAGCAACCAAAGTTCTCAGAGTTTATTACAAAATGACTCTGGCACTTACTGAAAACGGAACATCTTCAATAAATGCACTCAATGGTTCGAATTCAACCAGACCAATGAGCAGCGAGTTCAGGCACATCTATCTTGACCATTTCCTGAATGCCGAAACTGTTAACAGAGTGGCTCCGCTTGAAGAAGGCGGTAATATGCTTATCATTTCCTATGGCGAATTCATGGATGAAATGCAGCCCTTTATTGACTGGAAGAAACAAACAGGTATGCCTGTTGAGATGGTTGATGTGGCTACTATTGGTGCTGATGCAAATTCAATCAAGACTTTTGTTACCGATTATTACAACAATACCGGCCTGACTTACCTGTTACTGGTTGGTGACCATCAGCAGGTACCAACTATCACAGGTGGCAGCCTCGGCGGACCATCAGACAATGCATATGGATATATCCTTGGCAATGACCATTATCAGGAATTCTTCGTTGGACGTTTTTCCGCATCCACTGCCGACCATGTTATTACACAAGTAACACGTTCTCTTGAATATGAAATGAACCCGGATCTTACTGAAGACTGGTTCTCCAGAGGTATGGGTATTGGTTCAGACCAGGGCACAGGTGATGATAACGAGTATGACTATGAACATATGCGCAACATCCGCACAGTGCTCATGAACTTCACCTATACAGCTGTTGCTGAAGTATATGATGGATCTCAGGGTGGTGAAGACCTTCCGGGCAATCCTAATGCAACTACCGTTGCCAATGTTGTAAATCCGGGTATTTCAATTGCAAACTATGTAGGTCACGGAAGTGATAACTCATGGGTTACCACCGGTTTCAGCAATAATAACGTAAATCAGCTTACTAATAATCACCGCTGGCCTCTCATCATTTCTGTTGCCTGTGTTAATGGTAACTTCCTGAATCAAACATGTTTCGGGGAAGCATGGTTACAGGCAAAGAATGATAATGGTCCAACCGGTGGTGTTGGAATATTCTGTTCAACAATCAACCAATCATGGGCTCCTCCTATGGAAGGTCAGGATAAAATGAACGATATCCTTGCTGAAGTTATAGCTGATAACGTTAAGAGAACTTATGGCGGAGTTGCTATCAACGGCTGCTTTTATATGAATGATGCATACGGTGGAGATGGTACCGAGATGACTGATACATGGGTTATTTTCGGCGATCCTTCTATTGTATGGAGAACAGCAATGCCTCAGACTATTGCTGCCACACACGAAGATGTTGCATTCCTCGGTACTTCTGAGTTTATTGTTAATTGTCCGGTTGACGGTGCCAAGGCATGTATTACCAAAGATGGTGAAATACTCGGCACAGCTATAGCTGAAGGCGGACAGGCAGTAATTGCTTATGAGGCTCTGAACGATGTGGGTAACCTGAAGCTTACTATCACAGCTTTCAATTATCTTCCTTATGTTGCTGATATTGAAATTATCCCTCTAGAAGGACCTTATGTTGTTTTCAACAGCACCATTATTAATGATGCCGCCGGTAACAATAACCAGATGCTTGACTATAACGAGACTGTTCTGTTGAGTATGGCTCTTAAGAACGTAGGTCTTGAAGATGTAGCCAACGTTAACGTGGTAATCAGTACTGAAGATGAGTTTGTTGAACTGAACGACACAGAGGAAACATTTGCACTTATCGAAGCCGGTGAGATCGTAAATATTGAGGATGCATTCGGACTCTCAGTAGCTTCCAATGTTCCTGAAGGACACAAAGTTGCGATAAGTTATACTGCCACCTCAGGTGATGATGTATGGACCGGAACTTTCACCCTTACAGCACATTCGGTAGTTCTTGAATTTGCCGGTGTTACTATTAGTGATGAAACCGGAAATAACAACGGAAAAGTTGAAGCAGGCGAAACCGTTATTCTTAATATGAGCATTATAAATAAAGGTACCTCCACAGCAACAGGTGTTAATGGTTTACTTAGCACTGCTGATGAGTATCTTTATATAAATGTTGACAGCGTTCAGTATGGAGTATTGGAACCGGGCGAAACCCTCCAGGCTGCATATATGGTAACTGCACTGCCTACTACTCCGACAGGTCATCCTGCAATAGTTGATTTTGCAATGGGTGCCGACTTTGAGTTCGCAGCTGCTTCACAGGCTGACTTTATTATCGGTCAGATTCCTGTATTGATTATTGATCTGGACGGAAACCACAATTCAGCTCCTGTAATCCAAACATCGCTTACCAATCTTGGAATTACATCAGAAAAGGTAACTTCATGGCCTGCCGAAATCAGTGGATACCAATCAGTATTTGTTTGTCTTGGTATCTATAGCAGCAATGCAGTTCTTTCACCTGAACAGGGAAACATGCTTGCAAGTTACATGACTAACAATGATGGAAAAGTTTACATGGAAGGCGGTGATACATGGCAATACAATACCCCGACTGCTGCACATGCTTTATTCCATATTACAGGAAACGGTGATGGATCAGGCGATTTGGGTACAATTAACGGTGTTGAAGGCACAATTACCGAAGGAATGTCATTCACATACAACGGTGATAATGACTATATCGACAGATTAAATCCGGGTGAAGGTGCTCAGGTTATACTTAAAAACAGTACACCTGCTTACAATACTGCTATTTCTTATGACGGTGGTAATTACAGAACCATTGGAGCTTCATGCGAATTTGGCGGACTTGTTGACGGTACCGACAAATCAGTTAAAGATTCTCTGATGATTCATTATATCAACTACTTCGGTATTGTTAACTCAACTGCATTATTTGCAAACTTCGTAGCATCGGATGTTGTAATATGTGAGCCATCAGAAGTAGCTTTCACAGACTTCTCAGCCGGTAATGTTGTATCATGGGAATGGAGTTTCCCGGGTGGTGAACCTGCAACATCAACAGAACAAAATCCTGTTGTAACATACAGCACAGAAGGAACCTATGATGTTACACTAACAATTTCGGATGGAACAAACACACTTGCAACTACCAAGGAAGGTTACATTGTTGTACAGAACTGTACCGGTGTAACTGACCGTATGACAAGTAATGTTGCTGTTTATCCGAATCCAGCAAAAGAGTACTTTGAAATTACATTATCCGATAATACCGCAAATACAGAGTTAAAACTGTATTCGGTTACAGGTAAATTAATCAGCCTTGATGTAATAACAGGTTCTCAGTACAGAATGGATGTTAATAACCTGCCTGCCGGTGTTTACTTTGTTAAAGTAAGTAACCCGACTATGAGTCAAACTATTAAACTAGTTGTTAATAAATAACAATCAATTATTTGAAGGTAAAAAAGCTACCCTGTCCGGGTAGCTTTTTTATTTTCATTACAATATGAAACTCAGGTATATCGTTAAAGAGTATAATTTTCTGCACTATAACCTACTAAACAAACCCTGACTATGAAAACGCATACAACTATTAAGAGCACAATCAGGTTAAGCATTCTGTTTCTTTTCGCTGCAGTTGCATTTACATCCTGCAAGAAAGACAAGGATACCACAGGGGAAATGGATTACAATACTATTTCAGCCCAGACAAAAGATGAAGCAGCAATTGAGGATGCTATCAATGAAACCACTGCTGAAGCAGAAGCATTTTTAAGCTACAGCAATATGGGCGGTTCAAAATCGGGTAAAAATCTGCCATGCAACGTTACTGTTGACTCAACACAAGTCAACAATGATACAATAGCTATTTTCCTGAATTATGACGGACTCTCATGTGATGAAAAGTACTTCCGCACAGGAAAAGTTGAAATCCGTAAGAAAAAAGGAAGCTGGTTTTTCATGCCGGGTGCCGCAGTTCAGCTGCGCTATGTGAATTTCACCGTTAAAAGAGTCGATGACACACTAACCCTGACATTCAATGGCAACCACAAGTTCACTAATGTTACAGGAGGACATTTGTTTGGACTGGGAACCTTGCATGATGAGATTATCCACAAGCTCGAGGGCCATATGAACGTATCGTTCAAAGGAAACATCATAAGACAATGGAATGTGGCCAGGCAGGTTATATACAGCGGTGTATGGGATGCCTATAGATTAGCAATCAGTGGATTTGGCAATGCCGACGGATACGACAATCTTGTAACCTGGGGGAATATAAGGACAGGTGATAAATTCTATTCGCGAATTACCTCACCTGTTGTGTTTGAACAAACATGCGAATGGTTGCCGGTTGCCGGTGGAAAGTTTACCGATATACCGGATCTTGATATTAGTGCACTCGTTTCTTTTGGCTACGGTGATGATCTCCAACCAATCAATGACGATGAATGTCCAACATTCTATAAAATTGACTGGCAGAACGGATCATTCACAGGAACGAGATTTATTCCACTTAGGTGAAAGAATGCGGTAGTAAATCTTAGGATATAAAAAAATAACCGTCTGCATATCAATATATATCAGGCGGTTATTTTTATTTTGTGGTAGCCCCGATAGGAATCGAACCTATATTTAAAGTTTAGGAAACTTCCGTTCTATCCATTGAACTACAGGGCC
>CAZJPP010000035.1:0-15666 GCA_964547915.1 uncultured Lentimicrobium sp.
TAACAAAATGTCAAACAATTACGAAATGAGTCCAGTTTTATGGGGGCCAATACAAACTGCTGAACGCTGAACCCTGAACAAAGAACTAAGAACCAAGAACACTATAGTGCAACGCATTAACCCCGGACATAAATATTTTGCTTTCTACAAATCTGAGCCTGATTATGTCGAAAACATTTTTAAAGAGTGGAATACCTTGTCCGAGAATGATAGGATTTACGAAGATCCAATAATCATCAATCAACCCGGTATTTAACAGAGAATTGAACGCTCCGGGACTACCGAATATTAAAATGTTCTTCCCCGGCTGTTGCTTCAGGTTATTAATGTTCTCATAGAGATTGTCACTTATCACCTTGGTATTCTTCAGGCCCACCTCACTGATTGTTTTTGACAAAACCACCTTCTGAACATTGTTATACCACACTGAATGCTCCTTGTCGTGCTTACTTGCATCAGGCCTATCAGCTGCATTCGGCCAGTAATCTTCCATCATTTCATAAGTGACGCGACCATATAAAGCAGTATCAGCCTGGTCAGTCATAGTTGTAACAAATTCAAAGATCTCATCATCTACAGTAATCCAGTCCATTTCGCCATTTACTTTGGCAACGAAACCATCAAGAGATGAATGCATAAAAAATATAAGGTTTCTCATTTTGCTATCAAATTTGAGAAAGAAACGCAAGGGAACAGTTCCTGTTCATTCGTTGTTCGTTGTTCTTTGTTCTTTGTTCTTTGTTCTTTGTTCTTTGTTCTTTGTTCTTTGTTGCCCATTCCACGCAATTGGCATTTAGCATTCTACATTCAGTTTCCATTCCATCCTTCGTTAAAGCGCTGAAACATTGAAACACTGGAACACTGAAACTCTGAAACACTGAAACTATGGAACACTGGAACACTGAAACACTGAAACAACTGAACGCTAATAGCTATGAGTTAAAGAAAATAGTTCGTTGGAATGGGAATCTGAGTGCTGATAGTTGACTGATCCTATAATCTAATCCCCAAATAATTTCCCAATTGCATGTTCAACAAGTGACTAATGGTCAGCATTGTCAAAGGATGTTCAATGTTGTTTAAGCAACAAAAACTAATAGCCATAAGCTAACAGATAAAACCTAATTCATATATTTGTATTAATTCCAAACTACAATGATTAACAATTACATCAATAATATCAGCCAACGCTATAAACTTGGCTTTGCTACAGAACATACTTTCAGGGGCGACTTACAGCAACTTATTGAAAAGATGATTCCCGGTATAAGGGCTACGAATGAACCAAAGCGCCAAAAGTGCGGTGCTCCGGATTATATCCTTACGCGTAAAGATATCCCTGTCGGATTTATTGAAGCTAAGGATATAGGCGATACTGATCTTGACGGACTGAAAAAGACAGGTAATAAAGAGCAGTTCGACCGTTATAAGGAGTCGTTGAGTAACCTGATGTTTACTGATTACCTTAACTTCCATATTTACAGGGATGGTCAGCTGGTAAATAGAGTTACTATAGGAGAGGTGACGCCAAAAGGCATAAAGCCACTGCCGGCTAATTATGAGAAATTTGAGCATCTGATAACGGACTTTTGCAGTAATATAGGCCAGACTATTAAAAGCTCAAAGAAGCTTGCCGGAATGATGGCCGGTAAAGCAAGGTTGCTATCTGATGTTATTGAGAAATCACTTACCAGTGATGAAACTAATAACGACGATAGTACTCTAAAAGACCAGATGACTGCCTTTAAGCAGATACTCATCCATGATATCACCCCTAAAGCTTTTGCTGATGTTTATGCCCAAACCATAGCCTATGGTTTATTTGCTGCCCGCAGCCATGACCCTTCACTGCCTACTTTTAGCCGTGAAGAAGCTTATAATCTTATTCCCCGTTCAAACCCTTTTCTGAAAAAGCTCTTCGGGTATATTGCAGGACTGGAAGTTGACGACCGTATCAAGTGGATAGTTGACGACCTTGTGCAGATATTCCTTGCCTGTGATGTGGCTTTCCTGCTGAAGGATTATGGTAAAGGAACAAAGATGGAAGATCCTATCATCCATTTCTACGAAGACTTCCTGAGTGCTTACGACCCTGCATTACGCAAAGCAAGGGGTGTTTGGTACACGCCTCAGCCGGTAGTCAATTTCATAGTAAGGGCAGTGGATGATATCCTCAAGACAGAATTTGGGTTACCACAGGGCCTTGCTGATACAAGCAAGACAAAAATTAAGGTAAATGTCCAGGGTAAGAAGATTGAGCAGGAAGTCCATAAAGTACAGATACTCGATCCCGCTACAGGTACCGGTACTTTCCTTGCCGAAGTAATAAAGCTAATCCACAGCAAGTTCGAAGGACAGCAAGGTATCTGGAGCAACTACGTTGAAAACCACCTCTTGCCCCGCCTCAATGGTTTTGAACTCCTGATGGCCAGTTATGCCATGGCCCATCTTAAGCTCGACCTCCTTCTTACAGAAACAGGCTTCAAACCCACTAAAGACCAGCGCCTCAGGGTATTCCTCACCAACAGCCTCGAAGAGCACCATCCTGATACTGATACATTGTTCGCCAACTGGCTAAGCACAGAAGCCAACGAAGCTAACCGCATCAAACGTGATACACCTGTAATGTGTATTCTCGGGAATCCGCCCTACAGTGGTGAAAGCTCCAATAAAGGCAAGTGGATCATGGGTTTAATGGAGGATTATAAGAAAGAACCCGGTGGTAATGAGAAACTGAAGGAAAAGAATCCTAAGTGGATAAATGATGACTATGTCAAGTTTATACGTTATGGCCAGTATTTTATCGAAAAGAATGGTTCGGGAGTGCTAGCCTATATTAATCCACATGGTTATTTGGATAATCCTACTTTTAGGGGCATGCGTTGGAATCTGTTGAAGGCTTTTGATAAGATTTATACCATTGACTTACATGGTAATAGCAAAAAGAAAGAAACTGCAGAAGATGGAAGTATTGATGAGAATGTGTTTGATATTCAACAGGGAGTTTCAATCAACCTTTTCATAAAAACCGGTAAAAAAACAAAAAAGGAATTAGGTCAAGTTTTTCATGCAGATTATTATGGTAAAAGAGAATTTAAATACAATGCACTTTTAGTAAATTCAATTAATACTATCGATTTCCAGCAAATTAAAAACATTGAACCAAACTATTTTTTAGTAGATAAGGATTTTGAAGAGATCATCGGATATCAGAAAGGATTTTCGATTGTAGAGTTATTTACTTTAAATAATGTCGGAATTGTAACTGCAAGAGACAATTTTACAATTAAAAATTCAAAAGAAGAGATTGAAAAATCGTTAGAGGAATTTTTAAGTACTGATGATGAAAAAGCTAGGATTAGATTTAACTTAGGAAAAGATGCTCTAGACTGGCAAATTAAGTTAGCGAGGGAAGATCTTATTAAGAATTATCCTCTAAAAGGATGTTTTAGCATGATATCATATAGGCCATTTGATGTGAGATGGACATTTTATACTGGTCAGAGTCGAGGATTTCATTGCCGACCGAGAAGTGAAGTAATGCAAAATCTTTTAAGAAACAATTATGGTTTATTAGTTGGAAGACAAGGACAGGTAGTTGGGGATATGATTTGGAACCTAGTTTTTATGACCAAAAATATAACAGACTTTAATTTATTTTATCGAGGAGGAGGGATGGTATTTCCATTGTATAAGTACAATCTCTCTAAAAATGAAATAGATGCACCTTTCGAACAGCGAATCTCAAACTTAAATATTGGTATTGTAAATCAATTTACAAGAACTTTAAATCTCACTTACATCGATGACGATGACATAGTATGTGACTTAGCCCCCGGTACTGCAGGAACACTATATCCACTTGACATTCTTGATTACATCTATGCAGTACTTCACAGTCCCACTTACCGTGAAAAATACAAAGAGTTCCTGAAGATTGATTTTCCGCGGGTACCTTATCCAAAAGACCTTGAAACCTTCTGGAAATTGGTAGAACTGGGCGGACAGATCAGGCAGATTCACCTGTTGGAGAGTCCGGTTGTTGAAAAATACAATACACAGTACCCTGTTGACGGCACTAATGAGGTTGAAAAGTTAAGGTATGATGGCAATAGGGTTTATATTAACGAAAGCCAGTATTTCAGTAATGTACCTGAGGTTGCCTGGAATTTCTATATCGGCGGATACCAGCCTGCCCAAAAGTGGCTGAAAGACCGTAAAGGTCGCAAACTGGAATTTGAAGACATCCAGCACTATCAGAAAATCATTATGGCATTAACTGAGACCGACAGGTTGATGAAGGAGATTGATAAAGTGGAGATTGAGTGAATTAAATAGCTTATTATATTGAAAGAGAGACTAGAACAACATAAAGTTGAAAAACTGGCGGGTTTTAAACTTCAGAGGAAAAACAGGATTCCTGTAATAAAGCCACATCAATATTGCATTGAAAAAGGAATTACTGTATCAGGTGACGCTCCGAAAGCCTTTATGCGTATTTATGAGTATAACAAGTGTCGTAAAAGCAATCTTAAGACATGGCCTCAATATATTGTCAAAACTGGACATAAATGGTATCCCACAGAGTCTCTAACTGAATACCTATTAAACCAGCTTGATCTTGATTTTGGTCTAAAAATGGCCGAGTCAAGGTTAGCTATTATTTCTGGCCAGTTACGTTTCATGAGTAAATACTTTCTAACTGGCTCAAATTGTGAACTAGTGCATGGTGCTGAGATATTTGCAGGTTATATTGGAGATAGGCAGTTTGTTGAGAATATTGAGGAAAAGCACCTATCTAAAGATCTGTTCACTCTTCAATTTGTTGAAAATGCAGTTGAGTATTTATTTCCAATGCAAAAGAGCACTATCATGTGCAATCTTATTAAGATGTTGATATTTGATGCTTTGGTAGGAAACAATGACCGTCATTTTTATAACTGGGGAGTAGTCAGGACGGCTGATTATAATAATCAACCGACTTTTTCTCCAATATATGATACTGCAAGAGGCTTATTTTGGAACGAATCTGAACAAAAAGTCCACGAATTACTCAAAGATCAGAACCGATTTTTAAAATATCTAGAAAAATATACCGACAATTCAGCTCCCAAGATTGGATGGGATAGACAAAAGAACATAAACCACTACAAACTTGTCGAGAAAATTTACCATGCTGAATTTTATTTTTCGAAATCTGAAATAAGAGAGTTACTTTTGCAAAACATTTTACATAAAATGTTGTATACAGTTAACACATTGTTTAAGAATTATTTAAGCAACGAAAGGCGGTTATTAATAACAAAATGCCTGGAGTTACGTTATAGTAATTTGTATAGAATAGTAAACCAATGAAGAAGTATCTTAACAGTTTTTGGTTCAATAATCCGAAGAGCATTGACTCCTCAGGGGAGGAGTATGTTTTCAAGCTGGAATATAAGGGACTGTCAGTTGGAACGCTTTCTTTTTATGATGGATACTGGTATTTTGAATACTCTGACGAGTTTATCGGGCAAACCGAAATTCTTCCCTTAGTTAATTTCCCGGATAAATCGAAACAGTATAAATCTGATACGCTTTGGCCATTTTTTGCAACCCGAGTTCCTAGTAATGCTCAGTTAATGATTCCGGATGAGCAAAAAACAGATATTATTCAGGATCTAAAGAATTATGGAAGGCGTACTATTTCCAACCCTTTTATTCTGAATCCGGCTTTTTAATGTCACTGAATCAGAGATTTTTAGCTTACTGAATGCTATTCGCTGAAACCCAAACATTGAACGCTGAACGCAATGTATTGAATGCTGACTGCTATTGCAACTTTCTTCACAGAAATTATTTTTGGCTAAGTTAGGGATTTAAGTTTCATCGATGTCTTCAAAACAGTTGCTTCAGATGTCAATATTCTGCATACATATGCCAGGAAATTGTTGAATTTTTTCATCAGAAATTATCTGATATGTGCTGAAAATTTGTTTGCATAGGAGTATTCATCCACGACTCTTTTTTTACCCTATTTTGCTGTCCGATGAATAATCGTCCGGGATGAATGAATATTCGTATGGTTTCATTTATCAAACGTTATATGGAAATCAAATCAGAAAGCCTAAATTGGCTGATGCAACTAACCATCGTCTTATATGATAAACAGAAACATTAAAACTTTGTACAATGCTAAAGCAAATGATAGTTTCCGGACGAAACTGAATTTGTTTCTCTTTGACTCGGTAATGAATGGTGAGAGCCGGTTCGACCTGGAAGGGTTTACAACTTTTGAAATAACAAAGCAACTGGTTGATCTGTATACAACTGTGTATTGGCAGCAGGATGCTGATCACGTTATTGAACCGGGCAACATGTCGTGCGACGAAATTTATATCAAAATTTGCGATTTGATCAGGAATCATCCTAAGGAGATTAAAGAGTTTAAAGCCGATTATGTTATTAACCGGTTCCCGGAGATCTTCGACTATGATGATTTTGTGATGCTGGTGATGAATGACCACTGCGATTACTGCGGTATAACGAATGATGAAATAAATGCTCTGGCCGATAAGCAGCAGTTGAGAAAGAAGAATTTCCGCGGATGGACATTGGAAATTGACCGGTTAGATTCAAACCTCGAGTACTCAAAAGATAATTGTGTATTGGCTTGCTATTGGTGCAATAATGCCAAAACTGACGAATTTACCTTTGAGGAGTTTAAAGAAGTGGGAAAGGTAATCAGGAAAATCTGGGATAAAAGATTGAAAGGCTAACCGGTCTGCTCCGGCTTCCTGTTCTCTGAAAATCTGTATGTTAAGTTTATTAGCTTAAATGAAGCCGGTTCAGCTTTATATGTGTTGGCTTTTGGATTTTTATACATACCTTTAGGATATAAAATTCCGGTTCATTATGAAGCTACTTTTAACTGTCATTTTATTTCTGTGTGCATTTTATGATAGTGTTGATGCACAGATGGTGGTTTCGCCACAATCAGTAAGCGATTTTAAAGTTGTGGATTCAAGCATATATGTCATTAAATATTCGCTTGATTTTGTCACTAACCCTGATAGCCCTGAAAATGAAGACTCGGACATCATAGTTCTTGAGATAGGGAAAAGCGTTTCTAAAAGCTACAGCTACAACTTGCTCAAATACGATTCAATATACACGAACGGTAAAACCCGGGGAGTAGAGTCAGTACCACTTCTTCAAATACCTGTACCTCCGGTGGAGGTTTTTAAAAACTATCCAAAAGGGAAAATGTCGGTTGTATACAGGTCTCCGTTCGAGGGTCCGGTATTTACGTATGCGGAAGATGCAATAAATTATAATTGGACAATTCATTCAGAAAAAAAGAACATTTTAGGTTATCCATGTCAAAAAGCGAGTACAGTTTTCAGGGGCCGGGTTTGGACTGCCTGGTTTTCTTTTGGGATCCCGGTTTCGGATGGGCCCTGGAAGTTTTCCGGTCTTCCCGGTCTGATACTCAGTGTTTCTGACGATAAAGAGCACTATTCCTTCAATTGTGTAAGCATCAATAATAAGAAGTCGCCAATTAAATTCTGGGATTGGGATTACGAAAACACAACACGAGACAAGTTATATTCATTTCTGAAAAAAGCCCATGAGAATCCGGTAGATTATATGAAGGCTCTTGGTTCGGAAATCATTATAATTTATCAATCGGAAACAGCACCAAAGAAAACGTCGTTCCCCTTTAACCCTATCGAACTTGAATAAAAGGTCTAAGTTTAGCAGTCAGCCGTCAGCACTCAGCACTCAGCAATCTGCAGTCAGCGTTCGGCGTTTGGCGTTCGGTTGTTTGATTTCAACCAAAAGTGTTGTACTTCCTACTAATAGTAGTGGCTAAAATTGTCGCGACCTCTTTGGGTAGGGTAATTTTGCATCATTAAAAATAAAGACCGATAAAATGATGATACAAAATTCTGACACATTGGATTATACTTCAATACAGCCACAAACACCCTGGAGTGGGTATATTGCCGTTGACGACACAAAACTGTTTGTTCAGGATACGGGAGGTTCAGGTATTCCAATAGTATACCTTAACGGGCAATTTGCAAATACGAGTTATTGGGAAAGAGTAATTGACGAGCTGGGATCTGATTTTAGGCACATTACTTATGATGAACGGGCCAGAGGCACAAAGTCAGGGACTTCTTCAGATTATTCTTTTGATACTTGTGTGAAAGATGTTGATGTGGTGCTAGCTTCAAGAAACATAAAAAAATGCATTGTGGTTGGTTGGTCGTACGGTGCTTTTTTAGCTGCTCATTGGGCAAGTCGCAATCCCGACAGTTGCATTGGTGCAGTCCTCATTGACGGCGCACAACCTTACGATTGGATGACAGATGAAATGGCAAAATCAATAAGTAGATTGTTCAAATGGTTATATCCTGTAGTATGGCTTTTACGTCCTACGGGAATTACACCAAGAATGTCCTCTTCAGAAATGGCTGAGACAAATATTGAATTGGGATGGTTAGCTCGTGTTGACAAACTTATGCCTGTAATGGAAAATATAGTTGTGCCTACAAGATATGTTCTTGCTTCAGGGACAAGTTTTGGCAGTAAAGGAAATGAGCAGGAACTGATTAGAACCGGATGTAACCTGGTGGTTCAACGGAATTACAATATCAAAATCGCAGCTAAAGTAAAAAGCAATCACGGTAAAATTCTAAAAAAGGACTTCCGTGTAATAGCTGATACGATAAGAGAAATTAAGACAATAAACAAAATCTAAAAAGATGATAAACTCAAAATTTATAGGCAACAAGATTTCTGAAGCAAGAAAGAAATTGAATATTTCACAGGCCGAACTGGCGCAAAAAGTGTCTATCAGTGCACAGGCTGTGAGCAAATGGGAACGTGGTGAATCCATGCCTGATATTGCGACTTTCAGCAGACTGGCTACAATTCTGGGAGTTGACTTGAATTACTTTGCTGATATGAATGCAGAGCAAACCGGGACAATTAGTCACAATGAGGTTAATAAAGATGAAGTTGCAGATATTAAAAATAGTCATGATTTCAGGCAGGACCTTAGTTTTAATGCGATTGACCTGAGTAATAGTGATTTTGCCGGTGTTACGATGCTCAAATCAAGGTTTAAGGTCTGCACACTCGCCAATGTAAACTTTCAGGGTGCGAATCTAACAGGAAGTGCATTTCAGGTATCGGATGCCCAGAATACTAATTTTAACGAGGCCAATCTTACCGACTGTATATTCTCGATAACAGATCTTCAGGGGGCCGGTTTTGATAAGTCGGTTTTGAAAGGGACGAGTTTTACAATTTCCGGCAAGGGTGCTATTTTCAGCAACGCAAAATTTGACGGGGCATCCTTCAGTAAAGTTGATTTAAAAGGCACTGCATTCCAAAACTGCGAATTCCGTGGAACCACTTTCCGATTATGTGAGATGGATGGAATGAATCTCGCAAATAATTCCTTTTCGGATGTAGTGTTTGAAAAATGTAGTTTAGAGAATCTATCTTTTGAAGGATCTATCCTCAACAATGTAAAGTTTCTCACTCCCTGGTCAATATCCAATAGGTTTTATAAGAAGCTGGCAACCATCAAATTTAAAGGTGCTGTCATCGATAAAATCACCTATGCCCAGCTCCAAAAATTGAGAGTTTTTGATCTAACGGGAGTCGTTATCGGGTGAATGAGCCGTGGAGGAGGCTATATGCTTGCTGAATGATAGCTTACTGGCGATGTCGCAGCCGATGCTTTCTTTGAATTCACAGAGTCCATAGTTGGGGACTGAATTTTCAGTTGAGGGGCCAAGGTCTACAATCTTGAATCCTCTTGATTTGTAATGGTCGAAGATGCTGTAAGACAGGAAGTTCATGGGTTTGAGCAGCCCGAATTCCCGCAAATCACCCCAGTATATTATCTGTGCGATGTTGGCTGACGTGTGAAATACTATTGCTGATGCTATGGGTATATCGTCCCGGTCGCGCACCAGAAAGTAATCGGCCGGTATTATCCTGGCCGTGTCCTGCACCTGCTCCCATGAGAGATGTAAAGGGAATCCCCTGGCTTCTTTGTTTCGCCTGATTATGTCGTATGCGAGCTGCTGCCTTTCAATCGTGGTACACTTTTCGAATTTCAGAAGCGCATCTTTTGAAATACGCAGATTGCACCGCGCATTATCCCATAAGGTATCGGCATAATTATCATGAAGCTTATTAAGGTCGAAAAAGTAATTCAGGTCGTTGCCGACATTCTTATATCCAAACCGGTACAGGCAGTTGGTCTGCTTGGCAATGAAGCTTGTTCCGTAAAAATCAGGCGGAAGGATAAACTTCAGGGTTGATATGTTATTATCGGCAGCCCATTCCTCAAGCTTTCTAAGTGCTTCTTCAATGTGCTGAATGCGAACAGATTCCGAGAAATACGAGAATCCTCCGTAAGGAGCCGAAAAGGGGGTAAGGAAAACATTATTCTTTACCCCACCAATTAATCCTAACCGGTATTTGGAGTCTTTAAACAGCAGGTAATTGACTGACTGGCATTTGAATCGGTTCAGTTCGCTGAAATCTGCGGTGCCAAATACGTTGTATGATTTCGGCAACAATCTTTGGAATTCTTTTGAATCTACTTCTACTATATTCATTGTTCATAACTTGTCAATTAAGAACGAGGAAGGCTGTTTAATGTTCACTGAAATTATTCTCTTTTTGTAGAAAGTTGCAATACCACTGTGGTTGGACGATTTGGTAATCAGAGAAGTGAGAACACTTCGAGGTTTACTCTATTTATTTTCTTTTTAGTATTGGATTTTGCTATGTATTCACTTTTTTCATTGTCATGATATAATGTGATGTTCCAGTTCTCATTCTCAAACAGGAGCGCAAGTTCATCAAGACTCACTTTCGTGGAAAACCTGCTGTGGAATTCGTCCTTCTTCCTGTCGGCAAACATGTATTTCAGTTCCCTGACAACCAGCTTTGAGGTGGAATTTGTTATTTGAAGACTGTCGGCAGCCTTGAGGACCTCATCCCCAAATACTGATATGTTGAGTATTGCTGAATCTGCGGTCTGTTTGTTGCTCCTGAATGTCATGTCGAGCTCAATTTCCCCTTTCCTGATATTATCGAAGGTCAATGACTTGATGAAATACTGGGTTCCCTCCTCTCCTACATAAAATGTTTCATAAAGCTTCTTACCTGCTTTTTGCGCTGCCGGTCGTACTCCCATGCATGCAGTTAACGATAACACAATTCCTGCAGCAAAAATCGCTTTGGCTAATACTCTGATTTTCATTTTAGTATAAGGTTAGTTGTTGATTGTAATCCGCGAAGATAGTTGCTGTTCCGTAAAGAGGGAATCGGCCAGTTCCTTTGAATTGGTCATTGCGGATATGAACAGGAGGTATTTTCCGGCGACTTCCGTTGCGTATTCAGTTATGTAAGCGCTGTCGCTTGTATAAGTTTTGTAAAAGCCTTTAGGATTCGTTTTAAGGTTGACAACAGTGCTGTCACTCCTTAGATTCTGATACTGAATCATTTTGGCAATTGATGTTTGGAACGGGAGTCCGATAAAGATCTCGTAATCTTTGTGTTGGATGTATTTGAACAGGGGTATTTGAATATCGCCGCTATTGAAATATTTGGTGTACTTCTCTTCGGCTTTCTGATTTATGGTGGTCACTGATTCACCTTCAGTCAGATTAAAGGTAAGCTCATTATAGAGGGGAATCCGGTTGTTATTGTTGCCCGAGCACGAAACAAGTGATATCAGTACTAATATCAGAATGGTATTTCTCATTTTTACCTGATAAGAATTAAGAGGAAGTATAGTGAAAATCAGCGACTTTCACTATACTTTATTTTTGGGATTATTCGCCTGTAACTATTGTTTCGTAGGTAACAACAATTCCAAGGATATTTCCCTGCTTGATGTCAACAGTTGAAATTTTGGTAATGCCACCATTTTTGGCTGCAGTTTGAATACTGGCGTCGGCACCAAAGAACAGATAACCTAAAAATCCGGTTGCTGTAGCTCTTCCTACTTTTGATCCTATAGGATTGCTGGTAGCTGTAACAGGAACTGTAATAGAACAGCTTGACATCAATGCAACCATTGCTAATAATGCGAAAATGGATTTAATTTTTCTCATTGTTTTAATTGGATTAGTTTATCCTACTCGTATGGCTTTTCGGTAACGCCCCGTTTTTTTTAGTAGTTCCGGACTCTACTTGTCAGATTTATGCTGTTACATGGGGTGGTTGGCCCGATGTAATGTCAATACAATTCCTGCTCTGAGTAGCAGATCGTTACATTCGTCCATCTGCTTCCTATATCATGATCAAATATATTAAGATTATTACACTTGTCAATAGTTTTGCTTATATTTTTAATATCAGGCTGGCCAGTTCAGTTATTTCTAACATAATTAGTTAAAAAATGTTATTGGTACCTGATACAATTAAACCGGGAACTTTTGGTCCGGAAATTGTTAATTTATATGGAGATTTAAGACTGACCAAGGGTAATTGAAATAATTGCAAATATTTCATAAATAGTAATTTAAGAGCCATTATCTTGCTAACTTTGCAGTGTTAATTAATTAACAAATAAAGGCTGGATTTTTGCTCAAATTACCCTTTTTGATATAATCAAAAGAACAAGTACTATATAAAAAACTATGAAGAATAAATTGCTGATCAGAGACTTAACATTGCGAGACGGACAACAGTCATTATTCGCGACAAGAATGACACAAGCGCAGGTTGACAGAGTATTACCATTATATAAAGAGGCAGGTTTTTATGCATTGGAAGTATGGGGTGGTGCAGTTCCCGATTCAATAATGAGGTATCTTAATGAAAATCCATGGACCCGTCTCGAAAAGATTAAAGAGGCCATTGGTGACGTTTCCAAGCTTACAGCTCTTTCAAGAGGTCGTAACCTTTTCGGCTACAACCCTTATCCTGAGGATGTTATTGAAGGTTTCAACAGCCACGCCGTGAAATCAGGCATTGGCATTATGCGTATTTTCGATGCCCTTAATGACACCGACAACGTTATAAGCACCATCAAGGCTGTTAAGAAGAATGGCGGTATTGCCGACTGTGCAGTATGTTACACAGTCGACCCCCATTTCACTTCGAAAGATAAGCTTAAAGCTGCTCTTAAGGGTAAAAAGCTTCGTACAAAGATATTTACCGATGAGTATTTCCTGAAAAAGGCAATGACCCTGCAGGACCTTGGTGCCGACATGGTATCAATTAAAGATATGGCCGGACTTATTCCTCCTTTGAGAGCAGGCCATCTGGTACGTTTGCTGAAAAAGAACCTGACAATTCCGGTTGACTTCCACACTCACAGTACTCCGGGTTATGGTCTTGCATCAACTCTTATGGCAATTGTTAACGGTGTTGACATTGTTGATACCTGTATCATGCCATTCGCAGGTGGTCCTGCTGCCGCAAGTTTTGAGGTAATTCAGCTGTTCTGCAATAAGTTAGGTATTGACACAGGTGTTAATCTCGATGCTGTTGTGAAGATTGATGCACACCTTCGTGAAATCAGGCACGAGCTTGCCAGTGTTGATCCATACAAACAGTGGCCTATTGAATTCGACATTACAAAGGATAAACTGCCTAAGGATATAGACGTTCTGTTAGACAAGGCCATTGAGTATGCGAAGGCAGAGAAAGAAGAGGAACTGCTCGAAGCTTGTCAGGCAATTGAAAAGTATTTCAACTTCCCCGATCCCGATATTAAGGTAAAGGAAGCAGAAATCCCGGGAGGTATGTACACCAATATGCTTGCCCAGTTAAAGCAGCTTAAGCTGGAACATCTGCTGCCACGAACACTCGAAATTATTCCGACCGTACGTATGGATGCAGGATGTCCGCCGCTGGTTACTCCTACCAGTCAGATTGTCGGAGCTCAGGCAGTAAACTGTGTAATCGACGAGACTAAGGGACAGCCATGGTATACATCAAAGTCAATACAGTTTGTTAATCTGGTGAAGGGTGGTTATGGTAAGACCCCGGTACCCGTTGATCCTGAATTCAGGGAAAAGATAGCCGGTGTAAAGAATGAAACGCCATACGATACAAGCACTTACAAACCACAGGAAAATCCGGAATTCCCGGAATACGGTGGAGTGAGACTGGTAACGAACGAAAAAGACCAACTGTTACTTGAGTTGTTCCCTGCCGTAGCATCGGAATATTTCAAGAGGAATATTGAAGCCAAATATAAGGCTGAGGTTGAAGCCGTTGAAGATGAAAAACGCAGACTATGGGAGGAAGAGAAAAACGCCTACCTCAAATTGTCGGCTGAAGAAAAGAAGCAAAGACTGCTCGAAGGCCTCTACAATTATAGTTGGGGAACTGACGAGACGCTAGGACATTCTTAGGATGTTCAGCGTTCAGCAGTCAGCAGTCAGCAGTCAGCAATCAGAGTTCTTTGTTTCAGTGTTTGGCGTGGAATGGAACTGAATGCTGAGTGCTGAGTGCAGAGTGCTAAAAGGGGCGTGGAATGGAACTGAATGCTGAGTGCCGATTGCAGAGTGCTAAAAGGAGTGTGGAATGGGACTGAATGCTGAGTGCTGAATGCTGAGTGCTAAAAGGAGTGTGGAATGGGACTGAATGCTGAGTGCTGAATGCTGAGTGCTAAAAGGAGTGTGGAATGGGACTGAATGCAGAGTACTGAATGCTGACGGCTAAACGGGGAATGGAAAGTATCGGCCTAGGGTTGTAGGGTGTTAAGAATTTTGAGGAACAGCCGTTAAAAAAAATCTGCTGTTCGAAGCGCCATAAAGTTAATAGAAGGCTAAATTTTTAGAATATTTGTCAGGTATTTAATAGATAGAAGGCGAGTTAGATTTTTTAGGCTGAGACGATAAAATTTAGCCCGAAGACCCGTAGCCGTGATCTTTTGGTACTTTTCCATCAAGGGAAAAGTACAAAGAAAAATGGGAAGAAGAAAAAACAAAGAACATATTTATGACTAATTCAGATTCCACATACATTCGCCCCACATGGGATGAATATTTCATGGAAGTGGCAAACACAATTGCCAAAAGAGCTACCTGCGACAGAGGCAGAAGTGGTTGTGTGATAGCACGAAATAAACAGATACTGGTAACAGGATATGTGGGATCACCAATTGGCCTCCCTCACTGCGATGAAGTTGGTCATTTATTTAAGCAACTGACCCATCCTGACGGCAGGGTGACTAATCACTGTGTGAGAACCGTCCATGCCGAACAAAATGCAATTTGTCAGGCAGCACGTCTTGGCATCGCGCTTGAGGGTGCAACCCTGTATTGCAGGATGACTCCTTGCAGAACTTGTGCAATGCTGATTATCAATTGTGGTATCGTGAGGGTTGTTTGTGAATATAAGTATCACAGTGGCTCAGAATCAGAGGCTATGTTTTTGGAAGCAGGTATCATTCTTGATTATGTGCATGATGATGTGCTTCAGTATGATAAACAGTAATTTGTTCGTTGTCTTAGCACTCAGCACTCGGCATTCAGCATTCAGTCTTTCCATTCCGCTTAGTGTTAAATGCTTACGGCTGAACTCTGAACTCTGAACGCTGAACGCTGAACTCTGAACCCTGAACCCTGAACGCTGAACCCTGAACGCTGAACTCCGAACGCTGAACCCTGAACGCTGACTGCTGACTGC
>CAZJPP010000036.1:0-15508 GCA_964547915.1 uncultured Lentimicrobium sp.
CGGTTCAAGGTGTTAAAGTAGAGCTGAATCCTTCAGAAATTTCCCGGCTTGGAATGAATAAGACCCTTGTGTCTCTTGGCATTACAACAGGATTGACAGGAATGAAAATAGGTGATGTCTGGGAAGGCGACTATGCACTTCCTATCCGCCTGGAGCCCGAGAATCTTAAGAAATCAATTACCGACCTGGAGAATGTCCCGGTAACGGGAATCTTTGGCACATCTGTTCAATTGCGCCAGATAGGCAAAATTACACCCGATTGGAATGAAAACACCATTACTCACAGATCGGGACTTCGCACCCTGACAGTCCTGGCTGACATTAAACGAGGGGAAGATGTGAATAAAGAATTACTTAGCATCTACAAACACATTGATAATGAAATCACTCCGCATCTGCCTTCTAACATGAAGCTTGAATACGGTGGCAGCACTGAACAGGATAAAGAGGTAATGGGCCCTCTCCTTTTAGGTGTAGCTTATGCATTTTTAATAATCTACCTCATTCTTATATTCCACTTCAGGAAACTGAAACTGGCCACCATGATCTTGGCATCAACCATCCTTTGCGTTTTCGGTGGAGGATTTGGTGTATGGGTGCTACACATAAACTTCAACGCATTTGCACTTCTGGGGCTGATTGGTCTGATTGGTATCATTGTCCGCAACGGAATTATTATGTATGATTACATTGAGCACCTTCGTTTCGATAAACACAGAACTGTGCGCCAAGCGGCAATTGAAGGAGGAAAACGACGTATGCGCCCAATCTTCTTAACATCAGCGGTTGCAGCAATGGGTGTAGTGCCAATGATTCTGAGTCAGAGTCCTATGTGGGCACCAATGGCCGCCGTTATGTTCTTTGGAGCACTTATTACTATGGTGCTCATAGTTACTGTCCTGCCACTTGTATATTGGCTGGTCTTTAAAAATGATGATAATTTATCAGAAGTACCGGTAAAATGAAAAAGTCACTAATAGCCATAGCTTTATTAGCTCTTTCGATATATTCTGCTCAGGGGCAGGAAATTATTACGCTCGACAAGTGCAGGGAACTGGCAATTAAAAACAATGCCAGGATTAAGAACTCCGAAATAGAAGTACAAATCGCGCAACAGCAGAAAAAGGAAGCTTTTACTAAATACTTTCCCAATGTTAGTTCAATGGGATTCGGATATATGGCAAACAAGCCTATGGTCTCAATGGAAGTTGATTTGTCTGCTCAGATGCAGCCGCTGATTAGTGTGCTTTCACCGGTAATTGGCTGGGCAATGACGAACGGAGTGCCTGTTGACCCTGCTGCTCTTGCAGGATTACAGAATCAGCAACCGGCAAAATTCGAAATGCTTAAGAATGGCTTAGTAGCAGGAGTTAATGCCACCCAACCACTATTTGCAGGTGGACAGATTATAAATGGAAACCGCCTTGCCCAAACCGGTTTTCAGGTTAGGGAACTGCAAAAGCAAATGACCGAAAGTGAAGTTCTGCTTTCTACAGAGAATTACTACTGGCAGCTCGTTTCTCTTAATGAAAAGATGAAAACTATTGAGCAATCTGAATCCATGCTTGCCCGTATTCTGTCAGATGTAAAGGTTGCAGTTGAGAATGGTCTGACAACCCGAAACGACCTGCTGCGTGTTGAACTTGAGCAAAATAAACTGGAAGTCAATCGCTCATTAGTTGAAAATGGTCTTCAGGTTCTCAAACTCACATTGGCACAGACAATCGGGATTCCTTCCGATAGTTTCAACATCCTTATACCACAGTTTGAAGAAATTGCACTTCCTGTAACAAACGTAACCACTGCCACAATGCAAAACCGCACTGAGTACAAATTACTCTGCAAAAGTGTTGATGCAGCACGACTGCAGGTAAAAATGGAAACAGGCAAAAACCTGCCAACCGTAGCAATTGGTGCAGGATATAACTTGTTCAGGTTTGATTTGCATGAAGATGATGGTATGACTAACGACTTCGGATTGGCATTTGCAAGTGTATCTATACCAATCACTGACTGGTGGGGCGGCTCACACGACATCAAACGTAAAAAGCTTGAACTTGAGAAAGCTGAAAATACACGCGATGAAAATGCTGAATTACTACTAATACAGATGCAACAAATAAGTAATGAACTGAACCAGGCATATAATCAGGTGTTAATTGAAAAGAAATCAATTAAAGCAGCTGAAGAAAACCTTAAAATAAGCCAGGATAACTACAATGCAGGAATAACCATACTTTCAGAACTGCTCGAAGCACAAAACCTTTTGCAGCAAGCCACAGACAGGCATACTGAAGCCCTCACCCGCTATTTTACCAAGCTGGCGGAGTGGAAGTCAATCTTTTAGCTTGCAGCATGCAGACTGATTGTATTTAGTTATCAGCTTATTGTTCTTTGTTTTCTAAGAATTTCATTGTTCCAGAGTTTTGGGTTTTAGTTTTAACAAAACAGAGGCGCCGGTTGGCGCCTCTGTCTCTGGAATCATATTTAAATTATTTAGCCGGTGGTTTACTTGTTATTTATAAGAACCACCTTTTTCATCATCACTTTATCATCATGTCTGATGAGTACCGTGTAAAGTCCTGATTGATAATCCTTCAGATTAATCACTTTATTGAATTGTGATACTATCCCAAGATCCTCGAATACAATTTGTCTTCCCATTCCATCAATGACATTTAATTCATAATCTGCCATATCCTTACTGGTCAACTCAATATTAAGGACTCCCTGGGTTGGATTCGGATAAATCTTAAGTGTCAATTCAATATCTGAACCTGTATTAACATTAGTAATAGTAACGGTTTCAGAAATCTCTGATGAGCAGCCTTCTTCATTTGTCACAACTACATTGTAATCTCCGTTTTCGGTAACCTGCCATACATTTTCCGTTCCTCCTGATATTTCATTTCCATTAAGATACCACTGGTTCCCTGTGATGGCACTGCTCGTTAATATTAATTCAACCCAGTCAACCGTAATAACCGGTTTCTCAGGTGCAGGTGTTATGTATACAGCAAGTTCAAATGGCTCTGGCAGTGCACATCCCGATGAAGTTTCATAGGTTACACTAATCTGCTGACTTCCATAATCATTCCACAACACTTCAACCTGATTGGTTCCCTGTCCTGAAAAAATAACACCACCGGTCAGATTCCATTCATAGTTATACATACCTGAAAGTGTGTTATAAGTAGCACTTGCGTTCTCACACACATCTGCTTCACCATTAATAAAAGGTTCAGGAATAACTTCCACTTCTATTTCCACAGGTGCGGTATATTCAAGATTACAATAACCATTCTGAACTAATGCCCTGTACTGGGTTGTCTGTTGTAAGTCGTTCACAATAAGTGTAGCAGTGTGATTGGGAATATTATTAAATGAAGCCCAGTTATCGGTTGATGACTGCCATAATGAGATATAGCCAACATACCCGTTATTAACAAGCAATGTATGATTATCACCAGGACAAACAGTGGTTCCACCTTCTATCTGCCCGGCCACAGTCGTTTCTTCCATTATCCATACAACTCCCGTGGTATCCGAATTAATACATTCGGTTGATTCTCTCCATGTACGAAGGTGAATTGCTACCAATCCTGAGGTGTTAATCTCTGTACCTTCAGTATATGATGTATAATCTGACCATGTATCGCCAACAAAATAACTTATCTCAAGACGGTCAATTCCATTTCCGCCTGAGCCTTCGTTAAGGAATGCTGAAACATAAGTACCTTCACAAACATAATTTTCATCAGGTATTTTTATTAATGTTCCGTTAACAGGAGCTACTTCAATATTCCAGCTAACACTGACATAATCAGTATTTGAGCAATTCGAAGCCATTCTTCTGGTTCTTATTTCAACAGCCGATTTACCTGTAGTTGAAATGTAATCACCTGAAGTATATGTGGACCAGCCCGACCAGTTTTCATCTGATTGTACCCTGTATTCCAGTTCATCAATTCCATTTCCACCGGTTCCTGAAGTTAAGAGTGCAGAAACAGATAATCCCTCGCAAACAATTGGCGAATCAGGTAACTTGGTCAAAGCTCCCACTGATGGTGTTGTCTCAATAAGCCAGTTTACGGTGTTGTAGTCAGAATGTGAACAGTAAGCAGCCATTCTCCTGGTTCTCACTTCAACTGCCTGTCTTCCAATAGTAGGGATATTTTCGCCGGAAACATATAGCTGCCAATCCGACCAGTCTGCTCCTGTTTGTGTGCGATATTCCAGTTCATCAGATCCATTACCGCCAAAGCCTGAGCTCAATGATGCAGCTACCGGTGTTCCTTCACAAATTGCAAACACATCCGGAGATTTGGTAAGAGATCCTGCAATTGGAGTTGCTTCAATATTCCAGCTTACGATATTATATTCAGAATTTGAACAATATGATGCCATTCGGCGGTTTCTCACTTCAACAGCTGATACGCCGATAGTATTAATGTTACCGCCATAGATATACGACATCCATTCAGACCAATCATTGCCTGATTTTGTGCGGTATTCTACCTCATCAGTTCCATTACCACCCGTTCCCGGTGTGAAGTAAGCATAAATTGTTGATCCTTCGCAAACATTTGATATATCAGGTATCCTGATAAGTGTTCCTGCAATTGGTGTTGCCTCAACGTTCCAGCTTATGGTGTTGTACTCCGAATCTGAGCAATAAGTTGCAAGCCTGCGGGTTCTGATTTCAACACCTGTTTTATCTGTTGTAGCGATATTTTCACCTTCAACATAAGGTGTCCAGTCTGACCAGGTAGAACCCGATTGAGTCCTGAATTCAACTTCATTAATTCCATTTCCACCAACGCCACCTGATATAGTTGCTGATACAGGAACCCCAATACATACAGCCTCTACGTCGGGTGATTTAATGAGATTACCTGCAGCAGGAGTTTTTTCAACATTCCAGTTTACAGTAACATAATCAGAACTTGTACAGTAAGTAGCTGTTCTAATTGTTCTGACTTCAACAGCTGAAACCCCGTAAGTTGAAATATCATCACCTGAAGTATAAACTGTCCAATCTGACCATTCTGAAGTACCTGCTATAGATGCAAACCTGTATTCCAATTCATCAATCCCATTTCCACCTGAACCGGGAGATAATAAAGCCGATACCGGAGTCCCTTCACAGATATTCATTACATCGGGTGTCTTCGTGAGAGTTCCTGCTACAGCAATGTCTTCAACCGTTACAGTTACCGGAGTTCTTGTTTCACTAACGCAGGCATTTGGAGAAGTAACCAAATCCACAAGCCAAAGCGGGAAAGAACCACCGGAATCATAGCCATTAGAAGGAAATGCATCAGTACTAATTTCTCGTTCTCCCCTTATTACTCCACATGGAGTTGAAATTGGACCATAATTTTGAATCATATAATATGGCTGAGAATTAGTAAATGCAGTAATCACATAGCTCACTCCTCCTGTTAGTTGTATTGGAGTTGCGATGCTATTTTCTGTCCATGTACCATCAGTGCCGGTAACAGCCTGACTATACACTAAATTTCCCTCCATTGTCCAAATAGAAATTTTTGATCCGAAATACCGTCTGAAACCGTATATAATTAGATCATCATCAGGAGTAAATATATACCCCAGAGTCCAATGACCGGAAAATTCCATATCATGTGATACATCGCCCAGAAGGTTATTAATTGTAACAGCTTCTGCGTAATAGGTGGTAGTTGCTGATGGTGCTACTGAAAAATCAGCACCGCTATTTGAACTTCCTATTGTCTCACCTCCTGTTGCTTCAGTGTACCATGCAATTGAATTTCCTGTTGAAGTAGCATTTAAGCTTACATTCTCTGAGTTGCATATGAAATCCGGACTTGCAGTAACCTCTGTTGGTGCATCGGGTAATGGAGTAATCCTGACTACAGCACTACCTTCCTCTCCCCAGCAACCTTCGGCCGACCTTGATCTGAAGTAGTATATTCCACTTTCTGTAACAGTTTGGGTCGTTGATACATCTGTTGTATCTGTTCCTCCTGATATTGCACCTTGCCAGTAAATTGTTCCGCCTTCACCTCCTGTGGCAGCTAACACCGCCTCAGCACAGAAAGCACCACTGCCTGCCACTGTTACTACTGATGGAAGTTCATTAACGATCCAATTTACAGTAGTATAATCAGCATTTGTACAATAATCGGATAACCTTCGGGTTCTGATTTCAACTGCTGACATTTCATCAGTTGGAATGACTGCTCCCGAAACATAGGTCGCCCATTCTGACCAGCCTGTCGGTCCATCAGAATAATCCGATATGATTCTCGTCCTGTATTCCAGTTCATCAACTCCATTACCTCCTGTCCCTGAAGTTAAAACTGCAGCAACAGATGTGCCTTCACATATGGTATCTGCATCGGATGATTTAGTAAGAGTACCTGAAATCGGAGTTTCTTCAACAATCCAGCTTACGGTTACATAATCAGAATTTGAACAGTATGTGGCTGTTCTTCTGGTTCTTATCTCAACGGCAGTCAAATCAACTGTCGATATATCAGTACCTGAAGTATAAGCAGTCCAATCAGACCAGTCGCTAAAACCATAACCATAACCACCAACTGATTGGGTTCTGTATTCCAGTTCATCTGTTCCGTTTCCACCGGATCCGGGAGTTAATATTGCCGATACTGAAGTTCCTTCACAAATATTAGTTGCATCGGGTGTTTTTGTAAGTGTTCCGACTACAGCTGCATCTTCAACTGTCACAGTAACAGGTGTTCTGGTTTCACTTGCACATACTTGAGGAGATGTAACCAGATCCACTAACCAAAGCGGAAAGTTACCTGGATAATAAATATCGATGGTAGGAAAACCATCACCTGCTACATATCTTTGCCCACTGATTATTCCATAGGGTGTTTCAAATGCAGGATCAGCCCAATTATAGTAATAATTCTGGTTATTTGTATATGCTGTAATTATATAGCTTGTTCCTCCTGTCAGCTCTATTGGATTTGGAATGGTATTATCAGTCCATTCACCATCAGTACCGTTAACGGCCTGACTATAAATTAAAACACCCGACATGCTCCAGATAGACATCTTTGACCCGAAATACCTTCTGAAACCATAAATAGTAAGGTCGTTAGAAGGTGTAAATATATATCCCATAGTCCAATTACCAGTATATCCTTCAGGTTGCGTTATATTCCCCAGGAGGTTATTACTTAATACTGCTTCTGCGTAATAGGTCGTTGTTGATGATGGTGCTACAGAAAAATCAGCACCACTGAATGAACTACCTATTGACTCACCGCCTGTTGCTTCTGTATACCATACTATTGAATTTCCTGCTGAAGTAGCATTCAGGCTCGTACTCTCTGAGCTGCATGTGAAAGCGGGACTTGCAGTAACCTCTGTTGGTGCATCGAGTAATGGAGTAATAATAACTACAGCATTACCTTCCTCTCCCCAGCAGCCTTCATTTGATCTGGACCTGAAGTAGTATGTTCCGTTTTCCGTAACAGTTTGTGTTGTTATGGCATGTGTTGTATCAATTCCTCCTGAAACTTCTCCTTGCCAGTAAATTGTTCCACCTTCACCTCCTGTTGCAGTTACCACTGCTTCAGCACAGAAAGTGCCACTGCCTGAAACGCTCACAGCTGTTGGAAGTTGATTGACGATCCAACTTACAGTAGTATAATCAGAATAGGTGCAATTGTTGGTCCGTCTTCGGGTTCTTATTTGAACAGCTGACAATTCATCAGTTGGAATGACTGCTCCTGAAGTATAGACCGCCCATGCTGACCAGCCTGTCGGTCCATCAGAATAATCCGATATGATTCTCGTCCTGTATTCCAGTTCATCAACTCCGTTGCCTCCTGCCCCTGATGTGAAAACTGCAGCAACAGATGTACCTTCACATATGGTATCTGCATCGGGTGATTTGGTAAGGGTACCTGAAATCGGTGTTTCTTCAACAATCCAGCTAATGGTTGCATAATCAGAACTTGAACAGTACGTGGCTATTCTTCTGGTTCTAATCTCAACGGCTGTCAAATCAACTGTCGGTATATCAGTACCTGAAGTATAAGTAGCCCAATCAGACCATTCCGTAGAACCATTACCATCATCAGATTGGATTCTGTATTCCAGTCCATCTGTCCCATTTCCACCGGAACCCGGAGTTAAAATTGCCGATACTGAAGTCCCTTCGCAAATATTAGCTGCATCAGGTGACTTGGCAAGAGTTCCGACTACGGCTGCACCTTCAACCGATACAGTAACAGGAGTTCTTGTTTCACTAACACATGGATATGGTGATGTTACCAGATCAACAAACCAAAGCGGAAAAGTAACTGTATAATAACCATCGTTAACAGGGAAACTATCACCATTTATTTCTCGTTCTCCACTGATTGCTCCATAGGGTGTTACAAGTGGAGCATCAGCCCATCCATAATAATAATTCTGGGCATTTGTATATGCTGAAATCACATAGCTTGTTCCTCCAGTCAGCTTTATTGGATTTGGAATGCTATTCTCAGTCCATTCACCATCAGTACCGGTAACGGCCTGACTATATATTAAATCTCCCGCCATGCTCCAGATAGACATCTTTGATCCGAAATACCTTCTGAAACCGTATATAGTAAGATCATCATCAGGTGTAAATACATACCCCAGTGTCCAATTACCGACATCTCCTTCAGGCTGCGTTATATTTCCCAGAAGGTTGTTACTTAGCACTGCTTCTGCGTAATAGGTTGTTGTTGATGTTGGTGATACTGAAAAATCAGCTCCGCTAAGTGAACTACCTAATGACTCGCCTCCTGTTGCTTCTGTGTACCATGCTATTGAATTTCCTGTTGAAGTAGCACTTAAGCTTGTGCTCTCTGAGTTGCATATGAAAGCCGGACTTGCAGTAACCTCTGTTGGTGCATCGGGTAGCGGTGTAATAATAACTGAAGCACTACCTTCCTCTCCCCAGCAGCCATTCTGCATTGCCCTGAAGTAATAGGTTCCGCTTGCTGTAACAGTTTGTGTTGTTGTATTAGTGGAAGTGCTGGTTCCACCGGAAGTTGCACCTTGCCAGTAAATTGTTTCACCTTCACCTCCTGTTGCAGTTAATACCGCTTCAGCACAGAAATTTCCACCACCTGAAACGCTCACAGCTGTGGGAGTCTGATTGATGACCCAGCTTACTACATTAGGAAAACTTGGAGGACAATTGTCTGAATTTCTGCGTGTCATTATTTCAACAAGTGTTTTTCCATTTGTGGGAATTTCTGTCCCCGATGTATAGTCTGTCCATGCAGAATAACCATCACCATCCACAAACCTGTATTTCAGTTCATCAATTCCGTTTCCACCGGAACCCGCAGTCAGTATAGCTGAAACATTAGTACCTTCACAAACACTCAATACATCAGGAGTCTTGGTCAATGATCCGCTAACAGGAGTTATATCAAAATGTACATAAAAATTAGCTCTATCGCCATAATTTGCTGTGATATATTGGTTAAAAGCAACAGCACCAATACTGTTTACACCTGTAGCGGCCAAACCACCACTATAACCATTACTTGCGACTCCTGCTCCATACGTGCATGATCCTCCTCCCGAAGAACCATAACCTCCATATACAGATGATGCACCACTGGAACCACCGTTTACCCATATATAGTCGCCGGTCTCCAGCATAACCTGTGAAGGTTCTCCATTATACCCACCATAAGGATATCCTTGTCCACCTTTTCCAATAGTGCAATAAATATGCTGACCTGCAATGACTGGCATATCATAGATATACATATACCCTGCACCACCGCCTGCTCTTATGGTAGTATTAGTGCCAAAGCCGCCTCCGCCACTTCCACCGCCACCCATTACCAAAACATGCAATGTTCCGGTAGCCTTTACAATATATTCAGCATCGACCTGAGTAAAGAATTCCTCAAATTCGTTAAACAGATATGCAAAGCCATTGGCTCCTCGTCCTCCAGAAGTATACATGGACCACCATGTACCACATCCTCCGCCACCGGCGCCAAATCCACTTCCACCTAAACCGTACAGTCCACCGTTTGAGCCATCTCCCTGAGTGGCATTTTCCAGGGGAGCTATGATTTCACCATCCAAACCTCTCACAATAACTCCTCCGGCACCGCCACCGCCTGCCCATGGGCCATATGTTCCACCTTGGCCACCATCTCCGGCTGAAAAACTATATCCTATTGGAGCTGCTCCCGGTTCCTGACTAAGAACTGTCAGAGTTAGCACAACATCTTGTCCTGCATCAGCAGAAGTAGATGTATATGTGGGAGTTAATGAACTTATGCCATTTGTAATGGAACCTGAGCCATTCTCACTCCAACCGATAGCATCCCCGGTTGCTTCAATAGATCCAATAGGGACAGTGTAACTATATCCCGGACACGCGGTTCCATAGTCGTTTATTACATATATAAGCATGGTGCCCCTGTTCCCGGTGTTAGAACCCATACCGCCTGACTCCGGTAACCCGGAAGTATTAATCGCAGCAGCTTTTTTATGTTCAGCCCCCGGTTCACCTATAGCTTTGAAAACTGAAGGGGGTAAGTTTTTCCCCTTAACGTGAGGAGACTTATCATTATCTCCGGAAATAGCCTCCAAAACATATCCTTTGTTTTGAAATGAACCATAAGCTTTTACACTAAGATTAGTACTTAGTAAAAGCATTACAATTGAAAATAGCGATAACTTCAGGATGTTTTTCCCGAAGTAACAGTTTTTGTAAATCTTACTCATAGGCTGATTGGTTTACGTCGCGTTAACCGGACAAAAAAAGAGAAATAACCTGCCCGGAAAGAGCTATGGACAAATAATTGGTTGTTGTTTCAGGAATCGCAGTGCAAAAATGTTGCCACAATACATTTAACTGATTTGCATATAGTTGGATATATGCGGCATTTAACATTGTTACGAAAACAACTTACGTAATCGTAATATATTACAAATTCGGAAAAACTCCTAAAGACGAATTTTAAAAATAGAGTAATACATAAGGGGCTGCTTAAATAATAAGCAGCCCACCTACCCAAACATTGAAACTGAAGTTAAGTAAACACGATTTCAATAAAACACCTCAATCTAACTAACTTACTAAGCATTAATTTAATAAATCTAACCAACAGAAATTCTAAGCCTGTCCACAATAGTTATAATTAATTGTTTTAAACGCTCCATTGTCAATGGTTTGGGAATATACTCAGTGATACCTGCTTCTTCAAGACTCATTTTTACACTATTATAATCACAACCACTAATGGCAACTATATATGGGTGCTTATTCCTATCCATTTTCAGAATCCGGCTGCTTGCCTCAAAACCATCCATAACCGGCATTGTCAGATCCATACAAATCAAATCATAATCGTTCTGTGAAGCCATCTCACAGGCAATGAGTCCGTTTTCAGCCGTATCCACCTTATACACCTGAACTTTAAACTGCATGCAGATAAGTTTCAAATTCATATCATTATCATCAACAGCTAAAATCCGTAGAGGGTATTTCTCTTTTAACCCGGCACTATTAATCTCACCTGAAGAACCTTCTAAAAGACACTCTGATGTTTTCCTGTCAGATTATTCAGAAGACAAAAAATTATAAATCTCTTTCATAATTAAAAAACCTCCAGCACATCCCTTAATACCAAATAGTGTGCCATATCATATACATTATTGATTATCTGAATTATACATGATCTTACGCTTATAGTTGACAAATATTTCATTCCATTTTCGTAACCTCTATGTATAATTCCATCAAAACGTAGTTATCTTTGTGTAAATTACAAGGTTTGCCATAAACTCTTAGCTGACATGAACCTATTCAACGTGCTCGTTCTCGACGACGAAAAGCCCATTCTTGATGTTATTTCCCTGCATCTTTCAAATACCGGTAATTTAAAAGTATTCAAAGCTGCTAAGCCTTCTGAAGCATTTAAAATAATGGCTTCCAATCACGTTGATATAGCAATAATAGATATAAAGCTGCCGGAAATATCGGGTATTGAGGTGCTGAAAAAGATTAAGGAAGTTCACCCGGGTTGTGAAGTAATAATGATTTCAGGCCATGGTGATATGGAGACAGTTGTTGAATGCATGCGACATGGAGCTATAGATTATTTTTCAAAACCCTTTGAACTTAAAGCTATTCAGGTAAGTGTTGAGCGTACCATGAAGATCATAGGGCTACAGAGCGAACTGAAACAGGCGAATACCGTCATAACTGAATTGGCCCGTACCATGAAAGGCGCATATGGGCAGTTTATAACAGGTAAGAGTCTTGCGATGAAACAGGTTATGGCTAATATCAACATGTTTGCCCGCTCCGATTATCAGCCTGTATTGATTACCGGCGAAACAGGTACAGGCAAAGAAGTCGCAGCCAATCATCTCCATAACCTAAGTTCCCGTCGAGATAAGGGTTTCTTTGCATTCAACTGTGCAGCCATTCCTGAATTACTCTTCGAAAGTGAACTCTTCGGATATAAAAAAGGAGCTTTTTCGGGTGCTGACACCGATAAACCCGGATGGTTTGAAATAGCCAGCAACGGAACCCTGTTTCTGGATGAAATCGCAGAAATGCCTGTAAACCTTCAAACAAAATTATTAAGGGTTATAGAAGAAAGAAAAGTCTGGAAACTTGGAGCCGTTAAACCTATTGATGTCAACGTTAGAATTATCGCTGCAACCAACCACAATATTCAGGAAGCCATCTTTGCTGGCAAATTCAGAAAGGATCTTTATTACAGGCTCAATATTTTTGAGATCTCCCTCCCTCCACTCAGAGAAAGGAGAGAAGACATACCGGTACTGGCAGAGGAATTCATGAAATACTTCTCCATTTCTATTAAAAAACCGAATATGAAACTAGCGCCGGGAGTATTAGAAGCTCTGACTAATTATGATTTCCCGGGCAACGTACGCCAATTAAGGAATATGATGGAACGGGCTGTTATGCTTGCCAATGATAACGTATTAGAAATTTTCCACTTCCTTTTACCTGAAACTCCAGGTGATGTAAAACAACAAAAAAAGGGTGGTCAGGCATCAATTAATCAGGACCTTAATCTTGATTACAACGAAAAATATCTCATAGAAAAAGCTCTGCTTAAAACAAATAATAACAAAACCAAAGCTGCCAAAGAACTTGGTATCACTGTACAATCACTGATCAGACGTCTTGAAAAATTTAACATTCTAACGAATGCATGAACAGACATTGGATGAGATGCAGGTGCTTAAAGAAGCCTATGCAGGATCTCAGGATGGGTGGTATGAATGGATAGTTTCGTCCGGAAAGATAAATGTCAGCAGCAGATGGCTGGAAATGATGGGTCTTGAAAATCAAACCAGAGTTGAGACCTTTGAACTTTGGTCGGGAATGATATTCCCTGAGGACCGCGATGAGCTCTTACAACACCTTCAGGATCACCTGAGTGGAAAAACCCAGTCATTCATGGCAGTGTACCGTCTCAAAAACAACCATGGTAAATTATTGTGGATATACGACAAAGCGAAGATAACTGAGTACGATAAGGAAGGACATCCGGTGCGAATGACCGGACTTATTTCCGATGTTACAGTCTTCAGGAATGTTGCCGTTGAGCTTGCCGAATCCAAAAAAGACCTCGAATACAAAATCGCATTTGAGGAACTTATTAACCGAATTTCATCGGGTTTTATCAACATCAGTGTTGACAAGATCGATAAAGCCATCAATGAATCATTGCATGTCATTGGTGAATTCATCGGTGCTGACCGAAGCTATATCTTTCACATCAACAATGAACAAGAAACATTATCCAACACTTACGAATGGTGTGCACCCGGAATCTCTTCCCAGATAAATAACCTGCAGGCACTTCAACTTGCTGATATTAAACCATGGCTGGAAATTTTATCCGATAATAGGGCAATTAATATTCCGGTAGTATCAGAAATGCCTGATAAAGAAGCAGGATTGAGAGAAAGCCTGGAAGTTCAATCTATCAAGTCAATGATTGCAGTTCCAATGTTCAATGGGCAGGAACTGGTAGGAATTGTTGGATTGGATGCTGTTACAAAAGCCCAGGAATGGAATGAGGCTGATGAACAGGTTCTGCGTGCAGTTTCAAATACCTATCTCAATGTTCTCCGGCTAAAGGAAGTTCAGCAGGAGCTGACCAAATACCGCGATCATCTGCAAGAAATCATAAAAGAAAAAAAACTGGAAATCAAACAAAAGGAAGCTGAATCATTTAAAAATGAAAGACTCAGGGCACTTGGCACTCTGGCAAGTGGAATTGCTCACGACTTCAATAACATACTTCAGGTAATACAAAGTTACACTGAACTCATTGAAATGACTCACAAAAGCGGCCCTGTTAATGAAGAGTATATTAAACAGGTACTCGACGCATCGAAGAAAGGCAAGAAACTCATTGAAAGCATTCTCACATTCAGTAAACAGGAGACGAAGCCGATTGAAATTGTTGACATAGCCAATGTTACTACACAGACATTACAAACTATCATGCCTGTTTACCAGAAACGGATTAACATCAATGCCGGAATAGAAGATTGCGGAAAGATACCTTTAAATTCCATTCAATACCAGCATATACTCATTAACCTGATTGATAATGCGTCGGATGCTTCAGCAACAGGCAAGGATGTGGATATCCGTCTCGAACGAAAAAAGATTAAGAATGACAGCAATACCAGGACGACTGAAGTGGTTGAATTATCGGTGACCGACAAAGGCAAGGGAATGACTCAGGATGAGTTAAACCGACTTTTTGAACCATTCTTTACAACAAAGCCCGTAGGTGAAGGAACCGGACTTGGAATGCCAATGGTAAAAGGAATGGTCGATAATCACAGAGGCAAAATCTACATTGAGTCAACGCCCGGTAAAGGGACTACAATCACGATTCACTTTCCGGTAAATTAAAATCTATTTCCAGATAAAACGACGAACCCTTGCCAGGCTCTGAATCAAGATATAGCTGACCATTTATAGCTTTTGTGAGCAGTTGGGCAATTGGCAAGCCAATACCAATACCGGCTAAATTCGACGAAACAGTCTTAGCTTTCATAAACAGTCCAAAAATCTCTTTCTGAATCTTACTATCAATTCCGATTCCCGAATCGCGGATTACAAAAAGTAATTTATTAGCAGAGGTCATCACGTGAAACCTAATAATACCACCTTCAGTGAACTTCACCGCATTACGGTAAATATGATTAAGAATACTGCTTATCTTTCGCTTATCCGATACAATTACCCGGTTCAGTAACTCCTCGTCACATTCAAAAATATTCTCAATTACATCATTCTTCGAAGCAATATTGAGCACGGTTTCAAACCCATGCTTCAGCTCATTAAAAAGGTCGGCTAATTTAAATTCTTCACATTGAGGCCTTATATTACCTTCATTAAAAACCGAGAGATCAAACAAATCTTCAACCATAGTTAGCAGTTGCTTCCCGCTTTCGCTGATCATATCGGCAA
>CAZJPP010000037.1:0-14411 GCA_964547915.1 uncultured Lentimicrobium sp.
AACGTCATAACCAACGGATTCGATATAGAGGCTAGTCAGCAAATTCCTGTGGAGACTGATGAAAAATTTACAATTGCACATATAGGCTCAATGGCTAAATCACGAAACCCTGAGAACCTATGGAAGGCATTGGCAGAACTTAAGTCCCGGACTCTGGAATTCTCGAATGACCTTGAGATTAAGCTAATTGGTAGTGTTGACTTCTCTGCAACAGAAAGCATCCAGTCCCATGGTCTATCTGACAATCTTACAAAGATTGATTATCAGCCTCACGATCAGATAATATTGTATCAAAGGAAGGCACGTGTGCTGTTGCTAATCATCAATGACACACCTAATGCAAAGGTGATTTTGCCGGGTAAATTCTTTGAATATATGGCGTCTGGCCGACCAATTTTATGTATAGGACCTATGGATGGTGATGCCGCAAAAGTTATCAACGAGACCGGTGCAGGACTTGTAGCAGATGTGAATAGCCAGGAAGACATTCTGCAAAAGCTCACCTTGATGTATCAGAATTACAAACAAAAGATTGATGTAATCGCTCCTTCAGGAATAGCCAGATACAGCAGAGAAGAACTTACACGACAATTGGCTGAAATACTTAACAGCCTTTAGATTTCATTTACTCTTTCATATGCTTCCTAATGAATGCAACTATTTCATTCATAGCTTCAGTTGCTTCCTTAAACATAGGCGCTAATACGGGATAGCAGTGTACCATGTTTTTGCCTGCTCTGAATTGGATGTCAACGCCAGCTTCTTTAGCCTTCAGATAAAACTTTTCGCCGTCTTCAAACAGCTCATCGCTTTCACCCGAATTAATAAAAATTGGAGGGAGTCCGGTCAGGTCACCGAATAAAGGTGAAATCAGAGGATTATTATGCTTGTCATTCCCAACATAGTGATTACTGAAAACGGTCCATGAGTACAACGGTGCAAGAGATTTCTTATTTCTGGTCCTGTATGAATCACTCGAGCATGTGAGATCTGTCCATGGAGATATAGCAACAGCTGCAACTGGCATCGGAATGCCTTGTTCTTTCAGAGCAAGTAAAATAGCAAGACATAAGCCTCCACCTGCTGATTCGCCTGCAATTAATATATTCTCAGGTTTAAAACCTTCTGCAAGAAGCCACTTATAAACTTTAACTGAATCATCAAGAGCAGCAGGAAACGGATATTCGGGAGCAAGCCGGTACTCGTAAAGTAAATTTTGAATGCCGGTATACTTTGCAAATTTTGCTATCAATCCCCGGTGGTCATTACACGAACCTGAAACATATCCCCCACCATGAACATACATAATAACCTTTTCGGGATTTGCAGTCTCAGGTATTAACCATTCGGACTTTATCCCATCAATGACTTGTTCTTTAATTGTGACACCTTCAGGTATTTTGGTGAATTTACTCGCACCTTTTTCAGCCTGATCTCTGAAATCCTGAATGGAAGTATTCATGTCAAATACTTCTTTCTTAAATTTTCCCTTTAACAGATTTCTGTTTCTCAATAAAAAATTAATCATCTTACTCTTGAAGCTTGTCATTTTGAAATGGATTAAAGAATTAATACCCTGATAAAACTCGCAGTACAGCTTTATTCCTGCAATTTCATGAATAAAAGTATAGAAAAACAGAACACATTAACAATATATCGATGACAAACATTCATTTTGAAATGATTGCTGAATTAATAAGAATAAAGGACATTGAAAATGAATGAATTAAGGACAGAGAAACAGGAAAATATTACAACGCTTTTTTAAGGTAAACCATATCCACGAGTTGTATACCTTCTTCAAACATTGGGTGGTCGTAATTTTCAGTAAAGAAATTGTGAATCCAGTGCGACCTTTTAAACCCACACCCCTCATAAAAGGATAAAATTGCAGGTGTTTCACCGGTTCCCACAAGCATTGATTTGAACTTCTGATCTTTATAATAAGTTGAAATATGCTGTATCAACATCTTTGCATAACCCTTGCGACGATAAGCAGGATATGTTGCAATGTTTTTCAACTCACAGGTCTTTTCGTCTATTACCGCAACAACACAAACTGCCTTCAAATCATCATCATACAGTGCAAACATATCCCCACTTTCAAGGTACCTGTCAATCATATCCTCCTGTTCGTCGGCTATCAATAAAAGATCGAGGAACTGTTTTTTGTTTCCGGTAATTTTCTCTATTCGCAACATATTCAAGTTGAATGTCATAAGACAGTTACAAATATAACAAATTCTGCAAAAAATTCCTATCCAATTTGTGAGGCTTTGCAAACATAAAATGTGCTGATATGCAAAGTGTAGTTTCTTAATCTTAAATGTATTATATTAGCAATAGGAAACAATTAACCTTAGTACCATGAAAGACTTATTAGCACAAGCCATGGCATTTTTTGCGCTTCTTTTATTATCATGCTTGAACCAAACACAGGTATCAGCACAGCAAGAACCAATTGCCCTTGCAGATAAAGAGGGCACTTGGGAATACATTTATCTCGATGATGGAAATACTAAGATGTACTGCCAGAACTTCGGGATGACGCCCAAAGAGATATCGGAGTTTAAACTTAAGATGGATCAGTTGGTTAATATACTACATAAAAACCCAGTAATGCAAAACCCAAGAGGATTTGATGCAGATGTACAATCAAGGCCTTATTACCCTCATAGTTTTAAAAAGCATACTGTTAACTATGGTTATATAGCTGAAATAAATTTCCGTCTTCCTGAATGGTATGAGTCAAAAGGAAGGGTCTATAAGCAAACCATTGAACCGCCGCGTACTACTGTATATTTCAATAATCTTGAAATTTTGAGGCATGCTGCTTTCAGCTATGCTGAAGAAGGGAATCCGCGTGAAACTGCGAGAATCAGTGATGTCTGTAAACCCATGGTAATAAAGAAGATTGCACCGGGTGTGGTTCTGTATGATTATGCAATTGTCTTCACCAGGCCCGACAAGCATTTATTCCTTCCGTGTAGCGTTGAAGAGGCTTATACTCGCTTGATAGACTATTATGAGTCAGCAGCAGAAAATCAGCCAATGTTTGAATATTTACTCGGTCCTGTTAAAGAAGAATATAGCCGTTTGGCCCCTGACAAGTTAAAATTGCCAGCTTTTTTTGGAGGTCCTAATGGTATTACATGGCAACCAAATGCTGACGCACTTATGATTTTTAACAATGACTTCTTTGATCGAACAGAACCAAAAACGAAGGTACAGGCAATCGTTTTTCCAATTGATGCAGATTATTTCAGGAAACAGTCTGATTATTTACCAAACTCAGTGGGTAGTAAGCGCATAAACCAGTTTTTGCACACTCTCGACTATTCAGCAATTTCAGCAGTGCTCGACTAATTACTTATATCGTATACTAAACTTAAGCTTTATGGACTTTTTTACTTCTTATTGCAAATATGTTGAAAATCTGCCGCTTGATGATCTTAATCGGATTTATCATGACACGGAATATGGCTTTCCGATAGAATCGGATGATGAGCTGTTTGAACGACTGGTACTCGAGATGAATCAGGCCGGACTGAGCTGGATTACCATTCTGAAAAAGAAACAAAACTTCAGGAAGGCATTCGATAATTTCAATGTCTCGATAGTAGCTGCATATGATGCGCCTGATATTGAGAGACTGCTAAATGATGCAGGAATAATAAGAAACAGGGCAAAAATAAATGCTGCTATTCATAATGCCGGTGTAATCCTGCAACTTCAGAAAGAATATGGCTCCTTCAAGAACTGGCTTGATATTAATCACCCCAAAACTCTTGAAGAATGGACAAAACTGTTTAAGAAAACATTTAAGTTTACAGGAAGAGAAATTGTTAATGAGTTCCTTTTGAGCATCAGTTACCTGGAAGGGTCACACAGTCCGGATTGCGAGGTATATCATAAGATTAAGGCTGTTCAGTTGTAACAACTTTATTTCTCTGCGTCTGTTATTGCTTGCACTATGCAAAAAATGACTGATGATTCTCTGAAACGCAAGATCACACTACCTGGTTTACGTAGGCTCCTCCGACTTTACGTTTATATAAAACCATATAAATGGGAGTACATAGCAGGGCTGTTGTTTCTGTTGGGCTCCAGTAGTGCGAGTCTGGTGTTCCCGAAATTGCTGGGCGATCTGGTTGACTACGGCAACAGGGGCATTCTTGGTGAAGAAATAAACCGGATAGCAATCATCCTTATAGCTGTTCTTGTAGTACAATCTGTTTTTGCATATTTCAGAATTTTCCTGTTCGTAAGAGTGGCAGAGAAAACGCTTGCAGATTTGCGCCAAAGCACTTATAATCACATAATCAGATTGCCCATGAAGTTCTTTCAGCATCGTCGTGTTGGGGAGCTAAACAGCCGTATTTCAGCCGATATTTCGCTTTTACAGGATGCCCTCACCACCACATTGGCAGAATTTATAAGGCAGCTTATCATAATAATTGGTGGTGTTAGTCTGATGATGATTACATCATGGAAACTAACAGTCTTTATGCTGATGATACTGCCGGCAATAATGATACTCACTGCCGTGTTCGGGCGCTATATCAGGAAACTGAGCAAACAAGCACAATCACAGGTTGCCGATTCAAACACAATTGTTGAGGAGACCCTTCAGGGAATACAGTCAGTAAAATCCTTTACCAATGAGTTCTTCGAGATGGCGCGATATCATCTCAAAACTCACGACATTGCCGATACAGGTATCAAGAACGGTAGAATGCGGGGACTCTTCTCATCATTTGTCATAATGGGAATCTTCGGTACAATGGTGGCAGTAATATGGCGGGGGTCAATTTTAATTTCAACAGGTGAGATTGCTACCGGCGAATTGTTCTCATTTGTCATATATACAGTGTTTATCGGAGGAACCATCGGTGGCATGGCTGATGTTTTTGCAAGAGTTCAGAAGTTTATCGGGGCAACCGAAGACCTGCTTGAGATAATGAATGAAGAACCGGAACCTGTTTCGGAAATATCTGAAAATGCCGATATTCCTCAACTTCGTGGTGCCATCAGCTTTAAGAATTTGTCATTCAGTTATCCTTCGCGGGATGCAATGAATGTACTTACTAATATCAGCATTGATATTCAGCCCGATAATCTGGTAGCATTAGTCGGACCAAGTGGTGCCGGAAAGACAACACTTACATCGCTGCTCTTAAAGCTGTATGAACCGACATCAGGCAGTATTTTGTTTGATGGAATCGACAGCAAAGATATTCCACTGTCAGTGCTGCGATCTCAGATGGCCATCGTTCCACAGGATATCTTTCTGTTTGGAGGTACCATCCGTGAGAACATAGCTTATGGCAGGACAGGTGCAACAGATGCTATGATTGAAGATGCTGCCAGAAAAGCAAATGCCTGGGATTTTATCAGCAGTTTCCCAAAAGGATTAAACACTTTGGTTGGTGAAAGAGGCATGCAACTTTCAGGCGGACAACGTCAAAGGGTCGCTATTGCACGTGCTGTCCTGAAAGATCCGCGCATTCTTATAATGGATGAGGCAACTTCATCACTCGATTCAGAGAGTGAACGACTGGTACAGGATGCACTTGAGAAACTTATGAAGGGACGCACCTCTATTGTCATTGCTCACAGGCTAGCCACTATCCGCAAGGCTGACCTGATTATAGTTCTTAATAATGGTACCATTGTGGAGCATGGCACACATGAAAAACTTATCCAATCAGAAAACGGGCTTTACAGAAGTCTGAGTGAAATGCAATTTAATGTATAATCCTGCCATTTAAAGGAAGAAATAAAGTCTCCTCCAATTCTTTAATAATCCGCAGGAAGAACATTACCTATTTTCAGAGTATTTCTTAAAATTATTAAGAATTGCCTGCCAACCCTGTTGTTGCATTTCTGCAGGATTGGTTTCTTCAGCATCAAAACTTACAGTGACTTTGGTCGAACCATTAAGCTTCTCAAAAGTTGCCGTTGCTTGTCTGCCATCTGTCATGGTATACGAAATCTCCTTGTGGTGAATTATGTCATCATAGATTGCTTCAAAATCAAATCCATAGCTTCCATCTTTAGCTTCCATGCGGGCTGTATATCTTCCTCCCGGTCTCAAATCATTCTCAGCACTGGGGCAATACCAGTCGTCTGAAGCGAAATTCCATTGCGTAATGTGCTCAGGTTCTGTGTAATAATTCCAGATCTTATCTATATTGGCATCTATTGTTGCCTCAACTGCGATTCGTGTATGGTTCATGTCAGAGTTATTTAAGTTTTAAGACTAACGCATTGTTATCAATGATTGTTCTTAGCAATTACATTAGAAATCAAATAAGGTATCGACACTGACTAAACTGTATTTTTTACTAATATCTTGTAATTAGAGACATTCCAGAGAAATCTGTTTCAGCATCGTGATCAATGAAAACATATTCTCCACTCCGACTGATTAGCTCTCTTAAAATTATATCAACCGGGTCTATGGTACGATAATTCAAACTAGTATTTTGCTCCTCCTGAATAAAGACTCCTTTGTCAAGTATGAAGTCTGGTTCATAATCCGCCCTCAAGAACAAAATTTGACCACGACCTTCGAGGATTGCCTGATATATTTCGTTGATTGATGTAAGCCAGTTTTTACTACTCCTTGCAAGTTCTAGTCGCTTAAGTGAATCTACTTTTTTATCAGTCACAACTTTCGAAGCCACCTGCTCCCATGTTGTGTTTATTATTTTTTTGGCATCCTCATTTAATAGACTCAAAGGTAAATGCCCTGCAATATTCTGCGGATAGTCAGCAATCTTTTGATAATATGGAAAATTTGAGGCATCTGTGACAACTATAACTGTATCATTTTCCTTATCTATTATGGTGTTTAGATGTTTATCGACCACATTAAAGAATTCATTTTGTAGATTCTCTGCACGATTACCCTTGGATGCTTCTTTAGAATTGTACGGAATCCAATTCGTATTCTTCACGGGAAATGGTTCTTTATATTCTTTATGTAATCTATTGTTGATAGCTTCAATTAGTCTTGCCTCCTCTTTGCCTAATACCAGGACGAAATACCGGTACTGTTGATTCTTTGCATAAAGCAGATCCCTGATAAGAAAATTACCAGAGACTACAACTTTATCTTTCACAGGTATTTCGAGCTTCACCTCTTCAGCGAAATTTTCATTGGCAAATAGCATCAAAGCATCAAGATTGTTACCATGATCTACCTTGGCTGCAAGTTCAGTAAGTGAACCTATCATGTCGGATGCAAACCGCTTGTCGAATTTTTCATAGACTTTTTCTTCTGCAACTTTGAGTAAGTTCTTCAATTGGATAGAATCTCGCTCAAAATCAGGTCTGGTACGATGGGTATTCATTGCTATTGAAATGCAGCATTTACCTTTAAAATTGATCATTCTATTAACCACCTGCCTCAAAGCCATAGTGTTGATTTTTAAGTACATAAGTTTAACATCATATACCCTCCCCTTGTTTAATGAAACAAATACAGTACTTTTGCGTGCCTTTAAATAGTTGCACTATATGTTAAAAACGATTCTTATTATTGGTACCGGAAGTTTTTTTGGCGGCGTTTCAAGATTTCTTACTTCACGAATAATAAATAATTATGTGGTATCAGGATTTCCGGTAGGAACTTTCGTAGTTAATATAATTGGTTGCTTCCTTATAGGTTTTATTTATGGAATTTCATTACGGGGTGATATTATGCATCCCGACTGGCGACTATTTTTAACTATTGGATTTTGTGGTGGATTTACAACTTTCTCTGCATTCGCAAGCGAGAATGTGTCACTGCTTAATGACCGTAATTTCATGCTTTTTGCTCTGTACACAGGGCTAAGCGTTTTCCTTGGGATATTATCAACTTACCTCGGTAATGTTGCTGCAAATGTCATTATCAGGTAAAAAAGAAGAAGAGTTTAAATATTACCTCTCGTTTCTTAACACGTTTGATATAAATTTCTTCACATCGTAGTTACCATCGAACACTTTAGCGAGCTCTTTCAACAGGAAGAAATTCTCGTGATCTACTTCTAATGTGCGAAGTTTTTGCATTATGATGTCAACAGCGACTCTTCCTTCCAGGACTACTTTTCCTGATATATCCTCAGTGAAAAATCCCTTACCAATCAGCAATCCTAATGTTCTGTTACGACTCAGGTCATTTAAAGCAGTAAGCCCAAAGTCACCGATTCCACAGTATCTGAACATCGTGTCGAGTTGCCCACCCATCATTGTGTGCAATTCTCTCATCTCATCAAAAGCCTTGGTAAATATAAGGAATCGCAGATTAGGCGAATTGAAGTGAGCATCAACTATTCCAATAATAATGGCGTATACATTTTTAAGGATACTAAGTATTTCAACACCGGTTACATCCGAACTGTAATCAGTATAAATTGTGGTGTTCTTAAAAATGCCATTTAATTGGGTAAATATCTGAACATCATAAGCCCCTACTGTCATTGCAGTAGGCATACTGTTTATTATTTCGCGTGCAAAGGTTGGTCCCTTAAGGCTACATACAGGATTAGGAAGTATCTTTTGAAGCTCTTCGACAATAGTGTCATTATTAGCAGCAAACCCTTTTGCCAGATTAATAATAATAGCTTCGGGGTGAATGTTTTGCTTATACTTTTCAACATACGGTATTATTGCTGTCGACGGTATACCAAGAAATATGAATTCTGAATCCGACAGAACCGATGTATCTGTAGTTGCTTTCAGGTGCTTATTTAACCGTATCTGGGGAAAGTAAGTCCTGTTTATATGCTGCTCATTGATATCTCTTACTACTTCCTCTTCAATCGAAAGCAATGTCACATCAAGTTCATCAACATTGGCAAGTATCTGTCCGAGCGCAGTCCCTATGGATCCTGCCCCTGCAATACAAATCTTCGTTTTAGACTTCATTAGTTGCATTTAGGTCGGTGCAAATATACCTAATTCACCAATTACTTTGTCCTGATGAAGCGGATGGATGTGTAGACCTGTTTTTACGTATATTTGTATAATGGTGCAGCAGTTGTATTGCCGGCGCTATAAAAACATAACTTTTTGAGGATGACAGACAAATCTGAATTGATCCTTATAGGTGGCGGTGGTCATTGCCTCTCGGTAATTGAAAGCATTGAGCGGTCTGGCAAATTTAAAATCATCGGGATAAGTGATCTTCCCGAAAGGATTGGTCAGATGGTAGGTGATTATAAGATCATCTTTTCGGATGATCAGATTCCGCTTAACTCTGCAGATATCCCTGCAACCAACCAGGGGGGTGTAACTAAAAGCCTTAAATACCTGGTAACAGTCGGACAAATTAAATCATCATCAATACGCAGTCGTATATTCAGTAACCTTGTTCAGCATAATGCTCCGATAGCAACTGTTGTTGATCCATCAGCCATAGTGTCCTCAAAAGCAATTATTGGAGATGGAACGGTTATTCTCAGGAACTGTTTTGTGAATTCGGGTGCTGAAATTGGCGTCAACTGCATTATTAATTCAGGTGCAATTGTTGAGCATGACAGCACCGTGGGCAACAACGTACATGTTTCAACAGGAGCGATCATTAATGGTGATTGTAAAATTGGCGATGATTGCTTTATTGGAAGTGGTGCAATAATTTCCAATGGAATTACAGTGGGTAACGATACTATTATTGGTGCTGGCGCAGTTGTTTTGAAGAATGTAGAAGGTGGAACCTGGCTGGGCAATCCGGCAAGTAGAATTTATTGATTCTTGTTATGAATGAAAAAGTAATTATCATAGCTGAAGCCGGCGTGAATCATAATGGCGACATGACGCTTGCCCGTCAACTGATTGATGCTGCAGCAGAAGCAGGGGTCGACTTTGTAAAGTTCCAGACCTTCATTCCCCATTTGCTGGTTTCAAACCGCGCTGCAAAAGCAGAGTACCAAAAGCAGAATACACAGGATGGCTCTCAAATAGACATGCTCAATCAACTTGCGCTCACTCATTTACAATTCAGGGAGCTAAAGGATTATTGCGATCAGAAGAATATTGGGTTCCTGTCAACCGGGTTTGATGACCAAAGTGTTCGTTTCATTGATAATCTTGGAGTTGAATATCACAAAATACCTTCGGGTGAAATAACTAACCTGCCTTATCTTCAATTAGTCGGATCACTCAGAAAGAAGGTAATTCTAAGTACCGGAATGGCAACACTTGACGAAGTAAAAACCTCAGTAAAAGTACTTAAAGATTTCGGCACAAATGAAATCACCATACTTCACTGCACTACCGAATATCCGGCACCTCCGGAGGAAGTTAATCTTCGTGCAATTGAAACGATGCGTAAGGAACTAGGCCTCCGCACCGGCTATTCCGATCACACTCAGGGGATTGTCATTCCTATTGCTGCTGTTGCAATGGGTGCAGTAATGATTGAGAAACACTTTACTCTTAGCAGGGAATTGCCGGGTCCGGATCACAAAGCGTCACTTGAACCTTCCGAACTTACAGAAATGGTTAAGTCAATAAGGCTTATTGAGAAAGCATTTGGCGATGGCATCAAACAGCCCACTGCTTCGGAAGTGAAGAATATTAAAGCTGCCCGTCGAAGTATTCACTTGAAGCATAGTTTACCTAAAGGGCATATTCTTACTGAAGATGACCTGATTATGAAGCGGCCGGGTGAAGGTATCAGCCCTATGAGATTCAAGGAAGTTATAGGTAAAACTCTAAATAGTGACTTACCGGCCGATACAATGTTAAACGAAAACCACATTCAGTGAAGTATTGTCATCAACAGCTTAAACCTGCAACAATATGTTAAAAATAGGAATCTTAAGCAGTTCAAGAGCAGATTTTGGTATTTATGAGCCTCTGGTGAAAGCAATGATAGCCAATGTGCAGATTGAGCCTGAAGTTATTGCATTTGGCACTCATTTATCACCAAAATATGGCAATAGCATTGACAGTGTAGTAAAAACCGGAGTTAAGATAGCTGCCCGGTTTAACACAGTTCCTTCCGGAGATACACCGGAAGATATAGTTAAGAGCATGGCAACTACCATGAATTCTCTTGCGCCTTTCTGGAGCAAAGCGAATTATGACCTGGTACTGGCACTTGGCGACCGGTATGAGATGTTTGCTGCAGTGGCCTCCACCCTGCCTTTCAATATCAGGATCGGACATATACACGGAGGAGAGACTACACTTGGTGCCATTGACAATGCTCTCAGGCATTCCATCACCCATATGGCATCATTGCATTTTGCTTCTGCAGAAGCTTACCGTCTGCGCATCATCGAATTGCTCGGGAACGATAAAGGTGTATATTGTACCGGCGCATTGAGCGTTGATAGCCTGGCTTCTGCAAACTTCATGTCAACCAAAGAATTAAACGAACGCTTCGGAATTGACTTTTCATTGCCGACAATGCTTATCACTCTTCATCCTGAAACTATTGGATATGAGCGAACTGAAAGTAATATAGCCGAAGTGTTAAAGGCACTTAAGCATTATGGTAGATTGCAAAAAGTGATTACAATGCCTAATGCTGATACATCGGGACTGAAAATCAGAAAAATGCTTGAGCAATATTCAACTGAGGACTCTCAAGTCTTTCTCATTGAGAATTTTGGCTCTGCAGCTTATCTTTCAGCCATGAAATATTGTACACTTATGCTGGGTAATACCTCCAGCGGATTTATTGAAGCTGCATGGTTCCCCAAATGGGTAGTGAACATAGGTAACCGACAGAACGGACGACTTAGAACCCCTAATATTATTGATGCACCTTTTGAAGCTGAGAAAATATCCGCTGCCATTGAAAAAACACTGACCACCCGGGTGCCCGATGTTAAGCCGGTATACGGTGATGGAAATGCCTCCAAAAAAATCATTAAATACATTCTTGATGAACACGGAATTAATTAAGCGACACACTATACGACTTGACCAGTCGCTTAAGCGAGCACTTGAAATGCTCAATAATGTACCTGAAAACCTGACATTATTCGTCGTGAATAACGATGATCAACTTGTTGGTTCACTAACCGATGGTGATATAAGGCGTGGATTGCTCAACGGACTGGCTGTAGATGACTCAGTTGAGAAGTTTATGCACAAACAGTTTAAGTTTATCAGGCAAAATGTCTTTACACTAAACCAGATAAAAGAACTGCGTGAAAAGAAAATTGAGCTGGTGCCAATGGTGGATGAATCAATGCGCATTGTCCGCCTGGTCGACCTTATTAAATCGAAATCAATACTACCAATTGAAGTAATAATCATGGCAGGCGGCAAAGGTGAAAGACTGAAGCCACTTACTGAAAAAACTCCAAAGCCACTGTTAAAAGTTGGCGATAAGCCAATACTGGAGCACAATCTTCTTCATCTGGCATCATATGGAATTGACAGAGTTCATATTTCGGTCAATTACCTTGGCGGGATGATAAAGGAGTATTTCGGAAACGGAGAACAGTTGGGAATGAATATCAGGTACATCGAAGAAAATAAGCCTCTTGGCACTCTCGGCTCTGCAGCTTTGGTATCTGACATAAAATACGAACATGTTCTGGTAATGAATGCTGATGTTCTCACCAACATAGATTTTGAGGATTTCTTTAGTGAGTTCATAAATACAAATGCTATCATGTCGGTTGCTTCGGTGCCGTATAAAGTAAGCATGCCCTTCGCTGTATTGGAAACTTCCGATAACAGGGTATTGTCATTCAGCGAGAAACCCGAGTATACATATTATACAAATGCAGGCATTTACATGCTGCGCAAAGAGTTGCTTTCCAGAATCCCGGTTCAGGCTGTTTACCATGCTACAGATCTGATGCAGGATATCATCAACAGGAATGAAAAGCTTACCCAGTATTCAATACGTGGTTTTTGGATGGACATCGGAAGAAAAGAAGATTTCGAGAAAGCCCAGATTGAAGTAAGACACCTTTATAACAAACAATATTAAATGAACACTCTATTCCTGATTCCCGCACGAGCAGGATCAAAAGGCATCGTTAAGAAAAATGTAAGGGAAATCGGTGGCAAACCTTTAGTGGTGCATTCATTGTTGCTTGCCAGAAAATTTGCAACAGATGATAATATTTGCATTTCAACTGATGACCCCGATGTTATAGAAGCTGTTGAAGCAGAAGGTTACACGGTGCCTTTTGTGCGGCCCGATACACTTTCAACAGATTCAGCAAGCATGCGGGATGTGATGTTACATGCCCTTGAACATTATGCGAAGAAATTTATAAGCTTCGAAAGGTTGGTCTTACTTCAGCCTACAAGCCCTTTCAGAACCAGGAAAAACCTTTTAGATGCATTGAGTGCATACAACCCTGATATTGATATGGTGGTTACAGTTACTGAGAGTAAAGCTAATCCTTATTTCGTACTTTATGAGGAAGATAATTATGGTCATCTTGTAAAATCCAAGAAAGGAACTTTCGTTTCACGACAGGAATGTCCCAAAGTTTGGCAGTTAAACGGTGCAATTTACGTAATCAACACATCATCTTTAGTTAAAAGTAACCTGGCTGAATTCAGGAAAATCAAAAAGGTTGAGATGGATGAATTGCATAGCATAGACCTTGATAATGAGCTCGATTGGAAATGGGCAGTTTTTGTAAACGAGGAGTACAAATTGCTGACATCCTCAAATCTATAAAACTATTACCTTATTGTTAATTTCCTTAAACAATCAATCGTCCGCTCAGTAGCCTTTGCATCAATTGCATGAGCATATTTTTCAATAAATTTCTCGTATCTCTCCTTATCGGGGAACAACGATCCATTCAATATTGAATCTACAATCTGTTCAAGGCTTAAAAGTCCGGTGGCCTGAAAAGCAACCTTCTCCTTTACATACTGCAACAGGTCTTCTTTAAAAGGATCGTAAATTATCAGAGGCTTGCCAAAATAAACCGCCTCAGACCCAACAGTGGAATATCCTGTAATAACAAGATCAGATGCGGCAAGGAGCTCATACAAATCAAGGTTATATCTGATGTCAGGATTTTCATAACCAGCTTCCTTTGCAATGCTTTTATACCAGCCTGCTGAATGCTTCTCGGCCGGATGTAGTTTGAGTATCAGCTTTATTTCAGGATACCTCTTAAAGCAGGAAAAGACATCATAAGCTAATTGCCTCCTGTAGTTTATATCGGGAATAGGCTGCGAAGCAAATGTCACAAGGTAAGATAAATCCTCAAAGGTCTTGGATGACTGTGGAGAATAATCCGATGTACTGACACCGGAGAGCTCCTGCTTGTATTGCATAGCTTTTGCCTTCATTGCCGGTATCAGGTCACTTCTCATTTGCCCTGCAATTGCGACTTTCTCTGGTGGAAAATTGCCATAATCTACAAGAAAATCACTCCAGTAATGTCCCCAGGTAATGGTCATATCGGCCATAACCGCATGTTCTT
>CAZJPP010000038.1:0-11864 GCA_964547915.1 uncultured Lentimicrobium sp.
GCGTTCAGGGCTCAGCGTTCAGGGTTCATGGTTCAGCGTTCAGCGTTCAGGGTTCAGCAGTCAGCCCTCAGCAGTCTTAAGCATTATACGGAGACTCTTAACAAATGAGCCAAAAACAATTCTAGTAAGTTGAATGGGAAAGCTGGTGCAGAATGCTGAGTGGAGAATGCATTGAATGTGAAAAACTGAATGCTGAGTGCTGAGTGCTGACGACTGATGTGCAAATTTATTCCCTCAAAATCTTACCCATTACCTTGCCTTTTGCCAGCTCATCAATCAATTTATCCATATAACGGATCTTTTGCATGAGTGAATCCTGAATGTCTTCAACACGTATTCCACAGACCACACCTGTGATCTTTGACGCATTTGGATTTATGCGTGGTGCCTCATTGAAGAATGTTTCAAGATTATTCTTACTGTCGATATGTTGTTGCAAGCCCTGCTTATCATACCCGGTGAGCCACGAAAGCGCTGTATCTACTTCCTCTTTAGTGCGTCCTTTCTTTTCAGCTTTTTGAATATAGAGGGGATAAACGGATGCAAAAGTTATCTTATAAACCCGTGAGTTGTCCATTTCCTAAAGTACTTAGCCTTCAAATATAACAATTTGAGTCAGGTTATAGTCTTAACATTTGACAGCGCATTTAACGCTGTTAATGCTTCACTATAATCTTCTTTACCGCATAATTAACAGTGTCAGAATACTTCAATAGATAAACACCATCCGGGAATTTCCTTGTGTCGATTTTCTCACCATTATATCCGGGATTATCATAGAGAACCCGGCCTCTGAAATCCGATATCTGAATCTGGCAGGCATCGCTACTTTTTAATGGAACAACTGTTAATTGCTCAGCTACAGGATTTGGATAAACTTTAATTAGATTATCAGCCTGTATTTCATTAATTCCTGAGAATATGGCCTCCATATTTACTACTCCTATCATCCACCCCTCCTTGTTTGTCTGAATGGAATCGCTGGCAAAAGTAAATCTTAGGGTTATGGTGTCAAAACCATCACTAGGTGTATAGAAATCCACATCAATATGCTGCCAATCAGACATAGTACCTGAAAATCCGGGTTTACCCAGGCTTTTTACTGTATCATTATGAGTATAGAGGTTGCCGATGCCATTAACTAACGTATCATCTATTATATTCACAAATGGTGATCCATTGTGTGAAACTTCTACGGTTCCACCATCTATTGATACATCAGTATCAAACTTGTGAGCTATATAAATATCGGTATACCAGTAATCTCCGCAATACTGACCAGCTGTATTTTCAGAACAATTTAGTATTGAAATCTCAAACGAAGAAACATTGTTGATCGGGTAAGGATTAATTGTGTCAGTCATAAAAGCCTTTGGCCCCCATACACCTGAATTCAGAATAATTTTCTGTGCAGTCCCATGTTGCCAGATATTATTGGGCTGTGACGTGTCAAGGCTGAAGAAGTAAGATGTACTATCATTTTCGGAATTAAAATCAAAAGAACGATAACCGAAACATTCGCTGCAAACATTGACGTAGCTAATCTGACCGTTAACGCTTAATGTGATAATCAGTACTAAAACCAGGAGGAAAGTCTTTTTCATATATTTATTATGTTTTTATCAAAGGTATATAAAATTCTTTTTACACACTTGAAAAAACTTCACATCAATTTCTGTTGTTTAACCATAAAATATTTGTTATATGGACAATCAGATAGAATTCGTTAATCCTGATGGGTTGTCAAAGAACCCTGCCTTCTCACAAGTAGTTACAACTCACGGCAATGGGAAGACTATTTATATTGGCGGACAAGATGCTGTTGATTCACAAGGTAATATAATCGGGAAAGGTGATCTTGGCAAACAGACTGAGCAGGTGATGGAAAATATTCAGACCGCATTGCAGGCATGCGGCGCCACATTTGAAAACCTTGTTAAACTTACAATTTACATTGTGCAGGGTCAAAATCTTATAGCTGGATTTCAGGCTTCGCAAAAGTACCTGGGACATCTGAAACATCCACCGGCAATCTCCGGCCTATTTGTCGCGGCCCTCACAAATCCCGACTACCTGGTAGAGATTGATGCTATTGCTTTTGTGCCTGACCTTTCGTAGTGATTTTTAACCTATAAAAGTTCAGAATATATCAGCTAATTATTCTTTTGTCGACACAAACTCTGATTTCAGTTTACTGTATACCTCCAGATCGGTATAACCATTGTCAAGCAATTCTCCATCCCGTTCAATACCTTCAAATTTGAATCCCAACCTTTTGGGGATATTTTTGCTTGGAATATTACCAACAGCACACTTTATCTGGATCCGGTTTAATCCCAATTCCCCGAAACCAAATTCACAAAGCCTTGACACAGCTCTGGTCATAATTCCCTGCTTCTGAAACTTCTCTGACAACCAATACCCGATTTCCGTTCTTTTATTCAGAGTGTCAATTGCTTTAAGGCCGACAAGTCCCGCGTACATGCCATTTTTCCAGATTGTAAATATATATTCGGGGCGGTCTTCAGGAGCCTTAATAACAGAATCAATATATTTCGTGGTCTCGGAAATTTCTTTTGTCACGGCAACAAAGGGCAACCACTTGCCAAGGTACTCACGCTGAGTATCAATAGCTGTAAAAATGTAAGTTGCATCACTTTCATCCAGCTGTTTTAAAACTGTGCTTTCATCTAATCTAAGGATCATTGTGGAGAGGATTTATCACATTTTACTAGTTGACCAACTGTAATTTCCAGTTCAGCAGCTCTTCTGTTTCACCGGTTAAAATGAAACCATTTTTCTCAAGCACTTTTGCCGAAGCAGGATTCTTTTTGTCAGTGGATGCAACAATTGATTTTACTCCCGATTGAGCTCTTGCCCACATAACAATTCCCTTAACCAATTCAGTCATAAAACCCTTATTCCTGAACTCATCATATGTGCCATAACCTATCTCAATCTCCCCATTGGCATTTGGCTCGCCTGTAATGCACAGATCGCCCACCATCATGTTTTCTTCTTTTGAAATTGCCGTCCAAAGCGTTGAAAACAAATAGTTTCTGTGTTTATCGGCGACATTGGGAATTATTGTCTGCTCGAGGGCTTCCCTAAGTTCAGGTGAAATTGTTCTTGATGATTTCTCAACATGCAATTCTGTTTCAAGCGAATTATCGCATCTGAGGTATTTAACCAGCTGACTGTATTCCAGAGGTTTTATATAAAGATGTTCGGTTTCAATCATAAACCATTCATTTCAGTCAAAATTACGGGTTTCCCATCAGTAACCAAAATTGTATGTTCATGTTGAGCCATAAATCCACCTCGATTCCCCACCAAAGTCCATCCATCATTTAGTGTTTCGGCAAAAGTTGAGGTTGTCGATATGAATGTTTCAATAGCCACTACAGAATTCTTTCTGAACCTCCGCTGGTCATAGCGATCCTTATAGTTGAGCAAATCACCCGGTTCTTCATGCAAACTTCTACCAACTCCATGACCACCAAGATTTCTGATTACTTTATAACCGTGCTTCTTTGCCTCTGTTTCCATCAGATGACCAATATCGGCAATGCGAATCCCACCTTTTATGCTGTCTATGGTTTTCTTTAGGATATATTTTGAAGCGTCAACCAATTTCTGATGCTGATTAATGTCTTCACCCAATACAAATGAGCCGCCATTATCTCCCCAGAATCCATCCAATTCAGCAGAAACATCAATATTTAACAAATCTCCCGTTTTCAGGACTCTTTTTTCGGATGGGATACCGTGACAAAATTCGTGATTCACACTGATGCAGGTATACCCCGGGAAGCCATAAGTAAGGAATGGTGCAGACCTGGCACCATAATCAGTAAGAAGTTTTGCACCGTAATCATCAAGCTCTTTCGTAGTAATACCGGGGCGTGCGTATTTAATCATTTCCCGGAGTGTAAAAGCAACCGCTTCACTCACTTTCTGCATTCCCTTTAGTTCAAATTCCTGAGTTATTGACATTTATTCCTCTCTTAAATAACTATTTATGTTCAGCTGCAGCCTTAAGGTCTTTGAGATCTTTGATGACATCAGAATTAAGATTCTTCTGAAAAGCTCCGGCAAATAATCGGGGAAGAACACCCTGCATACTTTCCTCTACCTTCACAACGGTAAAATTACCTTTTTTCTCAAAAAACCAATTATGAATTGCACTGGCTCCAATTGTTTTTCCTGTCCAACCGAATTGAGTTTTTGGATTTGAAGTGTGAATCTGCGAACTGAATGAAAGCCCCGCCGCTTTCCAGTTGAACTTCGTCCCTTGTTTGATATCTCCCTGTACCACCGTTTTGGTGACATCCTTCATCCATGAAGGCCAGTGGTTAATGTTAGTCAAAACTGCCCAAACGGTGTCTACAGATGCTTCAATTTCAATTTCGCTGCTTGCAACCACCGGGGCCTTCTCGTTTATCGGAATGTTCATATTATTCTTTTGGCTTGAATTGTTAATGTACTTGGTGAATTTATAATTCTCATAGAGAAAGCAAGAAATGACCAGAAAAATTATTATTCCTGAAATGTAGAGGCTCTTCTTCATATCAATAACTATTTTGAATTAACCATTGATGCCGAATAAATTAACATCAATGAAATCAATTTTTAAAAACAAGAGAAATGGTGTTTTGTTGTAAATAAAAAACGAACTACCATGTCATTCCAGGCCTACATAGATAACATTAAGACAAAAACAGGAAAGACTCCTGACGACTTCAGGCAACTCGCCGAAAATAAAGGATTTATCATTAATGGACAGCTAAATCCAAACACAAAAGCAACCGAGATTACAAACTGGTTGAAAGATGAATTTGATTTAGGACACGGACATGCAATGGCTATATATGCTTCATTCAAAGGGAAAACTGAGTAAGGAAAACTGATAGTTGAATCTGAGTGATTAGAAAAATCACATCCATTAAAAAATCATCAGTAATTAAGCAACAAGTTGCCGGTTTCTGATTGCGGACCATTGTCTCCTCCAATTATAAATGATCAGTAAGCAACAAGTTGCTGGCTTATGAAGCTTGACCAATGTTAGATTTTCCGGTTTTAAATTTCAGGTTGTAAGAACCCTTCCTGCCGGGATTTCCCGATTCATCGCGAAACCATTGATATGGAAAAACAATGGAATATTCATGTTCAGGCTCCAGTTTGATTTCAAGCACCCAGTCGTGCCTGTTATTATCCCAATGGGCACCTAAAATCCTGGGAAAATATTTCTCCTTCTTTCCCGTAGGTACAGCCATTTACCCCGGTTTTCATTATGCAGTCAAAACTTACGACCAGTTCACGTGTTTCAGGATCTACATTTTTTTCTCCGTTTGGAATTGAAGTATGAATCACAAGTTCAGGACATGCCTGCTCATAAGCACGAACGCATTCCTTTGGAGAAAGTGAATTCACAAGTCTTACAAACTCAGGCATATATGAATCCAACGAAGGATATTTTAAACGCTGATTATCATATTGATTAAGAGCTGCATAAACAGTATCAACCCACAAAAATCCATTTATTTTCTCAACTTCAATCATTTTCTGAATATACAAATCACTGCATGCGGTATCCTCACTCAGATTCTTGATAACACATGAGCGCACGAGTAACTCATACATCATTGTTTTGGAGTCAGGATATGCCTGATTAACCATTTCAGTTTCAACATATTTATGCATTTTGGAAGAGTTTTTCTTCATCTCCTCAAAATATTGATCAATCAGCGGATTACAGTAAGTATGGCAGAATTCATGAATTGTAGTTTCCCGTATGCTTGATATATAATTTTGATTAACAGCCATAGTACTATCAAAAATCCACGGACCGAGAATGGAATATATATGTTGCGAGTTGTCAGCAAATACGTTCCTTGGCCCATAGTTGCCACCACCATTCAGGCAACTGAGAACAATAGAAAAAGTTGCATCATTTTTTACGCCAAAGAACTTATCAAACCACTGCAAATTGAAGTTATTCATACATTTCGTAAAGTTCACTTCCATGGCGTTGTAAATTGGCCTGTGCTGCTCATAAAAATCATGAAATCCGGTTTTAGCGTAGAACTTATTTAGTAATGCCAGGAACTTTTCGGCATCTTCTTTAGTCCAGCGTTCATCGTAAGATTCTACCCCGGCCTTGAGGTTAGGAATAAACTGAAGTCTGTCATTTTCAATCTGTAAACATATCCCAAACTTCATTGGGGCATCATAACCCATTCCCCTGTTCTTCCGCAAATCAATAGTGAATTGAATTAAACTATCTGATTTAAAGGGAGTAAATCTATCTTTAACATCTTTGCTGTACTCAGCACTTCCCATAGGACTTTTGCTATAATCCAGATCCTGACAAAATTCCTGGTAGTCGGCCAAACGGCAAACCACACTCATAAGCTCAATACGCTCATCAACACTAACCCGGATTGCGTTATTCTGTGAAAATGCTAATGAATTAGCAAGGATTATGGCAATTGCCAATGAAATATTCTTAAACATAACCGTTTAAATTGGAGAAAACGAAGCATCAAATTTAGAAATTCCAAATATTATAGCAAAGGAATATCGAAATCTGTTCTTTGTTTTTTGTTAAGAATGTCGGAATTGCGGGCAATTTCTGAAACTGTTCTTGGTTAAAAAACTGTTCTTCGTTCGTAGTTCTTTGTTAAGAGTCTTGTGTATTGCATTGTCCCGAATAAAAACGAACTTCTGTCCATTTTTAAAGGGGGCCGAACCAGTCAAGTGCCTCGTGTAATGCTTAAGGCTGCTGAACGCGGAACACTGAACTCCGAACGAGGAACGCTTATTGCTAATTGCTGATTGCTGATTGCTGACTGCTGATTGCTTTTAACTCATCTCCAACTTCTTCCTCAACTTGTTTATCATTGCGGTCTCCGTTTCATCTGCTGATTCATCTGCGTTGGCGATTTTTACTGCCAGTCGGATGCACATCTTTTTCAGACTATTCTGCAATGAATTGCCATTCCGTTCCAGAAAGTTTGAAAACATGAGAAAAGCATCTTTTGCCGAGACATTCATGCGGCGAAGCTTCGTAAATTCTTCACCAACACTCATAACATCATTGTTGCCAAGTTCCTCCATTTCTTCGTCAATAAAATAGAAGAGGCTCTCGACTTCTTTTTCCTTTACTTCACCGTTTGATTTCGCAACCGCATAAGCCATTCGACCAATTTCTCTGAAGATGTTATGTGCATCCATAGTTGTGCCAGTTTATGTTTCAACATGACTACTGCAATTAACTTGCTATTATTTAAGAATTTAGCCTTTTAGAAAAATAATAGTACAATTATGTAAGAATGGCGCAGAATTTCGAACATGCTATCTGATTCCGACAGTTATTCTCCTCATGTTGACTCCGAAAGATTGTGGAAAATTGTCAACAAATCATCTCTGAATCCCGATTGAAATTATTTTATCTAACGACACCTTCTGTCATAGTCGGGTACTACCTTCGTCTAAAATATCCAACAAAAAACCAAGGAGCTATGGAAACTGAAAAAATTTACAATCTCATGATTCTCGACGAAAGTGGTTCAATGGACTCAATAAAGAAGGCGACAATACAGGGATTCAACGAAGTAGTACAGAACATCAAAGGGATACAGCAAAAATTCCCGGAGCAGCAGCATTACATTTCGCTGGTGACATTCAATGGCTTGGGAATTAAAACAATTCTCGACAAGCAGCCTGTGACGGGGCTTAATTTACTTAACGCGAATTCTTATAAGCCCGATTCAATGACACCGCTGTATGATGCAATAGGTACAAGTGTGCTCAAACTTAAGAATGACATTTCAGCCGTAAACAATGCAACAGTGCTTGTCACAATAATTACTGACGGGATGGAGAACGATTCGAGTGAGTTCAAGGGGCCGCAAATCAAACAACTCATCGAGAATCAACAGGCTGCAGGATGGACTTTTACCTACATTGGTGCAAACCAGAATGTTGAATATGAGGCGGCTCATATTTCTATCTCTAACACTCTTACATTCTTCTCGCATGATGAAGGTGTTAAAGAGATGTTTGAAAAAGAGAACCAGGCAAGGCAGCGCTTCAGCCAGAAAATCAGGAACAAAGAAGAAAAGAGCAACGACTTTTATAAACCTTAACTCTACTTCCCGGATATGGGAAATGTATTAATCCTCTAGCTATCCCACCTTGCCGGAGATAAGGCCCCAACCCCGGGGCCTTTTTTTAACTTTCCTACTTATCACCATCACATCTTGATAATCGCAAAATATTTGCATATCTTTAGAGTATTATAAACTTAAATCAAGCTGTATGAAAAAATTAGTAGCTGAATTTATTGGTACCTGTTGGTTGGTACTCGGTGGGTGCGGTTCCGCTGTACTCGCTGCTGCTTATCCCGAATTAGGTATTGGATTCGCCGGTGTTGCCCTAGCTTTTGGCCTCACTGTCCTGACTATGGCATATGCAATCGGCCACATCTCCGGATGCCACTTGAATCCCGCAGTAACAATAGGTTTATGGACCGGAGGTCGTTTCGACTCGAAGGATGTCATTCCGTATATCTGTTCGCAGGTCTTAGGTGCTATTGCCGGTGCAGGTATAATTTACATCATTGCAAGCGGGCAGCCCGGATATGAAATTGGTGGTTTTGCCTCTAATGGTTATGCTGAACTATCGCCCGGAGGCTATTCCCTTGCTGCAGCTCTTGTCACCGAAATAGTCATGACTTTCATGTTTCTCATTGTGATTTTGGGAGTAACCCATTCTAAGGCTCCTGCCGGATTTGCAGGAGTTGCTATTGGATTGGCCCTTACACTCATTCATCTCATCAGCATCCCTGTTACCAATACTTCAGTTAATCCTGCACGAAGCACAAGTCAGGCATTATTTGCCGATACTGCTGCTCTTAGTCAGCTTTGGTTGTTCTGGGTTGCTCCTATAGTCGGGGCCATTCTAGCCGGTCTAGTCTACAAGTACCTGGCTCCCGAAAAAGAAAAAGCTGCTGCGGTTAAACCGGACGCTAAGCCTGCAATGGCCGAAGCCTGATTACTAATATAACCGGGCAGGCCTCATATTCAAGATCCCCTGAACATATAGTCCGACATATTCTATTGTGCCGCATCTAAAGCTATGTGTTTGCTCTTAGTACCATTACGAACGACTCGGGCAGACAAACAAAATGATCAGATAGATCATCTTTGTAATGGCTATTTTAATAATGGCCATTACAATTTAAGGGTAAGAGCTTTCAAAATTTAAGGTTGAATTTAAGGGCTATTCTATGACTGATATGTAGGAGCCTATGAAGCTATGTGTTTGCTCTTAGCACCATTACGAACGACTCGGGCAGACAAACATTTTCCAAATTCAGAGCTTTGCGGAAAAGAGGTGCAATTTGCTCATCTCTGAATCCTGCTATACCACAACCAATTCGGGTAACATAGAAGAATTTCTGTGGATGCTTTTCAGCGAATGAAATAAACTCGTCCACGTAAGGAATAATGGTCTCAACCCTACCTTGCATGGTTGGAATTGCATAGCTCTGCCCCTGAATACCAACACCTTGTCCATAAACAGCACCGAATTTATTCAAAGCGACTCTGGCGGCTCCACCACCATGGTGCCCTGCCAGATTACTACCAAACACAAAAACTTCATCCGGCAACAGTGAATTTATACTCTCGGGAGTGAAAGCCGGTCGTTTGATTGATTTTTTGTCGTTAGTCATAATGTTTTGTTTTAATGAAACACTCTGTTTCAGTTAGTAATATTCTCGATATTCATAACCGCTGCCTGCATTAACCACCTCAATATTGACAAATATACAACGTCTTATTTTGTCGCACAAGCAATCTACATTTGCTCGTATTGAGCATAATTAAATCTATCATTTAATGTATAAACTTCAATCTTCTTACATCGCGGCATTGCAATTTGCATCAGAAAAGCACACTGCACAAGGACAAAACGTTCCAGGCACTAATTTGCCTTATGAAATTCATCTTTGCAACGTGGGCATGGAAATTATGGTCGCAGCTCTCAATACACCTGATTTTAATACTGTTTTTGCTGTTCAGGTCGCACTGCTTCACGATACATTGGAGGATACAAACACTGATTTTAAAGAACTTGAAAACAGATTCTCTCACGATATAGCAAAAGCAGTCGCAGCACTGACAAAAAATGCCAGTTTGCCGAAGGACAGGCAGATGCCGGATTGCATCAGTCGAATTAAAACACAACCACCGGAAGTCTGGGCAGTTAAATTAGCCGATAGAATAACAAACCTCCAGCCCCCACCATATTATTGGGACAAAATTAAGATCAAACAATACCTGGAAGAAGCTAAAATGATATTGGAGGAACTCGCACCTGGCAATGAATATCTGGCCAATCGGCTTAAAGCTAAAATTTTAGAGTATAAAAAATATTTATAAAGTCCAGAGGAACCGAAAAAGAGTATTTGAACCCTTTGGCACTCAACCTCCAAGTCATCCAACCTCAATCATCCTTTACCTAATTTAGCTTTTGGAATTAGTGAACACACCCAAAGAAACCATCTGAGTGCTGATCGCACCTTCACTCAATTCTTCAAACGTACAATTTGAAATCCTGCTGCAAGCTAAGTATCACAAACGCAGCACTTTCTCCAAACATATGATTTTCCACAGGAAAAGTGCACATATAGCAATATAAAGTGCGATACTCGCAACCGCGTTTGGCATTTACTCTTTAACTTTATATAAAACAACCAATCATGAATAGGATCATACTTATTATTGGTGTTTTTATTTTCTTCTATGCCCATCGTATTTCAGCACAGGATATTGCTGATTCGACAAAATTGTACACCATTCAGACTAACGGCGGTAACTACTTCACAGGGAGCGTTGCCTTCGAAGATGAATCCCGATTAGATATTCAAACCTCGGATCTAGGACTAGTAACCATTGCCAAAAAAGACATAAAGGAGATTACTCCCGTAACAACGAGTCAACTATTCAGCGGTAAAATTTGGGCCCAGAACAAACACTACACGAGGTATTTCTGGTCACCATCAGCTTATGGATTGAAGAGAGGGGAGGGCTACTACCAAAATCTCTGGGTTCTGTTTAATCAGATCAGCATCGGGATAACTGATAAATTTTCAATGGGATTGGGCATGATTCCCACATTCTTGATTGGTCGCGTTGGGTTCGATATCCTACCCATTTGGATCACTCCCAAGTTTTCTATTCCAATACAAAATGAAAAGCTAAGTATTGGTGCAGGTGTACTTGCAGGAAGAGTGGGAGTAATTGATAACTCAAATTTCGGTATTGTATACGGAGTATGTACTATTGGGAATACTGATAAAAATGTAACTTTCGGATTAGGCTATGGTTATGCCGGAGGGGAAATGGGAAATATTCCGGTTATTAACATAGCAGCAACAACCAGAGTTAGCAGGAGAGGCTACTTACTTACTGAGAACTATTTGTTACCGGGAATTGACTACAACATGTTGTTCTCTATTGGAGGTAGAACAATTACAGAGGTCGTTGCAATAGATTATGGATGCTTTTTTACTTTCGTTAATGGTGGTTTCGGTGGAATGCCATGGTTGGGATTAAGTGCACCAATTAAAGTAGGTAAGAAAAAGTAAGGAGATAAAGAGCATGTAAACTTAACTAAAACTTAGAAATTAGATACAAAACATTTAATAAAATCGTATCCTGACCGTAATTTTATCGTAAGTTTACCGTAAGCTTACCGTAAGTGTACCTCCAATTTAGCCCTAAAAACTCTTCTTAATTCCCATTCTTTGCAGTCAGCATTCAGCAATCAGCATTCTGCATTCAGCAATTAGCAAT
>CAZJPP010000038.1:11964-14201 GCA_964547915.1 uncultured Lentimicrobium sp.
AGCAATTAGCAATCAGCCTTCAGCATTCAGCAATTAGCAATCAGCATTCTGTATTCAGCACTAATCACCAACTACCGTCCCGTTACAGGGGAATTTGTAGTTTATTAAATAAACTACCTTTTAAAGTTGCTTGCTTTATAATTGCAGCTGCGAACTACGAGTAACAAAGAACTGCGAGGAATGAGAATAACTGAGTGCAGAGTGCTGACGGCTGAGTGCTAAAGAAAAGTACAAAAAAAGCCACCCTTGCAGGTGGCCTTATCTAGAAAGCTTAATGTGTATACTATCTTATACTTACTTTCCTTGTGCTGATACCACTGTCTGAAGTGATTGCAAGCATGTATATTCCTTTTGGGAATTGTGAGGTTTGAATAGCTGTGTTGTCTGACTTAACAGTGTTTTCGAAAACAACTTGTCCGGCAAGGTTAATGAGCTGAACTTTATTAATTGTGTTGTTCGACTCAACGTTGATAACGCTGGTAGCAGGATTTGGATAGATGTTAAGATCCTGAACTGCTATGTTCTGAACAGGAGCAAAGTCAGCATTGAATTTGTACATACCACCGTTGGCAGCATCAGTGTTGAATGCACCTGCCCATCCGGTTGATGTATTGAAGAAGTCGAGTGCAAGGAACTGAGTTTCTTCAGTGCCTTCATAATATGTCCAGTTTAATCCACCGTCAGTGCTGTAAGAAATTCCGGTAGCACCTGTTTCTGCACCTGTTGATACGTATGAAGCAACGGTTCCCGGAACTGCAGTCATATCATTGGTTAGGAATGGTCCGTTTGGAGTTACAGCAGTCCATGTTGCACCTGCATCTGAAGTTTTGTATAACTGAACGGGAGCAACAGTCTGAGCTGCCAATCCGTTGTTTGCATCAACGAAAGAGATTGCGTTGATACCACCGTTTGTAGCAGGGGTAATTCCTGTTGTAACAGCTCTCCAAGTATGAGCTCTATCGTCAGAAATGAAGATACGACCTTTGTTAGTACCAAACATGATGGTGTTTTCACCAACTGTTTCAATTACTGAGGTCCATCCACCTTCTTGAGATATCGGAGTACCATTGGTAATTGAGCTTTCAGGAACTCTTGTCCATGTTGAGCCGCCATCGGTTGTGTAATAGATTTCGAAATAACCATCTCTGGTATCGCCATGACACATTCCTTCTTGTTCATTCCAGAAGAAAACGTTGTTAGCGAAAGATGCTGATCCCTGAAGAGCACTGGGAAGTTGTGCCCATGTAGCACCACCATCTGATGTTTTGTAAATTCCACAGGTATTATCCTGGTTTCCTGAACCTTTATAGAGGGAAACGTAAGCTGTGGTTGCTGAAACTCCGCAAATGTTGCCAATTCCATAGACAGTACCACCTAATATTGAACCGGCCTGCCAGTTGTTACCACCGTCGGAAGTAGTTGTGAATTCGTTAATTGTTGCTCCACTTCCTGAACCGTCATATGCTGAAGCCCAAGCTACTGATTCGCTAACAGCATGGAGGTAATTGATCCCTCTTGAGGGAGTTTCAAATCCTGATGCCTGTGGCAGCCATTGTGCCATTGAAGCATAAGAAATTGTAACTAAAGCAATGAGAGTAAATAATTTTTTCATTGTAGTTTAGATTGATTAAACGTTTTTTGATTTTACAAATGTAGGGAAATAAAAAGAGGCTACCCAAATGAGCAGCCTCTTTTTTAACATTGTTGATAAAAAACTACCTTATGCTGACTTTTCTTGCAGTTACTCCTCTGTCTGATGTAATAGCAAGCATGTAGATTCCTTTAGGGAATTGTGAAGTTTGAATAACTGTGTTGTCTGACTTAACATTGTTTTCATAAACAACCTGTCCGGCAAGATTAATGAGTTGCACGTTGCTCATATTTTCAACAGCGCGGATGTTGATAACATCGGTTGCAGGATTAGGATAAATATTGAAATCAGGTTTTGCTATTTCAAACGTTGGTGTGAAGTCACCATTGTATTTATACATACCACCGTTGGTAGCGTCGGTGTTAAATGCTCCGGCCCATCCTGTAGTAGGATTATAGAAATCAACGGCAAGGAATTGTGTTCCTTCAGTTCCTTCAAAGAACTGCCAGTTATGTCCACCGTCATAGCTATAGGCAAGACCAAGTTGGTTGCTTACGTCAGGGTTAGATCCTGAAGCCACTACAGTCATAGGCATACCGGGAACGAATGTAAATCCTGCAGCAAGTGTAGGACCGGTTGCGGTAAT
>CAZJPP010000039.1:0-13344 GCA_964547915.1 uncultured Lentimicrobium sp.
AACGTCATAACCAACGGATTCGATATAGAGGCTAGTCAGCAAATTCCTGTGGAGATTGACGAAAAATTTACAATTGCTCATATAGGCTCAATGGCTAAATCACGAAATCCCGAGAACCTATGGAAAGCATTGGCTGAACTTAAGTCCCGGTCTCCGGAGTTCTCAAATGACCTTGAGATTAAACTAATCGGAAGTGTAGACTTCTCAGTAACTGAAAGCATCCAGTCCCATGGTTTAACAAACAACTTTGCAAAGATTGATTATCAGCCTCACGATCAGATAATTTTGTATCAAAGGAAGGCCCGTGTACTGTTGTTGATAATCAATAACACACCTAATGCAAAGGTGATCTTACCGGGTAAATTCTTTGAATATATGGCTTCAGGCCGACCAATATTATGCATAGGACCCATAGATGGAGACGCAGCAAAAGTTATCAATGAGACCGGTGCCGGACTTGTGGCCGATGTGAATAGTCAGGAAGACATTCTGCAAAAGCTCACCATGATGTATCAGAATTACAAGCAAAATACTGATGTAATCGCTCCTTCAGGAATATCCAGATACAGTAGAGAAGAACTTACACGACAAATGGCTGAAGTGCTTAACAGGCTTTAGATTTCAATTAATACAAGCCTCTTATTTCGCAGTCTCTCAATAAGTTAACACCACCTACTCTTTCATATGCTTCCTAATGAATGCAACTATTTCATTCATAGCCTCACTTCTCTAAACATAGGTGCTAATACGGGATAGCAGTGTACCATGTTTTTACCTGCTCTGAATTGGATGTCTACACCAGCTTCTTTTGCCTTCAGATAAAACTTCTCGCCGTCTTCAAACAGCTCATCGCTTTCACCCGAATTAATAAATATTGGAGGGAGTCCGGCAAGGTCGCCAAATAAAGGTGATATCAAAGGATTATTATGTTTGTCATTCCCAACATAGTGATTGCTGAATACAGTCCAGGAGTATAATGGTGCAAGAGATTTCTTATTTCTGGTCCTGTATGAATCACTCGAGCATGTGAGATCTGTCCAGGGAGAAATAGCAACAGCAGCAACAGGCATCGGAATGCTTTGCTCTTTCAGTGCCAATAAAATTGCAAGACATAAGCCTCCACCTGCCGATTCGCCTGCAATTATAATATTCTCAGGTTTATAACCTTCTATAAGAAGCCACTTATAAACTTTAACTGAATCATCAAGCGCAGCGGGGAACGGATGTTCAGGAGCAAGCCGGTACTCGTAAAGCAAATTTTGAATGCCGGTATACTTTGAAAATTTTGCTATCAATCCACGGTGGTCATTACACGAACCTGAAACATATCCCCCTCCATGAACATACATAATAACCTTTTCGGGATTTGCAGCATCAGGTATTAACCATTCAGATCTAATCCCATCAATGACTTGTTCTTTAATTGTGACACCTTCAGGAATTTTGGTGAATTTACTCGCACCTTTTTCAGCCTTATCTCTGAAATCCTGAATGGAAGTATTCATATCGAATACTTCTTTCTTAAATTTTCCATTTAACAGATTTCTGTTTCTCAATAAAAAATTAATCATCTTACTCTTGAAACTTGTCATTTTGTAATGTATTAAAGATTAACATCTAATATGATCCGCGGTACACCTTCATTCCTGCGAATTCATGATTAAAGGTATAGAAAAACAGAACACATAAACAATATATCAATGACAAACATTCATTGTGAAATGAATGCCGAATTACAAAGAATAAAGGACATTGAAAATGAATGAATTAAAATAAGAGCAGAAAACAGGAAATTACTATAGCTCTTTTTTAAGGTAAACCATATCCACGAGTTGTATACCTTCTTCAAACATTGGGTGGTCGTAATTTTCAGTAAAGAAATTGTGAATCCAGTGCGACCTTTTAAACCCACACCCCTCATAAAAGGATAAAATTGCAGGTGTTTCACCGGTTCCCACAAGCATTGATTTGAACTTCTGATCTTTATAATAAGTTGAAATATGCTGTATCAACATCTTTGCATAACCCTTGCGACGATAAGCAGGATATGTTGCAATGTTTTTCAACTCGCAGGTCTTTTCGTCTATAACCACAACAACACAAACTGTCTTCAAATCATCATCATACAGTGCAAACATATCACCACTTTCAAGATACCTGTCAATCATATCCTCCTGTTCGTCGGCTATCAATAAAAGATCAAGGTATTGCTTCTTGTTACCGGTTATTTTCTCTATTCGCAACATATTCAAGTTAAATGTTATGACACTGATACAAATATAACACAATATTGTAAAAAATACTAATCCAATTTACGAAGCTTTGCAAACAAAAACTGTGCTAATATGCATAGAGCTGTTAGTTTCTTAATCTTAAATGTATTATATTAGCAATAGCAAACAACTAACCTTGGTACCATGAAAGATTTATTAGCACATGCCGTAGCATTTGTTGCACTTCTTTTATTGTCATGCTTGAACCAAACACAGGTATCAGCTCAACAAGAACCAATTGCCCTTGCAGATAAAGAGGGCACCTGGGAATACATTTATCTCGATGATGGTAATACTAAGATGTACTGCCAGAGCTTCGGGATGACGCCAAAAGAGATATCTGAGTTTAAACTTAAGATGGATCAGTTGGTTAATATATTACATAAAAACCCTGTAATGCAAAACCCAAGAGGATTTGATGCAGATGTACAATCAAGGCCTTATTACCCTCATAGTTTTAAAAAGCATACTGTTAACTATGGTTATATAGCTGAAATAAATTTCCGTCTTCCTGAATGGTATGAGTCAAAAGGAAGGGTCTATAAGCAAACCATTGAACCGCCGCGTACTACTGTATATTTCAATAATCTTGAAATTTTGAGGCATGCTGCTTTCAGCTATGCTGAAGAAGGGAATCCGCGTGAAACTGCGAGAATCAATGATGTCTGTAAGCCCATGATAATACAGAAAATTGCACCGGGTGTGGTTCTGTATGATTATGCAATTGTCTTCACAAAGCCCGACAAGCATTTATTCCTTCCGTGTAGTGTTGAAGAGGCTTATATTCGCTTGATCGACTATTATGAATCAGCAGCAGAAAGTCAGCCAATGTTTGCATATTTACTCGGTCCTGTTAAGGAAGAATATAGCCGTTTGGCCCCTGACAAGTTAACATTGCCAGCTTTTTTTGGAGGTCCTAATGGTATTACATGGCAACCAAATGCTGACGCACTTATGATTTTTAACAATGACTTCTTTGATCGAACAGAACCAAAAACGAAGGTACAGGCAATCGTTTTTCCAATTGATGCAGATTATTTCAGGAAACAGTCTGATTATTTACCAAACTCAGTGGGTAGTAAGCGCATAAACCAGTTTTTGCACACTCTCGACTATTCAGCTATTTCAGCAGTGCTCGACTAATTACTTATAACGTAAACTAATATCAAACTTAAGCTTTATGGACTTTTTTACATCTTATTGCAAATATGTTGAAAATCTGCCACTTGATGATCTGCATCGGATTTATCATGACACGGAATATGGCTTTCCGATAGAATCGGACGATGAGCTGTTTGAACGACTGGTACTCGAGATGAATCAGGCCGGACTGAGTTGGACTACTATCCTGAAAAAGAAGAAAAACTTCAGAAAGGCATTCGATAATTTCAATGTCTCTAAAGTGGCAGCATATGATACGCCTGATATTGAAAGACTGCTTAATGATGCAGGAATAATAAGAAACAGGGCTAAAATAAACGCTGCAATACATAATGCCGGTGTAATCCTGCAACTTCAGAAAGAATATGGCTCATTCAAGAACTGGCTTGATATCAATCACCCCAAAACTCTTGAAGAATGGACCAAACTCTTTAAGAAAACCTTTAAGTTTACAGGAAGAGAAATTGTTAATGAGTTCCTTTTAAGCATCAGTTATCTTGAAGGGTCACACAGTCCTGATTGCGAAATATATCATAAGATAAAGGGAGCTTAAACGTAAAAACTTTATTTCTCTGCGTCTGTTATTTCTTGCATTATGCAAAAAATGACTGATGATTCTCTGAAACGCAAGATCACACTACCGGGATTACGACGGCTTCTCCGACTTTACGTTTATATAAAACCATATAAATGGGAGTACATAACAGGACTGTTGTTTCTGTTGGGCTCCAGTAGTGCGAGTCTGGTGTTCCCGAAATTGCTGGGCGATCTGGTAGACTATGGCAACAGGGGCATTCTTGGCGAAGAAATAAACCGGATAGCAATCATCCTTATAGCAGTTCTTGTAGTACAATCTACTTTTGCATATTTCAGAATCTTCCTGTTCGTAAAAGTGGCAGAAAAGACACTCGCAGATTTGCGCCAAAGTACTTATAATCACATAATCAGGCTACCTATGAAGTTCTTTCAGCATCGTCGTGTTGGGGAACTAAACAGCCGCATTTCAGCCGATATTTCGCTTTTACAGGATGCACTAACCACCACATTGGCTGAATTTATCAGGCAGCTTATTGTAATAATAGGTGGCGTTAGCCTTATGATGATTACATCATGGAAACTCACAGTTTTCATGCTAATGATTCTGCCGGCAATAATGATTCTTACTGCTGTTTTCGGGCGCTACATCAGGAAACTGAGCAAACAAGCGCAATCACAGGTGGCCGATTCAAACACTATTGTCGAAGAGACCCTGCAGGGAATACAGTCGGTTAAATCCTTTACCAATGAGTTCTTCGAGATGGCCCGATATCGCCTCAAAACTCACGACATTGCAGATACCGGCATCAAAAACGGTAGAATGAGAGGACTCTTTTCATCCTTTGTCATAATGGGAATTTTTGGTACAATGGTAGCAGTAATATGGCGGGGCTCAATTCTAATTTCAACAGGCGAGATTGCAACCGGCGAATTGTTCTCATTTGTCATATATACAGTTTTTATCGGGGGAACTATCGGTGGTATGGCTGATGTTTTTGCAAGAGTACAGAAGTTTATCGGCGCAACCGAGGACCTGCTTGAGATAATGAATGAAGAACCGGAACCTGTTTCAGAAATAACTGAAAATGCCACTAATCCTCAGCTTCATGGTGCTATCAGCTTTAAGAATCTATCATTCAGTTATCCTTCGCGGGATGCAATGAATGTACTAACCGATATTAGCATTGATATCCAACCTGATAACCTGGTAGCATTAGTTGGACCAAGTGGAGCAGGAAAGACAACACTTACATCTCTGCTCTTAAAGCTTTATGAACCGACCTCAGGCAGTATTTTGTTTGATGGTATTGACAGCACAAAGATTCCACTGTCGGTGTTGCGATCTCAAATGGCCATCGTTCCACAGGACATCTTTCTCTTCGGAGGCACCATTCGTGAAAACATAGCTTATGGCAGGACAGGTGCAACAGATGATATGATAGAAGATGCTGCCAGAAAGGCAAATGCATGGGATTTTATCAGCAGTTTCCCTAAAGGATTTGACACTTTGGTAGGTGAAAGAGGTATGCAACTATCAGGCGGACAACGTCAAAGAGTTGCCATCGCACGTGCTGTTCTGAAAGATCCGCGCATTCTTATAATGGATGAGGCAACCTCATCACTCGATTCAGAGAGTGAGCGACTGGTGCAGGATGCACTTGAGAAGCTGATGAAGGGACGCACATCTATTGTCATTGCTCACAGGCTTGCCACTATCCGCAAAGCCGACCTGATAATTGTACTCGATAAAGGCAGCATTGTGGAGCAGGGCACACATGAAAAGCTTATACAATCAGAAAACGGGCTTTACAGAAGTCTGAGTGAAATGCAATTTAATGTATAACCCAGTCATTGAAGGAAACAGTTAAGTCCTCCAATGCCTCAATAATCCGTCTGTATAACACTACCTACTTTCAGAGTATTTCTTGAAATTATTAAGAATTGCCTGCCAACCCTGTTGCTGCATTTCTGCAGGATTGGTTTCTTCAGCATCAAAACTTACTGTGACTTTGGTCGACCCATTGAGCTTCTCAAAGGTTGCTGTTGCTTGTCTGCCATCTGTCATAGTATACGAAATCTCTTTATGATGGATTATGTCGTCATAGATGGCTTCAAAATCAAACCCATAACTTCCATCTTTAGCTTCCATGCGGGCAGTATACCTTCCTCCCGGTCTCAGATCGTTTTCAGCACTGGGGCAATACCAGTCGTCTGAAGCAAAATTCCATTGTGTAATGTGTTCCGGTTCTGTGTAATAGTTCCAGATTTTATCTATATCGGCATCAATTGTTGCCTCAACTGCGATTCTTGTATGGTTCATGTCCTAGTGATTTAAGTTTTAAAACTAACGCATTGTTATCACTGATTGTTCTTTGGCGATCACACAAGAAATTCACTAAGGTATTGGCACTGACTCTATAGCAATTAAACCACACTTGTTATATGAAACAAATACTGTACTTTTGCGTGCCGTTAAATAGTAGTGCTATATGTTAAAAACGATTCTTATTATTGGTACAGGAAGTTTCTTTGGTGGTGTTTCAAGATTTCTTACATCACGAATAATAAATAATTATGTGATTTCAGGCTTTCCTGTAGGAACTTTCGTCGTTAATATTATTGGCTGTTTCCTTATAGGCTTTATTTATGGAATTTCCTTGCAGGGTGATAGCATTCATCCTGACTGGCGACTATTTTTAACTATTGGATTTTGTGGTGGATTTACAACTTTCTCTGCATTCGCAAGCGAAAATGTGTCACTGCTTAATGACCGCAATTTCATGCTTTTTGCTCTATACACAGGACTAAGCGTTTTCCTTGGGATATTGTCAACTTACCTCGGTAATGTTGCTGCAAATGTCATTGCCAGGTAAAAAGGCAGATCTTATATATTACCTCTCGTTTCTTAATACGTTTGAGATAAATTTCTTTACATCGTAGTTACCATCGAATACTTTAGCGAGCTCTTTCAATAGGAAGAAATTCTCATGATCTACTTCCAATGTGCGAAGTTTTTGCATTATAATGTCAACTGCAACTCTCCCTTCAAGCACTACTTTTCCTGATATATCCTCTGTGAAGAATCCTTTACCTATCAGCAATCCCAATGTTCTGTTACGACTCAGGTCATTTAGAGCAGTAAGTCCGAAGTCACCGATTCCACAGTATCGGAACATGGTGTCGAGTTGACCGCCCATCATAGTGTGCAATTCTCTCATCTCATCAAAAGCCTTGGTAAATATGAGGAATCGCAAATTAGGCGAATTGAAGTGAGCATCAACAATTCCAATAATTATAGCATACACATTCTTAAGAATGCTAAGTATTTCAACACCGGTAACATCCGAACTGTAGTCGGTGAAAATGGTGGTATTCTTAAAAATACCATTCAATTGGTTAAATATCTGAACATCAGAAGCCCCAACTGTCATTGCAGTAGGCATACTGTTTATTATCTCACGCGCAAATGTTGGTCCTTTAAGACTACAAACAGGATTAGTAAGAATCTTTTGAAGTTCTTCAACAATAGTGTCATTATTAGCAGCAAATCCTTTTGCAAGGTTAATAATAATGGCATCAGGATTAATGATTTGCTTATACTTTTCAACATACGGTATTATTGCTGTTGACGGTATCCCGAGAAAAATAAATTCAGAATCCGACAGAACCGACTCATCAGTAGTCGCTTTCAGGTGTTTGTTTAACCGTATCTGGGGAAAGTAAGTCCTGTTTATATGCTGTTCATTTATATCCCTTACTACCTCATTTTCAATCGATAGCAAAGTTACATCAAGCTCATCAACATTGGCAAGTACCTGTCCGAGAGCAGTCCCTATGGACCCTGCTCCTGCTATACAAATCTTCGTTTTAGACTTCATTAGCTGTATTTAAATCGGTGCAAATATACCTAATTCACTAATTACTTCGTCCTGATGGTGCGGATGGATGTGTAGACCGCTTTTTACGTATATTTGTATAATGGTGCGGTGGTTGTATTGCCGGCACTATAAAAACATAACTTTTTGAGGATGACAGACAAATCTGAATTGATCCTTATAGGTGGTGGCGGTCATTGTCTTTCAGTAATTGAAAGCATTGAGCGGTCTGACAAATTTAAAATCATCGGGATAAGCGATCTTCCCGAAAGGATTGGCCAGATGGTAGGTGATTATAAGATTATCTTTTCGGATGATCAGATTCCGCTTAACTCTGCTGATATCCCTTCAACTAGTCACGGGGATGTGATTAAAAGTCTTAAATACCTGGTAACTGTCGGACAAATTAAATCGTCATCAATACGCAGTCGCATATTCAGTAAGCTGGTTCAGCATAATGTTCCGATAGCAACTGTTATTGATCCATCAGCCATAGTATCCCTAAAAGCAATTATTGGAGAAGGGACTGTTATTCTCAGGAACTGTTTTGTGAATTCCGGAGCTAAAATAGGCGTTAACTGCATCATTAATTCAGGTGCCATTGTTGAGCATGACAGCACCATAGGCAACAACGTGCATGTTTCAACTGGCGCGATTATTAATGGTGATTGCAAAATTGGCAATGATTGTTTTATAGGAAGTGGCTCCATAATATCCAATGGAATTACTGTGGGTAACGATACTATTATTGGTGCAGGCGCAGTTGTGCTGAAGAATGTAGAAGGTGGAACCTGGCTGGGCAATCCGGCACGGAGGATTTATTGATTCTTATTATGAATGAAAAAGTAATTATCATTGCTGAAGCCGGCGTTAATCATAACGGCGATATGAAGCTTGCCCGTCAACTGATTGATGCTGCAGCAGAAGCAGGGGTCGACTTCGTAAAGTTCCAGACTTTCATTCCCCATTTGCTTGTTTCAAAGCGCGCAGCTAAGGCAGAGTACCAAAAACAGAATACACAGGATGGCTCTCAAATAGACATGCTCAATCAGCTTGCGCTCACTCATTTACAATTCAGGAAGTTAAAGGATTATTGCGATCAGAAAAATATTGGATTCCTGTCAACGGGATTTGATGACCAAAGTGTCCGTTTCATTGATAACCTTGGGGTAGAATATCACAAAATCCCTTCGGGTGAAATCACTAACCTGCCCTATCTTCAATTAATTGGATCGCTAAAGAAGAAGGTTATTCTGAGCACCGGAATGGCAACACTTGATGAAGTAAAAACTTCAGTAAAAGTGCTTAAAGATTCCGGCACAAATGAAATTACTGTACTTCACTGCACTACCGAGTATCCGGCACCTCCTGAGGAAGTTAATCTTCGTGCAATTGAAACGATGCACAAAGATCTTGGCCTTCCAACCGGCTATTCCGATCACACTCAGGGGATTGTCATTCCCATTGCTGCTGTTGCAATGGGAGCAGTAATGATTGAGAAGCACTTTACTCTAAGCAGGGAATTACCGGGTCCTGATCACAAAGCCTCTCTTGAGCCTTCTGAACTTACTGAAATGGTTAAGTCAATAAGAATTATTGAGAAAGCATTTGGTGATGGTATCAAGCAACCTACAGCTTCGGAGGTGAAGAATATTAAAGCAGCACGTCGAAGTATTCACTTGAAACATAGTTTGCCTAAAGGGCACATTCTTACTGAAGATGATCTGATTATGAAGCGGCCGGGTGAAGGTATCAGCCCTATGAAATTTATGGAGGTTATAGGCAAAACTCTGAATAGTGATTTACCGGCTGACACAATGTTAAACGAAAACCACATTCAGTGAAGTATTGTCATCAACAGCTTAAACCTGCAACAATATGTTAAAAATAGGAATCTTAAGCAGTTCAAGAGCAGATTTTGGTATTTATGAGCCTCTGGTGAAAGCAATGATAACCAATGAGCACATTGATCCTGAAGTTATTGCATTTGGCACTCATCTATCACCGAAATATGGCAATAGCATTGAAAATATAGCAAAAACCGGAGTTAAGATAGCAGCCCGGTTTAACACAGTTCCTTCAGGCGATACGCCGGAAGATATTGTTATGAGCATGGCGACTACCATGAATTCTCTTGCTCCTTTCTGGAGCAAAGCGAATTATGACCTGGTACTGGCACTGGGCGACCGTTACGAGATGTTTGCTGCAGTGGCCTCCACCCTGCCTTTTAATATAAGGATCGGACATATACACGGTGGAGAGACTACGCTTGGTGCTATCGACAATGCTCTCAGGCACTCCATCACTCATATGGCATCATTGCATTTTGCTTCCGCGGAAGCTTACCGCCGACGTATCATAGAATTGCTCGGGAATGATAAAGGTGTTTATTGCACCGGCGCATTGAGCATTGATAGTCTTGCGTCTGCCAACTTCATGTCAACTAGAGAATTAAACGAACGCTTCGGAATTGACTTTTCATTACCAACAATACTAATCACTCTTCATCCTGAAACTATTGGATATGAGCGAACTGAAAGCAATACAGCCGAAATGTTAAAGGCACTTAAACATTTTGGCGGATTGCAAAAAGTGATTACAATGCCTAATGCTGATACATCGGGACTGAAAATCAGAAAAATGCTTGAGCAATATTCAACTGAAGACTCCCCTGTCTTTCTCATTGAGAATTTTGGCTCTGCAGCTTATCTTTCGGCTATGAAACATTGTACACTTATGCTGGGTAATACCTCCAGCGGATTTATTGAAGCCGCATGGTTCCCCAAATGGGTAGTGAACATAGGAAACCGACAGAACGGACGACTCAGAACCCCCAATATTATTGATGTTCCTTTTGATTCTGAGAAAATATCCGCTGCCATTGAAAAAACAATGACCACCCCGGTGCCCGATGTTAAGCCGGTATACGGTGATGGAAATGCTTCCAAAAAAATCATTAAACACATTCTTGATGAACACGGAATTAATTAAGCGACACACTATACGACTTGACCAATCGCTTAAGCGAGCACTTGAAATGCTCAATAATGTACCTGAAAACCTAACATTATTCGTCGTGAATAACGATGATCAACTTGTTGGTTCTCTAACTGATGGCGATATAAGGCGTGGATTGCTCAACGGACTGGCAGTAGATGATACAGTTGAGATGTTTATGCACAAGCAGTTTAAGTTTATCAGGCAGAATATCTTTACGCTAAACCAGATAAAAGAGCTGCGTGAAAGGAAAATTGAACTAGTGCCGATGGTGGATGAATCAATGCACATTGTCCGCCTGGTCGACCTTATTAAATCGAAATCAATACTACCAATTGAAGTAATAATCATGGCAGGTGGCAAAGGTGAGCGCCTGAAACCACTTACTGAATATACTCCGAAGCCACTGTTAAAAGTCGGCGATAAGCCAATACTGGAGCACAATCTTCTTCATCTGGCATCCTATGGAATTGACAGAGTCCATATCTCAGTCAATTACCTTGGCGGGATGATAAAGGACTACTTTGGAAACGGGGAACAGCTTGGCATGAATATCAGGTACATCGAGGAAAATAAGCCTCTCGGCACTCTTGGCTCGGCAGCATTGGTATCTGACATAAAATACGAACATGTTCTGGTAATGAATGCTGATGTTCTCACCAATATTGATTTTGAGGACTTCTTTAGTGAATTCATACTGACAAATGCCATCATGTCGGTTGCTTCGGTGCCATATAAGGTAAGCATGCCTTTCGCTGTATTGGAAACTTCCGATAACAGGGTGTTGTCATTCAGCGAGAAACCTGAGTACACATATTATACAAATGCGGGCATTTACCTGCTGCGCAAAGAGCTGCTTTCCAGAATTCCGGTTCAGGCTGTTTATCATGCTACAGATCTGATGCAGGATATCATCAACAGAAACGAAAAGCTTACCCAGTATTCTATACGTGGATTTTGGATGGACATTGGAAGGAAAGAAGATTTCGAGAAAGCCCAGATAGAAGTTAGACACCTTTACAATAAACAACATTAAATGAACACTCTATTCCTGATTCCCGCACGAGCAGGATCAAAAGGTATCGTTAAGAAAAATGTAAGGGAAATTGGTGGAAAACCTTTAGTAGTGCATTCATTGTTGCTTGCCAGAAAATTTGCAACCGATGATAATATTTGCATCTCAACTGATGACCCCGATGTTATAAAGGCTGTTGAAGCAGAAGGTTATACAGTACCTTTTGTGCGGCCCGATTCACTTTCAACAGATTCAGCGAGCATGAGGGATGTGATGTTGCATGCCCTTGATTATTATGCAAAGAATTATATGAGCTTTGAAAGGTTGGTCTTACTTCAGCCTACAAGTCCTTTCAGGACAAGGAAGAACCTATTAGATGCTTTGAGTGCGTACAATCCCGGTATTGATATGGTGGTTTCGGTAACTGAAAGTAAAGCCAATCCTTACTTCGTACTTTATGAGGAAGATAATTATGGTCTACTGGTAAAATCCAAGAAAGGAACCTTTGTTTCGCGACAAGAATGTCCCAAAGTATGGCAGTTAAACGGTGCAATATACGTTATCAACACATCATCTTTAGCTAAAAGCAACCTGGCTGAATTCAGGAAAATCAAAAAGGTTGAGATGGATGAATTGCATAGCATAGACCTTGATAATGAGCTCGATTGGAAATGGGCAGTTTTTGTAAACGAGGAGTACAAATTGCTGACATCCTCAAATCTATAAAACTATTACCTTATTGTTAATTTCCTTAAACAATCAATCGTCCGCTCAGTAGCCTTTGCATCAATTGCATGAGCATATTTTTCAATAAACTTCTCGTATCTCTCCTTATCGGGAAACAACGATCCATTCAATATTGAATCTACTATCTGTTCAAGACTCAACAACCCGGTTGCCTGAAAAGCAACCTTCTCCTTTACATACTGTAACAGGTCTTCTTTAAACGGATCGTAAATTATTAGTGGTTTGCCAAAATAAACAGCCTCAGATCCAACTGTGGAATAGCCTGTAATTACAAGGTCAGATGCAGCAAGCAGCTCATATAAGTCAAGGTTATACCTGATGTCAGGATTGTCATAGCCGGCTTCCTTTGCGATGCTTTTGTACCAGCCAACTGAATGCTTCTCGGCCGGATGTAGTTTGAGAATCAGCTTTATTTCAGGATACCTTTTAAAGCAGGAAAAAACATCATAAGCTATTTGCCTCCTGTAGTTTATATCGGGAATAGGCTGCGAAGCAAATGTCACCAGGTAAGATAAATCCTCAAAGGTCTTGGATGACTGTGGAGAATAATCAAATGCGCTGACGCCTGAGAGTTCCTGCTTGTACTGCATACCTTTTGCCATCATAGCAGGTATAAGGTCACTTCTCATTTGTCCTGCAATTGCGACTTTCTCCGGTGGGAAGTTACCATGATCTACAAGAAAGTCACTCCAGTAATGTCCCCAGGTAATGGTCATATCGGCCATAACCGCATGTTCTT
>CAZJPP010000040.1:0-13244 GCA_964547915.1 uncultured Lentimicrobium sp.
GCATACCGGGAACGAATGTAAATCCTGCAGCAAGTGTAGGACCGGTTGCGGTAATGGTTGTCCATGTTGCACCGCCGTCGAGTGTTTCAGCGAATGTACCTGTGCTGTTAGAGCTCTTGTCCTGAGCAAGTCCGTGAAGTGAATTTGCGAAACGTACATCAATAAATTTGTTGGTAAGAGTGGTTGAGAAAGCTTCCCAATTGTAACCTCTGTCGGTTGAGCGGTAAACACGGCCTTTATTTGTACCGAACCAAATAGTATCGCCAACAGCGTCATAGTATCCAACAACACCCCATTCGCCTGAGTTTGGATCGGGGATGTTTGCACCGGGAACGGCAACCCAGTTTTCGCCGCCGTCGGTTGTAGTGTATAGTTCAAAATCACCATTAATAGGGTCTCCCTGTGCAAAGCCGTTCTGGGCGTCAAAGAAGTGAACAACGTTGCAGAAAGAAGCGGCATCACTGTATGAAGCAGAAGTTTGGCGAGCCCAAGTACTTCCACCATCATGTGTTACATAAATTCCCTGAGCACCACCGGTACTTATATATAATGCAGCATATGCGGTTTGTGCATCAATGCCAAAAATCATAGAAAATTCGGTTCCTTCGGCTCCTGTGACGACACCGGGTACCCAGTTTTCACCACCATCTATTGTTTTGGTAAATTCCTGAATAACAGCGGCTCCGCCTGAACCGTCATAGGCAGTTGCCCATGCAACATTTTCATCAACTGCATGCAAATATTTGATTCCTCTTGATGGGGTTTCAAATCCTGATGCCTGAGGCAACCATTGTGCCATTCCTGCAAAAGAAAATGACACTAAAGCGATTAGAGTAAATAGTTTTTTCATGGTGAACAATTTTGGTTAAACATTTAATGATTTAGCAAATATAAGTAAGTTATTTGTTTTTTGTTGCATAGTATTGCAACAATAGCTATCAAAGTGCTTAAAAAAAATAAACACTTTGAAAAGTAATTAGTTAATGGGCATTAAGGAACTGTTGCACAAAAATTTGCGGATAATTGTTAATTTTGCACCCTTATTTATCGTTAACAGAAATCATATACTTATGTTTGAGAACCTAAGTGATAAACTCGACAGAGCTTTTAAGAACCTGAAAGGTCAGGGATATATTACCGAAATTAATGTTGCCGAAACCCTTAAAGATGTGCGTAAGGCATTGCTTGATGCCGATGTGAGTTATAAGGTTGCGAAATCGTTTACCGATACGGTTAAGGAGAAAGCACTTGGTGCACAGGTACTTACCGCTGTTTCTCCCAGTCAGCTTATGGTTAAGATTGTTCATGATGAACTGGCAGGTTTGATGGGCGGCGAACAGACCGATATTAATTTAAAGGGAAGTCCTGCCATTATTCTTATCGCCGGACTTCAGGGATCAGGAAAGACTACTTTCTCGGCTAAGCTTGCCAACTATCTTAAGACTAAGAAAAACAGAAAAGTACTGCTTGTTGCGGGTGACGTTTATCGTCCTGCCGCTATTGAGCAGTTGAAGGTTTTGGGTGAACAGATATCGGTTAATGTGTTTTCTGTTGAAGGTAGCACCGACCCGGTGGGCATTGCCCGCCAGGCTATTTCTCATGCGAAGGAATACGATCTAAATACTGTAATCATCGATACCGCCGGTCGTTTGGCCGTTGATGAGCAGATGATGAAGGAGATTGCCTCCATAAAGCAGGCTGTTAATCCTCACGAAACATTATTTGTTGTTGACTCCATGACCGGTCAGGATGCCGTTAATACAGCAAAGGCATTTAACGAAAAGCTCAACTATGATGGCGTGGTACTTACAAAACTCGACGGTGATACCCGTGGTGGTGCTGCTCTTACAATCCGTTCGGTAGTCGACAAGCCGGTTAAGTTTGTGGGTCTTGGTGAAAAAATGGATGCAATTGACCTGTTCTATCCGTCGCGTATGGCCGACAGGATTCTGGGGATGGGTGATATTGTTTCGTTGGTAGAACGTGCTCAGGAACAATTTGATGAGGAACAGGCTCACAAACTTCAGCAAAAGCTTCTGAAGGATCAGTTTAATTTCAACGACTTCATTTCGCAGATTAAGCAGATTAAGAAAATGGGTAATGTTAAGGACCTCATTGGAATGATTCCCGGTATGGGCAAGGCAATGAAGGATATTGACATTGATGATAATGCGTTTAAGGGAATTGAAGCAATTATTGGTTCAATGACTCCTTATGAGCGCGAGAATCCAACGGTATTAAACGGAAGCAGAAGGAAAAGGATAGCCGGTGGCAGTGGTACTGATATTGCTGAGGTTAACCGCCTTATCAAGCAGTTTGAAGATACCCGGAAGATGATGAAGCTGGTATCGGGTGGCGGTGGCAAAAATGCCCTGAACGCTATGAAAAATATGCAGAGAATGTCGTCGGGCAGAAAAAGATAGGCTTGAATTTATACGGAATAACAAGATTACAACAAACTATACAACCACATGAAATTAATTGACGGAAAGAAATTAGCTGAAGAAATTAAAGGTAAAATTGCTGCTGAAGTAGCTTCAATCATTGATGCAGGAATCGATCCTCCTCATTTGTCGGCTGTCCTAGTTGGTAATGATCCTGCCAGTCAGACTTACATTGCAAATAAGGAGCGTGCATGCAAAAGAGTTGGATTTACATCAAGTATATACAGGTTGCCCGAGGATGTGTCGCAGGAAAAGCTCATGGAGGTTATTGATTTTCTCAACAACGATCCGGAAATCAACGGTTTTATCGTTCAGCTTCCGCTACCAAAGCATATTGATTCTGATGTGGTTATGCAGAGTATTAATCCAGCAAAGGATGTTGATGGTTTTCACCCCGTAAATATGGGCAGACTTACACTAGGGCTGCCTTCTTATCTACCCGCAACTCCTGCAGGCATTATGTTGATGCTTGAGGATATGAATATTGAAACAGAAGGTAAGCATTGTGTGGTTGTTGGTCGTAGTAATATTGTAGGTACTCCAATGAGTTTGCTGATGTCGAGGAAAGCAAATCCGGGTAATTCAACGGTTACTCTTTGTCACAGTAAGACTGAAAATCTGGAGGAAATTTGCCAGATGGCCGATATTCTGATAGTTGCCATTGGCAAGGCCAACTTTATCAAGGAAAACATGGTTAAGAAGGGAGCTGTCGTAATTGATGTTGGAATGCACCGCATTGAAGATGATTCACCAAAAGGGTATCATAATGTTGGTGATGTTGATTTTGAGCGTGTTGCATCAAAATGCAGTTACATTACACCGGTGCCGGGTGGCGTTGGCCCGATGACCATTGTTGGATTATTGATGAATACTATGAAGTCGTTTAATAAGGAAATTTATAAGTAAATTCTATAGTGAGGAAAACCTTGCACCTTGTTGTGTTTTTTATGCTGCTTTCCGGCTGTCTTTACTCACAGACCACCAAAAGCAGCAAAGCGCGACAGTTTCACGAAAGGGCGCTAAGGTATTATAATGCCTCAGCTTACGATGAGGCACTCGAGGAAACCGGTAAGGCACTTAAGGCCGACAGAAATTTCATTGAATCATGGTTGTTGTCGGGCGATATTTATTCCCTCAGGGGTGAAAAACAAAAGGCTATTGACAGCTATAAAACAGCCATTTCAATCGACTCCGCTTTTTTTGTCCCTGCATATTATATACTGGCAAACCTGCTTTTTGACCAGGGTGAGTATGAGGAAAGTCTGATTTATTATACCAGGTACAGCGATTACCCCAAGATCAGGGAGGCGGAAAAAGCCAGGCTTGAGAAAAATGTGAAGACTGCACACTTCCGGATTAATGCCCTCAGAAACCCAGTTCCATTTAATCCCATAAACCTCGGCGAAGATGTGAATACATCGGGTTATGAGTTTGTGAATCATATCAGTGCCGACAGGCAGTACCTGTATTTCACCAGACGAATGACCACAGGTGAAAGACGTGATGAACAGTTCTTTTATGGTCAGAATTCAGGCGATACCTTGTGGGTAAATGTCAGAGACATCGGAGCCCCTATAAACACTGAAAGAGATGAGGGTGCAATGACCGTTTCGCCTGATGGGCAGTATCTCTTCTATTCAGGATGTAATAGTCCTGAAGGATTTGGAAGCTGCGATCTATATGTTGCCTCAAATACCGGAAACGGCTGGGGAGAGCCTGTAAATCTCGGACCGATAGTAAATACTGGAGACTGGGAATCGCAACCAAGCTTTTCATCTGACGGTAAAACGTTGTATTTCGTCAGCAACAGGGCCGGTGGACACGGAAGCAGTGACATCTGGATAACAACACTTGCCGATAACGGTTATTGGACTGAGCCTGTAAATGCAGGAGATGTTATCAACACAAACGAAGCAGAGCGCGGACCTTTTATACATCCCGACGGCGTGACTCTTTATTTCTCGTCGAAAGGTCACACAGGGATGGGACAGGGTGACTTATTCTACTCGCGACTTGACGGGGGCGAATGGACAGAACCGCAGAACCTTGGTTATCCCATAAATACCTCTGAAGATGAAGTGACACTGATAGTTGACAACATTGGAGAGTATGCATACTATTCCTCTGCAAAGAAAGGTGGTTACGGATTGCAGGACATATACAGATTTGAGCTTCCGCAGAGCGCAAAGCCTAACCGGGTTTCATACCTTAAAGGGATAGTTTACGACAGCATAACCGGGAGTCGTTTGGATGCAAGGGTTACACTGCTGGATCCTCAAACCGGTGATACCCTGGTTTCGTCGAATTCAAATGCAGGTGACGGGAGCTACCTTCTGGTGCTTCCATCAGGCAGAAATTATGCTCTTAACTGCAGTCGTCCGGGTTACCTTTTCTATTCTGCCCGAATTGAATTGGCTGAAAACAATGATTATATCGACCCATACCGTAAAGATATTCCTCTAAAGAAAATTAAAGAGGGCGAGAAAATTATACTTCAGAATATCTTCTTTGCAACCGACAGCTTTAACTTGCTTCCTGATTCAAAAGCCGAGCTCGATCATCTGGTTAAACTAATGACTAACAATCCCGGCATCAGGATTCAGATAGGCGGACATACTGACAATACAGGTAGCGAACAGTACAATAATGAGTTATCGGAAAAACGAGCCGGTTCCGTGTACACTTTTCTTATAGGTGCGGGCGTTGAAAGAAACAGGGTAAGTTTCAAAGGCTATGGGTCTTCAGTTCCTGTGGCTGAAAATGAAACCGAAGAAGGTAAGGCCCTTAACCGAAGAACTGAAATGGTTGTTACACAGGTGCATTAATCTACTATGTTTACTATAATTCTATTACTACTCTTAACTTTTACAGGATTCTCAGCAATTAATGCCCAAACTATCTATGAGCATTCCGATACATTGTCGTATGATTTTAAATATGTGCCCTTTGAAAGAAGCGAAAATAACAAAGTGCTTAATCAGCTGGCACTTGCTCATTTAAAAGTCCCTGAAAAAACATCTTTCAAATATTCATTCAGATACAGGGTAACTGTTAATTACAGCCACACCGACTCGCTTTATCTGTACCTTGATATAACGCCCATTGGCTTTAAGGGTGATGTTAAAGTAAAAGATTTCAGTATTGAAGAATTGTTGGAGCCTTCGGGATGCGATGTCATAATTAATCTGGAAAAAAATGACGGCAACCGTGCATATCATAGCCGGCGAAAGCTTGTACTCGATGAGGGGATGATACTTGCAGCCTCTTTCCCCGATTCGCTGTGGAGCGAAAATATTAAAGTTGATCTTAGTTTTATCTCACTTTTGTTTACTGAAGAAGACTACCGGCAAATTGAATTAGAACTGGTAGCCATTCGAAATTATTATGCTGCTGCCGAAATGGTCGACACTCTTCAGCAAAAGGTTAGGGTTGCAAGAAAGAAAACAGAAAACCTCGGACAGATGGTCGGCGTTTATTTCAATGGAATAAAAGGCGCCTCACTTGTACGGCAGGTACTTGATACAGAGAGCGAAACAGTGCCCGGAGTAGATCCGGTAGATCTCAGGGAGAAGGTGCGTCTGCTCGATTATCATCTTAGCGAATACGCCGATTTCATAAGGAAAGGCCAGTTTATTATTCTAACCGGGAATGCCGGTAAAAACTTTGCAGTGGCTTATATGAAAAGCTTAAAGGATGCGGCTGTCACTTCTCAGCACGTTGATTATTACAGCAGTCCGTTCTTCTACAAGCTTTATTCAAATTCAGTTTCAGCAAGCAGGTTGTCTGAGATGGGTAATGCTATTGAAACAGAGCTTAAGCGTCGTGGTATTGGCAAGTTTGATAAAGACAGGTTGGTTTATGAGGTTTTAAAGGAGTATAAAAAAGAGAGCGAACGACTGATAAAAGAAAACAGGTTCCTTGAATCTGTTGATTTGCTTACAGGGGCTCAGAAAATTGTAAATCTTACCAATAATACTTTGCTTTCACGTGAAATAGAAGAAGATCTTACACAAGCACGAAAGGGTCTGGTTTATTCGTATACCACTATTATTGAGAGAGCACTGGATATGAATATGGTAAGTTTGGCATCTAAGTACATAGCGGAAGTAAGCAATTATACGTCACGACTCAATTTAACAAATACAGAAACCAGTCCTTTCCGCGATGTTTACATCAGGATGGCAGGCATACGGATTCAGATGGGAAATAACTTTTCTTCGAAAGGCGATTACAATTCTGCATTGAACGAGTTTATGTCAGCAATTGAACTGATAAACGGCGAATCTAACTATCTGAAAAAGCAGGCGGAAGATGGTCTGACCATTGCTGTACGGGCATTGTATAACGAAAGGTTGCGGAAAGTGGAGTCGTTTATCGACCTTGGAAGCTTTGAAATGGCAGGTATTCTTATGAATGAGGCGGAGCAGTTCGCACTTGCATACAGTTCTTTTTATACTGATAAGGCTTACGCCGATACTCTAAAGGGCAGAATTGCCAAATTGCAGTTTGATTCGCTGCTTGCAGGTATCCGTAAAGGAAACAATACTGAAAGCGGAATGCTGTCGGACATTGCATCTGCGAATATTGCAAGGCTTCTAAAAGCTGCTGATCTGACAAGGGATTATATATTTCCCGTGCAGCCGGAATATGACACACTGGTTATGGACGTTGGATACCCGTATATAAGAGCATTGCTTTCTCGCGGACGCTTAAAATACTGGGCTTCAGAGCCCGACAGTGCCCTGATGTATGCACAGCAGGCCAGTAATTTGATGGGGCAGTTGCAGCTGAATAGCCGGGAGGACCTGAATGATCAATACCGGGAACTTTTGGGTATGGCTAATGAAACATACTGCAATCAGGCTAAAGGTGAGTACAATTCGCTGCTGCAGCAAACAAGAGAGTTGTTTGAATTGAACAAGATATCAGAGGGGCTTGTGAAGTCAAACAAGGTAAGGGAACATGTTTATAAATTTGCCGGTTGTGACCTGAATACCAATGGGATAAACTCGCTACTCAATGAATACAGGAACACTATAAGATGGCAAAACCTTATTACTGATGCTTTTGCTAGACTTGATGAAAGAGCTTTCATGGAGTCGGCAAATCTGGTACAGCAGGCTGAATCAGTATATTCATTTTATCGGCTCGATACGTTGGGAATTGCCAATATAGGTTATTATGACCTCGCACTCGAATCGGACGACATACCAATGTTGCGGCATGCAGTTATGTTTCTGGTTAACAAAGGAAAGCCTGATGATGCAATGAAAATCATGGAGAGAATGCGTTTAAAGGGATACCCTGCCGGAGAAGCAGCCGATATGCAGGAAACTCTCGGTAGAATTATAGCCACACGGGATAAGGAAGAAACTCCCGACCTTAATGTTAAGCTGATGGTGCGATCATACACAGGCGACATAAGCTGGTATGGCAGATTTGAGCAGGTTTATAAGTATTACACACGACCCGAAAAGCAGGAGGGAGGGGTTAAAGATATTTTAAATATCCTCAAATTCTGAGCTGTATTTATGAAGTATTGTTATATTTGTCTGAGTAATTAGTTAAAACTTATCTCTATCTTATTATGAACTTACTTTTAATCAGCAACTCTACAAATCCGGGTGAAGCATACCTGGGTTGGCCACGCGAAGAAATCATGAATTATTGCCTCAAGAGGAACATAAAAAGAGTTCTCTTTATTCCTTTCGCGGGAGTTACATTTAGTTACGATGATTATGAAGCAAAGGTTGCAGCTGTTTATAAAACCTTTGGAGTGGAAATATATTCAATACACAAAGAACCTGATGCTTTAAAAGCAGTAAAGGAAGCTGAAGCAATTGCAGTTGGTGGCGGAAATACTTTCCATCTGGTAAGAGAGATGCAGAAGCTGGGACTTATGAAGGCAATCAGGGATAGAGTGCTTGAAGGTATTCCATATATGGGATGGAGCGCAGGATCAAATGTTGCCTGTCCATCACTGAAGACCACCAATGATATGCCAATAGTTGAGCCTGAGAGCTTCGATTGTATGAGTTTGATTCCTTTCCAGATTAACCCGCATTACCTTGACGCACATCCATCAAATCATGGTGGTGAAACAAGGGAGCAGAGGATTGAGGAATTCCTGGTAGCAAATCCTGGTATGTATGTCGCCGGATTAAGGGAAGCAACTTTACTGCTCTACGAAAATGGTAAGCTGGAATTGAGGGGCCGCCATCCAATGCGTTTGTTTAAGAAAGGTATGCTACCTACTGAACATCAGCCGGGTACTGACATACAATTCCTTATGAATCAGAACGTTTAAAAAATATAAAGGCCCGCGGTGACGGGCCTTTTTCTTTTAAGATTCAACAGCTGCTTTAATTTCTTTAAGATGTCCCCTGTACCAGATTGCAATCAGTATACAGAGCAAGGCTGCAATTGAAAGGGTTGTCTGGAGTCCGGCAAATTCTGTTATTGATCCCACAAGCATGCTTCCGATGGGGGTGAAGCCCATGAACGACATGCTGTACAATGCAACAATTCTGCCCCTCATATCTTCCTTTACCAATGTTTGAAGTAAGGTATTGCATGCGGCAAACATTACAACCATGCCCGCCCCGGTTAACACAAGTGCCATTGCCGACAGGTAGAAATTCCCCGAAAGGGTAAATATTCCCAGACCTGTTCCGAACATTAATGCTGAGGTTAAGATTGTTAGAGGGAACCTGTTTATGGAACTTCGATTGGCTAAAAGGAGAGCTCCTGTCAATGCACCGGCACCGAGTGAACCTGTTAGAAAGCCCATGGTTTGTGAGTCTCCGCCAAGGATATCCTTTGCGAATACAGGCATGAATACCTGGAATGGAAGTCCCACGAGGCTTATAACGATTACCATGGTCAGAAGTATCCGCAGATGCCTGGTGGTGTATGCATATTTGAATCCGCCTAGTAGATCTTTTACAACAGAGTAGGGATCGGTTGACTTAACAAACTTAGGTACTTTCATGGAGATAAGCGAGTAAAGGACAGCGGTATAGCTGAGCCCGTTTATCAGAAAGCACATCCCTTCACCGGCATAAGCAACAAGGAAGCCACCAATGGGAGGGCCAATGAACCTTGCCGAATTATACATTGTGGAATTAAGGGCTATTGCGTTGGGGAGGTCTTTCCTGTCATCGAGCAGGTTTACCAGAAACGCGTGGCGGAAGGGATTGTCGATTGCCGCGGCAACTCCGGCTACTACTGCCCCTATGAGAATATGCGCTACCTGAATCCTGTCGGTAAGGATCAGGAAGGCAAGCGAGAGCGCAACAGCCATTGCAACGGCCTGGGTTGTGATAAGTACTTTACGACGGTCGAGTTTATCTGCAAAAACTCCCGCTATGGGTGTAATGAAAAATGCCGGTATCTGAGATGCGAATCCTACTAATCCAAGTATAAGAGCTGAGTCTGTTAATCTGAATACAAGCCACCCCATTGCAATGTTTTGAATCCAGGCTCCCGGCATAGATATGATTTGCCCCAGAAAAAAGAGTCTGAAATTGCGATGTCTGAGTGATCTGAATGTTTGCAAAATCGTTAGTTTTTAGAGCTATTTTATAGTTTTTTGCAAAATTACTTCTTTTAGAAGGTTTTTTTTGGTTGGTGTCAAACTTCTTTTGTCTATTATTGTTTATGGTTCCGCAACAAACATTAAACATACCAATGAAACGAATTATTACATTAATAAATTTACTTTTACTTACAGCTACAATTACTGTATCGGCTCAAAAGACTGATGACCATGCTATAGTAAGAGGCAGGGTTTACGACCAGAACAGCAATGAACCTTTACCGTTTACCAACCTTGTGATTTACGGAACACAGATAGGTGCAACATCTGATATAGATGGGAATTTTGAGATTAAGGGAGTTAAACCGGGCTTTGCGAAGGTTTCCGCTTCATCGGTTGGCTATAAGAACTTTATAAGTGAAGAGATTATGGTTACCAACGCCAAGGTGGTGTATCTGAACATTCCCATGGTGCGCACAAACATTGAGCTGGAACTGATTGTAGTTAAGGCATCTCCCTTCAGAAAAACAGAAGAGAGTCCTGTATCAATGAGGACATTGTCGATCAAACAACTTGAGCGCAGCCCGGGCGGTAACCGCGATGTTAGCAAGGTTATACAGGCATTACCCGGAGTTGCTTCTACAGTATCTTTCCGCAACGACGTGATAGTGCGTGGTGGTGGACCGGGTGAAAACAAGTTTTACCTCGATGGCATGGAAATTCCTAATCTGAACCATTTCGCTACGCAGGGAGCTTCGGGTGGTCCGATTGGGATGATAAACATCGACTTTATAAGGGAGATAGATTTTTATTCGGGAGCTTTTCCGGCTAACAGAGGTAACGCTTTAAGTTCTGTGCTCGATATGAAGCAGGTTGATGGTAATCCCGAAAGGCTGATTACTAAAGGATCTATTGGAGCTACTGATGTGTCGCTAGCATTAAATGGTCCATTGTCCGACAGAACAACCTTTTTATTTTCAGCCCGCAGGTCGTATTTAAAGTTCCTGTTTGATGTAATTGGGTTGCCATTTTTGCCGGTATACAACGATTTTCAGTTTAAAGTAAAGACGAAGTTTGATCAGAAGAATGAGCTGACAATATTAGGGATCGGGGCTATAGATGAGATGAAACTTAATACAGGTTTGGAGGATCCCGATGAAAGTCAGCAGTACATTCTCAACTATCTTCCTGTTCAGAATCAGTGGAATTATGCATTGGGTGCTGTGTATAAACATTACCGCAAGAACTCTTTTGACACATGGGTATACAGCCGTAATATGCTTAATAATGAGTCGTATAAGCACCTCAATAATATTGAAACCAATCCGCTGACACAGGAATATACATCACAGGAAATTGCCAACAAGTTAAGGTATGAGAATTCAACCAGAATTGGCGATTTTAAGGTTGTTTCAGGTGCAGGACTGGAGTATGCCAAGTACAACAATTCGACCTTCCTGAAGGTGGTTGATCCAAACGAGACCGATACACTAAGAGCCATAGATTTCAATTCGGAACTCGACATGTTCCTGTGGACTGCTTTCAGTCAGGTAAGTAAGGGTTTTTATTCAGACAGACTTATATTATCGCTGGGAGTGAGAATGGATGGCAGTAACTATTCTGATGAATTTCATGATGTTCTCAAGAACTGGTCGCCAAGGTTTTCACTTGCTTATGCGCTCACCGACAGGCTTTTCGTTAACATGAATACCGGCAGATATCTGCAGATGCCTGCATACACTACACTTGGATTCAGGAACAACAACGGGACATTAGTGAATAAATACAATGACCTTGAATTTATAAAATCAGATCACCTTGTGTTGGGTTTTGAATACAGGAGAGTTGAGAATGCAAAGATCACGCTCGAAGGATTTTACAAGAACTATTCAGACTATCCGGTTTCGGTTAGTGATTCAATATCTTTGGCTAATAAGGGCGGAGATTTCGGAGTGTATGGAAATGAAGAGGTTACATCTACAGGGAAGGGCAGAGCTTATGGTGCCGAGCTACATGTTCGTGAGAGGATATTTGACCTGTTTGATATCATCGGGTCATATACCTATGTTCGTAGTGAATTCAAGGATTTTAGCGGCAATTACATACCATCTTCATGGGATTCCCGCCACTTGCTTAACCTGACACTTTCGCGTGAATTCAGCAAGAACTGGTACGTAGGACTTAAGTGGAGACTTATAGGCGGATCGCCATATACGCCATATGACCTTGATCGTTCCTCTCTGAGAGAAGCTTACCTGGCTGAGCCTCGCGGATATCTTGATTACGATAAATACAACACTGAGCGCCTTGAGCCGTTCCATCATCTGGATGTTAGGGTTGACAAGCAGTTCTTCTTCGAAAGATTGTCGCTCACTTTGTATATGGATATTCAGAATGCATATAACTATCAGTCTGCTGAACAACCGTTCCTGCTGGCAAACACTGACCAGAACGGTCAGATGATTCCTGTTCCGGGAGATCCTTCAAGAATTCAGTTACGCGAGATATCAAGCAAAAGCGGCACAGTATTGCCTTCGATTGGGATAATAGTGGAGTTTTGATCAGCAATCAGCGGTCAGCAGTCAGCAATCAGCAATCAGCGTTCCGCGTTCCAGAGTTCCAGAGTTTCCTCACTATGAGGCATAGGGAACGATGGATGGGACTGAGTGCTGAATGCCGAGTGCTGAGTGCTTTCAGCTTTCAGCGTTCTTAAGCATTTTGCGGAACTTCTAACAGCGAACAAAGAACAGTTTTTACCATTCTTTAAAGATGAAAAACACGGCAATAACGATGAATCCAAATCCAACGAGATAGTTCCACTTGAGGGGTTCTTTAAGGAAGAACACAGAAAAAGCTGCAAAAACTAAAAGAGTAATTACTTCCTGTATCGTTTTCAATTGACCCACGCTAAAGGTGCCGTGACCGATTCTATTGGCCGGCACCATTAGCATATATTCGAACAGAGCGATGCTCCAGCTGATGAGAATTACTTTCCAGAGGGCTGCTTCTTTAAATTTTAAGTGTCCGTACCATGCAAATGTCATGAATACATTGGAGGCTATTAGTAGAAAAATTGTCTTCATAGTAGATCTAAAAAGCGAGAGCAAAAATACCGAAAAGCAATCAGTTATCAGCAATCTGCATTCAGTTTTTTCTATCCTGCACAGTCGCGTTCAGCGTTCAGGGTTCAGCGTTCCGCGTTAAGCGATGTCAATGCCTAAATAACGTTGACTGATTTTTTACTAAAATTATTACTTTTTTTC
>CAZJPP010000041.1:0-12608 GCA_964547915.1 uncultured Lentimicrobium sp.
GTATATTTGTAACAGCATTTTAACCTTTTAAGTTTGTAGTATTATGGAAATAGTGATATATCATTATCCTAAGTGCAGAAAATCGAGGGCAGCCCTGGAATACCTTAATAATCAAGGATATTCACCTGCTGTTATTTTGTATGTGGACGAAGGAATAACCTCTCAAACCTTAAAAGAATTGTTTGGGAAACTGGGTCACACTCCTTTGGAAATGGTGAGAAAGCAAGAAGAGTTTTACAAAGAGACCTATAAGGGAGAGGATATTACAGACGAGGAATGGTATAAAATATTATCTGATTACCCCAAACTGATCAGACGTCCCATTGTTTTGATAGGTGACCATGCAGTAGTTGCTGATCCACCTCAGCTTATGCAGCCATATTTAAAGAAATAATTATACTAATAATCAAAATGAAAACAAGAGTAGAGCACGACACAATGGGTAACATAGAGGTACCCGCCGATAAATATTGGGGAGCACAAACCCAGAGATCATTTGAAAACTTCAGGATCGGTGATGGCCATATGCCGATTGAAATCATCAGGGCTTTTGCTATCCTGAAAAAGGCAGCTGCTTTCACAAACCGTGACCTTGGTGTTCTTGCAAATGAAAAAGCTGAATTAATAGGAAAAGTCTGCGATGAAATCCTTGCCGGTGAACTCAACGATCAGTTCCCGTTAGTTGTATGGCAAACAGGTTCCGGCACTCAGTCGAACATGAATGTGAACGAGGTAATTGCCAATCGTGCACACGTTCTGAATGGTGGCACTCTCGGTGAAGGAAAGACTTTCATACACCCTAATGACGATGTAAATAAATCTCAGTCGTCAAACGACACCTTCCCTACTGCCATGTCTATTGCTGCATATAAGATGCTTGTCGAAACCACTATCCCGGGTGCTCAGATGCTACGTGACACTCTTGCAGGGAAAGCTGAAGAATTTACGAATATCGTGAAAATTGGACGTACGCACCTGATGGATGCTACTCCTCTTACACTTGGACAAGAATTCTCAGGTTACGTTGCCCAACTCGATAATGGTATTAAGGCAATTAAAAACACTCTGCCTCATGTTGCTGAACTTGCTCTTGGCGGAACAGCCGTAGGAACGGGAATAAACACACCGAAAGGTTATGCTGAACTGGTAGCTAAAAAGATAAGTGAGCTTACCGGATATCCTTTTATTACAGCACCAAACAAATTTGAATCACTTGCAGCACATGATGCTATGGTTGAATCTTCAGGCGCTTTAAAAACTCTTGCAGTTAGTTTAATGAAGATCGCAAACGATACACGACTATTGGCATCCGGTCCACGTTCGGGTATTGGAGAAATTGTACTTCCTGCTAATGAGCCGGGGTCATCTATTATGCCCGGTAAAGTAAATCCTACTCAAAATGAAGCTCTTACAATGGTATGTGCACAGGTTATAGGTTGCGATGCTGCAATAACCGTTGGTGCAACGCATGGCCATTTTCAGTTAAATGTCTTTAAGCCTGTCATAATTTACAACTTCCTGATGGCAGCCAGATTATTGGGTGATGCATGTGTTTCATTCAATAATAATTGTGCAGTGGGCATTGAAGCTAACCGTACTTCTATTCAGAAGCATCTTGAGAATTCTCTCATGCTTGTTACAGCATTAAACACGCATATCGGATACGAGAATGCAGCGAAAATCGCGAAAAAAGCACATACTGAGGGAACCACTTTACGTGAAGCTGCCCTTGAATTAGGGTTGCTTACCAATGAGCAGTTCGATGAATGGGTAGATCCCGCTAAAATGATCTAAACAAAAAAGCCCCTTCATCAGGGGCTTTTTTTTCACCAAAAACACAAACATTAAAACTGATACCCTGTCCAGGAAAAGATATCATTAGCACATCCTGTATTACCTGCCTGAATGGTAACATCTGCCTCACCATTAATTTCTTCCCCGGTAAGAGGATTGATAAGACTGTTAGTAATGCTGATTACTGAAGCTGCACTGCCATTGCCTTTTCCATCTTTCATATCCACCAGGTCCTTTGCTTGTCCCTGCCCTTTTACTAAAGCATTGATTATAGAAGCTTTTGCACCTCTGCGGACTTTTATCACATCATGCATATAAAATCCTTCGTCAGATTTTGGAGCTAAACGAAGGTCTATGGTCATGTTTCTTATTGTGAAATCGGACTGGCCTTCCTGATCGGGATTATTTCCATCAAGGTTACCATCTGCTTCAACACCGCGAGGATCACTTTCGGAGCTGATGTAATTTTCTTCCCAAATACCATATGCATTTTCAATAGTACCGGTCCATCCCTGTGTTGCATCAAACATATCATCATCTGAATTGATTACAAGAATATTTTTCACATTCACGGTACCTCCAAAAAATTCAATACCATCATCAGCACCATCCGGAATAAAGATGTTTTCAATCTTAGTTCCATTTCCTACTCCGTTAAGTGTTATTCCGTTGTGTTCAACATCAGCACTTGAACGTGCTCCGGTGTATTCCAATTTCAGATAAGTAATTGATCCTGAATTATCAGATGGATCTGTTCCTCCATAAGTATATGCAGAGTTCACTTCAGTTGATCCGGTTTCACCACCCGATAGTGGTGCACGACCATTAATTATAAGTCCACCCCAATATCCCTGCTCTGCATTTGCTATGTCAGCTGTGATTACTACCGGTGCCTGGGCTGTTCCGTTAATATTTATTTTACCACCTTGTAATACAAGTATATAGCTCCCAAAACCTCCACGAGCTTTGATTTTAGTTCCTGCAGGAATGTTGAGAACACCACCTTCTTCTATGATCATTGGACCTGTTAATGAATATTCCACTGTAGCATCCAGAGTTTTTACTTCCTGAATTGATCCTGAGAGCTTATTGTCGACAACAGGCTTTGGCTCGGTGTTATTATCTTCATCATCTTTATTGCAAGAGGTAAGAACAAATGAGGTTGCTAATCCTGCAATCATTATCAGATTAAAAAAAAGCTTTTTCATTTTTAGATTTTTTGTTGGTTTAACGTTTAATTGTTTTTCATTTTATTGTATAGCTGATTCCGATGCTAATGCCTTGTCCTGATTGGTATTCGTTAAGTACCACTTCATTTTCGCCGGGAACATTTCCTTTATCAGAGTCATTACTGTTCACGGGTAGGTTGCTCTTTCGTGTCAATTTATATCCCGAGTTTAATATGTTTGAAACCTTGGCCTTGAAGCAGATGTTCTTATTGATGCTGAATGAGGAAGCAAAGTCAAGTGTAGGAATTCCCTTTTCAATAATATTATTGAAGCCTTTTGCTCCGATTGTATGAATCCTGTCGCTGTAATAATTGAAAATAACTGAAGTTGTAAGACTCTTTTCAGATTTTTGGTAATTATATGACAGGTCAACATTGGCAATAAAAGGTGAAGCACCTTCAAGCTGACTCTTGCGGGCAGTAGTATTTGGTATTCTAAGGTCAAGATTGGTGTATATATACGACGCATTTAATCCCAGGGTAAGTCTGCTTAGCTTATTAACCTGAGTATCCATGTTGCTGAAGACGTACTTTCGGAATTCGAAGGATGTTCCGGCAACCTGTGCATAGTCGCTTATGTTATCGTAGGTAAGCAGTCCTGCTGAATTTCCCTGGTCCACACGACCTATTGGGTCAGTGATATACTTATAAAATCCCGAGACTACCAGCAGTTCGCCAGAACTTAAATAGTAATCCCATCTAAGATCAAGGTTATAATTTTCAGATGACCGGATATTTGGATTCCCCTGGCTCACAAAAGAGATATTTACATACTGGTAGGGTGAAACTTCCTTAGAGTGTGGTAATGTGTATGTTTTGCTTGCACCCAGACGGATACTGTTCTTGTTGTTTACATCATACTTCAGGTTAAGTGAGGGCAGGATAAAGTTTCTTCTTGAAGTTTCATCTCCCGGTTGTACATGCTGAACATTGTAATCAACAGTCATATCAACAAGATCAAGGCGCACACCAATATTTCCTGATAATCTTCTGGTTAGCTGATGAGAGAATTCTGCATAGCCTGAATGAATGTTTTTCGCAACCGAATAAGTGTTTTGCTGTCCGACATCCATAATTAACCTTCCTTCTGAAATATTCTTTTCAAATAGCTCATCAATTGACAAGTCCCGCATGGTAAAACTTTCCATTCCCAATGGATTGAAATTATACTCCAGAGCTTCAAATTTGTCCTTTAAAAACCTTGCTACATAACCAATCCTGACTTCAGAATGGTTATCCTTGCTGTTGTTTATCTTGTATTCGAATGAGGTGCGTAGATTCAGGTCGTTAGTTCCAAGTTCTGAAAAGAACCTCTTGTTCCTGTTACTCCGGGTAAGATCAAAGCTGCTTTCACTCTTTAATGAGAAGTAGTTCTCTCGCCTGTCGGGTTCCAACCCTTTTATATTGCTGTAAGAAACTGCTGCATTGTATGTAAGAGCGGGTGTTAACTTCCATTTTGAAAGAACCTGATTTACTATTAATAAATTATCATTTGCCTGCTGCCTTCTTAAGATACCCATATAATCAGGACTGTCCTGATAGCGTTCGGAATTATAGCCTTCATACTCACCCAGATACTGCTCATTTGCATGAATCATCATGAAGTTGTAGTTGATCTTATGTTTGTTTAAGCCTAAGCCTGCATTACCAAGGATCAACTGATTGACTGACTGAGAGAATTTCTTGCCTTTCTGATCCTGCCATATGATTCCGGTTGATGTTGTATTACGCACAATCTCTTCGCGGTAAGAATTGTCTGTGCTGTGTGAAGCTGTAAGGAAAAATGAAAGTGTGTTTTTAGGTTCCTTCAACCTGTAAAATTTCCCTACCGACAATCCGTAACTGTGATTTACAGGGAGTGAGACTGTTTGTGGGTCTAAGCTGTTGGCAAAATTATATTCAGTGCCTGCAGGCCGGTTATTATTTGCATAGCCAAAATAGTCGGAACCATCCTGAACAAGGAATTTTCTGCCTGCTGTATAGGTGTTTAATCCCGCAGAGACTTCAAATTGTAACACCTGATCATCAAAAAGCTCCTTTGATGCTATATTGATAACAGCACCCCCAACATCAGAATAATCACTTGCGGCAAAAACCTTGCTTACAGTAATATTCTGGATTATATCGGATTTAAAGAAATCGAGTGAGATGTTTTTGTATTCAGGATCTTCAGAAGGGACAGGGAATCCATTAAGAAGCGTAATATTGTATCTGTCACCTAAGCCCCTTACAAATACATTCTTTACTCCTTCCTGTCGGGAAATTTCGGAAACTTTTGAAACAGCTGCTCTTGCATCCTCTATTCCTTTGCGTGACATTTCTTTAGCCCCTAATAACTGACCGGCGACTAATGCCTGTTTTTGCTCAACCAGGAGGATACTTTCACTTTCACGGTTTGATCTGGCAACTATTTCAAACTCTGCCAGGTTCATATCAGCGGGGTTAAGGAGCATATCTATTACAACTACCTTGTTTCGGCCAAGGCCCTTAACAGGTAATTTCGACGGGATGTATGAAACATAGGAGGCAATGACGTTGTGATCGCCATCGGGAACATTTTTGACTGTATAATTACCATCGGGATCAGAAGCAGCACCTATAGTGGTTCCTTCAATTCTAACACTGGCGCCAAATAGTGGCTCCAATGAATTAGCGTCTAATATTTTACCTTTAATAATGCTTTCCTGAGCGAAAGTAATTAATGAAAAAGTTATAAGAATAGCGCTCATTAAAATCCGTGATGCAAGTCTCTTCTTCACTGTAGTTCTTTTTTAGTACTAACCAGTGGCAAAAGTCATCATCGAATATTAACATAGTGTTAAGCTAATATTACCAAAATATTAAATTATGGGGGCTATAAATGGAGAAAGCTCTCACTTGGAGAGCTTTCATGGGAAACGTATTAAAGGAAAAAGGGGGCGAATTAAATCTCCTTCTTATCCGTGCAGTTTGAGAAGAAGTCCTTATCGAGCTCGGAAAGTTTTATTACTTGTCCGTCACTCAAGTTTTCCAAAGGTTGGAAATTAGATTGCTGAGCGGTGTTATCAATCCCGGTAATCTTAATCTCTGTGCGTCGGTTGTCCTGATGTTCTGCTTCAGTACAATCAACTCCATCAGCGCATTTGTTTACCAGTTGGGTTTCACCATAGCCTTTAAATGTTATTCTGTCATTACTTATTCCACGGCTTGTTATATATTTTACCGCAGATTCGGCACGACGGTCAGCTAACTTTTCATTGTATGGATGAGATCCACGACAGTCAGTATGTGAACCTAATTCAACTGTTACGTTAGGATTGACATTTAAGAAATCAACCACTTTGTTAAGTTCTATACTTGCATCCTCGCGAATGTTCCATTTATCGAAGTCGTAGTATACATTCTCCAGTTTAAACACTTCATTAACTTCAAGCTTCATCAGCATTAAATCGCGGTTCTGATGTGTTGAGTCCTTGATTGAAGGTAATATGTTCAGATTCAGGCAGTCGGTTGTATAATTTGATTTCACTGCCTTAAATATATAGGAGAATCCTGGTTTCAGACGGATTGAATATTCACCGTTCTGATTTGTTTTTAGCACTCTAACATCCTGCATTTCGGTATTCCATACCAATACAGTTGAGTTTGGCAGGATTTCGTTGCTCTGGCGGTCCTTAACAAGGCCACTGACAAGAACTTCCTGTGGCAGTTTAACAGCTTTTGCCATATAAATGTCATCATCCCCCTTACCGCCTGGCCTGTTGCTACTGAAAAGTACCAGCCCTGATTCTGCTTTGTAAAATCCAAAATCATCAGCAGAAGAGTTAACAGGTTCTTTCAGGTGTTCGGGTTCTGACCATTTATTATCAGCAAAGCTGGTCTTGAAGATATCAAGACTACCTAAGCCCGGCCATCCATCCGATGCGAAGTATAAGCTTCCTTTTTTGTCCATGAATGGGAACATCTCATTTCCGAAAGTATTAATCTCCTTCAGGTTTGTGAAGTTTGTCCATGCGCCTTCATTCAGCTCAACCTTGTAAATGTCGGTTCCGCCCTGACCACCCGGCATATCGGAAACAAAATACATTGTTGTTCCGTCAGGTGATATGGTTGGATGCCCAACTGAGTATAGTTCACTGTTGAGATAGAAAGGTTCAGGTGTATTCCATTCATTATTCTCAAGCTTTGAAGTGTATATCTGCAATCTGTTGGTGTAGTACCTCGAGGTATCTACATCACCCATTTTCCTGAAAGCTCTTGTGTAATAAATGGTTTTATTATCCGGACTAAAAGATGCGGGACCATCATGGTAGGTCATATTAAGTTCTCCTGCGAAAACTTTAACGTTGAGCGACTTTTCAGGATTCTCCATTTCGGGAGTTTCGGCCTCATACATATCAAGGTAATAAGCACCTGTCCAGCCATACATTTTAGAACCCGATCCATCGCCTCTGTCAGAAGTGAAAACAACCTTATCACCAGTCATTACCGGTGAAAAGTCGGAATATGGAGAGTTTAATCCTTCAGCATTAGCTATATCATACAACTCAGACTCTGTGGAGCGATCAAGAAACATACGGCAGTAATCGGTGTAGATCTTTGCTCTGCTATCACCGGGTTTGAGTTCCATATACTTTTCAAACTGAGCAATTGCTTCGGAATACCTGCCAAGACTTCTGAGAACCTGACCATAATTAATGAATGCTTCAGGATTAACGTTATCGGCCTGTATTGCTTTAGCATACCACTCTGCTGATTTGTCAAAATGGCTCGAAAGGCGATTAATATCACCAAGGCGTGTGTAAGCCAATGCAGAATGCTTGTTTTCGGAATTGGCTATCTTCTCATAAACAGGAATGGCCTTGGTATAATCGAACCTCTGATACATGTGCTCGGCTTTACGAATTGGTGTACAGCTTCCTATTAACAATGCCAGTGCTGAGACGATTACGATATATTTGTTTTTCATTTCATTAATTTTTTAACTGTCTTAACTCAATACATCAACCTGTTTAGAAATACCTTGGTGTTAAAACACGAGGTTTGAAGATACTTGCTTCGTACGAAATCATAATTTCGTGTGATCCGTCATTATGTAACCTTATCTCATTGAGAGATGCATCATAGGAATACCCCAGTCTCCAATTCTTGGTAAGATTAAGTTCAACCATAAATACAAGGGCATTCTTCGTGGTTTCGGCATTAAAGCTTGAACGGTAGGATGCTCCAACCCAAATAAGGTCGTTGAATAGGAAACTTGCGTTAAGGTCGTAGTTCATAGGTGCATTGTCGGTATATTTTACAAGAACACCCGGTCGGAAGACTACACTGGGTCCAAATGGAACGGCAACTCCTGCCATTCCATAGAAGTGCCGTGCAAGCTTGCCATATGTACTGGTTTCACCTTCTTCAACTTTACCATACTGACTTTCGAAAAGTTGCTTTGAAGAGACACCTACATAATAATTCTTTGTATAGTAATATACTCCGAAATTGGCGTCAGGTTTTAGCTTATTAGCCGGTTGTGTAACAATTAAGGGATCATCAGGATTATATGCTTTGAATTCATCCCATTTTACACTTACCTGGTTAAAGCCGGCCTGGAGTCCTAGAGATAAGTGACCATTGCCAATGCGGATTCTGTATGCATAGTTTGCCATGAAGCCAACATCATTAAAAGGCCCGTTTTTATCGGCATATGCATAGAATCCAAGGGCAATGTTTTCATTCCTCAGAGGAGAGTGGGCACTGAATGTGAGTGTGCGGGGTGCACCCTCAAAACCAAGCCACTGGTATCTGTTAAGCAAGGTGAGTGTCATCACATCTCTACTACCTGAGTAGGCCGGATTAATAATCAACTTGTTGAACATGAACTGACTGTATAATGCATCACGCTGAGCGAAACTGCAGTATGTCATCAATACCAGACCGAATATTAGAGCTATCTTTTTCATTTTTCTAATGTTTACTTGATCGTTTCTAATTTTACTTCTTCCCTGAGTTATTTCTTATCATGTGAGTGAACTACAACCCAACCGGTATAAATCTTCTCAACTGAGCGAAGCTTAATTATGTAATAATAGGTGGCTGCAGGTAGCATATCGCCTGATTTATTGGAACCATCCCATCTTACATCTTTGTTGTCATAGTTTTCGAAATAACGTATCTGATCACCCCATCTGTTGAAGATTAATACCTCATTATCAGGATATTCACTTATACCTTCGAGATACCAGAAGTCATTGTAATTATCTCCGTCAGGTGTGATTACATTGTAAATGATTAATGTATCACGAGGAGGTGCCGGAGCTATTACTATCGTTGAAACTGCTGTATCTGATATTGCAATACCGTTCAGGTCTGACAGAATGTATGTGTAGATGTCATTTCCTGAGTAATCGGCATATGGATTATAAGTTACTGTGTTGTCGGAATTAACACTAACTGTTCCGTGTAGCGGTGCTTCGAGTATTGAAACAGCCGGAATTACACCTTCGAAATTGTAAGTGTCGTTCTCAAGGTTGTTAATAATCCTTGGTGTATTAAACTCGGTCATGCTATTGTCATCAACTGCAATCAGTCTGATTTCAACAGGTGGCTCTCCTTCCTCAATTGTAATGATAACAGTTGCTTCATCACATGAGCCCTGAGCATCACAAATTGTGTAATTGAAGGTGTCGGTTCCGAAATACCCTGAATTAGGGGTATAAATAAACTTGCCATTGTCGACCATTACTGATCCGTTTTCAGGATTTGTAACATTGATTAATGTTGTTGGATCAATGTTATTGTCGCAGTCAGTGTCGTTTGCCAGTACGTCAATTGTTACCGGTGTATCGAGTTCGGTTGTTGCAAAGTCATCCAGAGCTACCGGTGGAGCAATTACTGTTACAGTCATCGAACATGTTGATGTATTGCCGTGAATGTCGGTCACTGTCCAGGTAATTGTTGTGGTTCCTGCCGGGTAATAGCCGCTGGCATTACCTGTACTGTTGAAGTCATTGATTACTGATTCTATTCCGCAGTTATCAGAAACTTCCGGTTCAGGTATTTCAACATAAGCTTCGCAATTTTCTGTCACAACTACACCTGCAATGTCTTCAGGACATGTGATTGCGGGTGCTTCAGCATCAGTTACTGTTACTGTCATTTCGCACTCTGCAGTGTTGCCATGAATATCGGTTACAGTCCAGATAATTGTTGTTGTGCCAACAGGATATTCACCAGAAGCATTGGCAGTTCCGTTGAAGTCGTTAGTAATAGACTCGATTCCGCAATTGTCGGCTACTTCAGGTACAGGGATTTCAATCATTGCTGAGCAAGCTCCCGGATCTGTATTAGCTGTAATATCCTCAGGACATTCGATTGTTGGATTTACGTCATCATTAACTGTAACTGTCATTTCGCATGTTGCTGTGTTGCCATGGATATCAGTTACTGTCCAGATGATAGTTGTTGTTCCAACAGGATATTCACCTGATGCATTTGATGTTCCGGTAAAGTCGTTGACGATTGTTTCGATTCCGCAATTGTCAGTTGCAACCGGAGCAGGTATTGTTACCATTGCACCGCAAATATCTGAATCAGTTGATACGGTAATGTCTTCAGGACAAGTAATAACCGGATTCTCATTATCATTAACTGTAACAGTCATTGTACATTCAGCAGTATTGCCATAGTTGTCGGTGACTGTCCAGGTTATTACTGTGGTTCCTACAGGATAGAATCCTGATGCGTTACCTGTTCCGTTGAAGTCATTTATGATAGTTGCGATACCGCAGTTATCAGAAGCTTCAGGTTGTGGTATTGAAACTTCAGCACCACACAGACCCGGATCATTGGTTACTATAACATCTTCAGGACAAGTTATTACAGGATCAATATCATCTTCAACTGTAACTGTCATAGTACACTCAGCAGTGTTGCCATATTCGTCAGTAACAGTCCAGGTAATTTCGGTTGTTCCTATTGGGTATGTTGTACTTGCATTTGCTGTTCCGGTATATGAGTTGACAATGCTGTTAACATTACAGTTGTCAGAGAACTCAGGCCATGGAACATTTACAAATGCATCACAGGATTCAGGATCTGCACCAATTGTAATGTCTTGTGGACATGTGATTGATGGTGCTTCAGTGTCATTTACAGTTACGATTGTCTGACCGGATACTGTGTTGCCACATTCGTCAGTTGCTGTCCACAATATGGTGGTAGTTCCAACTTCATAGAACCCACTGGCATCGTTGGTGCCTGTGATGTTGTTTGTGATTGTAACTAATCCACAATCGTCATCAGCGGTTGCTATAAGATCAACCTGAGCTCCACAAACTCCCTCATCATTGTCAACTACCACATTGGCAGGAACTGTTAGGGTTGGAACTGAAGTATCGATTATCATGAATGAAGCAGTGTAGGTTGAAGAGTTACCACAATCATCAGTTGCTGTGAATATTACTGTTGCAGAACCTGTATTGCCGCATTCGTTTGTTAAGCCGTTAAAGTTGTTTGTAATAATAACTTCACCACAATTATCAGTTGCTTCAGCAATATTTAGCCAGGTGTTCAGGTCAGTAATATTACCTTCTCCATCACACTCAACAATCATATCCTCGGGAACAATTGTGAACTCGGGAGCTGTATTATCTTCTACAGTTATTGTCTGTGTGTATCCGACGCTGTTTCCACATTCATCATATGCGGTCCAGTTACGGAAGATTGTATAGCTTCCTGCACAATCACCTGTCTCGATTTCCTGTCCGTTGTATACTACTTCGACATTTGAACAGTTATCAATAGCTACAGGCGTTGCCGGTTCAGGTACTTCAGTACATGAAACTGTTATATTCTCCGGTACTTCTGTGAATACAGGATCTTGTGTGTCAACTATTGTAAAGGTTGCGGTTTCAGAAATTGAGTTGCCACAAGCATCAGACAGTGTGAATGTTACCTGTGCTGAACCTGTCATTCCACAGAGGTCGCTTAAACCCTCGAAATTATTAGTTACAGTTGCTTCACCACAGTTATCAGTACCTGTGAAGAGATTCAACCAGTAGTTGATGTCCTCAAGGTTTCCTTCGCCGTCACACTCAACCTGCATTGCAGATGGAATGATAGTCCATGTCGGAGCTATGTTATCCTGTACTGTAATTGTTTGAGTATAATCTGCACTGTAGTTTGAGCACTCGTCAACGAATCTCCATGTACGTACTCTTGTATATCCGTTTTCGCATTCTGCATCAGGAGTTGTAATATCACTTATCATTAGAATACCTGGTACTGAACAATTGTCAGTTGCCTCAGGTGCTAATGAGAGTGCGTAGCCTAATGATTGTTCATCTGAACATTCTATGGTCATATCTAATGCACCCTGAGCAGTTGTAATAACCGGAGCTTCATCATCTACAATGTAAATTGTTGAAGTTACAGGCTCTGCTGCATTTTGACAGTCATCATAAGCGTTAAAGGTTATGATCAATGGGTTGTTGCAGTTATAACCGTCTATGCTTACGAAGTTGTTGCTGACTTCTACGTAAGTGTCGCATTCATCAGTTGCAACGGCAGCTGCTAACCACTGAGCTATTGTATATTGTGCATTCTGATCATCACA
>CAZJPP010000042.1:0-12173 GCA_964547915.1 uncultured Lentimicrobium sp.
TATACTTTTTCATAACTTAGAATATTTACCTATTTATTCTCAAGACTTAAAATCAATCTGTCTCTTCTTTTCCTTGTGACTCCCGGAGGAAGGCTCCCTCATTTGAGGGGAGCCTTTTTCCGGCAATCAAACTTTGCATTCTGCAGAATTTTCCCCTCCCGCAAGGGTTATAGTGAATTAATCGCAAGATGGTGTTTCTAAATCATTGGCATCCTTGATGCGGATCTTATAAGTTCCTACAAGAAGGTTTTCGAATATATAGTATGGTCCAAAAATTTCTTCTGTATAGGTATCGCCATTATCAATTGAATATCTGTAAGGAGCTGTTCCTGAATTTGGAGTAACTTTAATCCAGCCGTCGTTTCCTTCGAAGCATTGTACATCCTCATATTCGGTAGTGAAAGCAGGAAGTTGCAGAACAGTTACTGTAAATGAACATGTGTTAGTTTTTCCACAATCATCAGTTACGGTATATGTTACGGTTGTTACACCCAAAGGATAGTCACCACTTGCATTCTGAGTACCGGTGTAATCATTGGTGTAAGTAACACCACCACATTCATCACCTACAGTAGGTAATTCCACGGTAACAGCAGTAGAATCTGTACCGGCAGCTGCATTTTCAACAATGTCGTAAGGACATTCTATTGTTGGAGGAGTTGTATCTACTATTGTGAAAGTAGCAATGGTTACATCTGAGTTGTTACACTCATCTGTTGCTGTGAAGGTAACTGTTACGGCTCCTGTTGCACCACAGTCGTCGGATAGGCTACCTGCATTATTTGACCAGGTTACACTTCCACATAAATCTTCTGCATCTGCTCCACCATTTGATGCTAACCATTCATTAAATGCGCTCACATTACCTTCTCCATCGCACTCAACAGTTTTGTCAGCGGCTTGTGCTGTTATAGTTGGAGGGGTCTGGTCTCTGATAATAATCTTAGCGGTAGTAGTTTCAAAATTATTACAATCATCAGTAGCTGTGAAGGTTACTGTCATTTCCCCTGTGTAACCACAACCGTCTGAGAATAAAAGACCTTCATAGTTGTTGGTCCATACGATATCGTCGCCACTACATACATCAGTTGCAGTTGCACCTGCATGATCAGCTAACCATGCTTGAATTTCAGCATTCATATCAGAATCAGCGCACTCTACGATAAGGTCAGCCTTGCCAGTGATATCAATTATAGGTTTCTCACCATCTTCAATTGTGAACCTTGCTGTCGTTTCTGAGAATAATACTCCACACTCATCAGTTACCCTGAAGGTAACATCTACATATCCAGAAGCACCGCATACTTCAGAAATTTCCGGTGCTGCCGGTGTGTATGACCAGGTAACATCTCCACAATTATCGGTAGCTGTTGCACCACCATGGTTTCCTAACCATGTATTCAAAGCTTCTACATTACCGGCACCATCACATTGAACAAATTGATCAGTTGCCGGAGTTGTGATTGCAGGAGCTATAATGTCTTGTACTGTAATAGTTGCTATAAATGATGAAGTATTTAAGCAAGCATCCTTTGCCTCGAATGTAACGGTTGCTGAACCTGTTGAACCACAATCATCAGATAGTCCGGTGTAATTATGTGACCAGTCAACTAAATCACATTCATCAGTTGCTGTTGCACCTGCATGATTTGACAACCAGGTAGCAATCTGTACATCAATGTCTACTTCATCGCAATCAATAACCAAATCATCATTAGCTGCTTCTGTAATATCCGGTGCCTGAGTGTCATCAACGGTTATAGTCTGGTCGCATATAATTTCGTTTCCTGAATTATCAGTTATTTTCCATGTTCTTGTTACTGTTAATGGACATGTGCTTGAACCCAGAACATCCTGATATTCTACTTTTGCTATTCCGCATGCATCAGTTGCTGTACCATTATTAATTGTATTGGTAAATTCTGCAAGCGATGATAATGTGAAGGTGTCTGAAAATATCGGACCTGTTATGGCACCCGTTCCACATCCTTCAAGGTTTCTTTCGGTTGCACAAGTTACTGTAGGAGGAAGATCCTCAACTGTAAATGTTACAGAACCTGTTGTTAGTGATGGACATTCGTGAGCATCCGTAACTAATATATCAGCCTCATCAATTGTGGTGTCTTCAGTAAGTTGAAACGTGAATGTAAAAGGTGCAGCAGTAAGAACTGTTGATCCATATTTTACAGAGTATGGAGCAGTTCCACCGGCTACTTCAACAGTGAATGTAACATCTGCATTTAAGCAATATGCACCGCCATCACCACTGATCTGAGCAGTGAGTTGAGCTGGCTGACCAATTGTAACAGTACATTGTGCATTTGCTTCTATGGCGAATACCGTGAGTACCATTATTGAAATCAAGGTAAGTAAATACTTTTTCATGACTTGTGTTGTTTTGTTTAAAATTATTCGTGTGTTTTCTATGTTATTGACAAATTGCTTCTGTATCATTTGAATCTTTTACGAGGACTTCGTATGACCCAGGCCCAAGATCACTGATGGTTTTGGGAGTCAAAAATTCCTCGTATGCTGATCCATTAATTGAATAGTAATAAGGCGCTGTTCCACCTTCAGCAGTAATGGTAATTGTTCCGTTACCTAAGCCAAAGCATGTTACATCGCTCTTTACGACAGAGTATATTGGAGTTTCACGAATAATTATTGTAGTTGTGCAAGTTGCTGTTCTGCCTGCAGCATCGGTTGCTGTCCATGATATTATATGTGTTCCCGGAGCCAGAACTTCACCTCCTATAGTTGAAGTGCTGTTCTTGTCATTTACTATTGATGCCAGTGTGCAGTTGTCTGTTGCTGTAGCATCAAATTCTGTCCCGTTAATGGTGTAAGATTCACCAAATGGAACTGTAATGGTTTGTCCTGGTTCACATTCAATAACCGGATCAATTATATCAATTACCGATGTGCTAATCTGTGATGAATTATTATCTGGATTGGGATCTGCCCAATTGCTCGATACTGTAGCTGTATTATTTATGGTATTGCATGTATTGGCAGGTACAGTGCCTTTTATATAGATTGTAAAAGTACCTGTGCTTGCTAACGGACCTGTGTATGTGTAAGATCCTGTCCATACTTCCCATGTTGAATTGTCTGTTGAATATTGTGCGCCTGTCGGGAAAATACCGGTTACATCATCAGTAATCAGTACATTCTGAGCAGCAGCCGGTCCATTGTTTGTTACAACTAATGTATAAACAAGCTCCTGACCTGTCTGAGCAGTTCCTGCAGCCTTAACAATAGCCAAATCAGCTGAAGCTGCAATAACAACATCGAATTCGCATATAGCAGTCTGTCCGGCTAAATCGGTTGCAGTCCATGTAACTGTTGTTGTTCCTTCATTAAATACGACATTGTTAAGTGTTGAGATGTCAGAACCGGTTGTTGCTCCGGTTAAAGCAGCAGTTAAAACATAACTACAGTTGTCACTGGCTGTTGCATCCCATGCTGTTCCTGAATGTGTGTATGTGGCACCTGTGTTAGCTTCAACATTTCTGTCAATCAATGCTTCGCAATTTGTAATCTGCGGAGCTTCATTGTCAGCTACTGTGATAGTAACAGCTGTTCTCGGACTTTCACAATAAGGTGATTCAGTCATCTGCTGGCTGACATATGCGGTATAAGTGCCAATAGTTTCAATATTTGCTGAAGGTACACCTGATAGAGGTTCTCCTCCGGTTGCATTTTCATACCATAAAAGTTCATGACCGGCAAGTGCAGTTGCTTCAAAAGCAAGAGTACCGCCAACTGATGGACATACGGTCTGATTGATAACTTCGGGCATTGCCGGAGTAGCTGTAACGCTTACTTCAATAGGAACTCTGTTGCCACTGATACACTGGGCAGAATAACCTTCTGCAACATAATAAGTGGTTGTTCCTGCAATAGCTGTTGAAGGTGTTATGCTTGTCTGAGCAGATCCGCCTGTAGGGGTGGTAAAGTAATAAAGATTATAAGATGGGTTACTTGGAGTAGCAGTAAGTGGAGATGCAGTTGCACCCTGACAATATATAACAGGTGATGTTACGGTTGGAACAGAATTAACTGTTGTAACATTGATTATGAATTCAAAGTAACAGTCGGTTAATCCCGGAGGAATTGCAAAATAGTGTGTTTCTCCGGTTGTAGCCGGGAATCCTGTTGTTACAGTATATTCTGTATAAGGTTCTACTAAAGGATATTCATTATAGAAACGTGATCCAATAGGGAAATTACCATTAACATCTGTAAAAGGTATTGTTGATCCCGGAGCATTGCAATAGTCAAACTCTTGTATGGATGAATATCCTTCGCAGTTAGCAAGAACATATTCTTCCATATCTATTTCTATTTCAACCGGCTCATTGATAGGTTCGCCAATACAATCACCATCCATGATATAACCGGTAATGAAATCTGTGTTACTGAATGAGATCTGAGATGTTGCGCCTACCCCGCTAATTGAACCGTCGATAGTTATTTTCGGTGTACAATTTTCGTTTATAAGAATTACACAGTTATTGGTTGCTTTGAGTACAAAAGTCAGTTCACCGTAAACTGTTGAAGGATCTGTAGGCAGAGGCATTGTTCCGAAATCCCATATGATGGTTCCGGTTGCTCCCGCACTTGCATTATAAATAGGTTGAGGACCGGAAGTGCCGTTCATAAACACACCTGATGCGCTTACAAATGATGCAGCATAAGGAATTGGAATAGTGATCTGAACATTGTTAATTGCCTCAGTTCCTCTGTTTCTGAGTTGTACTTTATATTCAATGTTCCCGTTTGGAAGTACTGTTATTGGTGTGGCAGGTGGATTATTGTCAATCTCTTCCACTGAAACCAGACCTTCACTAACAGGGATATAGGCATCAACACCCATTACAATACAAGGGATTATATAGGTATCCTGAGTAGAGCCGTAACGGAATTTAGTTGATGATTGGTTATTTGTAATTACTGAGTTGTCAGTATTCGGTATATCGAACATAGTAACGTCGATTCCGAAATTATTCAGTCTTTCAAGATTGCGGGCATTGCCTCCGGTGTTTATAGAACCATTGAAAAAGTTCGTCGTTGAATTTCCGGTATGTGATAAAGAAATCCAATCGCTTGTTTGAAGTTTTTGAATTTGGAAATAGTCTCCACTGATACTCCTGTCACCTTCACCGGCAATAACGCCAAGTTTCATGTGAACATTACCGTGTTGAACTGTATTGAAACCTGTAATTGGCAGTTCATAACTAATAGTAGTAGAACCCTGAACGTAAGCATGACCATCAAAAATCGTTATATCACGCCAGTTCATTTTAGCATTACCATAAACTACGACTAATCCCCAACCACCATAATAACCTGTGCCTCCACCTTCTCCTTCACGTAAAGCCATATCGGCAACAAAATAGTTACCAATACCGTGAGTTCTTACATAGTCGGTTACTTCAGCATATGCTGAGTACATATATCCATATTCTGATGTTGGAAAATAAATATCGTTTGCATTTGCAGTCACAGGATAGTATGCAGATTCGCTTTCATGCTTTAGCTGTACAACTCTTTTGTCGTAATTCTTTGTAATGGTTCCTGGAATAGTTGCTATTCCGGTTACATTCGTATAAGCTTCTGCATCGCCAGTTGAGAAATTGCTTCCATTACGATGAAACCTGTTAACAGTTAGCGTTACTCCCCCTGCTTGAGAGTATATTACATATGGAGTTGTTAAATATGCATTATTCCCGTCTATTGATGTAATAGGTACATCAGTCTGTGAGCCTCCATTGACTGCTACTTTTAATGTTTCATTGCCACCGTTAGTAGCATAATAAAAGGTTACGGTATTTCCACCAGAACCTGCGGCGGGCTCGAACTTGTAGATAATTCTTCTGTTAAACCAATCTCCGTCTCTGCTAATTCTTAATGTATAAGGAGCATAAGTGATTGATTCATCATCATCAACTGTCTGGTTATTGTCAACCGGAGTTTGTACATCCGGTCCACCGGCTTTTTCTATTGTAAATGTCATCGGGCTATTGCCATCATGTGCTCTGCCTGTCCAGTATAAACCGGCAAAGACAATGTCAGTACATTGTGGCAGAGCTGAATTCTCACCTGAGAATGACAAATATGCTGATGATGAGTTTAGTGTAGTAGGATCTTCATCAACATCAACATATATCATTTCATCACTGTTATTCCCATTATCAGAATACGGCTGCAATGTCATGTTTGAATTGCCAATCATGGTGAAATCACCCCTGATGTTGTAAATCTTCTGTGTAGGTGAATAGACAGAAGTCCTCTGCGTAAAATCCTTAAGTACTTGTGCCTGTACATCAAAAGTGATGACAGACATGAGTAAACTAATTAGAATCGCTGCTGAAAATTTGTAAATATTTTTCATGGCTTGTCCGGTTTGCAATGATTAATTGGGTACTTGTAAGAATGTGACTAAGCTCACGTTAGTCCCTTCTGTGTTGATGCTTTCTCCGGCAAGGGCATCCAGGCAACCGGATGTCATATCTCCGCAAACATCAAATTGATATACAACGGCAAAATATTTTAGTGACTGGAAGTCGGGAAGTGATGCCAGTGTTAAAGAGGATAAGCTTTGGCCGTCCTTAACTTTTACCTTAATAAGGCGTATAGAATTAAAGTCGGTATTGCTGTTATTTAGTAACTGTAATGATTGTACGTCACAAAATAGTACCTCTGGAGCACCATATCCATAAGTTGAATATTCACCATTTACCAGATAGATGGAAGGGTGCATATTTTTCATGAGATCATCTAATTCCTCATTGCCTGCTCCTTGCGCATTTACGCGGCCACTGCCGGTAAGCATTATCATAAAAACCATAATCCCGATGAGGAAAAATCCTGCTTTCTTTAGTTCAGATGAGACTGACTTTAAAGAGAATACTTCTTTTTTCATAAGAATCTATTTTGACGTATTTATTTCCCATTAACTTTGTGCCGGCTTAAATCTGTCTGATTTATGACTTCCCCCAAAGTCATGTGTACCTTGCTGACACAGTACAACTTCATGGCTACAAATTTATCCCCTACAGAAGGGCAGCGCAATACGTCAAATTACTACTTTTTTGAGGTTTCAGTTGGCTTCCAGGAGTACGTATAAATACGTATTGACATAGTTATCATGCTGATATAGTGCGTATTATGGCAAACTGCCTGAAAAACAGGCATTTTCAATTGTAATGCAATATGATTGGAATTGACAAAAAAAAGGAGGCCTCAAACAGCCTCCTTTTTTATTTGTATGGATAAAGTATTTATATCATTTTAAGTAGATTGATTTCTGCCTCCGTCAGGAATCTGTAACGTCCTCTTGGTAAGTCCTTTTTGGTAAGATTGGCGAATGCCACTCTATCAAGTTTTGTCACTTCATAGTCCAAAGCTTCGAATAAGCGTCTCACAATCCTGTTTTTGCCTGAATGGATCACCACTCCCAGCACTTTCTTATCTTCACTTTTTCCTGTGTATGCTATTTCATCAACAGCCATGAGACCGTCTTCAAGTTCAATGCCTTCGGTAAGTCTGATCATATCAGATTTTGCAAATGTCTTGTTAACCTCTACCTGGTATATCTTTCTCACTTTGTGTGATGGATGTGTAAGCTTTTTAGCCATCTCACCATCATTGGTCATCAAAAGCAGTCCTGTAGTATTTCTGTCAAGTCGGCCCACAGGATAAACACGTTCGCGGCAGGCATCCTTAATCAGCATCATCACTGTATTCCTGTCTTCAGGATCCTCAACTGTTGTTATGCAACCTTTTGGTTTATTGAGAAGCAGGTAAACTTTCTTTTGTGGATTAAGTGTTTCGTCACCTATTTGAACCTTATCGTCCGGACCAACCTTTATACCCAGCTCTGTTACAGTTATACCATTAACTTTGATGGCTCCGGCAAGTATCATAGTGTCGGCCTCTCTGCGTGAGCATACACCGGCATTTGCAATATATTTGTTAAGTCTTACTGATCCATCTTCATCAATATTGTTCTTATATGTCTTTCCTGATGAACTTTTATCTTTATTAAATCGTTTTTCTCTTTTCTCATATCCATCCTTACCTCTGGAATCTTCGGATTTACGATCCCATGGCTTGCGGGTTGACTCCTCTCCTTCTCTGTTTTTCCATGGTTTTCTCTCGGAATCACTATCCTTATTCCATGGCTTTCTTTCTGTATCTTTTTCTCTGCTCCACGGTTTTCTTTCCGATTCACTGTCTCTGCTCCGGGGCTTTCTGTCATTATCACGTTCATTTGACCATGGTTTCCTCTCTGATTCCCCTTCCTTTTTCCATGGTTTCCTTTCGGAATCACCATCCTTATTCCATGGTTTTCTTTCTGAATCCCCTTCCTTTATAAATGGCTTTCTTTCTGTGTCTTTCTCTCTGCTCCACGGTCTTCTTTCCGATTCACTGTCTCTGCTCCGGGGCCTTTTGTCATTATCACGTTCATTTGACCATGGTTTTCTCTCCGAATCCCCTTCTTTTTTCCATGGTTTCCTTTCGGAATCTCTATCCTTATTCCATGGCTTTCTCTCCGACTCCCCTTCTTTCCTAAATGGCTTTCTTTCTGAATCTCTATCCTTATTCCATGGCTTTCTTTCTGTATCTTTATCTCTGTCCCACGGTTTTCTTTCCGATTCACTGTCTCTGCTCCGGGGTCTTCTGTCATTATCACGTTCATTTGACCATGGTTTTCTCTCTGAATCCCCTTCTTTCCTAAATGGCTTCCTTTCTGAATCTCTATCCTTATTCCATGGCTTTCTTTCTGTATCTTTATCTTTGTTCCATGGTTTTCTTTCAGAATCCTTCTGTTTTCCCCATGGTTTCCTTTCAGAATCACTGCTCCTGCTGAAAGGCTTCCTTTCAGAATTGCTTCTACTTACCCAGGGTTTACTCTCCCTGCGGTCATTTGATCGGGCATCTTCTCCTGTTTCATTCCTCTTCTTATAATCTCCCGATCTTCCGGTTTTATCCGACTCCCGTCGTCTATTGGGTTTATCATCCCTGTTTTTTTCAGGTTTGTCACCCGAAAATCTTCTCATTGCAGTCATTATTAGTTTTTTAGCGTGCAAAGGTAGTGAAGAAAGTCTTACACAATCTCCACATGTTTTAGTCGACTATGTTAATTTATTGTATAATTTTGCAACCTTGTCAGTAACAACACTTTAACTAAACAAATAGCCTACTAATAGTGATTAAAATATTGTCCCAGTCTCATTTCTCTCCACCACCGGTCGCATTTAAAAAAACCTGTTGTTTTTAAGAATTTCAATCATACCCGCACTGATAATTATTATTGGCTGAAAGAACGCACCGATCCGCTTGTTACTTCTTATCTCGAAGAGGAGAACAAATATGCTGATATGATCATGGAATCAACCTCATCCTTGCAAACTAAACTATTTGAGGAACTGAGATCAAGGATTCAGGAAGATGACCAATCAGCACCGGTATATTATAATGGTTACTATTATTATTCCCGATCAGAGAAAGGAAAGCAATACAAATATTATTGCCGCAAAAAGGAATCGCTCAGCAGTCCTGAACAGGTAATGTTCGATGTAAATGAAATGTCGAAAGGCAAGCCTGCATTTATCTTTTCAGATTACGAGGTTAGTCCCGATAACCGTTATGCCGCCTACCTGAGCAATGAATCAGGATCTTATGCCGATTTTATTTTAAAGGTCAGGAACCTTGAAAAAGGAACTGATCTTACGGGATTTGAGATAACAAAAGTAACCGATGTAGCATGGGGTAATGATAGCAGAAGTATATTCTATACAATTGTAACTGAAGCCTTAAGACCATGGAGAGTTTACCGGCATGACATAATGGGCGCAAATCCCGGTGTGGTAATTTTTGAAGAACCCGATGAGTTGTTCATAGTAAATCTTCAGAAAACAAAGACTGAAGCGTTCATCTTAATATCCTCGCATAGTTTTACGACTTCAGAATACTCAATTCTTAATGCTGACACGCCATTCGCCTTGCCTGAAGTATTTTTACCAAGGGTTAAGGATGTCGACTATGGTGTTTATCATCATCGTGATAAGTTTTTTATACAGTATAAGGATAAACAAAACCTTAATGGTAAGATTTATGAAGCTCCCCTTTGGGGATACCGTGATATTACAACATGGAAGGAAGTAATGCCTCATAGTAATGAAGCAATGGTAGACTATTTAGACATTTTCGACTCTTTTTATGCTGTCCAGGTCAGGAGGAATGGTCTTATGGAAATCATTGTTAGGGGTATCTGTCAACCTTTCGAAAAGACCATTAATTTCCCTGAACCTGTGTATTCCGCCGAGTTAATTCCTCTCCCTTCATATAACTCTAAGAAACTACGTTACAGATATTCTTCACTTAATCGTCCGAATACGATATACGAATACGATTTCAGGGAAGGTATTAGTGAGATAATAAAGGAAACAGTAATCCCTTCAGGCTTTAATGCCGATGATTATACTGTTGAACGTGCTTATGCAACTGCACCCGATGGAACTCAAGTGCCGGTCTCATTATTATATAAAAACGGACTTAAGAAGGATGGTTCCAATCCTGCCCTCCTTTATTCTTATGGTGCATATGGTTGTTCTTCTGATGCCCGGTTTATATCAACCTTCTTCTGTCTTGTAGACCGTGGTTTTGTTTTCGCTCTTGCACAGATAAGAGGAGGCAGTGATTTAGGCGAGGCGTGGTATGAGGATGGTAAACTTTTGAACAAGAAAAACACTTTCAATGATTTCATCGCTTGTGCGGAAAGGCTTATTGCAAATAAGTATACATCACCAGAAAAGCTCACAGTTATGGGAGGCAGTGCCTGTGGATTGCTGGTAACTGCTTCTACCAATATGCGGCCCGATCTTTTTAACACGGTGGTTGCTGTTGTCCCATTTGTTGATGTTATGAATACAATGCTCGACCCATCATTACCTCTTACTGTCCAGGAGTATGAGGAATGGGGCAACCCAAATATTAAAGAGTATTACGACTACATGTTATCATATTCGCCTTACGATAATATAAAAGCGACTGATTACCCAAATATGCTTATCACAGCCGGCCTCAATGATTCTCAGGTAGGATATCATGAGCCTGCAAAATTCACCGCTAAGCTGAGAGAATTTAAAACTGATGATAATCTGGTGTTGCTGAAAACCAACATGGAATCAGGACATGGAGGTGCTACCGGTCGGTTTGATCAGCTTAAGGAGTCGGCATTTGAACTGGCTTTTATTTTGAGCCGTCTCGGCTTTGATTAGAATTTGTTTCTATGAAGCAGTCTTCAAAGAAATAAGCTGTTACAAGATTTCTTGGTGTAAATTCAAAATAGTAGTTTACAGGTTTTATTGAATCGGGTGCCTTTGGCCATAATTCTGACGAAGGCGCTTCCTGTTCCGCAATGATACTACTCCTCTTGCTGTATTCTAATGGTGAGCGTTTGCGTGAATCACAAATAACATACAACGGTATGCCTGCTTCTCTGCACACCAAAGCTATTGGATATGTTCCGACCTTATTGGTAAAACCATCTTTGAATACATTGTCAGCACCAACAACTGCAAAGTCTATTTCATGGATAAACTTGCCAACAGCAGCTTCATTTATAAAATGAACAGTGCAACCCATATCGGCAAGTATACGGGCCTGCAATTTACCTTCAAAAACCGGGCCCGACATTGTCTGGTATATTGAGGGATATATTTTCCTTACTGCCAGATGCTTAAATAAAATGTGTATACTCGAACTATTGCTGTGAAGAAGTATCCTTTTATCATAAAACTGAACCAGGCGTGCCATTTTTTCGGCTGCTTTATCTATGCTCTCGTCCCACTCCTTATTATACTCTGCTATTATTGCTTCTATTTTTAATTTTTTGCGATTATTTGATATGTTGTTTTCAGTAAGAGGTTCTATCGAATCGAGAAAATACTGGAGAAAATGATGTAATACAGCAAGATCGGGGAAACTACGGGCCACCTTTAACAGGTTTTCCTTTAGGAATTCGGGATCAATATCCCGGTTGTTGGTATAAGAATAAATCGACTTGATAAGTTTATCAAGTATAGCAGCAGATCCTGAATAGTTATCTGCAATAAGCTCTTTTATTCTCACTTCAAATGACATAGTATCAATTGTTTAAA
>CAZJPP010000043.1:0-11972 GCA_964547915.1 uncultured Lentimicrobium sp.
TGACAAAGTCAACACCATTATACCATGAATCATACACTATATGTTCTGTATCCCAATATTGAGTATCCCAGGGCTGATTTCTACAGATATAGGAAGAGAACCCAAAACTGGCAGCATTGTCAACCATGTGACCAACTGTAAGTACAGAGTCTTTACTAAAAGCATACCCATCATATAAAGTACCTGAAGAATATATTACCCCATTATAAGGATAGTAAAATCTTGCTGTTGAAATACTATCGAAATGAGCTACTTTATATACAATAGGATTAAGAGTTCCATTTAAACCAAATACAAAGGCATTGTCTTCATCCAGGATGCGAGTAGAAAAAAAGCCTCCGGTATAATTTTTCCGAATGATAAGTTTATTAGAAAATCCATCAGTTGTAGTAACAGTTGTTTGATACTGACCCACTATAATTCCTTTACCCGATGGACTCATATCAACCGACCATAGATCTCCATTCATTGTACCTAAGAGATACTCAGCATTCCATGAATCTCCCCCGTCAGTTGATTTAAGAATAAGGGCATCATTACCAACCACAATAATATTATCGGCATCAATATAACCTACAGAGTTTAGGCAAAGCATTACACCTGAATTCAATGTCTCCCATGATTGTCCACTATTAACGGTTCGGAGAATGACACCGCTATCACCGACTGCCATTCCAATGTTCTCATCCAGGAAGTCAACACCATACAATGTAGAGTTCGTCCCAATATGTTGTACAGACCAGGAAGATTGTGCATGCAATACTGTACAAAGAATGCAGGCATACAGAATTAGTAGTAATTGTTTTTTCATTTTGATTATTTGTTAAAGTGGTTTGAATTGATGAGGCAAAATAATTGGTAATAAAAACATTTAACAATGCGTACTATATGGTATATTGAAATGCGTAATCTCCGTATTGGTACTGAATTTTAGGTTTTAACGCTATTTATTAATACATTAATTGGAATACTTGCTTACATTTACTTCGTCATTCAAGGCGAGGAGATGAATATAAAATTAAGCCTGAATATTATTATCATATCGTTGATATTACCGGTGCTATTGCATGCAAACCTGGTCCCCGATTCCAAAACGCGTTCAAAACTACTTAGGGAGCTTGACACTGTGAACGGATCTGAGAAAGTTGATGTTCTTAATGAATTAAGCTTTAACGATGTATACACAAACTCGGGAGAGGCAATTGATTTTGCACGAATGGCATTAAGCCTATCCAGACAGATAAAATATGCAACAGGTGAGAGTATGGCACTTAACAGGATTGGTGTTGCGTATGACGTAACAGGAAGATATGATAGTGCCTTAAGCTATTATCATGAAGCAATGGCAATAAGCAGAAGAATCAACGAATCGAAACTAATTGCAGGAAACCTGAGCAATATAGGCCTAACCCACTGGCACATAGGAAATACAAATGATGCCTGTAAATACTTCTTTTCGGCACTTACATATTTTGAACAGGATAAAAATATCAAAGGTCTGGCCAATGTTAATAATAATATTGGCATGATATACAAATCGATGAAGAACTACGATAAGGCAATTGTGTTTCTTCATAAAGCCCACACTTTATACCAGCAGCTGAATGACAAGTCGGGCATGGGAGCCGTGCTGACGAATATAGGGCAGATATATATACAACGCAATGACTTTAATAAGGCTCTTGGTTATCTGAATAAATCAGTGGTGATTAAAGAGAAGATTGAAGATTATTATGGTTTGTCAATCAGCTTCAATCATCTGGCGACATTATATATGGAGGAAGGTAATTACGATAAAGCACTTGCATACGCATTCAAAGCAGTGGATTTTGCAAAGAAAAATAATAACAATCATAACCTGGCTGAATCTTATTTGAAAGTTGCTGTTTTAAATATACGGTTCAGTAAATATGCTATGGCTCTGGAATATAACCAGAAAGCTGAAGTACTGGCCAATATCGTGCAAAGCAACAAACTCCTGTATGAAGTATATCACAATTATGCTAGTATTTATGAAGCAGGAGGCGAGTATCATAAAAGTCTTGAATACTTTAAAAAGTTTGTGGCCACGGAGGATAGCGTTCTGAATAATCATCGGTTTAATAAAATTTATGAGCTTGAATTAAAACATGAGACTGAAAAAAGTGAAATGGAAATTGAAATGCTTAAAAGACAGAAGCGATTCCAGTTACTTCAGATTGAAGCTCAAAAGTTACTGATAAGCAAACGCAATACACAGATATTCCTTACAGCGACAACTTCCCTCGTAATTATTCTGCTTGCCTATATTCTGTACATCACCTATCGTCAGAAACAAAAGCAGAAGCTCGAAGAGACCATACTCAGGATTAAAGAAGTGAGGTCTAATGAGCTGCTCAATGCTGAACTTCGCGAAAGAAAAAGAATAGGGGAGGAATTGCACGATGGACTCGGACAAATACTCTCAGTATTAAAATTAACCTTAACAAGCCTGCAAAGGAAGTTATTGCCTGAACAGCCTAAACAGAATGAATTATTGCTCAATGCGATAGATTTAACTGACAACGCCTTCAGTGAGTTACGAAACATATCACATAACCTTGCACCTATCTTTTTACAGGAAAAGGGTTTGGTGGCATCGATAAAAAGTCTGCTGGAACCTTTACTCGAATCAAAGAAATTCAGGTTAAACATGGACTTTTCTGATGTGCGCAGCAGTGTGGATTCCTTTGTGGAATTAACGATATATCGTGTCATACAGGAGGTTATCAATAATATCATTGTCCATTCGGAGGCAACTGAAATCAATTTTCAGTTACTTGAAAATGATGAAGAGGTAATGATTATGATAGAGGATAATGGTAAGGGATTTGACATTAGTAATATTAAGGGAAATGGAATTGGGCTGAAAAATATCATATCACGTATTGACAATATTGACGGAACTGTTCATATTGATACCGCGCTTGGCAGAGGCACAATCATAACTATTATTGTTCCTGTAAAACAATTGCAAAATGGAAAATTTTAAGCTTTTACTGGTTGATGATCATCATTTGATTCTTGATGGATTGATTGCACTGCTAGCTGATGAACCATGCATTGAGAGTATTCAGGGCGTAACTAGTGGACAGGCGGCGATTCAGATTCTTGAAAAGGAAAGAATTGATGTGCTGATGGTTGACATAAACATGCCTGAAATGAGTGGACTGGAGCTGACTAAGATTGTGAGAACACGGTTTCCCGAAACAAAAATACTGGCGTTAAGCATGTACAACGACAATGTGATGATTGCCAAGATGATTGAAGCCGGTGCAATGGGCTATGTGCTCAAGAGCACTGACATCAATGAGCTGTCGGAGGCAATCTGCACAATTGCAGAGGGTAAAAAGTTCCTCTCGAAGGAAGTTCAGGATATAATAATGCAGGGCATCTATAATTCCGATAGTTCGATAAAATCGGTTCAGCCAAATGCCGTGAAGCTCACTTCGCGTGAATCGGAGGTGCTTTCGCTGATTGTGCGCGAGTACTCAAATGAGCAGATTGCCGGGAAGCTCTTTATAAGTGAGCGCACAGTTGAGACCCACCGGAAGAATATCTTCGTGAAAACTAAGCAGAAAACAATTGTAGGGCTGATAAAATATGCCATTGAGAACGAGTTGGTAGATTAAAACACTCAGTACTAACACTTAGGACAGGCGACAAGAAATACCGTGAAGTACGCATTGCTTATTCTTGCTATGTGGCGTTATTTTGCAAAATGAAATATGCGTTTAGCATACAGAAGGTGTGTGTTAGTTTAGTTTGGTAATTAGACAATTGCGATAGAGTTAAAGTGAAATTTAGCTCTATCGTTTTTATTGGTGCAAGTCTTTTTATATAATGATTACAATAACTATTTGAATAAATTTACTCCTTAAATTATTACCTTATGGAAACAATAACATCGCTTGAAAGGGTAAGCTTCGAAACCCTGTATGCCACTTTTAAGGAAGCCTTCGGGGATTACGAGATGCAGGTTAACAAGAACGAGTTGCAGGTAATGCTGAGCCGGCGGGGCTTTGATGCTTCGTTATCGTTCGGACTGTTTGAGGATGATGAACTTAAGTCGTTTATATTTAACGGCGTAGGGATATTTAAAGGAGAAAAGACTGCATACGATTCGGGTACGGGAACTTTAAAAGAGTGCCGTGGCAAAGGTTACGCATCAAAGATATTTGCATATTCGCTGCCGTATTTGCGCAAGGCGGGTGTATCGCAGTATTTGCTCGAAGTGCTGCAACATAATACCGGTGCGTATTCCGTGTATAAGAAGCTGGGGTTTGAGGTAAGTCGTGAATTTAACTACTTCGTGCAGGATGCATCACAGGTGCGCATCCCCGAAAGGGCGCTGCCGGCAGGTTATGAAATACGGGAAATAAGTGCGGGGCGGCTTGCTGAGACTAATGGGTTAGGCGAATTTGGCGAATTTGGCGGATTCGGTGATCTCAGCGATTTCGGTGATTTCGCACCATCGTGGCAGAACAGCAATGAAGCCATTGCCAGGCGTGCTGAGGATTTCAGAGTGTTTGTGGCAATGCATCACTGGAAGCCGGTAGGATACTGCATCTTTGAACCTGCATCGGGCGATGTAACGCAGATTGCTGTCGCAGAAACCCATCGCCGCAAGGGAATAGCCTCGGCACTACTCACCGAAGCCCTGAAAGCAAACCGGCACACCAACATCAAGATAGTCAACACCGAACCCGGCTGCACCAGCATCACCGACTTCCTAGCCTCCATCGGCATCACACCAAAAGGCAAGCAATTTGAGATGATAATGAGGTTGTAGGGGGGCTATTTAAGATTTCTCAACTGAGCTCTAATTTCTCTTTTCATGAGTGGAAGGTTATACAAAGCTAATATGATGCTTAACCTCTGTTCTTGATATGAAGGATCATAGTTCACAGCTTCCATAAGTAAATCTGTCAAATACACATCTTTCAATAATATCCTGGTCTGCCACTTCTCTCCATAAAAGCGATCGAGCAGAAAAGCCTGACACTGACCATAATAATACTCTTTATTACCCGGAATGCTAAGGTTATTAATGCTATTGTGAAGGTTAAGACTATCTAAATAATGAATATATTTTACTTGATTTAAAGGAAGCATTGATTTTAAAAGTTTTGATTGAATGTACATTGCGCCACCTTCTATCCATTCATAATCTTCCTCATAATTAATTTGTCTTTTGGTGAGTTTGCTATTCTTGAAAACTCTTACGGCGATAAAGTCTCTTATTAATTCCTTGGCTTCTTCATTCGAATCTGTATAGTAAGCTTTCTGAAGTAAGGAACCTTCGATACAGGAAAGAGCTGCAATTTCCGGCCTTTGATAGTTTATTGCTCTGTGCGATTGCCATGGCTTTGAATTCTGCTGAAAAATATGGAATGCCTCATGAAAATATACGGATTTGTAGTATTCCTGTGAATTAATCAATAAATAAACAGAGTCGGGTAAATGATCAATTGAAAAATAGTTCTCGATAAAAGAAATATAATCATTCTTGAATGTTGTTGAATATGAATTGAGTTTGACATAGTTACGATAATAAATATCATCTACCAATACACCGACACCGGCACCGGAAAAATTAACACCGCTAGGATTTCTGATGAAAATCTTCCCGGCAAAATCTGATGTGATTTGTGAATAACCTGCAGGCACTTCCCTGTCCGGATTTATGAAAACTCCCTGGTTATCAACAGAGCCGATAAAAACAGGAATTTTACGATAACCTGACCAGCCACTAAATATGCTTGAACTGTCTAGAAGTATCCATGCTTCTTCAACAAGCTCAACTGACTTTAAGGATTGTGGGGATAAAACCTGAGACTTTAAAGTAGCGGGTGTATGCATAATGAAAAGTAAAGATATATTGCTTACTATCATTTTGGGACGTACTTTCCGGGCAAGAGAATAATGCATAATCGTTAACTTTTGATAATAAAAATAAGCAGGGGAAATTCTCTTATTAAAATAGTTTTAGAAAATTACGAAAAATTTTTTATGTTACTGCAACTTTGAGATTGCATAGAGCGACTATGAGCAGATTGCTATAACAGAATCCCATCGCTTTACCAGTTGTTCATTTGGCTTCTTCAATCAACTGAATAAGTAGCACTATTTCCCAATAACAGTTTTATCCCTGACTAGCTAATTTGCTTTAATATTTCAAGTAATAATAAACTTTGATATTAAAGATATAATGCTTAGGTTTGTAGTACCTGTTATATGGGCTCTTATGAAGCGCGAAACTATAGTAAAGACAATAAAAAAAGGCGAGTTTTATCCCGCCTTAAGTGTTTTCACAACGGAATAATCCTTATTGTGAATTGCTTTGAATTGTATTGCAAATATAATAAATAAATCCAAATAATCAACTTTTATGAAAAAAATATTGGGATTAGATCTTGGAACAACCAGCATAGGATGGGCACTTGTAAATGAAGCTGAAAATCCTAATGAGAAATCATTAGTTATCAATTTAGGAGTGAGAGTTAATCCATTAACAGTTGATGAACTTTCAAACTTCGAAAAGGGAAAAAGCATTACTACAAATGCTGACAGAACTTTAAAGAGAAGTATGAGAAGAAATCTCCAGAGATATAAACTTCGTAGAGCTAATCTTATAAGCATACTCAAGGAATTTGGTATTATTAATAATGATACTTTATTAACAGAGGACGGGGAAAACACAACGCACCAGACTTATAAACTTAGAGCAGAAGCTGTAACTCAAAGGATTTCATTAGAAGAGTTCGCAAGAGTGCTATTGATGATCAATAAAAAGAGGGGGTATAAAAGTAGCAGGAAGGCAAAGAATCAAGAGGAGGGTAAATTAATTGATGGAATGGAGATTGCAAAGATTCTGTATGAAGAGAATCTAACTCCGGGCCAATATTCATACAAGCAACTTAAAAACGGAAAGCACTACATACCGGATTATTACAGATCCGATCTATTACAGGAATTCGGCAAAGTATGGAACTTCCAGAAAGAGACAATGCCTGAGATATTAACTGAGTCTTTCAGAAAGGAAATTGAAGGCAAACCAAAGCGATTTACATCAATAGCATTCTATAAAAAATACGGATTCAATACTGCTGAGCTTAAAGGTACACGTGATGAAAAGAAGCTGAAGGCATACCAGCTGAGGAACGATGCAGTTACTCAACCGCTATCAAAAGAGGAAGTGGCTTTCGTTTTAACTGAAATTAATAATGATATAAATGGATCCAGCGGATACCTTGGCTCAATTAGTGACCGTAGTAAAGAACTATACTTCAATAAAATTACTGTAGGGCAGTACCTATATGAGTATTTGCTAAAATTTCCTGATCAAGGACTAAGAAACAAAGTATTTTACCGACAGGATTATATGGACGAATTTGAAGCCATCTGGGAAAACCAGGCTAAATACCATGCAGTACTAACAAACAGTCTTAAACAGCAGATGCGAGATGTAATTATATTTTATCAGCGCAGATTAAAAAGTCAAAAAAATCTCATTAGTTTATGTGAATTCGAAAGAAGGGAGATCCCTATATTGATCGGTGGTGAAGAAAAGCGGATTACTGTTGGTTTGAAGGTATGCCCACGTTCATCTCCCATTTTTCAGGAATTTAAAATATGGCAGACTCTTAATAATGCACAAGTAAGGAATAAGAGGACCGGTGAGATTGTAAGTCTATTACAGGAAGAGAAGGAATTGCTTGCAAGAGAGCTTCAGATAAGGAATAAATTAAGCATGGCAGAGGTTCTGAAGCTTCTGTACAAAGATGTTAGAGATCTTGAACTGAACTTTAAAGAAATTCAGGGCAATAGCACTGTTGCTGAATTATTCAGCATTTATTGCAGGATTGTGGAGCTAACCGGGCATGGAGAAGTTGATTATCGTTTGCCTGCAGCCAGGATCCGCGAGATAATTGAAGAGGTATTCAATGCTTTGAATTATGATACTCGTTTATTGGTATTTAACTCAGAGTTGCCCGGTAAATCATTTGAGGAGCAACCATTATTTAAATTGTGGCACTTACTATACTCATTTGAAGGAGATGATTCTAATACAGGTAATGATAAGCTTGTAAAGAAATTGATGTCGGAATATGGTTTTGAGAAGGAGTATGCTGTATTATTGACGAATGCCAGTTTAATTGCTGACTATGGCAGTCTTAGTACGAAAGCCCTTAGGAAAATTCTCCCTCATATGAAAGAAGGAAATGAGTACTCTGTTGCATGTGCTTATGCGGGATACAGACATTCGAAAAACTCACTTACAAGGCAAGAGATTGATAGTAAAATTCTTAAGGATAAGCTTGAAGTGCTGCCAAAGAATAGTTTACGCAATCCGGTCGTAGAAAAAATTCTGAATCAGATGATTAATGTGGTCAATAAAATATCTGAGACCTATGGAAAGCCTGATGAAATACGAATAGAACTGGCACGTGAATTAAAAAAGAATGCAAAAGAGCGTGAACAAATGACAAATTCTCAAAGAGAAGTCGAAGGTGTAAATGAAACATATCGCAAGGTTCTCAGACAGCAATTTGGATTGATTCACATAAGCCGAAATGATATAATAAGATATAAACTATACCTGGAACTTGAGCCAAGAGGTTTTAAAACTCTATACTCAGATACATATATATCACCCTCTATGCTGTTTAGTAAGGAGTTTGATATAGAGCACATAATTCCTCAGGCAAGACTTTTTGATGATTCGTTTTCAAACAAAACTCTTGAAACCAGATCAGTCAATATCAACAAGAAAGACAAGACAGCTTGTGATTATATAGCAGAGACTTATCATGAAGATGGGTTGAATGAATATAAGGAGCGCGTAAATGACCTGTATAAAGCAGGCAAGATCAGTACAAGCAAATTCAAGAAATTGAATTTAAAAGGTGAAGATATTCCTAATGACTTTATTGATAGAGATATCAGAAATACTCAGTATATAGCCAGCAAGGCAAGGATGATTCTTGAAGAGATCGCTAAAGATGTAATACCGACATCAGGATCAATTACTGATAAGTTAAGAGAGGACTGGCAGTTAATAAATGTTATGCAGGAACTGAACTGGAATAAGTATGATAAGCTTGGCCTGACAGAAATAATTGAAAACAGGGACGGACACAAAATCAAAAGAATTAAAGACTGGACAAAAAGAAATGATCACAGGCATCATGCAATGGATGCACTAACAATTGCTTTCACAAAGAGAGAGTATATTAATTATCTTAATAACCTTAATGCCAGAAGCGATAAGTCGGGAAATATTTATGCAATTGAGCAGAAATATTGCGAAAGGGAAGATGGTAAGATGAGATTTAAACCACCGATTCAAATTGATGAATTCCGGGCAACAGCAAAGAAACATTTAGAAAAATTGCTGGTTTCTTACAAGTCAAAAAACAAGGTATTGACAGCAAATATTAATGCCACTCAAAAGAGTAATGGTGTAAACAGAACAAAGCAGTTTACACCGCGTGGACAGTTACATTTGGAAACTATTTATGGCAGTATTCAGCAATATAAAACATGGGAAGAAAAAATTGGTGCTTCATTTGATGAAGAAAAAATCAGACAAGTCACCAATGCCGGATACAGGAATGCATTACTCTCAAGACTTGAATTATTTGGTAATAATCCAAAGATTGCATTTACCGGCAAAAACAGCTTTACAAAGAATCCGCTTTATGTTGATTCGCTTAATACAATCAAAGTGCCTGACAAAGTCAAGTTGGTATGTAAAGAAACAGTATATACCATTAGAAAGCCTGTCGGTCCGGATCTTAACATAGAAAAAGTTCTTGATAAGAGAGTAAAGGGGATTTTACAGGCACGACTTGATGAATATGGTGGTGATGCAAATAGGGCATTCACTAATCTTGAAGCTAATCCTATCTGGATTAATAAAGAAAAAGGCATAAAAATTAAAAGAGTTAAGATTGCGGGTATAGCTAATGCACTTGCACTAAGAGATAAGAAAGATAAATTTGGAAAGATAATTCCTGATGGCAATGGGAATAAGCAGGGCGTTGACTTTGTTAATACGGGGAATAATCATCATGTAGCAATCTATCGGGATGCTGAAGGTGCTCTTCAGGAAAAAGTAGTATCTTTTTACGAAGCCACTTTAAGAAAGAATATGGGATTACCTGTCATCGACTATAATTATAACTCTGAAATAGGATGGGAGTACTTATTTGATATGAAACAGAATGAGTATTTTGTGTTTCCGAACAAAGATACCGGCTTTAATCCACATGAAATTGATTTATCTGATCAAGCTAATTATCATCTAATAAGTCCGAATTTATTCAGGGTACAGAAATTATCGAGCAGGTATTATGTCTTTAATCATCATCTGGAGACCAAGGCTGTGGACGGTGAGGTGTTTAAGAACTATAAGAATCTTTCAGGAATATCATATCATTTGATCCAATCCCCAAAACAGTTATTGGATCTGATTAAAGTTAGTGTAAATCATATAGGATTAATTACGTCGGTAGAAAAGAGACGGCTTGATTTAAGCATTACAATCCATGATTAAAAAGACTCTATATTTTGGTAATCCATGTTCACTCAGGAAAAAGGATATGCAGATGCTTATTGAGGCTGAGGAAAGAGAAAAAGTAACAATTCCAATTGAAGATATAGGAATTGTTATTTTGGACAATCCTCAGATTATAATTTCTCAGGCTTTATTATCGAGTTTGATTGAGAACAATGCAGCAATTTTAATTTCCGATGAAAAGCATCTGCCATTTGGACTGACTTTACCTCTATATTCTCATCATGCATTTACTGAAAAGCTTTATCAACAACTCGAAGGATCTCTACCATTAAAGAAGAATCTATGGCAACAAACAATAATTGCCAAGATATCTAACCAGGCAGCGCTTTTAAAAGAACTGGATATCGATAATGGAAAACTCTTGCAATATATTAGGATGGTTAAAAGCGGTGACCCTCAAAATGTTGAAGGGAGAGCTGCCGCATATTATTGGGAAAGACTATTTGGAGAGCAATCAGGATTTACGAGATCAAGATATGGTGAAGCACCAAACAATCTTTTGAATTATGGTTATGCAATACTAATGTCAATAATGGCTCGCGCACTTATTTCTAGTGGCATGCTGCCTGCATTAGGGATACACCATAGAAATAAGTATAATCCATGGTGCCTGGCAAGTGATATCATGGAACCATACCGACCATTTGTTGACAGGTTAGTGTATGAAATTCTTATTGAAGATGAAGAGATTGACATGTTATCACCTGCCTTAAAGAAAAGACTTTTGCAAATTCCTGTATTGGATATTATAATAGATGGAAAGAGCAGTCCGCTGATGGTAGGTGTACAAAGGACAAGTGCGAGTCTGGCGGGTTGTTTTGAGGGTAGCATGAGAAAGATTCTCTATCCTGTTTTAAATTAGTATTATTGACAACAAACGAAAGGCTAAATCAATACACGATATTGTGGGTATTTGTACTTTTTGACCTACCGACAGAGACTAAGAAGGATCGGAAGCAATATGCTCTGTTTCGCAAAAACCTTCAAAAGGATGGATTTACCATGCTGCAATTTTCTATCTATGTGCGTCATTGTAATAGTCGGGAAAATGCAGATGTGCATATAAAACGGGTTAAATCTTTTCTTGCTCCCAAAGGTGAAATCATAATACTAACAATGACAGACAAGCAATTTGAGATGATGGAGTTTTATCGAAACAAAGAACCTAACGAAAAACCTGCTACTCCACAGCAATTAGAATTGTTCTGACAGGAATAAAAAAAGCCTTGATATTTTCATTTATCAAGGCTTTGAGAGCACATTTTTTTTCTTTTACGTTTGAGCACTAAAACCCTGAGATACAGTCATTCAGAGGGTGGTATGCTGTGCTCAGTCTATCAAAGATACAATTCAAAAGCAATTCACAACG
>CAZJPP010000044.1:0-11896 GCA_964547915.1 uncultured Lentimicrobium sp.
GCATTCGTATGATTCGCTCACGGATCATGTGAGGAAACAGATTGAGGGGAATTGATCATTCTACCTTAGCAGTCAGCAATCAGCAATCAGCGTTCAGCGTTCCCATTCCGCGCACTAGATTTGTTCTTGGTTTTTGGTTCTTTATTCTTTGTTGCCCGCGATACTTTAATTTAAACTCTTTTTTCTTAATCAATTTTCTTTGTACTTTTCCCTTGATGGAAAAGTACCAAAAGATCACGGCTTGGGTACTTCCGCTAAATTCAGGCTTGTATTACACCAAAGGGCAAACTCGACCGCTCCTCTTCTATACTTTCATATTAGCTTATACAACTGTGCACTATTAAGCTTATGGCGTCTCAAACAGTGCCCTTTGACAGCATGAGTTTTGGAAACAAGCCTAAATTTTTAACGCTCCAGTACCCTAGGCCAATCCTTCGCATTCCACGCAACAGAATTGTTCTTGGTTTTTGGTTTTTTGTTCTTGGTTCTTTGGAGCAATCAGCAGTCAGCAATCAGCCATCAGCGGTCAGTGTTTAAGTGTTTAAGTGTTCCAGGGTTCCAAAGTTTCAGCGTTTCAGAGTTCCAGTTTTAGTGACGATGGATGGGACTGAATGCTGAATGCCGAGTGCTAAATGCTAAAGGAGGAGAGGATCGGCCTAGGGTTGTAGGGCGTTAAGAATTTTGAGGAACAGCCGTTAAAAAAAATCTGCTGTTCGAAGCGCCAGAAGTCCGATAGTAGGTCAATGGTTGAGAATAATTTATTGAGGTTTAATAGATAGAAGGCAAGTTAGATTTTTTAGGCTGAGACGAAAAAATTTAGCCCGGAGACCCAAGCCGTGATTTTTTTGCTACTTTTTTGATCAAGCAAAAAAGTAGAAGAAAGAAGATTAATTAAGAGAACTATTGGCATAAAAGATCATCAAACAAAGAACATTTTTAAAGCTTACAACAGTATTAAAAATGCTGAAATCATAGTACCTTTGCAAAAAATTTGAAACGGCATGGCAAAGACAATAGATGAACTTCCACACTTATCGGATGTAATTAACGCTCAGACTGTTCTGAGAAATATCGTAAAAAAGACACCACTTGAACGTAGCAAATCGTTCTCAACTATGTCTGGTGCCAATGTATATCTTAAACTTGAAAATCTTCAATCAACCGGCTCATTCAAAGTCAGAGGCGCATATTATATGATGAGTAAGCTCACTCCCGAGCAGACTAAGAATGGCGTTTTGTGTGCTTCGGCAGGTAATCATGCCCAGGGTGTGGCTTATGCTGCTCAGCGGTTGGGCATTAAAAGCAAGGTTTTCATGCCGACTTTCGCTCCTCCCCTGAAGGTTATTGCTACGCGTAGCTATGGTGCCGATGTTGTGCTCACAGGCGATTGTTTTGACGATGCATTTAATGCCGCCATGGAATTTGTTAAAACCTCCGGGGCAACGTTCGTTCATCCATATAATCATAAGGATATTATTGCCGGTCAGGGTACTGTGGGTCTTGAGATTTTTGATCAGCTTGAGCATATTGATGCCGTGCTGGTGCCTGTTGGCGGAGGCGGTCTGATCGCCGGAATTGCACTAACGCTCAAACAGTTGAATCCTGATATAAAGATAATTGGCGTGGAGCCGGAAGGTGCACAGTCGATGAAGGCTTCAATTAAAGCCAACGAGCCCAGGGCTCTTACTTCAGTGAACACCATTGCCGATGGTATTGCAGTGAAATCTCCCGGCAACATGACTTTTGAGCTTACCAAACAATATGTTGATGAGATAGTTACGGTTAATGATGCCGAGATTGCACAGACCACCTACATGTTACTGCAAAGGGCTAAGATTCTTGCTGAACCGGCCGGTGTTGCAGCTATGGCAGCGGTGCTGTTTAAGAAAGCTGAGCTTACGGGAATGAATGTGGTACCTGTGATCAGCGGTGGTAACATCAACATGAGCATCCTGGAGCAGATACTCGACAAGGGAGTTATGGATGTAGGACTTCGTGCAAGAATTCAGGTGCTTGTCCCCGATCAGGCAGGTGTGCTGATGAGCATCATATCAGTGCTTGAAAAGGTAAAAGCTAGTATTCACGATATTTATCATGAGCGGGCAACAACCAGTGTACCTGTTGGATACGTGCAGATTATGATCACTTTCAATCTTCAGGATTCTGTTCAGCTTCCCACTATTTTGAATGAGCTCGATAAGAAGGGGATTAGTTATCAGGTGTTGAAATAGCAGTCAGCATTTAGCATTCAGCATTTAGCATTCAGCATTTAGCATTCAGCTTTTAGCAGTTCCGCGTTCAGCGTTCAGAGTTCCGCATCAGCAGCGTTGAGCATTAAGCGAGTCTCTTAACAACGAACCAAGAATAAAGAACTAAGAACATTTTTTCTTTTTTCTTTGTACTTTTCCCTTGATGGAAAAGTACCAAAAGATCACGGCTACGGGTACTTCCGCTAAATTCAGGCTTGTATTACACCAAAGGGCAAACTCGACCTCTACCCTATTAAGCTTTCTTAATAGCATCAACAACTGTGCTCTATTAAACTTTTGGCGTCTCAGACAGTGCCCTTTGACAGCGTGAGTTTTGGAAACAAGCCTTAATTTTTAACGCTCCAGTACCCTAGGCCGGTCCTTTAACATTCCATCTTATTTGGCACTCAGCCATCAGCATTCAGCACTCAGTTTTTACATTCCACGCAAGTAGTACTCAGCCATCTGCACATGGCCCTCAGCCGCATCCCTCGTTACGAACGCTGAACCCTGAATACTGAACTACTGATTGCAGACTGCTGATTGCTAATTGCTCGAGTGAACAAAGAACAAAAACAAAGAACAATTCTGTTGCGTGGAATGGGAACGCTGAACGCTGAACACTGAACGACGAACCACTGATTGCTGACTGCTGAATGCTATTTTTTTATTATTTTTGTCGCGGGAAACTTATTGTTAGCTGAAAATGAAGGGATTGTGTTTCACCGGGTTACTGGTGTGGTTATTTTTTGGCTTTTGTGTGGAGAGGGTTGAGGGTGCAGCTGACAACCAATATCTGCAGCAGTATAGTGCGTATACTGATTCGCTGTTTGATGCATTTGGTCGGGGGAACAATTATAAGGCCCGTGCTTATGCCAGCAAGGCTTTAATTGCAGCCAGGCAGGGAAGGCTGGAGTACCAGACTGCCATCGCATATAGCAATCTTTCAGTCGTAAATGGCCGAATGGGCGATTTGGAAGCAGCAAATAATTTCAGTTTCAAAGCCTTACGAATTTTTACAAAGCTTAATGATACGCTGCAGATAGCACGGTGTAATCTCAGTATTGGGTCGTTGCATATCAGTCTTAAGGAATACGACAAAGCACATAGTTACATTACTCAGGCACGGGACGCTTTCTATCAAATGGGCGACATGTTGGGTTACAGTATTTGCCTTACGAACCTTGGTTCTGTCTATACGGCACGGGGTGAATATGGCAAAGCGTTGCCTGATTTTTATGAAGCGTTGTCGATTGACGAAAAGAGCAATGACACCAGTGGCATGACTTCCAATTATATCAATATTGGAAAAATTTATGAGAAACTGGATAATAATGTTCAGGCTAAAGAATTTTTCCTAATGGCATATAGTCTTGCCAAGGCTTCGGGCAATAAAAGTAGTTTGGGCACAGCGCTTAGTTATCTGGCCATGATTAAAGTGGATGAAGGCAAGCTTGATGAGGCGCTCGCTCTGGCGAAAAGGAGTCTGGCCATTCGTGATGAATCAGGTGAACTTCAGGGGAAGCGCTTTACGTTGGAACTCCTTTCGGAAATTTATCAGAAAATGGGTGATAACGACAAGTCGCTATCGTTGTTTAAGGAAGCGACGGCCATTAAGGACAGCCTCTTTGATCTCGACAGGGCTGCAAGGATTGCCACTCTGGAGGAAAAGTTCATTAATGAGCGGCTTATAAATGAAAACTTGTCGCTTAAGTTTGTCAACGAGATTCACAACACCCGTATTACTGCCCAGCGTAGAATTACTTTCAGCGTCATTGGGGGGCTGATCACTGCGGTTATAGCTATTTTCATCATTACTATTCAGCTGAGAAAGAAGAATAGTGCCTATAAGTTCCTTGTGGAGAAGAATCTGAAGTACCTGAATCAGGAGGCTGAAATTTATAAGCTGCGCATGCATCTGGAAGGGGTTGAAGAAAAATTATCGAGGGTAATTGGAACCAGGGGAAATTCGAAGAGTCTGGCAGGGGCTGATTCCAGAGCTGATGCTGTTGGAACAGGGTCTGATGTCAGAGTAGATGGTAGAGTGGCAAGTTCAGGTGGTTTATCTGGCAGATTAGGGTCTGATGCAAATACGGTAGGTTCAGGGGCATCGGATGCGACAGGGGAATTCACGGAAACGGGGGCTTCCAGAGCACAGAAGGAATCGGGAGTTTCTAAGGAAACCGGACCTTACGGGAAACAATCAGGCAAGTTAAGGTCTGATGCCGGAGCGGCTGGTTCATATGGTGAGCCAGGGTCTAATGATAAGGCTGGAGCAAATGCGGCTGGTTCATCAGATAAGTTAGGGGCTGATGCCCGGACTGATGCGAATTCGGTTGGTTTATCTGGCAGATTAGGGTCTGATGCAAATACGGTAGGTTCAGGGGTATCGGATGTGACAGGAGATTTCACGGAAACGGGGACTTCCAGAGCACAGAAGGGAGCGGGAGCTTCTAAGGAAACCGGATCTTACGGGAATCAATCAGGCAAGCCAGGGTCTGATGCCGGAGCTGATGCTGTTGGAACAGGGTCTGATGTCAGAGTAGATGGTAGAGTGGCAGGTTCAGGGACATCGGATGTGACAGGGGAATTCACGGAAACGGGGTCTTCCAGAGCACAGGAGGAAGCGGGAGTATCAGAAACTGAATCCGAATTGGAAAAGACCAGAACAATTATCCTGTCGCCTGAGGAGCAGAAGCGATTGATTGCTAAGCTTGAGAAGCTGATGGGAACTGAAAAGGTCTTTACCAGAACTGATCTGACAATTGATAAGCTTGCCCGGAGATTGTCGACCAACAGGACCTATCTGTCGCAGCTGATTAATGAAGTCTACGGTAAGAATTACCCCGACTTCATCAATATGTACAGGGTGAATGAAGCGATGCGTCTGCTGGCCGATCCGGTCATGGGAAGTAAATATTCTATTGAAGCAATCTCCCGTGAAGCGGGTTTTAACACCATATCTACCTTCAATTTTGTCTTCAGAAAGACTATCGGGATAACCCCTTCAATCTTCCGCAAAAATGCCACCAATACCTTACCAGGCGCGGAAAACAATACTTACGATTTTACCAATTCTGCATCCTTTTAGTTGCAAAATAGTTTTCCGGTAGAGTTATTTGCAGGGTAATTATTACTTACCAAACTCTTTTATCTAAACAACTATGAAATTAAAACTTTTACCCAAAACTCTTTTGACGGTGGCCATTCTGTGCTGCTGCGGGTGGTTACCTGCACATGCTCAATGGAAACTCAATGAAGGCTTTGAGGGAGGTGTAATTCCCTCAACATGGAAAATCCATGACGTTAATGCCGACAATAACAAATGGAAAGCATCCAATAAACCTGCTTATGCGCATGGTGGCGAGTGGATTGCATTTGTTGAAGCTTATAGTGGAACCGGATTAAAAGACATTCTGGTAACTCCTCAGATTGCCATTTCACAAGGCGACGTGCTGAACTTCCATGCCCGTTCATGGTTTGGCGTCGAAGACCTGACAATTAAAATTTCGGTAACAGGCAATGCCGTTAATGACTTTAAAACTACACTGGCAACAATTACCGACATTGGAACTACATATCAGGAATTTACTTACGATTTAAGTAGCTGGGCAGGTCAGAATATCTATGTTGGTTTCCATTGGAACAGACGTGATTATGCCATGGTACTTGATGATATAAAGGTTGGCAGGAACATGCCGGCTGATATAGGAGTATGGAGTTCCGGTTCTCCCGCGGGCTCAATTCTTATGAACGAAGCAGTAAATCCAAACGCAACCCTAAAGAACTTTGGAGCAGGAGATATTACAGACCCTTTCGTTGTATCATGCCTTATTTCTGATTCAGATGGCTCGGTCGTTTATAGTAATAACAGGACTTTCAGCCGCCCTATCACTGCCGGCAGTAATGATACTGTTATGTTTCCGACATGGGTTCCGCAGACTGAAGGCACTTACAGTGTGAAGTTTTACACAGCACTTGCAGAAGATGCTGATACCTCAAATGATACATTGACAACATCAACAGAGGTGGTTCGTCATTACGGTACCGGTGGTCCTGATTTGATGAGCTATCAGTGGATTGACAGCTTCGAAGAAAACGGTCCGGAATATAACTGGATTGAAATAAGTGAAACCGGCGAATCTGTGATTATGTATGGAGTTAACCAGTTCAGTGGCGACGATAACATTTCAGAAGCTATTCCCATTGGATTCGACTTCCCGTTTTACGGAATTAATAGAAATTATTTCTACACCGACATTAACGGTACACTGTTTCTGGCAGATCCTGTTAACTGGCGGAAGCCCTACCCTGCATTATATTGGGAGGATGATGGCAACATTTTTAACTATATGTATACCCTTCCGGGATACAAAAATATGCCTGCACTGGTTTCAGTTTTCTGGGATGATCTCGAAGCTACTGAAGGCACCGGTGATATCTATTTCCAGAATTTTGGTCTGTCGCCAAACCAGTACGTTGTAATTCAATGGAACAATTTGAAATTCAGAGCCGGTACAGGTACTGAAACTCTGTGCTTCCAGGCTATTCTGCATGAAAATGGTGAAATCATCCTGCAGTACAAAAACGTGGCTACCGGTCAGGCTAACAGTGTAATTCCTCATGATTTCGGACAAAGTGCATCAATTGGAATTCAGAACGACGATTGGGCGACCGGTTTAGGATATCTTAATGAAATTGTTGTAAACAATGAGTACCAGGGAGTTGCGCCTTACGGAAACCTTCTCAGGAATGAAACGGCCATTAAATTCTTTGTTGGTGAGGATACACAGGGTCCGGTTATTTCACACAAGCGCACATGGAATACTTTTGCCGACAACATGCAGTTGACTGCCAATATGATTGACCCTAACGGCGTATCAGCAGATACACTTTTCTATACATATGGCAGCGGGTGGCAATCAATGAGTCACGATTCGATTGTCGGGACCACTTTCTACTATAATCTGGAGGAAATTCCCATAGGAACTACTGTTCAGTACTTCTTTGTGTCTTATGATGCTTCGGGAAATGCAAACCGTTCGCAATTTGATATCATTGACGATGAAGCTTTAACCTTCAACACCCTGCCATCTGCGGAAGCAAAAACCATCATCCTATCGCCGGGATACAGAACAGGTTATCCTGATCACACTGCCGCTGAACTGAATGTTTACAGAAACAAACTTGATAGCCTTGGAATTCAGTATGATGTATACAACTATTCGGTTTTCGGATCTTTCAGAATTCCTGAATCATATAACATAGCTATCGCGTATCACAATAATGCAGTGTCAAATGATATAGTTGATACCCTTTCGCGGGCTCTTATTGAGTTTATGGACATGGGAACAGCTGCACAGCCTAAGAACGTTTTCGTTGCAGGTGACGAATTTGCGCAGGCTCAACACTCACTGAGCAATGATAAATACTTCAAGCAACTTATGGCAGGGTATGTCCGTGCCGGTTATGAAGTTCAGCCTAATCCTCCGATTTTTGGCGGTACAGATGGCTTTGGCGGTCCGGACCTTTCGGGAGACCAGAATGGTACAATAAAGGCTATGGCTAATTCACCTATTGGCGTTGCCGGAACAGAAGTGTCAGCTTTCGCCGATAGTCCCGATGTAATTTATGCCCGTACTGCACCCGACTGGATGGTTGACATGGTGGTTAATCCTCTTCGTTCTTCAACAGTAGCGTATCGTTTTGAGGACGGTCCGATTGACGGAGATGCTTACTCTAAAGGAAATGCCGCCGCTGTATGGCTCAATAATGACGTGTACAAATCATTCTTCATCTCTTTCAACATGTCGACTCTTGACAGCATAGATGCCAACCAAATGCTGCAGGAGGCAATGGTTTGGTTCTCACCTGAATCATATTTAATCAGTATTTCGGCAGATCCTGCTGATGCAGGCACTGTTACAGGCGGTGGCGAGTACGTTGAAGGGTCTACAGCTACCGTGACTGCTGTTGCCAACGAAGGATTTGCTTTCGAAAACTGGAATGAAAACGGAGAAGAGGTTTCTACCAACAGCGTTTATAGCTTCCCGGTAAACGGAGCCAGAGAAATAATTGCCAGCTTTGATACTCTAAGGCTTCAGGTAACGGCCAACGCATTTCCCATTGAAGGTGGAACCATCACAGGCGCAGGCATTTATAATTACGGAAGCACAGCAACTTTAACTGCTGAAGCCAACGAAGGCTTTGTTTTCGAAAACTGGAAAGAAAACGGAGAAGTTGTTTCGACCGATAACGTATACTCATTCGCTGTAACGAGCGCAAAAGATATTACCGCAAGCTTCCATGCTCTGCAACTTGAAGTAACTGCCAATGCTCTCCCACTGGAGGGTGGAACTATCACAGGCACAGGCCTGTATAACTACGGAAGCACGGTAACATTGCTGGCTGAAGCTGCAGAAGACTTTATTTTCATCAATTGGACAGTTGATGGGGTTGAAGTCTCTGCAGAGCCGGCTTATACATTCGTTATTACTGAGGAAATTCAGGCGACAGCCAATTTCTCAAGTACAGTAGGTGTTATAGGTGATTCTTATAAAGGAATCAGCATACAGCCAAATCCTGCAACAGATTATGTATTGGTTAATAAAAACGGATTAACAGTTGCGAGGATGGATCTTTACAGTGCATCAGGGTTTGTAAGAAGTTACGGTGTAACTGCTGAAAGGACACAGTATCTTAACATCTCCGACCTTACTAAAGGTATTTATTTTCTTAGAGTTGTATTTGTAGATGGTTCGGTTATTACCAGGAAATTGATACATCTGTAGGATTTGGTTTAGTTCATTATTGGATTAGTTAGCTAAAGGCCTGTCGGAAGACAGGCTTTTTTGCTTGATCATCTTAGTTCTATTTTTCTTGATAAATTTCTTTTTAAACTTCTTTTCTTAATCAATATTCTACTAACACTTATTAAGCTTCTTCTTTTACTTATTCTCGTTTATCTTATTCATTTTCTCTTAATCAATTTATCTCTTATTCTCCTTTCTCTTTTCTCTTAATCAATTTTCTTTGTACTTTTCCCTTGATGGAAAAGTACCAAAAGATCACGGCTACGGGTCTTCGGGCTAAATTTTTTCGTCTCAGCCTAAAAAATCTAACTTGCCTTCGATCTATTAAGCTCTTATCAATTATTCTCAAACACAAACCTACTATCGGTCTAATGGCGCTTCGAACAGCAGATTTTTTTTAACGGCTGCTCCTCAAAATTCTTAACGCCCTACAACCCTAGGCCGGTCCTCTAACATTCCATCTTATTTGGCACTCAGCCATCAGCACTTAGCACTCAGTTTTTACATTCCACGCAAGTAGCATTCAGCCATCTGTACATAGCACTCAGCCACATCCCTCGTTACGAACGCTGAACCCTGAATACTGAACTACTGATTGCAGAGTGCTGATTGCTAATTGCTCGAGTGAACAAAGAACCCCAACCCAAGAACAAAGAACAACTCTAGTGCGTAGAATGGGAAGGATCGGCCTAGGGTGCTGGAGCGTTAAAATTCAGGCTTGTTTCCAGAACTCATGCTGTCAAAGGGCACTGTTTGAGACGCCAAATGCTTAATAGAGCACAGTTGTTGATGCTACTAAGAGAGCTTAAAAGAGTACTGGTCGAGTTTGCCCTTTGGTGTATTACAAGCCTGAATTTAGCGGAAGTACCCAAGCCGTGATTTTTTTGCTATTTTTTTGATCTAGCAAAAAAGTAGAAGAAAATTGATTAAGAAAATATTAATTAAGATCTAAAGAAACGTGGAATGGTAAAAGCTGATAGCTGACTGCTGACTGCTTAATAAAAATTTTTTTAAGAGTACATTGAACAATTTCGCTTCTAAATTGTATTTATTACAAACAAGCAATAACTACAAGATAGGAATGGAAACAATCAGACATCAGATTTTAAAGGAACTGTCCGAAGCCGGGCTCAAAGTGACTCCGCAGCGTATGGCTGTGCTGGAAGTGCTTAAGGAGTCGTCGGATCACCCCACTGCTGACGCTATCCACCGAAAGGTGCTTGATTCTATTCCCGGGATTTCGGCAACGACGATTTATAATACTCTCGACACTTTCGTGGACAAGGGCCTTGTGAAGAGGGTTAAAACTGATGCCGGGATTATGAGGTATGAGCCTATGAGTGGACCGCATCATCATTTGTATTGCCTGGTTAGCGACCGTATGGAGGATTATTTTGATCCTGATCTCGATCGTCTGCTTGAGGATTATTTCAGGAGTAAGAAGATTAAGGATTTCGATATTCGCGACATCAGGTTGCAGATTATGGGTGATTTTGGGAAAGGATTACAGGGGAAGTAAGTGATTTAGAAAAAATTACGGGGATAGTAAATGAATTAGGAAGGAATGCAGAGAGGGTGAATAATTATAGGATGGATTACAGGGATGGTAAAAGATTTAGAAAAGATTACAGGGATAGTAAGTGATTTGGAAAAGAGTATAGGGATAGTATATGAATTAGGAAGAAATACAGAGATGGTGAATTATTTATGATGGATCACACGGATGGTAAGTGATTTAGAAACGAGAGATGGTGAATTATTAGGATAGATTACACGGATGGTAAGGAATTTAGAAAAGATTGCATAGAAGATGAATGATTTAGAAAGGATTACAGGGATAGTAAGTGATTTAGGAAGGATTTTAGAAAAATAACTAACAATTAATCAATATAAAAATTTAAAAAAATGAAATCAATGGAAAAAGTAACTGAAATTGGATTAGATCGTGGACTTTCTGTTCAACTGATTGAAAAACTTAATGATTTGCTGGCTAATTACCAGATTTTTTACCAGAACACCAGGGGTTTTCACTGGAATATTAAGGGTGAGAAGTTTTTTGAACTGCATGTGAAGTTCGAAGAGTTGTATACTGATCTTCAGCTGAAGATTGATGAGATTGCTGAGCGTGTGCTTACACTGGGTGGTACTCCTGTTCATTCTTTCAAGGGTTATTTGAGCCTGTCGAAGGTTAAACCGGTTGAGAATGAATCTAATGGTAATACTTGTGTTGAGCATATTCTTGATGCTTTTTCGACTTTGCTGGTTAAGGAAAGGGACATTCTGAAGTTAAGTGCAGAGCTTGACGATGAGGGTACCAATGCTCTTATGAGCGATTATATCAGGGAGAAAGAAAAGCTTGTTTGGATGTATTCAGCATTTCTCGCTAAATAATTTGGGTTCAAACCATTCATCCAATTGAACCAAATTATGGCGGTTGTGTGTTAACTTCTGTGTAGTGTTTTATTCGGACATGATAATTAGCAGTATTTTTGGGTGGATGGAAATAGAATGACCACAATAAACGAGGGGGTGGTTTAAGTGCTGCCCCCTATTTTTTATATCTTAAATCGGTGGTAATGAAATTTATAGGTGCGCACGTGAGTGCTTCGGGCGGAGTTGACAATGCTCCTGAGAATGCGTTTAAAATAGGGGCAAAAGCGTTTGCCCTGTTTACAAAAAATCAGAGGCAGTGGGTTAGTGCTCCCCTTCCGGAAGAAAAGATTGCGGCATTTAAAGAGAATTGCGCAAAGTTTGGATTTACTCCTGATCATATTCTGCCGCACGACAGTTACCTGATAAACCTGGGGCATCCGGGAAGGGATGAGTTGCAGAAGT
>CAZJPP010000045.1:0-11557 GCA_964547915.1 uncultured Lentimicrobium sp.
TGTTTTTTACCCTAAAAAAGGTCAACTATTTTAGTCACGGACAGCCACATCCCTCGCTCCTTATCATTACGTAGGGAACTCCCTGAGTGCTGAGTGCCGAATGCTGAGTGCCGAGTGCCGAGTGCTAGGACAGAGTGCTGAATGTCAAGTGCCGAGTGCTAGCAGCCAGCAATCAGACCCATTCCTCGCTCCTTATCACTGAGTACGGGAGCTTACTGACCAAATCACTCACGTGGAAAATTTACTGAGTGCTGGGCAACGAATTCTGAGCACCGAATGCTGATTTCTGAGTGCTGAATGCTGAATGCTGAGTGCTGAGTACTAAAGTGAAGAACTTGTAAGTATTAATAGCTGCTGCAATGCTTCACCTTCGGGGATATTTTTTATAACAGCCTGTTTTCCCTTGTAAAGTGTAACCTTGCCTTTCCCTGCACCAACATACCCATAATCAGCATCAGCCATTTCACCAGGACCGTTGACTATACATCCCATAACGGCAATCTTTAATCCATTGAGATGTGAGGTTGCTGCTTTCACCTCCTCAAGTCGCCTTTCTATATCAAAATGTGTTCTTCCGCATGATGGGCATGCAATGTATTCATTCTTTGTGAACCGCGCCCTTGTGGCTTGCAGAATCATATAGCCTTGTTCAATTATGGAGCCGAGGGTGTTCTTTGTTCGAAAAATTGTTCTTGGTTCTTTGTTCTTAGTTCTTTGTTCTTCGTTCGAAAGAATGTTCTTAGTTCCTGGTTCATCGTTCGAAAGAGTGTTCTTTGTTCTTTGTTCCTGGTTCTTTGTTATGGAAGACATTAACTGTTGGTTATCAGTACCTTGCTTCTCATTTAATCCTTCATTTGCTTCAGGATTCAGGAGTTGAGGGATTTCACTATTGAGGAGCTTATTAACATCAATGCATAATCCTTGTCCGATTCCATTAAGCAGCAGGGTACCGGGGTGGAGGCAATTTTCAATCATCAGTTCTTCCATACTGATGGCATCCATGCAACTCTGCAGGATGACAGGACTCTGATCACCTGAAATTCTCATTGATTTAACAGCAGCAACTACTTGGGCAGCGGGAGCTCGCATGATAATAGGTTCCTGTTCTGCCTTTGCTATTTCTCCATCGGGAGATGCCTGATACAGTTCTCCCCCATATTTCAAAAATAATCCCACCGGATTATCTTTTTGCGGGAAACCACCATACTGCTGTCTGTCATCTTTTAACTCCTCATCAATTAGGCCTATAAGCAGATCAGTCCTTGCGGGAAATGCTGAATCCACATGCGGCTGTACTTGCCGTTCCTTATCAAGAGTTGCCACATTCAATTCTGAATACACATGCTGTTCTGTATTCAAGGCCGTCTCACTAATGTTGACCGGTGCATTTCTTCCAACCCTTTTAAGGATTGATTTTGCCACTCCAATCTCATTTACCGGGTCTTCTGTAAGCGAAACCCTTATAGTATCACCAATTCCATGATTAAGCACAGCCCCAATACCTGCAATTGATTTCATGCGGCCTTCAATTCCATTTCCAGCTTCAGTTACTCCTATGTGCAAAGGGAAATTAAGCCCCTCCTCTAAAAGTTTTGCGGCCAGCAGGATGTATGCATCAGCCATCACCCTTGTGTTGCTCGATTTGACTGAAATCACGAGATCACCAAATGAAAGGCGGTCAAATATTCTGGCATATTCCAATGCTGATTCAACCATACCTTCAACTGTATCCCCATAACGGTCAATAATTCGGTTACCTAAGGATCCGTGATTCACGCCTATCCTTATTGCTGTTCCATTGTCCTTACAAATTCTTATCAGGGGTTTGAGGTTGCGTTCAATAAGCTCAAGTTCTTCATCTTTATGTTGTAGATGCCCACCTTTCTGAATCTCCATTTGTTTGTCGGCCGGCAAAGGCTTGTTGCTGATATAATTGCCCGGATTAATCCGCACTTTCTCGACTATACCCGCTGCAATTTCAGCAGAACGATGATTAAAATGGATATCAGCAATCAATGGTGTATTGAAACCGGCATTTCTTATAGCTTTTTTAATAGAGTCAAGGTTCTCTGCTTCTTTAATGCCTGATGCAGTAATTCTCACCAGCTCAGAACCTGCCTCAATAAGCCTGATAGACTGGTTGATAGTAGCATCTGTCATGAGTGTGTTGGTGTTAGTCATAGATTGCACCCTGACTGCATTGCTTCCACCAACCAATAAATTACCTATTGCAACAACCCTCGAATTGTAAATCATCATACAAAAATAATAGTTTCCAGCAGGATTAAGCCCGGTAATTATCAAATCCTTTGAGTGCTATGAATTATCAAACCCAGGCTCATTAATCAGACCCCGGTTCATTAACTTGTTCAGGTTTAATGAATTCGATTGAACAATATCAAAATACTTCCGTTCCATTTAAATATCGTACAAAAAAAGATGCATCAAATTCATTAAGTTTAAATCGTTCACTCACAAAACACACTACTATGAAGCAAATTATAACGTTGGTTTCAATTCTGGCGGTCTTCTTTGCCCTGAGTTATTGCACGAACAGAAACGACAAAGCCACCACAACTCAAAATGAGAAAGTAGAACTAACTGATCAGGAACTGATTGAAAAAGGCAAGTATCTTGTCATGATATCAGGATGTCACGATTGCCACTCCCCAAAACGTATGAACGCAAATGGGATGATGGAGATAATTGAAGAGACTGCCCTTTCGGGATTTCAGGAAGGTTCTGAAATAATGAAACCGAACAAGGGGGCTCTGAAGGACAACTGGGTTTTGATGCACCCCGACCTCACACAATATGCCGGACCATGGGGTGTTTCATTTGCAGCTAACATTACTTCCGATGCCACGGGAATAGGCACATGGACTGAAGAGCAATTCATGAGAGCCATGAAACAGGGGAAATACAAAGGACTCGAAAATTCACGTATGCTGCTTCCGCCAATGCCATGGTTCAATTTTGCTAATGCAAAGGATGAAGATATAAAGGCAATATTCAGATACCTGAAAAGTACGAAACCTGTCAGGAACCTGGTACCACCTCCTATTCCACCGGATGAAATGTAATTTATAGAAAGCCTGCTAAATGTTCCAAGAATTTTTGGCAATAAGGTGATTGTGATTTTTGCGTAATTTTGCCCTTTATTGTTATTATTCTAATGTCGGCTACACTTTTTTCTCATCCTTTTGAATTCTGCACACTTGCCAGTGGCAGCAGTGGTAATTGTCATTACGTTGGAAACGGTGAAGAAGGAATTCTCATTGACGCAGGAATCAGCACACGACGAATCAGGAAATCACTCGAAGAAATCGGTGGTGGAATTGATCGTATAAAGGCTATTTTCATCACGCATGACCACATAGATCATATAGGTGCGCTCACCAGGCTTACAAAAAAGCACCAAATACCTGTTTACTGTACTGATGGCACCTGGAAAGGAATTCTTAGGAACCATAAGACTTTTGACGTTGACCAGTCGATGTATCGCGAAATCAGACCCTTCAGGCGATATCTTGCCGGTGGGTTTGCTATTGAAGCGTTCCCTACATCGCATGATGCCCATGGTTCGGTTGGTTATCATATCAGCGACAATGTTAAAAGTATTACCATTGCTACTGACCTTGGGTATATTTGTGACAATGTGGCTCCCTATTTGCGGAAATGCGATGCAATGGTGATTGAATCAAACTATGATGAGAATATGTTGTTATTCGGTCGTTACCCTCAACATCTGAAAGACAGGATTCACGGCCCAACAGGACATCTGTGCAACAAGCACACAGCAGGATTCCTTGCCGATAACTACCGGAAAGAAATCACCCACATAATACTCGGACACTTAAGCGCAGAAAATAATACGCCCGACCGTGCACTTGAAACACTGCACGAAGCTTTTCAAAGCAAAGGTATCCAGCTTAACGGTACTATTGTAAAGGCACTTGCCAGGGGAGAAAGGTCTGAGTTGTTTCACATCGAATAGCCTGGTTTTCCGAATATATTCTGCTCATTTTGGTGAAAAATAAAGAGGAAAGCAATTGCTTTCCTCTCTTCCCAGCATTCTAAAAAAATGCGCTTAATGCTTACTTAATTAGAATCATTTTTCCTGTCACGGCCTGATTGCCGGAATATAATTTATAGAAGTATGTGCCTCCGGGAATATTTGAAGCATCAAATACTACTTCGTTCAAACCTGATTTAACTTGCCCGTTGATAAGTGTGGCGACTTCATGCCCCAACATATTATAGACTGAAAGCTTCACTTCTCTAGTATTGGAAATCTCAAACTTTATACGGGTTGTTGATGTAAAGGGATTAGGGTTGTTCTGATGAAGAACCATATCGCCTGATGCAATGATTGAGCTTGCAGAAACGACTTCCGATAAAGGACGCCTCCATGCTCCACCTGAATCGGTACCGGCAATGACATCAGTTCCTGATACGATCAGAGAACCAATTAATGGATTGCCTAAACCGGTATTGATGTCAGTCCAGGTTGCTCCGTCATCTGTTGACAAATAGACACCACCACCATAGGAACCGGCAAATACTGCATTGTCGGTAGCAGCAAGACCACGAATTGACGGATTTGTGAGACCATTATTTACTAATGTCCAGTTCTCGCCATTATCGGTTGAGAGGAATACTCCTTCGCCTGATCCTGCATAAATATTTGTACCTGAAACAACCAATGCTGAAATGTTGGCACTTCCCGTAATACCATTACTTTTCTCAGTCCAGTTCTCACCATCATCGGTTGAAAGGAATACCTTTCCACCATATGTACCGACGTAAATATTTTTACCAGAAACCACCATTGCACCAACAAGATTGTTGGTAATGCCGTTATTTGCAGCTGACCAGGTGTTGCCGTTATCGGATGACCGGAATACACCACCTCCGAAAGTGCCGGCGAAAACATATTCATTTCTGATAGCAAGGGCATATATACTTGTTGAACCCAGTCCATTGTTTACCTGTGACCAGTTTTCGCCGTTATCTGTTGAACGATAAACCCCTCCCATATATGATCCTGCAAAGAGAGTAGGTTCCGCAATTGCAAGAGCATATATGTCGACATGATTTAGTCCATTATTTATCTTTGTCCAGTTTGTGCCATTATCCGAAGAGCGGAAAACACCAGCAAATGTTCCGGCATAAAGATTATCACCAGAAACAGCCAGTGCAGGGATTGTAGTGGTAGCAAGACCTGCGTTTGCATCAGTCCAGGTTGACAAATCAGAGGACTTATAAATACCCGCGCCAAAAGTGCCCGCATAGATATTGGATCCTTCAACAGCTAATGATATAACTTCTTTGGTACCAATTCCTGTATTGATAGCTGTCCAGTCTGTACTGCCTTCAGGTAATTTAAAGACTCCTCCTCCATATGTTGCTGCAAAGAGGTTGGAACCAACAAAAGCGAGTTCCTGAACATCAGTAAAAGTTAAGCCTGAATTAATTCCTGTCCAGTTGGTGCCTAAATCCGCAGAAACGAAAACTCCGGCTGAGGTACCGGCAAATAGTTCAGTACCAGATACTATCATCGAACTTACCGAAGTACTTGAAAGTCCATCGCTTACATTACTCCAGCTGGTACCGTTGTTTGTAGACAGAAAGAGTCCGTCGTAGGTTCCTGCAAATAGATTGTCACCAATAGCAACCATTGATCGAATAGCAGTATTAGTAAGGCCTGTGCTAACTGATGTCCAGCTACCCCCGTTATCGGTTGAGAGGAATACTCCTGAATATGTTCCTGCAAATAGGTTAGAACCTATGGTTGCAAAAGAAATAACGCTGGTGTATTCAGGGAAACCGGAGTTTGCAGCAGTCCATGTATCGCCGTTGTCTGTTGATCTGAAGACACCACTTCCGGTACCTGCATAAAGATCATCGCCGGCAGCAATAAGTGAATATACATATAGGTTAGTTAATCCTGTATTTACACGTATCCAGTTTTCGCCATCCTGCGGTAAAATATAAACACCATCATAGGTGCCGGCAAAAACATCTGTACCTTTAGTTGCTAAACAATTAACTGTACCTCCATTTGGGCCGTCGGTCTGTATCCATTGTGCACTTGCCGTTCCCGAGTACAGCAAAATGATAATACAGGCTACAATTAAAGAATGTAATTTTTTCATCATGAGGAATTTTTTGAGTGAATTAGATGTAGTACAAAATTAAACCCCTCAAAACAAAAAAAGTAATAACACCTTCCCCTATTCTCCTTACAATTGAGCGAAAAACATACCTCAAATCTACTTAAAGCAGGCTAAACCAATTGTAAATGTCAATTCCTTTAGGAATGTTGAGCTTTTTCCTGATGTTGTACTTCTTATTCTGAACTGATTTAAGTGTAATAAACTGGAACCTGGCGATGTCGTTGGTTGGAATATTTAGCTTCAGTAAAGCACAGAATTCTATATCTGCCTGATTCAGGTTCGGATTGATTTTTAACAATTTTGGTGTAAAGTGTGGGAATACCTCCGAAAAGTAAGTAATAAAAGCAGGGTCATTCCTTTTGAGCATTCCGAGAAGTCTGGAATAATCTTCACCACTTTTATTTTGAGGATTATCTTTCAAATACTCACTACTGGTTTTTTCCTGGGTATTGATGATTTTGTTCTTTCGTATGAAGAAGAAAATTCCGGCCATCAAAAAAAGGAGACCCAGAAGTGTAAAAATCAGGTATTTATTAGTGCTGTCACTTCCCATCTCATTAATAAGGCTATGGAGCGACTTATTTTGATTTTCACTGATGCTTAGTTTAAGAGAGTCTCGCCTTGCTTCATAATCACGCATCTTTTCGCTCTCATTAAGCATTGTGTATGCATAAATGACATTATCATAGAGCGTTAGAAGGTTCAGGTGATTTTTGTAACTGTCAATTTTCTCGGCTTCCTTAAAGTAGCCAATAGCCTCTATATAGTTTCCCTTTTCAGTGGCAACCCTTCCAAGTACCAGATAATTAGAGAATTGTATATCATCACGACCGAATTCATTCTCCTTAAGAAGGGATAACTTGGCATAATACTCGGCCGAATCAATCATCTTCAAATCAGCAAAAACCCTACTCCTATTGGAATAGTCGATATAGCGAAACCTGTCACGATACTTTGGATCAGTAAACTTTTCGTACTCAACTGCGCTGAGTCTCACATATTTGAGTTGATTTAAGTAATCCTTTTGTAGCAGGTAATAATTGGAGAATGCCACATAAAGATTCACTTTTGTAAGAGTGGTAACGATATCCTTGTTGTTGACTTTATTGATAATTCGTTCAGCCTGTTTCAGTTCTTCAAATGCTTTGTCGTGCAAACCATTGAAAGCGTAAGCATTGAAAAGATCAATTTTTGCGGAAGTTTGATATTCGGGATTCTGATATGCTTCAGCCTGCTTATAGAGCAATTTGGCCGAATTCATCAACTCCTCGAAATTATTCTTCGATTCAAAGTAGACACACTGGGTAGAGATAGCGCACAATTCAGCCTCCTGGTTATTTTCTCTGCGTGCTTCCCTTAAAATGCTTTTTGATACCTGATAGGCTTTCTCGGGATTCTTAAATACCAGACTATAGTTTTCGTTTGCTCTGTGAAGCAAATTATCCTGAGCATCACTCTCCTGTGATGATAGAAATGAGATGTTAAATAATAGTAAGGATAGTGTCAAAAAGAGCCTGATCATGTAAACAAAAGTAAGGTTTTTATCACACAAATAGATACCGGTTTCAACCTGCGGATAAATATCCGGCAAATAAAAGAATAAGTATCTTTTTAAGCGAAAGTTAGTGAAAAATTTGAGCTATAGAATTTACTTATCGCACAAGAATATTTAATGGCAATCAGCCTTCAGGAAGAAATACATCAAGCTTCCGGGAGGTCGGGCTCTCCAGGAATATGAAATAGTGAAAAGCAGAACGAGAGAGGTGAAAATTTTTCAGAAAATTTTAGTCAGCTCTTGTTTATTTAGAATAAACCATTAATTTTGCAGTCCCTTTTGAGGGAATAACACTCCTCCTTAGCTCAGTTGGTTAGAGCATCTGACTGTTAATCAGAGGGTCGCTGGTTCAAGTCCAGCAGGGGGAGCAAAAAAGAAGCCGCTAAATGCGGCTTTTTTTGTAAGCTTTTATCGACTTGTTATTTCTTCCAATGGCTCAGTTGGTTATCCCGTAGATACGGGACGCATATGCGGGATTAATCAGAGGGTCGCTGGTTCTCCCGCACGTGCGGGACAGCAGGGGGAGCAAAAAATAAGCCGCTAACAGCGGCTTTTTTATTTCCGCCCAGTTGGTCAGAGCATCCCGACTTTTAGTCGGTACGGTCTTTGATTTGAACTTTCATTAAAGGACGTTGTTGTCTTTTAAATATAATGTAGACCACTTCTCTATTGATTCCCATGAGATTATGGATACCTACCTCAGGTAACTTTAAAGCAAATTAAATATTTATGGAAGCACGAATAAACTATGGGAAAGTATCTCCCGATGCATTAAACGCAATGCAAGGGCTCGAAAAATATGTTCATGATTCTGGACTTGAACCATCCCTGTACGAGTTGGTTAAAATCAGGGCTTCGCAAATTAATAAGTGCGCCTATTGTATCGATATGCATACAAAAGTTGCACGAAATGGCGGGGAATCCGAACAACGATTGTACGGGTTAGCTGCCTGGCAAGAAACACCGTATTATACTGAACGGGAAAGGGCTGCACTAGCCTGGACAGAAGCGCTGACTCTCATTTCTGAAAATGATGTATCTGAATCATTATACGAAGCTACCCGCAAGTATTTCGATGAACAGGAGATTATTGCGCTCACTATGGCAATAATAACCATTAATGGCTGGAACCGGCTAGCCATAAGCTTTCGAACGGTACCAGGATCTTATAAAGTGCAAACATTCTTACAATCTTAACTATTGAAAATACAATGAAATAATATCCTTTAATCAGCCTTGAAATATTTGGACAGAGTTGAAAAATTCATCAGGCAATTAGATAATAGTAAGTCAATTTTAAGTAACAAAGCAAGGATATAAAGCTATTTGATTCGAGAGACTTTTAATAGAATTATTTATAATCATTATGTAATGGAAGAACACATAGTAAAAATCCTAGACATCACACCCGTTACTCATGATGTGAAAAGATTCAGAGTGCAGAAGCCCGCAGGATACTCTTTTATTCCCGGCCAAGCAACTGAAGTATCAATAAACAAGCCTGAATGGAAAGACGAAAAACGACCATTTACTTTTACAGCCTTGAACTCCGCACCTTACCTGGAATTCACTATAAAGACATACCCGGCAAGGAAAGGTGTAACTAGCCAACTTGGCACCCTTACTACCGGTGACGAGTTGATTATCAGAGATGTATGGGGTGCTATAAATTATAAAGGAAAAGGAGTATTTATTGCAGGTGGAGCAGGAGTGACTCCATTTATTTCGATACTGAGGGATCTTAATACAAAGGATCAGATAAAAGGCAATAAGCTTCTGTTTGCCAATAAAACTAAAGCCGACATAATCCTTAAAGATGAGTTGCAAGAAATGTTGGGTGATGACTTCATGAATATATTATCAGAAGAAGCCAACGGAACAGATGATGGGTCCAACTATGCCAGAGGCTTAATCAATATTGAATTCCTGAAAAGTAATATCAATGACTTTAATCAATATTTCTATGTCTGTGGCCCTGATCCAATGATACAAATTGTACTTAAACTACTGGCTGAATTGGGCGCAAGAGAGAAATCCGTAGTTATAGAAATATAAGTGCGGATTACCGCTATAGCATAATATCTCGAGTTATTGAGCCTACTATTAAGTTGCAACTTTTGATAGTAAAGGGAGCAAAAAAGAAGCCGCTAAATGCGGCTTTTTTTGTTTTAGCAATTATCACTTTAATGCTAAATTTGCAGAAAAACCACCAGTGACTCCTACAACCCTGTTAATTTGCTTTCTGGCATACACAGCCTTACTGTTTTTGATTACATGGTTCACCGCAAGGCGGGCCAATTCCGAAGGATTTTATGTCGGTAACCGCCAATCTCCCTGGTTCGTTGTAGCATATGGCATGATAGGTGCTTCTATGTCGGGCGTTACCTTTATGTCAGTACCCGGATGGGTTGGCACCAGCCAGTTCTCCTATTTTATGGTGGTGCTGGGATACTTTTTCGGATATCTGGTAATCGCCAATATCCTGCTGCCGCTTTATTACAGACTTCAACTTACGTCAATATACACATACCTCGATCAGCGGTTTGGCTTTTGGTCTTATAAAACAGGAGCATTCTATTTCCTTCTGTCAAGAGTACTTGGTGCTTCGTTGCGTATGTTTCTGATTATCTACGTCCTGCAGCACTACATCTTCGATGCATGGAATTTCCCCTTTTGGCTGACAGTAGTCATTTTTATAGTTTTAATTCTGCTATACACCCTCAAAGGTGGCATCAAAACAATCATATGGACTGATACACTGCAAACAACTTTCATGTTGCTGGCACTGGTTCTTTCAATAGTCTTAATTACCAAAGACCTTGATTTCAGTTTCACAGAACTCGCAAGCCGCATATTTAAAAGCGATTATTCAGATATGATTGTAACCGACTGGTCGGCCCGCAATCACTACCTGAAACAGTTCCTTAGCGGAATCTTTATAACCATTGTAATGACCGGCCTCGACCAGGAAATGATGCAGAAAAATCTTAGCTGTCGTAACATCGGAGATGCTAAAAAGAATATGACCACCTTCAGCTTCATTATTGTGGCTGCTAACTTCATATTCCTGTTTCTTGGAGCTGCTCTTTACATTTATGCCGGAGAAAAAGGAATCGATCTGCAAGCCATTGGAAGCACTGACGACATCTTCCCGACCATCGCAATCCAATACCTCGGACCCCTAGCAGGTTTGATATTCTTTGTGGGACTTATTTCAGCAGCATTCCCAAGTGCCGATGGCGCACTAACATCACTAACCACTTCATTTACAATTGATTTCCTGGGACTTCAGGACAAAAAGCACCTGTCGGACAAACAGCGTACCAACATCCGTTACATAGTTCATACAGGATTTGCGGTTCTGATGCTGGGTGTTATAATCTCCTTCAGGTCGTTCTACGACAAAGCACTCATTGATAAAATCTTTACAATTGCTGGATACACATACGGACCTTTGCTTGGGCTTTACACTTTTGGTTTGTTCACCAAACACGAAGTGAAAGACAAATGGGTGCCACTAGTAGCCATCATTTCCCCGATAGCCTGTTACATCCTTGCCGAGAACTCCTACGATTGGATTGGATACAAGTTCGGCTTTGAACTTCTCATCCTTAATGGACTTATAACCTTTGTGGGATTAATGCTTCTGAGAAAACGATAGCGTAACTAGTGTTCAGCAGTCAGCACTCTGCAGTCAGCAATCAGCAATCAGCAGTCAGCACTCTGCAGTCAGCAGTCAGCAACAATCAGTCAACGTTATTTAGGCATTTGTCAATGCCTGAAATACGTTGACCAAAAAAACGGTTAATTATGGCAAACACTA
>CAZJPP010000046.1:0-11407 GCA_964547915.1 uncultured Lentimicrobium sp.
CACTATTTCCATAATACTACAAACTTAAAAGGTTAAAATGCTGTTACAAATATACGCAGTGAAACACCTCAATATGCCACAGACGAATATAGATATTGTAATTACTGTAGGCTGGAGAGCGGTCACCGGTGTTAGTGGGGATTAATTAATGCTAAAGTGGATAATGATCTACATCAACAAAGGACTTAGTAGGGTACAGATCTACATAAAATGCCTTTTCATGTAGATCTGTACCTGATCAACCCCCTCTGAACTGCAGATCGATATCCAAGGAATCTCAATGGAATATGCATGTTAATATAGCCGGTAAGCAATGCTATGCATTGAATGCCGGATCACTTTAACTCTTAAATTAATTATTGTTGAAATCTGTACAGCTTGTGGCTACTACTACTTTCCGGAAGGGATTTTTCTCAAATCCTTCATCCTGTATACATAAAAATACTCTACCAGGAGCTGTTTACGATAGATTGGAATGGTGTCGGGACTTGAAATGGTGAAGTATTCTGAATAGAGCTCATCAGGGTTTTGAAAATCATAACTGGAAGTTATAAACCATGCATCCATACCTGACTTATATCCTCCGCGATCTTTGGTTATCCATTCATATTTATGGATGCGTTCAATTGGAGCCAATGTGATTACTTTTATGCCTAATGGTTGTGCCACATAATAATCGAGGTTTGCAGCAGGAAACCATCTGTGCGAAAGGATCACTGCATTATTATCCATTATACCGTTTGAAATGTCGTCCTCATAAACCTGACTGAATTTTTGCCCCAGCTGTTTCCATCCGTACATATCGAGTGTGATATCTTTCATTCCAAGTCGTCGCCCTGTTTCGGGATTGATTCCCTTGTTTAGAAAAACGCCATAATGGATCTGGAGTAGTGCTACCACAATTAACAACAGAGTAAATGTGAGCCCGCCCCTAAGCATCTTTTTCAACAGCCTATCCTTGTTTTCCGACCACCACCAGGCCGCTACCGGAATTAATGTGATATAGGCAGGACCTGTCCAGTGTGGTAAGGTTGATCTGAACAGTGAAACGACAATGAATAAGATAATCGGAGGTACCGCTATGAGCAGCAATAAGAGGCTTTTCCTCAGCCAAACACCTCTGAATTTAATAATGGTGAACAGAGCCCACCATATGAGTATGAAATTAAATGGATTGTTGTAAGAAAACTGACCAATTAATTCAGTGCCAAAATATTCGGGTCTTATTAAACTTTCTGAAACTTGTACTCTATCAGAATGGAATGTAAAACTTATAAAATCGTTCTGCACGTTCCACCAGATTACCGGTACAAAGCAAAATAATGCGATAATGACAGAAACATAAACGTACCATTTTTTAAGTAATCCACGATCAGCTATCAGAATGTAAAGAAAAGCACCTAGGAAAATGAATGCAGAAGTATATTTTGAAAGCATTGCGAGTCCGCCTGCAACTCCGGCAAGAATGAAGTACAACGCCTGTTTTTGTTGCATGTCCTCCCCACCGGAATCAGAACAGGCCAGAGATTTCAGGACAAACAGCAGGCAAAGCAACCAAAACAGAATCTGTGGGGCATCAGGCATCATAAAAGTGCCTGATATAATGAAACCATAAATTGATATGGTATACATCACAGCTGAATACCAACCTGCCCTTTCACCACCAAAATGTTTCCCGATAAGGTAAATGACCCAGGTGCTTAATGTCCCGGAAACTATTGCGGCCATTCTAATCCATACCTCACTGCTCAGGGTAAGATTTAAAGTGAACAGCTGAATAAACCACCCAACCATTGGAGGGTGGTCGAAATGACTTAAATCAGGATATAAGGCATAGGTAATGTAATAAACCTCATCATTGCCCAGTTCTACAGAATTGCCTAAAAAAATCCTTATTCCGGCTGAAACAAGCAACAATACAAAAAGCCGGTAATCTTTAATCCGGGCAAGCAGTCTCAACATACATTATTAATATACAAGGGTTGAAATACTATGAGGCAGACTCTTTACAGGCGCTGCTTTTCCGTCAACCCACAGGTAATAATCTGTTTCCTTATCCGTCTGGTTCATTACAATAACAACCACTGTACCATCGGGATTCAGGAAAGCGGTTGACAGAAGCTGACTGCGGCTGGGAGAAGCAATAATTCTCTTAGCACCGGGCTGGATGAATTTGGAGAAATGACCAATATAATAATAGGAGTTGACATATCTAACTTCTCCGGTACGGGTATCGCCATGGATAGGGGCAAAGCAGAAATTACCCACATGGTTAGGACCACCTTGTTCATCGAGCAGGATATTCCAATCAGTCCAGGCTACCGCTCCGTTGTTAAAGTCGTGAATCATTGATTCGCCATATTCTTCGCCAAGTGACCACATATCAAACTCAGTGGGATTAAAATCTTCGGCAGTACCTTCGGTGAAAATGAGTTTCATATCAGGAAATGCTTCGTGAACTCTTCTGAGGTTTTCAAACATCGGGTCGCCTCCACTCCAGTCTTCATACCAGTGGAATCCTATACCCCAGGCATATTTTGACACTTCAGGATCTTTAAAATATGTTTGAACCCGCTGGTAAATTATGTCGCGGTTATGATCCCACATAATTATTTTCTTATCATTAAAACCGGCCTTATGCATTGTAGGGCCAAGGTTCTTTACTAAAAAATCTCTTTCTTCTTCAGCGGTCCAGATGCAGCTTTCCCAGGTCTGTCTTGCCATTGGCTCATTCTGGATGGTTATACCCCAGATAGGAACTCCCTCTTTTTCATAAGCCTGAATAAACTTTACAAAGTAATTTGCCCAAGGCTGGTAGAATTCAGGCAATAGTTTACCTCCCTGAAGCATATTTTTGTTGTCCTTCATGAATGCCGGAGGACTCCATGGACTGGCATAAACCGGTATATTCCCCGATAACTTCAGAGCCTGTTTAATAAGTGGCAGCCTAAACTGCCTGTCATGGTCAATATTAAATGATTTCAGGTCTTTATCGCCATCGTTAATATATGAATAACTTCCACTTGAAAAGTCACAGCTATGGATTGTTGTCCTGATAAGATTGTAGCCGATACCTTTATCCTTATTGTAATAAGCATTCAGTACCTCATCCTGCTTCGCTTTGGGTAGTTTTGCAAAAACCTCGGCTGAGGCGTCAGTTATAGCACCTCCTATACCTATATATTCCTGAAAGGTTTTTGAAGGATCAACAAATACACAAATCTGTGTTTCGAGTGGTTGCCCGAAATCCGAAAAGCTTTCCTCACCTGCTTTAGTCAAACGAAGGTCGGTGTTTTGAGCTGTTGTATAGACAGTTACCTTTTTTGTTTGGGGAGCGTAGGTAATCTTCTTAATTTGTGCCTGAGCAGTAAAAACCATCAACAGACACATAGCGGTTAGCTTAGTGACGGTTAAAAATTTCATAATTGTTGCGTTTTAGAGTGTAAATATACATTAAAAATGCGCTTTGTTGTAGTATATAACGATACACGTCGTATATTAGCTTATAATTCGGAAAATAAAAAAGCATGTGCAACCCGGTAAGGTTGATATGCATCATTTATTAGCGATTTATCGGTTTTTTTTTGATGAAGGTTGAAATAATATTAGCCATTTGTTTGTTATATGTGCTAATCAAAAAGTATATTTGTTACTATTAACAATAATTAAGTTTATAAAATCCAAGTTCAATTTAAACCAACTAAAACCATGAAACAGACATTCAAATTAAGCTGGGTACTAATTGCGCTCCTGGCTGTTACTGTTATTTCATCCTGTAAGAAGGATGACGATGATGATGATGTACAGGAAGTTATTGCAGGATTTACTTATCAGGTTGATGCTGAGGACCCATTTACAGTTCAATTCACAAGTACTGCCAAAAATCAAACTTCTCTGAAATGGGAATTTGGTGATGGCCAGGAATCAACTGAAACAAATCCATCACATACCTACGCAGCAGAAGGAACTTATTCAGTAAAATTAACTGCTACCAATGCCGGTGGCTCAGACGATGTTACAATAGAGGTAGAAATTACAGACCCTAATGAACAACTAAATATCCTAACTGGTGGTAGTCAAAAAAGTTGGAAACTTATCAGGAAAACAGATACAGGAAGGTATCCATTAGAGGTAGGTAAAAATGAAGTACCAAGAACAATTTGGTGGGCATTTGGAAGAGATGCTCAATTGTCAGAACGTCCCTGTATTTTTAACGATGAGTGGATATTTACAAGTGAGGGAGAAATGATTTTTGATGCACATGGTGATTATTGGGCTGAAGCTAGTGTTGGTGAAACTTTAATATTCCATCCTGATTTGGCAAATAGTTGTCAACCTACAACAAGTATGTATGGCCCCAACAATGAAGATCTAACTGTATGGGGCAATGGTACTCATGAATTTGAAATTGCAGGTGGAAAACTTACAGTTACCGGATTAGGTGCTTATATTGGACTAGTAAAAGCTGGAACAGGAGCTGAGGTTGCTGTACCGCAGGAATCAGTATCGTATGATTTGGTAAAACTAGTTGATGCTGAAGTAGCTGATACTCTGATTGTGGAAACTACTTATACAACAGGAGACGATCAGCCGGGTTACTGGAGATTCGTCTTAGTAGCATATGATGATCCTTCAGATGAACCTGATATCCCAACAGGCGTAGCTCCAGGAGGTGATTTTGAATTCACAGCAACAGGTATGACTGTTAACTTTGTCAATACATCAACAGAAAACCCAACATCGTATGAATGGAATTTTGGAGATGGATCAGCAGTTTCAACTGAAGCAAATCCAACTCATACCTATTCAACTCCTGGTTTCTATTCTGTATCAATGACAGCAACGAATGCATCAGGAGTAGGCTCCGCTGCTGCAATCGTTCTTGTAACCGGGGATGAATTAACAGATGGTGCATTACAGGGTACATGGAAACTTCGTCTTGCTGAAAATTCAGTTTTTGTTGGCCCTGGTTTGGGTCTAAGTAACTGGTGGAGTGTTCCTTTATCCGATATGCAGGAAGGTGGAGCATGGGCATGTATGTGGAATGATGAATTTATCTTCAGTACAGGTGGTGTTTATGAATACAGTACTAATGGTGAAGCACGTAATGACGGATGGATGAATGCAACTGGAGGTTGCTACAGCGATGCAGAATTAGCATTGATGAACTTCCCATTCTTGTCAGCAACTCACTCATATGCACTGACATCCGAAACTAATCCTGTTATCACTTTAACTCAGGGTGACACACCAAACGCTCCATTTATAGGCTTCTATAAAGGATATTATGGTGGTGAAAATATGGGTGAAGCAACTGTACCAAATGGAGGTCTTAACACTAACAGATACGAAGTCGTTGGATATGGAAATGTTGATGGTACAGAGTACCTGTATATTTCAGTTGACTTAAATGGAGATACAGAAGCTGGAAATGGTTGGTCTGCAATCCTCGAGAAAGTTAATCCAAGATAACTTTATTAAGTTCTAAAGAAAATAAGAGTGAGAATGCATCAAATGTGCTCTCACTCTTGTTTTTTTAATTAACACATGCAATTATGAAACTATTTGTATCCATATTGCTCATACTGGTATTTAATGCATGTTCCAATAAGCAAAACAAGCTTATCTGGAGTGATGAATTTGATGGTTCCGGTGCACCTGACACAACCTGGTGGTCGTATGACCTTGGCGATAGTGGATGGGGAAATAATGAGGTTCAGAATTATACCGGTGATCTGAAAAATGCCAGGCGTGAAAACGGCGTTCTTATTATTGAAGCTATAAAAGAAAACGGGAAATGGACGTCTGCCCGATTATTAAGTAAAGGTAAATTCAACTTTACTTATGGTAAGATTGTTTATAGGGCCAAATTACCTGCAGGTGCCGGTACATGGCCGGCCTTATGGCTCCTGGGTGAAAGTGCTGATAAGGTCGGATGGCCCGATTGTGGGGAAATTGATGTTATGGAACATGTAGGAAAACGTCCGGGAATTGTTCAGTGTGCACTGCATACAAGGCATAGTTTTGGCGATACTGACTATGTGGGATACCTCGAACTGCCGGATTACGACACAGAATTCCACACTTATGAAGCAAACAGAACTCCCGGGAAAATTGAATTTAGCGTTGACGGGAATTTGTACTATACATATCAACCGGAAGAAAGGAATGAGGAAACATGGCCTTTTGACGATCCTTTCTTCATTATTATGAATATAGCCATGGGGGGAAATCTGGGAAGTGATCCTGCATTTGAATCTGACGGATTGAAAAATGGTATTGACCCAAATTTGCAGAAAGTAAGAATGTACATTGATTATGTGAGGGTTTACTCAAATTAGGAATATTGTTAATGATCGAAAATAGAAACCAAATCAACAATCTATGAAAAGGATAATTACACTTATGTTATTATCGCTGTTCACACTGACTGTATTTGCGCAGGAAAGAGTGATAACAGGCACCGTCACTGATGCTTCGGGAGAACCAATTCCGGGAGTAACAGTTCTCCTGGTTGGCACCGGTACAGGTACAATTACCGACCTTGATGGCAAATACTCTTTGTCGGCAGCTCAGGGAACCCTAAGATTCAGTTTTATTGGTTTTACTACTCAGGATGTAGTAATAGGAAACCAGAACATAATCAATATTACACTTCTTGAAGAGCTCACTGAGCTCAATGAAGTTGTAGTAATTGGATATGGTGTGCAGCAAAAGAAAGACCTTACAACCGCAGTTGTTACTGTGGATGAAGAAGAATTCCGCGACAGGCCAATTACTACACCGGCTCAGGCTTTACAAGGCAAGGCTGCCGGTGTACAGGTAACTCAGTCATCCGGTAAACCGGGTGCTGCCCTGTCAGTTCGTGTTAGAGGAGCTACCTCTGTTTTAGCCGGTAATGAACCTCTCTATGTTGTCGACGGAGTACCAACCACTGATATCAGAGGTTTGAGCCCAAACGACATTGAATCTATGAGCATTTTAAAAGATGCTTCTTCTGCCGCGATCTATGGTGCACGAGCTGCTAATGGCGTCATACTGATTACCACAAAAAGAGGTGTGGAGGGTACACCTGCAATAAGTCTTAATGCATACTATGGAATCTCTGATATCAGAAAAACTATTGATGTGCTTAATACAAAGCAGTATCGCGATTTGATGGAAGATCTTCAACCGGGATCATGGGAACCTGCATGGACAGATTATACTGACTGGAGCGATAAGGTTTTTAGTACCGGACAAACGCAGTCATATCAGGTATCAGTTTCCGGAGGTGATGAAAAGACAAAGTACTTTGTCTCCGGTGGATATCTTGCAGTAAAAGGTATCATCAAACCGGCAACACTCGACAGATACAGCATCAGGATGAATCTTGATAACAAGTTAACCGACTGGCTCAAACTCAGCACTAATATCAATTATATGAACATGAACATTCAGGATACACCTGATAATTTGAGTTCAGGAAGAGGAGGAGTCGTTATGAGTGCGCTTAACACGCCACCATTTTTAAATGTATACAACGAAGACAAAACTCAGTATGCACCAAATCCTTTCGCACCGTCTTGGGAAAACCCCATTGCATATATGTTCGGGCCTGACCAGGAATCTATTGAGCGCAGACTCTTCGGTAGTGTAAGTGCAGAAGCCCAAATTATTAAAGGTTTGAAATATAACTCACGTTTTGGACTGGATCTTAATAATGATGAATGGAACTATTATCTCGATCCATTCATGACAAATTATGGAAGGCAAAATCATGGTATCGGAAGAGCTGATAAGTCCATACATTCAATCTGGTTATGGGAAAATACAGTTAATTACACAACCAACATTGGCAAGCATAGTATTGATGGTTTAGTCGGCAGCAGTATACAGGAATCGAGATACTCACAATCATATCTCGAAGGAACTAATTTTCCTGCTGATACTAATGTTAGGACACTTTATGCAGCCAACACTATTACCGGTGGAACCACGATTGGAGAATGGGCATTGGCATCTTTCTTCGGACGAATTGCCTATGACTATGATGATAAATATTACATTACTGCCAGTATCCGTCACGATGGATCTTCAAAACTCTCCAATCAATGGGGAACCATGCCTTCGTTCTCTGCCGGATGGCGCATTTCTTCAGAACCTTTTATGCAGGGACTTAATTTCATTGACGACCTGAAGATCAGAGGAGGTTGGGGAGTGAATGGTAATCAGGAAGGTATTCCTGATTATGCACGATTTGGTTTAATCAATTATAACAGAATCACTCCAATCCCCGGTGAACCACTTTCAGGACCGGGAAGTACAAGGGTAACATATGGCAATCCGGACTTAAAATGGGAAACAACCGAACAGACGAATATAGGGTTCGATCTTACCATGCTGAATGCCAGACTTATTGTAACTTTTGACGCATACAAGAAAAGAACAAGGGATGTGCTCTTAAACGTACGTTTGTCGAATACTCTGCCAATCACCACAATACAGACTAATGCAGGTGAAATTGAAAATAAGGGAATTGAATTCAACATCAGGTCAATCAATATCGACAATGACTTTAAGTGGACAACAAGTCTTAACATGAGTTTCAATACCAACGAGGTGATTTCACTTGAATACACCGATGTTTATTATTTTGGAAGAATCTACAGTAATAACCAGGATGTATCCATTGTAAAGGAAGGCCTTGCGTTGGGTACTTTCTATGGCTATATATCTGACGGAGTAGACCCTGAAACCGGTGATATCAAATACAGAGACGTAAACGGAAATGGTATTTTCGACACGGGTGACCGTACTGTAATAGGCTCAGGTCAACCTGACTTCACATTTGGTTTTACCAATAATTTCTCCTATAAGAGATTTTCTCTTGATCTTTTCTTCCAGGGGAGCTATGGTAACGATATCTTCAATGCCACAAGAGTTGACTTGGAGGGAATGTTCGACAGTAAGAACCAGTCAGTTGCGGTACTTGATCGCTGGACTCCCGAAAATCCCAATACTGATATACCAAGAGCACGGTTTGGCAATCTTGATAATGTTCGTAACTCTTCACGCTTTATTGAGGATGGTTCTTATATTCGTCTTAAATCAGCAACCTTATCATACAGATTGCTTGATAACTATCGTTTCATCAAGAACTTGTCTGTTTACGTAACCGGTGAGAATCTTCTCACTTTTACTGATTACAGTGGTTTTGATCCTGAAGTTAATGCTTATGGTACCAGTGCCGTTGAACTTGGTATTGACTATGGTACGTATCCACAGGCTCGTTCAATAATTTTTGGTGTTAACGTTAATTTCTAAGGAGGGCAAAATGAAAAAGATATTAAATATCCTTATAGCAGGCGCTGTTGCCGTTACCATGGTATCTTGTGAAGATTTTCTTGATGTAAGACCTGTCTCACAAGGTATTGCAGTTGACAATGTAAATTCTGATTCCACAGTTTATGCATCAGGTGCTGAAGCTGAATCTGCTCTGGCAGGTGTATATGCTGAATTCAGAAATGAATATTGGGAACTTGACTATTTCGTTAATTCGGATGCCATATCTGATGATGCCTATGCCGGTGCTGACAATGCAGCAAACTTTCAAATTGACGAGTTTAGGATTGATGCTATAAATTCCAATGTCAGTCGCGACTGGGCTTATCTGTATGGTACAATTGGTCGGGCAAACGAAGTCATAAATAACGTTGAAGATGTTACTGATCTATCACAACAGCGTATTGCTGAAATTAAAGGAGAAGCCTCATTTATAAGGGCGTTTCACTATTTCCAGCTTGTACAGCTTTGGGGTGATGTTCCTCTCCAGTTAGTTGAGATTCGGACAGTTAGTATTGACATACTCGACTCAATATATCCGATAATGTTTCCCGCAAGGGCACCACAGGAAGAGGTTTATGGACAGATAATTGCAGATCTTGAACTAGCAGCTGAGACCACCCCTGCAAATTCTGTTAACAAAGGATTTGTTACACAGGGGGCCGCAAATGCTATGCTGGCCAAAGTCTATGCTACAAAAGTGCCACATGAGTGGGATAAAGTATTGGAATATACAGGCAAGGTTGTTAACGGGCCTTATAGCTTGCTGGATGAGTATGATTGGCTTTGGGACGGAAATCATGAGAACTCATCTGAATCTATCTTTGAAATCAATTATGAGGGCACTTCTAGTTCAGGAAACTGGGGAGCTAGTATGTTCCTTGGAACAGACTGGAAGAAGTTTAACACACCATCCAATGACCTGGTACAACTATTCGAATCACAAGGTGATGAGATAAGGTTGAATGCCTCAATCAGTTTTCAGGACGTATCAGGAAAATGGACCGATCCATACTGGCCATCTGCTTCATTCCCGTTTGCCTATAAATACCGGAATATTTCGAGCCCAAGTCCGCAGAACTACATATTCCTGCGACTTGCTGACATAATGCTTTTAAGGGCAGAAGCACTGAATGAGACCGGTGACCAGTCCGGTGCAGCCGACCTGGTTAATGAGATACGTGAGCGTGTAGACCTCAATCCGGTTTCTGTTGGTTCGCAGGAACAAATGCGTGATATTATTGCCAGAGAGCGTCGAATGGAGCTTGCCTTTGAAGGACACCGCTGGTTCGATCTTATGAGAACCGGTCGTGCTCTTCAAGTTATGAGTAATGTAACGGGACCTGATGGTCAGCCATTGAATTATCCTATAAATGAAGACAGATTATGGTTCCCGATCCCACAATCAGAACTTGATAATAACACTAAGCTGGTACAGAATCCGGGTTATTGATGCCTGATTGAGAATCTACAAGTTGAAACAAACACCGGGTAAATGAGTGCCCGGTGGTTGTTTCAAATGCTAATAACTAATGAAACTTAAAAAAACTAAATTTATGGACTTCCTAAAACCCAGGGTCTTATTACTATTGGCCTTTTCGTTTTTCGGTTTAACAGCCTGTGGTAATAAGGACAAGGATGATGATGATATTATAGTCCCGCCGGTTACTGACTCAGTATTTGCGCAGGTTTATTTAACAAGAGGAGATCAGACCAAACTGTTTAACCGTGAATCGGACATCCCTGTCAAAAAATCATACAATGGTACCTGGCCGGTGGTAACAGTTGATACTGCTGTAACGTACCAGACAATAGAAGGATTTGGAGCTGCACTTACAGGATCATCGGCATATCTCATCAACAGGAAGATGAGTGCAGGTGCCAGAAACAGTTTGCTGACAAATCTCTTTGATCCTGAATCAGGCATTGGACTCTCATATTTGCGCCTTACTATGGGAGCTTCGGATTTCTCTTTGTCGGATTTTAGCTATGATGATATGCCTGCAGGTCAGCAGGATCCTAATCTTGAACACTTTTCTTTAAGTCAGGACACTCTTGATGTGGTGCCAATAGCAAAGGAAAT
>CAZJPP010000047.1:0-11304 GCA_964547915.1 uncultured Lentimicrobium sp.
AAGAAAGTTGTGCTTAGCAAAGTAGGATAATTCATCAAATTTGACGAAGAACCAAAATTGGTGCAAGGTGACACCTAGTTTTGGGGCTGACATTAACTTGTCATAAATTGCTCTACCGGGTACGTCTTTTTTTGCCATTCGTTGAGTGTATACTTTCTCTAATTCCTCGGCAGTCACATTACCATTTATAATTCGTTCTTTCCGAATCGTGTGAATGTTCTCTGTTGCAATTTTTGTTTCTAATTCTTTTTCAGCATCGATAATCAGTTGTTCGCAAGCAGTTAGTCTTGATTTTAAGTCTGAATTTTTAACTATACTTATACAAGTTTGAAAAGAATCTTTAGCACTTATTTCTGGTTTATCTAACTTTTTCATAAGATTATGCATAATAAGTCATAAGTATTGCTTTAGCTTCCATCCCTAATTGTCCTCCAAAATATTCTATGACTTCTTCATAATTATTTTTTCCCTTGGCAACTTTGTCGAGAAGCTTATAAAATCCGGAATTTGTTACTTCTAAACCAAATACTTCATTAGTTAAAACGCCAACATTTTCCCCAAAAGTTTCTGTATTCAACCTTTCAGAGATAGCCTCAGCCCCAATTCTCCTGAGCTTCCATACACAACTTTTTGGAACCTCTTGCAATATTACAGGGGAATGAGTTGCAATGATTGCAACACCATTCGTTAAAATCAATAATTCGGATAAAGCCCTAATAAATGCTGATAATAAAGGTGGGTGTAAATGTGCTTCTGGCTCATCAATTAACACAAGACTTTTTTCTTGTAGAGTTTCAATGATTCTAGTGATAGTCAAAAGAACTATTTTGTGGCCTGAGCTTAGCCTATTAAAAATACTATATGTTTGTTTCTTAAACTCTTCATCATCTTCAATGTCGATTAAATACTTAATGTCAGCGTCTTTAAAATTTGGGTCAGATTCTAACATTTCAATTCCTGTCTTCCATCGCATTTTCTTTGAGCTTCGACAGTAATAAAGGCTTTTGTAAAATTCATTTTTAAGTTTTATTACACTTTTCGTCCCTATTAAATTATCTTTTATTGATTCAATCATTTTGAGACCTATATAAGAATATTGTAAACCTTTTGTCTTATCCTTTTTTTCTGGTCTCGGCTCCATATCATCAAATGCACTAAAAGAGACTGAGATTAAATTTGCGAATTCATTTTCATCGTCAGAATCATCATAGAATTCAAACTCGCCATTTTGTCCATTTTTATCATCCAACAAAGTGCTAATCATATTATTGGTTAGGTGAGTTTTGCCAACACCATTTCTGCCAATAAGAACATGAATATTTGTTGGTGGAAAAGATTCAGGCTCAATTTTAAAATTTAAATCAAAATTTGAAGAATCCTTTCTAATTTTTGGCGCAATAAACCTGAAATTATATTCCGTAAGCCTAACACCTCCTTGAGCAATTCTGTTGAATTGACTTTTTACTGTTGCTGGACTCACAAATCTTAAGAGGGAAATCTTAGTTACTCGTTCTTTAATAGCTCTTTTATACAATTCTTCGTCTTTTGCTATATCATTTAATGCATCAAGAATTTGGTCTCTTGCTTCGTCTCCAAGCTTATTTAGATTTGAATAGTAATTGTCTGATTGACCTAATGAAAAATGAGTTTCATCCAATGCGCTTAATTCGATTCCAATAGAAAGTTTTCTCTCGTTAATGCCTTCGACTTGTCCAAAGTATCCGATTTTTACTGCGCCAATTTCATGTAATTCAGAATTAGAGTCAGCATAATACATTCCAAATAGAGTACAAAAAGAATAATCATTCCAGTCATCCCATGTTAAAAATATAGTGTTTGGAACGTTATATGATGGTTTTCCAAATCGCGAAGTACTTTTATTATCATTTTTCTATTGTTCAATTATAGTTAATCTGTGTACTATTTATTCTTGCTGCTAACGTAATAGCGTTTTATTCATCGTTTACACAAATGTATAAAGAATGTTTTAATGTAAAAAAATGTAAGTGAAGGAAATGCAAGGTGTAAAGTAACTGATGAATAAAACCGAGTTGGACTATGCCGCTATGGGAGCTCTTTTGGATGGGCATCTATCAATCGTGTCTTAATCAGATTGGCTTCGAAAATTCTAGCACTAGTCTTTATGCAAATTAGTTACTTACTGCTTATTCCAACTTTGGCATTGATGAAGATGAACAGACCTTGCTGCAATTTCATCAGCTCTTCCCTTCATATTCCAGTTCAAGCTGTATTTAAAGCAATGATTCCAAGGAGATTATTGAGTGTGAAGAGGCACTGAATTGTATTTCCTGGATGATTAGCAGTAAGCAGTCCCTCAACGGATCAGTTTAAATGATTCGGGATATATGAGGATACCATCACATGAGGAATGGTAAAGCACGCAAGTCTATTTTCTTTGTTCAGGTAAATTTTTGTTGCTGAATCTCAATCGGAAAATTTATTCTCATAACTTTACATTGTAATTATAAGATTCTACTATGGAAATATTCGCTGAACCTGCAGTTTTAACCCATCGATTCGGACCGGTCATTTTTAATAACACAACCAAATTGATTGTCGGCACATTACCACCGGAAACTTCAGAATATTATTTTTCAAACTCTCCAAGAACCAGATTATGGGATATCTTAAAGACCATATCGACTAACAGTGAAACAATCTATTCTGGGTCTTATTTGCTTGCTACAAATGAGAAAGAACAAATACTCAGTTCCCTGAATCTGGGTTTGTGCGATATTATCAAAAAATACTCAAGATTAATACCTGATTCAGTTGAGGATAGGCACATTATTCCATTAGAGTACTTTAATCTCCCTGAGATCATCAAGGACACAAGAATTGACACAGTCCTATTTGTATACCAGAGTGCAGCCAATTGGTTTTTACACTCAATTAAAGGAGTTAAACCTGTCAGTCTCGAAAAGCTTTTAAAACATTATAACAGAAATAGTGAGTTTTACAGTTTTGAAATAAATGGCAGAAAAGTAAAATGTATCTTGTTACCAAACCCTCAGAATATAGGCCAGAAAGGAGAAACCATGCAATTTAAGCTTGAAGCCTATAGAGCGGCTATTTCAAAGTAGGTCAACGTCTTTGGACCAGAGATGAATTGATTCTAGCCATGAATCTCTACTGCAAGCTTCCATTTGGGAAATTGCATGCAGGAAATGAGGATATTATTGAATTGTCGAAGCTTATTGATCGAAGCCCTGGGTCTGTAGCTTTTAAATTAGTAAATCTTGCTAGTCTTGACCCTAGCCTGCAAAAGCGGGGAATAAAAGGAGCCCAGAACAGTAGTAAATTAGATCGAGAGATATGGAATGAGTTTTACAACAATTGGGATATTTTACCCTTTGAGGCCGAAAAGCTATGGTCTTCCAAATCCTTGAAGCCAATATTACTCCCAACAGAAATTGAGGAGATTGATGATGTCAGAGGATATACAAGAGATCAACTAATTAAAGCACGAGTCAATCAACGACTATTTAGGCAAAGAGTATTATCAGCGTATGACAATACCTGTTGCATTACAGGTATAAAGCAAAGTGAATTGTTAATTGCCAGTCACATTCGTCCATGGAAAATTGATGAAAGTAACAGGTTAAATCCTTCAAACGGAATAGCCATTAATGCCCTTCACGATAGAGCTTTTGAGAATGGGTTGTTAACAATCACACCTGATTATGTGGTAAAAGTATCTTCCGTTTTACTCAATAAATCTGAGGATGAGTGTATATATGACTATTTCACTGCATACCATGACAAACCTATAATATTACCATCTCGATTTTTACCGAATAAGAACTTTTTAAGGTATCACTTTGAAGAGAGGTTTGTTCCGTAAAACAAATTTCAATAGATTAAAAATTTGATTCTTCTGAGCCAAATTATTCACTTTCGGTAAATAAATGTATTGATAATTACAAGATGTTGGGATTATTTAAACCTAATCTGCAAATTAATTTTGAAACGCAAATCTGAATCTTCCTGATATAACCAACCATAATAATACTTTTTTCCGAGAGCGCGAATATTACCGGGATTATTTGGATCCTCTCCAGTTGAAGGTTGTTCAAACACCGTGTTATCAAGTAAGTAATTTCTAAATAGATTGAAATCATAAATGTGAAAACAAACAATGTCGCCATCATTTTTTGCAATAATAACACCTCCAAAGGAATCATATTCGCCTAGCCATGGTTTTTCTGATGTCATTCCCATTGCCGCTTCAGTTAAAAATCTCTTTATTTTGTATTCATAGAATTTTTGCTCGTTCACTATATTATCATATAGGTTCAAAGGATCAATATTCTCAAGAAGCTCTGCAATCTTTTTTAATGAGGGCTCTCTATATACCCAGCGATAAAACAAAGCCCAAGCCAAAATTTCGGGTAAGTCACCGTCTACCAATCTCAGATTCTTCCATAATTGGTTTGATTGAATAGATTGAAACTTAATTTCAGAGCCTAGTTTGACTAATTCGCGAAGGCGATAGGCAATTTTTGATACCCCCCCAGGAGCTTGATAAGTTCTGCAGTTGAATGCTTTAATGGATTCCTTCAGTTTATTCTCAACTGAATAAATGAAATTGTTACCCGGACCTGTATTAAACAATGTAGAATCTCCTCCAATTAACGATTTAATACTAAATCCTAGATCAGTTTCCTTTGCCAACCTATGGTCATAGATTCTTAATTTGATATCTGCTTTTACAGAAGGATCAGCTTTAAGCTTTTTGATCAAAGACGTGGATAAAAAACGATCAGCTTCAACTATAGCAAAACTACCTGTTCCCTCATTAATTCCATTATACAAAATCTTTGCAACATTTTGCATGTCTTCCTGAGAAAATGTTGTAATAACTTCCCTTTTGTCATCTTGTACTTTCGAAAGAGTAATACGTTCTTCTCTATCAAACTCGAGGTAATAATTAGATTCACTTTTATAAGCCTTACTTATCTCATAAACATTATTTAAGTCTTTCTCGAGATTGAAGTCCGACTGATATAGCTTGCCTTCAGCAAGAAGTGTTACTAAGACATATAATTCACTCCACTCGCCTTTATTTCCTTTTATCATTCTTTATAATTTTTTTAATTATTTCTGCAGCAGTGGCTCTGATTGCCGGGACAGCAACAGAATTTCCGAATTGTTTGTAGGCTGAAGCATCTGCAACCGGGATTATGAAGTTTTCTGGAAAACCTTGAAGTCGAGCCCATTCGCCAGGAGTCATTTTGCGAATACCTTCACGATTTACAGTTCCTTTGATATTAGTCGTTGGCGAAAAATCAGTAATTCTATGGTCGTAAACGAGGTTCCTTTCTCTACCCATTCCACCCACTACAAGAGCATTAGCGATTCCATCATCTGGAATAATTTCATATCCAAAGCCATTTCCCTTTTCCTTATGTCTTTCTTTATGCATTCTTAATGTTTGGATGTATTGAGTCGATAAAAAGTACTTAGTTGCTGGGACTACTTTCTCTTTAACATCCGAAAATTTTACATCTATATTTAAAGGTTTAGGATATTCAAAATGCTTAACGCCAATATCTTTACGAAAACCGACAATATATATACGTTCACGGTTTTGCGGGACACCAAAATCTTTAGCATTAACAATTTTTGGCTCAGGAACAAAATAATTAAGATCGTTTCTTAAAACGTTTAGGATTGTATCAAGTGTTTTTCCTTTGTCGTGATTTCTTAATCCTTTTACATTCTCTAAGAAAAATGCTTTTGGCTGTTTTCTTTTAATAATCTCAGCGACATCAAAAAATAATGTTCCTCTTGTGTCTTCAAACCCACCTCTTTTACCGGCAATAGAAAATGCTTGGCAAGGAAAACCGGCACATAAAACATCAAAGTCATCAGGTATGAATTTTTTTGTTTGTTCCTTTGTGATGTCGCCAAAAGGTACTTCGCCAAAATTTGCTCTATATGTTCTTTGTGCTTCCGAGTCCCATTCACTAGTGAAAACACACTTTCCACCTAGACTTTGCAACGCAATTCGAAAACCCCCTATTCCTGCAAATAGATCGATAAACTTGAATGTATATCCATAAGGGGTTGGAAAAGGTACGTTATTTACTTCAAAAAGAAGTTGCTGTAAAGCATTTTCAGCAACCAAAGAAAGATTGTTTTGCTGTCCCTCCTGGCTTTTCAAGTGTTCATTTAGATAGTTTAAAGCATCCTTTTCAAAATGTTTTGCCAAACCATTATCTATATTATGTAGATAATGTGTTATGACAGCCTTTTTGTGATTAGATGGAACAGATTCTACTAATCTAATTTTGTACTTATTACCGTTAATTTCGTCAATTAGTATTTTTTCCTTCAGTTTCATTTATTGTACTTTGAACTTTGTTGATGCAACAACTTAAATTTTTATTTATATCATTTCCCCAAAATCTTAATACTTTCCATCCTTCAACCAATAACTTATCATTCACTTCCTTATCTCGTTCAATATTACGTTCAATCTTTGTATGCCAAAATTTCTCATTGGTTTTATGATCAAACTTCCTTAACTCCCAATCTTTGCCATGCCAAAACTCACTATCGACAAAAATAGCTATTCTATATCTCTTGAATGTAAGGTCTGGTTTCCCGAAAACAGACCTATCATTCTTGCGATATCTATATCCTAATGCAAATAATGCCTTTGCTAGCTTCGTTTCTATTTTTGACCCTGAAGATCTCACAGCTTGCATGTTTTTTCTTCTCTCAGCTGGCGTCAATCTGTCCATATAAAAACTTAAAGTAAAGTGATTTATGTTCCATTTTTATAGCAAAAATCGGCATTAACACTGTCATATTCTGTCGTCAGCATTATTATTTTCGAAACATCTTGGCTTATTTTGAATAGAAAATTCCTTACCCATTCTCATTCTTGAAATTGTAAATCCTAAAATAAGCATCATTCCCAACATTCTTCCCATAGATTTTAACAGTAGTACTTATTTATTTCCATCGGGTTACATTACAAAGCACAAATAGCAATTCAGCTACTTCCTCACTTCTTAATCATACTATTAATCAGAGTCACTTTTGGTACCTCGATAGCCTAAATCAAATTCTTAAGCCAAAAAACACACACCAGAAAATTTTAGTTTATTCATAATGTTCAAAAATACAGATAAATCTTCAAGTTAGTAGCTCTTTAATTACATCTCTGCTCAAATTCTCAATTCTCTTTTCATCTGGCACTTTATCTATTTTTGAACCACTTATTGTGCTAAATCTAGTGCTAATTGCTTAGAAACCTATTTCATCTTATACCAAAATAAACCAATGAATCTATCTTCTCGTTTTTTGCCCTCATCACTTCTCCCCCAAGTATACTGAATTTGACACGTTAAGCTCGCTTTTGGGGCTTTCTGATATCATGTTTCGGTAGAAGGCCCAAAAATGTGTTGGTTCCTGAAATTCGTGTGGAAGCAAAACCCGTGCATTACCTTTGGCGCGATTGCCGAGGTCGATGAATACTTTTGCTCTTGACCCGGGCCTCCAAACTGCCAGGATCATTGAATCGGATTGCCGGTGCTTTTTATCCAGCAATTTGGTTTCCCATTCAAGACAGATTTCTGAATTGTCGCGGGTGAGTGATGTGATTACCGGTGGGGGCATCTCCCCTTTCGCCATCAGCACTTTTTCAATATTTATCAGGAACTCTTGTTTTCCGGTGTCACTCTCATCATCAATAGCCTCAATTGAGTTGTTGAAATGGTAGCTTACCGCCTTATTGAAGTGCTGGGAATTGTTATCCTTCCACCCTATTTTAATAGGTTCGAGAATCTGCCCCACAAATCTGCTTGTAGCCTGAAATTTAGCTCGTTGGTTATGTTGTTTTGATGTTCTGGATTTATTCGGGCCACCGGAGATTCTTACGTAAGTAATGCCATTTCTGGAAGTATATACCAGACCTTTCAATTTACCGGAAAGATTGCCGTTAGTTAGTACAATTGCCATTTTGAGTAGGTTTTAGTTGTTTTTGATATAGTGGTTTTCAAATTTTGATTTATTAACCTTATCGGGATTGAGGATTGATTGAATATTAACTGGATAAGGATCTGCACTTTACCAGCACTTCATCAGGCACAAATCTGCATAATAAGTAGATTCTATGTAGATCTGTACCTTACTAACCCCTTATTTGATGTAGATCTATATCCAAGGAATATCAAATGAAGCATCTTGTGCACTACGGCACTGTCGCGTCACTTTATATCACCCAAACTTGTATACTATGCTATTTTGTTTCAACTTAGCAAAATTAATATGTATTTCTTACTTTTGCTAATTAGTCATTGATCATTTAATCTGTTCAGTCATGAATCTTAAAACCTCCATTCTTTCTTTGCTGATGTTCTGTATGTTGTCGTCGGTGTGCGCCCAGAAAAGCGGTGTTATTTATCGTTCTTTCTCTGATTTTGTTTCGGATAAGGCTGATACAACCAATAACATGTTGGTGGAAGCAAGAACCCGGAGTCAGATTTATATGAGCGGTGGTAATGATTTTAAGGTTTATTCTGAGGATAAGGCTCTGAGCAAATCTCTCAAAAAAGAGGTATGGGCCGTTAAATCAAATGATTCTCTGTTTCTTAATTGCGCATTTCATCAACTTGGACTTTGGTATGCTTTCGCTGAAAGGATTAATGATAAGCTTTACTTTTCTGCCGCTATAAGTTTTGATAAGGAGATAAGAGAACAATTGGCAATTGCCGGTGCGATAGGCGGACCGGTTGCAGGAGGCCTGGCGAGTGGATCTCTTGCCCTGAAGCGCTTTTATTATGTGATGAATCTTGATTCCGGAAAGATGGAGTATTTGTCGAAGGACAGTATGTCGGAATTGTTGCAACCATTCACCGATCTGTTGGAAAGGTACAGAAACGAGAAAACCCCTGAGGACGTTGAAACTATTAAGCTGTACCTCACTGAGTTCAGGAATAAAAAATAAATCGGCGCGGTTAATATATTTATTATACATTTGTGTTTAAAATATGTTGGATATGAAACGCCGTCTGATTTTTGTTGTCATCGTTTTACTGTCGTGCACCTTCGGCATGAGGCTGCAGGCAGGATCAACCGCACAGTCTGATAAGCAGTCCGTTATAGGTGCCGAAAAAGCGCAGGAAATTGCAGTTCAGCATTTAAGCCGTTTTACCGATGGTTCATTCACAATCGCATCCTGTTCGCTGATGTTCCAGAAGGACCAACCGTTGGCATGGGTGTTCCATCTTAACCCCGTGGGCTACGTGGTGGTGCCCGTGCCCTCGTTCATGCCCAAGGTGCTGGCGTATTCGTTTGAGAGTAATTTCGGTGTCCCGGACGCACTGAACCCGTTGTATCAACTTATTAAGGCCGATATCGGCAGGAAGCTCGACATGTACGCGCAGTACCCCGGTATCTTCGACAGGTTTGAGCAGAACGTGAAGAGCACATCCGGCAAACGCGAAAAATATGACCAGTGGCCTGCAAACGGTAATGGCTGGGTTAAAACCAACTACACGCAGACTGCACCTTATAATGACTTTTGTCCGATGGACCCGGTTTCGCAAACAAGGAGTTTCGCCGGATGCCCTTCGGTGGCCATGGCGATGATTCTCGATTTCCATAAGTGCACCAACAATACGGTTTTTGACGATAACGACGATTACTACCACGCATATGCCGGCAGGAATTACCAGATTGACGATGATTATGAGACGATTGACTTTGCCTCATTTCCGCAATTGAACGAGTACCTGGCAACGGCGAACGAGCATTGGCAGGCAGGCACTGACCTTACGGCGACCGATGAGGCAGCGTTGGTTTTTGCATGTGGCGTGGCCTGCAAGCAGGTGTATACTTCGGAGGGTTCGGGGACTTTTGGCGTTAACCAGGCTCTTGATGCTTACCTGAGGTTTGGCTTCAGCACGGTGTCGCTCGTCGATGAAAATGATGCCGATTTGTGGGATCGCCTGAAAGAGAATATCATAGATACGCTGCCGGCTCACCTGGCCGTGGTTGATGAGGCCTGGCAGACCGGACATAATGTGGTGGTTGACGGCTACAACACTGATGAATACTATCACATAAACTTTGGGTGGGGCGGTTCATACAACGGCTGGTACCTGCTGCCCGAAGAGTTTCCGATGGGGCTCACCGTGGTGGAAGGCATTGTGCTGGATATTATGAAGGACACCAGTTCGGTTGCTGCCGGAAACATAGTGCCGAAGCAATGCTCGGTTTATCCCAACCCTTCGGGTTCGGTTACATACGTCAGGTTCAGCAATCCCGATAAGGTTCAGCATTCCCTTACGGTTTACAATTCTTCAGGTCAGGTATTGGAGACAATTACCGGCTGCACCGATGATGAAATCAAGGTTATTAATGAAGGCCGTCCCGCAGGGTTGTACTTTTTTGTGCTTCGCGATGGCAAGGGAAGGGATGTTAGAGGGGAGTTTGTTGTGGCGAGATAGTTCTTGAACTGTTCTTTGTTCTTGGTTCTTTGTTCTTTGTTCTTTGTTGACCATTCCAACGTTCAAGTGTTTCAATGTTCCAGAGTTGTTCATTGTTCTTGGTTCTTGGTTCTTTGTTACCTATAGAACTCAGAAAAAAAAACTTCAATTTTCGATACTCATAACCAAGAACAAAAAACAAAGAACATTCTTATTTGATTTCAACAATCAGGTACTCAACATCTCCAATATTCCTCTTAAGTCTGATCTTGTCGCCAACCTTCTTATTGGTGAGTAAACGGGATAAAGGCGAAATGAACGACAGTTTGCCTTTTGACGGGTTGGCCTCATCAACTCCCGTAATCTGAAGCGTCTGGGTTTCACCGGTTTTCGTATCCTTTATTACTACGGTATTGCCAAACCTCACTTCATCAGAAGGCTTGTCACCCGGCGAAATTACCCTTGCAGATGAGATCCTTTCATCAAGAAGCGTCAAACGGGCATTTATGTGATTAAAGGCAACACGGCGTTCATTCTCATTATGCCCATGCCATTGGTTTTTCTCGTTAAGAAGCTCATCCCGCTCAGCCAGCAAAGCTTCCATTCCAGCCGGAGTCACGTAATTTGTAGTGCCTTGCGGCAGATAGGCTCTCGGCGCAACAAACGGAACATCCTCCTGATCATCCTCTTTTACAAATCCTCTGCTCATTACACGACTTTTGCAGTAAAGTTACGACTTTTGTTAATGTTCTTAGTTCATTGTTCTTTGTTCTTTGTTCTGAAAACTTGTATTGGCCCCCATAAAACTGGACTCATTTCGTAATTGTTTGACATTTTGTTA
>CAZJPP010000048.1:0-10779 GCA_964547915.1 uncultured Lentimicrobium sp.
TAAAAGTACGGTTTTGTGGCGAACTTCTGTCCATCTTTATAGGGGGCCAGACCATTCCAGAGTTCCAATGTTTCAGCGTTTCAGGGTTTCAGAAACTGCTCTTTGTTTTTGGTTCATTGTTCTTTATTATCATCCCACGCACTAAAAGATTCCTTAAACAATATTCGATACTCTTAACATCGAACCAAGAATAAAGAACAAAGATCAGTTTATAGGACCGGCCTAGGGTACTGGAGTGTTAAGAATTCAGGCTTGTTTCCACTACTCACGCTATCAAAGGGCACTGTCTGAGACGCCATAAGTATGGTTCCGCGTTCAGCGTTCAGCAGTTCATCGTTTCATAGTTTCAGTGTTTCAGAGTTTCAGTGTTCCAGAGTTGGGACTGAATGCTGACTGACGAATTCATAGAAGAGTAGAGGTCGAGTTTGCCCTTTGGTGAAATACAAGCCTGAATTTAGCGGAAGTACCCGTAGCCGTGATTTTTTTGCTACTTTTTTGATCAAGCAAAAAAGTAGAAAAAGAGATGTTGAAGAAAAAGAGGATTAATTAAGAGAACTAAGGGTAACAAAGAACAAAAAACCAAAAACAATGAACAATTTTCTGATATTTGTATAAACCAAACAAACCAAAAAAAATGAAAACCCTCAACACCATAGGAATAATCCTACTAATAATCACCAGCCTGAATGCATTAGCTGCAGGCTTCTCCATGATAGCAGAACCTACCGGTAAAGACCTCGGTATGACAGTGGATACAATCCTTCAGCACTCCCCCTTTCACAGTTTCCTGATTCCGGGAATCGTACTTTTCAGCACTATCGGAATCGGAATCATCATCACCCTCATTGCCTTCCGCAAGAAATGGAACAACTACAATCTGGTAGTCCTTGCCCAGGGTGCTATCATCACAGGATGGATTGTCATTCAGGTTATTTTCCTCAGACAGTTCAACTGGATGCACGCAGTTATCGGCAGTATCGGATTATATACAATTGTCTGGGGATATATGCTCACAAGGTTGAGAAAGAAATTTTATCTTTGAGAAAATTTTATTTCCTTGGAAGGCTGTCTAATAAAATTATTAATACCTGTAATCTTTTTCCTCTTATCTCCTGCTGCCAACGCTCAGGAGCGAAATAAGAATTCTACTGATAGCCTGATAAGTATCTTCAATAAATACACTGACCGCGAGTCAGCAAAGATTATAAATACCGGTAATATCTTATTAGCCCGGTCACTGTCGAATAAACAGAAGTTTGAAATTGCCTTCAGAATGTCGGGGGCATATCTAGATGATGTCAGGCCCAATCCCGACAAATCAACGGAGATGCTGTTTCTTGCTAAGTCATTTGCTGAAAAATCAAACAGTCCCGAGTTGCTGGCAAAAATCTATGGCTCAATAGCCAATCAGTATTCTTACCTCAATTTCACTGAGAAAATACTCTATTATCTTCAGAAGTCACGACAACAGATTGACCGTTTACCTGATGGTGACCTGAAGTTCAGTCTTAGTGCGCTTTATTTTATCGAGATGGGCAACCTCGATTCTGATCAAAAGAAGTATGTCAGTGCAAAAGTTCATTATCAGAACTCACTTCAGCAAATTGGCAAAATTTCAGCACCTGAATATTTTTCAGAATATCATTACCAGAGAGCCCTTTATAATCTTGGCAACTCGTACTTTAACCTAAATCAGCCCGATTCGGCAAAGTTCTATTACAATCAGGCACTACGCGTAATGAATCATCAAAATACCAACCTGAAATACTTTATCTATTTCGCCCTGTCAAAAGTTTATTCTCATCAAGGTGACAATCAGAGGTCAATTGATACACTTCTTGTCGTGTTGAATGATGAATCATTTAATGACGAACGACTGAAATCTGATATTTTCTATCAGTTAGCACAGAATTACAAGGCTACCGGCGACAAGGAAAAGTACATCCTGTACACTGAAAAGCACCTGCAGATCAATCCGAATGTCAGGCAAACTGCAATGAAAGCAATCAGCACAGCAGTTACCGCGGAGCAGGAAAGTTACCTTGCCGACATCACAAGGAGCAAAACCAGGAACCGTATGCTGGCGGGTGGGATCATACTATTACTCATATCAAGCGGGGCGGTCATCCTGTCCCTGTCGCGTAAGCGGAACAGGGAAAGAAACATCTATCTTGGTATTCTGGAAAAATTAGAAGAAAAGCAAGGCAATAATTCTTCTCAAAAACTCCAAAGGAGCATTGAAATCAGCAATGAAAACACGCCCGACATTAATACGCAGACTAAATCGCATGATGAAGGGAGTTCCAGAGAGCCTGCTCTCTCAACCGGAATACCGGCAGGTGCTGAAACAGATGTTCTTGCCAAACTCGAAAAGTTTGAGCTTACACATAAGTACATCAACCAGAAACTCACGGTTGCATCTGTTGCTGTGCAGTTGAAGACGAATCCAACCTACCTCACTGAAACCATCAAAAAGCATAAAGGCAAAAATTTCAACGCATATATCAACGAACTGAGAATACGTTATATCTGCGAAATGATTCATACCCACCCCGAATATCTGAATTACAAGATAAGCTATCTGGCTGAACAATGCGGTTTCCAGTCGCACAGCTCATTCACCACTGTGTTTAAAAGTGTTACGGGCATATCGCCATCGGCATTTTTAAGGGAGGCTACCCGACGCAACTCAGCTAATGCATTATCAAGTTAAACCGAACAATATCAGCATTTTAGAGTTAGTTTTTTACTTTCAAAATATCACATTTCGTAAATAAAGCGATATCTTGAAACAGATAATGAATCTACTTTTACTCACTCAAACCTATAATAAAAGTCTTATGAGAAAAAAACTACTAGCTGCACTGTTTCTGATTACAGGGCTTGCCTCTTTTGCCCAGACAAGAGAAGAATGCTCATTTGGAACAGTGACCGACTCTACCATCAATGGCGTTAACATTTCAACCGGCGGATTATATGAGTACACCGGCGCAACAGATTTTGACGTCCCTTTCGGTAAACTATTCACACCTGGGCAGGTTGTCTTTAACCTACTTAAAGGACCGGCCGACTTACCATATGTTGATATTAATATACTTGAAGAAACAGAGGGAATGCCAGCAGACGTGATACAATCGTTTCCCCAACTTGTGCCGGCATCACAGGAATTTGCATACTCAAACGAGGAACTGTCAGTTTACACTATCACCATCAATCTTCCTTCCGCTGTTGAACTAGGCAGAGGAAAATACTTCCTGCAGATATCCGCAGCAGCAGGCGACGACCAGGGAGCATGGTGGGAAATTACCAACGAGTACAATCAAAATTATGGAGCATTCGACTTCTCCAAATTCGAAGATGAAGACTGGGGAGGCACCGGGTACTATGATTTTGTATTTCAGATTAGCGGAACATGCTCCGAAAGTGGCGAAGAAATCCCCGATTTAGGCGAGCCTTGTTTTCAGGAAAATATGCAGAATGACTATGAAACAGGAGTGCCATTTATTGCAGATGGAATGCTTATGAACATAGCTGACGATTTTATTGTAGCAGAAAACTCAAAGTTCAACGTTACAGGGTTTAAAATGAACCTTCTGCTAACAGGTGGCGGCATACATAACGCAACCATCAATATCAGGAAGGTGTTAAATGACACACCCGGTGACATCGTGAAATCATTCCCAAACCTCGGGCCATCCTATGAAACATTTCATGGATACCATGCTTTTGAAGGATTATTTTATGAGTTAGTTGCTGTTGAGGCAGGATTTACATTCCCTGAACCTGTGGAACTTACCCCGGGCACTTATTTTATAGATGTAATTACAACACCTAATGCAACCGAAGAACTATTCTGGGAAGCAACAACCCGTGAAGCAATCGGAGGCAATTCCTTCTCATCATACGATGGTGGAGAAACATGGTTTATGAACGAAGGTGCTAATCAAACATTTGTCATAGACGGTTTCTGTGAAGACCTTACCCCTGTTAACGACATTGAAACATCATCAAACTTCAGCTATTACCCAAATCCGGTAAACGACTATATGGACATCGAATCCCAAATGGAAATCGAAAGCATCAGCATAAGAAACCTAACCGGACAGCAGGTTGATCAGATAAAAATTGATGGAAAAAGCAAAAGGATTAGTATGAACTCCTATGCACCGGGGATTTACATTGTGAAGGTTACAATGCCCGACGGCCAAACTGAAAACTTTAAACTGATTAAAAAATAAATTCCTGAACTAAAATGAATGGCCGGGCACTGGACAGGGTGTTCGGCCATTTGCTTTTCATTGCTCAATTGTCAAAGCTCAATAATTCTGTCAATGCCTATCTGTTCTATGAACGTTTCATCGTGCGACACCACTATTAGCGTCCCCTGATACTCATTTATTGCAGCAGTGAGTATTTCAACATTCTGAATATCAAGATTATTGGTAGGCTCATCAAAAACCAGTATATCGGGCGATTTACTGTAAATAGTCAGGCAACAAAGCATCAAACGCATCCTCTCGCCACCACTCAGAGTACCACAACTTTTATCCCAATCGTTTTTCGAAAACAAAAAGCGACTCAACCTTATTTTCACTTCATGCTCCTGCAAGGCGGCAATGTTAAACTGCTGTGCCTGCTCATACACGCTCAGCCTGTTATCGAGCAAAGAATAATCCTGGTCAACATACACTGCTTTATTTTCCGATCGGTAAACCGAACCGGTGCCCGGTTCAGCCTTTCCGGTTATAAGATTGATCAGAGTCGTTTTGCCTGAGCCATTCCTGCCTTTCAAAGCTATGCGTTCCCCGCTCACTATCTGCATAGTAAGGTTATCGGTCCATACAGGACTGCTTCCATAAGCAAAGTTTATGTCGTTAGCCTTAAACAAAACCTTGCCCCTGTGCAGCGCTGAATTGTCGAAGCCAATCTTCATCCTGTCAACTTCAGGAAGCGAAGAACGCAGATCGAGCAACTCGCGTGTTATTCCTTCAATCTTTTCGGCATGAACACTTTTAAGCTTCGAAGTGCTGTTCTCTGCATTATTCCGCAGAGTATTCATCATAATGCGGGCAACACCCGATTTCACTTGTTTAGCCTTGCCCCTGTTATCAGATCTCTGCTGCCTCTCAAGAGTCTCCCGTTCCTTCTCCCTTGCTTTGCGCAACGCTTTTTCCCTGCTCTGGATGTCCTGGCTCAAAGCATTATTCTCAATCAACTTCTGCTCCTTATAGAAATCATAAATACCGCCATACACTTTAATCCCCTCACTACTCAATTCACACACCCGCTCCATCATATTTAACAGCTTCCTGTCGTGACTCACCACCAGTAAAGCGCATCTCGCCGATTCAATGAAATCATACAGAATTTCCCTTCCGGGGATGTCAAGATGATTGCTTGGCTCATCAAGTAAAACCAAATCAGGCTGATAAATCTGAATGCCAGCCAGAAAAACCCTTGTCTTCTGACCCCCGCTCAGTGCTTCCATTTTGTCCGACAAATTCAACCCCTCAAGCTGCCAGTAGTTAAGAGCTTCCGCGCAACGCACTTCAACCGTCCAGTCGTTGTTGAGCATATTGAAATTAGCCTCAGTGGTGCTCCCGTCAAGGATATCCTTCAGGGCAGCCAGTTTGCCGTCAATGCCTAACGCCTGAGCGATAGACAGATGGTTAAACTGTCCGAAAATCTGTGGAACAAAATAAGGAACCGACTCAACGCTCATAAATCCGCCTGAAGGCGACAGATCACCGGCAATAATCTTCAGCAAAGTAGACTTTCCCGAGCCATTATTGCCAATCAGGGCAACCTTCTCATGATTTTGAACCGTTAGGCTTATATCGCTGAAAAGCAATTCCTTATTTAGGTGAGAATATGAAATGTTCTGCAAAACAAGCATAATTCCTTTCATTAAAGATTAAACAATACAACGCCCGCTACTGCAAACGCCGTCAATTATCTGTCTTGAAAGAAACTACAATTTCATTTTAGGAATACTTTAAGTTTAGAATCGCAAAATTACGAAAAAAAACCGTAATCCAATTGCATCAAATGTTGCGGCAAAATGCTATCATACTACTGATTATGCATTCCAAACTTCCATGAGTTTATTTATATCAATTTTATTCATGTCATACAATGCTTTCATAACTTTTTGAGAGCGAACTTTATCATCATCCTCGTCCATCTCCCATAAGAAATCCGGTACAATTTGCCATGACAAACCAAATCTATCTTTAACCCATCCACAGGGTTGTAATTCCCCATTAACGGAAAGCGCATCATATAAAATGTCAATCTGTTGTTGGTTATCACAGTTTACATACAGTGAGATACTTTCGTTGAACTTTCCAAAAAAACCGCCTCCGTTGACAGAAACAAATTCTTGTCCGTTTAGTAAAAAACGAATCGTTTTTACCGAACCAACAGGCCCCGGCATCATATCTTGCGGTACATCAGGAACACTTAACAGGTCATTCAATTCATCCTCACCATAATAAGTAGTTTTAAGTATTTTTGATTCACCCTTTTCAGTGCCAAATGCTTTGTTGAAAATGTCAACATAAAAACGGATGGCTTCTTCTCCATTGTTTGTAAACGACAAACAGGTTGAAATTGAATCTTGCATCACAATAGTTTTTGAGATTAATTATTTTGTTTCCTTTTCCTGTAGAGCATCGACTTCCTGTAGAGCATCGACTAATACCTTATTAAATTGGACTGTTTACAGGCTGTCTCACCCATTGATTATTGATCTTTAAGTTATAATAGTATGAGACAAACAGAATAACACCAACAACAACTGGAGTAATTATAAATCCAATATTACGGTCAACCACAATATGGCTGATAATCGCAAATATCAAATTAAAACTGAATCCTGCATAAGCCCATTCTTTAATTCTTGGATGGACGCCAGGAATAATTAAGGCCATTGCTCCCAACCCTTTGAAAATTATTAACGCGTAAGCAAAATAGTCGGGATATCCCAACGGCTTAGTACCCACGTTAAAATTCTGAGGATCAAACAGCAGAGTACCAACCGGCATTACGCCTTCAAACAGGAAGATAAAGATTGTTGCCGTCCAGAAAAATATTTTAAACTTTTTCATTTTCTTTAATTTTTATGAAGTGTTTATTTATTTGATTGTTTATCGAAACTGAGGAGCCAATGGTTTCCATACTTATCGGTAAGGTCGCCGAATATGGCTCCCCAAAAAGCATCTTCCAACGGGTGGTCAGTTTTATTGTTTGCCGAAAGTCGCGCGTAGAATCTTCTAATTTCTTCTTCACTGCTGCAACTTAGCGAAAGAGAAATATTGTTACCCTTGATAAGACCTGATTGCGGTGTCATATCTGAGCCCTGTAACACTAATTCACCATTTCTGAGTGTCGCATGTAATATACTGTTCTTCATTTTCAGCGGCATATTATCTGAAAGTGGAGTCTCTCCAATAGTCTGTAAAAACAGATCACCACCAAAACATTCTTTGTAAAATGTCATTGCTTCGCGACAATTGCCTCCAAATGTGAGATAAGAATTAATCTGCGTCATGTTTCAAAAATTGATGATACAAAGATGCGTCATGAAAATGCAATTGATAATGTGCATAAATGACAACATAAGGGCATTTTGCGACAAACGTTGTTTTACTTAAAACCGCTAAATGAACCGAAAATGAAAAATGTAAGTATCCTGGTACCCGAAAATTCGATTATGCAGGCAATTGCTGACCCTCAATATTTGTTTTCAGCAGTAAACCAGTTTTTAGTTGTTTCGGATAAAAGTCCTCTGTTCGATGTTAAATTAGTCGGTTTAAAAAAAGAAGTAAAACTGAATGGCGGTTCGTTTTCAGTCCATACTTCAAAACTTTTAAAAGATGTCGACAAAACTGACTTAATAGTTATACCGGCCATATCAGGCGATATGAGAACGGCAATTGCCAAAAATCAGAAACTTCTGCCATGGATAAAGGACCAATACTATAAAGGTGCAGAAGTAGCATCATTATGTGTAGGTGCTTTCTTATTAGCTTCAACGGGTTTGCTTAATGGAAAAAAGTGCTCAACACATTGGGGATTTCAGAATGAATTTCGCGAAATGTTTCCCGATATTGATGTTATTGATGGCAGTATTGTTACCGAAAATGATAGAATATATTCAAGTGGCGGTGCCCTTTCCTACTGGAATCTGCTATTGCATTTGGTAGAGAAATATACTGACAGAGCAACAGCAATACTGGCTTCAAAATACTTTGCAGTTGATATTGACAGAGAAAGCCAATCTGCCTATGCCATGTTTCAGGGACAAAAAGACCACAATGATGAAGCAATAAAGCAAACACAGGAATTTATTGAAAACAATATTCATGAAAAAATCACTGTCGACGAACTGGCCGGATTAGTGTCAATAGGAAGACGCAGCTTCGAAAGAAGATTCAAAGTATCCACTAATAACTCTGTTTTGGAATATATCCACAGAGTGAAGATTGAAACGGCCAAAAGAAGTTTTGAAACCAGCCGAAAGAATATTTATGAGGTAATGTATGATGTAGGATATACTGATACAAAAGCTTTTCGAACAATTTTCAAAAAGATAACCGGCCTCACTCCTATCGAATACCGTAATAAGTACAATAAGCTGTCACAGCTATCGAAGTAAGCTTTGTTGCTTCCACTTATGTTATTTGGCCTCTTGCCTTAATTGTACAAAGTCCTCGGTTTTAGTAAAATACTCCAGTCCTAAAACTACCAGCATCGAGCTTAAATTATATACTTTCTGCATAATGACAGCCAAACCCAAATATCCAAAACCATAAAAGAAAAAGAAACAGTAAAACGTCAACAAGCATAGAATACAGCTTATTTTAAGCAGCTGAAGCTTTGACTTAAACATAAATACAGTAATTGAAAATAAGCCCACTAATGTCAAAACGATTGACACTGTTCCCAGGTCATGCAAGGGTGTTGCAATCAGGAAAATAAGCAAAATGTTGGCAATGCCTATATACTTTAAAATACTAGCCCATTGCTTTGAAGATATTTTCTTTGACATGTTGATGAAAAAAATCCCATAGCCAAACGAATGGAATGCCATTCCAATAATTGCCCATATTCTTGCAGGGTTATCTGAACCATTTATCGCTTTTGGTGCAAACAAGTTGCTAATGAAATTTTTTGTCCAGTCAAACCCTATAGAATTTTTGTCAAGCGGTGAACCGCCAGGATAAACCAAACTTGCTTTGATTATCAAAATCATGGAAATTACAAAACATATCAAAACCGAGTATTTCCTAACTACTTGCCTAATAGTAAAACTTCCCATTCGCCGACTAAATGAAGTGTTGTGTGCAATATAATCGTAACATTTCACAACTGCTATCGTTGTGATAGTACCTTTTCATCTGAAAGAAACCATATTTCTCATAAAAAGATCATCCTTTGTGAGAAAAATTTATTAGGAACACTCACGTGATCCTTTCCGGACTTTAATTCTTCATCCTGTCAATTGCTTGCCTCAAAGATTCATCAAATTTCAATTTATCATCAAGCCAACTATAATGACTTGCATTTTTTACGACATTCAATTTCACAAAATCGTAATCAGAGAAAACCGAAGTCCAATAACCCGCTGACGGATCAATGTAATCCTTATCACCTTGAATAATGGTGATTGGAACAGGATGCATATGGAGCGTGGGTCGAATATCATAAGTATCCGGGATGGATTCCCCGACGGCATTATCAACCAATGGATTATAATAGATTGCACCTCCTTTAAATTTTCTCCAGTTTGCAATGTTAAACATATTAAAAGAGGCAAGCCCGGTGATCTTATACTTGTCTGATCGCTGTCGCGGACTTAATTCAGAGCCATTCGACAAGCCTGCATTAGCCAATTCAGTTGTAACCTCCGGTCTGGTTCTCAGGTCTTCACACCTTTTGTGAATTTCTTTCAACATTTCGCTAAAAGGCTTGTCTTCAGATATGTATGGTGCCATTGTTGCTGTTAAAATAATTCCCTTTACATGCTCAGGATATTTCATGTAATAAAACATAGCAACCAGAGTGCCGAAAGAATGTCCCATCAGGACCATCTTGTCCTGTTTAAGTGATTTCCTGAGTGTTTCCAGATCTTCCACTATCACATCAAGCGTCAGACTACTTATTAGAGAATCATCTACAGGAGACAACAAACTACCCCTTTGATCAAAGAGGATAAAAGTATTTTTTTCGGAATTTTCCTTTACTGCATCAACCAGATAATTAAAATCATTACCCGGTCCCCCGTGAAGAGTCACAATTGTATCGCCTGCACCAATACTGGTAATATACAAAAGAGTGCTGGCATCAGAAGTTCGCATATACCAGACATTTTCCTGTAATTGGTCAAAAATATCAGTTTTAGATTGTCCAACAAGAACCGTGTTAAATGCTCCGACAAGCATGCATAGAAGGATAGTTTTCTTCATCTCTAATTAAATTAGTTTACATGAAGACGGATAAGTAGGCGATATAGTTACGAACCAACCAGATTCTATTAAAACGAAGTAACGGCGACGGTGTTAAGCAGAGTTCTTATCTATTGAATCTTAACCCAACTGAAAAATCAATCCGATTTAAGCTTTCATACTCACCCTTTTCTAATTTAACCGTTTCTGTCATTGTTCCATTATTCCATTCATATTGAAATAAAGTTCCTGTCAAAAATGAAATTTGAAATCCTAACGACAAATATTCTGACAATCCAATATCATATCCAACATCAACGGACAATCCCAT
>CAZJPP010000049.1:0-10082 GCA_964547915.1 uncultured Lentimicrobium sp.
GCAGTCAGCAGTCGGCAGTCAGCATTCGGCATTCAGCATTCGGCATTCAGCATTCGGCATTCAGCATTCGGCCAATAACGTTCAGCGTTCAGAAGTTCCGCGTTCAGCGTTTTCCATTCTACGCAATTAGCATTCAGCCATCTGCATTTAGCACTCAGTTTTTCCCATTCAACTCACTAGAATTGTTCTTGGCGCATTGCCAAAAGTCTAGCTTAATGCTTAAGACTCCTGAACACTGAACGCTGAACACTCCTGAAAACACTGAATGCTGATTGCTGAATGCTGATTGCTAAAATACTAAATCAACTGCATTTCGAATTACCGCAACTATTGCAGGTAACACAACCTTCCTTGTAGATGAGTTCAGTGGAACCACATGCCTGACAAACAGTCTTGCTGCCCAGCTTTGTGCCGTCGGGTATATACTTCTTGAGTGACCTCACAACACCATTCTTCCACGTGTTGATACTGTCAGTATCAAAAGTCAGGTTATCGATAAGATTAACCAGGAATGGCAAAGGCATACCATGACGTAAAATCCCCGAAATCAGTTTGGCATAGTTCCAATACTCTTTGTTAAATGATCTCGACAATCCTTCGAAAGTTACCTTGTAACCTTCTTTATCAAGGAACTGGAAGTCATATCTCGACTTTTCTCCACCTTCCTTATTCTTAATAACCCAGCCTTTAGTTACCCATGGCGGCAGAATAAAGCCCTCGGCCTTACCGGTGAATACCTCGTATGGCTTATTATCAAGCAATCCTATGACTGCAATCCACTTTTCATAATCGTTCTGGAAGCGAACTATATCGGCCTCAAGTTTTATTGGACGGGGAGGGGCTTTGGTTTCGCGGAATTCAGTTTCTTCCTTGACAGGTTTATCATTACCAACCAAAACACCGTCACGAGATCCATCCCTGTATATTGTCATGCCCTTGCAGCCACTTTCCCATGCTGTAAGATAAACCTGACTTACAAGCTCTTCGGTAGCTTCCTTAGGAAGATTTACAGTCACACTTATTGAATGGTCAACCCATTTCTGTATTGCACCCTGCATTTTAACCTTCTGCACCCAGTCGATATCGTTACTGGTAGCCTTGTAATAAGGCGACTTTTCAATGATTGGCTGCAGCTGCTCGTCACTGTATGATTTTACTTCTTCAGTATTATAGCCGTTGATTTCAAGCCAGTCGAAGAACTTCGGATGGAATACATTGTACTCTTCCCATGAATCGCCAACCTGATCAACATAGTCAACCCTAACATTCTTGTCGTTTGGATTTACTTTCCTTCTGCGTTTATAGCTTACCATGAATACCGGCTCGATACCCGATGAGGTCTGAGTGCAAATACTAACACTGCCTGTTGGTGCAATTGTCAGCATTGCTATATTGCGGCGGCCGTGTTTCTTCATTTTCTCATACACTTCGGGTGAAGCTTCGCGCAGACGCTGAATAAACGGATTGTTCTTTTCTCTTTCAATGTCGAAAACTTTAAACGATCCTCTTTCACCGGCGAGGTCGGCGCTTGCTCCATACACTTCAGTAGCCAGAGTGCGATGCACGTTCACCGAAAAATCGGTAGCTTCATCAGTTCCGTAGCGAAGGCCAAGAGCTGCCAGCATATCACCTTCAGCTGTTATGCCGATACCTGTGCGGCGACCCATTAAAGTCTTCTCCTTAATATTCTCCCAAAGCTTTCTTTCAATGCGTTTAATCTCTTCCTCTTCGGGGTCCTGCTTAACCTTAGCAATGATAGCATCAATCTTTTCACATTCCAGATCAATAATATCGTCCATTATGCGTAATGCCAGGGCAGAATGCTTTTTAAACAGTTCAAAGTCAAACGACGCTTGTGGTGTGAAAGGATTCACCACATAGCTGTAAAGGTTAATTGCAATAAGGCGGCAGCTGTCATAAGGACAAAGAGGAATCTCACCACAAGGATTTGTAGAAAGAGTCTTGAATCCCAGGTCAGCATAAGAATCGGGAACCGATTCCCTGATCACGGTATCCCAGAATAGAACACCGGGTTCAGCCGAACGCCATGCATTATGAATAATCTTATCCCAAAGTTTTGCAGCGTCGATATCTGCAATTTTCATTGGATTATCTGAATTTATCGGATACTGCTGTCTGTAAGAAGAACCGCTTTTAACGGCCTGCATAAAGGCATCGTCGATCTTAACAGAAACATTAGCACCTGTAACCTTACCTTGTTCAAGCTTAGCATCAATAAATTTCTCTGCATCGGGGTGCTTAACAGAAATAGTAAGCATCAAAGCACCACGGCGGCCGTCCTGTGCGACCTCTCTTGTCGAATTCGAGTAACGCTCCATAAATGGCACAATGCCCGTTGAAGTAAGAGCACTATTCTTAACAGGACTGCCGGTGGGCCTTATGTGAGAGAGATCATGGCCTACGCCACCCCTTCTCTTCATAAGCTGCACCTGCTCCTGATCAATCTTCATGATCCCCCCGTAGGAATCGTAATTGCTGTCGCCCCCAATCACGAAGCAGTTGCTCAAGGAAGAAACCTGGAAATTGTTGCCAATTCCGGCCATCGGGCTTCCCTGTGGTATTATATAACGGAAGTTCCTGAACACTTCAAAAATCTCATCACGGCTAACAGGATTCGGATATTTCTTTTCAATGCGTGCAATTTCTGATGCCAGCCTCATGTGCATATCATCAGGTGTCTTCTCATAAATATTACCGTCACTATCTTTCAGGGCATACTTATTCATCCACACATTGGCAGCCAGTGTGTCACCATTAAAATATTTTGTCGCCTCTTCCAGAATCTCCTTATCTGAAAAGGCTGTATAATGCACTGTATTAATATCAGTATTTTGGTCTGTTACCTGTTCCATTGATTGTTTCTCAATTAAATTTTGCTCCTCCACTTTATCCCTTGCCGGTCTTACACGATTTTCAAGCATCTCATTGTAATAGTCTTTGGTATTACTCTTCTCATCCGAAGAAGGAATATCTTGTTCCAATTGTGTGAAAAGATCGCTCTCCATAGTTTGGTTCTGTGGTTTATTTAATTCGATTGAAAGTTAATTTTAAATCTCATGATTTGGCGCGTGTTCTCCAATGACTTATCAACAATAATCGGTTAATTAGCTGTAAATTAATTATAAAAAATTATTTCACACTGAATAAACACTCCTGAATCATGAGTATTCAAAAGGTGGCACTTTCAACATTAAGTGGTTTGCAAAGTTCAAAAAGTTCAACCGCAAAAGCACGCCAAAGTTGTTAACATCAGTATAAAAGTTACTAACAAAACTATAAACGTCATTCAGGTGCAAGAGTTTAGCTCATTATAAGGATCAATACATCGGCAGTTTCTCAAATAATTATTACTTTTGATGCTTGCAACACCATATACCTCTTATTCAGAAATAAACATCTATATATCATGAATTTCAAGCAACACCGAAACAGGACCCGCCTGATTGCATCTTTACTATTAGTAACGGTTCTGATGTCATCATGCGCAACTCCTGCCTGGCGAAAAAGCAGATATAAAACAGGCAAAAGATTTCAGGACTGCGGATGCATGTATGTTCCTGCCCACAATAAAGTTACATTGTGCTTAAATGAAGAAAGATAGGACCCTGAGGCAGGCCCTTCCACAATACATTCCTGCAGATGCTGTTGAGCCTGTTGCACAATGGTTTGACAGTCATTTTGTTGTTCTTCGCATTTCCCGCACCCGCACTACTAAATACGGCGATTTCAAAGCATCACAACCGGGAGAGCCCGGTCGCATTTCTGTCAACCACGACCTGAATCCTTACAGTTTCCTCATCACATTGCTCCACGAAATGGCTCATGCCGAAGTTTTCATCAATTACGCAAAAAGAATGCAACCGCATGGCAAAGCATGGAAACTGGCCTTCCGTAAGTTGGCAATGCCTTACATAGAGGCAGGAATCTTCCCCGATAACCTTGGACTTACATTCTCCCGCTACTTGCTTGATCCCAAAGCCTCAACCTCAACATACACGCCGCTGGTAGTAGCTTTACGTGGTTACGACAATCAAACAGATCACATTACCGTGGCAATGCTTGAGCCCGACAGCGTTTTTGCTTTGCCTGACGGAAGAAAGTTTAAAGTAGTTGAGAAACTCAGAAAACGTTATCGTTGCTACTGTTTTAACAATAAAAGAACATATCTTTTCAACCCTTTGGCAGTAATTAGCCCCGTTGAAGTCAATTAAACGGCCATACTTTTTAACTTTGTCACAAAATACCTGTTTTTATTGAAGAAAATCGAAATATTATGAATCAAAACAATTTTTGCATAATTATGGCAGGTGGAGTGGGAGCCCGCTTCTGGCCTATGAGTCGTAAAGACCATCCCAAGCAGTTTATCGACATACTTGGCAACGGTCAAACACTTATACAGGCAACTTTCAACAGATTCCTCAAAATCTGCCCGTCAGAAAATATATATATCGTAACCAACGAGAGTTACAAGGATATGGTTATGCAGCAGCTGCCACAAATCGATAGTTCACAGGTATTGTGCGAGCCTTCACGCCGCAACACTGCTCCGTGCATCGCATTTGCCAATTATACCATACTGCAGCGCAACCCCAATGCCAATATTGTAGTGGCACCATCCGACCATATCATCCTTAAGGAAGACGTTTTCACGGAAGTAATCCTTGCCGCTTTAGAGGCAACCGAGAAGAACGACTGGCTGCTAACCCTCGGAATACAGCCTAACCGACCTGATACCGGTTATGGTTACATACAGTTTCAGGAAACCCAAATTGAAAATACCGACCCACGGGTAAAGAAGGTAAAAACATTTACCGAAAAGCCACAACTCGAAATGGCCATGCAGTTTCTCGCTTCCGGCGATTTTCTCTGGAATTCGGGCATTTTCATCTGGCGCCTTAAAACCATTATGCAATCATTTACCTCATTCATTCCCGAAGTCGACAGTCTCTTCCACGCAGGCATTGGTAAATACAACACTCCCGAAGAACCTGCATTTATTGAACAAACCTACTCCATGTGCCGAAGCATTTCAATCGACTACGGAGTGATGGAGAAGGCCGATAATGTGTATGTACTTGCATCCGATTTTGGATGGAGTGATTTGGGAACATGGGGTTCACTCTATGAAACACGCCAAAGAAATAAGGACGGCAATGCCATCGTCGGCAATAATGTAATGATGTACGACAGTCACAACTGCATCGTCAATATGCCAAAAGATAAGCTGGTTGTCCTTCAGGGACTCGAAGGGTACATTGTTGTTGAAGACGAAGGGACATTGCTTGTCTGCCGTAAGGATGATGAGCAGCAAATCAGGCAGTTTGTCAACGATGTCATGATAGAAAAAGGAGAAAAATTCGTTTAAAAATTATATCAAGTTTATGAAAAAGTCATTGTTATTTGTACTGATTTTAATGAGCAGCTTTGCTCGTGCCGATGAAGGCATGTGGCTGCCATTATTCATTGAAAGGCTCAACTATGTTGACATGCAGAAGGAAGGCCTTAAACTCACAGCCGAAGAAATATACAGCATTAACCACTCCAGCCTTAAGGATGCCATTATACAATTTGGCGGCGGCTGTACCGGTGAAATCATCAGTAGCCAGGGATTGATACTCACAAACCATCACTGCGGTTATGGATCAATCCAGTCGCACAGTACTATTGATCACGATTATCTTGCTGACGGTTTCTGGGCAAAAAGCATGGAAGAAGAGCTTCCCAATGAAGGCCTTACAGCACGTTTCCTGGTAAGAATTGAAGATGTAACCGCAAAAGTACTTGAAGGTGTTACCAGCGATATGACCGAAGCCGAAAGAAATGAAAAAATCAGCGCTAAATCACGCCTTATCACTGAGGATGCTGAAAACGGCACTGGATTTCAGGCAAGAGTTGCCAGCTTCTTTGCAGGTAACGAATTCTATCTGTTTGTCTACGAAGTGTTCCGCGATGTAAGATTCGTCGGCGCACCTCCTTCATCAATAGGAAAATTCGGTGCAGACACCGATAACTGGATGTGGCCCCGTCACACAGGCGACTTTTCTCTCTTCAGAGTTTACACAGGCCCTGACGGAAAACCTGCTGATTACTCCGAAAACAACGTACCAATGAAACCCCGCCACTATTTACCTGTAAGCACTGCCGGTGTTGAACAAGGCGACTTTTCTATGATTATGGGATATCCGGGAAGCACTGAAAGATTCATGACTTCATGGGGCGTTGACAATTCAATCAACATCTACAACCCCACATTCGTCAACGTTCGTACCAAGAAACTCTCAATTATGCGTGAGGATATGGATGCCGACCGTGAAGTAGGAATCAAATATGCCAGTAAATATGCAAGTACTGCCAACTACTGGAAGTATTATACCGGACAAACAAGAGGTTTAAAACGACTCAGAGTATACGAGGACAAACAAAAAATTGAAGCAGAATTCGCCAACTGGGTAAACTCAAATCCTGACCGCAAAGCAGCTTATGGCAATGTGCTCAGTGATTATGCCGATGCATACAAAACCATCAACGAATACACAGTGCAGCGCGTTTTCCTTTCGGAAGCAATCTTCCGTGGAGCCGACATTATGTCGCTTGCCAGTTCATTTACCGGATTAGGAAATGAATTGAAAGCCGAAAATCCAAATCCCGAAAAGCTGACACGTATAAAAGAAGCACTTGCTAAAGCAGTGGAACGTAATTTCAAGAACTACAACCTTCCAACTGATGTTAAAATGCTAACGGCAATGCTCAATATGTACTATGACGTTGTTCCTGTTGCCCAGCAACCTGCAGAATTCAGGAAACTCATTGAGAAAAACAAAAACAACTATGAAAAGCTGGTAGCAGCAATGTTCGACAAATCAATGTTCGATGACCAGGCAGCACTTAACGCATTTATAGCAAATCCCGACGTAAAGAAACTTGAGAAAGACCCTGTTTACAATCTTATAAGCATATTCAGGGAGACATTAGTCCAGACCAATGAAACCCTCAAAAATTCCTATGAAAAACTCGACAGGGCCGACAGACTGTTTATTGCAGGCCTTCGTGAAATGCAGCCCGACCGCAAGTTCTATCCCGATGCAAACTCAACCATGCGTCTTACCTATGGAAAAGTTATGGATTACTACCCGGCAGATGCTGTACACTATGAATTCTACACAACCATGAAAGGAATCATGGAAAAAGAAGACCCATCAAACTGGGAATTTGTAGTACCCGAGAAACTAAAGCAACTATATAAAGCCAAGGACTTTGGCCCTTATGGAGTAAACGGAGACATGCCTGTATGCTTCTTAACCACACACGATATCACCGGAGGAAATTCGGGGAGTCCTGTCCTTAATGGCTATGGTGAACTTATAGGACTCGCCTTCGACGGCAACTGGGAAGCCATGAGTGGTGACATTGCCTTTGAGCCCGAACTGCAGAGAACCATAAATGTTGATGTAAGGTACATCCTGTTCATCATCGACAAATATGCAGGAGCAAAGAACATTATAAACGAACTGACACTGGTAAACCGCAAGGCATCAGCACCTGCTGAAGCAGTGCCTTCAGCATCAGCAAGTCACTAATCATACTTCGTTATAAGCCCTATAGATTCCGGTTAAGCATGATTGTTAAGCAGTTGTGCCAAACCGGAATCTATTGCTTGAAAGCTAATCTTTTACATGGAGATTTTTAGTGATTGGATGACTTAGCAAGAAGGTGATAAATCATAGGTTGGTTAGCAATTGAAGCGTACCTGCTAATATAACCGGAGCCTTTATCACGACTGCATATATGTTTTAGAAATTACAAGATTATCAGATTATTTAAGAACAATGAAGGACAAATATCAGAACTGGCTTGAAGAGTGCAAGGACCGAATAAGCAGAATGCAGCAAAAAAGCCGTATACTCTCATGGTCGCGCCTCATTGACTTTATACTGATGGCTATTACCTTTTACCTTGGACTCACAACCCACATAACATATATATGGATTTCTGCAATACTGTTAGTAGTATTCATAATACTGATAATCAGGCAGCAAAAGGCATGGAATCTTTTAAATTACCTTGCCAACCGACGCAAGGCACTCGAAGATGAAGTCACCGCATCCGGGCACGGATATCCATTTCCAAAAGGTGAGGGATATTCAGAAGCAGGACATGCCTTTGTCAACGACCTTGACATATTTGGAGAAACATCGCTTTTCGCGATGCTCAACAGAACCACATCAAAACAAGGAAGCGACAAACTAGCACAAATACTAAGCAATCCACCACAGTCACCTGACGCAATTAAAAAGCGGCAGGCAGCAGTGGCCGAACTTTCAGGTAAACCAACATGGCTATTAGACTTCAGAGTCTATGGAATGCAAAAAGAATCAAGCGCTGATAACCCTGATTTTTCCACCAGTCATTCCAGTGCCGGGCCAAAGAATACCAAAGAACAACCCACGCTATTTCTTTCCGCATTCTATAAAGTTCTGGTTATCCTTGTACCCATACTATCCTTAACAATGATAGCACTGCTCTCAACAGGAATGATAACCATCTCAGCCTTTACATGGTATCTGCTGCTGACACTGATGGTACCGGGAATATTCGCAGGTAAAATCACCAAAAAACACACTAAAGTAAGTCGCCAGGCCGATTCACTCCTCAGTCACTCAAAACGATTGCAACTCATTGAAGAAGAGAAATTCACGGCTGAGAACCTTCTGACTATGCAGCAAGAGCTGAGAACCGGAGGAATATCAGCCGGCAAGGCAATAAAGCAACTCAGTCGCATAATCAAATCCATGGATGCGCGACTCAACTGGCTCATGTGGATAATACTCAACTTCCTGCTACTGTGGGACATCAGACAGATGCGAAGGTTTGAACTCTGGCAGAAAGAACACAGCCAACACACCACCATATGGTTCAGCGTACTGGCCGAAATGGAAGTACTGGTAAGCAAAGCCGGATTTGCCATCTGCAATCCCGGTTACATTTACCCTGTCTGCACCAATGAACCACTTCAGGTAACTGCCACAAATGCAGGACATCCACTGATAAATCCTGAAAAGCGAATAGACAACCCCATCGACATCAAAGGAAGAGGCTTTTTCAACATCATAACAGGAGCGAACATGGCAGGCAAGAGCACCTACCTCCGCACCACCGGAATCAACCTTGTAATGGCAATGTGCGGAATGCCCGTTTGTGCTGAAACCTTCAGCTTTTACCCGGCACAACTCATAACCAGCCTTCACACTACTGACTCTCTCAGCAGCAACAAATCATACTTCTTTGCAGAGCTGGAAAGACTCAAAATGATAATCGACCGACTGCACAGTGGCGAACAGCTTTATATCCTGCTGGATGAAATACTCAAAGGCACCAATTCGCACGACAAGCAGCAGGGATCTAAGGCATTGCTGCAACAGCTCACCACACTTGGAGCATCAGGATTGATTGCAACCCATGACCTTGACCTTGGTTCTTTGGAACAGGCTTATCCGCAGTTTATCAGGAATAATAGTTTTGAAGCGGAGATCATTGATAATGAGTTGTTTTTCAGTTATAAGTTGCAGGGAGGTATTGCCAGGAATATGAATGCTTCGTTCTTAATGAAGCAAATGGGGATTACTCTTTAAGAAGCACTCAGCACTCAGCATTCTGCAATCAGCTTTTCCATTCCACGCAATTAGCATACAGCCATCAGCATTCAGCATTCGGCCAATAACGTTCAGCGTTCAGAAGTTCCGCGTTCAGCGTTTTCCATCCCACGCAATTAGCATTCAGCCATCTGAATTCAGCACTCGGCCAATAACGTTCAGCGTTCAGAAGTTCCGCGTTCAGCGTTTTCCATCCCACGCAATTAGCATTCAGCCATCTGCATTCAGCACTCAGTTTTTCCATTCCACGCAAGTAGCACTCAGCCATCTGCATTCAGCACTCAGTTTTTACATTCCACGCAAGTAGCACTCAGCCATCTGTACTTAGCCCTCAGCCACATACCTCGTTACGAACACTGTCCGTGACTAAAATAGTTGACCTTTTTTAGGGTAAAAAACACCTTTAAAAAT
>CAZJPP010000050.1:0-5759 GCA_964547915.1 uncultured Lentimicrobium sp.
GAAAATATGTAAAAAATAAAAAGACACCTACCGGGTGTCTTTTTATTACCAATGTTCAACCTAATCAATCAATGAAAATTTGCAGTCACTCCGCTGTAAGGAGAATTTTCTGGAAATATTTTATCCATTGTTCATTAATATATCGCTGATTTTCAAAAAAGTAACTCCCTTTTTCAACATTTCTTTAAGAATTTTTACTTCCTTAGAGAAATCTCATCTCCCACAACAGGTTCATGCCCTGCCGACATTTTATTCAGCTTATATAATGACTTCAGCTTTATAGCATATAACTGAGAAATATCCCTCATTGTTTCGCCCTGGGCAACAATATGTGACTTTTCTTTTGATTTTTTCTTCTTTGGTTCAACATAAACTATTGAACCTGCCGTAATCTTCTCATCTTTACCAAGCTCATTGTATTGCAAAATCTGAAAAGTATGGATACCTACATCATCGGCAATCTTACGTGCATCATCACCTTCACGGGCATAAGTAAACCGTGAGCCATTATTCGCGTAAATACTTCTGTTGCCGAAAGTCACTTCAACAAATTTGAAATGCCTTTTGGAGTAATCTCTTACCGGTGCAGTTGAAGTTACATCAGTCGGATTAACATTATCTTTATCAGCAAGTAAATCGGGCGCAGCACCACTATCATATAAGTACAACTGATTTTCTTCAATAATCTTAATAAGCATCTCGGCATACCTTGGATTTGTTGCATAACCTGCTGCTTTAAGTCCGTAGGCCCATCCTTTGTAATCTTTAACTTCCAATGCAAAAAGTCCGGAATAGCGAGGCCGGGTGGTAAGAAAGAGAGAATGATCATTAAATGACTCTTCGGGTGAATTATATTTTCTAAAGCACTCCCCCTTTTCGTCATCATCCATTATATAGGTCATGCCGGTCCATTCCTTGTGGCATTTAATTCCAAAATGATTGTTAGCATCTTTACAAAGAGCCGAATTACCACTGCCTGATTCCAGCAGTCCCTGTGCGAGCGTTATGCTTGCAGGGATTCTGTACTCGTGCATCTTTTTGATAGCTATATCCTTATAGACTTCAATATATTCCTGATAACTGATTCTCTTTTCTGTTGTTTGAGCTATAGATGAGCCTACCGTAATAAGCAGTGAAACAAGTAGTAAAATAACTTTGCTATTCATTGGTTGTGACGAAATGTTGCTGTGCAAAGATAATTAACCCAAAATAATGAATTACATAAAAGCCGTAGTATAATCAAATTGTTTAATTTAGTGGAAAAAACAAGTACTGTCAATACACTATGCCTGATCCGAGAATATTAATTGTTGAAGACCATGTTAAAATGGCTGATTCCATTAGCAAGGGATTAGAAGAGAATGGTTTTGACACCGACGTTGCCTACGACGGTTTTATTGGGAAGCGACTTTCGGATACGAACGAATACGACCTTATAATACTCGATATAAACCTTCCACTGCTTAATGGGTACGAGCTTTGTACAGAAATAAGAAAGAAAGACCCACAGGTACCGATAATTATGCTCACGGCACTAGGAAGTACCGAAGATAAACTACTGGGCTTTGATAAAGGTGCTGACGATTACATTGTTAAGCCATTCGAATTCAGAGAACTGCTGGCAAGAACCAAAGCTTTGCTTAAGCGTGCTCCCTCTGGTAAAAAAAGAGAGACTATACTGAGGGTTGCAGATCTTGAAATGGACACTGATAGTAAAACAGTAAAACGAGGTGATACTATTATCGAATTGACAGCCAAGGAGTTTTCTTTGCTCGAATACCTGGTAAGGAATTCAGGGAAAGTAATCTCCAAATCTGATATTGCCGATAAAATATGGAATATCAACTTCGATACCGGCACTAATGTTATAGAAGTTTATGTGAATTTCCTGAGAAAGAAGATTGACAAGAATTTTCCTGTTAAACTTATTCACACTCAGATAGGTATGGGATACGTCTTAAAAGAAATACCCGGAAATGCAGATCAGAAATAAACTAACTATTCGGTTTGCATTACTTGTAGGCGGACTACTATTGGCATTTTGTGTTACCATTTATATCCTTTCGGCCAACTATCGTAAACATGAGTTTAATCAGCGGCTGAAAGAAATGGGTGTTAACACTGCCAAGTTACTCATCGATGTCAAAGAAATTGATAACGACCTGTTGAGAATTATCGACAGCACAAATTTCACAATGCTGATTGGCGATGAAGTGGTGGTGTTTGATTACTTCAAGAAAAGTGAAATATACTCATCTGCCAAAACATCGAGTTTGCAGATTGACGAAGAGATGCTTTCAAAGATCCGGAATGCAGGAGAGTATAGTTTTAACCAGGGACCGAGAGAAGCATACGGAATGCTTTACAGTAACGACTTCCGACGGTTCGTAGTAATAGCTTCAGCAATCGATATATATGGTTTAACTAAGCTACAGAACCTATTCTGGTTGCTTACTTTAGGTTACATTGCTTCAATCTTTATCATTCTAATCATAGGGAGGGTTTTTGCGAAACAAGCACTTAAACCAATGAAAAATGTAATTTCCGAAGTTGCTTCAATTGGTGCAGGTAATCTTGAACAGCGCGTAAATGAAGGCAACGGAAATGATGAAATTGCTCAGCTTGCAATAACTTTCAATAATATGCTCGGCAGAATTGAGACTGCCTTCCGTTCACAAAAAAGTTTCGTCTCAAATGCATCACATGAACTCAGAACACCACTTGCTGCAATGACCAGTCAGATTGAAGTTGTTCTGATGAAAGACCGGTCGGCCGATGAATACAGGGAGGTGCTGACATCTGTGCTTGATGACGCACGAAGTCTTACCAACCTATCGAACAACCTCCTCGAAATAGCAAGGTCGGAGCAGGATTTCAGCACAATGAAAACAGGCAAAGTGCGACTTGATGAGCTGCTTATGCAGATTCAGTCAGAGCTTTTGACTGTGAATCCTCAACTTGAATTGCTGATTGAGATAAATGATGAGACAGAAGATGACGAGAACGATTTATCAATTATCGGCAACGAGAACCTCCTAAAACTTACCCTGTTTAACCTCATTGATAATGCTGCCAAATTTTCTGATAACAAGCCTGTGACAATAACACTGAGCTATAGGCCAAAAGATGTGGTAATTAGTGTTAAAGACCAGGGAATTGGCATAAGTGAGGAAGAGCTGCCACGCATATTTGAGCCTTTTTACAGAGCCGGTAATGCTCAAACCAAAAAAGGACACGGAGTCGGACTATCACTCACTTCTAAAATAATTGCTCTTCATGAGGGTAAGATTCATGTTAATTCAGTGGTTAATGTCGGCACTGAAATAGAAGTTACACTACCTTATAAACTGACTAATGGAGTTGATTAATAAATACTTTCCGGATTTAACTGAAGACCGGAAGCTCAAATTTATTGCCCTTAATGATATGTATCGCAAATGGAATGACGCTATAAACGTCATTTCCAGGAAAGACATTGATAACCTATACCTCCACCATGTGCTGCATTCCCTGTCGATTGCAAAGGTTATAAACTTTGCTCCGGGAACGACAATAATAGATGTGGGCACAGGAGGCGGTTTCCCGGGAATTCCACTGGCAATTATGTTCCCTGAGGTCGACTTCCATCTTATAGATTCAATAGGCAAAAAGATAAAGGTAGTGAACGAGATCAGCAAAGAGCTTAATCTCAGCAATGTTACCGGTACTCAGAGCAGGATACAGGATGTGACTTTTAAATATGATTTTGTAGTAAGCAGAGCAGTAACTGCCCTACCTGAATTTGTTGCGATGACACGAAAGAACATCACCAAAAGATCCATAAATCCTCTGCATAACGGCATTCTGTACTTAAAAGGAGGTGACGTTTCCGATGAAATAAACGCTTCAGGAGCAAAGCATATGCTCTATCCTCTTAGTAAATATTTCGACGAAACATTCTACGAAACAAAATACCTTATTCACCTGTGGTTTTAAGAGTGCTCTTTTATTTTTCGTACTTTTAGACCTCTAAAACAAAAAAACTCACTTCATAAACATAAAACTATTATGAGCAATCAGATTCTAAGTCTTAAACCAGAGGCTGTTTGGAGAAATTTCCACAGCCTTACACAGATCCCAAGACCTTCAAAAAAAGAAACCAGAATAATCGAATTCATGAAGCAATTCGGTGAAAAACTGGGACTTGAAACAATAGTTGATCATGTTGGAAATGTAATAATCAAAAAGCCGGCAACTCCGGGAATGGAAAACAGAAAAGGAGTGATCCTGCAGTCGCATCTCGACATGGTTCCACAAAAGAACAATGATAAAGTACATGATTTTGAGAAAGATCCCATTGAAACAGTTCTTGATGGCGAATGGGTAAGAGCCAACGGAACCACTCTCGGTGCTGACAATGGTATCGGCGTTGCCGCCATTATGTCGGTGTTGGAAGCAAAGGACCTTGTACACGGACCCGTTGAAGCATTATTTACAATTGACGAGGAAACCGGAATGACAGGTGCACAGCATCTGAAACCGGGATTATTGAATGGCGATATACTCATTAACCTCGACTCTGAAGATGAGGGAGAACTCTATGTTGGATGTGCAGGTGGCATTGATGGCACTTTCACATTTAAGTTTAACAAGCAAAAGCCTGCCAACAATCATGTAGCTTTGAAGGTAAATGTTACCGGATTAAAAGGTGGACATTCGGGAATGGACATAGTGCTTGGAAAAGGCAATTCATGTAAGATCGTTACACGTTTGGTATGGCACGGTGTTACTCATCACAAACTGCAATTATCGTACATTGAAGCAGGAAACATGCGCAACGCAATCCCACGTGAGGGACATGCTCTAGTTACTGTTCCGGCTGATGAAAAGCAGAAATTCATCGAATGCACTGAAAAGCTGGGCAAGAAAATAAAAGATGAGCTATCAATGGTAGAACCTGGCCTTCAGATAACTGTAACTGAAGCTCCAATGCCCGAGTATTTAATTGATACTGATACCCAGAATAGATTATTAAGAGCTGTTTATGGATGTCCCAATGGCGTTATGAGAATGAGTGATGCAATGGTGGGACTTGTTGAAACATCAACCAACCTGTCGATTATTGAAACAAATACCGACTCTGTGGTAGTAAAATGCTTACTCAGAAGTTCAGTTAATTCAGCAAAGAAAGACCTGTCAACTATGATGGGAAGCATCTTTGAACTGGCAGGCGCTGAGGTTGTATTTGAAGGAGAATATCCTGGATGGAAACCAAATCCCGATTCACCTATTCTCAAAACTATGCAACATGTTTACAATAATACATTCGGTAAGGTGCCCGAAATTAAAGCTATCCATGCCGGATTAGAGTGTGGATTACTCGGAGCAGTCTATCCAAACTGGGACATGATATCATTTGGACCAACTATCCGCTCACCTCACTCACCTGATGAGAAAGTGAACATAGCTTCAATCAATAAGTTCTGGACTTATCTAGTTGAGACACTGAAAAATATACCGGTTAAATAACCCGTTTTGTTCTTTGTTCTTTGTTCTTTGTTTGCTGAATTACCATTGGTTATTGGTTTATTGCAATTGTCAATCCATCGAAATCATAGTGATTCGCAAACAAAGAACATATCAAAAACACTGAGCTGAAGGTAGCATATACTATTTGGATGTGGATAAAACAGAAATAGTAAAGAAAAATCACTTCACCCCTTGCAAGTTAAAGAATAGTTTATATCTTTGCAGTCCTAAATTTTTACGATTATGAGCAA
>CAZJPP010000050.1:5859-9734 GCA_964547915.1 uncultured Lentimicrobium sp.
AAGTTAAAGAATAGTTTATATCTTTGCAGTCCTAAATTTTTACGATTATGAGCAAGAGAACATTTCAGCCGTCACAGAGGAAAAGAAGAAATAAACATGGTTTTCGCGAACGCATGGCCACAGCTAATGGACGTAGGGTTCTTGCAGCTCGCAGAGCTAAAGGAAGAAAGAAACTAACCGTTTCTGACGAGCAGTCTAAATAGTTTTATTATCAACTTTCCGGTTGATTAAGATTTAAGCAAAGGAGGTAATTATATTATCTCCTTTTGTTGTGTTGTATAAACAGGTTATTATTCGAATCATGATCATTTCACAATAATTAGTGATCAAAACTTAAAACCAATAACCAAAAAGCACTAAATTCGCATACTCAGTTCCATTTTTTTGTTATCCTGATGTCCTTTTTCGAAATAGTCATACTAATATTTTTGCTATTCCTGTTTCTCAGAGTATTAGCAACTTACCTTGCTCCTTTTCTTGTCAAACTTTTCGTCAGGAGGATGCAAAATCGTTTCTATGAGCAGAATCCAAGCTATAAAAAGAAAGCTGAAAGTAAAGAAGGTAAAGTGACAATTCACAGGGTGAATGAATCAAAGGATAATGAAATACCGCCTGACCTTGGCGATTATATTGATTACGAAGAGATAAATAACAACCAAAATCCATCCGATGAATAAGATTAACTTTAAAAAACTGATCCCACACATAGTGGCTGTTTTATTAATGGTAGTTATCTCATTTGCTTATTTCCATCCATTGCTCCAAGGAAAAAAGCTGCAACAATCCGATATCATGCACTGGAAAGGCATGTCGAAGGAAATAGTTGATTACCGTGCAAAGACCGGAGAAGAAGCTTTATGGACAAACAGTATGTTTGGCGGAATGCCTGCATACCAGATCTCAGTAAAGCAAAACTCAAATTTCATTGGTTTTTTTGACAAGTTATTTACTTTGGGACTTCCCCACCCTGCCGGTTTCTTGTTCCTCTATTTCATTGGGTTTTATATTCTCTTGGTCAGTCTGAGAGTAAATCCATGGGTGGCAATCGCCGGGGCACTGGCTTATGCTTTCTCTTCATATTTCCTTATAATCATTGAAGCCGGTCATAATAGTAAAGCCCACGCTATTGGCTATATGGCTCCTGTTTTGGCGGGCATATTGCTCTCCTATCGGGGAAAATACTTCCTGGGAGCTCTTTTAACAGCATTGTTTTTATCGCTTGAAATAAAAGCTAATCACTTTCAGATTACTTACTATCTGATGCTTATTGTACTTCTGCTTATAATTTGCGTGCTGATAAAAGCTATCAGGGAAAAACAGCTGAAAGGATTTCTGAAAGCATCGGTACTACTTGGTGTTGCGGCTTTTTTTGCTGTGACAACCAATATCACAAACTTATGGACAACTTATGAATACAGTAAACAAACAATAAGAGGGAAAACGGAACTAACAACTGATCAGCAGAACAGAACCAGCGGCCTGGATAAAGATTATGCAACCCAATGGAGTTACGGAGTTAGTGAAACCACTACACTTTTGGTTCCAAATGCAAAAGGTGGAGCTACCGGTGCCATCGGTAATAACGAGAAGGCAATGTCGGCTGTCGATCCGCAGTATGCTCAGGCTGTTGCACAAAACAATCAATATTGGGGAGATCAGCCTTTTACTTCAGGTCCCGTATATGTGGGTGCGATAGTTGTCTTTCTATTCCTCCTGGGGTTCTTTGTCACAAAAGGAAGCACAAGATGGTGGTTGCTGGCAGTCACAGTATTATCTGTAATGTTGGCATGGGGAAAGAACTTTATGCCATTGACCGATTTCTTCCTTCACTATGTGCCAGGATATAATAAGTTCAGAGCTGTTTCCATGACTCTGGTGATGGCAAATCTGGCGATGCCTCTACTGGCAGCCCTTGCACTCGACAAGGTATTCGCCGAAAGGGAATCATTCAGGACTAATAAAAAGCCCTTATGGATCTCCTTAGGTATTACAGGAGGCTTTCTACTTCTGTTCTATGTATTACCTGATACTTTCTTCTCTTTCCTAAGCGATGCTGAAGCTACTGCAATTAATCAGCAGAGACAGACAATTGACGCAACTCAGGTACAGGGATTTAACGGTTTCGTTGCCAATATCGAGGCCGCACGAATTAGTATATTTAAAACAGATGTTATGAGAAGCATGTTGCTGGTTCTTGCAACAGCAGGGCTGCTCTTATTGTATACTGCAACAAAGATTTCAAGAAGCTACTTCTATATAGGCATCGGATTGCTGGTTATTATCGACATGGTTCCGGTGGCTTCAAGATATCTCAATAAAGAAGACTTCACCAGCAAATCTGTTGTTGCTAATCCTTACAAACCTTCAGATGCCGACATACTTATAATGAAGGACAAGGATCCGAATTTCAGGGTATTGAACCTTACAGTCAGCCCATTCCAGGATGCGAGCACTTCATACTTCCACAAAAGTATTGGCGGATATCATGGTGCTAAACTCAGAAGGTATCAGGAAATTTATGATCACCATATTGTGAATAACAATATGAATGTTCTTAACATGCTAAACACCAAATACTTCATTGTGCCCGGTGCTGATAGAAAGCCGGAACTGCAAATAAACTTTGATGCTATTGGCAATGCCTGGTTTGTTAACGAAGTAAAGGTAGTGAATAACGCTGATGAAGAAATTGACGGACTGACAAACTTCAATCCTGAGCAGACAGCAATAGTGGATAAACGCTTTAACGAATTCGTTAAGGGGTTCAAACCTTCTGCCGATACTCTGGCACAAATTAACCTCACATCTTATGCTCCAAATAAGTTAACCTATACATCGAATAATAGTGGCGAAGGGCTGGCGGTATTCTCCGAAATCTATTATGATAAAGGCTGGAAGGCATTTATTGATGGAAAAGAGGCACCGCATTTCAGAGTCAATTACATTCTGCGCGCAATGAATATTCCTGCAGGAAAACATGAGATTGAATTCAGGTTTGAGCCGGCATCTTATTATACCGGAAACATAATAGCCTCATCAAGTTCAATAATTCTGATTCTACTGGGACTTTTGTACGTGTTTACAGAATTTAAAAAGAGGAAAGCTGCAACTATTGAAAAGTAGCTTCCAGGAACGGATTATGCCAAGGAAAGTACTCATCATAACATACTACTGGCCACCTTCGGGAGGTGCAGGAGTGCAGCGATGGCTTAAATTCGTAAAGTATCTGAGAAAATTCGACTGGGAACCTATAGTATATACACCCTCAAATCCAGAATACCCGGCAATTGATGAAACGCTTGCTGCGGAAATACCCGAAGGTATAACGGTTCTTAAAACTCCTATATGGGAGCCGTATGATGTTTATAAAAAGTTGTTAGGCAAACCGAAAGGAGAAAGAGTAAATGCTTCAGGCTTTATAAGTGAGAAAAAAAGTCCCGGCATTCTCAAAAGTTTAGCCATTTGGTTACGTGGCAACTTTTTCATTCCTGACGCAAGGAAGTTCTGGATAAAACCATCGGGAAAGTTTCTCGGGGAATGGTTGAAAAATAATAAGGTTGATGCAATTGTCTCAACGGGTCCGCCCCACTCCATGCATATGATTGCATTGGAAGTTCATAAAAAAACCAATATTCCATGGCTTGCAGATTTCAGAGATCCCTGGACAACAATTGACTTTTATAATGAACTGCGACTAACAAGATTGGCTGATAGAAAGCACCATAACATGGAGCTTAAAGTCCTCACAATGGCCAATGAAGTTGTGGTGATTGGCGAATCAATGAAAGAAGGCTTGTTGAAGATAAAACATAGGGATTACAACGTCATAACCAACGGATTCGATATAGAGGCTAGTCAGCAAATTCCTGTGGAGA
>CAZJPP010000051.1:0-9327 GCA_964547915.1 uncultured Lentimicrobium sp.
GCTGCAATTTTTCTGAAAGCTTCCAGATTGGCGGCAATTTCATCGAGTTCAGCATCACGTTTAAGAGCCAGTATCATCTCATCGCGCATTTTCGCCATGACTCTGATATACTTTTGCTTCTTGCAGAAAAGAATTACACCAACATTGATGAACTCTTCACGTTCAACCAACGGCACCACCCTGATAACGGCATAATTATATACGTGTCTTTGCTGCATCCTGCGCCTCTTTGATGAATTGTTTTGAATGCTCCAGTCGCATTGACAAGAAGTTACAATAAACATCCCTGATTTCTCCGGGTGTTATCTCACTTTTTTCCCATATAAGCCAATCGTCAGGTACCATACTAACAATCTTTCTGATTGTATCTTCAGTAATCAGCTCTTTGCATAATTCGTCGGCTTCATCCAGTCGGGTGGCCCTGTTGAGCAGCACATGGTCCTTAATATACTTAAAAGGGCCTGTAGCTTTTGCTTCCCAACCATCCCAGTTATAATGAAAATAAAGGCATGAGCCATGGTCAATAAGCCACAACTCCTTATTCCTTACAAGCATATTTGTATTTCTGAACGACCTGTCAACATTGGTTATTAGGCTATCGAGCCAAACAATTTCCGAAGCAGTATTTTCATCAATACCGGTTACAACAGGATCAAAAGCAAAAGCACCGGAAATAAAGCTCAGGCCGAGGTTTATTCCTTTACTTGCTTTAAGAAGATCCTGAATCTCCTCGTCTCCCTCATTTTTGCCAAAGCATTCATCGAGATCGGCAAAAACAAGCTCAGGTACCCGGAGCCCCAATGCCCTTGCAAGTTCACCGCCAATAAGCTCAGCTATAAGGGTCTTAACACCGTGTCCGCTGCCGCGGAATTTTACTACATATTTGTTACCATCATCAGTTTCGGCAAGGGCCGGAAGAGAACCTCCTTCGCGAAACGCTTGCATATAGCGGGTAACAGTGACTGTTCTTAAGCTATTCATATAATGCAAAAATAAACTTATTCCGGATTTTATTGTTAACTTGCACCGATTTTCAACCTAAACTTAAATTATATGAAGAAAGTTTCCGTGCTTATCATGGTTTTAACTATGCTGTCAGTTACTGTCAGTGCGCAAATGGATAATTTATCCAATATCAGTGCAAAATGGGTCCGTTCCGTTGCACGTAATGCAGCACTCGACGGAGGTGGCGATATGGTTGCATTTAATCCAGCAGGATTAGCTATGCTCAACGATGGGATTTACATCAGCCTGAGCAATCAGACCCTTTTCCGCAATCCGGAACACACTTACAATTTAGGAGCAGGTGCGGTAACGCGTACACAGGATGGTATCGACCCGATACTTCCAATGCTTTACGGTGCCTACAAATTCAATCAGTTTGCCATTTCCACAGGCGTTTATATTTCCGGTGGCGGTGCTGCTTCTGATTACCCCGAAGGTTCACTTAATACAACCTTAATGGGATTCAAAATGCTTCCATCCGTTGCCGAAGGAGGTTATGTTACATTTAAAGATGAATTTTTACTGGGATCGTCCTTCTATATCACAATTCCTCTAAATCTTTCTTATGCCTTTAATGATCAACTGGCTGTTTCTGTTGGTGGACGTTACCTTATGGGAAGAAATAAAACTGAAGCCGGACTCACTTTCACCGGATCACCATTCGTTTCTGACATGCCTTTAACCATTGATTACAAAAACAATGCAAGCGGAATTGGCGGAGTATTTGGAATTGACTACCGTCCAATGGACAACCTGAACCTGGCAATTCACTATGAAACAAAGGTTAAACTTGAGTTTGAGGCAACCGATAATAGTGGAACATATAAACTGGAACCCGATGGGACAAAGAGCAACAGAGATTTACCTGCCAATCTTGCCGTTGGAGCAACTTATGGAATTACTGAAAAACTTATGGTTGCTGCCGATTTCAACTACTATTTCCAGTCTGCCTGCAATTGGGATTCAATTACAAATCCGGCAACAGGTGTGAAATCTGATGCTGCAGAAATTGCCGGTAATAGCTATAAAGCTGGCGTAGGTGTTACATATAAGCTGAACGATTTACTTGAACTTAGCGGAGGTGTTGCTTATACCGATTATATGTACGATAATATGGAGTTGTATTATACCAAGCTTGGTTTATTCGAAGTTCTGAAATATGACAACTGGAGTGTTGGAATCGGTGCAGGGATTAACCTCACTGAAAATATTCAACTCGATCTTGGAATTCTTCGCAATATATGGAAAGACGAAACTATAAGTTCAATCAGTGCCGGTGGTGTACCTGTTGACGTGAAGAACTCAGCCTATGTACTTGCTATAGGGCTCGATTTCCGATTCTAAATTTTTAATAATGCCTGATAATACAGGCGAGACTTGAAACAACTTATAAGATAAAGGGGCTGCAGAAATGCAACCCCTTTATCTTATTTGAAATCAGCTATTAATAACCTTCATCAGCTGGTGTTTTCACCGGCAGGGTATATCAAATCTGTCGAGATTCATAACCTTAGTCCAGGCTTTAACAAAATCCTGTACGAATTTCAGACCAGCATCACTGCTTGCATAGACTTCGCTCAAAGCCCTGAGTTCAGAGTGTGATCCCAGAATAAGGTCAACACGTGATGCAGTGTACTTAAGTTCTCCTGTCTTCCTGTCGTGTCCTTCAAATTTATCCGGTTCACTATCACTGCCTTCGACCTTTTTCCATTCAGTCCTCATATCAAGCAGGTTAATGAAGAAATCGTTTGAAAGAACACCTTTACGGTCAGTAAAGACTCCCGATGGTGAATGGTCCCAGTTGGTGTCAAGCACGCGTAAACCGCCAATAAGGACTGTCATTTCTGGAGGAGTTAATGTTAGGAGTTGAGCTTTGTCAACCAGCAGTTCTTCTTCGGGGATTGAGAATTTTCTCTTCAGATAATTCCTGAAACCATCGGCTATTGGTTCAAGGAATTCAAATGATTGAACATCTGTTTCTTCCTGTGAAGCGTCCGTACGGCCGGGAGTAAAAGGCACATTGACAGAATAACCGGCATCAGCTGCAGCTTTTTCTATTGCAGCACATCCTCCCAATACTATCAGGTCGGCAAGAGAGATTCTTTTTCGTTCATGCGACTTATTGAACTCCTGCTGAATTGTTTCGAGGGCAGCCAGAACACTCTTTAGCTCTTCGGGATTATTGACCCGCCAGTTGTTTTGTGGAGCCAGTCTTATGCGGGCACCATTGCCACCACCTCTTTTATCTGAACCTCTGAATGTTGATGCGGAGGCCCAGGCGGTTGAAACTAACTGAGAAACTGTTAATCCTGAATTGAGAAGCCGGTGTTTTAATTCTGCTACATCATTCTCATTGACCAGAGGATGATCGGTTACAGGGACAGGATCCTGCCATATAAGGACTTCGGCCGGTACTTCCGGTCCCAGGTATCTTGATCTGGGTCCCATATCACGATGTGTCAGTTTAAACCATGCTTTGGCAAAGGCCTTTTGAAACAAATCAGGATCCTCAAGGAAGCTTCTTGAAATTTTCTCATACTCCGGATCAAAGCGTAGTGCCAGATCGGTAGTAAGCATTCTCGGAGCTCGTCTTTTAGTTTTATCATGTGCTTCGGGCACTGTATTTTCGCCCATTCCATGCTTTGGTCTCCATTGATGTGCACCGGCAGGACTTTTCTCGAGTTCCCATTCATATCCGAAAAGGTTCCAGAGGAAATTGTTAGTCCATTTGGTAGGAGTAGTTGTCCATGTCACTTCCAGGCCACTGGTAATAGTATCTTTCCCTTTCCCTGTACCAAACTTGTTTTTCCATCCAAGTCCCTGATTTTCCAGGTCAGATGCTTCAGGTTCAGGACCTACATGCTTTGCATCACCTGCCCCGTGTGTTTTACCAAAAGTATGTCCACCGGCAATAAGGGCAACAGTTTCCTCATCATTCATTGCCATTCGCGCAAAAGTAGTGCGAATATCCTTAGCAGCAGCTAAAGGATCAGGTTCACCATTCGGGCCCTCGGGATTAACATAAATAAGGCCCATTTGCACAGCAGCCAGAGGATTATCGAGTTCTTTCTCAGCCGAATACCTGAGGTCCCCTTCAAGCCATTTGCCTTCCTGTCCCCAGAAAATATCCTCATCCGGCTCCCACACATCTTCACGCCCTGCAGCGAATCCATAAGTTTTGAAGCCCATAGATTCAAGTGCAACATTACCTGCAAGAATAAACAAATCAGCCCATGATATCTTACGACCATATTTCTGTTTCACTGGCCAAAGAAGACGTCGTGCCTTGTCAAGGTTAGCGTTATCGGGCCAGCTGTTAAGAGGGGCGAAGCGTTGCTGACCTCTACCGCCACCACCACGACCGTCACCGGTACGATATGTTCCGGCACTATGCCATGCCATTCTGATAAATAAAGGGCCGTAATGACCAAAGTCGGCAGGCCACCAGTCTTGCGATTCTGTCATTAACTTCCGCAAGTCTTCTTTTAATCCGAAATAATCCAGGGTTTGAAATTCCTTTGCATAGTCGAACTCCTCACCCATTGGGTCAGATTTCTCTGAATGCTGCCGCAGGATGTTCAACTTGAGGGCATTTGGCCACCAGTCGGTGTTTCTGCGCCCTGATGCACCCACATTCATCTTTGGATGCTGCTTGAGGGTGTTTAAATCTTCCATTTCTTCTTCTTTTAAGTTTTTAGGTGCTGGATTTTGTCAATAGGATTTTCCCTATAAACAAATTTTCCGTTAATTGTTTTACAACAACCTCATTTTCTGTTACTTTTTTCTTGTTTCCTAAGATTATTTTTATCCAAAATAATTTGCATTTATACAAATACATTATAAATTTGTCCGATAGACCAACAAAATCAAACCAAACAACAACACAAACAACCAACAACCACATGAAAAGAACTTTAACCTTTTTCCTGACTGCGGTAGCAATCTGTATCCTGCTACCAAATTGTGCTACAATTGTATCAAAGACCAGGTATCCGGTGCTTATTAATTGCAATCCGACTGGTACCCAGATAGAGATAGTTGATAGAAAAGGACTCACTGTATTTTATGGCGAAACCCCTGCAGCAGTTGCTTTAAAGTCAGGGAGCGGCTTTTTTACTCCTGCAACCTATACACTACATTTCTCGACTGATGGGTATAAACCTGCAGCAATTACTATAGCAGCCCGTTTCAATGGATGGTACATTGGTAATATAGTTTTTGGAGGCTTATTAGGAATGCTTATTGTTGATCCTGCAACAGGTGCAATGTGGAGGATTGACGAGAAAGTTGTAAACATGGTATTATCTCCAAATAATGAACAAGTACTTAATGTTTTGGATGTTAATAGTTTGCCTGAAGAATATAAAGATCATCTGATAAGAATTAATTAAGTGCAGAATACCTTTTTTATTAGCTTTGCGCTCAATAAATTAAAGGATCAGGCTAGAAAAGAATGCCATTTATTGATACTTCCTCCGATATTTGGAAAGCTGTTTTGACTTCAAAGTCACACGATTTTTATCATCTTCCAGAGTATGCTGATCTAGAAGCAGAAATTACCGGAGGAAGAGCAATTGGTTGGGTCCCACCGGATGACTCACTAAAATGTGAGTTTCTGATTCCTCTTATTTCCCGATGGATTCCCGATTCCGATGGACTTTATGATCTTGTAAGCCCGTATGGGTATCCGGGAATCTTATGTTCAAATCAGCCTGACAACTCAATAAACCACCTTCTCAGTGAGTTTAATAAGGAAGCCGGAGAAGCCGGTTATGTCAGCACATTCATACGGTTAAATCCTTTCCTGAATAACTGGAAGCCTGAAAGCCATCATGAATTGCAAATTGCTCTGGGACATACTGTGAGTCTTAATCTCGAGTGTTTCATTGAGTCAATTGCTTATGATATCAGTACGATTCCATTTTCAACAAATCACAAGAGGAACCTGAAGAAGCTGCATCAGAATGGCTATAGAACCCTGACGGGTGATCTTAGCTATATTAACGATTTCATTGAAGCCTACTATCAGACAATGCATAGGCGGGGCGCCAAATCATATTACTTCTTCCCCGAAATTTATTTCAGACGGTTATTTGAGATTACAGGTGATAATATGGTATTTGTATCGGTGCTTTCGCCTGAAGGAACATTTGAAAGTGGTGGTATATTTACTATCTATAATGGAATTATGCAATATCACCTCGGCGCTACAGTTGACGGAGCAGAAGCTGCAAGTCCTTCAAAGCTCATGATGGAGGCAGCCATCAATGAAGGAATAAGACGCAAGGCAAAAGTTCTTCACCTTGGTGGTGGACTCGGAGCTAATAATGCCGATGGAGTTTACCGTTTCAAACAAGGATTTGCGCGTGATTGCCACACCTTCAGTTGCCTGCAGTTTATCCACAACCATGATATATACAAACAACTGTTAAAAGAGAACAGAGCCACAGGAATTTCACTCGGATCTGCTGAAAATACCTTCTTTCCCCAATACCGGATGGCAAATGATTGAACTTGTTAACAAACTAAAGAACGACAAGAGATTTCAGCCCGTAAAAGAGCTTCTTCTTTTTGCAACTTTGTTATTCAGCGTTCATTATTTATATATCTGGTGGTCAGGGACAGGTTTTTATCCTTTTGCCCATGGTGTTGAAGTGCTTTTTAATAAAGCCAGTAAACTATTATTTAACCAGGGGCATGTAGTTTTAGAATTTCTGAATGTAAAGCACTACAATATAGAGCAAACATATTACATCACAAGTCATTCGGGCGAGCTTACATGGCTTGAAGTAAGTCCCGGTTGCACCAGTCTTAAGCAATGGATGCACTGGATTTTTCTCATAGCCTTTTATCCCGGACCACGACTTCACAAGTTATGGTACATACCATTAGGAGTAATAGTAATTCACTTTGTTAATTTAGTCAGAATCACCGGTTTAGGTGTTACCTTGAAGTACTGGCCCACCCAATATGATTTTGCACACGATTATATCTTCAAGACAATGTTCTACGGAGTTATCTTTCTTATGTGGGTTATTTGGGTTGAGAAATTCAAGAACGGAAGGAAAAATTAGAGTAATTTTTTATCTTTGCTTAGATTACTCTACAAATGGACATACAATACATACTTCTTGGCATCTCTGTATTATTTCTAATTAGTATAGCTGCCAGCAAGGCAGGCTATCGCCTTGGAGTACCCGCTTTATTGTTGTTTCTGGTTGTCGGTATGCTTAGTGGAAGTGATGGGCTTGGCATCCAATTTGAAAACATTCAAATCGCCAATAACATAGGTACCTTTGCACTTTGTATAATACTGTTTTCCGGGGGATTGGATACAAAAGTTTCCGAAATTAAACCCGTTCTATGGCAGGGTGTTTTACTCGCAACCATTGGCGTGTTACTTACAGCATTATTCACCGGTGTACTAATATGGTTTATACTGGGAATGACCCTGAAGTCAGCAGGCATTGGTTTCCTTACCTCCCTGCTGATGGCATCCACAATGTCATCTACCGACTCGGCATCTGTATTTTCAATACTACGATCAAAAGGACTCCGGCTTAAGAACAACCTTCGTCCGATGCTTGAATTGGAAAGCGGTAGTAACGACCCCATGGCTTATATTCTGGTAATAACCATTATTGGATTGCTACGGATGGAAAGCGAACCAAATTACCTTTTAGTAGTAGGGCAGTTATTGGTTCAGCTGATATTGGGTGCATTAATAGGATATGGAGGTGGTAAACTGGCTGTTAAGGCTATCAACCTGCTGAAAGTTGACAACCAATCACTATACCCGATTCTGGTTTTAAGTTTCTGTTTGCTTATTTTCTCATTTACATGGCTTATTGAAGGAAACAGCTACCTGGCAGCATATGCCTCCGGATTGGCAATAGGTAATGCCAAATTCGCCCATAAACGATCCTCTTTATATTTCTTTGATGGACTGGCATGGATGAGTCAGCTACTTATGTTCCTCACTCTCGGATTATTGGTCAACCCTCATGAGCTGATACCGGTAGCAGTTCCTGCATTAATCATTAGTCTTGCCATGATCTTCATCACACGTCCTATAAGTGTTGTCCTGTCATTATTGCCATTCTTTAAAATGCCGAAAAAGGATAAGATGTATGTATCATGGGTAGGATTGCGCGGTGCAGTACCAATTATTTTTGCCATAATACCCCTGGCAGAAAATGTTCCGCATGCCCGTTTGATATTCAACATAGTGTTCTTCTGCACTCTGGTGTCACTTGTAGTCCAGGGAACAACTCTATCAAAAATGGCAGTACTGCTTGGCCTTCAGGATAAAGACCCTTCACTACAGAAACCGGTTAACTTTGATGTTGATTTTTCTGAAGAAATCAGGTCGAAAATCTTTGAAATTCATATCACCAGTAAGCTTCTTCTGGAAGGACGTAACCTGATGCAAATACCAATCCCGGAAAACACACTGGCAGTACTCGTGAAGCGGGACAACAAATACTTTGTACCCACAGGGAAAACGCCATTAATGGAGAACGATATCCTGCTGATGATTTCCGATGAGCACGACCAGTTGCTCAAGGATTTTAACCTACGACACGTAAATCTATAGACTTAATAACATAAAAATGAAACGTTTCATATTGTCCATAGCAGCCGTTTTCTCACTTTTATGGCCACTTGCTGTCAACGCACAGGACGATCCGGCCAACAAAGCCAAGTACAGAGAACAAAATATCTCAATAATGGAATCAGGGAAAGTTGAGGGACGAGTAGTATTTATGGGCAACTCAATTACAGAATTCTGGAATCTGAGCGATCCCAGTTTCTTTGGAAATAAGCCATACATCAACAGAGGAATAAGCGGACAAACCACCCCACAAATGCTTATGAGGTTCAAGGAAGATGTGATTGACCTGCAACCGGATGCAGTTGTAATTCTTGCCGGAATCAATGATATAGCCGAAAATTCAGGTCCCATACCATTGCATCAAACAGCCTCCAACATATTTTCAATGGTCGAACAGGCAAAAGCACATGGCATAAAACCTGTGATGTGCTCAGTATTACCTGCTAAAGACTTCCCGTGGCGACCGGGCTTAAACCCTGCAACCAAAGTAGTGGAGCTGAACAAAATGCTCAGGGAATATGCCATGGCAAATAAAATAACCTTTGTGGAGTATTACAACAAGATGGTCGATAAGAACCTTGGATTAAACAGCAAATATTCCGGCGACGGAGTGCACCCCAATGATGCGGGTTATAAGGTTATGGCCCGAATACTCTCTAAACAGCTGTAATAAGCAGTCAGCAGTCAGCAGTCAGCAGTCGGCAGTC
>CAZJPP010000052.1:0-9010 GCA_964547915.1 uncultured Lentimicrobium sp.
AGTGTTTGCCATAATTAACCGTTTTTTTGGTCAACGTATTTCAGGCATTGACAAGTTCAGCCTTCAGCAGTCGGCAATAAGTTTTCAGCATTCAGCATTTTCCATTCTACACAATTAATTGTTATTAATGAATGCTGAGAATTTTCACCATGTACAAAAAGTAAAGAACAATCTAGTGCGTGGAATGGGAAGGATCGGCCTAGGGTACTGGAGCGTTAAATTAAGGCTTGTTTCCAGAACTCACGCTGTCAAAGGGCACTGTTTGAGACACCAAATATATGGTTCAGCGTTCAGCGTTCAGCAGTTCAGAGTTCTAGAGTGTTAGCATTCGCATTGAGGGATGTGGCTGAGCGCAGAGTGCTGACTGCCGAATGCTTAAGAGAGTAGAGGTCGAGTTTGCCCTTTGGTGTAATACAAGCCTGAATTTAGCGGAAGTGCCCAAGCCGTGATTTTTTTGCTACTTTTTTGATCAAGCAAAAAAGTAGAAGAAGAATGATGAAGAAAAAGAAGTTTGATAATGAGTACTAAGAGCAACCAAGAACAAAAAACAAAAAACAATGAACATTAAAATTGATTACTAATTTAGCAGAATTAGCGAGCTATAAAAATAACGACACCTAATGAGCCATATACATAACGATAAAGAACACAACTCAACAGGCAATTTGCGACTAGCCTTCTTTTTGAACTTTATTTTTTCAATAATTGAACTTGTTGGTGGATTGATTACCAATAGTGTGGCAATTTTATCGGATGCAGTGCATGATTTTGGCGACAGCATCTCCCTGGGAGTTGCATGGTATCTGCAAAAGAAATCCAACCGATTGAGGGATGAATTGTATACCTATGGATACAAACGGTATTCACTGCTTGGAGCTATAATTATTTCAGTTGTGCTGATTGTGAGTTCATTCTTCATTATCAGAGAAAGTATGTTAAGGTTTTTTGAGCCTCAGCAGCCTAATGCTCAGGGTATGTTTTTGTTAGCTATACTGGGAATTGCAGTGAATGGATTTGCCACATGGAGAATGCGTAAAGGCCATTCATTGAATGAGAGGGCAGTAATGGTGCATCTGCTTGAAGACGTTTTTGGCTGGATAGCTGTCCTGATAGGCTCAGTTATAATGTATTTTTACGATGTTCCATTCATTGATCCACTGTTGTCATTAGGAATTGCTGTGTGGGTTTTAAGTAATGTATACCGAAATCTCCGTGATACTTTCAAGGTCTTACTTCAGGAGGTACCACAGGATGTGGACGTAAACACAATGTTAAAACGTGTAACCGGGATTCCTGGGGTTATTGATGTGCATGATTTCCATTTGTGGTCACTTGATGGCGTTAACAACATTATGACTCTACATGTGGTGACTGAAACTGAAGTCACACAGGAGGAAACAAAGCAAATAAAGGAAGAAATCAGGAAGCTTGTCCATGATTTCAAGATTGACCATATAACCCTGGAAATGGAATCAGAGGCTGAATCGGATGATTGTGAATTGAGGGATGGGTGTTGAACGCTGAAAGCACTCAGCACTCGGCATTCAGTCCCATCCATCGTTCCCTATGCCTCATAGTGAGGAAACTCTGAAACTCTGAACGCCGAACACTGACTGCTGATTGCTGATTGCTGATTGCTGATTGCTGATTGCTGATTGCTTGAAAAAACAAAGAACAAAAAAAAAGAGCATCTGAAACAGATGCTCTTTTTTTTTAATTATAAGTCGGTAAAAACGAGTGATTTTTTGAATAATCGAGCATTTGTTTTGTGTAGTCATCGGGGTAGGTGACTTTTATGTTGACTATTTTTCCGTCTTTCATTTCAGGAACGAATACGGGGTTTATGAATCCTCCGTAAGGAGCAATGTTAAGTTTTGCAAAGCGTTCAAGTACTTCAGCATGAAGCTCCTGGTTTACTTTCACGGCGTAAGTTTCAATCAGTTGTTTGCCTGCTTCATAATCGCCTTCTGACTTAATTCTTTGAATTTCAGCCAGAAGTTGACCGAATAGGCCACGCAGTTTCTGATAATCATTAATTACAACATAGGTTTTACCATTTCTTGCTTCCATGGAAATCACATTGTCGGCTTTTCCATTCTCAAAGCACCATGCTGCGATAAGCTGACGGCAGCGCATGTGAGCTTGTTCTATGTCCTTGCCCGGCTGAATTCTGGTCAACTGGGTCATGAGTCCGTTCTTTATATAAGAATTGTATTCTGCCTTGTAGACTTCTTCTTTGTCAAAGAGTCCTATTTCCATCATTTTTGGATCGGCGATGTAATACAATGCAAATAAGTCGGCACGTGCTTCTTCGAGTGGTGAACCGTAATTCTTTAATTCATCACCTCTTGTGGTTGGCAATAACTGTCCTGAACCATGACCAAGACATTCGTGCAAATCAGTATGGAGGTTACTTGCCAATGATCCGTATGTTTTTGACCATTCTATTTCCTGTGGTGAAGCTGAAAATTCTTCGAGCATTCCATTTCCTAAAGAAGCCTGATCATAAGCATAGGTGATGTTTTCAATGGTAACTGATTTTGATCCGTGTCCCTTGCGAATCCAATCAGCATTTGGAAGATTAATTCCTATTGGTGTGCTTGGATAGCAGTCGCCACCCAATTGTGCAGCGGTGATAACTTTGGCTGATACACCTTTAACAGTTTCTTTCTTGAATTTTTTGTCGACCGGTGAATTGTCTTCAAACCACTGGGCGTTTGAGCTAATTATCTTAGCTCTCTTAGTAGCTTCGACATCCTTGAAGTTTACAACACTTTCCCAGGTTGCTTTAAGTCCGAGAGGATCACCATAATTTTCGATGAATCCGTTAACGAAATCTATATGTGAGTCGAGGTCCTGAACCCATAGAACGTTGTATTCATCCCATGTTGTGAGATTGCCGGTTTGGTAATATTCAATGAGTTTTCTGATAACACTTTCCTGATGTGGATTTTCGGCAACGCCTGCTGCTTTATCGAGCCAGTAAACTACCTGTTCGAGTGCTTCGGAATATAGTCCGCCGATTTTGTAAACTTCTTCAGTTACTTTTCCGTCCTTTTTTACAACTTTTGAATTTAATCCCCATGAGATCAGTGTGTCGCCACCTTTTGATTTAACCTGGCTTTTCAGGTTTTCGTAGTATTTAATTACTTCATCTTCAGAAACACCTTCATAAAAGTTTGCTGCTGAATATGTTACAAGGTCTTTGCCGGCTTCCTGATTAATACCCTTGGGATAAACATTCGGATCGAACATAACCGGAGCAATCTCGGCAATAAATTCTTCGAGCGATTGGTTTTCTCTGGTTGGCCATGTTGCTGAAGGAGAATTTGCAATCAGTGATTCAAAATATTCCTGTGAGAATTCAGGGGTAAACTTGTCTTTAGAATAATGGTGGTGTATGCCATTACTAAACCATACCCGCTTGGTATAAACCAGGAAGTTCTGAAAATCTTGTGAATTCCTGTCGCCGGTGTAGTTTTCTACTATGTTCTCGAGTGTACGGCGAATGGGAAGGTTGTACTTGAAATTTTGGTCGAAAAGGATATCACGACCGGCAATAGCAGCTTCACTCAGATAGTAAACAAGCTCCTTTTGCTTTAGGGTAAGGTCATCAAATCCCGGCACCTGGTACCGCATTATTTTAATGTCGGCGAATTGCTCAAGGAGGTATTTGAAATCATCCTTATTTTCCTGGGGTTCTGTTTTCCGGTTACAGGAAACAGCCATAATTGAGACAATCATAACTAAGCTTAGAATTAATTTTTTCATAGTGGAACAGAGTTTTATGGTATTTGTTGTCGTTTTTATTTTGAGACATCAATCAAGCGGTCATTTCTTAATACAGGGACGGAATTTGATTCGCCTATTTTCAGGGCATAATCGAGTACTCCGGCAAGTCCAAGTTTCTGCAACCGGATAAAGTGTGCGGCTTTCTTAACGGCTTCACTAAGATTACCTTTGGCATTGATCCAAAGCATATGAGCCATTTCAGCGGCATCGCCTTCAATTTTGAAGTTATGATTAATGCATAATTGCTCAATGAAGGCCCCGGCGCATAGTGTATCTTCAATACAGAAATTCTCTTTCCATCCGGAACAGACAAATGTGATATCCTTGTTTTGTTGGGACAACCAATCGGTGAGAGCAGGGATGTTCAGGAAAGATCCGATTGCAACAGTGCCTTTTTCCGAAGCTTTTTGTATGGCATACGTGCCATTGGTTGTTGTGTAATAAATGGTTTTGTCCCTGACTGAATCATTCATGTAGTCGAATGGAGAGTTGCTGAAGTCGGCGAAATCAGGCTTAAGACCGTCTCTTTCCGCAGCAATAAGTTTGCCTTCCCCTTTAAGTTTTTTTGCGAGTTCAATTGATTGAATAGGCACAATGGCTCTTACGCCATAATCAAATGCAGTGCAAAATGAGGTAGTTGCCCGTAAAACATCAATAACCACCATAATCCGGTCGTTACCGCATAAGTGTAAAAGGGCAGGGGATAAACAGACTTCTATTGCATGCATATTACAATAACAAACCGGATATTAAAATATAATATTCGGTCTGTAAGTTAGTTATAAATTATTGTTTGTAGAAAGGCAATTTAACAACTTTAGCTTTAAGAGCCTTGTCACGTACGTTAATAAAGATTTCGCTATCGGGTTTTGAATTTTCGATTGTAACATATCCCATACCGATTGCCTTCTTCAGTGAAGGTGATTGAGTACCGGAAGTAACTTCGCCGATTACATCGCCCTGGGCATTTGAAATTGTATAATGCTGACGAGGAATTCCTTTGTCGATCATTTCAAATCCAACAAGTTTGCGTGAAAGCCCTTCGGTTTTTTGTTTCAGAAGGTTGGCTTTGTTGATAAAGTCCTTAGTATCGGTGAATTTGGTGATCCATCCTAATCCGGCTTCGAGAGGACTGGTGGTGTCATTAATATCATTGCCATAAAGACAGAAACCCATTTCGAGGCGGAGAGTGTCGCGTGCACCAAGTCCTATAGGTTTGATTCCGTAATCTTTTCCTGCTTCAAATACGGCATTCCAGATTTTTACAGCATCTTCATTTGCAAAGTAAATTTCGCATCCACCGGCACCTGTGTAGCCATTTATTGAAAGGATAACATCTTTAACTCCGGCGAATTCGAGTTTCTTAAAAGTATAATATTCCATATCCATTATTGGAGTGGAAGTTAACTTCTGCATAACCTCTAAAGCCTTGGGACCCTGAACCGCCAGTTGGGAGATTTCATCGGATGCATTGTATAAAGTGGCACCGAATTTATTATTTGCCTTCAGCCAGTTGAAATCCTTCTCGATATTGGAAGCGTTCACTACAAGCAAGTAAGTTTCGTCGTCAATCTTATAGGTAAGGAAATCGTCAACGATTCCACCTTCATTATTAGGGAAGTAGGTATACTGGAGTTTACCGTTGGTGAGTTTTGACACATCATTTGAGCTGACCCATTGAACAAGGTCGAATGCTTTAGGTCCTTTGACCCATATTTGCCCCATGTGAGAAACATCAAAAACTCCGACACCATTTCTAACGGTTTCATGTTCAACGATCAGACCTTCGAACTGCACCGGCATGTAGAAGCCGGCAAACGGAACCATTTTAGCTCCAAGTGATTCATGGATCTTTGTAAATGCAGTGTGTTTCATTTTATTGAATCTTTATGATATTTGGAGCAAACCTACAATGTTTTTACTAATTAATTCCAAAAATTCAGGTTTTTTTACTGAACATTTTCGGCATGATACACTTTAATGAAGTATAGATTAGATTTTTTTTATATTTTTTAGGTGTCGGAGGATAAAAACTAAAAAAAAGATTATCTTTGCAACTTCTTAGTTACTTTAATCCACTCTCAATTTTTAAAAATTAAAGTAGTAACCGGGGTTACACTGGTTAGAATCTTAGTGAAATTAACATACACCGTTTATTTGATCGACTTCTGATTAAACACCAACATTTTTTTATGTACGACATTATTGAGCTTAACAACAAGCTTTTGGAGGAGTTAAAAGACATCGCCCGAAATCTTAATATTCCTAATCTCGAGACTCTCAAAAAGCAAGACCTCGTTTATCAAATTCTTGATTTTCAGGCATTAAATCCTTCTAAAGAAATGCTTGAAAGAGAAAAGGCTAACCGGGAAAATCGCAACAAGCGACAAAGAATTCCAGACGACAGGTTTAACAAAAGTAAGCAATTCACGAAGCCTCATAAAGGAGCACCAATTGCTTCATCAAATCCTGCCAACAGCCAGTCGAGAAATCAAGATCTTTTCGACGAAGAGAATAATCAACAGAGTTCAGGACCTGCAAATCAAGACGGTGTTGAGCCAATTATCAGTAAACCGGCCGAAATGCCTGTTACTACTGATGAAATTGTAGCTACGCCTCCTGCTGTAAAAACAGAATCACGCGAGAAGGAAGTCAGGGTAACCGGAAATGACAGGGTGAGGCAGGACAGGACCCCACAGAACAGGCCCCCGCAGAATAGGCCCCCGCAGAACAGGCCTCCACAGGACAGAACTCCACAGGACAGAACTCCACAGGACAGGACTCCACAGGACATGACCACACAGAACAAGACCGAACAAGACGTGACCGCGCAGGATAAAGGTGCACAGGACAAGGGTCCACAAGATAAGACTGCACAAAATGTAAAGGGAACGCCTGGTGAAAGAAGTGTCCAGAAAGATAATAGGAAGCAGCCTAGAAAGGTCAGACCACGCGTGGAGGGACCTATAGATAAAGTTGCTACTACAAGGGATAATGCTGCACCTGTTGAGGAAACGGCAGCACTACCGGAAAATCCCGAAATGAAGAAGATGCCTACTAAAGAGGAAATTATTGCTTCATCAAAGTCAGACCATATTGATACAGAGGCTCTTTTACTTAGTGATTCACCAATTGATGAGCCATTGCCAATTGCTGAGCCTGAAGCAGCAGCAGAAATTCCTGTTGAAGGCGTGAGTGCAGCTGCTGAGGAAAGTAGTATTGAGAAAGAAGCCACTGCAGATGCTCCGGAAGAAAAAAGTCAGGAATCTGAACCATACAAGCCGGCTGAAAGATATAGCCGCGATTATCAGAATCCCCGCCAAAGATATCAGGAGAGAAGCGACAGACCTGAAAGACAGGAAAGAAAACGTGAAGAATATACCTGGGAGTTCGACGGATTTATTTCGAGTGATGGCGTTCTGGAAATTATGCCTGATGGTTATGGCTTTCTGAGATCATCTGACTATCACTATCTTAACTCACCTGACGATGTTTATGTGTCACAATCACAAATTAAACTTTTCGGTTTAAAAACCGGTGATACAGTAAGAGGTACAATTCGTCCGCCAAAAGATGGTGAGAAGTATTTCCCGCTTATTAAAGTTGAGTTCATTAACGGCAGGACACCTGAAGAAGTAAGAGACAGAATTCCATTCGATTATCTGACTCCTTTGTTTCCTGAAAAGAAATTTAAATTAACAGGACATCCGGGTTCTAACCTATCGACCAGGGTAATAGATTTATTTGCCCCGATTGGAAAAGGACAGCGCGGACTTATTGTTGCGCAACCAAAGACCGGTAAGACTGTATTGCTGAAAGAGATAGCAAATGCTATTGCATATAATCACCCTGAAGCTTACTTAATAGTACTGCTTATTGACGAAAGACCTGAAGAGGTAACCGACATGGCAAGAAGCGTTAAAGCTGAAGTTATTGCTTCGACTTTTGATGAACCTGCAGAACGCCATGTGAAGATTGCTAACATCGTACTGGAAAAAGCAAAGAGAATGACCGAGTGCGGACACGACGTGGTTATTCTGCTTGATTCAATTACACGACTGGCAAGAGCATATAACACTGTTTCTCCTGCTTCAGGAAAAGTACTTTCAGGAGGTGTTGAGGCAAACGCTCTTCAGAAACCTAAACGTTTCTTTGGTGCTGCAAGACAGATTGAGAATGGTGGATCACTTACAATTATTGCCACTGCTCTGATTGACACAGGTTCAAAGATGGATGAAGTTATATTTGAAGAGTTTAAGGGAACCGGTAACATGGAACTCCAACTCGACAGGAAACTTTCAAACAAACGTATTTATCCGGCTATAGATATTGTAGCTTCAAGTACCCGTCGTGAAGATCTGTTGCTTGATAAGGAAACACTGCAAAGGATATGGATTTTACGAAACCACCTTGCAGATATGAATCCTCTGGAAGCTATGGAGTTTCTCAAGGATAAGATGAAATACACACAGAGTAACGAAGAGTTCCTCATTTCGATGAATGGATAATCTCGTAGACTGTTAATTAAAAAAGAGCACTTGAAAAAGTGCTCTTTTTTTATGTAGTTGTTCTTGAATTTCTTGGGGAGACTCATAATGTACTAACAATTGATTTCAAAAACGGGGTGAGGAATAAAATGCTCATAGTGCCAACTAAGGGAATGAAAAGTTCCGGGTGTTAGCAAAGGCAGTAAACCTTTTGCAGTAACCCGCTTATTTTCTTGAAACCGCTTTCTCAGCTTTAGCAGCAATATTTGATGCTGTTAATCCGTACTTTTCCATTAATGCTGAGGGAGTTCCGCTTTCGCCGAACTTATCCATTACAGCTACCATTTCAACCGGTGCCGGTTTGTTAAGGCTTAATACCTGACAAATACTATCACCAAGGCCTCCGTTAATCTGGTGCTCTTCGGCAGTTACTGCACACCCTGTTTTATTGACTGAGTTTATAACAGCCTCTACGTCAAGTGGTTTAATAGTGTGTATGTTGATAATTTCTGCACTTATTCCTTTATCAGCCAGTATTTTACCTGCTTGAATAGCTTCCCATACCAGATGTCCGGTAGCAAAGATCGTTACATCACTTCCCTCGTTCAACAGGATAGCTTTGCCAATGATAAATGGCTCTTCGGCAGGAGTGAAATTAGGTACTGCCGGGCGACCGAATCTAAGATACACAGGTCCTACATGACTTGCAACTGCAATTGTTGCCTGTCTTG
>CAZJPP010000053.1:0-6544 GCA_964547915.1 uncultured Lentimicrobium sp.
ATTTATCAAACGTTATACGGATATCTGAAAAGATGATGTATATTGCATATGCAACTATCTCTTCTACCTAAGTAAAAATCATAAAAATGAAAAAAGGTGCGATTACATTTCTGGTCATTGCCATGATAACAGGCATTGCAGCTCTTACCAATCCCAACCAGACCAGGCACAAAGAAGTGCTGCGCAACAGGATAAAGGAATACATTCAACAATCAATTGCGCCAAACGAGAGCGAACCAACCGACGAATGGAGCGAAGCGGGCAATGCCATAGCGCAATTACTGGGAGGCGCCATCATTGACCAGATCATAGAACAGGCGGTTAGTACAGAGAACTATGTAATATTCTCCCTCACCAAACTAACCCTTAAGGGAGAAACCAAAACAATAGGAATAGGCGCATTTGGCAACGTCTACTTCACCAAAGAACTCGAAAGAACATTTCAAAAGGATGTAATAGCGAATTGATTGAAGCAAATTTGTATCAAACTTCAGGTTATTACACCTGTTTAATGTAATTAACACCTTCTGAGAAATCGCTGCTCATACAGTGCGCCATTATACAAACCGCTAACAAAACAAGACTATGGTAAAAAATCTTTATTATTTGATAGTCGGACTCTTCTGCATAATATCGGCAGTTACTCACACATTGAACGGAACAGCGACCATACTGCCTGTTTTGGATAATCCTGAAATAGAAAGCAGTGTAAGAACAACACTTACATATGTGTGGCACATAATCGGAGTGGAAAACCTCATTTTAGGATTAGCTTTACTTATAATGGCATTCTACAAAAATCCGGCAAAAGTAAAGTTTACAGCATGGTTGATAATTGCCATACTCATCTTACGATGGATAACTATTGCAACAATTACGATGATGCATGACAGCAATCCGGCAAAGCTTCTAAACACAGATACAATTGCAATCGTTGTGATAATCGTTTTACTCTTATTAGGCACAAGAGTTAAAAATAAAGCTTCCGGTGTTGAGATCAAATAACGCAGTCACATTACAATCACATGAAAAATACCTGCAAATCAAATCTACCACTCGGTATTTTCTATTTGCCTGGATGTGCTGCCTTCTTTAATGGCTTTTTCAACCGCATCTAATGTGGCGATAGCTTTTTGGTGGGATTTATAAAATGCTTTGCCCATTACAGTTCTGAAAATTCCCTCCTCATTTATCGGGAACTCCTGCGCAATTTTAACTGTCGAATATGTTGGAGGAGGATCGTTTCCCACAACCTTTTCATCGTATTCAGTAAGCGTAAGGATAATTCTTGCCCTTCCATCTTTAGCATCCACGCGCAAAATGTGCCATGCATCTATATAAGTTGTCACTAATGAGATTCCAACATGCACCTCCTCATACAACCCTTTCCCGATAATCAATCCCGCTTCCTTGTCTTGCGACTGAATAACAGACTTTCCGCTACCATAATTATAAACGAAATAATTCAATACCCGGTTATAAATATCATCCTTTTTCATTTCCGGAGCTTCAACAATTCGCTGATAAGTCACATTGCCATTGTCGTCTAATGACCACTGACCTTCAATCTCCTTCAGCATTCTTTTTACCTCAGCGCTCTGTGCATATGAGCAGATGCAGGAAATCACTAATATTATAACTGCTAATGTTCTTTTCATCATTTAAGTTTTGACAACAATCTCCAACAAAAATCAAATAAATACTTCACACTAGCAAAAAAAATATTAGAAATCTTATTCTCGTTGTCGCTTGGCATAATGAAATATCTTTTATATTTGCAATAAACAAATCCATGTATGCGTAAACTATACATACTTCTTATTTTGACCGGTTTGATAAGCACCGGCAGCTTTAGTCAGCAATACGAACCATTCCCTGCAGGTGAAGCCTCATGGAACGTAATGGTGTGGAGCCAGTATATGCCGGATGAATATTATCTGGACAATTACGCTTATGTACAAACAGGTGATACCATAATCGGCAGTCAGTCTTATCATAAAATGCTCGATATGCGGTATGGAGACACCACTTATATTGGTGCAATCAGAGAAGATGAGAACCGCAGAATATTTTTTTATCCAAAGGAAGCAGTTTTCAGCTTCAATGTTAGCTTTCCCACAAATGATCAGGAGTACATGTTATACGACTTTAACGATTTGTATATTGGGAAAGTGTTGCATATCAACGACAAGTCGATTAGCATCCTGGCTATCGATTCAATTGAAATAGAAGGCCAGCCAAGAAGGCGCTATGAGGTTGACGGAACCGGAAGTTTATTTGCTCCTGAATATTGGATTGAAGGTATTGGAAGCAACAAAGAATTATTCTGCGTTTATACGGACGAATTTGAATGGCAATATTTTACCACCTGTTTCAGCAAGGACAATGGGCCAACAATCTTTATCAACAGACCTTACTACTTTGAATGGGATGCCTGTGAGTATAATGTAGGAATCGAAGATATTAAGACTCAGCGGATCAATATATATCCAAACCCTGCTTCCGACCAACTAACAGTAACAACACCCAATCCTGGTGAACACCATATAACGATTTACAATAGCCACGGACAACTGATGCTACGAACCACCAACAGCAATCAGGCAACACCTGTAAACATAGGCACATATCCGGAAGGGATATATTATGTCAGACTACAGGACAACAAAGGAGAAAGTACAAGCAAATTTATAAAGCGCTAAATGGTGAACCGCAATTAAGGAGATTCAGCTGATTCAACAATCCCCTAAGATATTATACCTCTTCCGGATAAATACGGATATCTGAAAAGATGATTTGACCGTCCATATCTGTGAATTAGTGTTCGCCGTGGAATGCTACCGTTCCTTTTACTACATTTGAAGGGAATTTCTAAATGCATTCATGTTAAATCATCTGGCAAATATTCGTAGTAGTCGTCAATACAGGACTATATTGCAAGTATCATCCGGCAATTTGAGATGGCAGGCAGCGCGGTTAATGGTGTTTATGTTGCTTTTTACAGCCATTTCCTTTAAGTCGCCGGCGCAGGATAAGGCAATCTGCGATTCCCTGATTTTAGAGGGGGTGGATAATATGTTTGGACGGGAATATGCATTGGCATTTGAAAATCTGAACAAAGCGAAGGAGATTGCTCAGAAAAACGGATGGTATAGGCAGCAATTCCTTGCCCTGAACAACATAGGTCTTACCTATTTCAAGATGTTGGATTACGGGAATGCGGTATCTTGTTACTTAAGTGCCTATGAACTGGCCATCAGCAACAAAGCTCCTATAGATGAGATGATTGTGCTCAATAATATTGCCATAGTTTACATCAGGGATAATAACCAAAAACAAGCATTGGGTTATCTCCTTAAATCGTATGAGTTGGCCCGCAAAAGCAATATTCCCTCAAAAATTGGTCTTTATGCAACTAATCTTGCGCAGCTTTATTTTGACATGGGCGATTATAATTCAGCCAATCAATCAATAACTACTGCTCTTGAAAATCTTGATGATGATCCCAAAACATTGCTGTATGCCAAACTGGTACAGAACATGCTGGTACTTCAAGAGGGCAATCCGGCTGAAGTTATTGACAATGTCACACCTTTGCTCAGTGAAGCAAAGAGTAAGAAATACCGGGAAGAGATACCCGAAATTCACCTCTTGTTATCCAAAACCTATAGCCGCATAAACTCCCTTAGCAAAGCTGAATTTCATGCTCTGGAAGCTTTAAAGGCCTGCAATGATAATGACCTTCGTGTAAAGATCTATAACCAGTTGGCTGATGTGGCTGTTGAAAAGCATGATATCCGTTTGGCTATCTCTGCTAAGGATTCCATCATTGCCCTTACCAATACAATAAATAATACCAAGAACAGGGAGTTGCTGGAGTATTCGAAGCTGCGCTTTGAGCTCTCCTCGTCACAGCATGCCCTTGAAATCAGTCAAACGAAAGCCCAGAATCAGAGGAGGATCTACCTGGTGATTGCACTACTGCTTATTCCAATGGTCATTGCCGTGGTATGGGCTTTTCATAAAAAGGCACTGGTTGATAAGCAAAAGAGGGTAATAGCCGAAAACAGTCTTAAGATCAAGGAGTTGGAACTCACCAATGCTCATATTCAAACCACACTTCTTAGCAATGAGATAGAGCAGAAAAATAAGCAATTGTCAGATAAGATACTCTTCCAGTCGACCCGTAATGAGCTGATAGAGGAAATAATCGGAGAGATTTCCAAAAACAGTGAATTCCGTGGCAACAATGAACTGTCAACGACTATTCGCGAACTGAAGAGCCATCTGAAGGAGGATTCCAAGTGGGATGAAATCTCTGACCACTTTGAGAGCCTGAACAATGATTTCCTCATGGCTCTTAAGAAGAAACACCCCGACCTGAATGCCAATGATACCAGGTTCTTATCGTTCATCTACCTTAACCTCAGTAATAAGGAAATTGCTTCACTCCTTAATATCAGTGCCGAAGGATGCAGAAAGCGTAAGGAACGTGTTACTGCCAAACTGAATCTCGACAAGAGTATATCTCTGTATGAATATCTTACCGTTCATTTGATGAGTGAAAACGGGTAAAATATCACCCTCGTCACGGAATGTCACAGTTGCTGTCACGGTTTGTAGGACCTTAAACTGCACAAAACAGCCAACTTATGCTTTTATTTGTATCAATTCTATTAAAACAATTAAAACATAAAAAATGAAAACAAGACTTCTACTCTTACTATTGACCATTAGTTCTGTTACAATGTACGCACAGACAAATCCTGACATTGAAGGTGATCTTATGTTATGTCCCTGGACAGATGGAACGGCCTATGTTACCAATCCAACGTTCGACACCTACCAGTGGTACTTTAAGTACTGGTTTGTATCTGACGAATTCGTAGCCATAGAAGGTGCCACAGAAGCTACATTTACGTACGACTGGTTCAACTATGACCAGGCCTTACTGAAAGTGGTTGCCACCGTTGGCGGACAATCTTATGAATCAGACACTATACAGATTGACAGTTGGGCATGGGCGCCTTTCTATTTTATATGGGAAGAAACACCGGGAGTTACCTTTGATCCGGAAACTGAAACCTTCTACCTCGAACCGGGTGCTGTTTTCAGTCCTGCAATCGATAATCCGCCATACGATACACTGATACAATGGTACCGCAATGATCAGCCGATTGAAGGCGCCAATGGAACCGTTTATGATATAACTAAAGCCGGTATTTATACATGCTCTGCAGCTCCATCATTCTGTCCGGGCAGCGTTAGTAATTCTATACCTCTTACTGTATTAATGGCGGTTGGCGTGCCTGTAATTGACCTGGAGAGAGCCAACATTTATCCCAATCCTGCAAACTCAGTACTTAATATTGATTTGCCGGGGAATACAACCTTCAATAAGTACAGTATTCTTGACCTTTCGGGAAGGGTGCTTTTGCACGATGCCATTACACCGGGTGTTACCCCTGTTTCCACAGATAATCTGGCCAGGGGATTCTATATATTGAAACTGCAGGGTGTCGGCAGTGAACTGACAAGACAATTCATCAAACAATAAATCCATACAGGAAACAATAAGGCACATTCTTTAAGCCATACTAAAAGCTGCTTCTTTATTAGGAGCAGCTTTTTTTCTGCCATAGCCCCATCAGGATAAACGTGCGGTTTCATTGAATATTCGTATGGATCCATTTATCAAACGTTATCCGGATATCCAAAAAGATGATGTAAATTACAGGGCATAAACCGTAATACCATCATGGATACATTCGTAGCACTTGATTTTGAAACTGCCAAACAGGCCCGGCATACAGCTTGTGCCGTTGGAATTGTGAAAGTTGTTAAGGGCGTCATCGTTCAGAAGTTCTATTCACTCATCAAGCCCCCGCTAAACGAATACGACATACATACCATGGCCGTTCATGGAATGAATCCGGATCACACGGCAAATGCGCCAACCTTCACTGAAATCTATCCATACATCAGGCTGATGATCAACAAAAATAACGTAGTGTGTCATAATGCGGCTTTTGATATCAGTGTCCTGAAAAGCTGCATTGAGCACTATTGCATCGATGCCGATGACCTGAAGTTCGATGTATCCGACACCATGATATCTTCCTCAGGTATCACAACTGCACATGCAAAGAGATTGTCCCCGGCAAGGGCGATGCAAAAGCCAACTTTTGGGGGCATGATTCAATTGGCGGCGACCTGCTGAAGCACGAGCCCGAAAATGTTCAGAACAAGCAAAACCACTTCTACAACAAAAAGGTAGTCATCACCGGCACGTACAACAAATGGCCCGACCGACGCGAGCTTGCCGGAATCATCAAATCGATGGGAGCAGATATAGATAGCGGAGTCACATCAAGAACCCAGATCCTTATAGCAGGCGCAGGTGCCGGACCTGCCAAAATACAGAAGATGCTGCAAAACATTGAATGCGACTGCCAGCGGCAGATACTCTATGAGGAAGATGTGAAGAGAATTTTGGGGGAGAAATAAAACTAAATAGTCTTTATTGAGTATAATTTTTAATAAT
>CAZJPP010000054.1:0-6242 GCA_964547915.1 uncultured Lentimicrobium sp.
CAGGGATGAACTCCTGAAATTTCTCTTGCTTAACCTCGGCAATTGTAACCTGATTACGTTGAACATATAGTTTGCTGCTGTTATCCCTGAAAAAGAATAACCAAACCACTCCGATAATAAAAACACCTAAAGCCGATATTCCGGCTATCTTACCTGTAGTCCAGGTCTTCTTTTCAATTACTCTATCCATTTCAACTGTTTAACAGTTATCCAGTAATGCCAAAATACGTGCCACAATGCTCAATCAATTGATTCTGTACGCCTTGGCAATAATTTCATAAAAATAGTTAAAAATTACCGTCCATCCACGAACAATATTGTTCGAATCCGAACAATAATAACTATATTAGCACACTTTATTAAGTGTTCATATACAAAGAACAGAAAAAATCCTTATCAAATGAGTAAAATTGACGCCAAAATTTTAATAATTGACGATGACACCGATGTTCTACTCGCGGCAAAGCTATTTCTTAAACAACATGTTACGGTAATACACACCGAGAGAAATCCAGAGAACATCCCTGCACTGCTCAAGAATGAAAACTATGATCTGATACTGCTTGATATGAATTTTTCGCGTGATGCAACAAGCGGAAAAGAAGGATTTCACTGGCTGAATAAAATTATTGAGATAGATCCACTGGCAGTTGTTATCTTCATCACAGGCTATGGCGATATAGAGCTGGCAGTACAGGGCATAAAGGAAGGAGCCGCCAACTTCATACTCAAACCATGGGACAACAAAAAGCTACTGGCTACAATCACTGCTAATCTCAAGGTTCGTCAATCAAACGAACTGATAAACGATCTGCAGAGCAAACAAAAAGTGCTTATCGCTGACCAGGATGCAGGATACACCAACCTTATCGGACAATCACCGGCAATGCGTAAAGTAATGGCAACAGTTGAAAAAGTCGCCAAAACGGAAGCAAACGTGCTTATACTAGGTGAAAATGGAACCGGTAAGGAACTCATAGCCCGTGCCATACATAAAGCTTCGGCACGAAGTAAGGAAGTATTTATAAGCGTAGACCTCGGAGCAATCAGCGAAACCCTGTTCGAGAGCGAACTATTCGGGTTCAAAAAAGGAGCCTTCACCGATGCTAAAGAAGACCGTGCCGGTCGCTTTGAAGCAGCCAACAGAGGTACAATCTTCCTCGATGAAATCGGAAACCTTTCGTTCCCTTTGCAATCAAAACTCCTCAGCGTAATCCAAAACCGCAAAGTCGTAAGATTGGGTACCAACCGTGAAATACCCATCGATGTCAGGCTTATATGCGCAACCAATATGCCACTGTATCAAATGGTTATTGATGGAAAATTCCGACAGGATTTACTTTACAGGATTAACACTGTTGAAGTATTACTTCCCCCGTTACGCGAACGGGTTGAAGACATACAACTACTTGTGGAACACTTTTTGACTATCTACTGCAAAAAGTACAAAATGCCGTTGAAGAGGATTAACCCCTCAACTATAAAGCGACTTGAAAAACACACCTGGCCGGGGAACATCAGAGAACTGCAACACTCAGTTGAACGGTCAATAATTATGAGCGAAAGCAATATCCTGCAACCACAGGACTTCTTCCTTTCGCAGCTCGAAGATAATGATGACAACGACCAGATGGACGACATTACAAACCTCGAAGAAAGAGAAAAACTACTGATAAGAAAAGTAATCGATAAACATGGTGGTAACATCAGTAAAGCCGCCAAAGAACTTGGGCTGACAAGAGCATCACTGTACCGAAGAATCGAAAAGCATGGTCTTTAAAAAGTTCAGGATATGGGTGTTTCTAAGGGTAATGCTGATTACCCTTAATTTGCTTGTGCTCATATTACTTATTCAGGGGCCACAGCATCAGATAACCTCATTTATCGCTGCTACCCTGGTAATTGTGCAGATAATAAGCCTCATTTACTTCGTTGAACGCACCAATCGGAAATTAACCCATTTTCTGGAAAGCATCAGGCACTCTGACTTCAGCACATCATTCAGTGACAGGGCGCTGGGAGGAACATTCGAAGGACTCAACAGAGCCTTTAATGAAGTTATTGCTGAATTCAGGAAAAACCGGGCTGAAAAAGAAGAACACTACAACTACCTGCTTACCGTGGTGCAGCATGTAAATATCGGGATACTGGCTTATAAGAAAGACGGTAAAGTCGATATCTTCAATAATGCCATCAAGCGACTCCTCAGAGTTTCCAACATACAATACATCCAGGATCTGGCATCTGTCAGACCGGAGCTTCCTGAAATGCTGCTCGGTATGAAGGCCGGCGATCGCCATCTTATGAAGCTTGTAATAGAAGAAGACCTGCTGCATCTGGCAATGTATGCCACGGAATTCAGGATGCGGGGTGAAGAATTCCTGCTTGTATCACTTCAAAATATAACTGCCGAACTCGACGAAAAAGAGATTGAATCGTGGCAAAACCTCATCAGAGTGCTTACTCACGAAATCATGAACTCAATAACGCCCATATCATCACTGGCATCCACAGTTGAAGACATGCTCTTTGATGAACCGGCCGACCAGGAAAAAGTGAAACTTAAACATCTGGATGAAGATGATATCGATAGTGTATACGAAGCACTCACCATCATACATAACAGAAGTAACGGACTGCTTACATTTGTTGAAAATTACCGCAGCCTGACAAGGATACCACGACCAAACTTCCGTCATTTTCCGGTTAAAGAACTATTTGACAGGGCACATGTTCTTTTAAAACCAAAGATGGATAAATACGGAATAGTCTGCACTAAAAAACTGTATCCCGAAGAGCTGATGATCACTGCTGATCCCGACCTGCTTGATCAGGTATTTATTAACCTGCTGATGAATGCAATGGATGCTGTTAAGGACAGTGAAAATCCCACGATAGAAGTAGTTGCATCATTAAATGAGGGCGACAGGGTAACAATAGATATTGCCGACAATGGACACGGAATAAAACCCGATATAATGGATAAGATTTTCATGCCGTTCTTCACATCAAAAAAGCACGGATCGGGAATAGGCCTAAGCTTGTCACGGCAAATAATGCACCTGCATAAAGGATCAATAGGCGTTAAATCAAAAGCCGGGGAAGGAACAGTATTCCGGCTAAATTTCTAAACACAGAGCACACCATGCGAATAACTTATAAAGCAGCAATACTTCTCACTGTACTTACCACATTATCAACCTTCACATCGTGCAAACCAAAAATCAGGGAAAATGTGACCAGTGAGACTAACACGGAGAAAAAAGTAAATGTCCCGGTATTCAATGCCGACACAGCTTACAGTTTCATAGAACAGCAACTGGCTTTTGGCCCAAGAGTGCCCAACACCAAAGCACACAGGGAATGTGGTGACTGGATTGTAAAAAAGCTGCAACAATATAATGCTGTTGTTACAGAGCAAAATGCAAATCTGCGTGCCTATGACGGTACAAATCTAAAAGCGAGAAACATAATAGGCAGCTTCAATCCCGATGAACGATCACGGGTTCTCTTATGCGCACACTGGGATTCACGCCCATGGGCGGATCATGATTCTGACCCTGCAAACCTTAACAAGCCTGTGCCTGCAGCAAATGATGGAGCAAGTGGCGTTGCCGTCCTTCTTGAAATTGCGCGATTAATGAGCATTGACAATCCCGGGCTTGGAGTAGATATAGTGTTGTTTGATGCTGAAGATTACGGGGAGCCACAGGATCAGCAAGGATATTATGCTGATTCGTGGGCACTGGGTTCACAATACTGGGCCGCCAATCCTCATGTACCTAACTATTCCGCACGATACGGAATACTCCTGGATATGGTAGGTGCCAAAGGTGCAGTATTTACAAAAGAACAATACTCAAGGCAATTCGCACCCAACATAGTGAGAAAAGTATGGCAGACTGCCGAAAGACTAGGATACAACAACCTGTTTGTCAATAAAGACTCCGGGCCTGTCACTGACGATCATTATTATGTAAACCAGCTATTACGGATACCCACGATAGATATCATTGATTATTCAGACGAAAGAGAGAAAGGCTTTTTTGAATACTGGCATACTATTGACGATACAATAGAACAGATAAGCCGTGAAACATTAAAAGGTGTTGGACAGACTGTAATAACTGTTGTTTACGAATCAGCCTGAAAATCTGTTCTTGGTTCTTTGTTCTTGGTTTCTTGGTTCTTTGTTCTTTGTTAAGAGCGCTGAAAATGTTTACGAATCGGTCTGAGCTGACATAAAAATCTGTTCTTTGTTCTTTGTTCTTTGTTAAGAGCGCCGAAGATTGATTAAAATCATTTTTATGCCTATACTCTTAGTCTACCGGTAACGCTAATTTGCAATACTAATAATTCCAAACCATTTGTTTTTGCGATTAAAGCAAATCATTAGCCAGATTGGCCAGTTCTGACCTCTCCCCTTTTTCAAGACGCACATGCGCGTAAATAGCATGATGCTTTATCTTATCGATTAAATAAGACAAACCATTACTCTGGGCATCAAGGTAAGGCGTATCGATCTGATAAATGTCACCGGTAAAGATGATCTTTGTGTTTTGACCTGCCCTTGTGATAATCGTCTTGATTTCGTGAGGTGTGAGATTTTGCGCCTCATCAACAATAAAGCACACATTCGAGATACTACGGCCTCTGATATAAGCAAGAGGTTGTACGACAATCTTTTCATTCTCCAGCGAGTCGGTAATACTCTTAAACTCCTTATCCTTTTCGCTGTACTGACTTTGGATAAACTTCAGATTATCATTAAGCGGTTCCATATAAGGATTCATCTTCGATTTAATATCGCCGGGCAAATATCCGATATCCTTATTGCTCAAAGGGACAATCGGACGAGCAAGAAAAACCTGCTTGAAATTACGTTTCTGTTCGAGTGCAGCGGCAAGGGCAATAAGCGTTTTGCCTGTTCCGGCAACCCCCTGTAACGTAACCAGTTTAACATCGGGATTCAGCACTGCATGCATGGCAAAAACCTGCTCGGCATTTCGCGGCATTATTCTGAATGCCGTGCGTTTCTCAATACGTTCAATCTTTTCGGTAACAGCATTAAAATAGGCAAGTGCAGAATTGTTGGTATTCTTAAGAACGAAATACAGATTGGGAGTTGGATTTTTAACTCCAATATCTTTAGGTTTACACCAACCCTGGGTATAAAGCTTATCAATAACAGACGAAGGAAGACCAGAGATATTTGAAATACCTGTGTAAAGACCTTCCACATTTTTAATCTTACCTGTAAGATAATCTTCAGCAGTAATATTAAGGGACTTTGCTTTCAGACGGAGGTTAATATCCTTACTAACCAGAACCACCCTTCGGTCGGGGAATTCCTGTGTAAGTGATAAAGCTGCATTCAGAATGCGGTGGTCGGGCTTGTTATCATCAAAAATCAGCCGGGCGTCAAGCATACTCCGCTCATTCATGATAACTTTAAACTTACCGCCACTAGTCTTTTCCAGAGGAATCCAGTCAGTCAGAGTGTTGTTTTCCGACATCCTGTCGATAATCCTGATAAACTCCCGTGCCTCGAAGTTAATATTATCATTTCCCTTTTTAAAGTTATCCAGTTCTTCAAGGACAGTGATTGGGAGAGCCACATCATTATCATCGAAAGTATTAATACAATTATGATTATACAGGATAACTGAAGTATCAAGAACGAAGATCTTCCTTACCGGAGAAACCTTGGGTATTGCAATAGAAATCGTTTTTGATGATTTGGCTTTTGCAGGTTTAGTGACAATTTTTTTAGCTTTCGCGGGTTTAGGATCAGCCAGATCGATGTAGCTCATAATCTTTTCTTTGGCGACAGACTTCCTTGATGATGCGACAGAATTCCCTGATGGTGTGGCAGACTTTTTTGATGACGAGACAGAATTCCCTGATGGTGTGGCAGACTTCCTTGAAGGCGAGGCAGACTTACCTGGCGAGATAGAATCGCCTGGCGAGACAGACTTCCCTGATGACTTCGGAACAATAATACTATCAGCAGATTCTCCATTAGCTCCCGAAGATAAGGGAGGCTCCTGTGGAGTACTTGCAGTCGATTTTGTACGAGGTTTCCTGATTGTTACCATAGCTGAGATAGTTAATAACCTAAACACCTCGCGAACGATAAAAATTGCATTGCCGGGGTGTTACTGTAAAAATATAATGAAAAGAAGGATATTAATCCATGCTCTTCAAAATGATATCAACAATTTAACAGTTAACAAAAGGAA
>CAZJPP010000055.1:0-5591 GCA_964547915.1 uncultured Lentimicrobium sp.
GACCGGAATTCATTCAGGCAGGAGTAAGACTGTCACTGAAAATATTTGGCACTAAGGAAATATCATTCTAGCAATCACTTCTGGCTCCCTGGCACAATCACCATAGACTCAAAGGACCAAAACTCAGAAACTCATATGGATTCATACTGTCAGAAACTCCTATGGATTCATACTGAGAGTTTGTTCTTGCAAGTGAAATTATTTCTCAATCAACAGCTTGCAGGAATACCGCTCTGTATCAGTTATATAATTCAGCATATATAACCCATCCCTGGAATCATTAAGCAGGGCTGATACAGGAATTTCATTGGTTCCTTTGGCAACAGCTAATTTCGAAATCTCTCTTCCATAAATGTCATTGATAACCAACGTGCCCGAGAACTGGTTACTGATACTGAGATTTACAACACCTTTGACCGATACAGGATTCGGATATACCGAAAGCTTCCTTGTCTCCTTATATTTTACAGCAATGCTACTAACGCCCAAACTGCCATCATTATTTATATTCTGGGCATAAATGTCGGAAGCATCTTTGCGATTATCCTCCCACGAAAGAATCCATTGGTCATAGGCAAACCTGCTCATATCCATATGAACTTTAGTAGAGTTAGCAGAACTTATGGTTGTGTACTCCGATGGCCAGACAAAGTTGCCATCCTTGTTAAGCTTTATCATCTTTATTTCCTGTGCAGCAGAATTGCCCTCATCGTATAATAGCACCATGTCGGCACCGGAAACATCTGCATCCCATGGCGTTACAACATCAGGATACATCAGAGGTATAATCACTTTTCCGGCATCGGTCCACATTCTCTCTCCTGATGATGAAACCGACTGACCATAAATGCCTCTGTAATTCTGTAAGTCATCAGTTTCGCTCCAATACGCGTAAATGTTACCAGATCCTTCAGGAAGAGCAAGGAAAGGTGTAAAATGGTGGTGAGATCCCATGGTCGAAAGGCTTACACCATTGGCAGTCATAGTGGGATTACCATCGGAATCAACATGCTGAACAAAAGCCTCAACCATCTGATCGTTGTTTCTGTCGTCGTGCCATGCAACATAAAAGCCCTCATTTCCATCACTGATAAATGAAAGAATCTGGGTCCATGCTGTAATACCACCTGCATTTGAGACAATAGCAGGAGCACTCCACACCCCTTGTCCGTCGCTGTCGAATCTCTGAGCTACAAGGTGACGGGTAGGAGCCCATGAAGGTCCACTATCCTCATAGTATTTCATTATGAACTCATCTTCGCCAACAGGCAGAAACTGCGGCCATGCTGTCCTTTCGGCAGTAGCAATGGTAATGCCATCATCACCCCAAAGTTTCTCTCCTTCGGGACTTACTTTCTGCATAACAATAAAATCATCGGCCATCCATGCGAATACCGAATTCCCTGCGGCTGTGCACATTACTTTTGGTGCTGCATTGAAGGCAGTATTATTTGTGATATCAATTCCATCGGCACCCCAAACAAGTTCCCCCTCAGGTGAAACACGGTAGCCTTTAATGTTCCAGCTTCCATTTGATGTCCATGTAAATGTCAAAATAGCATGCTCATATTTGTCGGTTGCCATGCCCCAGTCTGATACCCATGTATCGGTGGGCCCGTCGAAAACCATTATGCCATTATCATCCCATAATTTATTACCATCAGTATCAAGTTTCTGCAATCTTACATTATAATTGCCTGTCTGGTTTGAGAGAAATCCAATGTAAAGCGTGGTATCCTGGCATATTCCAATCTTGGGAATAGCCTGCTCTCCTGAGAGATCTGAAATAACAATGTTGTTGGATGCATCCTCACTCCATTGGGCGAAGGCCGGGAAAATAAGTGAAGCGAATAAAATTAAAGTGTAAATTTTTTTCATAGGTGATAGGGTTAAGTATTTGGATGGTACTAAGTTAATTATTTTAATGTGAATATTTACGGCCCGCATTCTTTTTTGCGAAACACGTACACACTAACAATAAAAGTAATACTTTTGCTTCTTTAAAATGATTCTAAATAATTAAAATGACGCTCGCAGATCTTACCCCGGGGGAAAAAGGGGTAATTACAAAGGTTAAAGGAAGAGGGGCATTCCGCAAAAGAATTCTTGAGATGGGTTTTATCTCAGGCAAAGAAGTCAACGTTATTCAGAGGGCACCATTGATGGATCCTGTTGAATACCGGGTTATGAATTACAACGTATCATTGCGTAATTCCGAAGCCCAACTTATTGAGATAATTACAGAGTCGGAAACAGCACATCAGCATGATATTGAAGTAGGCTCACGCGTTGGTCAGTTATTCAATACTGCAGCGCAGGAAAAGAAGAAAACCATTAATGTTGCCCTTGTCGGAAATCCCAATTCCGGCAAAACTACCCTGTTTAATCATGCCTCCGGACTGAGGGAGCATGTGGGCAATTATTCGGGTGTAACCGTAGAAGCAAAAGAGGCTAAATTCCGCAAAGGCGAATATACATTCAATGTCACTGACCTTCCCGGCACATATTCTATTACAGCATACACTCCCGAAGAACTGTTTGTGAGAGACTTCATTATTGATAACGTGCCTGATGTGGTTGTTAACATAATAGACAGCTCTAACCTTGAAAGGAACCTGTATCTTACCACCCAGCTTATTGACATGGATATCAGGATGGTAGGCGTGCTAAATATGTACGATGAGTTTGAGACCAGTGGAAATAAGCTCGACTATCAGAGATTGGGAATGTTGCTCGGGATACCTTTAGTACCTACAGTCGGGTCAAAGGGAAAAGGCGTAAACGAGTTACTGCAAAAGATAATAGATGTTTATGAGGATCGCGACACCACATACCGTCATATTCATATAAGCTATGGCAATGTTATTGAGCCTTCTATAAATAAACTTCAGAACCTTATATATCAGTCACATACAAATGAACTGACCAACAGGGTTTCGTCGAGATTTCTTGCCATAAAGTTACTTGAGAAAGACCGTGCAACCGAAGTGGCTTTGGAGATAGCATCCAACTACAAGGAAATAATGGAAGCCGGTGATAAGGAAATCGAAAGGATTGAAACCACGCTCAAGCAGGATACAGAGAGTTTGATTTCGGATGCCAAGTATGGATTCATTGCCGGAGCTCTCAAAGAAACATTTACTCTGAATCCGATACATCAAAGGAAAGCCAGTGAGGTTGTTGATACCATTGTAACACACAAGGTGTGGGGTATTCCGATTTTCATCTTTTTAATGTGGCTCACCTTCTATGGCACATTCACTTTGGGCGAATATCCTATGGGATGGATTGAAAGTCTTGTTGAATGGATTTCAGTAGGCGTTGAAAATATTGTCCCCGACGGGATGCTTAAGGATTTACTTGTACAGGGCGTGATTGGTGGGGTAGGAGGCGTCATCATCTTCCTGCCTAACATTCTGTTGCTGTATCTTTTTATATCGCTGATGGAGGACACCGGTTACATGGCCAGGGCAGTCTTCATCATGGATAAAGTAATGCACAAAATTGGCCTCCATGGCAAGTCATTCATACCTCTGATCATGGGATTCGGATGCAACGTGCCGGCAATCCTTTCCACGAGAATTATTGAGAGTAAGCGCGACAGGCTGATAACCATGCTGATAAACCCGTTTATGTCGTGCAGTGCACGTCTGCCGGTTTATGTACTGTTTATAAGTGCATTCTTTGTCAACAATCAGGGAACAATACTATTCCTGATGTATGGTGTGGGAGTTGCACTCGCTGTAGGATCATCATTAATGTTCAAGAAAACACTGTTCAAAAAGGTTGATATTCCATTTGTGATGGAACTACCCCCGTATAGAATTCCAACCTTCAGGACTACCATGAAACACATGTGGAACAGGGCTGAACAGTACCTTCGTAAGATGGGTGGTGTAATCCTTGTTGCTTCGATAATTATATGGGCTCTCGGATACTTCCCACGAAGCACCGAAAACGATTCACACTATGATAACAGGATAGCTGATATCAGAAGCCAGTACTCTAAAATGATCCTTCAGACACAGCAACCCGATGATGTTGTTGAGAAGGTTAAAGAACAGGAGGCCTCTGAAGTACATGCTATTGAGATGGAAAAAGAGAGCAACCGGCAACTTAACAGCTACATCGGAAGAATAGGGAAATTTATTGAACCGGTAATGCGCCCTCTTGGATTTGATTGGAAAATGAGTGTTGCCCTACTTACAGGCGTTGCTGCAAAGGAAGTCACAGTGGGAACATTGGGTGTGCTTTATCAGGCTGATACAGAAGAAGGTGATGCCTCATTAATTGATAAGCTTCAGCAGCAGACATATGTTGACGGACCCCAAAAAGGCCAACCGGTATTTACACCGCTTGTCGCGTTAAGCTTCATGTTCTTCATCCTTATTTACTTCCCATGTGTTGCTGTAGTGGCGGCCATACGAAGAGAATCGGGTACGGTAAAATGGGCAGCATTTGTTGTGGTCTACACCACACTACTTGCATACCTTGTTTCGTTAATGACTTTCCAGATCGGCTCATTATTTATGTAACCGACTTTGGGAGGAAGGCAAAACTGACAGACTAAAACAGATGAACATACTGGACAACATAACATACTGGCTAACAGAAAACTCCACAAGAGCCTTTTACCTGTTATTTCTGGTGGCGTTTCTTGTAAACCGACTCCCATTTGTTGGTGTGTTCTTCAGAACCTTAAACACAGTATTGCACGAAACCGGGCATGCTGTCGGAGCCATGATAACCAGTGGCGAGGTGGTGAAAATTGAAATAAATACAGATACATCCGGACTGGCACAAACAAAAGCCACAGGAAAGCTAGGTGCAATTATAACAACATCAATGGGTTATCCCTTTGCAGCACTAATGAGCTCTGCCTTCCTGATATTCACGATGAAAGGCTACCATATGGCAGTTGCAATTGTCATGCTGTCTATTGTAATTATTGATCTGATGCTGTTTGTCAGGAACACCTACGGCATACTATGGCTCGTATTGTTTTCCACGATGATCATGGTGACCTTCTATTTGGGTGGCCGTGCAATGGTAATGCCCCTGATGCTGTTTACCTCGATGATGTCGTTTACCGAAACAATTGCATCGACAATGGTAATAACAGCCCTCAGCTTCTCCAAGCCAGGGAAGTCGGGCGACATGCACAATCTTGAGAAATCAACAGGCATACCGGCGGCCCTATGGTCGTTGGTGAATCTAACAGTAGTAGGGATAATAATCTATTACACAATAGTGAACTATTTTCCCTCGATTAAAATGATCTTTTAAAGAAGAAGCAATTATGGTCAACATACAGGAAATACTCGTACTCATAATAGTTGCAGCAGCAGCACTCATAGCCGGTTACAGAATGTACAACTCCATCAAAGGCAAAAAGTCCGGCTGCAGCGGATGCGCCTCCGACTGTTCAGGCTGCGCAGTCATGGATCTCAAAAAGAAAATTGAAGACGCGAAACAGACGAAGCCCAATGCACGCGATTAGCGTTCCGCGTTCAGCGTTCAGCGTTCGGCGTTCCCAATTTGTCAATGCCTAAATAACGTTGACTGATTTTTTACTAAAATTATTACTTTTT
>CAZJPP010000056.1:0-5391 GCA_964547915.1 uncultured Lentimicrobium sp.
CTTCTGTCGAAAGGCAGGATAGAACATCCGGAAATCAATAAGATTGAACGGAAAGATAACAATTTGTACCTGGAATGGGACACCACATTGGGAAGCAAGACAAACCGCCCTAATGATTCGCTTACAGTATGCATTTGGAATGAAACCGGGCCGGCAATTGTTCATTACGGCATGGGATTCCGGCAAACGGGCAAAGCAGTCATAAAACTTGAGGGTGAGCCCGATAGTCTCCATGTATGGGCATACTTCCATAACATAACCAGGTTCGGCAATGACAATGAGGCCAGGGTATCGAAGTCCGTTTACCTGGGGAAGTGGTAGATTGGTAACCGGTGATTGGTGACAGGTGCCTGATTAAAGAGTTTCAATTCTAAACAGAAAAGATTGTGACTGAATGAGAACTTGGCTAGATTTGTAGTTATGAAATCAATTGTTTCAGTATGCATTTTTGCCCTGCTCTTTTTGTACCAGTATGCTAATGTTGCAGGGAGCCCGGTTACAAATGCAAAGATTACCATAGCAACAACCGATACCTCAGAGGCGTCCCTCAAAAAATATAACAAACTGTTTTTATCAGCATTTGACCAGGGTTATAACTTTAAAGCAAGGGAATATGCCGGCAAAGCTCTTATCATTTCTATAAAACGGGGAAATGTTCATGAGGTTGCCATGGCATATAGCAACCTTGCAATTATAAATACCCGCATGGGTGATTATGAGAAAGCAAATGAAAATAATTTTACAGCTCTTCGAATCTTTAAACAGCTGAATGATTCACTTCATGTGGCACGTTGTAACCTTAGCATCGGCACCGTTTTTATTAAGCTTAAAGAATATAAAAAAGCTCTTAATTACATTAATGTAGCTGCCGATGCATTTTACAAGTTGAACGATCAGAGAGGATATAGTATTTGTTTATCAAATACCGGATCCATTTTTATGGAAATGAGTGACTACAAGAAAGCACTTCCCATATTTTTTGAAGCAGCAGGTATCGATGAAAAGAACAATGATCCAGGTGGCACTTCTTCAAATTTTGCAAATATTGGCCTTGTTTACCTTAATCTATCAAATTACCCGGCGGCTTCAACATATTTTAAAAAAGCACTCGCAATTAATAAGGCCATGGGTAACATCAGTTCTATTGCCAATGTTTACCTCAATTATTCGAAATTGATGCTTCAAACAGGTAAAAAAGATTCTGCTCTTTTTTATTGTGATGAAAGTATAAAGAAATATCATGAAGCCGGCCAAATGGATGAGGAAGCTAATGTCTATAGCCAGTATGCCAGCATATTTGAAGCAACCGGTAATTTCAACTCCGCTTATAAATATTTTATCAAATCAACTGAACTTAGAGATAGTCTAATGGATATTGAAAAGGCTGCTCGTATTTCAATGTTGGAGGAAAAGTATATAAATGAAAAATTGAGTAAAGATATACTAGCTCTTGAATATAAAAATGCATTGCAGGAGACCAAAATTGAAAATCAGAATAGATTGAGTATTACTTGGCTGGTGGGTATGATTTTTTCAATAATTGCAGTAATAATTATTGTTATTCAGCTTAGGAGGAAAAATACTGCTTATAAGTTTATAGTCAGTAAGAATCTCGCCCTGTTGCAAAAAGAACAAGAATTGCATGGTGTAAAATCAGAGATTGAGGAACTTTCAATTGATGAGAAAACCAGGTTAAATATATCAGTCGATGAAAAAATTAGACTCCTGAAAAAACTCAGATCCGCTTTGCAAAATGATAAGATATATACCCGTACAGACCTAACAATTGAAAAATTGTCACGAAAGCTGGGATCAAATCGCACATACCTTTCACAACTTATCAATGATGAATATCAAAAAAGTTATTCTGAGCTTATAAATGAATATCGTATAAAGGAAGCTATGTCTATGCTTTCAGACCAGGTACTTTCTCAACGTTACTCCATTGAAGCCATTGCTAAGGAGGCTGGTTTTAATAACATTTCGACATTTAATTCCCTGTTCAGGAAATATGTTGGCATAACACCTTCAATTTTTCGCAAAAGCGCTAATTTACAGTAATCTACGATATGTTAATATACTTATGAATTGAACAATTCATAAGTACTTTAATTGAACTTTATATCCGCATTGAATTAATTTGCAGGCTCAGTTCCTAACAACTAATCCTTTTTAAAACAATCTAATTCGATGCTGATGAAAATGTTTACGAAATTAAGAATCCGGTGCATAGTGCTATTATTTTGTATGGTTTGTTCCTTGACAGGATATAGCCAGTGGATTATCAATGAAAGCTTTGAAAGTGGCGTATTACCTCCATCATGGGTAACCTATGATGTCAATAACGACGGAGCGCGTTTCAGTCCTCTCAATAGGCCTTCGCATGCACATTCCGGCAACTATTTATGTTTTGTTGACTGTTATGGGAGCAATGGTAATGACTGGCTTGTGCTTCCTCAGGTTACGGTAAGGGCAGGTGATGTATTCAACTTCTTCGCCCGATCATGGTATGGCACCGAGGATATGATGGTAAAATTGTCGACCACAGGAAATGCTATTTCCAATTTCAATGTTACCCTCGGAAATGTTACCGGCCTTGGAGCTTCGTACCAGGAGTTTAATTATGACCTGAGTGCTTACGCCGGACAAAGCATCTACCTCGCCATTAAATGGACTCAGGAGACTTATGGTTTCATTGTTGACGATATTAAAGTTGGTCAACCACAGTCAAATGATGTAGGAGCTTTTGATATAAGCAATCCTTCTGCTTATACTGTAGTCAATACTCCGGTTCAACCGGTAGCTACTATTAAGAATTTTGGCACCGGAGAATTAACAGCTCCAATCCCTGTTAACTGTGTTATTACTGATGCTTCTTCCAACACAGTTTATAGCGAAGAAAGAAATTATACCGAATCAATGGCTGCAGGGGGTACCGGTTCAATTCAGTTCTCAACCTGGACACCGGCTATACCCGGCTCTTATACAATAACGGTTTATACAGACCTGGCGGATGATGCCGATTTATCAAATGATACTCTTACTTCTGATTTTGAGGTGGTTGTTCATTACGGCACCGGTGGCCCTGATGCGATGGGATACCAGTGGATTGATAGTGATGAATCCGGTGGTCCTGAATATAACTGGATCGATATAAGTGAAACAGGCACTTCTGCGATTACTTTCGGAGTACCTTCCTTTTCAGGTGACGACAATTTTTCGGAAGCAATTCCTCTTGGTTTCAGTTTCCCATTTTATGGCCTTCCAAGAACGTTTTTCCATGCAGATATCAATGGTACTCTGCTCCTTGCTGACAATAATTGGGTAAAACCATATCCAACCAACGGCTGGAGTACTGATGGAAATATTTTCAATTATAGCTATTATATCCCGGGTTATCTTAATATGCCTGCTCTTATTGCTTGTTTCTGGGATGATATGGAAGCTGTTGAAGGCACAGGGAATGTGTATTATCAGACTTTTGGTGAAGCCCCTGAGCGGTATACTATAATACAATGGAATAACCTCAATTTTGTTGCAGGCACAGGAGGTTCACCTACATTGTGTTTTGAAGTGATACTTCATGAAAATGGTGAAATAATAATGCAATATAAAACCGTGGCTAATGGACAAACAGGTGGTGCAAATCCTCATGATTCAGGCCAAAGCGCTACTATTGGTATTCAGAATGATGATTGTACCATAGGCCTGGCATATCTCAATGAGAACGTTGATGGCGACACTTATGTTGGGCCTGATCCTGCTGGAAATCTTCTTCATAATCAGATGGCAATACGTTTTTATACTTCCATTGATCAACAGCCACCTTCAATTACATGTGAAAAAGTTTGGAATACATTTAAATCTTCAGCTAATTTTACAGCGACTATTACCGATATATCCGGGATTGCTTCCGATTCTCTATACTTTAACTATGGTAGCGGATGGCAGGCAGTAAGCCATGATTCAATAACGCAGCTCAATCATTATCATTACTCAGTATCAGGGATTCCTACCGGTTCAACTGTTCAATACTATTACGTAGCTACCGATAATTCGACATTCTCTAACAGGGCAGTCCTTGATTCAACTTTGAATGAGCCCCTTGTATTCATGGCCCTGCCTACCGCCGGTACCGAAGTCCTGTTAATGGCACAAGGTAGCCAAACGCCCGAACTCTCCGAATATATAAATGCCTTAACAAACACAGGAGTTAATTTCGACTTGTATAATTGGGCAGCATACAGTGAGTTCGACCTACCGTCGCAGTATAATATAATCCTGGCATATGCACATAATTCAGGGACATCCGACATCCAGGATACTCTATGTAAGGAACTCTGTACTTTCCTTGAGCTTGGAACCATTGGAGCACCAAAAAACTTATTCTTTGCTGCTGATAATCTCCCATCCTCACAGCATGGATTGCCTAACTCAAGTAATATATACCGATTTACTTCTGCTTATCTTCGTACAGGTTTTGAGGCGCAGGAAAACCCTCCTGTTTTTGGAGGTTCAGATGGACTCGGAGGCCCCGACACTCCCGGCTTTCACCAGGGAAGTATCATTGGGGTTGAAAATTCTCCTATAGGAACACTTAATCTTGAAATACCTGTTCTTGCCGATGGACCTGATGTAATATACCCACGTTCATGTCCATCATGGTTTGCTTCGGGTGTTACAAATCCTGACATAAGCTCAAATATTGCATTCAAATTTGAAGATGGCCCTATTTCAGGCGATGCTTATTCAAAGGGTAAAACATGTGCAGTTTGGTTAGATAACGAAATATACAAATCGTACTATATAAGTTTCGATATGTCACAACTAACAGACGACGCTGATGTGCAAACTATGATTAATGAAGCTCTCAACTGGTTTACCCCCGATATGTATCAGGTAGATGTACAGGCTATTCCCGGCGATGCCGGCGTTGTATCAGGTGGCGGAATGTACCTCTCAGGTTCAACTGTTACTGTTTCTGCGACAGCTTCAGGCGTGTACGAATTCATTAACTGGACTGAAAATGGGAACGTTGTTAGTACTGACTCTGAGTACAGCTTTATTGTATCAAATGACATATCTCTTAATGCTAATTTCGACATTACAGAATATACTATCACTTTAACCTCTATGCCTCAGCAAGGCGGCACAGTTATGGGTGCAGGCACATTCGACACAGGAACTGAAGTAACTATAACAGCCATCCCTTCTGATGATTATAATTTCATTAATTGGACATCGGGTGATGAGATCATTTCGAGTGAGCCACAGTTTGTGCTAACGCTCGTATCTGATACTTCTTTGGTTGCTAATTTTCAAGCTCAACAGGTTTTTTATAATGTTACCTTAACAGCTGATCCCGATAACGGAGGCACAGTAACAGGAGCC
>CAZJPP010000057.1:0-5116 GCA_964547915.1 uncultured Lentimicrobium sp.
TCAACATCATCATCAATTAACCTAAAAAAAAGTCAACATATTTCAGGCATGCTCACACTGAGCGCTGAGTGCTGACTGCCGAATGCTTAAAAGAGTAGAGGTCGAGTTTGCCCTTTGGTGTAATACAAGCCTGAATTTAGCGAAAGTACCCAAGCCGTGATTTTTTTGCTACTTTTTTGATCAAGCAAAAAAGTAGAAGAAAGATGATGAAGAAAAGAAGATTAAGTAAGAAACTAAGGTTCGTGGAATGGAAAAACTGATTGCTAAGTGCTGACTGCTGATGGCTAATTGCGTATGATGGAAAAAGCTGAGTGCAGAGTGCTGAATGCTGAATGCAATCTGTTAAATCGACAACGGTACATCCACAATAAAGAACGTCCCTGATTCATCAGAAGTAAAAGTGATTTTGCCTTTTAAATACTTGGTGGTGAGCAGCCTGGCGGTATAAGTACCTAACCCTCTTTTGTCACTTTTTGTGGAGAAGGAGCGCTGGAATATCTGGTGCTTGACTTCATCGCTTAGGCGCGGCACACTGTAGATTGAAAATTCCAGTACTCTGTCCTTTAGTTTCACACTTACTCTGACTACCATTTTTGGTGTTGATGCTTCCAACGCATTGTTAGTGAGCATTATGAGAACTTTCATCAGGACATCTGCGTCAGTCTTAAACGTTACGTTATGCGACAACGGATCAATGAACAGCTGCTTATGTTTTGATATCTCGTGAGCCTTGAAGTATTCTTCGAGGTCCCGCAGCACTTTCATGGAGGTTACCTTTTCGACATTCAGGGTGAGTGTTCCCTCTTCGGCTGCAGGCAGCATTTGCTGAAAGAACAGGTTGGTAAGCAGGTCGCTGTTTACTTTTACTGCATCCTCGAGGATCTTCAGGTTTTCTTCGTCGAGGTTCTCTTTGTGCATTGATGTAACAGCATCGCTGAGATGTTCTGCCGTCTTGTAAATATCAGAGATGTATGATGTCTCTATTTTGCGAAGTTTTTTGTCGCTGATGTCGTTGATGCAGACTATGGTTAAATCCATCCCCTGGTAAAATAGCGGACTGGCTTTAATTTTTAAGTCGTAAGAAATGACTTCTCTGTCGGACATGGCGGTAATGCGGGCTTCCCTGACGACAGGCTTGCCACTGGATATGGAGTCGAGTATAGTGTTGACTACTCCGCAGAATCTGCAGGCGTTGGTAGTTCCACAGCCATGTGGTTGTTCGTTGGAGTGGATGCAGTTTAGCAGGTTGCCAAGTCGACTTCCTAAAGGCAAATTGAAATCCTCAATATCGAGAAATTTAATGAGGTTGCTGTTGGCATATACAAGTTGCCGGTTACTGTTGATTATCATGGCCAGATCGGGCATTGCCTCCTGGAACATCTGCAATAAAGGTTCACCTTTCAGTTTATGATAGGTGCTCTCTATTTCGGCAGGCTCCGATTTTTTTGCGCTTGCAAAATAAGTTTCGTTTTCGGGAATGCCCAATCTGTCCATAATTAATTACTTTCTAAAACAATCAGCCCAGTTTACGTTTCGCATGTCGCCCGATTTCTCAAATTCAACATGCATACCGAATGCAGCTGAAAGAGTACACGGTGTATGAGTGTCGCCGGCCAGGTTAGCATAATCCCAGAGGGCTTGTTTGTAATCGGGATGCACACAGTTTTTGATGATTTCTGCCATTTTTGCCTTAGGCGATTTTGACCGTAGGTCGGCAATTCCCTGTTCCGTGATGAGGATCTGTACCGAATGCTCACTATGGTCAGTATGCGATACCATTGGCACGAATGCACTGATTTTACCGCCTTTGGCTACTGAAGGACAGGTGAATATTGAAATGTACGCGTTGCGGGTAAAGTCGCCCGAACCGCCAATTCCGTTCATCATTTTGCGGCCCATCACGTTTGTACTGTTAACGTTTCCAAACAGGTCGGCCTCAAGTGCTGTGTTAATTGAAATGATACCAATGCGGCGTGCCACTTCAGGACTGTTGGATATTTCCTGCGGGCGGAGTACAATCTTACTGTGGAAATGGTTAAGATCGGCATAGACCTTTCTCAGTTGTTCGGGTGAAACAGTGAGTGAGCATCCACTGGCAAAGGTTACTCTTCCTTCGGCAATCAGATCGATAACGCTATCCTGAATAACTTCGGTATACATCTGGAAATTAGGGATTTCCTTATGGCGACCTAAAGCACCAAGTACAGCATTGGCGATGTTGCCAACACCTGACTGAAGCGGCAGGAATGACGAAGGGATGCGACCGGTTTTAAGTTCGCGCGACAGGAATTCGGCTACATTGTTTCCGATTTTATCGGTAATCTCGTCAGTAGCTGAAAAGCCTTTAACTTCATCGGCACTGTTAGTAAGAACAATACCTGCAATCTTTGAAGGATCAACTTTTATGTACTCCTTCCCTGCCCTGTCGGATGGTTTGTAAATGGGAACTTCCCTCCTGTTTGGCGGGTCGGCCAAAACTATGAGGTCGTGCATTCCCCTGAGCTGTTTTGGATGATATGAGTTAAGCTCAATAAGGATTTTATCAGCAACCTGGCAGATTGTTGGTGAGATACCAACGCCGGTTGTAAGAATGATTTCACCTTGTTCGGTAACGTCGCAGGCTTCAATGATTCCCCAGTTTATCTTTCCCAGGAATCCATATCTGATATTCTGACCTACAACCGACAGGTGTGAGTCGAAATAATCGGCTTTACCTGCGTTAATGAGGTTGCGTAAGTCGGCGTTCGACTGATATGGAGTGCGAAACTTCACAGCTTCAGCCCTTGCAAGTGAACCATCGAGTGAATCGCCTGTAGAAGCGCCTGTAATAACACCAATTTTGAAGGGACGTCCCTGATCATGCTCCTTTTTGGCTTTGTTACCAATAGCTACCGGAATTGCTTTAACCGAACCGGCAGGGGTAAATCCGCTAAATCCAACCACATCATCATGCTTAATGTATGATGCCGCCTCATCTGCTGAAATAAATCTCAAGCTCATAAACCTATATTTTTAGTTTCTTTTTTTGATTCTGCATACTAATTTGGCCATGCTTTGTTATTATGCCTGACAAAGTGCCAATTTTATGTCTGATATTTGCACGTGTAAATTCTAATGCAAAATTAGGAATTAAAAGGACATAGAGTTGAAAGTAACCATTTTATAAATACAAGATTATGACAGAGAATGCCGAAAAGTTGTACAAAGCACTGGTTGTTGAAGAACTTGAAAACAGCAAGTTTGTAGCAAGTATTAAGCAAAAGAGTATCAATGAGTTGCCTGAGAATGAAGTGTTAATCAGAGTGCATTATTCAGGACTGAATTACAAGGATGCCTTGTCGGCTTCGGGCAATAAGGGCATTACCAAGAGATACCCGTTTACTCCCGGCATTGATGCTTCAGGCGTAGTTGAACACTCTGAGTCGCCTTTGTTTAAGGAAGGTGACAAAGTTCTGGTCACCGGGCATGACCTTGGTATGAATACAAGCGGCGGATTTGCAGAATATATAAGAGTTCCGGCTGCATGGGTGGTCGCTCTGCCCGACGGAATGTCGCTAGAAGAGGCAATGATAATCGGAACATCAGGTTTCACTGCTGCAAGTGCAATTTACGAGTTTATAGTGCATGGCATCACTCCCGATTCAGGCGAAATATTGATTACCGGGGCTACCGGTGCCGTTGGGTCAATTGCTATCGCGATGCTGGCTAAAGCCGGATATCAGGTAGTTGCCTCATCAGGCAAAGCTGAAACTATTGAGTGGCTGAAGAAATTAGGCGCCAGCAGAGTGGTTTCGAGAGAAGAACTTGACGATAAAACCGGTAAGCCGTTATTGCAGGGCAAATGGATTGCAGTGCTTGATACTGTTGGCGGGAACACTTTGTCAACCGCTATCAGGTCGACCAAAGAAAGAGGGATTGTTACTAACTGCGGTATGATTTTATCGAACTCACTGCAGGTTTCGGTATTCCCGTTCATACTCAGGGCTGTGCGACTTGTAGGAATAGCTTCCGCTGAAACTCCAATGGCGCGCAGAATGGAGATATGGTCGTTGATTAACGACAAGATAAAGCCTGATAACCTGACTGCCATGGCAAGGGTGGTTTCACTTGAGGATGTTCCTGCCGAGCTTGGTATTATGTTGAAGGGGCAACAGAAGGGGAAGGTTGTTGTTAGGATGTAGCATTTAGCATTCAGCATTCAGCACTTTGCAATCAGTTTTTCCATTCCACGAACCTTAGGTTCTTTCTTAATCTATTTTCTTCATCATCTTTCTTCTACTTTTTTGCTTGATCAAAAAAGTAGCAAAAAAATCACGGCTACGGGTACTTCCGCTAAATTCAGGCTTGTATTACACCAAAGGGCAAACTCGACCAGTACTCTTTTAAGCATTCGGCAATCAGCACTCAGTTTTTTACATTCCACGCAATTAGCACTCAGCATTTGGCAGTCAGCATTCAGTCCCATACATCGTCACTAAAGCTGAACTCTGAACTGCTAAACGCTGAACGCAGAACCATACATTTGGCGTCTCAGACAGTGCCCTTTGACAGCGTGATTTGTGGAAGCAAGCCTAAATTTTTAACGCTCCAGCACCCTAGGCCGATCCTCTAACATTCCTTCCTTCTTAAGCACTCTGCATTCAGCAATCAGCACTCAGTTTTTTACATTCCACGCAATTAGCAGTCAGCCGTCAGCAGTCAGCAGTCAGTCCCATCCATCGTCACTAAAGCTGAACGCTGATTTCGTTCTATGGGCAACAAAAAATAAAGAACCAAAAACCAAGAACAACTCTAGTGCGCGGAATGGAAAGGACCGGCCTAGGGTTGTAGGGCGTTAAGAATTTAGAGGAGCAGCCGTTAAAAAAAATCTGCTGTTCGAAGCGCCATATAGCTAATAGTAGGTTAATGGTTGAGAATAATTGCCAGTGGTTTAATAGATCGAAGGCGAGTTAGATTTTTTAGGCTGAGACGATAAAATTTAGCCCGGAGACCCAAGCCGTGATCTTTTGGTACTTTTCCATCTAGGGAAAAGTACAAAGAAAAAAAAAGAAAAAAATATTTTTAGTCCTTCTTTAACCGAGAACCAAAAACCAAGAACAATTCTGTTGCGCGGAAT
>CAZJPP010000058.1:0-4681 GCA_964547915.1 uncultured Lentimicrobium sp.
GCCCGGAGACCCAAGCCGTGATCTTTTGGTACTTTTCCATCAAGGGAAAAGTACAAAGAAAAAAAGAAAAAAATATTTTTAGTCTTCTTTAATCAAGAACAAAAAACCAAGAACAAAGAACAGCCCTAAAGGCTCGCGTCTAATCTATTCAACCCATTAACAGCCTTCTCATCATTAACCCTCATCCTCAGCACCATCTGATAATCCTTCCTGGCACTTTCTATGTCACCCAACAGTTCATATGCATATCCGCGGTTGTAGTACGCTTCAACATAATCGGGGTCTAATGTGATTGCTTTGTTGAATTCTTCAATGGCATTGTCAAATTCATTTTTGTACACAAGATATACGTATCCTTTGTTGTAATGGGCCAGCTTGAATGTTGAATCTATCTGCAGTATTTCCTGGTAAACTGAAAGCGCCTTGTCGGGATTGCCGTTTTCCTGGTAATGCATCCCTAAAATGTACAATGGATCGGGGATGTTTGGCTTCAGGCTTGCAGCATTCCTCAGATAATCTATTGCAAGCGCATCATGCCTCAGCGAGAATAGAATTCCCAGCTGTTTGAGGGCATCATAGTGCTTGTTGTTTTTTGCAACTGCCGACTGATAGCTGTCGATTGCCTTGATTGTGTCACCCATTTCTTCATTTGCCAGTCCGCTAAGGAAGAAGGCTTCAGCATTGTCCGGATTTTTCTTTAGTGCTTCCCTTAAAGCGTTGAATGTCTGCTTGTAATCACTCATCGTGAGGTACACTTTTGCAGTGCTTACATCAATATCTGAATCTTCGGGAGCCATCTCTTTGGCCTTTTTCAAAGCATCAAGTGAACGTTGTGTTTTACCCGAATAGAGGTAAACCTCCGACAGTGCCACATAGACCTTCGGGTCTTCCTTATTGATATCGAGCGCTGAGTTAATATCAGCCAAAGCTTCATTATATTTCTCATTCTGTGCAAAATACACTGCTCTTTCCAGATATGGCGTTACCTTTTCGGGATTAGCTTCAACGGCAGCATTCAGTTTATCGAGTTCTGAAGCTTGTTCGGTACTCAGAGTACTTTGCTCAGTGGTCTTTTTGTCTGTTTGTCGGCATGACTGAAAAGACAACGATGTAAAAATCAATACGGTAAGTAAAGGCAAAAAGTATTTTGTCATTTTTTTAAACAATGTTTAGCATGCAAATTTATACAAAAAAGTGGCGACAAATAAGATAAACCCTGCATTATCTGATGCAGGGTCACTGTCACATGTTATTAGATGTATTCAGATGATATCAGAGCGATTCTTCTTTGAGGGCAGCCCTTACCAAACGTTCAATTTCATCGGCAAGCTCCGGATTGTCAAGCAGAAGTTTCTTAACAGCATCACGGCCCTGTCCGAGCTTAGTGTCGTTGTAGCTGAACCATGAACCGCTTTTCTTTATGATATTTTTGTCGGCACCAATATCAATGATTTCGCCAATTTTTGAAATGCCCTCACCATAGATGATATCAAACTCTCCCTGGCGGAATGGAGGTGCAACTTTGTTTTTTACAACCTTTACCTTCACTCTGTTTCCGATAACATTTTCGCTGTCCTTAATCTGATTTATTCTGCGGATATCAAGACGAACAGAAGCATAGAATTTAAGTGCATTTCCACCGGTTGTCGTTTCGGGATTGCCAAACATGACACCTATTTTTTCACGCAACTGGTTGATGAAGATACAGCAGCAGCCTGTTTTGCTTATGGTGCTTGTAAGCTTCCTCAGGGCCTGCGACATAAGTCTTGCCTGAAGGCCAACCTTTGAATCGCCCATTTCACCTTCTATCTCACTACGAGGCGTCAAAGCAGCTACAGAGTCAATTACAATTATATCAATAGCACCCGAACGTATAAGGTTTTCGGTAATTTCCAGAGCCTGTTCCCCATTGTCGGGCTGTGAAATCAGCAGTTCCTCAATATTAACACCCAGCTTTTGAGCATAATACCTGTCGAAAGCATGCTCTGCATCTATAAATGCAGCCAGTCCGCCGGTTTTTTGAGATTCAGCAATCGCATGAAGTGCCAATGTAGTTTTACCTGATGATTCAGGTCCGTATATTTCTATGATACGGCCTTTGGGCAATCCGTTAACACCCAAAGCGTTGTCGAGCGATATTGAGCCTGTTGAAATTGTAGGCATCTCTTCAATGGGAGCACCTCCGAGTTTCATAATAGCACCCTTGCCATATGATTTCTCAATACGGTCTATAGTTAATTGAAGAGCCTTTAGTTTTTCGTTGGTCACTTCCTTTACTTCTTTACTCATCTTATCCGTTTATTATTTATATTAGAAATTGGTATCAAAATTAATTAATTATTTGAGAAGTATGTTCCTTTGTGTTCACTTTATCTATCAGTTCGGTCAGCACTCCGTTTTCATCGAATACAAATGTCGTTCTGTTGATTCCGTCATACTCCCTGCCCATGAATTTTTTGCGTCCCCATACACCAAAAGCCTTTGCCAAAGATTTGTCGGTATCAGCAATCAACGGAAACGGCAGCTTATATTTTTCGGCAAATTTCAGATGCGATTTGACCGTATCGGGACTTATGCCAATAACATTGAAGTTGTTTTTAAGCAAAACATCATAATTATCGCGAATATTACAGGCCTGTGCCGTACAACCCGGCGTCATGTCTTTGGGATAAAAGTAGATAACTGACTTTTTACCTTTCAGTGTTTCGGTTGAAACCGGATGCCCGTTATGATCAGTTGTACTGAACTCCGGCATCATGTCGCCCTGGTGTAATTTACTCATGATTTGGTTTTCTTTTTTAAGATGATATTGTTGTAATACTTGCAATATGGCCTTAAACCGCATTCACTGCATTTTGGTTTTCGGGCAATGCAAATATAACGTCCATGTAAAATTAACCAATGATGTGCAATATTCAACTTATTTTCAGGAATAAATCTAAGGAGCTGTAATTCAGTGGCCAGCGGTGTTTTTGCATTGTATGTCAGTCCTATCCTTGCAGCCACCCTGTGCACATGCGTATCCACGGCAAGTGCAGGAATATCGAAGGCAACTGATGCTATTACATTAGCGGTTTTCCTGCCAACTCCCGGCAGCGTCTGAAGTTTCTCAACCGTATCGGGGATTTGTCCGTTAAAATCAGAAACCACCTTCCGAGCCATCCCGACAAGGTGCTTAGTCTTATTATTCGGATAACTGCACGACTTAATAAGTCCGAACACTTCTTCTTCAGATGCCGCCGCCAGTGCCTCAACAGTTGGGAACTTTTTATAGAACGGCGGAGTTATGATGTTAACTCTCTTGTCGGTACATTGGGCAGATAGTATCACTGCCACAATAAGTTCGTATGGATTGCCGTAATGCAGTTCGGTCTGTGCGATTGGAACATTCGTCTCAAACCACTCAATAACAGCTTTAAATCTTTCGGCTTTTGTAAGGGTTGTTTTCATGAAAAAGTGCGACTAGATACCCATTTCCATATACAAAAGATGAAGTGCATATAACGCTTTCGTTATAGCAGGCCCCCAGTGTGCAGGGAAGTTGTCATAAACTTCATGTACAGCGTTTTCCTTTGCCGAAAGCTGACCTTTCTGATAAAGCATTACAAAATCCTTCAGGTCCTGATAGCAGTCGGCAATGCACTCGGCAATACTCGATTTTTCAGCTTCAGTATCTTCATTATGAGGATCTGCACATATCCAGAAATGGTCGTTGGGATACAGTTTATTCCTGATTATGTTAAACAACGATTCCCAGTCTTCTTCCAGAACGAATCGTTCATTCAGTTCGGGATTGGAAGGCGCTACATCTTTAATCAGGGATCCTTTCAGATAAAGCAGAGGCAGTATTCGTCTGTAATAGGTGATAACGTCCTCTTTTGAATATTCATCCACCTTTTGTGAAAACAGGCAGAATTCATTCGCAACAGTAAGCAGTTCAATTACTTGTTTTGAAAAAACGGGATTATTTGTTTCAGTCACATCTTAAAGTTTAGATGCAAATTTAACTAATTTCCTCATCGGTATTCCACCATTTCCGGGCGGTTTATCAGATAAGTTTCGAGTCCCGAATGAGGGAAATCAGAGAACAGAAATTCAACCGGCGCCACTCCTTCGGGTGCAACCGGATGCCATGAAAAGGATATCTGGAATGTTGAAAAAACAAGATTTTCATTCCTGAGTCTGACACCAATTCCAATTGCAGGGTATATGGTTTTCGTTATGAAGCTCTGACCTTTTGGGGCCGCCACAGCTGCTTCGGCAAACCAGTACGGTGCAAATCTGAATCCCAGCAGATAGTAGTTCGTGAAAATTACCGATTCAATTCTTCCACGGAGTCTCTGATATCCCATTATTTCGTAATCATTGAACAGGCTTCCCGAATTGCCGTCGTTTATCGAAATCAGGCCGTGCATCGATCGGTTTACACCTGTTAAATATCCAATAGAGCCAAAATTTCTCATGCTGTTTCTCCCAACCCGTACCAGTGGTGAAATCACCTTAAAGTCTGCCTTAAAGACCCCATCGTTGAGATAACCGTTTTGTATGTAACCACCCAGTTCCACATCAAAACCAATCAAACCCGCTTTACCCGCAGGTTTCATTAAATCGAGTTTTATGGCTGAGTAGAACCTTTCCTGCACTTCGTTTTTCTCCCACCCGACAATAAGCTCAGCATGAT
>CAZJPP010000059.1:0-4446 GCA_964547915.1 uncultured Lentimicrobium sp.
GTATTCAACCGGTGTTTGAGGTAAGATGGCAAATTCAATATTTAGCACCGTACTGGTAGGATTGGGAAAAATCCGCAAACCTACAATGGATCTATCCGACAAAATCTCCTTTTCGTTGGAAGCACTAAAAACAGTATCTGCTTAGGTAATTTTTTCTGCCCTAATGGTGCGTAACACCCTGTTACCGGCAGCATCATACGAAAACTGTACGGTTTGTGACTGAACTGACATGATCATAGGAAGCATTAATGTCAGTATGATAGCGATTCTTTTCATCGTTTCTGCATCTTATTGTAATGACCGAATTGTAGTCTCCAGGGCTTGAATCTTCTTTTCCTGTTCTATAGAATACAAATAGAGCTCTTCAATTTTTTGTAAAAGCAGCGCATTCATTTCACCTAGTTCAATACCATCATTTTCCACTGTCTCTGCTTCTGGTAATCCAGGTAGGTGTCCATGATCTTCAATATATTTCTTAACTTCCATTAAAGGCATAAGTTTATAATTGGAATTAAACACGAAGTCAGGCCATGGGCTAATGCTTGCATGAAATTTTTTCGCTTTTACTTCTCCATTTACATATAAACCACCTGCATCCACAAACACTTTATCTGTAAATTTTGCCCCACCGGCTACGTGAAGTTTATACTGAGGAGAAGAGATCCCTATTCCCACGTTTCCTTGCGGATCAATTTGCATTTTAAGGTCAGTAGCTGCTGTATAAAATGAAATAGATTTATCTTTTTCAAATGTTCCGATATTAACACCACTTCCACTAAAGTAAATACCGGCACTTTGATTTGTGCCTGAGGCATCAAGTAGTATATCAGCACTCTGTGTATTTCCGGCAGATACGTGTAGTCTTGCCTGAGGATTAATGTTATTACCGATTCCAATGTTGCCGGTGGTTCCGTTAATAATCATTCGGGTTGTGCTCGCACCTGTCACAAAAGAAAGCGAGAGATTAGATGATGCAGTGCCAATCACTGCCTGACCACCACTCATCAAAAAATTACATGTCTTGTTAGTTCCTGTCGCTTCAAGCATCATAGTGGCTTGTTCATTAGTATTTGCTCTAATATGCAATTTAGCTTGAGGATTTGTGTTGTTTCCAATTCCTATGTTGCCGGTTGTCCCGTTAATTATCATTCGGGTTGTGCTCGTACCTGTTACAAAAGAAAGCGAGTGGTTAGGTGATGCAGTGCCTATCGCCGCCTGACCCCCACTCATCAAGAAATTGCATGTCTTGTTTGTTCCCGTCGCTTCTAGCATCATAGTAGCATCTTCATTAGCATCTGCCCTGATGTGTAATTTAGCTTGAGGATTTGTATTGTTGCCAATACTAACCTTCCCCGATTCTTGTCCCGAAGGTGTATCGCTCACAAAAAATGTTGGTACGCTGCTATTGAAGCCTACAGAAAAACTATACATCTTGTCGCTTGTGAAATAGCCTCCAACGGGTCCCATCCCTAATAGTATCTGGTTGCCTGCGCTTGAGCGTAATCTATGTCCGATCAGCATAACCTGCGTATTCCTTGCGATTGAACCTTCACCAAATATGAAACTTTCAGAACAACCATCGTTTATTGTAGAAATTCCTCCGATAATTGTTGAGTTATTACTTAATATAGTAGAATAAGACCCTGCAATAAAGGACCCTAAGGAAGATATATTATTATTGTAACCTATAGCTGTTGATTTTGCCCCTGACACATTATTGTCAACTCCAAGGGCTGATGATGAAGCTCCTGTTACGCTATTACCACCACAAGTAATACATATTTTTGAAACCTGAGCTATCAAGATTTCGCTATATAAAACTGACGTCAAGAAAAAGATAGCTGTAATGATAAGTGTTTTCTTCATAGTTTTATTCTTATTTTTTGATGAATTTGTGTGTTTCGATTACTCCGCTGTCAGGCAAAGAAATAGCCAGTAAATACATTCCCTTTGTTAATTCAGTTATGGGTATTGTTGTGACTCCCTGTTCCAAATTATATTCTCCAATATGGCTACCCGATAATGTAAGCAAACTTGCTTTCGCATCTCTCAGCATACATTCTATTTTTAGGAATTCCTTCGCGGGATTTGGCGAGATGTAAGCCTTCTTAATATCAATGAATTCCCCGTTTGCGCTGTTAACCAGTCCTTTATTGTTAAGTTTCAGAAATAACAGGTCATATACATTTGTTGAATGATTGAACACACCTGCTTCTACCAAGAACCCACCGTCACTCAATGCTATCACGTAATTTGTCTCATAATAAGCATCACCGCCTATATATTGCAAGAAACGGGGTTCTAACTGACCATCAACCTGTCCAACCATTATCCAGCTAACCATGTCTGGTGTTGGTTTAAAAAATGTCGCGTTCTTAAAACCTGCAAAATATATGGTATCAGGATGCAGACAATGCGCCCCTGCTCCGGCCATCGTTATTTGATCCATTGTATCGGCAGAGCCAAAACAGGTACTATATAATGCGTTGAGAGAAGTATCAAACTTGGTAAGCCAAAGTTCATCATCCTGGTATTCCGCACCGGGACGGTTTTCTATATAAGCCATTAAAATAGTGCTATCCGGCGTCCAGGAGTTCTTTATCCGCCGAGGGTAATTATCAGTTGGAAAACCCTCGCAGTATAAAAGGTCTAGGTTGGGACCAAATACACAGCGGGCAGGGCCGTCAATTCCTGCAACAAATGCTTCCATAAAAAGCCATATTTGTCCTGTCTGAGCACAATACATATACGCTGTCATTCTACTTCCCAAGTCGTCATTCAGATGTAGTTCTTTTTGTATAATATTACCAGACAAATCAACCTTCAACAAATAGGCGTAAGGATGACTACAGGGATATTCGCATCGAGCTCCTGCAAGGATTAAAGTATCAGCATTTCGGAATACTTCTCTTACATTACAAGCATAACTTACAGTATCATTTGGATAATGTTTATTCCATAGCATATTGAAGTTATTATCCAGTCTTGCAATAAGAAGTTGCTCTTCATGTAGGCGGGGGGGTTTAGAACCACCAAAAATCATGTACCCACCCTCATGAAGTCTAAAAATTCGCTGAATGCGGAAGGTTGTGTCATGAAAAGAATAATGGTGTGTTATAGTATCCCCGTTTGAATCAATTCGAAGCAGGTATCCGCGGATGTATTGTCCGGGACCGTAATCAAAACCTTCATATTCAATGATAGGCACAATTACACCTCCGGCACCATCATCTATTGCCATCACAGATATTTTTCTTGTAGGGTATTCCAACTTGAAATTAAATGTGGATTGGCCTAAAACACTTAATTGAAGAATTACAAAAAAAGGATAAATAATTTTTTTAGCCATGCTGAAATTATGAAGATTAATTAGCCTTAGTTCGTTGGAAGCTCTATTGGATCACCTTGTTCACAACTGTAACCCCGCTTTTTAAATAATAATGTCGGTATATGCCAAATTCCCTTTTTATTTTCCTCATTGATTATGTTCATACTAATTATGTTGGAACCTGCGAACCACTTTCTATTGATTCCCGTATTTCCAGGTTGACCTAGCCATTGATCCACAAAATCAATTAAATGATCCAGGTAAAATTGCATTTCATGAATGCCACTTCCTGCCTGGTTGTATTCAAGACACTCTGTTTCACTTGTGATGGGTAGAACGTCATCAAATGCAGCAAATACTTTATAATCTAAATAATTAGTAAGCGTAGTATTAAGCCTGTGCAATTGATAATCTATCATCATGGACGACTCACTGCCATAATAAAAAACCCGGCATCCGGTGGGAGGTTGTGTTGCTTTAAAGTGATCAGAAAGTTTAAGTTCAAATACTTCAGGCGCTCCCATTGAGAGAATACCGTCACAATTGTATAGAGCACCTTTGTTATACTTGTAGTTTTCATCATTCTCAAAATTTCCGCTTATAGGGAAGCCTGTTCCCGTCAGGGTTGCAATCTTTAGCTTTCTTTTACCATTGGGTAAGGTACCTGCATCACTGACTGTTGCCATCACAAATTTTCTATTTTCGCCCGATATTGCATAGTATTTACTCCCTATAAGCTGCAAAGATTCTCCATATAATTTCAAGACATCTTCAATCATTGCTTTCATATTTGGATCTAAAGCCACTTCAACATAAACTGTGTCCTTGTGAAACTTTCCAAAACTAAACTCTCCCGAAGCATAGTTGTAATTTATGGCTCCATCAATATACCAGATTACGGAATCAAGATCAATTTTTTGTCCGCTTTTTAGCAGTTTCCCGTTTTGGAATGAAGAATATGCATCTGTGAAATTTGAAAGCAACCGAATTACGCTTTCATCAGACACCTCTGCAGATGAATTTTCAGATTGTATAGTTTCCTTGTTGCAAGAACTGAATGTACCTGCTAAAAAGCAGGTTGCTAGAAATAGTAGAAAGAGTCTCGTCATCATGATTAT
>CAZJPP010000060.1:0-4436 GCA_964547915.1 uncultured Lentimicrobium sp.
TTTGTGAAAACAGGCAGAATTCATTCGCAACAGTAAGCAGTTCAATTACTTGTTTCGAAAAAACAGGGTTATTTGTTTCAGTCACATCTTATAGTTTAGATGCAAATTTAAATAATTTCCTCATCGGTATTCCACCATTTCCGGGCGGTTTATAAGATAAGTTTCGAGTCCCGAACGCGGGAAATCAGAGAACAGAAATTCAACAGGAGCCACTCCTTCGGGTGCAACCGGATGCCATGAAAAGGATATCTGGAATGTGGAAAAAACAAGATTTTCATTCCTGAGTCTTACACCAATTCCAATTGCCGGATATATGGTTTTAGTTATGAAGCTCTGACCTTTTGGGGCTGCTACAGCTGCTTCGGCAAACCAATACGGCGCAAACCTGAATCCCAGCATATAGTAGTTTGTAAAAATTACCGATTCAATTCTTCCACGGATTCTCTGATACCCCATTATGTCGTAATCATTGAACAGGTTCCCCGAATTGCCGTCGTTTATCGAAATCAGGCCGGGTATCGACCGGTTTACACCTGTTAAATATCCAATAGAGCCAAAATTCCTCATGCTGCTTCTTCCAATACGTACCAATGGTGAAATCACCTTAAAGTCTGATTTAAAGACCCCGTCGTTGAGATATCCGTTTTGTATGTAACTGCCCAGTTCCAAATCAAAGCCAATCAGCCCTGCCTTACCCGCAGGCTTCATTAAATCGAGTTTTATGGCCGAATAGAACCTTTCCTGCACTTCGTTTTTCTCCCACCCGACAATAAGCTCAGCATGATGTCCGAAAGGTATATCCTCAGTCCGTCCATAACCATACAGCATATTGGTTCTGTAGAATTCACTTCTCAGAATGTTGATCCCCGTAAGGATGCGCGTAACATTCATAACAGGAGCTTCTTTCAGCAACATAAAATGGGGCTTCTGATAATACTCCAGCTGGTAAATGCGTCCTGTTATAGCCGCTTGCTGCCTTCTTGATGTGATATCTCTGAGTCTGTTGGTAATCACGGCATAGCCAATCCAGGAATCAAAAACTCTTGTTGAGTATTTAAAATTGTCAATCTCCTTGTTTTCGAACAGCCATCCCGAAGAATACTCAAGTGTCAGTCCTCCTGCAAACCGTATTTCGGGAGAAATGAATGGCCTGGAAGCTTCAAAGCCAATACGTTTGTTGTTTGGATTACCCGACCAGAATAATGTGATATCTGTAAAAGAGTTTCGGATGTTGCGTGCCATATAAGCACCACTGCCTGCATAGAAGGAGGGCCTGAAAGCATTGTCATAACCTATTTCCTGCTCAATCTGATGCCCGAGTCCGAAAATGTTTCTGTTAAATAATCTTGCTGATGCCTTATTAACTGAAGTAAACTTGAAGTCTCCCCCAAACGGAAACACGTCCTTCACAACCAATACAACATCAACGGAATCCTCACCCACGGGCTCAATAATGAAACGTGCATCCTCAAACAGATCGGCATTACGGATAATACGCTCATTATCGGAAATCTTTACGGCATCGAGCATATCGCCCGGCTCAATCTGAAGATATTTCTTTATTACATCATTATTTGTCTTGATGTGAAGATTGTTGATGGCCTTTGCAATACCGGGGATTTTCACTTCAGAAGTGTCGTAAACTGAAGTCCCGAACACATCAAGCTTAATTACCCGTATGCTTTTAATAATCCTGTCGTTATATCGCTTAAAGGTAGCGTTGGCGGGAAGATTTTCTATTATGACTTCTTCCTGTGAGGGCGGTTTCCTGAAAATAAGCGGGAACAGCTGTTTGTATATATATCCACTGTCGGCTCTCTTTTTTAATCTCAAATAGAAATTATCTGAAGCTTTTATTCGGTCCAGAGCCTTAATATCTTCATCATGCAATCCGGCGTTTAGGTTGTTATCGAAAGGAAGCAACAATGTATCGGCCTGAGCCACAGCTTCAAAATGCGCAATGCAGCCCAAAAGGGATGCTAGTATAATCGCAAATAAATGAAGCTTTACCGACGTCATTTTTATTTATCAGGATTATTAAAGAACTACAAAGGTAATGCCAATAAATAAAAAGGCCCACCTTGAAAGATGGACCTTTTCCCCAACACTTATGAAAACAATATTACATTCTTTTTTCTTTAATTCTGGCTTTCTTACCTTTAAGATTGCGCAGATAGAAAATGCGTGCTCTACGAACAACGCCATGCTTGTTAACTTCAATTTTGTCTATGAAGGGAGAAGCTATAGGGAAAATTCTTTCAACACCAGTGTTGCCCGAAACCTTACGTACTGTAAAAGTTTCTGTAATGCTATCGCCTGAGCGTTTTAAAACTACACCCTGAAATTGCTGGATCCTCTCTTTATCACCTTCTTTTATTTTATAGTGAACAGTAACGGTGTCGCCTGCCTTAAAACTGGGGAATTCTTTGGGAGATTTATAGGTTTCCTCAACATACTTCACTAATTCCTTCTTGCTCATTACTTTAAGTATTTAATTATTGGCGTTTCTGAAAATGAGTGCAAATATACGGCAAAATTTTTCTTATAACCAAGTAGTTTTTAAAATTTATTCAATTTTGGAGTATGTTTTCACGCTTTATTATCAACAACATCATCAAGTAAGTCCGGTCTCCTCTGCCGCGTTCGCTCAATTGCCATCTCCAGTTTCCATTTATTGATCTCTTTTTCGTTTCCCGAAAGTAATATATCAGGCACCTTCATACCCTGATAATCAGCAGGTCGTGTATAAACCGGCGGACTAATCAGTCCATCCTGAAAAGAATCGGAGAGGGCAGAAGTTTCATCATTCAACACTCCGGGTACCAGTCGTATGATACTGTCGGCCAGTATCGCAGCCGCAAGCTCGCCTCCCGATAACACGTAATCGCCGATAGAAATTTCCCTGGTGATGTATTTTTCCCTAATCCTTTCATCAATACCCTTATAATGTCCGCAAAGGATAATGATATTGCCATGCAAACTCAGACGGTTCGCCAGTTTCTGGTCATAGAGCTCACCATCGGGAGTCATGAATATCACCTCGTCGTAATGCCTTTCGGCACTCAGGGCTTCGATACAATCGGCAATAGGCTGTATCATCATCACCATCCCCGAGCCTCCGCCAAACGGATAATCATCAACGTTCTTATGCTTGCTGGTGCTATAATCGCGTATATTATGAAGGTGAATTTCAACCAGTTCTTTGGCAATTGCACGCTTCACAATTGAATGGCTGAAAGGACCATCAAACATCTCCGGAAAGATGGTAAGAATATCTATTCGAAGTTTGTGTTTATTCATGATGCAAAGTTATAATTTAATATCCCGCAAGGAGAGGTATCTTTGCACCCACTTATGACAATTTTTAAAAAGATACAGATTGACTGGTTTATACCTGCCCTGGCCTGTGCTATCCTGCTCGGAAAGCTATGGCCCGACGGCGGAATTGCCACAGGACCTTTTTCAATTCGTTCCCTTTCGGGAATTGGTGTATCTGTCATATTCCTGCTTTACGGACTAAGGCTGAACTTTTTCACAATCCTCAAAAGCATGTGGAACTGGAAACTCCACCTGCTCATTCAGCTGTCATCATTCATCATATTCCCCCTTTTTGCCATTATCCTGAAATTCATCATAGGCAATGACGGAGCACTGTGGCAGGGAGTCATCTTTCTAAGCGTAATGCCATCAACGGTCTCATCAGCAGCAGTGCTAGTGTCACTGGCAAACGGCAACGTACCTGCAGCCCTGTTCAACAGCAGCCTTTCAAGCGTACTGGGTATAATCTTTCCGCCAATATTCCTGTCCCTGCTCACAGGCAACTCAACTGCCGGTTTCGATGCAGGCATGGTCTTTCAGAAACTAGCCATCCAGATACTGCTTCCTATTGTGGTGGGAGTGATGCTCAACCCGGTATTCGGCAAAACAGCTATAAAATACAGGAGATTCACAAGATATTTCGACCAAACGGTCATACTGTCCATCGTCTACTATTCATTTGCAAACTCATTCTATATCAACCAGTTTCAGGGACTGACAGTACTGAACATAGTAGGATTGGTATCAATACTGGTTCTTCTCTTTATCCTGATAAATTTCTTCATCTACAGAGTATCGGCCAAACTCCGTCAACCAACACCCGATCTCATAACCGCGCTATTCTGCGGAAGCACAAAGTCGCTTGTACATGGCAGTACAATGGGCAGGCTTATTTATGCCGGTAATCCATCACTAGGGGTCATTATATTGCCACTGCTCATCTACCACACCCTGCAGTTGATGCTCTCCACAATCATGGTTAATTGGTTTAAGAGATAGCAGTCAGCAGTCAGCACTCAGCACTCAGCAGTTCCGCGTTCAGCGTTCGGTGTTCAGCGTTCCCATTCCGCGCAACAGAATTGTTCTTGGTTTTTGGTTCTCGGTTAAAGAAGGACTAA
>CAZJPP010000061.1:0-4376 GCA_964547915.1 uncultured Lentimicrobium sp.
TAAAATTACCGATCTTAAAGATATTGGTTTACTATTATTCATCCATTTCAATTTTATTATTTAAGCTTGCCGTCAACTAGTTATTAAGTATGAATTTTTTAAGCAACAAATCCATTTCAACCCAGGAATACATGATTGTAGATTCTTAACTGATTTTAACCCTGCAATTTAATAATTATTTGATTTGATTTTGAAGAAATTTTATACAATAGTAGTGACTGCAAGGAACTGTAATCTATAGCTTAAACGCCACTCCTCCCAGCACGAATAATGAGGGCATGGTGTAAATATTTCCAAAATCGTTAATTGGATATTCAAATTCCGATCTTATTGCAAAACTTATATGGTGAGTCAAAACAAGCTCATATTGCAGACCTGCCCTGACTCCCATTTCCAGCACCCTATCATTATAAACCTCATGGGATGCTGATATCGGATATGATGAATAAACTCCAATAATTGCACTAAGCCCAACTTTTCTTATAGGTTGATAAAGTAAATTAAATGGTAACTGTAGCAATGTATAACCGGCATTCTTTTCATCAGATAAATAAGGATCCCAATAATAACCAAGACTAAAAGACTTCCTGAACCATCTTTGATAAAACGTGAGGCCGGTCTGCAATTTAATTCGATCTTGCTCAACAAGATATACCTGAAGAGCCACTGCCGGATTAATCCGTCCTTCCGCATCGTGCAGGTGTTCATCTATTGGATAGTTTTTGAGCCCTCCTAACATTAATGCTATCTGCATTGTTTTATCCGCATCAGCGCCTCTAGTGTCACTACTATCTGCAATTATCTGCTGATGAACTTCCGGCAAGTCACCCTGTGCTATAGCATAAAACGGTATAAGAGCGAAAACTAAAAATGTGACAAATATACTTTTCACAATATGTTTTTTAGGTTAGAAAACAAATGTATAAAAAAATATAATTAATAACAGCAGCACATTTTATGCTTCTGCAAACAGATAACCGATAAAATTTCACATCAAGATAGAGATGTAAAGCGATCTGCTTTTACTTTTTTGGAGATTTTAATGCCAGCATGGAATTCAATAAACCATCAACCAATTTATGTGAAAGCATGGAAGGTAAAATCCAGTTAAAAAATTTATTGGGTGTAAAAGCGTATCGGGGTTTTGGAGATTTTGTTCTGTAAGTTTTCAGAATAAATTCGCCAGCTTCTACCTCGGTCTTTGCTCCAATTTCGGCTGTTTGCATCATAGTTTTTAGTTTTGCAAAAGGAGTTTCATAGGCAGTTCCTTTGTAAAATTTGCTATCAAGTTTGTCCTTTTTCCAAATTTCACTTTTAACTGCACCTGCTCCAATAATTACAACCTTAATTCCAAATAATTGTAACTCTCTGCGAAGACTGTGTGAGTATCCTTCTACCGCAAATTTTGTAGCTGCATAGCCTGAAAGGAAGGGAAGAGCCAACACACCTCCCACTGAACTTACATTAATGATTCTTCCTGCATGACCCTTTGTGTTTGAATCAGTGCCAAGTAATGGCAATAGTGCTTTTGTCACAGCGATTAAACCAAATACATTGGTTTCAAATTGAGAGCGAATGTCGTCCATTGATTGCAATTCGGCAGGGTCAACCATTTCAATGCCTGCATTATTTATAAGTCCATGCAACAAACCATTTTCGGAAATGGATTTTACATATTGTGCTAATGCAACTACTTGTTCAGCGTTTGTTACATCGCATATTATAGGGTGCAGGTTTTCACCCATTTCAAGTTTTAGCCGTTTCGCATCTTCATTGTTTCGCACTGTAGCGATTACCCGGTATCCTGCTTTGATGAATGCTTTCGCAGTTCCATATCCTATGCCTGAACTTGTTCCTGTGATTAAAATTGTTTCTGCCATGTTATTGAAAATGGAAATGAGGTTTCATCCAACCACTATAGCATATTCGAAGGAATTTCGAGTTCTTTCCCAGCTGCTTTTATTTCTTCGATCTCAGCAAGCAACTTCTTTTCATAATCATTCTGGGGAATTCTTTTTCCCTGAGCAAGAAATAATAAAACTTTCTCACTATCAAGATCAGGATCATTTGGCTCACCTCTTTCCCTGATATAATCTTTCAAATAATAATTGTGCTTAGCAGCATAATCTGTCATAAAATAAAGTTTAAAAAATATCCATCGTAAAGTTAACAATTAAATGCCTGTTTCGGATTGATTTCCAATGCAGACTCCAGAGTATATTGAATCCCCATTCCGGGATGCTGAAAACTGCAGCTGCACTACTCCAACTCAATAGGATTGTAAGGCAGTGAAGAATCAGCCGGACTAAACACAATCTTACCATCAATCTTCCTGGCATAAGTCACACCCATGGCGGCGTAATAGCTTGTAAGGTTACTGAATTTTCTCCTCAGCATCTCATTAAGCTTCTCCCTGGTAGTAAGCGTAAACTTCCTGTTACAGGTTTCAATAGGAACACTCACTTTCCTGATACCGATGCATGAAAACACATAATGATATTTACTGTCGTGAACTTCAAGAATAAGTCCGGGTAAACCGGAAAACTTCCAGGGCCCATCGCTTACAGGAATATCCGGTGTAAACCATGCTTCATAAGTCCGACCCCTGAAAACAGTGGTAGCCTTTTGGCACTGATAACCGTTAAACTGTTCCTTTTCAGCGTGAATAGCCCACTTTAAGACAGGCATATCCTCAACGTACTTATAAACAACATTATCGACCCTATTCTTGACCATCAGCTCTGCCCGATCAAAAAACTTATAGACCTCAATGGCAATAGCCCCGGGAGGGTCGGCAGGAACATTCTGGGCACCATCAGCAATAAGAGCGGTACAAACAGAATCATTACTGCTGATCAAAGAGCTGAACGACTTAGAAATGAGGTCTCCTGAATGCAACCTCACAATATCGGTTGACTTGATGGAACAATCAGCAGAATCAGCCACCCACTCGAGCTTGTAAGTAACCTCAATATTCGCCGTGCCCAGCGTAGAATAAGAAACGTCATAATCAAAAGAATACATCTGAGAAAAAGCCTCACAGGCTATTAACAGCAATCCGGGAAGAATACAATGGAAATGAGGTTTCATTTATTGCAGTGTTAAGGGCCTTTAAATTCAGTCTTGCAATCTTTGCAACAGTATGTCTGCTTATGATTAGTGAAAGGAATCAGGGCAAGCAGAGACATTAAAACCGCCAGTACCTTGCCGGATTTCTTACTTGTTGATCCATTCGTGATATTCTCTGAATTACAATTCGGACATTTTATTTTTGACTCACTGTTTAGCCCGAGCAGATCAAGTGCTTTATCAGCATCCTCCTCTTCAATCATTACCCGAATTCCTGATCCCAGCAACCCATTGCATGCAGGATATAAAGATGTATAGTTCTCATTGGTCAAAAAGCAGTCAACACCGGAGTCAATCAATCGGGTCTTAATCAGATTGGCTTCGAAAATTCTGTCGCAAGTCTTTATACAAACAAGTGCCATCGGTATAGTCCTATACGAAAGTACTTAATTTTTAAATACTGAGATGATATTTTCCATTGCTTCCTTTGTCGACACGAACTGGTCAATCTTTCCATAATTGATGTTAACGGCATAAACTATAGTGGTTCCGTCATCAGGAAAATAAATCATATTTGCATAATAGCCCACAGCATCCCCGCTATGCATATAGGCACTGCCCTTATCGGTTTCTATCTTAAAAATTCCGAGACCATACGATATGAGAAAGAACTCAGTATCCGGATCCTTTTCTGTTTTCCAGGACAACATCTCACCCAGTGAATTTGCATTAATTATTTGTCCGTTCATCAGTGCCCTGAAGAAAACACTCATATCATACGGATTAGAAATCAGTCCCCCATCAGCTGTATAATAATCCCATCCGCTAAACCAGGTACTCTCAACAACCTGCAGATTGCTGTACAAATCGGTATAACCTCTTACAATGCCCCCGGGAACATGATCTTCTGCAGCAAACATTGTCATTTCCATCCCCAGAGGGTTAAATATCCTCTCTTCAAAAACCTTATAGAACGGCTTGCCCTCAATTTTTTCTATCAGCATTCCCAGCATAATATAACCGGTGTTCGAATATCTGACGTCTTCACCGGGTTCAAAATATGCTTTCTTGTTGTACGCGTACTTCAGCAAATCATCGGGCTTCCATTCCCTTACAAGGTCATTGAGCGATGCAGTCTGAAAATTCAAATCCTGAATGTAGTTATAAATGCCACTCGAGTGCTGGAGCAGTTGCCTGATAGTAGCTTTATCAGCATTATCAATCTTATCAATTACGTCGCCATTCAAATAAGCTGAAATCTTATCATCAAGATTCAATTTTCCCTCTTCCGCTAATAGCAGCACAGT
>CAZJPP010000062.1:0-4147 GCA_964547915.1 uncultured Lentimicrobium sp.
CATCTTCAATTTCCTTGTTCAGAGTTGCGATCTTCTGATCTGTATTAAGCTTGTCATTATTTATCAATGTATTATATTTAATAAGGACAGACTTTACAACATTGGCTACAGAGCCCTTTTGCTGGTCGCATGCTTGCATAGCTTCTTCAAAACGACCACTAGCTACAAGCTCCTTTACATCTCTTACAAATACCGGTACTACTCCTTTGCCGGTTGCTTTGCGAATGGCGAAAAAGCGTTCGAAAATAAAGGTAATTACAGTTAGTAATAACGTCATAATGACCGGCACAACCAACCCTCCCTTGTAAATAATTCCATAGTAGTTACCTGGTATGGGAGCATTTTCAGTATTGTTTCCCTGAAAGTTCTCAGGATTACCCATTATGAATTTGAAAACTAAAAGTGCAACTACAAATGCCACTGGTATCACGAGAGAAGAAAAACTGATGTTGAATTTTTTATTAGAGGTTTTCATGATTCTGATTTATTCTATAATTATTAACTTGATTTATAATTAATTCTAACACATTAGATGTTATTGCCACATTTACAATGCTTTACTATCATTGTTGATATATTGATGTGATAAATCATGAGCAATGGGATAGCAATAACCGTATACAACTTCACATAATGCGAATTGCATGTCAGTAGGGACTTTCCCTGAGTGTCAGATAAGGATACTCCGGCAATGCAGTGAAGCATACACACAGGTATGACTGCATATAGGTATGGCTGACAATTCAATTCAGCATGCCGGATGACTGCTTTTTAAATCAGTAGATTATGAAAAAGAATGCTTGTGTCAATGCAAGCATTGATAGGATTGTGCTTAAGTATAGAAATAAAACCGTAATGCCGGGTTTGCATAGTAAAGCTATTTTTAATAGCCATAAACTTAGTTACCTCGTTTTGAAGTTGATTTACCCGGGTTTCGGTAATAATATTTTCAACTCTGTATCCCTGAGTGGTATTCCCTTCTCCAAGATCAGTAGCGTTGGTATTATAACTAAATGGATTTTCGCTTGATTGATAACTATATTGCTGATTGATACTGGGACTAGAAACAACAGTAAAATTGCATATTGCAAAACAGTAAGAAATGAGCATTAAGATAGAAGGCAGAAAGAACGCTGTTGATATCAGGCCTCTCTTTACGGGACTTTTAGAAGTAAATGCACCAATGCGTTTCATAATGTTCCCATACACCTTTTTCGGGTGCAAAAGTACACATTTTATAGTGTACAATAACAAAGTGTTACAAATATTTTCCTATGACTTATTACGGTGCTTCAGCACCTTATTAACAACTGATTGTTCATTAGTAAACACACGCCACTGTAGCTTTTGGCCTATTTCTTCATATATTTGGCACTCAATTTCAGGTCAATGAAGAACATTCGCTTTGCAATAATCACTGCAATTATTCTCGTTATTCTGGTTTTCGTTGGCTCCGCTGTCAGATCATGGTATCTCTTTCTAAAGGAACCGGTTGCTCCGGTAGTAAATGCCATCCCAGCAAATTCTGCAGTTATTGTAAAGACCGGATCTGTCTTTTCTTTGTTTGATGCCATTGGTCAGTCATCAGCACTTGAACTATTTTCTGATAATACTGAATATCGGATTATTGAAATGGTACTTGATTCAATTGAGCGAAACAGTACAAAAATCTATAACATTCTTAAATCTAACGATGTGTACTTCGCCTGGTCCGGTACAGATAATTCATCATCGGGATGGCTTATCAGCACTTCGGTAGGTAAAACCAGTCAGAAGAAAATCACAAGCTATATTTCCGAATTTATCGGCAGTAATTACCAGGTCGCTAAATCCGGTAGCAGTCTGTACAAAATATCCGGCAACGAAAGCAAAATATGGTACTATGTTAAGCAGGGCACTTTCACCCTTAGTAACGACAGTATTACCCTTCTGAGATCATTTAATAATATTACCGGAGGCACCAAGCTCAGCGATGACCCTGATTTTATGAGGCTACTTGAGACAGGTGGCAAAAGAGTTGAAGCCAACATTATTATTAATAATCCCGCTTTCGCTGACATCCTTATGAAGGATAAGTCAGAGTCACTCAAAAACACGCCATTTGACAAATGGACATCATTTGACCTGAATGTGCGTAAAGGCGAACTCATGCTTGATGGATTTACCCTCAGTGGAACTTCGACTTTATTTGAAGGGCAACAACCTGTTGAGTACAGTCCAGGCAATGGATATCCGCAAAATACTGCTCTTGGTTTTTCCATTCTATTAAGTGACCAGGACAACTACATTAATAAAATAGCGACAACAGATACACTGCATGTTGAAGGTTACGATGCGGCTACAGGACAAACAGTAACTCAACTATTTAACCTCAACGACCACTTGTATCCATGGCTTGGCAATTCAGTTAATTACATACTGACCGACAATTACTTCAAGGGTGATAAGAGTCAGATTCTAATACTGCTTGAATCCCGCAATAGCGGTATTGCAGCGTCCTGTCTTCAATCATTCATTCAACCGGCAACAGATTCCACAGGGATAATGAGCTTTGGGACATTTGCTGAAAGAATGTTTGGTAAGGCATTCAAGCTTCCACAACCAGTTTACTATTCTATTATAAATGGCTATGTTGCATTGTCTCCGAATCAGCAACTTCTTACTGAATACTCCTCTGGTGAACCCAGACAGGATTCTCAAATAGCAGGTGCTGATGAGTTTGCAGGGAAGAACTCTAATCTGTTCATCTATCTGAAACCAGAGGCTATAAAATCATGGTTTACCAGGAAAAATGAAAATGCAAGTGCTGCGTGGGTATCTTTTTTCAGTAAAAACAAAGCTATAGGAATTCAATATAGTTCCGGTGCCGAACTTCAATATACGCATGCATGGATGCTTCCTGAATCAGGCAACTCTTACACTCGTTTGGCAAATGCTTTGCCAGCCGATGTTTTGTCAGACAGCAATGAAAAAAATGTATCCGATTCGGTTAAAGCGGCAATACCCGATGTGCCTGAAAAGTCTCCCCGCATTCTTGAAAAGGAAACCAGTGAAATAACCATTTCCGGTGATCATTATAAACCGGTCATTGTTTCGGATGAAACTGGTAAACACAAGCGCATAGCAGTGATTTCACGAAACAATACCCTAACTATGTACGATCATTCGGGTAAAGTTCTGTGGTCGTTTAAAGCATCGGGAAAAATACGCCCTCAGATCCTTGAGGCTGATTACAATAAAAACGGCAGAACATGCTATTTACTTCCAACATCCGATAAGTTACATATAATTAATTCAAAGGGTAAAGAAATCAAGGGGTCGCCGGTGAAACTGCCCGGTGGTGTTGCAGGTGATATTGCAATTTTTGACTACGACCGAAGGAAAGATTACCGCCTTTTATATGTAGGTAATGATAGCAGAATATATAATGTCACCCTTCAGGGAACTGAGCTGCCTGACTGGCAGAAGCCTAAAGTGGCGGGCAAAGGTACTGTGCAGTTTTTCAGGACTTCGGGAAGAGATTATCTTGTATATAAGGACGAAAAGGATCTTCATGTCTTTGACAGAAGGGGTCGCGAAAGAATTAAAATCGGGGAAAATCTCAACCTGTCTTCAATAGCTCAGGTATTTGAAAACAAGACTAACAGCAAGGGAATCTTTATTTCTTCGTCAAAGAATGGCGAACTCGTCTATATAAATGAGAAAGGTAGTATCAGTAGAAGTGCTTTTCATAACTTTAAAGAAGAGCCATGGTTTCAATACGTTGATTTCAATAATGATGGCTCCCTTGATTTTATCTTTGCCGATTCAGAAGAGATTATTGTATTCGACAGGATGAAAAAAGTCATTAAGCAACAGTCTTTTAAGAATAAGTCACTCAGTACTCCGGTAATATATACATCATCACCTCGCAATTACTGGATATTCACAAGAAACACGAAGAACAATCAGGTTGTGGGATTCAGCAATTCCGGAAAGACTTTCAGCAAAGGAATTCAATCTGATACCGACCCTGTTGTTTTCAATCCCGGTGGAAGCTTAAAAGAAATATTGGTAACTACCAGAAAGGGTAAGTTGATATTAACTCCGCTTGAAAATATGTAAAAAATAAAAAGACACCTACCGGGTGTCTTTTTATTACCAATGT
>CAZJPP010000063.1:0-3656 GCA_964547915.1 uncultured Lentimicrobium sp.
GGGACAAAACCATTTATTACACAACAACCAATGGCACGTATGCCATACAAAAAGCGTCTGAAAAAGGCACTGTTGCAATAGGATCTTTCCTGAACATCCCTGCTCTAACCGATTGGCTGTCCCAGCAGAACCAAAATGTCACATTTGTCTGTTCCGGATGGAAAGAAAATTTCTGTATTGAAGATACACTATGCGCCGGAGCCTTTATTGAGCAATTATGTATGAATCATAACTTCCGAATTGAAGGTGATGCCGCTGAAATGGCTTATATGCTTTGGGTCAATGCCAAAGGTAATTTAACTAAAGCTGTTAAGAAAGCCGCACATTTTATCCGGTTGCAGAAACTTGGGCTTGAGGGAGTACTCGATTATGCCCTGAAAATAGGCGAATCAAATTCCGTTCCTGTATTAAGAAATGACTTCTTGATTGATGTCTCAAAATAAACGACAACAAATACCATAAAAACTCTGTTCCACTATGAAAAAATTAATTCTAAGCTTAGTTATGATTGTTTCAATTATGGCTGTTTCCTGTAACCGGAAAACAGAACCCCAGGAAAATAAGGATGATTTCAAATACCTCCTTGAGCAATTCGCCGACATTAAAATAATGCGGTACCAGGTGCCGGGATTTGATGACCTTACCCTAAAGCAAAAGGAGCTTGTTTACTATCTGAGTGAAGCTGCTATTGCCGGTCGTGATATCCTTTTCGACCAAAATTTCAAGTACAACCTTCCCATTCGCCGTACACTCGAGAATATAGTCGAGAACTACACAGGTGACAGGAATTCACAAGATTTTCAGAACTTCATGGTTTACACCAAACGGGTATGGTTTAGTAATGGTATACACCACCATTATTCAAAAGACAAGTTTACCCCTGAATTCTCACAGGAATATTTTAAATCATTAATTGCAAATTCTCCTTCAGCAACATGGCCAACAAGAGAAAACCAATCGCTCGAAGAATTTATAGCCGAAATTGCTCCTGTTATGTTCGATCCGAATATTTATCCCAAGGGTATTAATCAGGAAGCCGGTAAAGACCTTGTAACATATTCAGCAGCAAACTTTTATGAAGGTGTTTCTGAAGATGAAGTAATTAAATACTACGAAAACCTGAAAAGCCAGGTTAAATCAAAAGGTGGCGACACACTGATCTCATGGGGATTAAATTCAAAAGTTGTAAAAAAGGACGGAAAAGTAACTGAAGAAGTTTACAAAATCGGCGGACTATATTCCGAAGCACTCGAACAGGTAGTTTACTGGCTCGATAAAGCAGCAGGCGTTGCCGAAAATCCACATCAGGAAAGTGTTATCAGAAAACTCATTGAATATTACCAAACCGGCAATCTCACAACATGGGATGAATACAACGTTCTATGGGTTCAGGACCTCGACTCACATATAGATTTCGTTAACGGATTCATCGAAAATTATGGTGACCCTCTGGGACTTAAAGCAACCTGGGAAAGTGTTGTAAACTTCAAGGATGTCGAAGCTACAAAGAGAGCTCAGATAATTAGCTCAAACGCCCAGTGGTTTGAAGACAATTCACCTGTCGACAAAAAATTCAAGAAAGAAACTGTTAAAGGTGTATCAGCCAAGGTTATAACCGCTGCACAATTAGGTGGCGACTGCTATCCCAGCACACCAATTGGAATTAACCTGCCGAATGCTGATTGGATTCGCAAGGAACACGGATCAAAATCAGTAACCATTGAAAACATCACCTATGCTTATGATCAGGCTTCTTTAGGAAATGGAATGCTCGAAGAATTTTCAGCTTCACCACAGGAAATCGAATGGTCAAAAACATACGGATCATTGGCAAGTAACCTACATACGGATTTACACGAATGCCTCGGACATGGCTCAGGACAGTTATTACCAACCACAAGAGGTGATGAATTGAAGAATTACGGATCACCACTCGAAGAAGCACGTGCCGACTTATTTGCATTGTATTACATAGCTGATCCAAAAATGATGGAAATAGGACTCTTTGACAAAGAAGAAGTCTACAAAGCAGAATACAATTCCTACATAAAGAACGGGCTTATGACCCAGTTGACCAGAATTCAGCCGGGCAAGGACATAGAACAAGCTCATATGCGCTGCCGCCAGCTTATTGCAGGATGGTGCTTTGAGAATGGAAAAGCCGATAATGTGATTTCCATGGAAGTAAGAAATGGCAAAACCTATCTTGTAATTAATGATTATGAGAAACTGCGCGGTTTATTCGGTCAACTTCTCGCTGAAATCCAAAGGATTAAGTCAGAAGGCGATTATGAAGCAGGCAAACAACTGATTGAAACTTACGCTGTGAAAGTAAACCAGGAGCTTCATGCTGAAGTACTTGAACGCTTTGCAAAACTTAACATTGCTCCTTACGGAGGATTCATAAACCCCGTATTCGTTCCTGAAATGAAAGACGGAAAAATAGTCAACATAAAAGTCACCTACCCCGATGACTACACAAAACAAATGCTCGATTATTCAAAAAATCACTCGTTTTTACCGACTTATAATTAAAAAAAAAGAGCATCTGTTTCAGATGCTCTTTTTTTTAACACCCATCCCTGAATTCACAATCATCCGATTCGGCCTCGGATTCCATTTCAAGGGTTATATGATCAATCTTGAAATCATGGACAAGCTTCCTGATTTCCTCCTTTATTTGCTTTGTTTCCTCTTGCGTGATTTCAGTTTCAGTCACCACATGAAGTGTCATAATGTTGTTGACGCCATCAAGCGACCATAAATGGAAATCATGTACATCAATGACCCCGGGAATCCCGGTTACACTTTTTAACATTGTATTTACATCCACATCCTGTGGCACCTCCTGAAGTAAGACCTTGAAAGTATCACGAAGATTTCGGTATACATTACTTAAAACCCACACAGCTATTCCTAATGACAACAGTGGATCAATGAATGGAACCTCGTAGAAATACATTATAACTGAACCTATCAGGACAGCAATCCAACCAAAAACGTCTTCAAGCAGATGTACCATAACTGCCCGTTCATTAAATGAATGTCCTTTACGCATTCTCCATGTGGCAAATCCGTTCACTGCAATTCCCAGAATAGCTAACAAAAACATTCCCTGAGCATTGGGCTGCTGAGGCTCAAAAAACCTTAAGATACTCTCTCTGATAATGAAGAATGAACTTACGATCAGCACAACTGAAATAATGATTGCTCCGAGCAGTGAGTACCTTTTGTATCCATAAGTGTAAAGCTCATCCCTCAATCGGTTTGATTTCTTTTGCAGATACCAGGCAACTCCCAATGAGATACTATCGCCAAAATCATGCACTGCATCCGATAAAATTGCCACACTATTGGTAATCAATCCACCAACGAGTTCAATTATGGAAAAAATGAAGTTCAAGAAGAAGGCTAGTCGCAAATTTCCTGTTGAGTTGTGCTCTTTATCGTTATGAATATGGCTCATTAGGTGTTGTCGTTATTTTTATAGCTCACTAATTCTGCGAAATTAGTAATCAATTTCGTTGTTCTTTTTTTTTTGTTCTTTGTTCCTGGTTAAAATTATCAACATTCATTAATAACAATTAATTGCATAGAATGGAAATGCTGAACACTGGAACACTGAAACCCTGAAACTCTGAAACTCTGAAACTGTG
>CAZJPP010000064.1:0-3342 GCA_964547915.1 uncultured Lentimicrobium sp.
GGTTCACATTCTGTTCCCAGTAATCGGCATACCTGTCTTTAAGCCCACGGGGATCTAGTCCCAGGAAGGAGTAGTGCGAAAAGAATAGCGGGCCACCATAGTCAAAACCAAGTGGCAGTTTAATTCCGTAAAACTCTTTGCCGTTAATGAAGAAATCACTCTTTGCCCATCCTTCATGGTAAACAGCTGTATCCACGGGATATTTCTCGCCCGAAGCAGCAAGCACATATGTGATTAAGCACTCATTAAAGCCCCTGATGTCAAAGTCCATAGCCCAGTCATTATCGGGACTCCAGTGCCAGTATAGCACATTCTGGCCACCACGCGTAAACCAGCTCCATTCAATATCATTCCACAACCAGTTAATGCGGCTTCTTAGTTCATTTTCTATAGGAGTGTCGTTATTAAAGTATTGTCGTGCAGTAAGTAATCCTTGAAAAAGGAATGACGTTTCCACCAAATCAGCTCCATCATCTTTTCTGCTGAAAGGAATGGTTTTACCGGTAGCTCCATCAAGCCAGTGAGGGAAAACGCCATGGTATGCATCGGCTTTAGCCAGAAACCTTACCATCTTAAGCAAGTGGTTGGTTGCTGAATCCCGTGTAATCCATCCACGATGGACTGCCACAATGGTAGCCATTATTCCGAATCCGGTGCCACCTGTAGTAACTACCTCATTTCCATAATCGAAAGCAACGTTACTTCTCTCACGTGCCATGCCGCTTACCGGATGTGCAAAATCCCAGAAATATCTGAAAGTCTGCCTCTGCACAACATCAAGTATCTGATCATCGGTAAGTCCTTTTATTATCCCAACCGTTGGAATTGTATACGGCGTTCCTGTTTGCAGGGTTTCCTGACCAGAAGCAGGAAAGAATAGGTAGCAAAAAAACAGTGCTAAAATGTTTCTCATCGTTATGATTAGTTGTGTTTTTAAGCAGTAAACAGGCAGAAGCCTTTTTAGGTTCTAAACAACTTCAAAGTTAACCAAATAACCGCAATCATATGTGGATTCTGAAAGAAATAAGATAGCCGGCATACCTTTTAACACTCATGTTATAAATTAAAATATTAATTTTGGTTTCTATTTTTAATATGCACAAAATTCTGAATATGAAGCGTTGGTGGCTGTTATTTTTAATAGCAATAATAAATCATTGGAGTTACGGGCAATCTATCCAGGGAAAAGTTAGTAGTGAGAGTGGCGAGCCAATTCCGTTTTCCACTATTTATGTCTCAGAACTTTCCTATGGAGCTGCGGCCAACGCAGAAGGAGAATTTAAATTGAATGTTCCGGCAGGTACTTACACCTGCGTTTTTCAGAGTCTTGGTTATCAACCGTTAATCCGGGATGTTGAGGCAGGCGATGATAATCAGCAGATAAGCATTACACTGAGTCCGTTGATTTATGACCTGAGTCCGGTAGAAATTTCAGGCAAACGTGAGGACCCTGCCTATGATGTTATGAGGCAACTTATTGCACGGGCACCCGACCTGGCAAATATAATTGACCATTATAGTGCTACCGTTTATATAAAAGGAACACTTCACGTTGAGTCAATTTCCCCGCTTATTAAAAGACTATACGGTGATGAACTTGAGCAGTATCATTTAGATGACGATAGCTGGTTCCTGCAGGAATCGGTAAACGAAGTCGATTTCAAAGCTCCGCGCACCACACGACAGAAGGTGGTTTCGATGAAGAGCAATTTTCCTGATTTTGGAGGAGATCAATCACAGAATGCATTGGGATTTATCTCAGGCAACATCTACCGTCCCAATGGTTTTGGCGCTGCTTTTTCACCAATCTATCCGGGAGCCTTTATTTATTATAGGTACCGGCATGAGGGCACTTCCACTGTAGCTGGCTATAAAATCCATAAAGTGGCAATTCTGCCGAAAGGCAAAGGTGCTCAGTACGTTGAGGGTACATTGTACATCATTGACGGACTTTGGTGCCTGAGCAGTCTTGAAATTTTTAAGGAAGAACAGATGGGGGTGGGCCTTGACCTCTATCAGAATTATTCGCCTGTGAAGGATAGCGTCTGGATGCCTGTAAGTAACAGAATGAAGGTTGATGTGGACCTGCTTGGAATAAAAGGTTCGTTTGATTACCATTCCTCAATAAGGTACAATGAGCTTGAGATTAAGAAACCGCGCACTATTGCTGCTGTTCAGACTCCTGAGAAATCTCTTGCGAAGAAAGAAGCCGATTATTTCAGGAAATCGAAATCAAAGATTGAAAGGAAAGAACAAAAGATCGCGGAGTTGTCGGGTAAAGAACTTACTGACAGGAAAGCGTACAGAATATCAAGGCTCAAACAGCAACAATCGACAATAAAACTGAAGGACTCCCTGAGATTCAATCATGTTTACACAGAGAATTTCAAAATTATCGCCGATAGCAGTTCAATCGTGCATGATACATCATATTGGAACGAGGTTAGGCCTATTCCGCTGTCGGATAATGAAATCGGAAGTATAAGAGTTTCAGATTCATTAACTGTTGCTGCCAGCGATTCTTCAGGCAAGGAAGTAAATGGCGGCTTTGCTTTTGGTAATCTGATTTTGGGCGGTGATCTCTACACCGATGATAACACTACATTCAGAACCAAGGGTGTTCTAAATCCGTTCAGCATGCAGTTTAATGTGGTCGACGGGCTAAAATTCCACACTCTTTTTACTCTTGAGCAGAAGATGCGTTCCGGAGGTGTATTATCGTTGCAGCCAATGCTTGGTTATGCTTTCGCACGAAAATCATTATACGGTGAAGCCCTTCTGCTATATACTGCCGCAAACACAAATAAGATTGGATTAAGATATGGACAGCAGACAGTAGATTACAATCCTGATGGAATTCATCACTTTGAAAGTACCATAGAGGGTTTGATATTCCGGGAGAATCCTGCAAGATTCTATTATGCAGAATACGCTGATCTGGTTGGCAGTGTCAAAATTGCCAGGGGACTGCATCTCACACCCGGACTGTTCTTTTCAAGAAATAAGTCAATTGAAAACCACTCGGACTATTCAATCTTTTTCAGAGAAAGCAAAGACTACCGTCCAAATGTGCCGGAACATAAGAACTATGTAATGGAGAGCCATCGGGATTTGTCGCTTGAATTAACCCTGAAATACAAACCCATCAGGTATTTTTATGTAAAGGATGGGTTGGAGGTCCCATACGGAAACCTCAATACCACTCCTGAATTTACATTAAGCTGGCGAAAGGGATTGCCAATACTGGATACCGATTATGACCTGCTGTCGTTTAGCATCCAGCATAGTATACCAATTGGTGGAAGGAATGAAATCAACTATAAGTTTGATGCAGGGTACTTT
>CAZJPP010000065.1:0-2950 GCA_964547915.1 uncultured Lentimicrobium sp.
GTCGACCATAAATTATGGGAATATGATCCGGCTAATGATGATTGGATGCAGAAAGCTGATCCCCCTATGACGACAATACCAAATCCCTTCTCTTATTCTTTTGCCACAGACAGTAAAGGATATGTTGGTGGAGAAACCGAGCTTTATGAATATAGCCCAGATACCGATACATGGAAGCAATGTGCCGAATTTACCGGACTGAACCGTCGTGGAGTAACAGCTGTCTCAGATGGACAAAAAGGATACATAATAGGTGGAAACGGAATCGGCTATCCTTCATATGAGTCACAATTAATCAGTGATAATTTTTGGACATATAGTCCGGCTAATGATAAGTGGTCACAAAAAGCAGATTTCCCATCAGGAATAGGCCTTGTGTATGGATTATCTTTTTGTAAAGAAAATTCCATTTATGCCGGTTTAGGGATAGAGTCATATCTATATACCGGTAGTTCAAGCAGCTCCGACATTTATACCTACATTGATGCAATTTATAAATATGATGCTGAAAACAACAGTTGGGCCCAAACAATGATACCACCACTTATATCAAAAAGATGCGAGGCAATTGGGGTAGTATGCAAAGGGAAATTGTACATAGGACTAGGTGCACACGTTTATCCTCATCCATTCAGTCCCACAGAGTACTATCTGGATTTTTGGGTATGTAACTTCTAATACTAATTTTTGTTGATCTAAATCGACAAAGACCACTTACGTTTGTCGAATCTGATCGACAATTTACCTTAAAGAAAGCAAACGGCTAAACGGGCATATTCATATATCGAAAAGTAATAAGTGAATCATGTCAGAGTTCATAAAAAAACACTCTGAAACCTCTGACTAAAGAAGAACTGCCCCATCATGGAGGATGCTTTTTGAGTAAACGAAATATAGCTAGTATAGGTATCTATTGAAATTTAAACAGCATGTCAGTCTCATCCTGACAGAAGCTAAAATTTCTCAAGATGGTTGCCGGATTACCGGCATTAATTCTTCTTTTATCTTGTTGAACTCTTCTTCTGTAATAATTTCCAATTCCAGTTCTTCTCTCTTTTCCTTGAGCAATTTAACTGCCTCGTCCCGTGTTAATGGTCTTGATAGGTGCAATGGTATAATTTCGCCTTTAGTCAATGCATTATCAACCATTGTAACTGTTATGTAATTATCTAATAAAGTAAAATCTGTGTTTGGTAAAGGCTTAACAAAAAAGTAAACATAATTTTCAAGCCCTAAACTTCCCGCACAAAATTGAATCTTTTCAATTGTTAATTTGTAATTCTCATACTGCTCTTCAACATAACGAATACCTTTCAGCAAAACTCCCGTTGGTTTTCCATAAAATACATATTCATAATTTCGTTTCTTACTGAACGCAGATTGCCCTTCACCTGTTGGTATACCCAAAACAAGAGTGTCACCAACCTTATAAGTATTTCTATCATTAGCGATATAATAATTTATATCCATACCCGACCTGAAAGTTCTACTAATTTCTTTATTAATCATCTGTGAATACACTAGAGTATCAATCACAGACTGTTTTTGACAAAATGTTGGAATGACCACACAAATCAATATCACGACTAAGTATAATCTAATTTTCATAATGGGTAGTTTTAATCAAATGTAGCGAAATTTACAATTAAATATTCAAATCAAGTAAAAATGAACTTATTACTAATACAAGTCCTCCCTAAAGAATTACCATTGTTATATTCCCCTCAGGCACTCTCCTATCTTCACTTTCAATCTTTCAGCACCGGCAAAATCTTCCCACCAATTATCATTGGTTTGTGCTTCCCTTTATCTACATTGTAATTGGATTGCTGAAACATAATTTATGCCGGAACCATCGTTTTTGTCTTGGTGATACCAAAACGCTAGCGAAGCTTAAAAATTTCCTTAAACCGCTCTTCAATCATTTGAATTTCCGCAGTGCTTAGCTTTACAAATTCCTTTTCTTTGGCGCGTTGGGATAGCTGACCGTTGTTTTGTTCCAGAAATCTTACCAGCAAGGCTACAGTTTTATCGGGCATTTCAAATTCATCATCGAGGTAGCGCTTGAACTCATCGTATCTGGTAAGGTATATTATCTCTTCGGGGATGATATTATCAAGGGTATCTTTCACACAATCGTAAAGAAATTCCGCCTGCAGCGTAGCATCAAAAAACCTGTAATAATTGATGGTATTATTTTTTACCTCTATGTTATGATCTTTTGTTTCTGTCCATTCAATGAAATCAAGCAAAGGAAGAGAAAAGGACTCCAGAGCCTTCCGGTATTGGCCTATATTATTCAGGATAGAAGATGAAACAGGGAAGATCATTCCCTGATGTGCAAATTGCTTTTTTGCCAAAATATGGTGAATGAGATATCTGTGAATACGACCGTTTCCATCAGTAAAAGGGTGTATAAATACGAAGCCGAAGGCTACAATCGCAGCAGCAAGTACAGCATCAAATGAGCTTTTCGTAAGTAAACCGGTTGTTCTTATAAGCCCATCAACCAAAGCATCAAGATCCTGCCATTTGGCAGAAATATGATCGGGCAGAGGTTCAAGGGAAATACGATCGTGTTCACCAATAAAACCTCCCTTTTTGCGGAAACCCATCTCGGTAAAGCGTTCATTCTCGATAACTATCTGTTGCAGCCGAATCAATTCCTCTCTGGTAAGGTCATTTGCTCCTGCCTGAGCTATGGCATTTCCCCAGCGTACCGCACGACTGCTTTTAGGACTTTCGCCTTCAATGCTGAAAGAAGCCCTGGAATCTTTGAGTAGCAGGAAAGCAGATGCCCGCAAAAGGATGTCTTTCCGTATTTCACTCAGATAATCTCGTTTCTGTCCTGATAACTGGGCCGCTATATATGTTTCCAGTTTTTCCGTTTTACGGATCAAAGGACAAAAGTCGGGATTTCCCGGTAAGTTATTGATAACAAGATGGCGTG
>CAZJPP010000066.1:0-2773 GCA_964547915.1 uncultured Lentimicrobium sp.
GATGATATTGCAAGATCAATGAATGATCTTCCGGAATCCATTAAGCATAAGGTCAAAGGAGGAGGATCATTAACTGCTCTTCCTATAATTGAAACACAGGCTGGTGATGTCTCTGCATATATTCCGACAAATGTTATTTCAATTACTGACGGTCAGATATTCCTTGAGACTAACCTCTTTAATTCAGGTATACGGCCTGCGATTAATGTAGGAATCTCAGTATCACGTGTAGGAGGAAGTGCCCAGATTAAGCCAATGAAAAAGGTAGCCGGTTCATTAAAACTTGACCAGGCACAATTCCGTGAACTTGAGGCTTTCTCTAAGTTCGGTTCCGACCTTGACTCTGTAACTAAATCTATTCTTGGCAAGGGTATACGTAATGTTGAAATTCTGAAACAACCACAGTATAGTCCATTATCTGTAGAGCTTCAGGTAGCTATTATTTTCTGTGGATCGAAAGGGTTATTGCAGAATGTGCCGCTTGAGAGAGTACATGATTTTGAAATCGAGTTTCTACACTATATTTCAGAGAATAATAAACCATTGCTTGATTCAATAAGAGCCGGTAATTACAGTGCTGAAATTGAAGCGGAACTTGAAAGGATTGCTAAGGAACAGATTCGCAAGTACGAACAATAGGAGAATCAAGTAAAATGGCAAGTTTAAAAGAAGTCAGAAACCGTATTGCTTCAGTTAAGTCCACTCAACAGATAACGAGTGCGATGAAGATGGTAGCTGCGTCCAAATTGAGGAAAGCTCAAACCGGTATTCTTACTTTGCGCCCATATGCTCAGAAACAAGAATTGCTTTTACAGAAACTGAGTGCAGGTGCTGATGTTGAACTTCCAGGTGGATTATCAGGCAAAAGAGAAACCAACAGAACTTTATTTGTTGCTTTCTCTTCAAACAGGGGTTTGTGTGGGGCTTTCAATTCCAATGTTATAAAAAGAACGCTGAACAGCGTTAACGAAGTTAACTTGTTAAACAAGGGATCGGAAGCCGCAATTATTACAATCGGACGTAAAGCAACTGAGTTTTTTGAGAGATCGGAATTACAGCCTGTTGCTTCTTTCGACTCTGTATACGATGATCTGACAGCCTCAAATGCAGCGGATATCGCCGACAAGTTGACTGAGATGTTTATAAAAGGCAAGTATGATAAAATAGTCTTAATTTATCATCAGTTCAAGAACGCTGTTGTGCAATATCTCATTTCTGAACAATTCCTTCCCGTAGAGCCCGATTCAACAGATACAAAGGGGACTGCAGTATCAGATTATATATTCGAACCATCACGTGATGAAATATTAATTTCACTTGTTCCAAGAATTTTAAGAACTCAATTGTATAAAGCATTGTTAGATTCATGGGCATCGGAACAAGGCGCACGGATGACTGCTATGTCTCAGGCAACTGATAATGCATCTGAATTGCTTAATGAGCTTAAGCTGACTTATAATAAAGCAAGACAAGCAGCTATAACTAACGAGATACTTGAAATTGTAAGCGGTGCTGAAGCACTCAATAAGAATTAACAACTAAAATGTTAGTAAGATGATCTCAAAAAAAGTAGAAGAAGCCATTAACAGGCAAATCAAGAATGAAGAACATTCTTCGAGAATCTACATGGCCATGGCTTCATGGTGTGAAACAAAAGGTTACAGGGGAGCCGCAGACTTCCTGTATAAACAATCTGACGAAGAGCGTATGCATATGCTCAAATTCATTAAATTTCTGAATGACCGTGGCGGATATGCTCAATTGCAGTCACTTGATGTTCCCAAGTCGGAATACACAAAACTTCAGGAAGTTTTTCAGGATGTTCTGACACACGAACAATTTGTTACCAAATCTATCAATGAAATTTACGGTATCACCCTTGAAGAAAAGGATTATACTACCGGAAATTTCCTGCAATGGTACATTCAGGAACAAATTGAAGAGGAAAGCACAGCCAATGCAATCCTTGACAAATTAAAACTCGTTGGAGATGACAAGGCCGGAATGTTCCACATTGATAAAGAACTGGAATCAATGGCTGCCGCAAGACCTCCTGTTCCTGCAGTTTAAGGATTTTAACTGTGAATTGATATAAACGACAGGAGATTCAAATACTATTTCCTGTCGTTTATTTGTTTTTCAAGAAGTTCGTAGTACCTCTCTCCATATTTTCTTATCAGAGCTTCTTTGAGGAATTTATACGCGTGTACTTTAAGTTTTCTGCCATTCTCAACTGCGGGTTGGCAAATATGCCATTTATGGTAGTTAACTGCCTCAAAATCTTTATATCTGCTGAGGCGAACCGGATACAGGTGGCATGATACAGGTTTCCTGAATTCCGTTTTACCGGCTTTCCATGCATGCTCAATTGCACACAGTGCTATGCCTTCCTCATTGAAAGTGACATAAGCACATTCCTTATCATTAACCAAAGGAGTGACATACTGACCAGCCATATCAAAATCGAATACGCCGTTCTTTTCCACAACCTCTACGCCTTCAGGACGCATAAAAGGTTTAATGTAGTCTATGTCGTCTTCAAGTATGGATATTTCTTCTTCCTCCAGAGGAGCACCGGCATCACCTTCAACACAACAAGCACCCTTGCACTTTGCAAGGTCACATACAAAACAGGCGCTTTTAAACTCGTCGGAAACTATTGTATTTTCAACTATTATCATGTGGCAAAATTAGGCTAATAATTGATAATCAGACATTATCTGATCTCAGAGCCATTTAAAAAAGTTTTAGATGGAGTTACAAAGCACAACTC
>CAZJPP010000067.1:0-2680 GCA_964547915.1 uncultured Lentimicrobium sp.
GCAACCTCGTTGGAATGGGTGTGTTGCCACTTCAATTCCTTCCCGGTGAAAGTGCTGAATCTAAAGGCCTTACAGGTGATGAACAGTATGACATTATCGGTCTTACTGAACTGGAGCCCAATAAGATGCTTACTGTCATCACAAAAGGTAAGAAGGGAGAGCAAAAAGAATTCAAAGTCCTTGCACGACTGGATTCACCAACAGAGATAGCATATTATCAGAACGGAGGTATTTTACACTTTGTATTAAGAAGGTTCCTGAAAAGCTGAAATTTATTCTACATTTGTATCTTTGCCAGCACTTCATACTTACTAAAAACCGATGAGGAACATACATTATTATCTGATTTTCACTCTGCTGATATCCCTCATTTCTTTATCGTGCGTTAAAGAAGATGAGATCGATAACGATCCGGCCCTCAAACTGTCATTCTCGAGCGATACAATACTATTCGACACTGTATTCACAACAGTGGGTTCAGCAACGCAGATATTCAAAGTATTCAACCCATCCGACAAGAAAGTCGTAATAAGTTCAATAAAATTAGGCAGGGGTAATAACTCACCTTACACTTTTAATATCGACGGAATCTCATCAGAGGAAATTAGCGACCTTGAAATAGCCGGGAAAGACAGTGCTTTTGTGTTTGTGAAGGTTACCATTGACCCAAACAACGAAAACGCCCCGCTGGTGCAGCAGGACAGTCTGGTTTTTACTACCAATAACAACGTGCAGGATGTGAAGCTTGTTGCCTGGGGGCAGGATGCATATTTCTATAACCGGGGATTGCTTGCTTCAGATTACGTGTTTGGAAACGACAAACCGCATGTGATATATAACTATCTGATCGTCGACTCACTGCACACCCTCGAAATACAGGCAGGAGCCCGTATACACCTCCATGCAGGTGCAATGATTCTTGTATATAACAGTGCTTCGATTAAGATAAAAGGTACCGCCGAACAGCCGGTAATCATTGAAGGCGACAGGCTCGAAGACTATTACAAAGACATCCCCGGCCAATGGGGACGTATATGGCTGTACGCAGGAAGCGTTAACAACGAAATTGATTACGCCATTATCCGCAATGGAGAAACAGGAATACAAGCAGACACGGTTGGTAATTCACCAAATCCTACACTCAGGATATCGAATTCATTGATCTACAACATGACAAGCATCGGATTGCTTGCTCAGGGTACAAGTATTGAGGCTGCAAACTGTGTGTTTGCAAACTGCGGTTCGTATGCCGTAGCTTTAACTCTTGGTGGCAATTACGACTTCAGGCATTGTACTTTGGGAAATTACTGGAGAGACTTTCAACGATTCTCAGGACTAGTGCTGAATAATTATTATATCGATATAAATGAGAATGTCCAGGTGCGGCCGCTGGAAAAGGCATACTTCGGTAATTGTCTTATTTATGGTGAAACACGTGATGAACTGACTATTGATAAAGCTCCCGGTGACGGAACATTTAACTACATGTTCGACCACTGCATCATTAAGACGACACTTGAAGTAAATGACCCGCTGCACTATACTGCTACCACAAGGAATGCTGAGCCATGGTTCAGAGATCCGTATAACGAAGAATTTCAGCCTGATAGCACCTTGTCGTCGGTCATTGATAAAGGTTCAATTGAAGTGGTAAACACCTCTTTTTTCGACATTATCAATGACCTCGATCAAATCAACCGAACAGAGGATGGATTACCTGATGTTGGTGCTTATGAATTTGTACTGCCTGAACCGGCAAGAAAAAGAAATATCAGATTTTAGTTTAGATTCATCCCCGGGCTGATGAAGAACTAGAAGGTTACACTCACGTTCACAAGCGACAGCATGGTTGATCCAATCTCTGCCGGCGAATCAACCACTGTGACTCCACATTCTCTCAATATAGCCTTCTTAGCCTCAGCAGTATCAGCTTTACCGCCGACGATTGCACCGGCATGTCCCATAGTTCTGCCTTTAGGAGCAGTAGCTCCGGCAATAAAACTGACTACAGGTTTTGTGCCATGCTCTTTAATCCAGTAAGCAGCATCAGCCTCCATCGAACCACCAATTTCACCAATCATGACAATACCTTTGGTTTCATTGTCTGCCATAAGCAATTCCACAGCATCGCGTGTTGTAGTTCCTATAACCGGATCGCCACCGATGCCAATTGCAGTGGTTTGTCCAAGACCTGCTTTTGTTAATTGGTCAACAGCTTCATAAGTAAGAGTTCCTGAACGACTTACAATGCCAATGATACCCTTTTGATGAATAAAACCGGGCATGATTCCAACCTTAGCTTCACCCGGAGTGATAATACCGGGACAATTTGGACCGATCAACCGGCAATTTTTGCCACTTATATAATCCTTTGCCTTAAGCATATCCTGAACAGGAATACCCTCTGTAATACATACAATAACGCCAATACCGGCATCAGCAGCCTCCATAATTGCATCGGCAGCAAATGCAGGTGGTACAAAAATTATAGAAACATTTGCCCCTGTCGCCTTAACGGCCTCTGATACAAGATTAAAAACAGGCAGGCCCAGATGGACAGTTCCACCCTTACCGGGTGTAGTGCCCCCAACTACATTTGTCCCGTAATCAATCATCTGTTGCGAATGGAATGTCCCTTCTGTGCCTGTGAAGCCCTGAACAAGGACTTTAGAATTTTTGT
>CAZJPP010000068.1:0-2675 GCA_964547915.1 uncultured Lentimicrobium sp.
AGTACGGTTTTGTGGCGAACTTCTGTCCATCTTTATAGGGGGCCAGACCAGTATCAAACATTGATTAAGAATAACTCTGGTTCGTGGGATGGTCAACAAAGAACAAAGAACAAAAAACCAAGAACAATTCTATTGCGTGGAATGGGAATAACAAAGAACAAAGAACAAAAAACAAAGAACAAATTTAACAACACCCTTTCAAAGATTCCCCCCTAATAATTTTCCCCGTCGGAGTCTCAATAAACCCCGCAACATACCATATTTCCCTCGGAACCTCATGCCCCTTCAAAACCTCCGACAATTCATCCCTTAACCACACCGGCACAAGTACCTTCCGCGATATCCGCTCCTCAAAATCCTCAACTACAAGCACGGGCCTTTCACCCAGCTTCTCATCAGGCACCCCTGCTATGAAGTAGCGCTGGGTGGAGAGCGGCGAATTAAACCTGTCGTTCATCAAAGGGGCAATTGCGTTTTCTACCGCTTCGGGGTATATTTTGTGGCCTCCGCTGTTTATCACATGATCCAGCCGCCCCAGCCATCTGAATGTCCGCTCGCCGGTTATCTCTATCATGTCGTTTGTTACAACATGCGGATTTTCCAGAAATGGCACATCGAGTAAGAGGTTGCCTTTTTCGCCTGTAGCTATGGTTATTCCTTCAAGGGCTGTATATTGGTCGCTCCAGTCAGGTCCGGTGAGCCTGCACAATGCCACATGGCTCATTGTCTCGGTCATGCCGAATGTTGAGTACACGTTGTTTTTTAGTTTCCGTATTTCCTGCTGCAGCGGGAAGCTTACGGGTGCACCACCCACTAGCAGGTTCTCTATCCGGCAATCAGCAGTTGCATCTTCTACTAACCTGTTCATCTTCCGGTATTCTGAATCCCTGTCCCTCAGACAATTATATACCTGCGCGGGCACCATGGCTCCAAAATGTATCGGGAGGTCGGGCGACACATGCTTTAACGGGTGACCATCGGGCGGCACAGCAATTATGTTCATTTTACGCTCCACGGCTCTTACTACCATCATCATTCCGGCAATATTGCGGGTGCTCAGGCAAAGTAATGCATTCATATCCGGCTGCAGCCGCAGGAAATCGCAGGTCATTCTTGCCGATGCGAGCATTGATGCCTTGGGATGCCGCATTAGTTTAGGCATTCCGGTTGAACCGGATGTCCTCACTTCTAAATAATCCGAGCTGTCGGTCCAGTGCAGTATAAATTGAAACAGATCCTTCTTCCATTGAGGCAATTTATCGTTGTCACCACCGGCATACTTCCCCGCAAGGTCGGCAAGTTCGTCAAAACTATGTGGCTTATCAATAAAACCGGTATCAATCTTTTTTGTCATGTTGTGATGTCTCATGAAGGGTTATACCAAAGTCGACCTCCGCTTATTTCAAGGCGCGTGGGGAAATTGTTTTCAAACAGGGTTCCGGTGCCGAGACCTTGTGCCATTTCAAAGGTTTTAAGTGTGGCGGTATATTGTGCAATCGCGTTTAAACCGATATTCGATTCCAGTGCCGATGTTATCCAGTAGCCTACATTACACATCCCGCAAAGGCGAATCCAGTCGTTACACGCGCTGAATCCCCCGAGCAGAGAGGGCTTGAGGATAATATAGTTTGGCTCAATCATATCGAGGAGCAGGTACCTTTCTTCAGAGTTGTGGTGCCCTATCAGTTCTTCATCAAGAGCAATGGGAATTGGCGAGCGCTTGCATAGATCCCTCATTATGGCGGAATTGCCCTGCCTAATGGGTTGTTCTATACTGTGAATGTCGTATTTTGCCAATAACTTCAGTTTATGGAGGGCATCTGCAGAGGAAAAGGCACCGTTTGCATCAAGCCGCAGTTCTATTTCCTTTGCGGGATGTGCTTTACGGATGCGGTGTATCAGCGAAAGCTCACTATCGAAATCCAGAGCGCCAACTTTTAGCTTTATTACCCTGAAACCTGCGGCAATCTTTTCTTCCACCTGACGGAACATATCCTCGGTGTCGTTCATCCACACTAGCCCGTTGATGGGTATCGACCATTCACCGCGAGTAAACTGTGAGTCGAAAAGCATTTCCTTCCCACCGTTTTTCAAATTAATCAATGCGCATTCCAGTCCGAAACGGATGGATGGCCATTCTACCAGTTCCCTTTTGAGTTCAGGGATAGGCATATTGATTTTGCGGCACATGATACGCAGGAAGGTTTCGTACTCCTCTTTGTCGTCGTAGCTTAGTCCGCTGAGGGTGCTGCATTCACCAATGCCGATAACCGACGGGTTGGTATCGTCGAAAATTTTGAGGAGATAGACGTTCTTTTCTGTCAGGCTTCCCCTCGAGGTTCGGGCAGGTATTTTGAATCGGAGTATAAACTTCTCAACCTCAGCTACAAGCATCTTTCAGCATTATTTATTTAAAGATAATCAATTTTTTAAAAAATGATGTCAAATAACTGAAAATCAGTTATACTACGTACGATAATAATTGCAAATATGCAACAAAATACGTATTTCTACTACTGTTTTTGACAAAAAGGTGTATTACTTTTGACAAGAATTTGGATTAATACCTGCATCCTTCAACGGATTGCAGGAATTTTTTAAAATTCCGACAAAAATAAATTAACAGGATATAAACCAATAAGTATATTTTGGGGGCAGAATATACATACATGGTG
>CAZJPP010000069.1:0-2649 GCA_964547915.1 uncultured Lentimicrobium sp.
ATAAAAACAGAGAGCTCATAACCAGGGCAATGACGCTCACCCAAAATCAGGAAGACAAGCTCAGGCAGATTGATGATTTGAAAGAAATGCAGAATAAAATAGATGATTACGATAGCGAGCTATATAAACTGCATGACTCATTAATCCGCCGATTGAACAACAATCTTACTGCCAATACATGGGAAGATTTCAAAGTATATTTTGAAAACGTATATTCCGACTTTTACGATAACTTACTAAAAGCCTACCCAGACCTTACAACAAATGAATTAAAGTTGTGTGCATTATTGAAATTAAACTTCAATACCAAGGAAATAGCATCGCTCACCTGTCGTGAAGTACGTAGCATAGAATCAGCCAGGAACAGGTTACGCAAACACCTCAAATTGCCGCCCGACATAAACCTTGTGCAGTATTTGAATAAGTATTAGTTTTCTTCAAAACCTTAAAAGAGTTTCTTGGTTCCTGGATACCCGTAGTACTCTTAATTAAACTTCTTTTTCTTCAACATCTTTCTTCTTTGTACTTTTCCCTTGATGGAAAAGTACCAAAAGATCACGGCTTGGGTCTTCGGGCTAAATTTTATCGTCGCAGCCTAAAAAATCTAACTTGCCTTCGATCTATTAAGCTCATATCATAAATCCTCTGCCATTAACCTGCTATTAAGCTTCAGGGGCTTCGAACAGCAGATTTTTCTTAACGGCTTCTCCTCAAAATTCTTAACGCCCTACAACCCTAGGCCGGTCCTCTAACATTCCTTCCTTCTTAAGCACTCAGGCACTCTGCATTCAGTCCCAACTCTGAAACACTGAAACTCTGAAACACTGAAACTCTGGAACTGCTATCGCTGAACGCTGAACCATACATATGGCGTCTCAAACAGTGCCCTTTGACAGCATGAGTTCTGGAAACAAGCCTTAATTTTAACGCTCCAGTACCCTAGGCCGATCCTTCTCATTCCACGCACAACAAAAAGCCAAGAACGAAGAACACAATTTCTTACTTCTCTGCATGAAGCCCTATTCGGTTTCCCTCCGAATCAATAATTATAGCAATAAATCCAAAAGGCATTGAAGTTTTGGGTTCCAGTATCTTACCTCCAGCTTTCTCAACTCTGTCCAATACAAGCTGAATTTCCGGACTTGCATTAATATAAACTAGTGTTCCATAATTTGACGGCTTATTTGTATTTGATTTAGTAAGAACGCCTGTGACTCTTCCTGATGTTGCTTGTATTACATCTGAGTTATAAGGAAAAAAAGTCAATTCTTCATTAGTCGCAGGAAAAACCCGGGTAGTCATTTTAATATCCAGGACTGTTTCATAAAATGTTTTTGCTCTCTCAGTATCATTGACAGGTATCTCAAACCATGTTAAAATATTGGTTTCCGAATCTATTTTCTTTAAATTTTGCATTGTCTATGAATTTTATGTTTTTGTTAAGTAAAACGGTTCAGTGTATGAAACGTTTTCCAGCATAAAACTCACATTGAACAAGATTTGTTTTAGAAGGCCAATCCCTGGGCCGATCCTTCCCATTCCACTTAAATGTTTCGTTACAGGAAATTCTTAAGTATCCGGACACGGTCCTCATTTTCCTTATCATTTTTATGATAAAGCTCAATAAAAACTATCTTCTTTTCATTCGGGAACCATGCATAAATCAATTCCTGACAGAAAACGGGGCTTCACGGTAGAAAACCAATTCGTAGTCAATTTCATCTCCTTCCTTTGTGGTTAGCCAGGGCATGTCTTTATGCGAATACTCGCTGATACTGGCTGCTGACCAATCCCCCATCTGTTCAATCACCTTGTCAATTATATGCACTTCACTGGCCTTAAGTTTTGTAAGATCCGGCTTAACCAGAGGTATAAACCTTGTTTGCGGATAGCCAAAGTAATCCGTTCTGATCCTTTGAATCTGTTGTGTATCAACCATCTGACTGATTATCACATCAAGCTCGGCAGGAACCGGTCCATACGGCATCTTTTTATATCTTGCTGAAGTCAAATGCTGCTCATAAATTTCGTAATAATTGAAATCAGAGAAATAGAGCAGTTTCGACAACACCGTCTCTCCAACATTTGCCTTGCCTGCGCATCTCTCAAGCACATATAGAAGCACATTTCGGAATTTATCGTGATCTGTCACAGGCCGGGAAACTCTAACGGGAGCTTTAGATTCATAAACTGTAGGTGGCTCACTGGTAATAACTGCAACATTTTCAAAATCCGATAAAAGAAATTCATCCACAGAAAACTTTAAAGCCATTGCAAGTTTCTGTAGTTCAGTCAAATTCATTCCCCTGTTTCCCAACTCAATCTGAGTAAGAGAAGATCGGGAAATGTCGATCTGCCTGGCCAGTTCCTCCTGTGACAGACCTTTTAACTTTCTCAAACTTGCAATTCTTTTGCCAACTTGCTTCTGATTCAAATACATCTTATGTAAAATCTTTCAGCAAAGATAATAAATGTTTGATTTCTGAACATTTAAATGTTTGATAATATAACAGTATTAGACAAGAATGTTCTTTGTTTTTTGTTCTTTGTTCTTTGTTGCCCGCGATACTTTTAATTAAACTTCTTTTCATCTACATCTTTCTTCTTTGTACTTTTCCCTTGATGGAAAAGTACCAAAAGATCACGGCT
>CAZJPP010000070.1:0-2176 GCA_964547915.1 uncultured Lentimicrobium sp.
AAAAAAAGTAATAATTTTAGTAAAAAATCAGTCAACGTTATTTAGGCATTGACAGGGTGCGATGCAGCACTCAGCACTCTGCACTCTGCACTCGGCATTTAGCATTTAGCACTCAGCCGTCAGCACTCGGCATTTGACAGTCACGTTCCGCATTCAGTGTTCAGAGTTTCAGAGTTTCAGAGTTCCAAAGTTTAAGTGTTCCAAAGTTTAAGTGTTCCAGTGTTTCAGTGTTACACCGAGGAATAAAACGAAGGAAGGGACTGAATGCTGAATGCCAAGTGCTGACTGCTAAAGGTGCGTGGAATGGGAAGGACCGGCCTAGGGTACTGGAGCGTTAAAAATTTAGGCTTGTTCCCACAACTCACGCTGTCAAAGGGCACTGTTTGAGACGCCAAAAGTTTAATAATGTAAAGTTTTCGAAGCTATTAAGGAAGTATAGAAAAGTAGAGGTCGAGTTTGCCCTTTGGTGTAATACAAGCCTGAATTTAGCGGAAGTACCCGTAGCCGTGATTTTTTTGCTACTTTTTTGATCAAGCAAAAAAGTAGAAGATATATTCTAAGGCATATAATGTCGTATATTTGTTTGAATTTATATCCCAAAGCATATAATGAAGCAATTAGATGTTTTTGTTAAGGAGCGCAGGAAAGCTGCCGGATTAACGCAGGAGGAATTTGCCGACCGCACCGGGGTGGCGCTTACTGTTATCAGGAAAATTGAACAGGGCAAGACCAACCTCAATATGGACAAGGTAAACCTTATTCTCGAAATGTTTGGCCACAGGCTTGCCCCTGTCAGTATCAAAGAAATTGAGTCATGAGAAAAGGAGATGTTTACTATCGTGATCTCCTGGCCGGAACCATTACTGAAACTGATGACGGGGAATTTGTTTTCCGGTATAACGAAGAATATATCGCAAACTATCCTGCACAATTTATCAGCTTCAATTTCCCGGTAAGGAAAGAGCCGTATGTCAACAATAGATTATTCCCTGTTTTCGAGGGACTTATTCCTGAAGGATGGCTTCTTGATATCGCCTCGAAGAACTGGAAGATCAATAAAAATGACAGAATGGGACTTCTGCTGGCGTGTTGTAAGGATTGTATCGGAGCATTAAGTATAAAACCGGTTAGCGATGAAAAAGAATAGTTGTTTATACTGTTACAAACCTGTTCAGGAGGGTGAGTACCACTCAAAATGCTGTCTCCGGTTCTTCGGTTCCGAAAATCCTCCCGAAATTCCATATTCCTTAAACGAAATGGAAGCCCTGGCAAAGCAGGTGGTTGAGCGAAGCATTGCAGTACCCGGTGTTCAGCCTAAAATTTCAATGTCCCTTTTCGGGGAAAACCACAACAGCCGCCTCACCGTAGTTGGAATGCCCGACGGGAAGTACATCTTTAAACCACCGTCAGACATCTATCCCAAAATGCCTACCAATGAACATCTGACAATGAGAATCGCGGAAGCATCCGGAATAAGGGTAGTTCCTTCAAGTCTTATACGGCTGAAATCAGGCGAACTGTCGTATATCACCAAAAGGATTGACAGAACCGACAACGGAACAAAGATCCATATGCTTGACATGTTCCAGATAACCGATGCGTTCGATAAGTACAGGAGCTCAATGGAAAAAGTGGGCAAAGCAATCCATGATTATTCTGGCCGCACACTTCTCGACAAAATAAATTTCTTTGACCTGGCATTGTTTTGTTACCTGACCGGGAACAGTGATATGCATCTGAAGAACTTCTCGTTGATTGAAACCGCAAACGGCTGGGAGCTTGCACCGGCATATGACCTGCTGAATGTTGCAATTGCTAATCCTGAGGACACTGAAGAAATGGCTCTTACGATCGATGGCCGGAAGAATAAACTTAAGCGTGCCCATTTTATTAATCTTGCCCGGAGTTTACAATTGACCGACAAGCAAATTGACCGCGCATTTGAACGTTTATCAAAAACCATAAACATAGCCACAAACCTGGTAGATCAATCATTTTTATCGGAGAGAATGCAGAAAGCGTATCTGGAGACGATGGTGACGAGGCTAAAGGTGATTAACGACTGACTGCTAACGCCCCTCAGGATAAACGTACGCTTTCATTGTATATTCGTATGGATTCATTTATCAAACGTTATACGGATATCTGAAAAGATGATGTATATTGCATATGCAAC
>CAZJPP010000071.1:0-2131 GCA_964547915.1 uncultured Lentimicrobium sp.
GGTTAAATCTCTCTGCTATAACTTCACCTATTTCAGTGAGATTGCCGGCTTCAATTTCACCTATCTCCCAATTTGAAGTATTGGCGGAGAAGTCCTGACTACCAAATTGCTTCTGGTAACGAATGGAGCCCAGGTCAAGTATTGACACGCCAACCCTTACCAGGTATTTTTCTGCATCGAACTTCACAAGGTTCTTTCTGCCATCAATTTCATAGGTATAGTTCTCAATATTAGGTCGGTATTCATAGACAAATCCAAAACTCAAAGCAAATCCCGGGTCGGATACCGATTCAAATCGTTTAATATTATTAAAATCACCGGCTGCACCATAATAAATATCAGAGTTAATAATCGATAATGAATCACTGCCATTGCTCATGAAATTTAACTCGGGTATATATGCGTAAGCAGCAGCATTCCCTTGCAGATATTTAAGAGTTAAGCCTGCTTTGACAAAATGTTTATTAAAGGGTAAGGGAATGACACGGGCATAGGTAAGCCCGTACTCTGTCCATACATGGGTCTGAATACTCAGGTTCCGGTTAGACACCCTGCGATTCAATAACTGTTCATATTCGGAATCTTCGGTAATCAATGTTACCAGATCGTCACCAATGTTTTCAACAGAAATTATTGACCTGACTCCTGATGAAAATGCGACAGCACTGTAATCGTCCAGGCTAACCATGAATGATGGAAGTGGAACGCCTAAATTGACGTAAGCGTTTTTGTCTTTCCCATCATGCTTGATGTTTATGTATTCATCAACAAGATTATCATCATTCCATAATGAGCTTTGAAATAACAGGTCCCGACTCAAACCCATAAAGTCAGAGCCAACGTTAAGGCTGACCCCCCCAAGCAAAATATCTACCTTGTACCTGGTGTCGGCTATGGATGCGGGTTGGTAATTAACACCTGACACACCTGCCATTGTCGATGTTGCGAAAGGCTGGAATTCCTGCGCAATGCTTTCCTGACCTGAAAGCAATAAGTGAAGCAGGATTGCTAGTGAAACTATTCTAAGAGTTTTCATCGGTTGGTTTGTTAGGGTTATTTGTTATTCCGTTAATGATTCCCCGATTCCTACCTGATTCAGTGGTTTATTGAATTCAGTGCTTACGATAATCTGGGGGTTCTGTGTTTTATTATTACTGATTAGTGAACGTACGCTAACTTCTTTACTAAGATAATCAATTAAACTTTGATAATCAATGTTACCTCTGGTTTGCTGTAATTTTTTTAGCAGGAAATAAGTAAACATGCCATGTTGTTTTTCTCGGTAGAATCCCGAGGATTCATCACCGGTTGATGAAGTGAATACCACCATGTTGCCATTTATTGCTTCATCCTTTGGCTTGATTTTGGCACCTTTCATTGATATAAGTCCTTCATTCCTTCCTCCACCTGAGAAACAGGCATCAAGGAAAACCGTGACCTTTTTTGTAGGCCACTTGGATAGCTGGCTGTAAAGTGTCTTAAGACTGATTGCCTGTTTTATGTCGGAACCTGTAACATCAACAGGTATGATGTAGCCCTCCCTGGAGACTTCATCGGGCAAACCATGTCCCGAAAAATAGAATACCAGTTCAGCTTCACCATTCTGGATTTCTGCCAGGTTGGTAAGCCAGTTGATTTCGCGACTCATTTGAGCATAAGTGGCATTCCTCAGCAGTTTTATCTGCTCTTCGGGGATACAATAGGTAAGTTGCAGATATTTCTTGAATGATACTGCATCATTTTCAGCAAAATCAACATTCACCTCAGAATTCAGGCCAGGCTGCCTGCTGCTGTAATCTTCATTTCCTATCACTACAGCAAATATCTTTGGATTGCGGAAAGTCCCTTCAGGGATATTAACATCAACATCCGAATAGCCAATGTTAAGTTCCCTGACTTTCTCATTTGTTGCCATAACGCCCTGGTTGTTTGGCAGATTGATGCTTATTGGATCGAAATTGAAATTGAATTGTGTAGGATTATAGGCTACAAGCTCTTTGCTGTCGAAGATATACGAACGGTTTCCGGTAATGGTATCAAGCAGTTCAACATGTACAAAAGCAAAGTTATTGCGGTTTACAGTGTATCTGATGCTGTCAATAACCAGCTGGCTAAAGCGGCGGTCGAAAGC
>CAZJPP010000072.1:0-1817 GCA_964547915.1 uncultured Lentimicrobium sp.
TAAAGAAATATTGTAAGTTTATGCCTATCCCAATTCGTTTTGGAGATGAGACCTATTGGGAAGAATCAGAAACAGAGAAGGACAAGGACGACAAGCCTAAAAGAAGAAGCGCAATATGAAAAAGAACTATCTAAAGCGAAGTCTATCGTGGAAAATGCGCAGGGCGAAGAGCATGAGAAATTGCTGAATCAGATTAAGGAATTAGAACTGAAATTATCAGAAGCGCAGGCCAAAAAAGACAGAGCACTCTCAATGGCTCAACAGACTAAGCGAGGTCATGTTTACATAATTTCAAACATCGGTTCCTTTGGCGAAAATGTTTATAAAATTGGTATGACACGACGGCTTGACCCTGAAGACAGGGTTCGTGAGTTAGGTGATGCATCAGTGCCATTTGGATTTGATATTCATGCAATGATTTTCTCTGAGGATGCACCGGCACTTGAAACTCAATTACATCAGGCTTTTGACAATAAAAAAGTGAACATGGTTAATGGCAGAAAAGAATTCTTTAACGTAACCCTTGATGAGATTGAAGAAGTGGTTAAAAAGAATACACCTTCGGCTGAATTTATTACGTTCCCTGAAGCTATGGAGTTTAAAGAAACCCAGGCTATTCAATATAGGCTTCAGAATCCTCCAAATCCTGATAAAGAAGCAAAGGAAGTTCCTGATGAATTTCCACTTTCACTAACAGTTTAATCTTTTCCTCATGATATTGATTTTTGATGCTGAACGCCGAACACTGAACGCGCCGAATGCGGCACAAAGAACCAAAACAAAAAACAACGAACAACTCTGGTGCGTGGAATGTTGAGAGTATTGAACTTAGACAAACTAAATTGAAAAGACTATTGATACTTTTCTTACTGTTTAGTCCCGTGCTTTTATCCGGACAGGGATTGTCTGTTCCTGTGAATGTTTCAGTGTTTAATGAATCGACTGCAGTGCCTTTTACTAAGCTTTTCACAATCCCAATTCATCCCGGATTGCAAATAGGTTCTGAATATAATTATAAGGTTAAAGAGCATTCAAGAGTTTTCCAGACTGCCAATATCTCTTATTTTTTCCATGATCATCTTGCTCAGGGTGTTGGCATAAATACTGAACTGGGTTATGAGTACTCGCTGAACTCAGGGTTTGCTTTTGCCGGTCTCATCGGCGTGGGATATATGCATACATTCTCTACAGCTGAAGAGTTTACGTTTTCAAACGGAGAGTATGTGAAAAAATCCGACAGCGGCAAATCCAGGTTTTATCCTTCGATTTCTCTCGATGTTGGCTATTATCTGAATAAATCTGAAAGAAACAGTCCCAAATTATTCCTGCGATACCAGTCGTGGCTGGAATATCCTTATTCGCCCGATTTTATTCCGGTTATGACTCATATTAACTTTCATCTCGGAGTTAGGTTTTTCATCAATTTCAAAAGCAGGTAACCATGATGAGAATATTGTTTACAGTGCTGGCATTTTCCCTGCTATTCTCCTGTAAGAAAGGTGAAGACATTGATCCGTCATACTATGACTGTAATCTTAGTTTTCAGGATAGCAGTATGGATAATCCGGATAACGACAAATACCGGTCATTAATCGATGAAATGGTTTCAAATGGCGTTGTGGGAATTATCATGTCAGCTTATCACACGAATACGGGGATGTGGATTGGTGCCGCCGGAAAGGCTGATTTGCATAATCGGGTGGATATGAAGGTTTGTAATATCACCCGTATGGGATCAACAGTCAAAATGGTTACGGCTGCAACTGTGCTGCTATTAGCGGAAGAGGGAAAATTGAATCTTGATGATAAGATTTCAG
>CAZJPP010000073.1:0-1716 GCA_964547915.1 uncultured Lentimicrobium sp.
TTAAGCTGATATTGCAAGCCTGCCCGCACTCCCATTTCCAGATCCTTATTCCGCGAGAGCACAGGAGATCTTGATAGCGGGAATGATGCATAAGCTCCAATAATTGTGCTTAGCCCCACTTTCCTTAATGGTTGATAAAGTATATTAAAAGGCAACTGAAAAAAAGTATGACCGGCTTCCTTTACATTTTCACCATTATAGATGGCATTATGAAGATAATACAAGCTGTTGAAATCCATCGAGAACCACCTTTGATAAAATGTGAGTCCGGTCTGCACTTTGATCCGGTCTTTCTCAATAAGATATAACTGAAGTGCAACTGCCGGATTAATCCTCCCTTCTGAATGGTACATGTAATGGCGTAACGGATAATTTTTCAGTCCTCCAAACATTAATGCTATCCGCATTGATTTATCCGCATCAGCGCCTATAGTGTCATTATTATCTGCAATTTCCTGCTGATGAACATCCGAAAAGTTATCCTGAGAAACAGCATAAAACGGTATAAGAGCTAAAACCAAAAATGCAACAAATATACTTTTCACAATATGTTTTTTAGGTTAAAAAACAAATGCATAAAAAAATACAATTAATAACAGCAGCACTTTTTATGCATCAGCAAACGAATAACCGACACTCGAATTATTGATTTAAAAAATTTCTAATCGTAGTAATATAAATTTCCGGTTGCTCAACAGCGATGGAATGTCCCGCATCAGGAATTATTCTCAAAGTATGGTTAGAAAAGAGTTCTAAATATTCATTTACAAAACCCCAGGGCTGACTATCGCATTGTCCTTTCATAATTAAGGTAGGAATTCTACAGTTTCTTAATTTCGTTCTTGGGTCTTTTATTTCACTGAAACTTTTTACAGTCATTACCTGAGCATAAAATCCTCCACCGCCTTCCGCTTCCAATGCTCTATGAGTATCACAAACTGTTGCCTTGTTCAATTCCTGGTTACGATATGTTTGAAAGTCATCAACTTCTTTGTCAGGTGCAAGCTTCATACCGAAAGCCCTTGCACAAAATGCAGTCGCACTTGACCTTATGTTTCGTGTTTTCTCGTTGGCTTCTCCGTTTGAGTATGGAGGTTTCTTTAAATGTAAACTATCAGGTGCTTTAATGTCAAGTAATTCTTTTCTGATGGGTTGGATTGATGGTACTCCCGTTAAAATTATTTTCTCAACCCTGTTGGGATTGTCAGCGAGAAACAATGTAGCAAGTACAGCTCCCCACGATTGCCCAATGAGAATTACTTTTTCTGAACCTATCAACTTACATATTTCCTCTAAATCTTGTTTATGCCTTTCAGCGGTATATTCTGAAATGTTAGATAATCTTGCAGATTGACCACTGCCGATCTGGTCGTATAAATAAATATCATAGCCATCGTCAGACAAAGAAGTGAATGTTTTAATGTTATAGTCGGAAATAAAACCACCAGGACCTCCTTGTAAATAGATTATCGGAAACGGTTTTTTCGTACCTTTTGCAGTGATATGAAAATACGCAATTTTAGAACCTGTGTGAAGTTCCCAGAACTTTGTACCCTGTCTTAGATATGCTTGGGGCATATCATAAGTTCTCGGAATGAAAATCAAGAGAAGACAAATCGTTATACTTGTCAATACAAGATATTTCAGATACTTCAAAAGGTTTCTTCTCATTATTCAGGTCAATAACATGTATGTGTTAAAGCAACATTTTGTATA